>NZ_RIBS01000002.1 GCF_003719825.1 Montanilutibacter psychrotolerans | reverse complement strand
GCAGATCGGCGCCGCCATGCGCAAGCTGTTGCACCTGATCTTTGGCGTGGTGAAATCCGGCCGGCCGTTCGATCCAAACTACTTGCCCGGCAGTTGACGGCCAAGACGGTATCTACGAGATATGGGCGCCGCCCCATACGAAAAACCCCGGCATCGCCGGGGTTGTTCGTTGTCGCGGGTCGCAGGCTCAGCCAGCGGTTACCTTGTCGGCCACATCGCGGTATTCGGCGATCTGGTCGAAGTTCATGTAGCGGTAGATCGCCTCGCCATTGGCATCGAGCACGCCCATGTCGGCCATGTACTCGGCCTTGGTCGGAATGCGACCCAGGCGCGAGCAGATCGCCGCCAGCTCGGCCGAGCCGAGGTAGACGTTGGAGTTGCGACCCAGGCGGTTGGGGAAGTTGCGGGTGCTGGTGGAGAACACCGTCGCGCCCTCCTTCACCTGCGCCTGGTTGCCCATGCACAACGAGCAGCCCGGCATTTCCATGCGGGCACCGGCGGTGCCGAAGGTGCCGTAGTGGCCTTCCTTTGTCAGCTCGGCCGCGTCCATCTTGGTCGGCGGGGCGACCCACAGCTTGGTCGGGATGTCGCGCTTGCCTTCCAGCAGCTTGGACGCCGCGCGGAAATGGCCGATGTTGGTCATGCACGAGCCGATGAACACCTCGTCGATCACCGCACCGGAGACCTCCGACAGCGTCTTGACGTCGTCGGGGTCGTTCGGGCAGGCCAGGATCGGCTCGTGCACGTCGGCCAGGTCGATCTCGATGATCGCGGCGTACTCGGCATCGGCGTCGGCCTTGAGCAGCTGCGGGTCGGCCAGCCAGGCTTCCATCCCCTTGATGCGACGGGCCAGCGAGCGCGGGTCGGCGTAGCCCTCGGCGATCATCCACTTCAACAGCGTGATGTTGCTGTTGATGTACTCGATGATCGGCTCTTTGTTGAGGTGCACGGTGCAGCCGGCGGCGGAGCGCTCGGCGGAGGCATCGGACAGCTCGAACGCCTGCTCGACCTTCAGGTTCGGCAGGCCCTCGATCTCGAGGATGCGGCCGGAGAAGATGTTCTTCTTGCCCTGCTTGGCAACGGTGAGGAGGTCCTGCTTGATCGCATACAACGGGATGGCGTTGACCAGGTCACGCAGGGTGACGCCCGGCTGGAGCTCGCCCTTGAAGCGCACCAGCACCGACTCGGGCATGTCCAGCGGCATCACGCCGGTGGCCGCGGCGAACGCGACCAGGCCCGAACCGGCCGGGAACGAAATGCCCACCGGGAAGCGCGTGTGCGAGTCGCCGCCGGTGCCAACGGTGTCGGGCAGCAGCATGCGATTGAGCCAGCTGTGGATCACGCCGTCGCCCGGGCGCAGCGAGATGCCGCCACGGTTGCTGATGAAGGCCGGCAGTTCGTGGTGGGTCTTGACGTCGACCGGCTTGGGATAGGCCGCCGTGTGGCAGAACGACTGCATCACCAGGTCGGCGCTGAAGCCCAGGCAGGCCAGGTCTTTCAGCTCGTCGCGGGTCATCGGGCCGGTGGTGTCCTGCGAACCCACCGAGGTCATGCGCGGCTCGCAGTACGTGCCCGGGCGAATACCCGCCCGCACGCCCTCGACCTCGGGCAGGCCGCACGCACGGCCGACCATCTTCTGCGCCAGGGTGTAACCCTTGCCGGTGTCGGCCGGGTTCTGCGGCAGGCGGAACAAGGTGGAGACCGGCAGGCCGAGCGCCTCACGCGCCTTGGCCGTCAGGCCGCGACCGATGATCAGCGGAATGCGGCCACCGGCGCGCACTTCGTCGAACAGCACGTCGGACTTGACCTGGAATCGCGCGATGACCGCGCCGTCCTTCAGCGCCACGCCCTCGTACGGGCGCAGCTCGATCACGTCGCCCATGTTCATCTGCGACACGTCGAGCTCGATCGGCAGCGCGCCGGCGTCTTCCATCGTGTTGTAGAAGATGGGCGCGATCTTGGTGCCCAGGCACACGCCGCCGAAGCGCTTGTTCGGGATGAAGGGGATGTCCTCGCCGGTGAACCACAGCACCGAGTTGGTGGCGGACTTGCGGCTGGAGCCGGTGCCGACCACGTCGCCGACATAAGCCACCAGGTGGCCCTTGTCCTTCAGCGATTCGATGAACTTGATCGGGCCGCGCTTGCCGTCTTCCTCCGGCTCGATGCCGTCGCGACGGTTCTTGAGCATGGCCAGCGCGTGCAGCGGGATGTCCGGACGCGTGGTGGCGTCGGGTGCCGGCGACAGGTCGTCGGTGTTGGTTTCGCCGGTCACCTTGAACACGGTGATGGTCAGGCTTTCCGGCACTTCCGGACGGCCGGTGAACCATTCCGCGTCGGCCCAGCTCTGCAGCACGGCCTGGGCGTGGGCGTTGCCCTTGTCGGCCTTGTCCTTGACGTCGTGGAACGCGTCGAAGATCAGCAGGGTGTTCTTGAGCGCCTCGCCGGCGATCGCGCCGAGCTGAGCGTCATCGAGCAGTTCGACCAGCGGCAGGATGTTGTAGCCGCCCAGCATGGTGCCCAGCAGTTCGGTGGCGCGCTCGCGGCTGATCAGCGCGCAGCTCTCGCTTCCGTAGGCGATCGCGGCCAGGTACGAGGCCTTGACCTTGGCGGCATCGTCGACGCCAGCCGGCACGCGGTGAGTGATCAGGTCCAGCAGGAAGGATTCCTCGCCAGCCGGCGGAGCCTTGAGCAGCTCGATGACGTCGGCGGTCTGCTGCGCGGTCAACGGCAGCGGCGGAATGCCCAGCGCGGCGCGCTCGGCAACGTGTTGGCGATAGCTGGAAAGCATGCAGGGATCCCGTCGAAATGAAGCGGTGACACCGGACCTGCGCCCGGCGGCCACAAGAATCGCGGCGGGCGGGCGGGTTGGCGGGGATGGGAACGGGCCGAAAGGCCATTCCACAACCGCGTATTTTGCCTGCAAGCGACCTCCCGGGCAACGATGGCGGACCGCGGCAGCCAAGCGAGGCAAGGCTTTCATCGGCCGTTGCCGCCGCAGATGCAGCGCCGAAGCCTCCGCGGTTCCGCTCTCCCGGCTGAACACCGAGGGCGGGACCGGGCCGTCTGCGTGGGCCCAGGGCTCGGCGTCCTGGATTGCACTTCTTCGTATGGCCCGAACACCCGACGGGAGCGCCCGGTGGGAGCGCCCGCTGGAAACGCCTGATCGGAGCCGCTGGCTGCGACGCATCGTCGCGGCGCTTGCCAACAATTTCGCCCCGGGATGTCGCCGTGGAATTCTCTGCAGGAATGTCGCTCAGGAGCGCGTCCTGGCAGCGTCCATTTCGACATGTCGCTCCCGAGCGCCTTGGAACGCAGTGTCTTCGACCTTGGTCTTGTCCACACGCCGAGACAACCCAAATTGGCGATACTGGCCGCCGACCCGTCCGCGACTTTCAGAACCCGGTCTACCCCCGTCGCGCCGACCTTCGCGCGGTTCGCGCCAGCCACTGCGCCCCACGACGGGGCCTCGCCAGCAGCACAGGAGCCCCTACCCCATGTCCGACTCCTTCTCCACCCGCCGCCAGCTCGACGTCAACGGCCGCTCGTTCACGTACTTCAGCCTGCCGGCGCTGGGCGAGCGCTTCGATATCTCCAAGCTTCCCTATTCGATGAAGATCCTGCTGGAGAACCTGCTGCGCCACGAGGACGACGGCATGACCGTCGGCAGGCACCACATCGAAGCGATCGCGCAGTGGGACGCGGGCGCCGAGCCCGACACCGAGATCGCCTTCATGCCCGCGCGCGTGGTGCTGCAGGACTTCACCGGCGTGCCGTGCGTGGTCGACCTGGCGGCGATGCGCGATGCGGTGGCCCGGCTAGGCGGCAACGCCAGCCAGATCAATCCGTTGATCCCGTCGGAACTGGTGATCGACCATTCGGTGCAGGTCGACGTGTTCGGGCGCGCCGACGCGCTGGACCTCAACGGCAAGATCGAGTTTGAACGCAATCTCGAACGCTACAGCTTCCTGCGCTGGGGCCAGAAGGCCCTGCGCAACTTCAAGGTGGTTCCGCCCAACACCGGCATCGTCCATCAGGTGAATCTCGAGAACCTGGCCCGGGTGGTCTGCGAGCGCGAGGTGGAGGGCGAACTGCTGGCGTTCCCGGACACCGTGTTCGGCACCGACAGCCATACCACCATGATCAATGGCATCGGCGTGCTCGGCTGGGGCGTCGGCGGCATCGAGGCCGAAGCGGCGATGCTGGGCCAACCCTCGTCGATGCTCATTCCCCAGGTGGTCGGCTTCAAGCTCACCGGGCGGCTGCCCGAAGGCGCCACCGCCACCGACCTGGTGTTGACCGTCACCCAGATGCTGCGCAGCCACGGTGTCGTCGGGAAGTTCGTGGAGTTCTTCGGCGAGGGCCTCCAGCACCTGCCGCTGGCCGACCGCGCCACCATCGGCAACATGGCGCCCGAGTACGGCGCCACCTGCGGCATCTTCCCGATCGACGCCGAAGCGCTGACCTACCTGCGCCTGTCCGGCCGCAGCGAAGAGCAGATCGCACTGGTGGAGGCCTATGCCCGGGCGCAGGGGCTGTGGCACGAGCCCGGCCAGGCCGAGGCGCGCTACTCGGCCACCCTGCAGCTGGACATGAGCGAGGTGAAACCGTCGCTGGCCGGCCCCAAGCGCCCGCAGGACCGCGTGCTGCTGAGTGACATGAAAGCCAACTTCGCCGCCAACGTCGGCGGCATGACCAGCGGCCGCACCGCACGCGTGGGCAACGCGGTGTCCGACTTCAAGGAGGAAGGCGGCGCGCAGCCACAGGCCGAACACCTGGCCGCCAAGCCGATCTCCAGGATCCGAATCCACGACCAGGACGCCGAGCTGTGCGACGGCTCGGTGGTGATCGCAGCCATCACCTCCTGCACCAACACGTCCAACCCGGCGGTGATGCTCGGCGCCGGGCTGTTGGCCCGCAATGCCGCCGCACGTGGCCTCAAGGCCGCGCCGTGGGTCAAGACCTCGCTCGGACCGGGCTCGCTGGTGGTCACCGACTACCTCAAGAAGGCCGGCGTGATGGACGACCTGGAGAAGCTCGGGTTCTTCGTGGTCGGTTACGGCTGCACCACCTGCATCGGCAACTCCGGCCCGTTGCCTGACGCGGTGTCCAAAGGCATCGCCGCCAACGACCTGGCGGTGGCCGCGGTGTTGTCGGGCAACCGCAACTTCGAAGGCCGCATCCACGCCGAGGTCAAGATGAACTACCTCGCCTCGCCACCGCTCGTGGTGGCCTACGCGATCGCCGGCACGGTCGACATCGACCTGACCCGCGACCCGCTGGGCAAGGACCCGGAGGGCAACGAGGTGTACCTGCGCGACATCTGGCCGACCAACAAGGAGATCGGCGACGTCATCGCCGCGACCGTCGGACCGGAGCTTTTCGCACAGAACTACGCCGACGTGTTCAAGGGCGACACGCGCTGGAACACCATCGCCTCGCCCGACGGCGAGTCGTTCGCGTGGGATGCCACCTCGACCTACATCAAGAACCCGCCCTACTTCGACGGCATGACGATGACGGTCGGATCGATCGACGACGTCCTGGGCGCGCGCGTGATGGGCGTGTTCGGCGATTCGATCACCACCGACCACATCTCGCCGGCGGGCAACATCAAGAAGGATTCGCCGGCTGGCCGCTTCCTGCAGGCGCGCGGCGTGCAACCTGCGGACTTCAACAGCTACGGCTCGCGCCGCGGCAACGACGACGTGATGGTGCGCGGCACCTTCGCCAACATCCGCATCCGCAACCTGATGCTGGGCGGCGAAGAAGGCGGCAACACGCTGTACTTCAGCCCCGGCCTGGCGCCGGAGCGGCTGGCAATCTACGACGCCGCCATGAAGTACAAGGCCGACGGCATCCCGCTGGTGGTGTTTGCCGGCAAGGAATACGGCACCGGCTCATCGCGTGACTGGGCCGCCAAGGGCACCAACCTGCTGGGCGTCAAGGCGGTGGTGGCGGAAAGTTTCGAGCGCATTCACCGCTCCAACCTGGTCGGCATGGGCGTGCTGCCCCTGCAGTTCAAGGACGGCGAGAGTGCACGCAGCCATGGCCTGGACGGCTCGGAGTCCATCGACGTGACCGGCCTGAAGGACGGCGCGTCGAAGATCGCCACGATCGTCGCGCGCAAGCCCGACGGCACCGAGCATCGCTTCGATGTCCAGGTGCTGCTGCTGACGCCAAAGGAAGTGGAGTACTTCCGCCATGGCGGCATCCTCCACTACGTCCTTCGCCAACTGGCGGCCAGGCCGGCCGCCTGACAACGGCATGCGGAACGACCGGCCCTCGCGCGAGGCGCGGGGGCGGCCGCTGACCTCCACCTCACAGCACCGGCGTCCACTGCGCGCGGTAGAGGCGCCATTCGCCGGACTCCTCGCGCCAGCCGGTCTCGACGTCGTACGCGCCACCGGATCCCGACAGCAGTTCGCCACCACGCACGACGGCCGGAAAGCGGACGACGGCGTTGGCGCCTTTCAGTTCGATGTCGAGCGGCCCCAGGTTGGCGCCCACGTCGCCGTGGCGCAGGAACATCGCCGCGGCGAGGCGGCGGGCACCCTGGCGGTCCAGGCCTTCCGGGCCGATGAAGTCCGCGGCCAGAACGTCTTCCACCGCGTCACTGTCGCGTGCTTCGATCGCGGTCTGCAGCTCCTGGACGGCCGCCCGCAGCCGCTGCTCGGCCGGTTCGCGACGGCACGCCACAAGCGCCAGCGACGCCAACAGGACCACCATCGCAACCCGCACTTTCCCGAACTTCGCGGCCATGTGCACGTCCGGTGCCATCGCGCGGCGACGTTGCCGCTACCGTCACCCTAGCCGTGGACGCCGCGCGGCGCGAGCGCCTTGCCAGTCCCTAGTGCCTATGCTCCAATCGTGAACGAACACCGTACGGCCGCGCATACTGACAACGCCGGGGTGCAACGCGACACAGAGGGGAATCGTCGATGAGTTTCGAACGTCCTTGGCTGAGCCAGTATCCCGACGGCGTTCCCGCCCAGATCGACATGGACGAATTCCCGTCCGTCGTCTCGGTGCTCGAAAACGCGATCAGCAAGTACCGTGATCGGCCGGCGTTCTCGAACCTGGGCAAGGTCCTGACCTATGGCGAGGTCGACAAGCTCAGCATCCAGTTCGCCGCCTACCTGCTGGGCGAGTTGAAGCTCAAGAAGGGCGATCGCGTCGCGATCATGCTGCCCAACTGCCTGCAGTATCCCATCGCGACCTTCGGCGTCCTGCGAGCGGGCCTGACGGTGGTCAACACCAATCCGATGTACACCGCCCGCGAACTCAAGCACCAACTGGAAGACTCCGGCGCCAGCGCGATCCTGGTGCTCGACAACTTCGCCGGCACCGTGCAGGAAGTCGTTGCGGGCACGGCGATCAAGCAGGTGATCACCACCGGCCTTGGCGACATGCTCGGCTTCCCGAAGGGGCCCATCGTCAACTTCGTGCTCAAGCACGTGAAAAAGATGGTGCCCGACTACGACATCCCGGGCGCCATCCGCTTCCGCGACACGCTCACCCTGGGCCAGATGCACAGCCTGCCGGCGGTCGACATCAGCCAGGCAGACATCGCGTTCCTGCAGTACACCGGCGGCACCACCGGCGTGGCAAAGGGCGCGATGCTCACCCATCGCAACCTCGTGGCAAACATGCAGCAGGCCGCCGCGTGGATCGGCACCAACGCCAAGATGGGCCAGGAAGTCATCATCACGGCGCTGCCGCTGTACCACATCTTCGCGTTGACGGCCAACGGACTGGTCTTCATGAAGTTCGGCGGCCTCAACCACATGATCACCAACCCGCGCGACATGCCGGCGTTCGTGAAAGAACTCAAGAAGACACCGTTCACCGCGATCACCGGCGTCAACACGCTGTTCAACGGTCTGCTCAACACGCCTGGCTTCGACCAGGTCGATTTCTCGCGACTGCACCTCACCCTCGGTGGCGGCATGGCAGTGCAGCGTTCGGTCGCCGACCGCTGGAAGGAGGTCACCGGCGTGACCCTGGTCGAGGCCTACGGCCTGACCGAGACCTCGCCCGCGGCCTGCATCAACCCGATGGACATCCCGGCCTACAACGGCTCGATCGGCCTGCCGATCCCGTCCACCGACGCCTGCGTCAAGGACGACCAGGGCAACGAGCTGCCCATGGGTGAGGTTGGCGAGTTGTGCATCCGCGGCCCGCAGGTCATGAAGGGCTACTGGGAGCGCCCCGAGGAAACCGCCAACGTCATCGACGCCGACGGCTGGCTGCACACCGGCGACATGGCCAAGATGGACGAGAAGGGCTTCTTCTACATCGTCGATCGCAAGAAGGACATGATCCTGGTCTCGGGCTTCAACGTGTACCCGAACGAGATCGAAGACGTGATCGCGATGATGCCCGGCGTGCTCGAGGTGGCCGCGGTCGGCGTGGTCGACGAAAAATCCGGCGAAGCGGTCAAGGTCGTGATCGTCAAGAAGGACCCTGCATTGACTGCCGAAGACGTCAAGGCGCACGCCCGGGCCAACCTCACCGCCTACAAGCACCCGCGTTACGTCGAGTTCCGTACCGAGCTGCCCAAGACCAACGTGGGCAAGATCCTGCGCCGCGAGCTGCGCGACCCGCCGCCCGCCGCAGCCTGACCGGGTGCCGGCAGCCGCCGGCCCGAGCACTCCGAAAACCCCTCTTTCGAGGGGTTTTTTCGTTGCGGCCCGATTTGAGGAGTAGCATCCAGGCATGCCGCATGGTCGGTGGGGCACGGCCTACGGCGCACGGAAGCTTCCCTGAAGAGGGTCTTCGCATGGCCAGTCAAAGCCACACCTTCGTGGGCCCGCCGATCGAGGCGCGCCGTTTCCTCTCCCACTTCTCCGCCAGCACGCCACGCCACTGGTGCGGCGGCAACGCGATGCTCACCCACTTCCTCAATTCCTACACCCTGCTGGTGCCGGGCAACGAGGGGTACTACATCCGCACCCTCAAGCGCGTCATGCCCAGTCTGTCGGACCCGGCGATGCGCACGATGGTGGCGCAGTTCCTGTTGCAGGAAGGCCAGCACGGCGCCGGTCACCACCGGTGCTGGCGAATGCTCGAGTCGCAGGGCTACCGGATCAGCGGATTCCAGCGACGCGTGGACGGGTTCCTGTACAAGGTCCTGGAACCGATCACCCCGCTCCGCCTGCGGGTGGCGATGGTGGCGTGCGTCGAGCACGTCAATGCCTACCTGGGCCACGAGTTCCTCGCCCAGGACCTGTTGCGCGATGCCGACCCGGACCTGCGCGCGCTGTTCGAATGGCACTTCGCCGAGGAGATCGAGCACAAGCATGTCGTGTTCGATGTGCTGCACGTGCGCGGCGGCGGCTATCTGTTGAGGGTGTTTGCCACCTTGCTGGTGCTGCCGCTGTTCTACCTCCTGATGGGCCTGGGCGCGGCGATGCTGTTGCAGCAGGACAAGCTGCTGTGGAGACGGTCCACCTGGACCCAGCTGCGCCAACACCTGTTTTCGAAGGACCACATGGCGCGGCGGACCTTGGGGTACCTGTTCGATTACCTGCGGCCCGGCTTCCATCCCTGGCAGCTCGACGACCGGGAGCTGGCGCGGATGGTGATCGATCGGTACTCGACTCCCGAGGCGCCCGTGCTGGAGCCGTTACCGCGCTCGCAAGCCGCATAAACGCCACCCGAAGGCAGGCCCGGACCCGGACGACATGTCCGGGTACCGTGCCGTGCGCGGCGCCCCCCCTGCCGATGATCTTGCCTTTCGCATCGCGTCCGGGGGTGTAGCATCGAATCGTGGGCTCCATCGCGCCGCCCGCGCCCACCACAGTCTGCGGGCGACATCTCGCCGAGGACTGCAGGATGAACACCATCGAGAAGCTGCTCCGCACCCAAACCTATCCCACGCTTCAGGTCGAGTCCGACCCCGCGGGATCCTGTCACTGGATGTACATGCACGCCGACTCGCAACGTGGCGTGAGGGCATGTTTCCGGACCGAGTTGATGGACGACATGTGGAGCTTCCTGTCGTCGATCACTCTGCGCGACGAACAGCGGACCTTCGGTCGCCTGCGCCACGTGGTCCTGGCCTCGATGGCTCCGGCGTTCAACCTGGGTGGTGATCTGCAACTGTTCGCGCAGCTGATCCGCGACAACCGCCGCGAGCATCTGCTTGGTTATGCGCGCCGCTGCATCGATGGCGTGCACCACCTGCACACCGGGCTGGGCGGTGACGTGCGCACGATTGCCCTGGTGCAGGGCGACGCGCTGGGTGGCGGGCTCGAACTCGCGCTGTCGTGCCACCACATCGTTGCCGAAAAAGGTGTCGACATGGGACTGCCGGAGGTGCTGTTCGGGCTGTTCCCGGGCATGGGCGCGTACTCGTTCCTGTGCAAGCGCGTCAGCCCGCAGCTGGCCGAGAAGATCATCCTGGAAGGGCGGATCTACACCAGCGACGAGCTGTACGAGCTCGGCGTGGTGGACGTCCTGGCCCCGCGCGGTGAAGGCGAAGCGGCCGTACAGCAGTTGATCCGCGACCAGCAGCGGGCACCGCAGGCGCACCTAGCGATGAACCTGGCGCGCGGAATCGGCCAACCCGTCAGCCGCGAGGAACTGATGGCCATCACCGAGCTGTGGGTCGATGCCGCGCTTCGCCTTGGCGACAAGTCGCTGAAGATGATGGAACGCATCGTTCGGGCGCAGACGCGCCGCGCTGGCATGCAGGCAGCCTGATCGGAGACGGCCGACTCTTAGGGGGGACTCTCGCCATCGCGCGCGCCGTGCTTACGCTCGCGCGCTTCCAGCATCAACTTGCCCTGCGCCATCAGCTGGTTCAAACCAGCCAGCCGTTGGCGCCATTCCCTCGCGACCTGCCAATCCGGCAGGCGCATCATCTCGCCGCTGGCCGTCGCAACCTTTACCAGTCCCAGGTTACTGGCCACGCCCTTGAGCGCATGCGCCTGTTCGCGCACGAGCTCCCATTGCGTGCCGGAACCGGCTTCCTCCAGCGCCCCCAGGCAGGCATTGGCATCGCGCAGGCACTGGACGATGAACTCCCGCTCGAAACTCTCGCCCATGCCGAGCGAGGCCAGTTCGTCGAGCACGCCCGGATCGAAACCGTCGTCCCCGCCCGGTCCATTGCTGCGCAGCGTGGACAACGGCGCCTGCGGCGCATCCGCGCGTTCGCCCACACCCGCTGCGATTTCGGCCAGTGCGTCGAGCAGCCGTCCGGTCGACACCGGCTTGGCCAGGAACGCGCGCGCCCCGGCCTGTTCGCATGCTCGGATCGACTCGGGCGTGACGTCCGCGCTGAGCACCAGCACCGGGGTCCGCCTGCCACCGCCGGCTTCCATCACACGCAACTGCTTCAGCAGATCCAGGCCACTGATGCCGGGCATGTGCAGGTCAACCAGCACCGCGTCGTAGTCCGTGGTTTCCAGTGCGGCCAGCACCTGCTCGCCGCCCTCGACGGTGATCACGCGATGCCCCGCCTTCTGCAGCTGACGCTGGACGACCATGCGGTTGGCGGCATGGTCGTCGGCCACCAGGACCTGCAGGCTGCGCACGCGTGCGCGGTGGCGCAGGAACGGGTCGGCAAAGGCGATCACGTTCTCGGGATGTTCGTCCGACGCGCTGACCGGCTCGAGATGGGCAGGCGCGGGCTGGGCAACTGGCGCCGGCGCCGCTGCCGGCACGACCACGGCGCGGTCGAAAGGCAGTTCCACCCAGAACCGGCTGCCACGGCGTTCGGCGCTCTCGAAACCGATGCTGCCGCCCATCGCTTCGGTCAGGCCCTTGGCGATGGTGGTGCCCAACCCGGTACCGCCGTAGCGACGCGCCAAGCCGGCGTCGGCCTGTTCGAATGCCTCGAACAGGCGGCCGCGGACTTCCAGCGGAATGCCGATGCCGGTGTCGGTGACGGTGAAGCGCAGCCGGACCTGCGGGCCTTCGCCCGCCGTCAGGGTCACTTCCAGCCCCACCCTGCCCTGGTCGGTGAACTTGACCGCGTTGCCGGCCAGGTTGATGAGCACCTGCCGAAGGTGCACGACATCGCCGAGCACCGTTTCGGGCACGTCGGGCGCAACGATGGCTTCGTACTGCAGCTGCTTGGAGCGTGCCTGGGGCAGCAGGATCATGCCGACGCCGTCCACCAGCTCGCGCGGCGAGAACTCCACCAGGTTGAGCTTGAGCTTGCCGGCTTCGATGGCGGAGATGTCCAGCACGTCCTCGACCAGCGCCAGCAGGCTGCGGGTGGATGCCTGGATGGTGTTGACGCATTCGCGCTGCTCGGCGTCCAGCCGGGTGGTCGCCAGCACCTCGGTCATGCCGGCCAGCCCGTTCAGCGGGGTGCGGAACTCGTGGCTCATGTTGGCCAGGAACCGGCTCTTGGCCTGATTGGCGCGCCGAGCCTCCGAGGTGGCGTTGGTCAACGCGCGCAAGAGGCCCGACAGGTAGGACGGAATTGCCACCAGGCCCAGCAGTAGCCCGATGCCCAGGCTCCGGTGGGCGGCCCAGTACGGCGTCACCGCCAGCACGATGCCGAAGCACAACGCGGCCATCGCCATCGCCCCGAGCAGGTATCGCACGCCAAAGCGCAGGCCGTTGCCGATGGTGACCCACATCAGGATCACGTACACCCAGGCCATGGGCTCGCCCATCCGGGCCATCGCCAGGCCGATCAGGACGTAGTCGGACAGCATGCCCATCACGCGCCGCGGGTGCGAGGTGCCCGGGAACGCCAGCAGCCAGCCGATCAACCCCGCGCCAGCGAGGAACGCCAGGCCCACCAGGCCCAGCACGTAGAAGTACTCGCTGTCGGGCAGTTGTTCGTTCTTGCCGCGTACCAGCAGGTAGACCAGCACGACGGAAATCACGGCGATGCGGATCAGCGCCTGGGCATGCTCGCTGTCCGGTCGGTTGGACAACCGCTGATTGATCCAGCTCCACGCCGTGACCATGGGGCTACTCCACACCCGGCCGCACGAAACTTGCCGAGTAACGATTGCATATTTCATCCAGCTGCGGGCGGGAGCGCAACAGCGCATCCACGCAGCGGGGGTCGAACAAGTGGCCGCGCTGTGAGCGCAGGTAGGCCAGCGCGTCGTCCACGTCCCACGCTTCCTTGTACGGGCGAGGCGACAGGAGTGCGTCGAACACGTCGGCCACGGCCACGATGCGGGCTTCCAGCGGAATCTCCTCGCCCACCAGGCCATCGGGATAGCCGCTGCCGTCGTAGCGCTCGTGATGGCGCAGGGCGATCAGCGCACCCATCTGGATGAAGCGGTTCTGGCTGCCTCCCAGCAGCTCGTGACCGATCCGGGGGTGGCGGCGCATCACCGCCGTCTCGCTGTCGGTGAGCTGGCCGGGCTTGAGCAGCACGGAGTCCGGGATGGCGATCTTGCCGATGTCATGCAGCGGCGCCGCCAGCTCGATCATCCGGACATCGTCCTCGAACATGCCCAACTGCTCGGCGATCAGTCCCGCGATGTGGGCCATGCGTTCGAGGTAGGCACTGGTACCGGCGTCGCGGTACTCGATGGCGCGGGCCAGGCGCGACAGCGTCTCGCGCTCGCGCTCCTCGACCTCGTGCATGGTCGCCAGCAGTCGCTGCTCAAGCGACAGCGCCCGCTGCTTGATGTTTTCTGCCTGCTGGCGCAACAGCAACAGGTTGCGGCAGCGCGCGCGCAGTTCGCGCGGGCGCACCGGCTTGACCAGGAAGTCGATCACGCCCGCGTCCAGCGCCGCCTGCCGTACGGGCTCGTCGCCGACGACGGTCACCAGGATGATCGGGATGTCGCGGTGCAACGGCATCCGGCGGAAGCGCCGGGCGAACTCGAGCCCGTCGATGCCGGGCATCCGGTAGTCCAGAAGCAGCAGGTCGGGCTGGTTGGACTCGCACCACTCCAGCGCGACAGCGGGGTCACCGAAGTCGTGCACGCGGAGTTCGGAGGCGATGTCTTCGATGATGTGGCGCAGCATCGTGCGCGCTGAAGCTTGATCATCGACGATCACGACATCCATGCGCAGCTCCCGAGAAACAATGCGCCGCGACCCGTCGCGGCCATGCACGCAGCATAGCGTCTGTGGGCGCCAGTAACAGCTGTCCCGAAATCCTGTGCTGCTGTCAGAAATCCCCGCCTTTTGACGTTGTTACCTGCTTCAGCCCGCTTCCGGCCGCATGTAGGGGAACAGCAGCACGTCGCGGATCGAGGCCGAGCCGGTCATCATCATCACCAGCCGGTCGATGCCGATGCCCAGACCGCCGGTCGGCGCCAGGCCCACTTCGAGCGCGCGGATGTAATCGGCATCGAAGTGCATGGCCTCGTCATCGCCCCCTTCCTTGGCGTGGACCTGCGCCTGGAAACGCGCAGCCTGGTCCTCGGGATCGTTCAGCTCGGAGAAGCCGTTGGCCAGCTCCTTGCCGCCGATGAACAGCTCGAAGCGGTCGGTGATTTCCGGATCGCGGTCGGCGGCACGCGCCAGCGGGCTGACCTCGACCGGATGGTCGGTGATGAAGGTCGGCTGCACCAGGGTGTGCTCGACGGTCTTCTCGAAGATCTCCAGCAGCAGCTTGCCCCAGCCGTAACCGGCCTTGATCGGGAGCTTCAGACGGGCGCAATGGGCGCGCATCGCGTCCAGGTCGCGCAGTTCCTCGCGACGGATCTCCGGGTTGTGCTCCAGCACCGCGTCGGTCATCGACCAGCGACGGAACGCCGGCCCCAGATCGATCGTGTTGCCGTCCCAGTCCACCGTCGTGGTGCCCAGCACTTCGCTGGCGATGTCGCGGATCACGCCTTCGGTCAGGTCCATGATCTCGTTGTAGGTGGCGTAGGCCTCGTACAGCTCGAGCATCGTGAACTCGGGGTTGTGCCGGGTCGACACGCCCTCGTTGCGGAAGTTGCGGTTGATCTCGTAGACGCGCTCCATGCCGCCCACGACCAGGCGCTTGAGGTACAGCTCCGGCGCGACGCGCAGGTACAGCTCCAGATCGAGCGCGTTGTGGTGGGTGGCGAAGGGCTTGGCCGCGGCGCCACCGGGGATGTAATGCATCATCGGCGTCTCGACTTCGAGGAAGCGCCGCGCATCCAGCCACGCGCGCATCGCGCGGATGATCTTGCTGCGCTTGACGAACACCTCGCGCGCATCGGGCGACACGATCAGGTCGACGTAACGCTGGCGGTATCGCTGCTCGACGTCGGCCAGGCCGTGGAACTTGTCCGGCAGCGGACGCAGCGACTTGGTCAGCAGGCGCAGGCTGTCGGCGCGCACCGACAGTTCGCCGGTCTTGGTACGGGTCAGCAGGCCCTGGGCGCCAACGATATCGCCCACGTCCCATCCCTTGAACGCGTCGTAGGTTTCGCCCAGCGCGTTGGACTGCAGGAACAGCTGCACGCGGCCGGACTCGTCCTGGATCTGCACGAAGCTGGCCTTGCCCATCACGCGCTTGAGCAGGATGCGGCCGGCCACGGCGACGCGCTGCGCGTCCGCATCCAGCGCTTCCTGGGTCCAGCGGTCGGCGTCGGCGTACTGCGACTGCAGGTCGCCGGCGTAGTGCTCGCGGCGGAAATCGTTCGGGAACGCGATTCCCTGCCCGCGCAGGGCCGTGAGTTTGGCGCGACGTTCGGCGATCAGCCGGTTCTCGTCGTGCTGGGACTCGTCGGCGGGCGTGGGGGCGAGGGTCTGGTCGGTCATGGCGTCTGCGTTGCGAATGGGGGGCGTGGGGCGGGCCGGGAGCTGCGTCCTCCGCGATCGCCCTCCCACGGGGAAGGGTGACCACGGCGCGAGCCACGGCCACGGAGGGCGTCAGGCTGGCGGGTGAAACTTATACCGCGTCGAGGCGTTTGGAGCCGACCTCGAGGCCGGATTTCAGGCTGGCCTCGACGAATTCGTCGAGATCGCCGTCGAGGACCTTCTGCGTGTCGCTGCGCTCGATGCCGGTGCGCAGGTCCTTGATGCGGCTCTGGTCGAGCACGTAGTTGCGGATCTGGCTGCCCCAGCCGATATCGGACTTGGTGGCCTCGACCGCGTCACGCTCGGCGTTGCGCTTCTGGATCTCGAGCTCGTACAGCTTCGCGGCCAGCATCTTCATCGCGGTGTCGCGGTTCTGGTGCTGGCTTCGGCCGGTCTGGCAGGCCACGACAATGCCGCTGGGCACATGCGTGATGCGCACAGCCGATTCGGTCTTGTTGACGTGCTGGCCACCGGCGCCGGACGAACGGTAGACGTCGGTCCTGAGGTCGGCCGGGTTGATGGTGATGTCGATGTTGTCGTCGACTTCCGGTGACACGAACACCGACGTGAAGCTGGTGTGGCGGCGGTTGTCCGAGTCGAACGGCGACTTGCGCACCAGTCGGTGCACGCCGGTTTCGGTCTTCAGCCAGCCGTAGGCGAAGTCGCCCTCGACACGGAACGTTGCCGACTTGATGCCGGCAACGTCGCCGCCGCTGACTTCCATCAGTTCGGTCTTCCAGCCGCGCGATTCCGCCCAGCGCAGGTACATGCGCAGCAGGATCTCGGCCCAGTCCTGGGCCTCGGTGCCACCGGCACCGGCCTGGATGTCGACGAACGCGCAGGCCGCGTCCATCTTTCCGGAGAACATGCGCTGGAACTCGAGCTTCTCGACATCGCGCGAGTAGTTGTCGAGGTCGTCCACGACGGCCTGGGCGGTGGACTCGTCGTCCTCCATCTCGGCCAGTTCGAGCAGTTCTTCACCGCCGACCAGGCCTTCCTTCAGGGTGCGGATGCCCAGCACCACCTTCTCGAGCGCGGAGCGCTCGCGGCCCAGCGCCTGGGCGCGTTCGGCGTTGTTCCAGATATCGGGGCTCTCGAGCTCCCGGTTCACTTCTTCGAGACGTTCGACCTTGGCGTCGTAGTCAAAGATACCCCCTGAGCGCATCCAGCCGACCCTTGAGGTCGGCGATGCGCTGGCGGACGGGATTGAGTTCGATCATGTCCGATGAGTCTGGTGCGAATGGAAGTCGGCGATTCTAGCAGCCGGGGCCGCGTGGTATCCGCCCTGCATGAGAATGCCGACGGCAAGTACGGCCGCGACGGCATCGCTTTCCCGCATCAAGGTGCCTGCGGCGGCGGGGAGCTGCCCGTCGGGGGCCTTCGAATGCTCTCGCTGGTGCCAATCCGCTGCAGCAACCAGCGCCCTGCCCCGCCATCCGGCCCGCCGCCCGTTGGCCCGGGCGGCGGCGCTGACCGCGGTTTTTTCGCGCCCCGGACACCGGCTCGGGTGCGGCCATTGGTCCCGGCGTGCGCGGATGCGAGGTCTGCTGGCTGCCAACCGACACTGCCGGCCGGCAAACGACCGGGGCGCTGCGCCACATCGCGCCCGCACCCCGGCCAACCCATCTGTTCCGCCGAGCCCGTCCCGCCGCGCCGGATCGTTCAGCGCACCTCGAACTCGCCGACCACCACCGTCTCGCTGGCTTCCTTGAGTCGCAGCGTGACCTTGCGCTCGCTCGCCTTGGCGGTGCCGAAGCCGGTGATGAAGTGCAGCTGCAGCGAGGTGGCGCCGGTGACGAGTTGCTGGCGGTCGCCGTAGAAGTTCGCCTCGACCTTGTACGTGCCGGGCTTGGCATCGCGCAGCAGGAACTCCTCGGGGCCGTAGCCGCCGGTGAAGTCGTTGGACAGCCGGCCGCCCTGGTAGCTGCGGGGATTGCTGAAGTAGGTCTTCTCGCCGTTGGGATCGGTCACCCAAAGGTCCATGTCGCTGTTGTCGCTGTCCCAGGCCAGTACCACGCGCAGGTCCACCGGCAGGTTGCGCAGCAGGCGTGGGTCGATGGCGCTGGTGTCGAGCGGACGCGGGCTGTTGGCGATGATGGCGTTGAGCTCGCCCAGCGCGATCATGCCCACGCCGTTGAATCGATCGTCCCACTCGCGCGCCACCACCTCGTACAGATTGCCGATCGCCGCCTGGTGCGAGCCGACGGCGGCCTGGGCCAGACCGAGGTCGCGCCAGCTCTGCGGTTCTTCCTCCGACAGACGCAACACGCGCTGGAACATGGGCAGCGCAATCCCTGGCTGGTCCGCCTGCATCAGCCGGTAGCCGAGCACGCGCAGCAGGTGCCGGTTCTCGAGGTTCATCTCGGCCAGGTTGGACAGCACGCGCAGGGCGAGCTCGCGCTGGCCGCGTTCGAAGAGGATGTCGGCAACGTCGAGATAGAACGCCGGGCTGTCGGCGTGGCTGTCGCGCTCGTCGAGGTAGATCGCGTACACGTCGGCGGCGGCGGCATCACGCAGGCGGCGGGCGAACGGCGAATCGGGTTGCCAGGGCTGGATGGCGATGGCGATGCCCTCGCCGGCCTCACCGCCGTCCTCGCCTTCGCTCTCGGCGTTGGCCATGTCGGCCTCGCTGATGCGGCTACCGGTGACTTCGATCCGGTCCAACGAAACGCCCGTGTTGCCGGCCTGCGGTGCCACGGCGCGCGCCGTCACCGAGGGCGACGCGGGCGACGGCGTAGGCGGTGGCGGCGCCGCAGTCGTCATCGCGGCCGCCTCGGCATACGCCACCGGGGCAGGCTCGTCGGACTCGGTCTGCTTGGGTTGGCCCTTCGGCCAGCTCGTGCGCCACCACGTCAGCTTCTCGGCGAGCTCGGCGGCCACCTCGTCCAGACGAGTCTGCCGCGATTCCTTGCGCTCCTGGCCGCGTTGCGCCTGCAGCCGAGCGACCTCAACGCGGTACTCGGCCGGTGGGACGATGTCGTGCTGGGCGTAGTCGGCAAGCTCCTCCAGCACGATCAGCGACGTCTCGGCCGTGACCACGCCGAACTCGGAACCGATCCGCTGGATGCGCGCGCGGTGCAGCTCCGGCTCGGCGGCGAGCTCGCGCAGTGAGTAGCCGGCCCACAACGTGGCAACCAGGGCGCTGTCGGGCGCACTCGCGGTGACCGGCACTTCCACCACCCGCTCGGGGGACGCCTGGTCCGTCGGTCCACCGTCCTGCACGCGTAGGCGCAGCGTCGCGCTGGCGGCGTTGAGGCGTCCGGCGATGCGCAGTACGCCCGATTCGGGGAAATGCGACGCGACCACCAGGCCATCCGTCCCGAGGCCCTCGATTGCCAACAGTCGCGACTCGTCCTTCAGCAAGGTGTTGGTTGCAGCCGCCACCGTGCCCGGCGAGACGACAATCCGGCGACCGCCACGCGCCTCGGCCCAGGCCGTCAGGCGCGCCACGTCGGCGTTGGCGCCATTGGAATCGAGCGCGTACAGCCGTTGGCGCGGCGCCAGCGCCGGCATCGCCTGGCCGGTGCCGTAGTTGGACAGTCCATCGCTGACCAGCAGGTACTCGTCGACATCGGTCTGCGGTTGCCACTGGGTCAGCGCGCTGGCGCCGTCGTACTGCGTTGAACGCAGGGCGGCGCGCAACGCCGACCAGTTGCCGCCGCTGACGGTGAACGGCTCCACCGGTCCGGTGACATCGCGCAGTCGCTGCAAGCGCACGCGGGCATTGCCCACCGCGGCGAAGTAGCGATCGAGCACGGCCAGTTCGGCGTCGATGTCACGGTTGCGCGCCGAGGCGGAGCTGTCCCACAACAGGCCGACGACCTTCGGCAGCGGGCGCGAGAAGGCGCCGGCGCCTTCGAACGGCACTTCGGCATGGAAGTAACGCTGGCCATCGACCGTCTGCACGAACACCTGCGGCCGCGGCGCCGCGGCGAACCGCAGCGCCAGCCCACTGCGCGCGATGCGACGTCCGTCCAGCCGCGCCAGGTAGCCGTCGCCATCGCGCGCGAACGCGATATCGCCGAATCCGTCGATCACGCGCGGCGCGGCCTCATCACCGCGGGCGATCACTCGCAGCGGAAACTCGCCGACGCCACGCGCGAACGCCAGCGGCAGCTCGAACCGCCAGCCGCTGCGGTCAGCATCGCGCTGCAGGGCCTGGTCGATGCTGATGCGAACGCGGCGTTCGCCGTGGGCGGGAATCGGATAGACGCGCAGCTTGAACTGGTTGCCGGCGGTCTGTTCGAGCAGACCCGGGTCGACCCGACGGCGCGCGATCGATTCGAACACCTGCTGGCCCTTGGCCTTGCTTACCGGCACCGCCGGACGCATGCGGCCGTCGATGTCGAGCGCGAAGCCGCTGACGGTCTGCCCGGCCTGCAGCGGAAACTGCAGTTCGCCTTCCAGCTGGCGCCCGTTGGGATTGTGGAAACGCATCTCCACCGTGGTGCGCGCCAGGCCGCCATTGACCTCCGAGGTGACTTCGAGCGACGCCACGCGGATCGGTACTTCGGCCTCGGCGGCAACCAGCAACGGTGGCGCGATGAGGTTGCCCTGCGATTGCGCGGGTGCGGGTTGCCACGGCAGCACGGCGATCAGTGCGGCGGCGACGAGGAGTTGGAGTCTCACGCGAGAACCTCGGATCTGGATGGGCGACAGATGCCACAACGCATGGGCGACGCGGACGGGGTTGCCGCAACTCGATGGCGATGACGAAAGATGTGCTGCGAAGGCGCGACGGCGACGTTGAAACGGCAAACTCGAACCGCCGAGACCGGCGTTGGCGCAACAGTCAGCCGTCACCGCGTCGACACGTGTTGCGACAGGCATGCCTGCCATGCCTGCTTGCCACGCTGGCTGCGATGGCCTGCTGAGATCGCACCGCCTCGTCAGGCGTCGCGACGGTGCACCACAAGCTGCACGGCCAGGCACCCGCGCCAGTCGTCGGGCGCCAGGCGGAAGGCGATGTGGCCGCGCAGCGGCCTCGCCTACGCTACAGCTCGGTGTAGTCGCTGCAGTCCGGCCACGCTTGATCGGCCTGGTAGGCCCCATCGACGAAGCGCAGCACGCGCTGGAACGAGCAGGCTTCGTCGGTTTCGGTCACCAGGTCCTTCTTCTTCAGCGGGCCCATCGCCAGCGAATCGCCCTGGCGCGACACGCCGGCCGGGAAGCGGGTGGCGGTGCTGCGGTAACGCAGTACCGGCATGCCCTGCCCGTCCTGATCCAACCCCAGCACCACGCTGTAGTTGTATTCGTCGTGGCAGGCACCGGCCCGCTGCTGCATGTCTTGCTCGCCGAAGCAGGCCCGGATCATCGAATGACCATCGGCGGCCACGCTCAGCACCGGATCGATCTGGATGCCGTCGTCTTGGTGATAGATGCGGCTCAGGGTCAAGGTGGACGCGCTGGCGCCACCGCCGGAGTACCCGGTCTGCTGCGAAACGATGGCGCCCACCAGCACGTTCTGCAGCGCGGCCTGATCCGGATCGCGCGGGGGCTTCGGTGCGCCGATGCCCGACGCCATGCGAATGATGAACGGCCATGGCCGCACCATGGCCCCATCGGCATCGGCCAACGCGATGAAGCGGCTGCGCGGCTGCGCTTCACCGCGAACCTGCTGCTCGACTTCCAGCGTCGCCTCACCGTCGTCGGCACCGCGCGTGGTGCGCAGGCACCACTGCCCATCGGCCGTGCAGTAACGCGGCGAGGCATCACGCTCGGTCCCGTCCGCCGTCGGGCCCGTCGCGGCCGCTGCCGGCTCGAGCCGTTCGATCAGCGGCTCCAGCCGGTTGCCGGCGCGGTCCTGCGCCACGTCGGCGGCAACCACGCCGTCCGGGGAAGCGCCCGCCGCAGCGACCAGCCACGGGAGGGCCAGCGCAACGGCCAGGCAAATGCGGGATGTAACGGTGATGGCGGACATCGGTTTCGGCTTCCTGCGCACTGCGGCGCGTCCTTGCGTGGCCGCCGATGATAGCCCGGCGTCGTGGCCGTACCGCGTCGAGTGGAGTGTCGGCTCCAGTCAGCGCCGCGCGCCGTCCGATCAGGCTTCGGGAGCCCCCCACATGTCTTCGTACAGCGAGCGGACCGGGGCCGCAATAAAGTCCCAAGCCCAGCGCTTTTGTTCGTTGCTCGCGTTCCACATAAGTGGTTCCGCGTAGTACACATCCACTAGCTGACGGATTGCTTCCGGACCTCGCAGATACCAGTCTGCGATGAACGCAGTATGCGCGGACACGCTGGCTGAGTCCTTCGCGAAGATTGCTTCCGTAGTTCGGTCTGCGAACGATTCAAGGCATGCATAGGGGTTTTCATAGGGGCTTTCATAGCCGCGCTCTCGCACCCAGATGTCCGTGGCTTCCGCTTCGTTTGGAAAACGAGCACGGACGGCTTTGATCGGCTGCCATTCGTCACGATCGTCGACATTTGGTTCCATGGCTAGCTGCCTCTTAGACCGACTCCCGGTAGACGATGTTGAGCTGGATCGCGTCCCCGCCCCGGTAGTCGTCCGGCTCAAGTTTGAACACCACGAGGATGCGTCCGGCTGGTGGCACCCCATCCCAGCTGTTGAAGTGGATGGCGTTAAGGGGCTCCGCCCTCCCTTCCATTCGCAGCACCAGCTTCAGATGCTTCTCGCCCAGCACGCGAAAGCTCAGAACGTCGAAGGTGGCCTCATGAGCCGGCTCGGGAAACCCCTGGCCCCACGGTCCGGCATCGCGCAGCAGCTCGGCGTTGACGCGGCTGAACTCCTCGGCGCCCAGCTCGCCGTCGCTGGCGACATCGGCCTGCAGCAGCTCGGAGGTCAGCACGGTGCTGGCGTGGGCGGCGAACGCGCGCTCGAACTGCTCCAGTGCGTCGCGCTGGAGGGTCATGCCGGCCGCCATCGCGTGGCCACCGAATCGCTCGATCAACCCGGGGTGCTGCGCGGAAACAGCCGCCAGCGCATCGCGGATGTGGAAGCCCGGAATCGATCGCGCCGAGCCGCGCAGGCTCGCGCTGCCGGGCTCGGACGGCGCGAACGCCACCACCGGTCGGTGCAGGCGCTCCTTGATCTTGGACGCGACCAGCCCGACCACGCCGGGGTGCCATTGCGCGTCGAACAGGCAGATGGCGTCGGGCACGACGCCCTCATCGAGCGCAACACGTGCGAGCGCGGCATCGGCCTCGTCGGTCATCTGCTGCTGCACCGCGCGACGCTCGCCGTTGATCTGGTCCAGTGCCGTGGCAATCTGGCGCGCCTGTCCGCGGTCGTCGGTCAGCAGGCACTCGATGCCCACGGCCATGTCTTCCAGCCGGCCGGCGGCGTTGAGGCGCGGCGCCAGGGCGTAGCCGATGTCGCTGGCGGTGAGCCGCGACTCGTCGCGCTGGGCCACCTCGATCAGGGCACGCAGGCCGACACTGCCCTGCCCCGCGCGCAGCCGTCGCAGGCCCGCACCAACGAGCGCGCGGTTGTTGGCGTCCAGCGGCACCAGGTCGGCCACCGTGCCCACCGCGACCAGATCGAGCAGCACGCCCAGGTCCGGACCGTTGTCGGCCAGGCGTCCCTGCTCGCGCAGCTTGCGACGCAATGCGAGCAGCACGTAGAACATCACGCCCACGCCGGCGAGCACTTTGCTGGGGAAGCCGCAGCCGGGCTGGTTGGGGTCGACGATCGCATCGGCCGGCGGCAAGGTCTCGCCGGGCAGATGGTGGTCGGTGACCAGCACCTTCCAGCCACGCTCCCTGGCCGCGTGGATGCCGGCGTGGCAGGCGATGCCGTGATCCACGGTGACCAGCAGGTCCGGCTGGAGCGCGGCCAGTTCCTCAACCAGCCCCGGCGACAGGCCGTAACCGTGGATCATCCGGTTGGGCACGGCGTGGGAGACGCGCCGCGCGCCCAGCATGCGCAGGCCGCGCACGCCGACGGCGCAGGCCGTCGCGCCATCGCAGTCGAAATCGCCGACCACCAGGATGTGCCGGTCGTTGGCGATCGCCTCGGCCAGCAGGTCGGTGGCCAGGTTCAGGCCGAGCAATGTGTCCGGTGGCAGCAGGTTGGCAAGCCGCGGCTGCGCCTGGTCGATCGACGTGGCGCCGCGCGCGGCATACACGCGCTGCAGCAGCGGCGGGAGTTGCGGTGGCCACTGCCCGCCCTCGACGGGTTGGCGACGACGCAGCCGGGAGGCCGGCCTCATGGACGGCTCACGCCGGCAAAGCCCGCAACGCGCGACGCCAGAAGCGCCAGCGCTGACCGTGTTCGAGATCGAAGCGGCGGCCGCCGAAATCCAGGCTCACCCGCTGCAGGCGTCCGGCCGCGAGGTCGGTGAGCAGCGGCGCGCACCAGGCCGCATCGAGCACGGCCAGGTCGCGCAGGTGGCGCAGGTCGAACAGACGATCGCCCTCGCCGGCTTCACTCAGTGGTGCCCATGCCGGTGGCAGCGACTGCGCTTGCTTGCCCGCCAGCGATGCGAACGACTGCACGCCTTCGTCGTCACTGGCGATCGCATCGAACGGGCTACGCACGTGATCGGGCAACCGGCCGCTGCCCCAGAACCACAGCGAGTTGACCGGTGCCAGCCCGGCGGCGCTGCGCGCGGCGTTGTGCGGGTGGTTGTGAAGGACCACCTGCGCTTCGCTGAGCAGCGAACGGAAACGGCGCGCCTCGTTGCCGGCGTCGGCCTCCAGTCCGGGCAGGTGCTCGAACAGGTCTTCGCCCAGCGCCGCCTCGGGGGCGGTGAACACCGGCAGCTTTGCGCCCAGAGGCAGGCGCAGGTACCAGCGGTCGGGGCGCGGTGCGTCGATCAGGAAACCGGCGTCGCCGAACAGCGGCTTGAGCGCGGGCAGCAGCGCATCGGTGTCGGCGGCCGTCAGACCAAGCGCGCGGCCGTAGGCGAGCAGGCGCGCGCCGTTGATGTCGGGCCGCACGTAGGCGGGATCGGCACGCACCCAGGACGACATCGCGGCGTCGCCGACATCGAGCTGGCGACTTACCGCCGCGATTGGCCAGCCACGCGGCAGCACGTCGAACACGCGTGCCAGCGGTTCGCCATCGAACACCTGGCGGTCGGCCTTGCCCAGTCGCGCGGCCAGCGACTCGGGCAGGCGCTGCGCGCCGAAGCGCGCAGGCGCGGGCAACAGCAGCGTGACCGTGGCCATCGTCGGTCAGCCGTCGTAGGCGACGCTGACGATTTCGTACTCGCGGGTGCCGCCCGGGGCCTCGATGGTGACGCTGTCGCCCTCGTGCTTGCCGATCAGCGCGCGCGCGACCGGCGAGGAGATCGCGATCAGGCCCTGCTTGATGTCGGCTTCCAGGTCACCAACGATCTGGTAGCTGCGCTCTTCGTCGGTGTCGACGTCGGCCAGCTTCACCTGCGCGCCGAACACCACGCGCGAACCGGCGTTGAGCGCGGCCACGTCGATGATCTGCGCGTGCGAGAGATCGCCCTCGAGCTGCTTGATGCGGCCTTCGATGAAGCCCTGCTGCTCGCGCGCCGCGTGGTACTCGGCGTTCTCCTTGAGGTCGCCGTGGGCACGCGCCTCGGCGATCGCATGGATCACCGCCGGGCGCTTGACCGACTTGAGTTCATCGAGTTCCGCGCGCAAACGCTGCGCGCCCTTCATCGTGAGCGGTGCTCGCATTTCTATGGTTCCTTTCGCCGGCGATCCGCCGGCCCATGCCTGTTCGTTGGATGGATTGTGCCCGGAAGCCCGCCGATCGTCATGCCCGCGTGGTGCTCACGCGGGACATCGGTCGGAGGGCTCGGCGTCCGGCCACGACGGGCCGGACGCACGGGTGGCCGGCTTACGCGCCGGCCTTGATCTCGGCGTGCAGTTCCTGCAGCGACCAGACCGGGCCGGTGCCGCGGTAGTCGAGCGAGTGCACCAGCGCGCGCGCGCCCGACACGGTGGTCGAGTACGTGATGCGCTGCTGCAGCGCCTCGCGGCGGATCGAGAACGAGTCGGTGATCGCCTGGCGGCCTTCGGTGGTGTTGATGATGTAGACCAGCTCGCCGTTCTTGATCAGGTCGACCACGTGCGGACGGCCTTCGGTGACCTTGTTGATGGTCTCGCAGGCCAACCCTTCACCGCGCAGGAAGCTCGCCGTGCCGCTGGTGGCAACCAGCGTGTGGCCGCGCGCGATCAGGTCCTGGGCGACCGGCAGGACGCGCTGCTTGTCCGGGTCGCGCACCGAGATGAACACCTTGCCCGTGGCCGGCAGCGCCTTGATGCCACCGGCTTCCTGCGCACGTGCCATGGCCGCGCCGAAGTTGCGGCCCACGCCCATCACCTCGCCGGTGGAGCGCATCTCCGGCCCGAGGATCGGATCGACGCCCTGGAACTTGGCGAACGGGAAGATCGCTTCCTTCACCGAGTAGTAGTCCGGCACGATCTCCTTGGTGGCGCCTTGGGCGGCCAGCGTCTGGCCGACCATGCAGCGCGCGGCGATCTTCGCCAGCGGCATGCCGGTGGCCTTGGACACGAATGGCACGGTGCGCGAGGCGCGCGGGTTGACCTCGATCAGGAAGATCCGGTCGTTGCCGTTCTCGTCGGCCTGCACCGCGAACTGGGTGTTCATCAGGCCGACCACGTTCAGCGCCTTGGCCAGCTCGACGACCTGACGGCGCAGCTCGGCCTGGATGGCCGGCGACAGCGAGTACGGCGGCAGCGAGCAGGACGAGTCGCCCGAGTGCACGCCCGCTTCCTCGATGTGCTCCATGACGCCGCCGATCAGGACGTTGCCGTCCTTGTCGGCGATCACGTCCACGTCGACCTCGACAGCGTTGTCGAGGAAGCGGTCGAGCAGCACCGGAGAGTCGTTGGAGACCTTCACCGCATCGCGGATGTAGCGCGTGAGGTCGGCGTCGGAGTACACGATTTCCATCGCGCGGCCACCGAGCACGTAGCTCGGGCGCACCACCAGCGGGTAACCGATCTGCGAGGCCAGCAGCAACGCCTCCTCGGGATTGCGCGCGGTGCGGTTGAGCGGCTGGGCCAGGCCGAGCTTCTGCACGAGCTGCTGGAAGCGCTCGCGGTCCTCGGCCAGGTCGATCGAATCGGGCGAGGTGCCGACCACCGGCACGCCATTGGCTTCCAGCGCCTGGGCGAGCTTCAGCGGGGTCTGTCCGCCGTACTGCACGATGACGCCCTTGGGCTTTTCGAGATCGCAGATCTCCAGCACGTCTTCCAGCGTGAGCGGCTCGAAGTACAGGCGGTCGGAGGTGTCGTAGTCGGTCGACACGGTCTCCGGGTTGCAGTTGACCATGATGGTTTCGTAGCCGTCCTCGCGCAGGGCGAGCGCGGCGTGCACGCAGCAGTAGTCGAACTCGATGCCCTGGCCGATACGGTTGGGGCCACCGCCGAGCACGATGATCTTGTCGCGGTCGGTCGGCTGCGCCTCGCACTCGTCCTCGTAGGTCGAGTACATGTAGGCGGTGGTGGTGGCGAACTCCGCGGCGCAGGAGTCGACGCGCTTGTACACCGGACGCACGCCGAACGCGCGACGCAGGGTGCGCACCGCGGTCTCGTCAGTGCCGGTCAGCTGCGCCAGGCGCGCATCGGAGAAGCCCATGCGCTTGAGCGCGCGCATGCGCGCGGCGTCGAGGCTGGCCAGGCCGGCCGCGGCGACGTCCTTCTCGGTGGCGATCAATTCTTCGATCTGATCCAGGAACCACGGATCAACGAACGACAGCGCGTGCACGTCTTCCACGCTCATGCCGGCGCGGAACGCGTCGCCGATGTGGAACATGCGCTCCGGGCCCGGCTCCTTGAGCTCGCGCTTGAGCGTGGCCAGGCCTTCTTCGCTGGTCAGGTCCAGGCCGGTCGGGTCCAGGCCCACCTTGCCCGTCTCCAGGCCGCGCAGCGCCTTGAGCAGCGACTCCTGGAAGGTGCGACCCATCGCCATCACCTCGCCCACCGACTTCATCTGGGTGGTCAGGCGCGCGTCGGCCTGCGGGAACTTCTCGAACGCGAAGCGCGGGATCTTGGTGACGACGTAGTCGATGCTGGGCTCGAACGACGCCGGCGTGGCGCCGCCGGTGATCTCGTTGCGCAGTTCGTCCAGCGTGTAGCCCACGGCAAGCTTGGCGGCGATCTTGGCGATCGGGAAGCCGGTGGCCTTGGACGCCAGCGCCGAGGAGCGCGACACGCGCGGGTTCATCTCGATCACCACCACGCGACCGTTCTGCGCGTTGATGCCGAACTGCACGTTCGAGCCGCCGGTGTCGACGCCGATCTTGCGCAGCACCGCGATGGAGGCATCGCGCAGGCGCTGGTATTCCTTGTCGGTGAGTGTCTGAGCGGGGGCGACGGTGACCGAGTCGCCGGTGTGCACGCCCATCGCGTCGAAGTTCTCGATCGAGCACACGATGATGCAGTTGTCCGCGGTGTCGCGGACCACTTCCATCTCGAATTCCTTCCAGCCCAGCACCGACTCCTCCACCAGCACCTCGGTGGTCGGCGAGAGTTCCAGGCCGCGGGTCACGATGTCGACCAGTTCCTCGCGGTTGTAGGCGATGCCGCCGCCGCTGCCGCCCAGCGTGAAGCTCGGGCGGATGATGGTGGGATAGCCCACGCGCGTCTGGATGTCGAGCGCCTGTTCAAGGGTCTTGGCGACTTCGGCCTTCGGGCACTCCAGGCCGATCTCCTTCATGGCCACGCGGAACAGCTCGCGGTCCTCGGCCATGCGGATGGCGTCGCGCGAGGCGCCGATCAGCTCGACGCCGTACTTCTCCAGCACGCCGTTGTCGGCCAGATCGAGTGCGCAGTTAAGAGCGGTCTGGCCGCCCATGGTCGGCAGCAGGGCGTCGGGGCGTTCCTTGGCGATGATCTTCTCGACCGTCTGCCAGTTGATCGGCTCGATGTAGACCGCGTCGGCCATGTCCGGGTCGGTCATGATCGTGGCCGGGTTCGAATTGACCAGCACCACGCGGTAACCCTCGTCGCGAAGCGCCTTGCAGGCCTGCGCGCCGGAGTAGTCGAACTCGCAGGCCTGGCCGATCACGATCGGGCCCGCGCCGATGATCAGTACGGTCTTGATGTCGGTGCGCTTTGGCATGTTCAGCTCCGGGATTCGGGATTGGGGACTCGGGACTCGGAATCGAGCCTGCGAATCAGGGCCTGATGGAGGCGTTGCAGCATCTGCCCCACCCGATCACTTAGTTCGATGGCTTCGTCTCGCGCGGTTGCGTTACCCAACGAGAGCGAGGCGGAAAGGAGTAGTTGTGTCTGCAGTTCGGCGCTAGAGCCCAGGGCCATGGACACGAACCGCGCGTAGTCTCGCGTGCTTGCACGCGCGTTGCCCTCGGCGATGTTGGAGGGAATCGACACCGCCGAACGTTGCAACTGCGAACTCAGGCCGTATCGCTCTTCGCGCGGGAATTCAGCAGTCAATTCGTAGACCGACTTCGCAAGCCGCATTGCCAACTGCCACACATCCAACTCGCGGAAGTGCGAAGCCGTCACTGGCGGCCACCCGAATCCCGAACCCCGAATCCCGGGTCCCGCATCGAGGCGACGAAGCGGTCGAACAGCGGTGCCACGTCGTGCGGGCCGGGGCTGGCCTCCGGGTGACCCTGGAAGCTGAAGGCCGGCGCGTCCGTCAGGGCGATGCCCTGGTTGCTGCCGTCGAACAGCGAGCGGTGGGTCACGCGCACGTTGGCCGGCAGCGTGGCTTCGTCGACCGCAAAGCCGTGGTTCTGGCTGGTGATCATCACCCGGCCGCTGTCGAGGTCCTGCACCGGATGGTTGGCGCCGTGGTGGCCGTGCCCCATCTTGAGCG
Organism: Montanilutibacter psychrotolerans; assembly: GCF_003719825.1. GTDB lineage: Bacteria > Pseudomonadota > Gammaproteobacteria > Xanthomonadales > Xanthomonadaceae > Montanilutibacter > Montanilutibacter psychrotolerans. Next base: position 711,749 of record NZ_RIBS01000002.1, on the reverse strand, counting down.
TCTGCGCACCGACCGCCAGGGCCAGCAGCTGGTGGCCCAGGCAGATGCCGAAGGTCGGCACCCGGGCCGCGACGAACTCGCGGATCGCCGCAATGGCGTAGTCGCACGGCGCCGGGTCGCCCGGGCCGTTGGACAGGAACACGCCGTCGGGCTGGAGCGCCATGACGTCGGCAGCGCTGGTCTGCGCCGGCACCACGGTCACCCGGCAACCGCGTTCGGCCAGCATGCGCAGGATGTTGTGCTTGACGCCGAAGTCGTAGGCCACGACGTGGTGCCTGGCTTCAGCCTGCACGAAGGTGTTGCTGTCGAGGTCGAGCTGGCCGTCGCGCCACTCGTAGGACGCAGGCGTGGTGACGACCTTCGCCAGGTCCATGCCCTTCAGGCCCGGGAAGGCGCGTGCGGCTTCGAGGGCTTTGGCGACATCGACGTCGCCGGCCATCAGCGCGCCGTTCTGCGCCCCGCTCTCGCGCAGCAGGCGGGTCAGCTTGCGGGTGTCGATGTCGGCAATAGCCACCACGCCGCGTGCGGCCAGCCACTGCGGGAGCGCGACCTGGTTGCGCCAGTTGCTGGGACGACGCGGCACGTTGCGCACGATCAGGCCCGACGCCCAGACCCGCGACGCTTCGTCGTCCTGGTCGGTGCAGCCGGTGTTGCCCACGTGCGGGTAGGTCAGCGTCACCAGTTGGCGCGCGTACGACGGATCGGTGAGGACTTCCTGATAGCCGGTGATCGCGGTGTTGAAGACCACTTCGCCGACGGAAAGGCCGGGCGCGCCTACGGAAACGCCCTCGAACACGGTGCCGTCTTCGAGAGCGAGGATTGCGGGTTGATTCACTGGGGTCGCCTTGGCTGCCTAGGGGTACTGACCCCGTCCGTCGCGCAGGCGCCGGTAAAACCGGCTTGCAGCAAAACACGGACGCGGTGCGGGACCGGTCCGGCGGATGGGGTTCAGGCGAGCGGGAATTCTAGCGGCGCAGACCGGCCAGCGCCAGCGCCGGAATCGAATTCAGCCGATTCGGCGCACCGTGGGCGTCACATTCGGGAGGTAGGGCCACGCCCCGCCACGTCCTGGCGCCGGCACAGGACGATGCCCTGCCCCACGTCTCGTTCAGCCGAGCAGGTCGCGAACCCGGTACAACCCGGCAGGGCGCCCGTGGAGACGCGCGGCCACGTGCAGCGCGCCGCGGGCGAAGATGTCGCGGTTGCTGGCGCGATGCACCAGCTCGATGCGTTCGCCCAGCGCGGTGAACTGAACAAGGTGTTCGCCCACGATGTCGCCCGCGCGCACGGAGGCGTAGCGCGGCGTGGCGCCGCCATGTTCGGCACTGGCGCCCAATGCCAGTGCGGTGCCCGAGGGCGCGTCCAGCTTGTGCGCGTGATGGGATTCGACGATGTCGCAATCCCAGCCCGGCAACGCCGCGGCGGCGCGCTCGACCAGCTCGGTGAGCACGGCCACGCCCAGGCTGAAGTTCGCCGCCCACAGCAGCGCGATGTTCTGCGACGCCGCCTGCAACGCCGCGCGCTGATGCGCCTCGATGCCGGTGGTGCCCGACACCAGTGCCGTGCCGCGCTGGAGGCAGGTCGACAGGATGCCGTCGAAGCCCTCGGGCAGGCTGAAATCGATGGCGACGTCGAAGTCGGGCACGGCGGACAGTTCGGAACCGGCGAAGTACGGCACCCCGTCGATGACCCTCTGCGCGGGTTGCGAACGCGCGACAGCGGCGACAACGACGATGTCGTCGCGCTCACCGGCCAGGCGCAGCAAAGACTGGCCCATGCGTCCGGAGGCGCCGTGGACGAGGATGCGGACGGGGGAAGTCGGTTCGTTCATGCGCGCAGGCTAAACGCTGCGCGGTCGCGCGGACAAGCGCCAGACGAGAAGCGGAGCGCGGCATGCCCGCGCCCCGCTCCGCCGATGCTTACTGGTAGACCACCTGCGCCTTGAGGTTGGCCAGCACCTTGAGCATGAACGCCTTGTAGTCGCGGTTGTACTGCGCCGCGCAGATCGGGCCGGGCGTGCGGTCGTCGAGCACGCGCTTGACCTTGATGGCGTTGCCATCGAGCTCGTAGCTGGCCTTGTAGCTGAACGCCTCGCCGGACAGATCCACGCTCGGCGGCACCGCCAACACCTTCGCCGGTGCGGCGAACTCGACCACGTACTCTTCCTGGGCGAAACCGTTGGTGCAGGTGGTCTCGCCGTCACCCACCTCGTCGTTGCCCTGCGGGGCGAAGCGCGACACCGGCGCCTCGCTGGGGAACATCGGCTGCAGGGTGAGCGCGCCCGGCATCGACAACACCTGGCCGGCCTAGAAACGCAGCGAATACCGGTAGCGGTCGGTCAGCGCCGTCGCGTCCTCCATCTCGATGCTGCCGCTACCCTCGGCGCCCATGCGCTGGAAATAACGGTTGACGTACTGCGTCGCCTGGTCATGGCTCACACCGCGGAATCCTGCCCGCGCCGAAACGGCGTATATGCCCTCGAGTTCGACCTCGGACTCGCCTTCGATGGAGCCGTCGGCCGCCACCTTGAGACGCGTGCGCACGATCTGGCGATTGCTGCCGGGCGCCATCGCCGGCGTCCGCGTGCCATCCCGGTAGCCGTCCACGAGGAACACGGGCTTGCCGATGTCGCCCGGGGGCAGCATGCCGAACGGGATGCCCTTGGCGGTCGCGTCCAGGTAGAGGCTCCACTGCGGCAGGTAGTTGATGACGTGGTTCACCATCGACACCGCCGGCGTGCCCGGCAGGCGGAAGAGGCCACCGGAGTTGATCAGCGCCTGCGTGCTGCCGATGCCCCTGGCGGTCAGCAGCGCCTGCAGCAGCGTCGCGTGGTCCTTGCAGTCGCCCATCTTGTTGTCGAGGATGAAATCGACGTCATGCGGCACCACGGCGCCCAGGCCGATGCAGTTGCCGGCATAGGTGATGTTGGTCGACACCCACTCGTACAGCGCACGGGCAACCTCGCGCGGCTCGCTGCGCTGTCCGGCGATCTCGTCGGCGAGCTTCTGGATGCGCGGCGTCACCGCGGCCTTGGGCGTGGCACGCTCACCGTAGACGCGCGCGATGTCGGCGTAGCTGGCGAAGGTGGAATACACCAGGCCTGGCTGGTGCTCGAACTGGAACAGCTCGGCGGCATCGCCCGGCCGCACCGGCTGCTTGTTGCTGAAGCGCCAGTGGCTGATGCGGCGACCGCCGACCGTCTCGTCGCGGACCTTCTGCATGTCCCAGGCTTCGTGCTTCACCGGCAGTTCGGCCGGGGCATCGAAACTGACGTCGACCTGCCCGTAATAGACCTGGCGCGAAAACGACTCGACATCGGAGAACTGCCGGTCGAACATCGGCTGCGAACCGACCAGCCGGTACTTGAACACGGTGGTGTCGCCGACCTCCAGCTCCGGGAAAACCACGGTCATCGAGGTCCGGTCGGAGAACACCGGGCCGCCGTCACCGTGGCCGCCGTTGGTCTGCACCTGGTAGTTCGACTTGGGCACGACGACCCGCTTGCCGTCGGGCTTGAGGGTGTACGCCTCCAGCACTTCCACCTTCTGGATGCTGGTGCTGTAGCCGACCGACGAATTCTTGAGCAATTCCAGCGCGTCGGACTTGAGCACCTTGATCGCCTGTTCGCGCGTCTCGGTGTACGAGCCGTCGACATTGATCTTGAAGGCGACGTCGAAACGCTCGATCTGCATCGGCCGTTCGTCTTCCGTCTGAAGTTCCGGCGCCGCCATCAACGGTGCGCAGGCCATCCCGCACGCGGCCACCAGGACGCGCGCATTCCATCGGTTCAACATTCTTCTTCCCTTGCTTGCGGTGAGTACCGCCCCTGTCGCCGATTTTACTGCAGGCAATCAAAGGTGATATTGCGTGTCCAGCTTGATCGCGGAGTCCGGTCATGAGCCGCACCACCCTTCCCCTGCTCGTGGGTGAAGCGTTTTCGCCATGGACGCAGAAGGCGCGCTGGGCGCTCGACCATTGCGGGGTCGCGTTTACCTATTGCGAGTACACGCCGACGGTGAGCGAGCCCTGGCTGCGCTGGCGCATGCGGCAATGGTCGGGGCCGATGTCGGTGCCGGTGCTGCTGGCCGGCGCGCAGGCCCTGCGCGGTTCCTGGGACATCGCCCGGCATGCGGCCCTGCAGGCCGGCGATGGGCGCCTCGGCGACGTCGAAGCGATCTCGCCCTGGAACGAACTCAGTGAAACCGCGCTGGCCGAAGCCAGGACGCGCGTGGTGCGCTGCGTGCTGTCCGATCCGGCGGCACTCGACGAGTCGGCCGCTGCGGTGCTGCCGGCGCCGCTGCGCGGCCCGCTGCGTTTGGTCACTCGGGATGCCGCGCGACGACTGGCACGTCGACTCGATGGCAAGTACCAGCATCTGCTGGTGCCCGGGTCATTGCGGCGGGCGCTGGAGCACACCCGCGCCGGCTTGCGAGCGGCCGGATCGGACCATCTGCTCGGGCATTTCAGCTACGCCGACATCGCCATGGCCGTGGTGCTGGAGGCCGTGGCCCCGGCGGCGAAGATCGAACCTCCGCTCGGACCGGCGACGCGCCGCTGCTGGAGCGACGACGCCCTGGCCCGCGAATTCGCCGACCTGGTGCAGTGGCGCGACCGCCTGCTGGCGTCGCGCGCAGGAAAATAGGAGCCAACCTCGCTGGCGACCGCTGCAACGGGTCGGCAGCCAGCGGGCTCCTACATGGGCATCACGAGGTCATCCGGTCCCAGAAGCCCTTCACGCCATCGAGGAAGGTCGAGGACCGCGGCGAGTGCTTGCGCGCTTCTTCGCCGACGAAGGTGGCCTCGAACTTCTCGAGCAGATCGCGCTGCTCGGCGGTGAGATTGATCGGGGTCTCGACCACGACACGGCAGTACAGGTCGCCGGGCTTGCGGCTGCGCACCGACTTCACGCCCTTGTCGCGCAGGCGGAACAACTTGCCGCTCTGGGTCTCGAACGGGATGCGCAGTTCGACCTCGCCGCCCAGCGTGGGCACGCGGATGGTGTCGCCCAGCGCGGCCTGGGAGATGCGGATCGGCACGTCGCAATGCAGGTCATCGCCGTCGCGCTGGAAGATCTCGTGCTCGCGGACACGCACGTCGACGTAGAGGTCGCCCGATGGCGAACCGGCCGGACCGGCCTCGCCCTCGCCCGCAAGGCGGATGCGGTCGCCGTTGTCGACACCTGCCGGAATCTTGACCTGCAGGGTCTTGGTGCGTTCGATACGCCCCTGGCCGTGGCAATCGCCGCAGGGGCTGGCGATGGTCTGGCCGCGACCGCCGCAATGCGGGCAGGCCTGCTGCATCGAGAAGATGCCGCGCTGGAAACGCACCTGGCCACGGCCCTGGCAGGTATCGCACTTCTCGAGCTTGCCGTCGGCCGAGCCGCTGCCGCTGCAGGTATCGCACTCGTCGAGCGTCGGGATTTCGATCTGCTTCTCGACGCCGCCAACGGCTTCCTCGAGCGAGAGCTCCATCACGTAGCCGACATCGGCGCCGCGTCGCGGGGCGCGCTGCCCGCCGCCGCCGCCGCCGCCGAAGATGTTGCCGAAGATGTCACCGAAGATGTCACCCATGTCGGCATAACCGCCGCCCGGCCCACCACCACCGCCCATGCCGTGCTCGAAAGCGGCATGGCCGTGCTGGTCGTAGGCGCGACGCTTGGACGCGTCGGACAGGACTTCGTACGCCTCCTTGCACTCCTTGAACGCAGCCTCGGCATGGGCATCGCCGGGGTTCCGGTCAGGGTGGTGCTTCATCGCACAACGACGGTAGGCCTTCTTGAGGTCCTCGTCGGAGGCGTTGCGGGCAACGCCCAAGGTTTCGTAGTAGTCGCTTTTTGACATGGTCAGTGATCGGTTCGGCCTGCGGCCAGGTGAGTCGGTGGCTAGGCCATCTGGAATGGTCGGGGTGAAACAACGAAGGCCAGGCAATGCCGCGGTGCGGTGAGCTCACCGGTGGCGAGCTGCGATCGCCCCCCCCTGCAAACGGCAGGCCCGACGCCCACAAGGGCGCCGAGCCTGTCAGCAGTACGGGTGCGTTCGCCCCGCGCCGGCAGCGAGCCTCCGGTGCGGGTCGGGATATGCATTGCCCCCTTCCGCGAACCGTGGGCGGCACCTTCGGCGATATCCGAAGGCGCGCTCACCGTGGGACGACGAATCCGTACCGTCACCCCACAACAACGTCCATCAAGGGGAAAGCCAGCCGCGGCCGGGTGGAATCGGACGACCGGCGCGGCCGCATCTTGCCAGACTCGCGGATGGTGGTGCGCACGCATGCCGTTCCCCGCTGGGAGCAGGCCGGCCGAAGCCGGGCCTGCTACGTCACCTTGGACGATCAACCGTTCTTGTCGTCCTTGACCTCGGTGAACTCCGCGTCAACCACGTCGTCGGACTTGCCGGCGCCGCCCTGGCTGCCGGCGTCGGCACCGGGCTGCTGCGACTGGGCGGCGGCAAACAGGGCCTGCGCAGCCTCCTCGAGCACCTTCGACTTGGCCTCGATCTGGCCCTTGTCGTCGCCCTTCATCGCCGTTTCCAGGTCAGCGATCGCGGCCTCGGCCGCACCGATCGAGGCGCCCGGCAACTTCTCGCCGTGTTCCTTGATCGCGCTGCGGGCGGTGTGGATCAGGCCGTCGGCCTGGTTGCGCGCCTGCACCAGGTCGTGGAACTTCTGGTCTTCCTCGCGGTTGGCTTCCGCGTCGGCGACCATCTTGGCGATCTCCTCGTCGGACAGGCCCGAGCCGGCCTTGATCTCGACCTTCTGCTCCTTGCCGGTCTTCTTGTCCTTGGCCGTCACGTGGACGATGCCGTTGGCGTCGATGTCGAACGACACCTCCACCTGCGGCATGCCGCGCGGCGCGGGCTCGATGCCCGACAGGTCGAAACGTGCCAGCGACTTGTTGAAACGGGCCTGCTCGCGCTCGCCCTGCAGCACGTGCACGGTCACCGCGGACTGGTTGTCCTCGGCGGTCGAGAACGTCTGGCTGGCCTTGGTCGGCACCGTGGTGTTCTTCTCGATGATCTTGGTGAACACGCCACCCAGGGTTTCGATGCCCAGGCTCAGCGGGGTCACGTCCAGCAGCAGCACGTCCTTGACGTCACCGGCCAGCACGCCGCCCTGGATGGCAGCGCCGATGGCGACCGCCTCGTCCGGATTGACGTCCTTGCGCGGTTCCTTGCCGAAGAAATCGGCGACGGCCTGGCCGACCTTGGGCATGCGGGTCTGACCGCCGACCAGGATCACCTCGCTGATGTCGCTGGCACGCAGGCCGGCGTCGTTCAGCGCAATGCGGCACGGCTCGATCGTCTTGCGGACCAGGTCCTCGACCAGCGACTCGAGCTTGGCGCGGGTCAGCTTGATGTTGAGGTGCTTCGGCCCGGAGGCGTCGGCGGTCACGTACGGCAGGTTGACCTCGGTCTGCTGCGCGGACGAGAGCTCGATCTTCGCGCGCTCGGCGGCGTCCTTGAGGCGCTGCAGGGCCAGCGGATCCTTGCGCAGGTCCAGCCCGGAATCCTTCAGGAACTCCTCGACGAGGTAGTCGATGACGCGCTTGTCGAAGTCTTCGCCACCCAGGAAGGTGTCGCCGTTGGTGGACAGCACCTCGACCTGCATCTCGCCGTCGACCGAGGCGATCTCGATGATCGACACGTCGAACGTGCCGCCACCCAGGTCGTACACGGCCACCTTGCGGTCGCCGCCCTTCTTGTCCATGCCGTAGGCCAGCGCGGCGGCGGTCGGCTCGTTGATGATGCGCTTGACGTCCAGGCCCGCGATGCGGCCGGCGTCCTTGGTGGCCTGGCGCTGGCTGTCGTTGAAGTACGCAGGCACGGTGATGACGGCCTCGGTGACCGTCTCGCCCAGGTAGGCCTCGGCGGTTTTCTTCATCTTGGCCAGCACTTCAGCGGAAATCTGCTGGGGTGCCATCTTCTTGGCGTCGAGGGTCTGCACCCAGGCGTCGCCGTTGTCGTGGGCGACGATGCCGTACGGCACCAGGCCGAGGTCCTTCTGCACTTCGGCGTCGGTGAACTTGCGGCCGATCAGGCGCTTGACGGCATAGAAGGTGTTCTTGGGGTTGGTGACCGCCTGGCGCTTGGCCGAGGCGCCGACGAGGATCTCGCCGTCCTTGGTGTACGCCACGATCGACGGTGTGGTGCGGTCGCCCTCGACGTTCTCGATGACCTTGGCCTTGCCGCCTTCCATGATCGCGACGCAGGAATTGGTGGTGCCAAGGTCGATGCCGATGATCTTGCCCATGCTGGTGCTCCCTCTCGAATCTTGTCTGTGTGGCGGACGCGCCGCCGATGTGCGTGATTTGGGGCCGTCGGAAAGCAGTTCAAGCGCCGACCGACCGGCCGCGATGGCGTTGGAGACGCGATTCAGCCTTCGCTGCTGACCACCACCAGCGCCGGGCGCAGCAAACGGTCGTTGAGCAGCCACCCCTTCTGGAACACCTGCACGACGTGGCCCGGAGCGTGCTCGTCGCTGTGCACCATGCTCATGGCCTGGTGCTGCTCGGGGTTGAACGCCTGCCCGGTCGGGTTGACCGCGGTCAGGCCGTTGTCACCGGCCACTTTCAGCAGCTGCCGCAAGGTGAGCTCCATGCCGTCGCGCAGCGCGCCGGTTCCGTCGGAGGCGACGGCAAGTCCGGCTTCGAGGCTGTCGATGACGGGCAGCAACTCGCCCAGCAGGCGCTCGTTGGCGAACTTGCGGGCCATGTCGCGCTCGCGCTCCAGGCGGCGGCGCTGGTTCTCGAGGTCGGCGCGTTCGCGCAGCGAATCCTCGCGCAGCTTGGCCAGTTCGGCCTGGGCGGCCTCGAGGGCAACGGCCAGTTCGTTGGTGTCGTCGGTGTCGGCGGCCTGGTCAGCCGTGTCCTGGATCGGTTCGGTGGTCATTGAGCTTGCTCGGTCCTTGCGCAGTGGCGCGCGTGGGAAGGCAGGGTTACGGCGGGTGAAGTCCCCGCGACAGGCCCAGCTATGGGGCCACGGGACGGGGATTCAAGCGGGGTCGGCCCCAATTGCCAGGCCAGGCGGGACAATCCCGCCTTTGTTGGCTCAACAATCGTGCAGGCCCGGGTCGGCGACGGGGCCGCCGAAGGCATCGCCCAGCGCATCGGCGGCCGCCTGCACCACCGGGATGACGCGGTCGTAGGCCATGCGGGTCGGGCCAATCACGCCGAGCACGCCCAGCACGCGCCCGGCGGCGCCGTAGGACGCGGTGACCAGCGACACGCCTTCCAGCGGCGCCAGGCCGGTTTCCTCGCCGATGAAGATGCGTACACCCGGCGCCTGCACGGTGCGCTCGAGCAGCTGCAGTATCTCGCGCTTGCGGGCGAACGCCTCGAACAGCTCGCGCAGGCGGTCGACATCGGCCAGCTCCTGCACGCCCATCAGACGGGTCTGGCCGGCCAGCACCATGTCGTCGTGCCCCGGCAACAGCACCTGCTCGGCCAGCTCGATCGACTGGCTCAGCAGCACCTGCATCTCGGCCTGGGCATTGCGAAGCTCGGCCAGCAGCGTGGCGCGGATATCGGCGACGGCACGACCGGCGAAATGGGCGTTCAAGTAGTTGCCGACCCGTTCCAGCTCGCCGGGCTCGAACGGACGCCGGGTCTGGATGATGCGGTTCTGGACCTCGTTGTCGGCGAACACCAGGATCGCCAGCACCCGCTGGGTGTCGAGCGGCACGAACTCGATGCGCCGGAACGCGAACTGCTCGCGTCGCGGCACGCTGACCACGCCGACGAAGTGGGTCATCGCCGACAGCAGCTCCGACGCGCTGCCAAGCAGCGCCTGGGTGCCGCCTCCGGCCGGAAGCTCTCCGCGCAGGCGGGCGATCTCGCCGTCCGGCAGCGGGCGAACCTGCAGCAGGGAGTCGACGAACAACCGGTAGCCCTGCGCGGTGGGGATGCGACCGGCCGAGGCATGCGGCGCGCTGAGCAGGCCGACTTCCTCGAGGTCGGCGAGGATGCTGCGGATGGTGGCTGGGCTGACATCCAGCCCGGCATGCCGCGCCAGGGTTTGCGAACCGACCGGCTCGCCGCTATGGATGTAGCGGCCGATCAGCGTGCGCAGCAGTTGGCGCGCACGCGGGTCGAGGCTGGGGTCGGGGCTGCAATGGCGGTTCATGCCCGTCGATATAGGTCCGCACCGGCCCCGGCGCAAGCCGTCGGCGTTGCGGGCGGTCGCGCCACTGCGGTCGCATCCCTTGCGACAGCCATCCCGTATTCATCCCCGTCCGCCATCCCCACCCGCCCCCCATCGACCCGCCGGCTTGGCCTTGTCATCGACCACCGGCACAATCGGCACCGCATGCTTACCCATCTCTCCCTGAAGCATTTCGCCGTGGTCGACGCCGCCGAGCTCACGTTCGGGCCCGGCCTGACCGTCATCTCCGGTGAGACCGGCGCCGGCAAGTCCCTGCTGGTCGATGCGCTTGGCCTGCTGTCGGGCCTGCGCGCCGACAGCGGCGTGGTCCGCCATGGCGCGCAGCGCGCCGAGCTCTCGGCCGGGTTCAGCCTCGACGATGCGCCGCTCGCCCTGGAGTGGTTGCGCGGCAACGAACTCGACGAGGACGACGGCAATTGCCAACTGCGCCGGGTGATCCGTGCCGACGGCGGCTCGCGGGCCTGGATCAACGGCCGGCCGGCAACCATCGGGCAGTTATCGGAACTGGCCGGCCTGCTGGTCGAGATCCACGGCCAGCACGAACAACAGGCGCTGCTGTCGCGTCCCAGCCAGCTGGCGTTGCTGGATGCGTTCGGGCGCACCGACGGCGAACGCGCCGTCGTCGCCAGCGCCGCGCAGTCCTGGTCGGCGTTGCTCCGGGAGCGAGACGCGCTGGTCGCGCAAGGCGATGTCAGTGACCGGATCGGCTGGCTCGAACACCAGTTCAACGAGCTGGACCGCGAAAACCTCGAGGCCGACGCGATCGCGCAGTTGCTGGCCGATCACCGTCGCCATGCGCACGCCACCGGCCTGATCGCCGCTTGCGACGCGGCATTCGCGCGCCTGGGCGATGACGAAGGCCCGTCGTTGTCGCGCTCGATGCAGCAGGTGCGCGGCGATCTGCAGCGCGTCAGCGAGCACGAGCCGCGGCTGGTCGAGGTGGACACGCTGCTCGACAACGCCGCGATCCAGCTCGACGAGGCCGTGGCGCTGCTCGATCGCGTGCGCAGCGACCTGGACCTGGACCCCGCCGTGTTCGAACAACTGGAGCGCCGCCTGGGCCGTCTCCACGAGCTCGGCCGCAAGCACCGCGTCACACCCGAGCAACTGTCGGACACGCGCGCTTCCATCGCCAACGAGCTCGATCAGCTGCGCGGTGCCGACGAGCGCCTGCAGGTGCTGGATCTGGAAATCGCCTCGTTCGCCGGCGCCTGGCGCGACGCCGCCGCGCAGCTCACCGCGGCGCGCCACAAGGCGGCGACCTCGTTGTCGGCCAGCACCACCGCGCTGATCGACGAGCTCGGCATGGGCGGCGGCCGGTTCGAGATCGTGCTCGAACCCGTCGACGGCGATCGCCCGGACCCGCAGGGCGCCGAACGCGTGGAGTTCATGGTGGCCGCCAATCCGGGCCAGCCGGCACGGCCGTTGCGCAAGGTCGCGTCGGGCGGCGAACTGTCGCGCATCTCGCTGGCCATCGAGGTGGCCGCGATCGGCCTGGATGCGGTGCCGACGATGGTGTTCGACGAGGTCGACTCTGGCATCGGTGGCGGGGTGGCCGAGGTTGTCGGCCAGAAGCTGCGCGCGCTGGGTCGCGAGCGACAGGTGCTGTGCGTGACCCACCTGCCGCAGGTCGCGGCGCAGGGTCATGCGCACTACCGCGTCAGCAAGGCCAAGAGCGAGGGCCTGACGCAAAGCGCCGTGCAGGCGCTCGACACGGCGGCACGCGAGCAGGAGCTGGCGCGCATGCTGGGCGGCGTGGAGGTGGGCAAGGAAGCGATTGCCGCCGCGCGCGCCTTCCTGCACAAGGCCGCCGCCGAACCGTAATGCCACGGGGCGTCATCGCGGCGGTGTCGTCGCGTGTCGCTTCGCAATGGACACGGGCTCGGATGTCGACGCGACACCCGGCCCGGCATCGCCGCGTCGCCGAGGCGCGCGGCAGGCGCGCTCGGCAGGTGCTCCGGGCTCAGCGCTTGCGACGGACGTACAGGACCAGCGAGTGCGCCTCGATCTCGTAGCCGTGCTCGGCAGCGATGCGGCTCTGCAGCCGTTCGATCTCGTCGCTTTCGAACTCGATGATCTTGCCGGTGTCGATATCGACCATGTGATCGTGGTGCTCGCCACGGTCGAGCTCGTAGACCGACTGCCCGGCCTCGAAGTTGTGCTTGAGTACCAGGCCTGCGGCTTCGAACTGCGTCAGCACGCGATAGACCGTGGCCAGGCCGATGTCCTCACCCTGATCCAGCAGCAGGCGGTAGATGTCCTCGGCGGTCATGTGCCGCGGCTTGGCCTGCTCGAGCAGCTGCAGCACCCGCATGCGCGGATGGGTGACCTTGAGTCCGACATTGCGCAAATCCTGCGATTCCATCTCGGCTCCGTGGGCGATGTGTGGGTTCGGAATGAAGTTGGGCGGCCGGCTGTGGGCCCCTGGCAGCCGGCCGGCTCGACGGTGCATCCGACTCGCGAATGAACGCGAAGGGCTCCGGGGCGATTGGCTGCGGCTTCAGTGTATCATCGGTCCGATATCCGACTGCCGCGAAAACCAGATGCGAAAGCTCGTGCTCGTCCTCTCCGTCGCCCTGCTCACTGCCGGTTGCGGCGTGGTCTACCGTCAGCCGATCTACCAGGGCAACCTGCTCGAGAAGACTTCGGTCGACCAGTTGCAGGCGGGCATGGCCAAGCAGCAGGTGCTGTTGCTGCTCGGCACACCGTCCATCGCCGATCCGAACCACCCCAATCGGTGGGACTACACGTCCAGTCAGCGCACCGGTCGCCTGGCGCACACCGAGGTCAAGAACCTCACCCTGTACTTCGACGGTGACACCCTGAGCCGTTGGGAAGGCGACTACTTCCCCGAGCAGGACAAGGAAATCGCCGACAGCTCGGTGCGCCAGTTCGGTCGCAACCTGGCCAAGGACAAGACCAAGGGCCGCGGCGGCCGCTGAGCCGCTCCGGCTGCGGGCGCCCTACCCCCGTCAGCGAATTCTCCGCAGGGCCCCCACGCGCGGGCCCACGCAACGCCTCGCTCGCCCGATCGCCCAGCCGCGTTCAACGCGGACGCGTGCCCTGCTGCGCGCGCCGGCGGCGCGCCTGCTTGGGATCGATGGTCAACGGTCGCAGGAGTTCGATGCGATCGCCGTCGTGCAGCACCGTGGTGCGCGATGCACGCTCGCCGAACACCGCACAGGCATCATCGGCGGCTGCGAATCCAGGCCGTTCACTGGCCGCGCGATCGAGCGCATCGCCGACATTGCCGCCCTCGACAAGCTCGACCCACAGCGACTCGAAGCGCTGGGGCCAGGCCTTGATGAGTTCCACTTTCACCGCGGGCCTCAGGCGTCCTCGCCGCTGTCGGCGACGCGGACGAAGTCATCGACCATCCGGTCGGCCAGGCTCTGGAAGCCGATCGCCATCGCCGGTCCGAGCAGTTTGACGCTCGGCTCGAACTCCAGTGTCAGCGTGACCTTGCACGCCGACTCGTCGAGCGCGTGGAACTCCCACCGCCCGCCCAGGCTGCGGAACGGCCCATCGACCAGCTTCAGCGTGATGTGGTGCGGCGGCGCCAGCGTGTTCTCGGTGGTGAACCAGGTCCGCAGCGCACCCAGGCCCAGGTCCAGGCGCGCGACCATGCGTTGCTCGTTCGACTCCAGCACGTGCGCGGTATCGCACCAGTCAAACCGGCGGGGATAGGCGGCGACGTTGTTGACCAACGCGAACATGCGCGCGGCGGAGTGCTCGACAAGGGCGGATCGACGAATGCTTGGCATGGAGGTATCGCAGCGGGGCCATCATCGGGGACAATGGCGGAATGGCTAAGGGTATTCCGACAAAAAGCACGAGCGGCAAGTCCGGCAAGGATAAAGGAAAGGCCGGCGGCGGCACGATCGCGCTCAACAAGCGCGCGCGCCACGACTATCACCTCGAGGAGTGCTTCGAAGCCGGCCTCGCGCTGCAGGGCTGGGAGCTCAAGGCGATCCGAGCCGGGCGCGCCAACATCACCGAAAGCTACGCGATGATCCGCGAAGGCGAGATGTTCCTGTACGGCGCCCAGATCACCCCGCTGATCTCGGCATCCACCCACGTGGTCCCGGAAGAGCGCCGCGCCCGCAAGATGCTGATGCACCGCAACGAGATCGACAACCTGATCGGCCGCATCCAGCGCGACGGTTACACGGTGGTGCTCACGTCGATGTACTGGAAGGGCAACAAGGTCAAGGCCGAGATCGCGCTGGCCAAGGGCAAGCAGGCCCACGACAAGCGTCAGGCCAGCAAGGATCGCGATTGGGCGCGCGAGAAGCAGCGCGTGATGCGCAAGCACAACAAGGACTCGTAATCGCCGACGAGCCGCGCGCTAGGCGCGGCTCACACGCAGCTCCTGCCCGGCCGACGCGCCCATCAGCCTGTCGGCAGCACGAAATAGAACGCGGCCCCCTCGCCCACCTGCCCCACGGCGCGGATCGTGCCGCCGTGCCGCTCGACGATCCGCTTGACCGTCGCCAGGCCGATGCCGTGACCGGTGAACTCCTCTTCGCCGTGCAGGCGCTGGAATGGGCGGAACAGCTTGTCGACGAACACCTGGTCGAAGCCCGCGCCGTTGTCGCGCACGAAGAACTCCCACCCGCCAGCGACCTGCTGCCGGCCGAACTCGATGCGCGCGTCGGACCGCCCACGCGTGAACTTCCAGGCGTTGCCGAGCAGGTTGCCGAGCAGGTTCCTCAGCAGCACGGCGTCGCCATCCACTCCCATTCCCGGCGCAATGACGACCTGCGGCTGGTGCTGCGGATCGCCTGCACGAAGCTCGTCGACAACTTCCTCCGCGAGACGGCTCATGTCGATGGACACCGGCTTGACGTCGCTGCGCGACACCCGCGTCATCTGCAGCAGCGCGTCGATCAGCTCGCCCATGCGCGCCGCCGCACGTCGCACACGGCCAAGGTAGCCGCGCCCGTCCTCGTCGATCCGGTCGGCGTAGCGTTCGGCCAGCACCCGGCTGAAGCCGTCGATCGCGCGCAGCGGCGCCCGCAGGTCGTGTGACACGCTGTAGGCGAACGTTTCAAGCTCGTAATTGGCCAGGCTCAACTCGCGCGTGCGTAGCGCCACGCGCGCCTCCAGCGTGCGATTGAGCGAGTGCACGCGAGCCTCCGCACGCAATCGCTCGGTGACATCTTCGACCTGCACCAGACCGGCGATGTCCTGGCCAATGTTGCCTGGCAACGGTGCGTAGGTCAGATGCGCGTCCCGCGGCTCGCCCCCACCGCGATGCAGCCGGCGCGTGGTTCGATGCACGCCGTTCTCATCGGTTTCGCCGCTGACGTTGTCGCCATCGCCGTGCTCGAACAAGGTCTCGAAGGGAACCCCCACCAGCGCCGAGGGCGACACGGCGACGATCGCGCCCAATGCCTGGTTGGCCTCGACGATGCACCCGTCACCGTCGAGCAGGGCCTTGCCGATGGCCGAGTACTGCATCGCCGTGCGGAAGCGCAGCTCGCTGCGACGGTAGTCCTCCGTGAGTCGCGTGGCGATCGCGAGCGCGCGCGCCTCGGTGCGCGCAAGCACCCAGGCGATGGCATACATCAACAGCGCCGCGAACAGTCCCAAGGCAAGTGTGTTCTGCAGCGACCGCAGGCGCGGTGCGGCGCGATCGAGAGGTGGCGAGGCGAAATCCATCCGCCAGCGGCGCCCGTACATCTCGATGACCTCGTGATGGAAGAACGCCGGGGACTCGCTCCGTCGCGCCCCGCTCGTCTCGTACACGGGCATCGTCACGCCATCGGTGACGTCGGTGATGCGGAACACCGGGGCCTGGTGGATACCGCGCAAGGCCATCCGGACGAAGGGCGTCATCTGCACGGGCACGTACACCCACCCCTGCATCGATTCGCGCCGCGCCGCCACGGTCATCGGGAGGTCGCCGGCACGGTAGATCGGCACGTACAGCAGCAGCGCCGGGGGCGCTGAGGCAGCGTTCTGGACCAGGCCCACCGGCGCGGTGAGGCGCGCCGTCCCGGTTTCCATCGCCGCTTCCATGGCCGCGCGTCGTGCAGGCTCGGCGTACATGTCGTAGCCGATCACCGCGGCGTTCCCCGACGTTCGCGGCTCCAGGTAGAGGATGGGTCCGTACACGGGGCGAAGCCCGCGCGGCCAGACTTCCAGCATGCCGTAGCCGGAATCGCGCCAGTCCAACTGCACGCCGGCCAGGCGGGATTGCGGCACATATGCGGCGAAGCCCAGGCCGACCATTCCGGGAAAGCGCAGCTCGATCTGCATGTTGGTGGCGTAAGCACGCCATTGCGTCGGCGTTGGCCTTGCCAGCGAAGCAAACAGCGAGCCGCCGCCGCGAGCCACCAGTTCGCAATTGAGCATCCGCTGCTGCAGGCGGCCGGCGATATCCTGGCTGGAGACCACGAACTCCGCCTGCGCTGCGACCAGCTCGCGGTCATAGGCGTTTCGCCACAGCGCCAGTACCAGCATCACGGTGCCCACCAGCACGGCCAGCGCGAGCACATGGCCACGCCACGAGCCGCGGTCTCCGGCAGATGAAGTTGGGTCAATCGGCTCGTCAGGCGACATTGACGCAGGATACTCGCCACCGTGGCGATGCGGTGCCATGAACCGTCGCGCACGGCGGGCTTGAGTCCGCGCGATACGTCCCTATACTGGCGTGGTCAGCGAACAAGACGTTCCCCGGGGGTGCACTGGCTTCGACGGGGGTTGCAAAGTCGCTTGGCGCATGCCGAGGGGGTAGCTTTCCTCGTTAATCCAGCTGCAAAACTCTAGTTGCCAACGACGACAACTACGCTCTCGCCGCTTAAGGCGTAAGCCCCGAAACTGCTTGTGTCCGTGCTCGCAGCGTAGGGTCATCATCACGGAATCGCCGGGAGTGGCTGCCTGTCAGCATCCGGTTAACCCAAAGCAGGCTGGCCCCCGGATGCGCTTTGCGCACCGTGCTGTTCGGGGGCGAGATCCAACGGTGAGCTAAGCATGTAGTGCCGGGGATGGAGTGCCTTCGGACGGGGGTTCAATTCCCCCCACCTCCACCATTTACGCAGTACCGCAAACAGATCAGGCCGGAACCCGCAGGGGCTCCGGCCTTTTTTGTGTCCGATGCTGTGCCATGCCATCCGAGGCAACCGGGGGCATCGTTGGGGCAAAGGGCATATGCGCCAGCGAAGTTGGCCCCGAAAGGCCTTGACCGACGCAGCCATCCGCAAGGTAAAGCCCACCGACAAGCCCCAGCGCCTTCTCGATGGCGGCGGCTTGTACCCGGAAGTGTCCCCGGCTGGGGGCAAGTGGTGGCGTTTGAAGTACCGCCACCTCGGCAAGGAAAAGCGCCTGTCGCTGGGCACCTATCCCGATACCAGCCTGGCCGACGCGCGCGGCAAGCGAGGCATAACCGGCGCGGGCGCCTAACGCCTGGATTAAGCCGAGCCGCTAAGCGGCTTCGGCTTGAATGAATTGTTAGGGCTCATTGCTGCGCTGCTTGGCAATGTAGGGCAGCGCGAACAAGTACAGTCCCGTAAGCAGCATGACTGCGAGTGGTGGCAGTGGCGAGTAGGTAATCCAAGGCGACGGCTCTGCGCCCCCTGTCTGCGCCCGAGCAACAAAGTTGGCAATGACCGTCAAAGTGAAAACGATGGACAACCAGCGGTGGGTCAGTCGAACAAGTCTGTTCCAGTTCAATGGGATCTCCGATGAAGGCATGCCGCTAGTAGTTTAGGTGGCGCCGGTTTGAACGAATTGTCAGGCGTCGCATTTTAGACACTCATGACGTTGCTCCGCATAGATTTTTAGTGACTGCATAGTTCGAGGAAGCCCCTGACGAACTTGCTTGGCAACGTTTGGGCCGAACAGGAAGGCAAGGAGACCACTGAACCACACGCGATGAGTTACTTCAGAACCAGTCGCAATTGGAATGACCGTGTGCTCGAAGTGCATTCGGAACAGGGGGATGTACCCCTCTACTGTGAAAGATCGACCCTCGGTTCGCTCCGTGACAACCATTGGCACTCCCATTCCTTTTCTGGGCACTATCCGGCCCTTTGCTCCAACTGCGAATGACCCACCGAGTTGGGCCTTCTTCGTGTCTGGATCCCAAAGATGCCATTGATCGACCTCGCTCCAAATTTGGTCAATGACGACAGGCGGGACTGCGATTTGAACGCGTTCTTCGATGTGCATAAGTGCAAAGGAAATGGGTGGGGATGAGTTGAGACGCCTAACGCCTGAACTAGGCCGACCCGCAACGCACGAACCGGGACCAACGACACATTTGAACCAAGTAACAAGGCGGGTTCGGCTTGAATGAATTGTTAGCGGCATTCTGACGCCCAAGCCGCGCCCTGGATAACGTCGCCAGAAATAGGATGGCAGGCGTTAGAAGGGAGAATGCGAGGAGGTCATTGACCCACGGTGACAGCAGCGTCTGTGCGCTGACAAGACCGCAGACTGAACCAAAGAGGGCTGATTGAAGCGGATGTTTTAGTGGTGGCCAGCCCGCAAGCTTTGCAACTGAGAGCTTCCGGCTGTTCCACCCCGCCATCGCCATCGGCCACACCGAACACAATCCGGTTGCCCACTTGCATGGCGCCCTGCCCTGCCATGACTTGTTTGGCGGCAACAAGCAGATCCGCTACTCGCAGATCTCTGGACATTGCTCTCCAGTGCCGCCCGGGCCGGAATAACAAGGGCCGCCAGGGCCCGCATAACAGGCACCGCCCGGCCCCGAGTAGGCAGCGCCACCGGGGGCGTCATAAGCAGGGCCGCCCGGGCCGTCATACCTAGGCCCACCAGGGCCGTTGTAACGCGGACCGCCCGGACCGTCATAAACAGCGCCACCGGGGCCGTTGTACTCACGACCGCCAGGACCGGCATAGCAGGCACCACCCGGGCCGCGATAAGCAGGCCCGCCCGGGCCGTCGTAAGCAGCGCCTCCGGGGCCCGCGTAGCACGGGCCGCCAGGGCCTGAATAGCCTTTGCAGTTGCAAACATCTCTTGGTGCGGCTGACTTGGACGGTGCACCAACTGCACCAACGTGACCGAACAACATCAGAACAACAAGCAGCTTCAAAGACTTCATCGCGAACTCTCCATTTTCCGCCTAATGCTTAACGCCCGACATTATGCCGAGCCGCAAACGCGGCTTCGGCTTGAATGAACGACCACGATGCGCTCGCTTGCAACCTTGAGCCCGAGGCCCACAATCTTCACTAGCGCCCTGACGCCCGAGTTAAGCCGAGCCGCGAGGGGCTTCGGCTTGAACGAATGGTTAGGTCCCAACCAGATCACCCGGCACCACGAAAGATGAGCCGAACGTTACGCCAGAGAGCCCAATGAGCTGTCAGGCCATATTTGCGATCTTTGGCAGGTAGAAGTATGCGACTAGCAAGGTCATTACACAGAAGAAGGCCAAGAAATAGTTTACGGCAGCGATCATGGTGACCGCGAACGTCTTGCTCTCTCGCGCACGGCGCGAACGCCAGAAGTACAGTCCAGCCGCGATTGAGATTGCTGCGGCGAGACCGAGGGCTGCAGGTGCCGAGCCGAGCCAGGCTGCGTGCGTGGTCGCGATGGTTGGGACTACCGGCCCAAAGCTCGCCAGATGCGCTTGCGGATAGACGGCAAGGACGCGGGAGATGAGGCCAGCAGTCGTCCCAATTGCGACCAAGCTGCTGATGTATATCCAGACGCTAAGAACGATTCGTATCATGGGGCAAAACGCCTGAATTTGAACCGGGCCGCGAAACGGCTTCTTGTTGTTATCTGCCATCCGCAAGGCCCTTGTATGCGACATCCCTCGCATCTTGACGACCGCCTAAGCGACCATCCGATCCGAGAGTAAACAAGACAAAGCCACTGCCATTGTTTAGAGGACGATAGTAGAAGGACGCGTTCCATGGATCCAACAAATCAGCAGACCGGGCGTAGGGCCCCATCTTGCCAGGCACGGTCAACTCACGCAGGTCATTGGGAACGGTGCCAGTGTGCTCGCGAAATTGTTCGATCTTGGCGCCAAGAATTTCAAGTTGTGCACGGGCGCGATGACTGAGATGGTTTGGGCTGTCATGAATAGATCCAACTACGCGTAGCGAGACCCATGCGACGATGGCCGCGATCACAACGGAGATTGCGAGGATCCTTCTAATGACAGCTATCCCCAGAAATCGAGCCAGCCGCGAGCAGGCTTCGAGATGAACGAACTGCCAGCCTGATCACCCTTGGCAATGCCCTTCACGTTCAAGTTTTGCATACGCATCTCGATCAATCTGATACAGATGCGAGCAAACGAGTCCGGAAAAGTAGTCGTCAAACACATCCATTGCTTCACTTCTGTTTGGCAGGTTTACCAGGACGCAGTTGCCAGACATGTAACTTACGATGACCCTTTGCTCGTTGGCATCAAGCGCCCTGAAGAATGTCCCCGAATCGCGCATGAACTCACTGGTTTTCACCGCGGCACTGAACTTCTGACCAAGAGGCGAATCAATGAAGCTGATGCACCGATCAACATCAGACTCCGCGACCTGTTTTTGGTAAACATCCGAAAGCCTAGCTGCCAAGTCATCGAAGTTGACCTGGCTGACAATCGATCTCATCTTTTGCTTCGTCGAGTCGCTTTGTTGCTGGTTGCGCTCAATGAAGCCTTCCATGATTCTTCTTGAATTAACCACTTCGAGTGAATATTTTATCACGCGCGTGGATTTTTCGTGCATGGATTGCGCGGAGACAGTGGCGGAGATGAGCGCGAGAGCCATGAAGACGGTTGCCAAGTTAAGTCTATTCACGAAATTCTTTCCAATTCAGCCAAACGCCCGAATCAAGTCGAGCCGCGAAGCGGCTTTGGCTTGAATGAATTCTTAGAGGGCATCTGCGTGTGCCAGCGGTTAACTTCATGCAATTTACCGATATAGCTTCGCTCACCTGTGACGATGGCGGACTGAACGAAGAAATCAAAGCAAACGATACGACCGCGGGCGGTAGGAAGCAGGTCAGTGCGGATCTTTGCTGTGACCGTTGCCGCGGCAATGGCTTGCAATGGAATTTGATGAACGCTGAGGCGATGAGCAAGCCAGCTCGCGAGCTCACCGGCAACGTAGAGCTGAAGGTCTCCCGCGATGTCGTGGGACGCGGACCCGGAGAGTGCGTCGATTGAGAGCGTTCCATCCGGAAGCACTGCCAACACCTCAAGGTCGTCGCCCATGCGCCAGCCGACAAGCATCTGGCAAAGAGTGTTGGCGAGGTCTTGGATGATTTTGCGACGCACCGTCTGGGTCCACCAACGCCTGAACTATGCCGAGCCGCGAAGCGGCTTTGGCTTGATTGAATTGTCAACGGTCAGTTCTGCACTGTCCCAATATGGCCACGAGAGCTGGACGCAGCTTCGAAGCCGTTTCGGCATTGGATTGCGAGGCGGCCGTTGTCAACGCATTACCTGCTTCTGAAGTGGAGAAGGAGTTTGCCTGCTCCACCTCTGATGCAGTGAGCTCAATTGGTGAGTCTGTCTTTTTGCCATTTACGAACAAAACTTGCTGTAGCGTGACTTGGTTGTACTTGGCAGCAAATGGCGTCGAATAGAAGCGATCCGCGTCTGCAAGCTGCTTTTCGGACAGCTGTTGGCGAAGCAGCTCCTCGAACATTCCGGAGAGGGCGTAGTCATCCAGCTGGAGAACACACTCTCGATCCCAGCCGGGGTCGCTGGATGTCCCGTGAACTACAGCAAGTTTGGCGCTGCCAATTGCGACAAAGGAGAGCGCCCGAGCCGCCGGACCTGGCGTCGCAGCACTTGGTTGTTGCTCCCTCGCAATCGAAACGAAGGAGAGGAGCGATAATGCAAAAGCACACATGAGGCGATACATTTTAGTGACCCCTAACGCCCGACCTGAACCGAGCCACGATGCGGCTTCGACTTGAATGACTTGTTAGGCCTCGCTGCCAAGCCCTAGCCTATGGGGCAGCAGATCGAGGCCGGGGTACTTGTGGCTAACGCGACCCACTGCTGCCGCCGGGGTTACATCTCTTAGCCATCTCTACAAACCATGGGATTTCGCCGGGTAGATTGCTAAAGAGGCCACAGCATTGCGAAATCCAGAGCACTGCAGGGTACACAACGTCAATTTCCTTGTCTGCCGCCACGTCAAGCAGCAACTCCGCGCCGATCTGACCACAGCTCATCGGCGAAAGCGTTTCGGCGAGACATATGCGCCAAGCCGTACTCTCATGTTTCCATGTCGTGTTTAACTTCCTCCAGTCTTCCTGGGAGAACTTCCCAATCAACTCGCAAGCGAGGTCGTGTCCGTCAATCCAGCAAAGATCGCGCGGTCTCGAGTTCGGGGATCAGGTCGCGAACGCGTGAGATCTCAAGGAGCCAATCTGCACCATGCGGGCGCTCCCACGAGCCCCGAATGTCGCTTCTCAGGAGAATTTCGTGCAGATCGGAAAGCATGCCGCGCCCTAATGCCTGGAATTAGGCCGAGCCGCGAAACGGCTTCGGATTGAATAGGCTGTCAGACGTCCGCCAGCTCCAGACAACCGCTGCCTTCAAAGACGTGGCTCAGCGCCTCCTGCAGTGCGAGGTGCTCGGCCGGACCTAGCTGGAAGGAAATGGAAAGCCGCTCCATGCCGCCCAAGGCTTCTGACGCCTCCGCGTCGAACGTGACCTCGGCACCGTCAGGCTTGAGCAAGAAACGCGTAATACCGCCGTAGCCGGAATTTTCCTGGCTGCACCACTCTACGTGAAACGTGTCCATGCCGAGCTCAACGTCCTGCTCGTCGTGCTCGAATGCGCGTTGGAGCATCAGATAGTGCTGGGTATCAAATTCCTGGTCAGCAAATCCGACCAGGTAGCACTCGCCGTCGGGATCTTCGACCGCCACGCACTTTGCATCAAACGCGAATGAGCTCATTCCGACGCCTGACGTCCAGATGGATCCGCGCCGCGAAGCGGCTTCGGCTTGAACGAATTGTCGTGCCGCACCGGGATTACTTGGCAGCGGCGCCTTCGGCGGGCTCGCTGGGCTTCTCGGGAGCAGGCTTCGCTTCCTCGGCGCCAATCGGCTTCACCTCCGCATATTTCATGTTGTCAAAGTGCTTGGCCTCCTCCTCCCGCTCGGCCTGTGCCTGAGCGGAGTTCAAGTCGAGGTCATTGCCGCCGCCGCAGGCGGAAAGCGTCACAGCCAGAACGACAGCACCCAGGACTGCGAGCGAATTTGCCTTGACCGACATGAACCAAGCTCCTGTTGTGTGAGATTGCCAACCCAAGTTTGCGCAGCCTAAGGCAACGTTGGGGGCAACTTCCAATGTTTTGAAAGCCGGCGCGAACCGGGCGTCTCCGGCCGGTGCCAGGTAGCCCTACCCCACCTCGCAGTTCCGCAAACAGATCAGGCCGGAGCCCGCAGGGGCTCCGGCCTGATCTAAGGCCGCGCGGGATTCGGGTGGACTCACCCGAGCCCCACTACGACCGATTGGCTGCCCCGTCATCGGGACAGCCAGACCCGGATCACGCCGCCGAAGATTCCGCCAGCGGCATCGGGTCGCGCCGACGACGCAGGAAGACCGGCGCCAGCAGCGTGATCAGGAACAGCGACATCGCGCCGCTCAGCGACAGAGCCATCGCCACCAGTGCGCCCAGGTGCACGATCGGGGTGAACTCCGACAGCAGCAAGGTCAGGAACCCCAGCGAGAACACCAGCACGTTGAACACGATCGACTGGCCGCTGTGGCGAACGGCATGCAGCAACGCGTCGTCGAGCGACAGGCCGAGCTCGTCGCGCGCGATGCCGATGCGGTGCAGGAAATGCACCGAGTAGTCGACGATGCCGACGATCAGGAACGAAATGATGGCGGTGCCGATGTTGAGATCGATCCCGAACAGCGCCATGAAGCCGTAGTAGCAGACCATCGTCGCAGCCAGTGGCAGCGTCGCCAGCACGCCCTGCGGCACCGAGCGCAGCCACAGCACCAGCACCAGCGCCACCGCCGCCAGCGCCAGCAACGCGCTGTTGAGCTGGCCCTTGATGATCTCGTGCAGCACGCCGGTCCAGATCACCGGGCTGCCGCCGATCTTGACCTCGACGCCGGCCGGCTTGTTCTTGGCGAGCCACCCGTGCAGCGCGTCCAGCAGTGCCTGGTAATCCGACGCGCGGGTGGTGTTCATCGTGAACATCGTGACCGCACGCGAGAAGTCGCGGTTGAGCACGTTGGTCAGGTCCGAACCGCCGCCGTTCTCGTACATCAGCACCGATTGCGCGACCAGGTCGTCTCCCTTGACCTGCTCGACCGTGGTCACGCCGGTGTCGGGGTCCGTGCTGGACACCGGCTCACTCGCCGCCGGGAGGCGGTCGTAGGCTGGGTCCATGTCGTGCATGACCAGGTTCATGCGCTTGATGTAGCGCGCCAGCGAGTAGCTGTAGGTCACGTTGGGCTGGCTGGCGAGGAACCGGTCGAGCCCGTCGATGAAGCGCACCTGCTCCAGCGTGAGCACGCCGCCGGGCTGGCCGGTGGCCACCTCGATCCACCCGGGACTGGTGCCGGCGATATGGCGATTGACGAAATCGTCGGCCTTGCGGAACGGGTTGTCGGCCGCAAAGTAGCCCGAACCGGCGTCCTCGACGTGCACCCGCGTGGTCATGAAACCGGCGCCCGCGATCAGCAGCGCAAACGCGACGCCGAACGCGGCGCGGTGGGCCACCACCTTGCGAAACACCGATTCGAGCGCGGTGCCCAGCCACTCGTGGCGCGCGCGACTGCCACCCGATGTCGCCTTCGCCTGCGCGATCTCGACACGCTTGCGCAGGCTTCGGTCACCGAACAGGTTGATCCACGCCGGCACCAGTAGCAATGCGATCAGCTGTGCGAACGCGAGCCCGCAGGCCATGTACAGGCCGAAGGAGCGGATGCTGGAGATGTTGGTCGAGGTGGAGAGCAGGAAACCGGCGGTGGTGGTCACCGTGGTCAGCAGCACCGGCGAGACCATCACCTGCATGGTCCGACGCGCCGCTTCGCGGGCCGTTCCGCCCTGCGCGCGCTGGGTGTAGTACTCGCTCATCATGTGGATGGCGTCGGCGCCGCAGATGGTGATCAGGAACACCGGCAACACGCTGGTGATCAGGTCCAGCGGTGCGTGGTTGATCGCCATCAGGCCCAGCGTCCAGAGCGCGGCGATGATCACATTGGCCAACGGCAGGATCACGCCAAGCGGGCGCCGGAAGAACAGCACCAGGATCGCCGCGACCACCAGGATCACCAACGGGAACAGTGTTCCCATGTCCCGGTCGACGAGCTTCTTCTGCTCGGCGATGAAAATCGGTACGCCGGCGATGTGGGTGTCGTTGGCGGCGGCGAACGTCGGGTGCTCGCGGCGGTAGTCGTCGACGATCTTCTCGAACGCCTGGTAGGCGCGCAGCTGACCCTCGGCGTCCTCCTGCTTGATGTACAGCTCGACCACCACCAACGCCACCTTGGCATCGGCCGAGACCGCGCCATTGATCATCATGGCGTTGCCCATCACCTCCTCGCGGATCAACGCCGGATCGGTGGTCTTGTCGGCCAGTGCGGTACGCACCACCAGCACGCCATCACGCGCGACCATGTTTTCGGTCGCGGCCATGCCGGCCAGTTCCTTGATCGGGTTGATCCGACGCGGGAAAAAGTCGACGAAACTGCGTTCGGCAGCGGACAACGGCAGCTTCGCGGCAAGCGCCGGCAGTTTGTCGGCCTCCGCGAAATCATTCTGGGTCAGGCCGTCGGCAAGGATCGCGTCGATGGTCGTGCGCCACTGCGGTGCGGCGGCACCATAGCGGTCACGCAGAGCTTCGAGCTGCGCCTTGTCGGCATCGTTGACCAGCAGCATCCGTCGCGACGACGCGGTCATGTCGTAGACCGCGTCGAGCGTGTCGCGGTTGAACACGCCGTCCTTGTTGTGGATGGCGATCAATGCCGCGTCATACGTGCCGGTGAACTCGTCCTGCATCTCCAGCAGGGTCTTGCGTGCCGGGTGGCTATCGGGCAACAGGTAGGGGTTGCTGTCGGCGGTGAGCTTGGGCAACTGCAGCACGAAGAACACCGTCACCACCAGCAACGCGGCCAGTATCCAGGCCGCGTAGCGTTCAACGAACCGCAGGTAGGTCTGCATCGCCGACTCCGGTCTTGAGAATGGATTGCGCGAACAGCTTGTCGGCCAGGCCGACGTCGTAGCGCACGTTGCTGAACACCAGGCTGGAGCGCTTGTTGCTGACGCGGTCGTGCATGTCGCTCTGCATCACCGTCCAGATGCCACCGACCTGCTCGACGCGTGCCACGTCCATCTGCTTGAACAGGATTCCCTTGGCGTCGTAGTAGGTCTGCTTCAGGACCACGTTGGTCGCCTTGTCCACCCACACGACCGTCTTGTGATAACCGGTTCGCGCGATCACCTCGTCGTTGACCGGCGTGCGTTCCACGGTCCAGCAGGCACGACCGAGCACGGTCGCCTCGCCGGTGGTGCGCTGGCGGTAGTCGGTGACACGCAGCTTCTCCAGATCGATGTAGGAGAACTCGCTGCCCATGAAGCTGCCGCGCTTGTCGGCCGAGGCGATGCGACGCACCTGGCGAAACGCCGGCAGGTAGATCCACTGGTCGTCGCTGCGCCCGGCGCGCTCGTCGTAGGTGAAGCTCTGGAAGCCCACGCCGCGCACGTCGTTGGGCGTGGTGAAGTACAGCGTCAGTTTTTCGTCGGCGCCGTAGTCCTTCTGCAGGTAGCGCAGCTCGCGCACCCGGCGGCCGCCGCGTTCGTCGACCAGCACCAGCTTGACGTCGGAGTACACATCCCGGCCGTCGTTTCGGGCACGGACCGCGCGCATCAGGGTGTCGGCGTTGGGAGCGGCCGCCGGCGGCGCGGTGCCGGCCGCCGCGGCGACGCCGGCGCCGGCCAACAGCGCGGCGGTCAGCAGGGTCTTGCGGATGTTCATCGTGGTTCTCCTTGTCTTCGCATGGGGTCGCGGCGGGCCGCGTTCAGAACTGGCGACGCAGCTCCAGGCGCAGACGATCGCGCTCCCGGAACTGACCAAAGAAGCCGGTGTCGGCGCCGTCGAGCAGGTCGAGATTGGCTTCGACCTGCCAGTGATCGTTGAACTGGTAGGCACTGCGCCATTGCAGCCACGCACCGTCGCCGGCCTGCGGCATCACGGTGTAGGCAAGGCGATGGCTCATCCGTCCGGCATGGCTGCTGCCGGTCGCCGACAGGCTGAGAACGGCGGCGCGCTCGGTCGTGGCCATCGCGGCATCCCACGACGCGATGTGCCGGTCGCTGGCCTGCGCGGACAGCACCCAGTCGCGCCACTGGTAGTCGAGCCCCACCAGCAGGTTTGTCGTTGCCGCGCGACGCGGCGACGTGCCACCGAGATCGGACACGGGCGCGTCTGGCGACCAGGTGGCCTCGCCACGCGCAACCCAGCCGCCATCGAATGCATAGGCGAGCCCGGCGCCCACGGTGGCGTGGCGACGAAACTGCCCGCGTACCGCGGGCTGCACCGGGTCGTCCAGTTCGAGCGCGTAGACCGGATCGTCGTTGTAGCCGGTGTAGCCCAACAGACTGATGTCGAGCGCGCCTCGCGTGGTCGACAGCTGCACGCCGGCCTCGCCCGCCGTACCGTCGCGGCGCGGTCGTCGCGCGTCGCGCGTCACCAGGCCGGTCGCGGCGAATCGCGCATCGATGCCCAGATCGTAGGCAGATCCGGTCGCGGCGTAGTCGTGCGGCGTGAAGTACGGCTGCCACAGTGCTTCCACCGTCCAGTCGCCTGCGGTGCCCAGCGCTCGCACCATCGGCGTCGCGATGCGGTACTCACCCAGATCGGGCAAGACGAAGTCGCGCAGGTCGAGCGGATTGACCAGGTCGAACACGCGCAGGTTGTCGGCCCTGCCCCACACCACCTGCTGCAGCCCGGCCGAAACCTGCCAGCTGCCGATGTCCCGCGACAGGTACAGCTCGCGCCAGTCAGCATCGCTGCGGTACGCGTCGCAGGTGGCGTCGCTCCAGCGGTCGTCGCAGGCGGCGGCGTTGTAGCGATAGCGACCTTCGGCGCGCAGTTGCACCCCACCACCGAGCGAGGCCTGGTGGGCGATCTTTACGGTGACGCCGCGCTCGTAGGCATCGCCACCGCGCCCCTGCGAGACGACGCCGCTGACCGAGCCGTTGAAGGCGTGCACCGGGAGCGCCACGGACGAGGCTCCCGCGACCATGCCGGCAAGCAATGCCAGCCGCGTCACATGCCGCACGTCGCACCCCCATCGACCACGAACCCCTGGGCCGTGACGCCCGCCGCAGCGGCGGTCGCCAGGTAGGTCACCATCGCGGCGACTTCTTCCTCGCGAACGAAGCGTTTGAGCGGCACCTGGCGACGCGCATTGCGCAGCACCTGCTCTGGCGCACTGCCCAGGTGCTGCGCCTGGGTTGCCAGCTCGCGGCGCAGCATCGGCGTGTCCACCCAGCCCGGCAACACGGCGTTGACGGTGATGCCACGCGCCGCCAGGTCGAGGGCCAGCGCCTTCGTGTAGCCCAGCAGGCCATGTTTCGACGCGCAGTAGGCGGTATTGCGCACCTTGCCCACGCGGCCCAGTACCGAGGCGATGTTGATGATCCGCGCGCCGCCGCCCATCCGCTCCAGGCACGCAGCGGTGAGCTGAACCGGCGCGTCGAGATTGATCGTCATCACCTGTCGCCAGGTGGCGTCATCGTCCGGCTCGTTCTCCGGGGCGATGCCGGCGTTGTTGACCAGCACGTCGATGCCACCCAGTGACTGCAACATCGGTCGCAGCTGGGCAAGCCACGCGTCGCCGGCGAAATCGACGACCAGGATCGTGACATCGGCACCGCGTTCGCGGCACTCCTGCGCCAGGCAGGCCAAGGCATCGGCCTCACGATCGAGCAGCAGCAGGCGTTGCCCCGGTCCCGCGAAGCCACGCGCGATGGCAGCGCCGATGCCCATTGCCGCCCCGGTGACCACGACGGTGCGGGCGCTGTCGGCAGGCGCGTTCATGCCATCTTCAAGCCACCGTCGAGATGCAGGATCTCGCCGGTGACGTATTGGTTGCGAGGGCTTGCGAGGTACAGCACCGCGTCGGCGACCTCCTCCGGCGTGGCGTAACGCTTGAGCAGCAGGCGCGAGAGGATCTCCTCCTCACCGTGCTCGCGAACACGCGCGGACATCTCGGTCTCGATTACGCCCGGCGCCACGGCATTGACCAGCACGCCACGCGGCGCCAGCTCGACGGCCAATGCCTTGGTGAACGCCTCCAGCCCGCCCTTGGCCGCGGCGTAGTTGGCCTGGCCGCGCCCGGGCTTGCTGGCCGCCGACGAGGAGATGTTGACGATGCGCCCGTAGCGACGGCGCAGCATGGTCATCGCCACCGCGCGGGTCAGCCGGATCGGTGCCAGCAGGTTGGTGTCGATCACCTCCGTTAGTTCGGCATCGCTCATCGCCAGCAGCAGGTTGTCGCGGGTTACGCCGGCGTTGTTGACCAGGATGTCGAGGCGTTCGAAATCGTTGTCGAATGCCTGGGCGAGCTGCTCGACCCCACCTTCGGCGGCCAGATCGGCGCGGTAGCAACAGACGCGCCGGCCCAGTGCACGGATGTGGTCGGCGACCTCGGCGGCCAACACTTCGTCGGAGCGGTAGTGCAGCGCGATGTCGGCGCCCTCGGCAGCAAACCGCAGCGCGATCGCACGACCAATGCCGCGGCTCGCGCCGGTGACCAGGGCCACCTGCCCTGCGAGGACACCCGAGGGAACCTCGGACCGAGCAACCCGAGTTGCGTCATCGAATTGGGCGTTCATGGCATGGGTGTTCACAGTGAACTGCCTCGCTTGAATTCGGCGAGCCGGAAGCCGTGCAGCTTCGCGAGCGCGGCGATCTCCCGAACCTGCTGCGGCGTGATGGCGCCGTATGAGTAATGGCCGCGATGGCCGCTGAGACCGAGCACCGCGGTCTCGGCCATGCACGCGTAGATCTGTCCGGCGCCAAGGAAGGCGCGCGCGCCAGGATCGAGGCTTTCGCCGTTGGGCGTGGCGACGATGCCGCCCTGCAGGTAGGTCACGTCCGGGCGGGCGGCGAGCGAAGCGGCACGAACGTTGTGCGGCACGGCCACGTCGCACACGATCGCGTCGCGGCCGAACACGTCGGCTTCGAGGAACGGCTCGGGCGCGTTGGCCGCGCACAGCACCGCATGGGCATCGCGAACCACTTCCGGTCCCGGCGCGACGACCACGTACGGATCGTGACCGTGTCGGGCCACCAGCGATTCGTGCAACAGGCGACCGCGCTCGCGTGGCGGCGCGCCATCACGCAGCCACTGCCGGGCCAGCGGCTCGTCGAGCAGCCGCGCGACGATGCCCTGCGGCTGCGACGTCCCGGACAACAGCGACTGCCAGGCAGACTCGTAGACCGCGTACACCGTGCGCAGTACGCGTTGCCGCGAACCATCGCGCCCACTGCCGACCAGGGTCAGGCGACCGACGCGCTCGGCAAGCATCGCCGCGTACGTCGAGGCGATGTTGCCGGCGGCACCGACGATCGCCAGGTCGATTTCGTTCCAGTTGCGGCCCTGTTCGGCGAGCGCATGCTCCAGCGCCTCCAGCGACATCGCCACCGTCAATGCATTGCCCGAGGTCAGTCCCATCTCCGGCACCGACAACGCGGTGCAGTTGTTGGTCACGATGGACGTGTACATGCCGAGGCCGGCGATCTCGCAGCCGTCCTCCTGCGCGGCGCGGATGCGATCATCGACGTCGTCGCGGATCTCGTCGAGCTCGCCGCGCGACAGCCATCCGCCCATCTGCTCGGACGCCACGCACAGCGGGTACAGCATGAAGTCCACCGCCGGACCCAGTGGCGAGCGGATGCGCACCGGGGCGTACGGCGCGCTCTTCTTGACCGCCGCCATGTTCAACACGAAGCGACGCAACTCGTCATCGGCCATGCCAGCGAGCGCGGGTTCGACCTGCCGCAACCAGTCCGGGCTGATCAGGTGATTGACGAACGCGACCTTGCGCGCCGGTCGGATCGGATCGGCATGCCGAAGCTGCCCAGCCGCATCCTCGCCCGGCACCGCCACGGGCTCGCCGCCGAACGCCTGGATGTCGCGGCGCGGTGCCTCGCGCTGCGGCGAGCTCAATGGAAACACCAGGTGCAGCGTGTCCTCGGCCTGCAGGATGCGGCAGACGCGCTCGAGCGCGGCGACCAGTCGCGCGATGTCGGCGTCGTCGATGTGCAGCGAGGGTTCGAGGCGAAGCACGTTCGGCGCGCTGCCAGTCGGCGCCACGCGAATGCCTTCGCTGCGCAGCAGATAGCCCGACAGGAAGTAGCCCAGTGATTCGGCGTACGCGGTGGTGCGCAGGATCTGCGAGGAGGCGTTGTCGCGTGGGTGGAACTCGACACCGAGGAACAGCCCGCGCCCGCGCACTTCGCGGATGACATCCGGAAAGCGCGCACGCAGCACTTCCAACGCCTGGCGAAGCGCGTCCCCGCGCGCTTCGGCCTGCTGGTACAGCGCCCCGTCGTTGGCTTCAAGCGCATCGAGAACGGCCAACGCCACGCCGGCGGAGAAGTCGTCCTCGGCGAATGTCGAACTGTGAATCAGGCCGAAGTCCTTCTGGTAGCGATCGCTGCGAACCAGCAGCGCGGACAGCTTGGCGATTCCGCCGCCGAGCGCCTTCGACAGCGTGTAGTAGTCGCCGCGCAGACCCACCTGGGCCGACGCAAGAAAGCGCCCGCTCCGGCCCATGCCGCTCTGGATCTCATCGATGACCAATGGACAGTCGTGCAGGTTGCAGAAGCGCCGCACCGCACGTGCAAACTCGGGACTGACCTCGTGGATGCCACCCTCGCCCTGGATCGGCTCGATCAGGAAGGCCGCGTACTGCGGCAACGTGCGACGCACCAGCGCCACCTGGCCGTCGACGATGTCCAGATCGAACAGTTCGCTCTCTTCCTCGCTGGTGATCCGGTCGAGCGCGTCGGCATCGTTCATGGCCACGAAGCGGGTCTTCAGGCCCAGAAACTGGAACGCGCGGCGGAAGTTCTTGTTCCACGTCAGCTGCACGCTGCTGGCCAGCTTGCCGTGGAACGACTTCTCCAGCGCGACGAAAATCGGCCGCCGGGCGAGCTCCCGGCTGTTGTGGTTGATCAGCGCGACGATCAGGTCGTCAAAGCTGCGCACGTCGAAGACCCACTCGCGCATGTCGGTGGCTTCGTACAGATCGTGCGGAATCTCCACCTCGCCGCGGCGAATCGCCTCGCGCACCCGCTCGATGTTCAGCGTGATCGCATCCAGCAGGCGATCGAGCTTGAGCACGCGCTCGAGCTCGGCGTGCTTGATCGCCGCTTCGATGGCCTCCGCGCCGGTGTTGGCGAAGGTGGTCACGAAGTCGACGTCCGATCCGCTGTCGCGAACCACGATCCGGCTGAGTGCCTCGGCGAGCTCACCGGAGCGGCCGCGCAGCGAGAACTGCGCATGCACCGGCACCTGCGCGTCGAGCATCGCACGGGCAGCGTCGAGGATCTGCGGTGGGTTGTGGCCAAGCAGCACCGCGCCGTATCCGCCGAGGAAATCGAGTACCTCGCGCTCCTGGCCGTGCTCGTCGCAGTAGTAGAGGTGATTGCCGACAGCGCGCTGGTAGTTGATGTCCAGGCCAATGGCGCGCAGCACTTTCGCCATCTGCGGTTTCACATACCGTTCGTAACGTTCAGTCATCGGATTCGTCTGGTTCATGCCGCACGGCTGACCGTGACGGCGGAGGAAAAGCCGGAGTAGCCCTGCTGCATGCAGAGCACGTGATCGAAGCGCTGAGCGCGCGCCGGGCCGGTGACCCAGTCGACGCGGCCGTCGGAAACCACCGGGTCGACCAATCCGCGGATCGGCGGCAGCAGGTCGTGGCCCAGCACCTGTGCGGCCATCGCGACATCGGCCAGCGCACCGGCCGCAGGCACCACGCCGGTGCTGGCGCGCAACGACGACACCGCAGTGCCCGTCGGAAGGTGCCGGGCAAGTTGGTTGGCCTCGCGGCTATCCAGCGCGACGTGGCCGCGGCCGTCGGCCAGCACCGCGCTAGTGCCTGCCAGCGTGGGCAGGTGTGCGAGCAAGGCCGCGTGGCCAGTGCCCTCGTCTGCGTCCGACACGCGTTCGGGACGCGGGTTGCGTGCTGCGTGGCCGCGCGCCGAATGCAACACCGCGCGAACGCGACCGCCACGTGCGTGCACGTCGTCCGTGCGCTCCAGCAACAGCGCCACGGCGCCCTCGCCCAGCACGCTGCCGCGCGCGCCGGCATCGAAGCCGGCCAGCACCTCGGGGACCGCGTCGGCATCGCCGAGCAGGCCGCGTTGCCACAGCTCGGCCAGCGTGATCGGCTCGGCGTAGCTGCCGCAGGCAATGACCAGCGCGGCATCGCAGCGGTGATGGGTCAGCTCGAACAACGCACGGCGCAGTGCGGCGATGCCGGCGGCCTCGTTCTGCACGAACGCGCATCCCACGCCGCGACAACGGTAGGTCAGGCTGGTCAACGCGAGCGCGTTGTTGGCCAGGGCCTTGATCGAAATGAACGGGTCGGCGCCACGGCGGTACAACGCCTGGCGCGCCAGGACGCGGTAGTCGAGCTTGCCGCCGGGCTGGCGCGCGGCCTGCACTGAGGCACGCAGCGAGCCGATGTCCGGATGGCTGTAATCGCCCTGCCCCGAGAACAGGCCGCGGCGATCCTCGGGCAGGTCGTCCCAGGCGATCGCGGCATCGGCGATTGCCTGGCCGGCCGCGTGCACGGCCCAGTGGCTGGGATCGGTACCGTAGCGACGCAACTTGAACGGCACGGCGTCGCGCGACGCCGCGCGCGCGTCCTCGGGCACGGCGCCATACGCGACGATGCGCGAGGTTCGCAGCAACGGGTGCGCGAAGCGGCCGAGCGTCGGCGGCGACTGCTGCCAGTCCGACCACAGCGCCTCGTGGCCCAGCCCGGACGGCAGCACGGCGCCGATTCCGGTCAGGGCGATGGCGGGCATCTCAGGACGCATGGGAGACTCCTTCAGCCAGGGGGTGCGCGCGGACGGCGATCGTCGCGTTTAGTCCGCCGAAACCAAACGAATTGCTGATCGCGGCACGCACGGTCTGCGCGCGCGCCACGTTTCCGGGGACGTAGTCGAGGTCGCACTGCGCGTCGGGGTTCGTGAGGTTCAGCGTTGGCGGCACGCGGCCCTGCGCGACGGCGAGCACGGTGGCGATGCACTCGGGCGCGCCAGCGGCGGCAATGAGGTGGCCGATCATCGACTTGTTGGACGAAACCGCCAGGCGCCGGTAGTGCCCATTGGCCGCAAACACACGCTTGATGGCCAGCGTCTCGGCCGGATCGTTGAGCGGTGTCGATGTGCCGTGCGCGTTCACGTGATCGATCGCGCTGGGGGACATCGAGGCGTCGCGCAGCGCCCGCTGCATCGCGAGCGCCGCGCCATCGCCCTGCGGGTGCGGGGCCGTGATCCGGTAGGCATCTAGGGCGCTGCCGAAGCCGGCGATCTCGGCGTAGACGCGCGCGCCGCGACGGCGCGCTGTCGACTCGCTTTCCAGCACCAGCAGCGCCGCGCCCTCGGCCGCGACGAAGCCGGAGCGATCGCGGTCGAACGGCCGTGACAGCGCCTCGCCGAACTGATCCGACACCGACGGGGCGCCAAGCAGGTGCAGGCCCACCATGGTCGACAGGTTGAGCACCGAATCGGCGCCGCCGACGATCATCGCGTCGACTTCGCCCCGGCGGATCATGCGGAAGCCGTGGCCGATCGCGTGCGCCGCACCGGCGCAAGCGGTCGAGAAGTGCACCACCGGCCCTTGCACCTGGAGGTGGCGCGCGGCCAGCACGGCGAGGTGGTCGTTGCTGTTGATCAGCCCGCTATCGGGGTTGAGTTCGGCAGCGCGCCGGTAGAGGTTGCTCCAGCACGGTCCCTTCTCGCCGACCGCAAGCAGCATGTCCGCCGGGTCGCGTTCGGGAACGCCCGAGCCAATGGCGATGCCGATACGGCTGGGCGCGTGGGACCGCAGCACTTCGCCGGCGTCGGCGACGGCCTCGTCGAGCGCGGCCATGCCGAATCGGCTGCGTCGCTCCATCGGCGTTTCCCACCACGAACTGCCGCGGTGCGCGTCGGCGAACGCCTCCCACGCCACCGGCGCGGCGAAGCGCACCGGAAACCCGTCCAGTCCGGGCGGACTCCACGGGCGTACCGCGCTTCGCCCGGCACACAGGCCGTCCCACAGCGTGCGCCAACCCAGTCCCAGCCCGGTGACCGCACCCAGGCCGGTCACCACAACACGTTGCGCGTTCATGCCTGCTCCTTGCCGATCACGATCACGCCGCATTGCCCGTGCGGCGCCATCGCGATCACCAGCACCGTCGGCTGCGTCAGGACACGCCGTTGGGATTCGTTGTCGGCGTGGCACTCACCGCGTTGCAGTGCATGCAAGGCCAGGCTTGCGGCGAGCGTGGTGGCCGCGGGGCCAATGCGCCCGAAGCTGCGTTCGATATCCAGCCGAGGCGGCAGCGCGGTGGGCCAGCACGCGGTCAAGGCGGCATCCAACGCGCGGCGCTGGCAATCCCGCCACGGCGCGGAGTGCACGATCCACCCCACCTGTCCGGCGTGGCGCTCAGCCATCGACAGCGCTTGGGCGATCAAGGCAGGAAGCGGTCCGCCATCGCCATTCCACGGCAGCGACGCATACCCGCGGGCGTAGCCCAGCAGACGCGCTTCGTCGGCATCATCGCCGGCCGGCGATGCCAGCAGGCTCGCGCAGGCCTCGCCCGCGGCAAGCGTCATCCCGGGCTCGCTCCAGCGCTGGTACTGCAACGGCAGCATCGGATCGATCTTCGGCGACACCGCGCCGATCAGTGCATCCGTGCACTCCCCGTCGGCAACGGCGCAGGCGCCATCGACCAGCGCGTTGAGTCCGGCATCGGCGAACGGCGAGTACACCGCAAGGCTGCCAGTCATGCGCAGGGTGGCGGCGATGTGGGCCGCCGCCGAGCTGTTGAGCATGCTCAACCCAGAGAACGGCGGTGTCTCGCGCTGCAGGTGCGCGCCGATGGGCTCGCGGCCGCGATCGGCATGCCAGTTCTCCAGTGCCACCATGCCCGGGATCGGTTCGTCGACGGTGGGCAGCCCGAGGTACAGGCCGCGCTCGGATCCGCGCCCGTCACTCTCGTCGGCCAGGCTCGTCGCGGCGGTCGCGAGCATCATCCGCGCCTGCTTCTCCATCGTCCGGGCAAGCTTGCGATCGATGCCGAGTTCCGCGAGCTGCGGCTCGCCCGCATACAGCGCCCGCATGCCATCCACGACACCGGGCATCGCCTCGGGCGCGGGAGGCGATGCCAAAGCCGCCCACACCGCGTCGGCATGGTCGCCGAGCGCGGAGCG
Source organism: Montanilutibacter psychrotolerans (assembly GCF_003719825.1). Taxonomy (GTDB): domain Bacteria; phylum Pseudomonadota; class Gammaproteobacteria; order Xanthomonadales; family Xanthomonadaceae; genus Montanilutibacter; species Montanilutibacter psychrotolerans. The sequence goes on along the minus strand of NZ_RIBS01000002.1, from coordinate 675,187 downwards.
GATTGCCGGGTTGCGCAACGCCACACGTAGAACGCCAGCCATCACGCTGCCTCCAGGATCAATGCGACGTTCGATCCGCCGAAGCCGAACGAATTGCTGAGCACGTGGCGCAGTGGCGCGTCGCGTAAGGTGGTGACGACGTCGAGTCCGGCGGTGGAGGCGTCGGGCTGCTGGTAGTTGAGCGTCGGCAGCAACACCTGGTGCTGAAGCGACAGCACCGAGAGCACCGCTTCCACCGCGCCGCTATTGGCCAGCGAGTGTCCCAATGCCGATTTGTTGGCCGTGATCGGCAGCTGCGCGACGCGCTCGCCAAAGACCTGCTTCAATGCCATCGCCTCGCAGGCATCGTTGGCGGGCGTGGACGTGCCGTGGGCGCTGACGTGGTCGATATCGGCAGGCTGCAGACCGGCGTCGGTCAGCGCCATGCGGATGCAGCGCGCGTACTCGCTTCCGTCGTGGTCGCTGGAGGTGATCTTGTGCGCCTCCAGCAAGCCGGCGAACCCGCGCACCCGTGCCAGCACCGTGGCACCGCGCCGGGCCGCATGCGCCGCCGATTCGAGCACGAGGAACGCGCTGCCCTCGCCCATCACGAAACCGCAACGCTCGCGATCGAACGGACGACTGATGGCCGCACCCTGCAGGGCCGCGCCGTCGGCCAGCGCACCGATGCTGTTGAAGGCGACCAGTGGCACGAAGTTGCACGGCGTCTCGGTGGCACCGGCCAGGGCGACGTCGATCAGGCCAGCGCGGATCTGCTGCATCGCCGCCCCGATTGCCATTGCACCGGCCGCGCAGGCTTCGCCGTGAGCGCCGTGGTGTTCCTGCAGGCCGAAGCGATCGGCCAACGCCAGCGTCGCCAGATCCTGCTGCTTGTGGAAGTAGCCCTCGCCGCCGGCGTCACTCGACGCGAGGCCATCCAGGTACGCGTCGAAATCGATCACGTCGCCATCGACGTCCATCGATTGCACCAGCGTCGCCAGCGCGCGCTCGTCGAACAACTGCCGATTGCTGGCCAGAAAGACACCGCCCAGCAACTCGTGTGATCCCTTCGGGAGGCCCGCCTGTTGCCAGGCCATGGTCGCCGCGGCCAGAGCCAGGCGCGTCTGCTCGCCCCAGTCGGCGTCGGCGCCACCATTGAGCGCGTCGGCGTCGGCGAATACCGCGCCGTTGACGTAGGCGCAGGCGGGATTGTCGAAGCCCAGCGCCTTCAGCGCAGGGTGCTCGGTGACCAGACTGTGGCCGCCGGAAAGGCGGTCGAACAGCGCCTGCGCGCCAAGTCCGCCGGGGCTGACAACACCCAAGCCAGTGACGACGACGTCCTGCGGCGCAGCCGCAGCGTGCCCGTTGATTGACATTCCTGGAGTCCTTTCCAATGCGAGCCGCGACTGCGCGAGCTCGCCGATGGCGCCGACGCCCGCCTGCGCGAGGCGGTGCGTCGGATGCTTGACGCGGTGGTTACGCCACCAGCTTCTGGCTTTCCCAGCCCGCCGCCGCTTCCTGCATCGAGAGCGCCATCGCCTCGTCGCCGGCGAGCGGCTTGACGACGCTACCGCAGGCAGCACAGGCGGGCTTTCCGGACGGCGCAATCACGGCGTGCTCATGGCCGCAATCCGGGCACTGCGCCGGCAAGCAATCGAGCACGCCCTTGAGCAGGCCAGCCCAGTTCGAAATCGTGGCTCCGGCCATCACCTCGTGCGTACCGGCACCGGCATGGGCAAGCTTCGAGGAGTACGCGAAGAAGCTGTTCTGCAACGCGTACGCACCGATCTCGCTGAGCTTTCCGCCCACGTACAACGCTTGCGGATCGCCGCTTGCGGCGCCGTAGTGATCCAGGACGCTGCGCTGCGGCAGCACGATGCCGAGTGTGCGCTCGAGGTTGTAGCGCAGCTCCACGAAATCCAGCGACTCGGCGCCAAGATCGTTGCCGATCGCGTGATCGGCCGTCAGTTCCGACCTGTCGCAACCGAGCACGCCGCAAAGCGTGTCCATCACCAGATCGATCAATGCCGCGTGGCTGTAGGGGCTTTCCATGTCCAGATCCTCTGTTCCGTGAGTATGTGATTCGCGTTGGTCGCTGCTGCGCGCCGGCAGTGTCGGCACGCACTGTTACCGAAGCATGTAGCGATGACGTCTTCACTCGCGTTGCCTTGCAAGTGCGGACGTAGGCCAATGAACGCTCGATGCACCGATTACAGGACACGCAGAACGAAAAAGTTTTGTTGCGCGATGCCTGGATGCCGGCGTTCACCCACCGCCGTGCGCCTCCGCACGGAACGCGTGCAGGCAACGAGTGCGATGGAAGGGAATCGTACGAACGCTCAGGCGGAATTCAGCTGCCGTCGCGGCGGCGCAGTATTCGCGAGGCCAAAAATCGTCACAACCTGCGTAAACCTGCAGCTTGACCAAGAACCCCGCCGCGACGCATCGCGCGCGACGTTCAGCGCACCGGAACGTCGTAGTACCGGCCCGGCGAGGGTTCGGGTTGCAACGTGTAGTGCCACCATTCCAGCGGGTAGTTCCGAAAGCCTTCGCGCTGCATCGCCGCGCGCAACCGGTCGCGGTTGCCGCGCTGGAGTGCGGTGACATCCGCGGCATCGGTGTTCGCACGCGAATCGAAAAAATCGAAGGGCGTGCCCATGTCGAGCGGCGCACACGTCGCGCCGTCGCAACGCTCCAGTGTCAGGTCAACCGTCGCGCCGCGGCTGTGGCCGGACGTCGGTGCGATGTAGTCGCCGAGCAATTCGCGCTTGTCCAGGCGCGGGTAGTAGATGGGCTTGCTGGCCTGATCCTCGAGGTCGGCTGCCCAGCGGACGAAGTGCCGCACCGCGCGCATCGGGCGATAGCAGTCGAACACACGAAGGCGCAATCCCTGTGTGCGCAGGTCGCGTTCCACCCGCGCCAGGGCCTGTGCGGCGGGGCGAAGCAGCAGACAGCGCGGGGCGTGATAGCCGTCGATCGGCGCGCCAACGAAGTTGTCGCTTCCGGCATAGCGGATGTCCAGCTGCAGGCCCGGTGCCAACGACTGCGCGTCGACCAGTCCGACGGACTCGGCGTTGTCGGCCGAGCCGACGGCGCGACTGTCGTTGCGTTCGATCGTCGCCTGTTGGGCCGTCACGGACGGCGCGAGCGAGGTGGAGGCACAGCCACCGGGCAGAAACGCGAAGGCGGCGACCAGTAGCGCAATGGCACGTAGCGCGCCGCTACTTTTGCGGTTGCGCGCCGCTTTGGCAATCGCGTACGCGCGAAAGCGAGAGGTCTTCGTAGTCGTAGCTGAAATCGGCATCGGGATCGACCTTGGCCATCGCCAGCGTGGCAGGACCATCATGCGCGCCCGGCGTGAACTCCAGCCAGGCTTCGGCGTCCACACTGTCGTCGTGCCAGTCGACCAGAAGACGTTCGCCGACTCGCATCAGGCGTCCGTCGAGCATCGGTGACTTGTGCGCGCGAAAGCGCATCTCTCCGGCCTCGGGGCACACGGACACGTCGCCAAACCACGCGTCGCGGTACACACCGGCCAAGGTGGGAATCGCATCGGACGCCAACGGCCGGCGCGCCGAGGTATCGGGCGCACGGCTGGCGCCCGGGGCGGATCGCTCGCTTTCGACTCGTTGTGCGTAGTGCGCGACGGTGTGCACTGACTGCGGGGCCGTATAGCGCTTGAGCAACGCCTGGCCGAGCACGCTGCGCGCATCTTCCGCATCGGCGTTGATGAGGATCACGAAGCCGACGCCGCGCTGCGGCAGCAACGTCACCGACGAGTACATGCCCGATAGCGTTCCGGTGTGTGCGACCTTGAACGTGCCGTCTGCGTCGGAAAGCCGCCAACCGTAGCCGTAGGCCGTATAGCGACTGCCTTCCCAGTCGCGCTGCCTGCGCGAGACCGGGATGGGGATCTGCGCCGACCACACCGCGTTGCGCTGCGATGGCGACAGCCAGGGATGCGACGGGGCGTCGGGGCGCAGCCACGCGCGCATCCAGGCCAACATGTCGTCGAGGCTGCAGCGGATGCCGCCGGCGGCGTCCATCGTGGCTGCGGCGACGGTTGCCCCGTCACGTCGGATCACGGCATTGTGGCCGTCGCGGCGCGTGTGCGGTTGCGCGACATCGCCGATATCGCCGGGTGACCACGCACCCACCTGGCAACGCGTCAGCCCCAGGGGCGCAAACACCTCGCGGCGCACCAGGTCTTCGTAGGGAACGCCGCCGGCCGCGGCAGCGACCTCGCCGGCGACGATGTACATGAGATTGTCGTAGTCGTAGCGCGAGCGAAAGCTGTGCACGGGCTTGAGATGCGCTAGACCGGCGATGACGTCGGCGCGCGTGAAATGGTTGGGCTCGGGCCAGAGCATCAAGTCGCCGGCACCCGCGCGCAGTCCGCTGTTGTGGATCAACAGGTCACGCACTTGCATCTCGCGTGTCACCCAGGGGTCGGACACGCGGAAGTGCGGCAGGTGGCGAACCACCGGGTCGTCCCAGCGCAACTTGCCCGCGTCGACCAGGCGCGCAAGCGTGGCGGTGGTCATTGCCTTGCTGTTGGACGCGATCTTGAACAGCGTCTGGGTGGTGATCGGCGCACCCTCACCCGCCACCAGCTCACCGGACGTGCGCCGATAGACAACCTGTCCGTTTTCGATGATGCCCACGGCCAGGCCCGGCAGCCCGTAACGCGCAATCGTCTCATCGATTGCCGCATCGACATCGCTCATGTCGGTATCGGCCGCGATGGCCAGCGCGCTGGCAAGAAAGAGACCCAAGCCAATCCACACCCGCTGCAGGCCCATTCGCACTCCGCTGTCCAAAACACCCATCCCGCGCGGACAGACATGCCCGGCGCGACCGTCGCATCACTCGCGCAGCCACCACCCGGGCGATGACCTCAACGCGCGTTGCGATGATGACGCGGCCCGTGACAAGCCGCGATCGCCTTGCTTGCAAAACCAGCGAAGCTCCCTGGCGCGCAATACACGCCAGGGAGCCCGAACGCAGAGGCCTGTCACCCCCACGCCGCCCCCCGCCTTCCTTGCAGGGTTACTGGCAGCCCCGCACCCTTGGCTGCCGAAAACGTGATCAGAAGTCGACCGACACCGTGAACTGCGCGTACCGCGGCGACTGATAGTCGGTGCCTTGCAGGTACTCCGGATTGCGAAAGCCGATATCGGCTTCCAGCTCGTCGTCGACCTCGGTCACCCGCTCCTGGTTCAGCAGGTTGTACACGGCGAGCTTGACCCGCAATCGGGTGTCACCGAACGAGCGCAGGTAGCTGATGTTGGCCCCCACGTCGTAGGTCCAGCCGAGGTTTCCGCCCGCGCCACGTCCGTAGTGCTGGTACACGCGTTCCGATGGGTTGGTTGCCGTGCAGTTCGACACGCAGATGTAGTAGCTGTGGTAGTTGGTACCGTCGAACGGATTGCCCGCGCCAAACGCGTTGACCGGGCGGCCCGACTGGGCCGTCAACGTGGCACCGACCTGCCAATGCTCGGAGAACGCATAGCCTCCACGGAACTTGAACTGATGGCGCCGGTCGTTGGGCAGGTATCCGTAGCCACCGAAGTTGACCCACGGGTCGTCGAAGTTCTCGGTGCGGCCCGTATCGGAGAAATCCGTATCGGAATTGATCGGCCCTTCCGCGTTTCCCTTGTTGAAGGCCAGCGTGTACGAGGCGTTGAATGACCACGTGTCGTCCCACGCACGGTCCAGGGTGAGCTCCAAGGCCTTGTAGTCGCGCCGCGGCTTGCTCCAGCCGCGTTCGCCCAGGTAGTTGCCGTCGTGGTCGTACAGCGCCCAGCCCGCCGTCGACGTGTCGATGGTGACGTAGCCGTCGCTTTCGCCGTCGCAGTTGGTATCGGTGTAGACGGTGACGTTCTCTCCCGGGTTGGCCATCACCCAGCCGATTTCGCTTGGCTCGCCGCCGCAGAGGATGCCGTTGGAGGTGATGAACATGTCGTCGATGGCGTTGTGCAGTTTGCGGTAGATGCCGCGCACGCCCCACGACCACTTCTCGTCGATCATCGACTGGTAGCCCAGGATCAGTTCGTCCTGGTAGACCGGGTCCATGTCCGAGTCGACCTCGGCGCGCAGGTCACCCACCGTGCCATCGCCCTGCGAGTTGTCGACCGGGCCGATCTGCGCACCCAGGATCGGACGCTGATAGATCTGGCCGTTGTACTCGAAGTCCTCGAATCCTTCGAAGACATAGAAGGTGCGCTCATCGAAGAAGCCGCCGGCCTGCTTGATGTTGATCACGTTGGCCACGGGCAGGAAGTAGCGGCCGAGGTTGCCGAACAGCTTGGTGCTGGCATTGCCCTTCAGGTCCCAGGAAAAGCCCAGGCGAGGCGCCAGCATGTCGTCCATCTTGATGTAGCTGCGGCCGTCCGAATCCTTGTTGTCGAACGCCTCCAGGCGCAGGCCCGCGTTGAGCACGAGGCCCGGGGTGACGGCCCAATTGTCTTCGATGTAGTAGGCCGTGTTGACGGACTCGAACTGGCCGTCCACCTCGTTGGTGCGGGTGCGCACGTAGGCGAACACATCGTCGGGAACGGTTCCGCCGTTATCCAGCGTCGTGCCCGGCTGCGTGTCACGGATCTCGTACAGAAGGCGGTTGCCGGGGTAGTACTGCTGATGGTGGGAGGTATTGACCTCACGGTCCATGCCGAAGCGCAGCAGGTGGCCCCCCAGCGCCCATTCGAAGTCCAGGCGCGCGGCCTCGCGCTCGTCGCCGCGTTCGATGACGCTGCTGATGTTGGTACAGCCGACATCTCTTTTGCTAATGCCGTCGCGAAGGTCGCGAACGCGGTTGCAGTCGATATCATTGAGGCTCTTCTGAGAAAACTGGCGCTCGTTCTCGCCGTACAGCGCCTTCATCGACAGTGCATCGGTCAGGTAACCGGTGTAGGTCAGCGACCAGTTCCTGCCACCATTGTCGAGGAACCGCGTGTTCTGGTAGCCGGTGCGACGTCCGCTTCCGAGGTCGAACCCGTGAACCTTGGTGACGGTCGCGTTCTGATCCGAGAATGCGAGAAGTTCGAGCTGGTGGCTGTCGCTGATCTGCCAGTCGAGCTTGCCTCCCCAGAACGCATCGTCGGAGTTGCCCAGTGACATCGAGTCGCCCAAATCGGTGGTGTTCTGCGGTTGGTAGTCGCGCAATTCGTACATCGCAAAGAAGAACAGCCGATCGCGGATGATCGGGCCAGACGCGTAGAAGTTGACGCTGCTGCGGTCGTACTCGTCGTGACTTGCGATGATCTCCGGATTGCCCTGCGCCCCGTAGTGGTCGCTCGCGCTGGTCTGCAGGAAGGCCGGCTCCCACGCCGCTTCGGCCCCGAATTCGAACGCGTTGCTGCCCGAGCGCGTCACGGCATTGATGACGCCGCCGGTGGTCCGGCCGAACTCGACGGAGTAGCCGCCCGTCTTGACCTGGAACTCCTTGTAGAACGCATACGGCACCGACGAGAAGCCCACGCGGTTGTAGAAGTCGGTGACGTTGAGTCCGTTGATGTAGACGGTGTTTTCGGCCACCGACGAACCACCGAACGACACGCCCCCGAACTCGCCCTTGGTCAGGCCGGGCGCCAGCAACGCGACAGCCAGCGGGTCGCGTTCGACCGGCAGCCTGGCCAACTCCTCGCGGGTGACGTTGGTTGCCGATTCCGTCGAACTCACGTCCACGGCGTTGACCACGCGCGAGCCGACCACCTCGACGCTGTCCAGCGTCGATACGCCGCCGGTCGCGGCGGCCGAGACATGCGTGGCGTTGCCCAGGCTGACGTTGATCTCGACCGGCTCACCGAGCGTCGCGCCGTCCTTGCGCACTTCCAGCACGTAGCTGCCGACCGGCAGGAACGGAAAGCGGTAGCTGCCGCTGGCGTCGGCTTGCACGATACGGGAGAAGCCCGTGGCCGGGTTGCGCACGGTCACTTCCGCGCCGGGGGCGGTGCGGCCCACCACGGAGCCGTCGCTGGCGACAGCCATCGGCGCCAGCGAAGCCAGGCACATTCCCAGTGCCAGACAGAGTGCGGACCTGCGCAAAGCCTTCATCTTCCTCGTCCCTGTGATCGATCGATGCTGTTGAATCGGTGCGTGCGTCAGCGCGGCGCACGTGCGCCGATGCGCCGTTGGCTTCAGTCGCGCGTCGGCGAAACCACCCGCGCTTCGAAGCTGTAGTCCCATTGGTCGAAGTAGAGGTTTCCCCCTTGCCATTCCACTTCGCCGCGTTGCGAGTCGACCGTGTCCGATCGAAAGTGATGCTTGGCCGGGAACAGATCGCTCGCGTAGTCGTCGTTGAAGGCGATGCGGTAGGCATCCAGGCCGCCGAGGTAGAACCACTCGATGCCCGGATCGGTGTCGTCCAGGCGCCCGGTCGTCACGTCCATCGGCACCCAGCCGTAGGGGGCGAGATACAGCTGGCCCCAGTCGTGCAGGTTGTCGTAGTCGCCATCGGAATAGACCATCCCCGACTGCCAGCGCGCCGGTATGCCGTTGAGCCGCAACAGCGCCATCAGCAGCAGGGTCTGCTGGCCGCAATCGGCGTGCCCGGCGTGCAACGCGTAGTCGCTGATGTTGGACAACGTGGCGTACTCGCGTGCGCCCGCCCACGGGATGCGATCGACCGCGGCGAACAGCTTCTGCGCGATCCGGTATGGGTTGCGCTCGTCGCCCACCGCCTCACGCGAGAACCGGCGCAGCGCATCGGTGTAGACGATGTGCGGCGAGCGCTCGACGAGGTATGGCGCCAGGTCCGGGCGCTCGCCCAGGGCGAGCACGCGGGACGGATCGATCTGGTGGTAGCGGCCAAGCACGGTGAGTTCGTACTGGATCGAAAACCGCGTCGGCGTGCCGGCGACTGCAGGCTGTTCCAGGTACACCGTACGTTGCTGCGCCGACTCCGATGCGACGAGTGCTTTGGAAGGTTCGCTGTCGAGCAGGCGGATGTCCTGCTGCTGTCCCGGCAGGTTGCGCGGGTACGGAACCCACGCGCGCACCAGCTCGCCGGCAGGCACTGCGCCGGCTTCGACGGTGAGCGTCTGGGTCACGCGCACCCGGCGCGGCGCGGCGCTGGCCTGGCCGCTGGCGATCGCCAGTTGCCGCACCTGGCGATGGTGCGGATGCGTGCGGGTGTGAGGGCCGTCCTGGGGCGGTGCCACCGGCGGCGTGCGTCGCGAAGCGGCGTCGGCACTGAGCAGAAAGAGGTTGGAAACGGAGCGATTGAAGTAGCGTCGCTTGCCGTCGATGCGCAGGCTTTCCAACAGTCCCGAGCGCGTCCAATCGTCGAACTCCGCGTCGCGCAGATCCGGTATCGAGCGGCGCACGCGTTGCCGGGCGGCTTCCTCATCGAGGCTGAAATCGATCAGGATGCGACGCATGCGCTCGCGTTCGAACTCGAGCGCCGTGCGTTGGGATTCGGGTATGCCAGGTTGCATCAGGGTGCTGTCGATCAGGGCATGCGCCTGGGCGAACTGGCCGTTGTCGATCCGTTCCACGACCGGTGCCACCGTGGTTGCCATCCCGGTCGCATCGGTCTGCGTCCCGGCGGCCATCGCCGGGCACAGCAGTACCACCAGCAGCACCACGGCTGCGACGGATCGTCGCGGCAGATTCGCCTGCAATGCCGATGGAAACGCCCTTGGAAGCCCCGAACCGTACATGCCGCTGTCGAACCCCAGATCGCCAGGTCGTGGCTGTGTAGCACGCCCGCGAACACCGGTCAATAAATTATTCCTTGAATTGGAATGACGAGAAATATGTATTCTCAACGCGTGCCGCACCGGCATGGCGCAGGAGGTCGTTGATGCTCGCGATGCCCCACCCGCAGTGCCACGCAACCCGTGCGTCCGCCATGGCGTTGACCATCGCTCACCGCGTCGCGACGGCCTGACGCCCATGCGCCTGCACGACATCGCGATCACCGTCGTCGCCGCGCTCGCCGGGCTGGCTGCCGCGTGCGCGTCGCCGTCTGCGTCGGCAAGGGACATGCCGGTCCCGCCGCATGCCGTCATCGGAGTGGAGGAAAGCCAGTTGAATGCCGATTATTGGATCCAGCGCCAACCGCACGCCGACCGGATCGTGCTCGACAGCACCGCCATCGCGGCCCAGAACGCCCGACTGACGGCGACCGATCCGTCCGTCCACGAACTCCAGGCGCTGCCGGCCACGCTGGACCGTACGCAGGTGCAGGCGTGGGTCGAATCGATGTCGGCGCGACCCGATGTCGAGCTGTTCGACGAACGGGGCGAACCGGTGCCGTCGGCGGCCATCGACGACTGGCTGGCCAGCACCCAGATCGAGGCGATCCCGTCCGAGCAAGCCACGCGCTACGGCTTGGTCACGCGGCGCGTCGACCTGCGCACGTTCCCCACCCGGCAGCGCGTGTTCGACGCACGCGGCGAGACCGACATCGATCGCTTCCAGGAAAGTGGCCTGTTTCCCGGCAGCCCGGTTGCGATCGTGCACGAAAGCCGCGATGGCAAGTGGTGGTTCGTGGTCAGCCCGCTGTACACGGCATGGGTCGAGAAGGACGGCATCGCACAGGGCAGCGCCGAGCAGGTGTTTGGCTATGTGGGCAAGGCACCGTACGTGGTTGTCACCGGTGCCAGCGCCCTCACGGTGTTTACGCCCGAGCAGCCGGCGGTGTCGCAATTGCAACTGGACATGGGCACGCGCGTGCCGCTGCTCGATCGCTGGCCAGCCGATCGCCCCGTGAACGGTCAGCACCCCTACACCGCGCACGTGATCGAACTGCCGCTGCGCAACGCCGACGGCTCATTGGGATTCACCCCGGCGCTGCTGCCGCGCAACGAGGACGCCACCGTCGGCTACCTTCCGCTGACCCGCGCCAACGTGATCCGCCAGGGCTTCAAGTTTCTCGGCGAGCGCTACGGCTGGGGGCATTCCTACAACGCCCGCGATTGCAGCGGCTTCGTGTCGGAGATCTACCGCAGCGTTGGCGTGCAACTGCCGCGCAACACCCGCGACCAGGCCACCAGCCCGGCGCTGAACCGGGTTGACCTGGACGACGTCGAGGATCGCGGCCGCCGCATGGCCGCGGTGCGCGAGCTGCAGGTCGGCGACCTCGTCTACATCCCGGGCCACGTGATGATGGTGATCGGCGAGATCGCCGGCGAGCCCTACGTGATCCACGACACCACCGGCATCAGTTACCGCGGCGCCGACGGCAGCGTGACCCGTGCGAAGTTGAACGGCGTGTCGGTATCGCCGCTGACGCCCCTGCTGTTCGACGACAGCCAGGATTACGTCGATCGCATCACCAGCATCCAGCGCATCCGCCCCTGATTCCCATACGGCCGACGACCCATGAAGATCACCTCCATCCGTTTCGGGATGCTGCGCGTACCGCTCAAGACGCCGTTCAAGACCGCGTTGCGCACGGTCGATACGGTCGAGGACATCGTGGTGTCGGTGCACACCGACACCGGCCACGTGGGCTACGGCGAAGCGCCCGCGACGGCGGTGATCACCGGCGACACGCACGGCTCGATCGTCGAGGCGATCCGCAAGTTCATCGCCCCTCGCCTGATCGGCCAGGAGATCGCCAACCTCAACCGCATCACCCAGCTGATCCAGACCGCGCTGGAAAAGAACACCAGCGCCAAGGCTGCCGTCGAGATCGCCGTGTACGACCTGTTCGGCCAGCTCTACAACGCGCCGTTGTACAAGATGCTCGGTGGTGGCGACCCGGTGATCACCACCGACATCACGATCAGCGTCGACTACATCGACAAGATGGTGGCCGACTCGATCGCCGCGGTGGACCGTGGATTCGAGTCGCTGAAGATCAAGGTCGGCAAGGACATCGGTGTCGACATCGAACGGGTCAAGGCGATCCACGCCGCCGTCGAGGGCCGTGCCCTGCTCCGCCTGGACGCCAACCAGGGCTGGACCGCCAAGCAAGCGGTGTACGCGCTGCAGGAACTGGAGGATGCCGGCGTGCGCCTGGAGCTGGTCGAGCAGCCGGTCAAGGCGCAGGACCTGGAGGGCCTGAAGTACGTCACCGACCGCGTGCACGCGCCGGTCATGGCCGACGAGAGCGTGTTCGGCCCCGCCGAGGTGATCGACCTGATCCGCATGCGCGCCGCCGACATCATCAACATCAAGCTGATGAAGACCGGCGGCATTTCCAAGGCCATCCAGATCGCCGACATCGCCGCGATGTACGGCGTGGAGTGCATGATTGGCTGCATGATCGAAACCAGCATCAGCGTCGCCGCGGCCGTGCACGTGGCGGTCGCGAAGTCCAACGTGATCACCAAGGTCGACCTCGACGGGCCGTCGCTTTGCGCGTTCAATCCGGTCGACGGCGGGGTGATCTTCAACGAGTCGGAGATCACCGTCACCGATGCGCCTGGCCTGGGGATCCGCGAGATCCGGGGCCTGGAACCGATCGACGATTGAGGTCGCCATGCAGCCGTTGCTGAAGATCCGCGCCGAGCGCGACCAGATGTCGGCGATCGAACGCCGCATCGCCGATTACATCCTCGAGAACTCGCACCTGCTGCGCGACTACTCCTCGCAGCAGTTGGCCAACGCGCTGGGCATCAGCCAGTCGAGCGTGGTGAAGTTCAGCCAGAAGCTGGGATTCAAGGGCTATCCCGACCTCAAGTACTCGGTTGGCGAAGCGATCGCACGCGGCACCGGCAACGGCGGCGATGATGCCGTCGGTGCAGGGCCAGGCCCCTCCGGCCCGCATGCCGCCATCGCCGAGAACCTGTGGCAAGGCAAGGCGCGCGCCGAAGAAGAAACCCGCCTGATCAATCCTCCGGCCAGCATCGATGCCATCGCCGCCGAGATCCATGGCGCACGCCGGATCTTCGTCATCGGCCTGGGCCAGGACGGCATCCCGGCGCGTGCGTTCGCGATGCGGCTCTCGTTGGCCGGCATCCTGGCCGTGCACCACGTCGATCCGGTGCTGATGGCCGCCAGCACCTCGACCGCCGACGCACGCGACCTGCTGCTGGCGTTCTCCGAGCACGGCCGGCAAGCCGCGCTGTGCCACGTCGCCCGACAGTTCCGCGAGCGCGGCGGCAAGGTGGTGTCGGTCACCCGGCACACGGCCAATCCGCTGCGCGCACAGGCCGGCGCCTCGCTGCTGGTGTCGGCGCACGACGAACGTGCGCACATCGAACCGCTGCTGTACCAGTCGGCCTTGCAACACCTGCTCGACCTGATCTTCGTGCTGGTGTGCGAGGCCGGCGCGGGCCGATTGGGCGAGTTGGCCGCAAACGTCGAACGCATCCAGGACATGCTCGACGACTAGGGTCAGACCCTCATCTGTCCGGCATAGTGCACGGCAGCCACCCTCGCCTTCGCCGCACGGAGTTCCGCCATGTCCGTCATCGCCTCGCCGTTGCGTCCTTCGTCGACAACCATTCGTTGGCCGATGGTTGCGATGGCGGTCGCGCTGGCGATGCTGGCCGGCGGCTGCCGCAGCCTGGCCGATGGCGATGCCGCCACCGGGCTGCCGTGGTCGCGATCGACGCAGCTGGTACTGGTGACCACCGCGGACTGGGACGCAAGCCGGGGCACACTGCAGGCGTTCGAACGCGACGGCGACCAATGGCGAGCGGCCTCCGCGCCGGCACCGGTGGTAATCGGACGCGCTGGATCGGCCTGGGGCAGCGGCCTGCACCCGGCGCAAGGCGGCCCGGCCAAACGCGAAGGCGACGGCCGCGCACCGGCCGGCGTGTTCCCGATCGGCAGCGCATTCGGCTACGCGTCGGGCGTCAGCACCGCGCTGCCGTACCGCGCGATGCGCGCGTCGGACTACTGCATCGATGTCAGCCAGTCGCCGCTGTACAACCGCATCGTCGACAGCGACCAGGTCGGTGCCGCGGCGGTGGCCGGATCCACCGAGCCGATGCGCCGCGACCTGCACGCCAACGGCGACCAGCGCTACAAGCTCGGCTTCGTGATCGGGCACAACGCTGCAGGTGCCGCCGACGCGGGCAGCTGCATCTTCGCCCACCTGTGGAAAGCCGCCGACGAGGCGACCGCTGGCTGCACGGCGATGGACGAGGCGACAATGCGCTCGCTGCTGGGCTGGCTGCGGCCGCAACACCAGCCCGTGTTCGTGTTGCTGCCAAAGCCCGAGTACCAGCGCCTGCGCTCCGGCTGGGCGCTGCCCTCGCCGACACCGCGCTGACACGCTCTCGCCCCCCTACAAGCAGGAAGCCCGACCGTGTCGATGACCACCCGCGTGTTGCTCGGATTGATCGGCGGGGCCGTGATCGGCCTCGCCCTGGCGATCGGAAATGCCGACCTTGCCGCCAGCGCCGCCGCGGTGGCCGAGCCCGTCGGCCGGCTGTGGTTGAACGCCTTGCAGATGACGGTGGTGCCGCTGGTCGCGGCGCTGGTGGTGGTGGGCGTCAACACGGCACAGGACGCCGCCGCATCCGGACGCACCGCGCGCCGCGCGATCGTCTGTTTCCTGGTGCTGCTGACGGCGGCATCGGCATTCGCCGCCGTGGTTGCACCGTTCCTGCTGTCGTTGCTGCCGCACGATCCGCAGCTGTCGCAAGCGCTTCAGGCCGCGACCGCAGCGCCCGCCGCCGCGGCCACGCCCACCACGCTCGGCGACTGGTTCACCGCGATCATCCCCAGCAACGCGATCGCCGCCGCCGCGCAGAGCGCCATGTTGCCGCTGGTGGTGTTTGCGCTGTTCTTCGGTTTCGCGCTCACGCGCGTCGATCCCGCCCGCCGCACGCGTCTGCTCGAGCTGGTGCAGGCCATCGCCGACGTGATGATCGTGATCGTGCGCTGGGTGCTGTGGGCCGCGCCGCTGGGCGTGTTCGCGCTGGTGCTGGTGGTCTGCGCGCGGGTGGGCACCGGCATGCTCGGTGCGTTCGGCTACTACATCGTCATGCAGTGCGCGCTGTACCTGGCGGTCACCGCAATGCTCTACGCCGTGGCGGTGCTGGCCGGGCGCGAGTCGCTGCGGCGCTTTGCCAGCAGCATCCTGCCGGCACAGACCATTGCCGCAAGCACGCAGTCCTCGCTGGCATCGCTTCCGGCGATGATCGAGAGCGCCAGCGCTCGGCTGGGTTATCCGCTGACCGTGACCTCGCTGGTGCTGCCGATGGCGGTGTCGCTGTTCCGCATCACCAGCCCGGTGCAGTACATCGGCGTCGCGGCCTTCATCGCCTGGGCCTACGGCATCGACCTGACCAGCGCGCAGCTGGCCGCCGGCGCCGCGTTGGCGGTGGTGATCAGCATGGGCTCGGTCGGGTTGCCGGGACAGGTCAGCTTCATGGCCACCAACATGCCCGTCACCCAGGCGATGGGCCTGCCGGTCGAACCGCTGGGGCTGCTGCTCGCGCTGGACACGATCCCCGACGTGTTCGCCACCGTCGGCAACGTCACCGCCGACCTGACGGCCACCAGCGTGGTCGCACGCGGACCGCGCGCGCAGCCGGGCACGGCGCCGGCGGCCGTCGTCGGCGATGCGGGCGCGGACTAGCCGATCGGGCGCCGCGATGAAGGCATCCAAACGATGAAGGCATCCCTCCGTCGCCTCGGCATGTGCACGCTGCTGTTGCCGACCGCCGCCGGCGCGCAGTCGGTAGGCGGCGATGCCGCGCCGCGCCCCGCCGTGCAACTGCCCGGCGTGGTGGTGACCGCGACGCGGCAACCCTCCGATGCCCTGCTGGTGCCGGCGGCCATCGACGCGATCGACGCGCGCGACATCCGCCGCGCCCAGCCCACCATCAACCTGTCCGAGTCGCTGCAACGCATTCCCGGGGTGGTCGCGCGCGATCGGCAGAACCACGCCCAGGACCTGCAGATATCGATCCGCGGCTTCGGGGCGCGATCCACCTTCGGAGTCCGCGGCGTGCGCCTGTACACCGATGGCATCCCCGCGACCATGCCCGATGGGCAAGGTCAGGTCTCGCACTTCGCGCTGTCCTCGGCCGAGCGCATCGAGGTGCTGCGCGGCCCGTTCTCGGCGCTGTACGGCAATGCCTCCGGCGGCGTCATCGAACTGTTCAGCGCGCCGCCACCGGCCGATCGCGAGCTGGAGGCCGGCGGCGTCGGCGGCAGCGATCGATTGCGTCGCACATGGCTGGGCCTGCGCGGACCGCTGGACGCAAGCGGCACGCACGGGTTTTCCCTGGACACTTCGCAGGTGGACGTCGACGGATACCGCGACCACAGCACGGCGCGGCGTCGCAACGCGCAGGCAATGGTCAAGGGCCAGGCCAGCGACGACACGCGCCACACCCTGCTGTTCAATGGCGTGGACATCGTCGCCGACGACCCGCAGGGCCTCACCGCGGCCGAGCTGGCCGGTGACCGGCGTGCGGCCAGCCCGAACTCGCTGCGTTTCGATGCCCGCAAGACCGTGCGCCAGCAGCAGGCCGGCGCACGCTTCGAGCACGCGCTGTCGCCCGCGCACACGCTGACGTTCACCGGCTACGCCGGCAATCGCCAGACCGCGCAGATGCTGACCGTGCCGGTCGCGGTGCAGGCACCGGCCAGCCACGGCGGCGGCGCGATTGATCTGGATCGCGACTACCACGGCGCCGACCTGCGCTGGAACTGGTCGACGCAATGGTTCGCGCGGCGGTTGTCCGTGGTTGCCGGGTTGCAGCAGGAAACCTCGCAGGAAGCGCGGCGCGGCTACGAGAACTTCGTGGGTAGCCAGCTCGGCGTGCGCGGCGCACTGCGGCGCGACGAACGCAACCGCGTCACCAGCGTCGATCAGTACCTGCAGGCGCAGTGGCAATGGCACGAGCGCTGGGGCCTCAACGTCGGCGCCCGCCACAGCCGCGTGCGCTTCCGTTCGCGTGACCACTACATCACCCCGGGCAACCCCGACGACAGCGGCTCGCTGTCGTACTCGCGCACCTCACCGGTGGCCGGCCTGCTGTTTCGCGCGACGCCATGGCTGAGCCTGTACGCCAATGCGGGCAATGGGTTCGAGACCCCGACGTTTGCCGAGCTGGCCTACCGCGCCGACGGTCGCACCGGCCTCAACGACGGCCTGCGCGCGGCGCGCAGCCGCAACCTCGAAGCCGGCCTGCGCGCGCGACGCGGCGATCTGGCGTACTCGGCCGCGCTGTTTCACACGCGCACCGATGACGAACTGGTGGTGCTGTCCAACCAGGGCGGGCGCAGCGTGTTCGGCAATGCCGGCCAGTCGCGCCGGCGCGGTGTCGAGTTGGCGGTGTCGCACCGGATCGCGCCGGCTTGGCAGTACGCCGGCGCCTACACCTTTCTCGACGCGCGCTATCTGGAGGACGTCGCCATCTGCGCCACGCCGCCGTGCGCGTCGGGCGACCGCCTGATCGAAGCCGGCCGACACCTCCCGGGCCTGTCGCGGCACACCGCATGGGGCGAATTGCGCTGGAGCCCGGACCCGCACCTGGACGTGCTGCTGGAGGGCCGCTTCGTCGATCGCGTGTTCGTCGACGACCGCAACAGCGCCCAGGCACCGGCCTACGCCACCCTGGATCTCGGCATCGAGCGGCGTTTCGAGGCGGTCGGCCTGCAATGGCGCGGCTTCGCCCGTCTCAACAACCTGTTCGACCGCCAGGTCATCGGCTCGGTCATCGTCAACGAAGCCAGCGGCCGTTACTTCGAGCCGGCGCCGGGTCGCAACTGGGTGCTGGGGCTGTCGGCAACACGGGCGTTCAAATAGCCCGGCGGGCGACGCTTTCCTCCTGGCGCGCGAACCTGCCCCGCCAGCGACAGCCCCCGCCCACTCCCTCGCGCCACGCCCCGTCCTCGCGCTCCGCCGGGCATCGCTTCGCTCGGCCCGATCCATGCAGACGTAGCCGCTGGGGGCCGGGGTGGTCCGCCCGGCCTGCGATCCAGACGACGGCACATCCGGCGTGGAATCGGCCGTCTCAGCCACTGCGACGACGCCCCGTCAGGCTGGCCGTGACGCGGCTGGCCGCCCCCGGCCCAACCGATTACCGGTACCTCGCCACGCCCGGAATTGACTAATATTAGTCACATGCCCTCACTTACCGCCAAACAGCACGCCATCCTGGCCTTCCTGCGCGAACGCATCGCCACCGACGGCGTGCCGCCGAGCCAGTGGGAGATCGCCGCGGCGTTCGGGTTCAAACAAAACGCGACGGCCAACTACCACCTGCGCGCGCTCGAACAGGCCGGCGCCATCGCCCGTACGCCGGGACAGGCGCGCAGCATCCGCGTGGTCGGCGCGCCGGTGGGTTCGCGGTCGTCGCGGGGGCCATCGCAGCGCAGCCTCGCCCCTGCCCGCACCGGGCAGCTCGACCTGGCCGTGCTCGGCCGGGTCGCGGCCGGTGCGCCGATCGGCAACGACACCAGCCCCATCGACGAAGGGGCCGTCGCCTGGGTGACGATCAGCCGCTCGATGTTCTCGCCGACGCCGGACTACCTGCTGCGGGTCGAGGGCGACTCGATGCGCGACGACGGCATCTTCGACGGCGACCTGGTGGCCGTGCGTCGCGCCAGCGAAGGCCACCACGGCCAGGTGGTGGTGGCGCGTATCGACGGCGAGGTCACCATCAAGCGCCTGCAGCTGACCGCCACCGGCATCCGCCTGCTGCCGCGCAATCCCGACTACGCCGCGATCGACGTGCCCGCCGATGCCGACTTCGCCATCGAAGGCATCTACTGCGGCCTGGTGCGCTCGGCCTGATGGACAGGGTGGCCGCTCTCGATGCGCTGATCGACGGTACGCCGTCCAACGGCCGGAAGATCTGGCGTGGGCATTCGCCGGCACCGGCCTCGACGGCCTTGCCCAGCGGCTGGCCGGAGCTGGACGCGGCACTGCCCGCCGGCGGCTGGCCGGAGGCGGCGCTGACCGAGCTGCTGCTGCCCGCCGATGGCGTCGGCGAGTTGGAACTGCTGTGGCCGTTGCTGGCGCGGCTGTCGCAGGACGGCGCCGCGCCAGGCAAGCGGGCGCTGGCCAACGCGGCGTCGATGGTCAGTGGGCTCACCCCGCAGCAGCCCACCGCGCCAGTCCGCGCCACGCGGGCGAAATCCCCGCCCGATGCCCGCCCGATCGTGCTGGTCGCCCCGCCCTGGCTGCCGTTCGCACCGGCCTGGCAACGTGCCGGGGTGCAGTTGTCGCGCCTGCAGGTAGTTACCGCCGACCCGCGCGATGCGCTGTGGGCCGCCGAGCAGTGCCTGCGCTCGGGCGCCTGCGCGGCGGTGCTGTGCTGGCCGGTGCAGGCCAACGATCGCGCCCTGCGCCGGCTGCAGGTGGCCGCCGAAACCGGTCAATGCCCGGGCTTCGCGCTGCGCCCGGCGAAGGCCGCGTTGAACCCGTCGCCGGCGGCGCTGCGCATTGCGATCGAACCCGCGCATGGCACGCAACCGCGCCAGCTGCGCGTGCTCAAGTGCCGCGGCGGAATGGCGCCGACACGGCCGGTGCCGTTCCCGCAGCGCGAACGTCCGCAGTCACCGCCCCCCGCCCCGCGTCCCGCCTGCGCACCGGTCATTGCCCTCCCCCGCACCTTCCTGGCAGCCACCGTCGGCCCGTTGCGCAGCGTCGCGCCATCCCATCCCACCGCGCCGCTTTCGGTCGTGCCGGTCACACCGGCCGCCTCGCGTGCTCCCGCGTCCGGCCTCCGGCATCCCGCACCGGCCGTGCGACCGGTGTCCTGAGGGCACGGCGATGCAATGGGCCTGCCTGCTGCTGCCGCAACTGGCGCTGGATGCGGTGCTGCGCCAGCACCCCGCGCCGGACCAGCCGCTGGTGCTGGTCACCGGCCCCATGCAGCGGCGCGTGCTGCATGCGGTCAATCCGGCCGCGCGGGCGCTGGGCCTGCGTCCTGGGCAGTCGATCGCGGCGGCGCAGGCACTGGGCGGCAACTTCGCCATGACCGAGTTCGATCCCGAAGCGGCCGCGCGCGCGCGGGCGTTGCTGGCGGCCTGGGCGTACCGCTTCAGCTCGCAGGTCAGCACCGATTTCGCCCACGCGCTCGTGCTCGAGGTGGGCCACAGCCGGAATCTGTTCGGACCGTGGCCCTGCCTGCAGCAGCGGCTGCACGACGAACTCGTCGAACTGGGCTTCCGCCACCGCATCGTGGCCGCGCCCAACCCGCATGCCGCCCGCGTGCTGGCCAATGTCCACGACGGCCTCGCGCTTGACGACAACACGCTGCTGGCCGGGCTGGGGGCTTTGCCGGTCGAACGTGCCGGGCTGGATCGCGACACCGCCGATGCGCTGGCGCGCATGGGTCTACGCCGGCTGCGACAGGTGTTCGCCCTGCCGCGGGACACCCTGGCGCGGCGCTTCCCGGAAAGCGTCCTGGCGCAGCTGGATGCGCTGCGCGGCCAACCGGCCCCGCCGCTGCGCTACTACCGGCCACCGGACCGGTTCGACCAGCGCATCGAGTTCGAACAGGAAATCGAATCCAGCCAGGCGCTGCTGTTCCCGTTGCGCCGGCTCAGCGCCGATCTGGCCGCGTTCCTCGCCGGCCGCGATGGCGGCGTGCAACGCTTCAGCCTGCTGCTGGAGCACGAACGATGCGCCGACAGCGAGGTCGTGGTCGGCCTGCTCGCTGCCCAGCGCGATCCGGCGATGCTGTTCGAACTCGGTCGCGGCCGGCTCGAACAAGCCAGCGTGCCGGCGCCGGTGCGTGGCTTGCGGCTGGTCGCCGAGGAGCTGCCCGCGTTCGTGCCGGCCGGGCGCGACCTGTTCGATCCACGCCCGCAACAGGCCGTGCCCTGGCAGCAACTGCGCGAACGCCTGCGCGCGCGGCTCGGCGACGAGGCGGTGCAGGGCCTGGCGCTGCATGGCGACCATCGACCCGAACTGGCCTGGCGCGCGCAGGCGGATGTCAGCCACGTCGACACCTCGCGTCCGCGACCGGGATGGCTGTTGCCGCACCCGGTGCCGTTGCGCGACCCGGCGCCGCGGGTGCTGGCAGGCCCCGAGCGCATCGAGTCGGGCTGGTGGGACGACAACGACGTGCGTCGCGACTACTACCTGGTCGAAACCGCCAACGGCCAACGCGCCTGGGCCTGGCGTCCGGTCGGCGGCCACGGCCCGTTCATGCTGCACGGCTGGTTCGCATGAACGACCGGCCGGACAACGGGTTTCCGGACAACGACTGGCCGGACTACGCCGAACTGCATTGCCTGTCGGCTTTCAGTTTCCAGCGCGGCGCGTCGATCGCCAGCGAGTTGTTCGCACGTGCGCGCGAACTGGGCTACCGGGCGCTGGCGATCACCGACGAATGCTCGCTGGCCGGGATCGTGCGTGCGCACGAAGCCGCGCGCGAAACCGGCGTGCGGCTCATCGTCGGCAGCGAAGTGCGCGTGGAAGACGGGCCCAAGCTGGTGCTGCTGGTCGCCGACCTGGCCGGCTATGCCACGCTGTGCCGGCTGATCACCCTGGCCCGCCGACGCGCCGGCAAGGGCGAGTACCGGCTGCTGCGCGAAGACTTCACCGACCTGCCCGACGGCCTGCTCGCCTTGTGGATCGCCGATGGCGATGGCGATGACAACGACGACGGCGACGACCGCGCCAACAACCGCCACGCGCGGTGGTTGAAGCCACTGTTCGCCGACCGGCTCTGGCTGGCGGTCGAGCTGCTGCGAGGCCCCGATGACGACGCCCAGCTGGCGGCGCTGCGTCGCCTGGGCGCGCGCCATGGGCTGCCACTGGTCGCCACCGGCGACGTGCACATGCACGTGCGCCGTCGCCGCGCCCTGCAGGACACGCTGACGGCCATCCGCCACCACACCACCATCGCCCAGGCGGGTCATCGCCTGTTCGCCAACGGCGAGCGCCACCTGCGCACACGCCAGGCGCTGGCAGCCATCTATCCGGCCCCGCTGTTGGCCGAATCGTTGCGCATCGCGGCGCGTTGCGATTTTGCGATGGACCAGATCCGGTACGAATACCCGCGCGAGCTGGTGCCGGCCGGGCAGACGCCCGCGTCGTGGCTGCGCACGCTGGTCGAGGACGGCGTCCGCTGGCGCTGGCCCGAAGGCCCCAGCGACAAGGCGCGCAAGCAGATCGAGGACGAGCTGGCGCTGATCGGCGAGCTGAACTACGAGTCCTACTTCCTGACCGTGCACGACATCGTCCGTCACGCACGCAGCCTCGGCATCCTCTGCCAGGGGCGCGGCTCGGCGGCAAACTCGACGGTCTGCTACGCGCTGGGCGTGACCGAGATCGACCCGTCGAAGATGGAGCTGCTGTTCGGGCGCTTCATCTCGCGCGAACGCGGCGAGCCGCCCGACATCGACATCGACTTCGAACACGAACGCCGCGAGGAAGTGCTGCAGTACGTGTTCGATCGCTACGGCCGCGAGCGTGCCGCGCTGACCGCGGTGGCCACCAGCTACCGCGGCCGCAGCGCGATCCGCGATGTCGCGCGGGCACTGGGCCTGCCTCCGGACCAGGTCAACGAGCTGGCCCAGACCATGGACCATTGGGGCGGGCACGCACCGATCCCGGCCTACCTGCGCGAGCGCGGCTTCGATCCGGACGCGCCGATCATGCAACGCGTGATCACGCTGACCGGCGAGTTGATCGACTTCCCGCGCCACCTCTCGCAGCATCCGGGCGGCTTCGTGATCTCCGAGCACCCGCTGCACACCCTGGTGCCGGTGGAAAACGCCGCGATGGCCGGGCGCACCGTCATCCAGTGGGACAAGGACGACCTCGACACCCTCGGGCTGCTCAAGGTCGACTGCCTGGCGCTGGGCATGTTGACCGCGGTGCGCAAGACACTGGAGATGTTGCGCCGCCACGGCCGCCGCGATTTCACCGGCATCGCCCAGCTGCCGGCCGAGGACACGGCGACGTACGAGATGATCGGTCGCGCCGACACGGTGGGCGTGTTCCAGATCGAATCGCGCGCGCAGATGGCGATGCTGCCGCGGCTGCGGCCCAAGAACTTCTACGACCTGGTGATCGAGGTCGCGATCGTGCGTCCCGGGCCGATCCAGGGCGACATGGTGCATCCGTACCTGCGTCGCCGGAACGGACTGGAGCCGGTCGAATACCCGCCGCAACTGGAAACCGTGTTCAAGCGCACGCTGGGCATCCCGCTGTTCCAGGAACAGGTGATGCAGCTGGCGATCGCCGCCGCCGGCTACAGTGCCGGCGAAGCCGACCAGCTGCGGCGTTCGATGGCCGCGTGGAAGCGCCGCGGCGGATTGGAGCCGCACCGCGAGCGGCTCACCCAGGGCATGCTCGAACGCGGCTACACGCGCGAGTACGCGCAGCGCCTGTTCGAACAGATCAAGGGGTTCGGCGACTACGGCTTTCCCGAATCGCACGCCGCCAGCTTTGCGCTGGTCACCTACGCCAGTTGCTGGCTCAAGTGCCACGAGCCAGCGGCGTTCACGTGCAGCCTGATCAATTCGATGCCGATGGGGTTCTACTCGCCGGACCAGTTGCTGCAGGACGCGCGGCGCCATGGCATCCGCGTGTTGCCGGTCGATGTGCGCCACAGCGATTGGGATTGCGCACTGGAGTGGCTGAATGGTGCCGGCAGCGATACCGCGCCCGCCATCCGGCTCGGGTTCCGCATGGTGCAGGGCTTCGATGAGGACGTGGCCGGACGCATCACGGCCGCGCGCACGCGGCGCAGCTTCGACGATGTCGCCGACCTGTGCATGCGCGCCCACCTCGATCGTCGCCACCAGGCCTTGCTGGCCGATGCCGCCGCGCTGAAGGCCTTGTCCGGCCATCGCCATCGGGCGCGCTGGGAGGTCGCCGGCGTCGAACCGCAACTGCCGTTGTTTGGTCCGGTGCACGCGGCAAAGGAAGCCAGCGTGCCGCTGCCGATGCCGAGCATCGACGAAGACATGCGTGCCGATTACGCGTTGACCGGCACCACCCTGGGCCGCCATCCGCTGTCGCTGCTGCGCAAGGCGCTGACCGGCCGGCGTTGCCAGCGTTCGTCGCACCTGGCGCAGGTGGCTGACGGCAGCCGGGTGCGCATGGCCGGGCTGGTCCGCCTGCGGCAGCGTCCACAGACCGCCAGTGGCGTGACCTTCCTGACCCTGGAAGACGAGGACGGCATGGTCAACGTGGTGGTCTGGCGGCAACTGGCCGAGCGCCAACGCCGCGTGCTGCTGGAATCGCGCCTATTGGCCATCGACGGGCGCATCGAACGCGAAGACGGCGTCCAGCACCTGATCGCGCAACGGCTGGAGAACCTCAACGACCTGCTGGGCACATTCGAGACGCCATCGCGGGATTTCCACTAGATCCACGCGCTCCCGCAACCGCTGTCGCCTGGCGGTGCCATCGAACAAACCTGGCCCGGCGTTGCGAACGCCTGGTGGCAGGAAACCGTTCCGTATCCTAAACAGTCACAGCCATCGCAAACCCCCGCCTGGCCGCGCGGGAAAACAACATCGCGACGGCGGATCGACGTTTGTGAGCAGCTTCGCGTCGACAGATTCTGAATGGGCTGTTGGGCGACAGTGCGTCAGGCTGCCTCGGTAACCCGGGCTGCTGCGGGAATAATCTTCTTTACCTTGATTCGGAAGGACTTTTTTGCTTCCGCCAGGTCTCTTTCAGCTTGCATCCTCACCCAGAAGCCCGGCGTCGTGCCTAGCGCCTGAGACAGGCGCAGATCCATCTCCGCGCTGATACCGGCGGAGCCATTGAGAATTCGGGATAGGGTGACGCGGGCTACGCCGAGCTTCTTGGCTGCCTCCGTCGTCGTATGACCTTCCAGCCAATCGCGCAGAACTTCTCCGGGATGCGGCGGGTTGTGCATGAGGCTCATGGCACTCTCCTAGTCTAGTGATAGTCCTGATAGTCGACCAAGACGGCATCGCCGTCTTCGAACTTGAAGGTTAGCCGCCAGTTGCCGTTGACCATGATCGACCACTGATCCTTCAACTTCCCCTGCAGGGAATGTAGGCGCCAGCCGGGGACGTTCATGTCTTGGGGACCTGCCGCACTGTTCAAAGCAGTCAGTTGACGCCTGAGCCGCTCCTTGTGGTCGGCTTGGATCCCACGGGTCGTCCCCGCGTTGAAGAAGGCCTCAATTCCTTTGTGGCGGAAGCTTCGGATCATGGCGGCATTGTATCGTGTAACGATACACGCACCAACCGGAGGACAGCCGTGCCCAAGAAGCCACCCAGACTGAAGATTCGTTCGATCAACAATCGCTCGGCCGAACTGGCAGCAAAGGCGCTCGTGCCATTGATCCTGGGAGGACTTCGCAAGGAGGCGAGGGCGCAAAGACAGGGCCCACTCACTGGACGGAAATGGGCCAAAAACAGAATTGGCGTCGGGGGACCGATTCGACCCCCCGAAAAAGGCCAAAGAACCCAAACATGGGAAACAACATAAAAACCAGGGGCCCCGTTTCCGGTGCCCCTGGCGGTCGCGAAAGTGTTGCCGCGAGTAAACGTGGCGTCCCCACGGGGATTCGAACCCCGGTGTCCACCGTGAAAGGGTGGTGTCCTAGGCCTCTAGACGATGGGGACACGAAGAAATCGTGGCCGGGCCTGTGCCGGCGGCGGTCCCGGATTCGGGTCGCTGCGGCGATTGGTGGAGCCAGGCGGGATCGAACCGCCGACCTCCTGCATGCCATGCAGGCGCTCTCCCAGCTGAGCTATGGCCCCACGCGCGAATCGTGGATCTGGGTGTCGAGATGCCTCTACTGCCGGCACCATCGAGGTAAAGTGGCGTCCCCACGGGGATTCGAACCCCGGTCGCTACCGTGAAAGGGTAATGTCCTAGGCCTCTAGACGATGGGGACGCAGTAAAGCTGGCCTGTTACTACTTCAACAGCGAATTGGTGGAGCCAGGCGGGATCGAACCGCCGACCTCCTGCATGCCATGCAGGCGCTCTCCCAGCTGAGCTATGGCCCCACGTGACGCTGGTGAGCCGCAAATCTTAGGGACGGCCCCCGAGGCCGTCAAGCACTCTTTGCGATTTTTTCGCCGACTGCGTTCACGAGCGTCAGCGTTCCGACGCCGTGCCCGCGTTCGCCCAGGTATTCGAGCCACTTCCCAAGGAAAGTGTTCATGCGCAGGCGGTGGCCAATCAGCGCCGCCGGCGGCGGGTACATGCCCAACACGTCCTGCCAGCGGCGACCGACGTAGCAGTGGGTCGCCTCGACCTGGTGGGTGTCGTGGTAGTGCCGCAGGAAGGCCGACGGATCGGGCTCGCCGGTCAGCGGATCGCGCAGCGCGTAGGTCAGGCGTAGCTCGGTCGTGTAGCGGTGCTGCTCGATCACGCTGATTTCGAGGTCGAGCCCGTCGCCGACGCTGGAAACGTACTGCCCGGTCCGCAGCCCGGCCGGCGCGAACAGGTGCGCCAGCCGCTCGTGATTCTCAGCGTACAGGCCCATCAACCAGCCAAAACGGCTCAGCGTCGGGATACGTCGCGCATGACTCAGCAGACTGCTCATGGGCCGATGCTACACGCGCCGGATGACACGGGGCAGCGTTGACGTGGCGCGCGTTGCGGCCTAGCGTGGGAAGCCCGCCCGTGACTTGCCGGCGCGGCGCAATCCCCTCCCCCGCAGCACCAGCTCTCGCAGCTCCAGCCAGCGCGCCCTGACGGCGCGCACTGGAACGCTGCCGCGTCAGAACATCTCGCGGTTGATGCCCAGCGTGGT
The DNA here is from genome assembly GCF_003719825.1 of Montanilutibacter psychrotolerans. GTDB lineage: Bacteria > Pseudomonadota > Gammaproteobacteria > Xanthomonadales > Xanthomonadaceae > Montanilutibacter > Montanilutibacter psychrotolerans. Next base: position 648,634 of record NZ_RIBS01000002.1, on the reverse strand, counting down.
CAGGACCTTGCCGGCGATTTCCTCGATCGAGGTGTGCGTGGTGCTCATCGTGGTGATGCGCTCGGCACGGAACATTGTCTCGGCCGCGGCGACTTCGCGCTTGCAGGTGTCGAATTGCGCGTAGCGCGAGTTTGGCCGGCGTTCCTGGCGGATCTGCTGTAGCCGGATGGGATCGATGGTGAGGCCGAACAGCTTGTTGCGGTACGGACGCAGGCGCGGCGGCAGGCGATCGTGCTCGAGGTCTTCCTCGGTCAGCGGATAGTTGGCCGCCCGGATGCCGTAATGCAGCGCCAGATAGACGCAGGTTGGCGTCTTGCCGGCGCGCGACACCGCCACGAGGATCACGTCGGCTTCGCCGTAATCGACGTTGGCACCGTCGTCGTGGGTCAGCGCGTAGTTCATCGCGTTGATGCGGCGATGGTAGGTCTCGAAATTGGCGATGCCGTGGGCCTGCCCGATGCGGCGTTCGCGGGCCTCGCCGAGCTCGCGCTCCAGCGGCACGATGAACGGCGCGAATACGTCGAGCATCAGCGCTCCGCTTTCGTTCAGCGCCGCGACCACGTCCGCATCGACGCAGGAATTGATCACGATCGGTCGCGCCCCATGCTGCTCGGCAACGTCGCGGATGCGCGCTGCGGCCGCCTGCGCGTGCTCGACACTGTCGACGAATGCGATGCGCTCACTGGCAAAACGGGTGCCGGTGAACTGGGTCAACAGGCAATGGCCAATGGTCTCGGCCGTGATCCCGGTGCCGTCGGAGATATAGAAAACCGGCCGAAGCCCCGTCATCGCCATGCCCTTGCCTCATCCCGCCAATACGAAAAAGCCCGTCGGATCAACCTTGTATGCACCCGACGCAGCGGCGATCATAGCCGCTTGGCTGCGCCCGGATGCGCCGGAGTGGCCAGAATCCCCACGGAGAAACCCGCCTTGAACGAGAACATCCTCTGGCTGCAGGCCCTGCGGCTTACCGACCTCGCCCGCGTCGGCGGCAAGAACTCCTCGCTCGGCGAGATGATCGGCAACCTCGCCAATCTCGGGGTTTCCGTGCCGGGAGGTTTCGCCACCACGGCCGAGGCGTTCAAGGATTTCATCGCGCACAACGATCTGCACCAACGCATTTTCGACCGCCTTGCCACGCTCGATGTCGAGGACGTGCCGGCACTGACCGCCGCCGGCGGCGAGATCCGCGGCTGGGTGATCGACGCCCCGCTGCAACCGCAGCTCGACCAGGACATCCGCACGGCCTACCGCCAGCTCGCCGATGAGAACGGTGGCGGCGACGTGGCCGTGGCCGTGCGCTCCTCGGCGACCGCCGAGGACCTGCCGGACGCCTCGTTTGCCGGCCAGCAGGAAACCTTCCTCAACGTGACCGGCGAGGACGACGTCGTCCGCAAGGTCAAGGAAGTGTTCGCCAGCCTCTACAACGATCGCGCCATCGCCTACCGCGTGCACCACGGCTTCAAGCACGAGGACGTGTTCCTGTCGGCCGGCGTGCAGCTGATGGTGCGTTCGAACGTCGGCTCGTCCGGCGTGCTGTTCACCCTGGACACCGAATCGGGCTTCCGCGACGTGGTGTTCATCACCTCCAGCTACGGCCTGGGCGAGATGGTCGTGCAGGGAGCGGTCAACCCCGACGAGTTCTTCGTCTACAAGCCCACGCTGGCCCAGGGCAAGCCCGCGATCCTGCGCCGCTCGATCGGCGCCAAGCAGCTGCGCATGGTCTATTCCGACCAGCCCGGCGAACGCGTTCGCACCGAGGACACCCCGGCCGAGCTGCGCAGCACCTTCTCCATCAGCGACGAAGACGTGCACGAGCTGGCCAAGCAGGCGCTGGTCATCGAGAAGCACTACGGCCGTCCGATGGACGTCGAGTGGGCGAAGGACGGCGTGAGCGGCAAGCTGTTCATCGTGCAGGCGCGTCCGGAAACGGTGAAGTCGCGCGCCAAGGCGACCCAGATCGAGCGTTACCAGCTGATGCAGCGTGGCCCGGTGGTGGCCGAGGGGCGAGCGATCGGCCAGAAGATCGGCAGCGGCACCGCACGCGTGGTGCGCAGCCTCGAGGACATGGCCCGCGTGCAGCCCGGCGACGTGCTGGTGGCCGACATGACCGACCCCGACTGGGAGCCGGTGATGAAGCGTTCGGCCGCGATCGTGACCAACCGCGGCGGCCGCACCTGCCATGCCGCGATCATCGCGCGCGAGCTGGGCGTGCCGGCGGTTGTCGGCACCGGCAATGGCCTGGAAGCGATCCGTGACGGCCAGGTGGTCACCATCAGCTGCGCCGAGGGCGATACCGGCTTCATCTACGACGGCGCCCTGCCGTTCGAGCGCAACGTTGCCGACCTGGAGCACATGCCGCCGGCGCCGCTCAAGGTGATGATGAACGTCGCCAACCCCGAGCGCGCCTTCGATTTCGCGATGCTGCCCAATGCCGGCGTCGGCCTGGCGCGTCTGGAGATGATCATCGCCAGCCACATCGGCATCCATCCCAAGGCATTGCTCGAGTACGACCTGCAGGACGCGGAAACCCGCAAGAAGATCGACGCCAAGATCGCCGGCTACGGCGACCCGGTGCAGTTCTATGTCGATCGCCTGGCCGAAGGCATCGCCACCATCACCGCATCGTTCGCACCCCACCCTGTCATCGTGCGCCTGTCGGACTTCAAGTCCAACGAGTACGCCAACCTGATCGGCGGCACGCGGTACGAGCCGCACGAAGAAAACCCGATGATCGGCTTCCGCGGCGCCAGCCGTTACGTCGACCCGAGCTTCACCGACGCCTTCGCGCTGGAGTGCCAGGCCGTGCTCAAGGTGCGCGAGCAGATGGGCCTGACCAACTGCTGGGTGATGATCCCGTTCGTGCGCACGCTGGACGAAGGCCGCAAGGTGGTCGAGGTGCTGCGCGCCAATGGTCTGGAACAGGGCAAGGACGGGCTCAAGATCATCATGATGTGCGAGGTCCCCTCGAACGCCCTGATGGCCGATGAGTTCCTCGACATCTTCGATGGCTTCTCGATCGGCTCCAACGACCTGACCCAGCTTACCCTCGGTCTGGATCGCGACTCGGCGATCGTGGCCAACCTGTTCGACGAACGCGATCCGGCGGTCAAGAAGTTGCTGTCGATGGCGATCTCCGCCGCGCGCGCCAAGGGCAAGTACGTCGGCATCTGCGGCCAGGGCCCCAGCGACCACCCGGACCTCGCGCTGTGGCTGATGGAACAGGGCATCGAATCCGTCTCGCTGAATCCCGATACGGTGGTCGATACCTGGCTCAAGCTGGCCAAGGCCAAGGCGCAGCAGGGCTGAAGCCGATGGTGCTGCAGGTTCCCGAAACCATCCGAAAGCTCGAGCACCTGGACGTTCTGCGCCTCGCTGAAACCTGGGGCCTGAAGCTGATCGGTGCGCTGCTGATCCTGGTGGCGGGCACATGGCTGGCCAAGCGGATCTCACGGACCATGGACCGTGCGTTCGTGCGCGCCAAGATGGAAGCCACGCTGAGCGGCTTCCTGCGCAACATCGCGTACGCGGCCATGGTGGTGGTGGTGGTGGTGGCGGCGCTGCAATCGCTGGGCGTTCCCACCACTTCGGTGATGGCGGTCCTCGGCGCGGCAGGCCTCGCGATCGGCCTGGCGCTGAAGGACTCGCTGTCCAACATCGCCTCGGGTGTGATGCTGATCGTGCAGCGGCCGTTCCATGTCGGCGACTTCGTGCAGGCCGCGGGCGTGGAAGGCACGATCGAGCAGGTGCGGGTGTTCCAGACCCGCATGCGCACGCCCGACAACCGCACGATCATCCTGCCCAACAGCCTGGTCACCACGGCGCCGATCATCAACTTCACGGCCAACCACCGACGCCGTGTCGACATCGCGGTGGGCGTGGGCTACGACGACGACCTCAAGGCCGCGCGCGAGGCGCTCATGTCGGTTGCCACCGCACACCCGCAGGTGCTGGATGACCCGGCTCCCGAGGTGTTCGTGGTCGCACTGGCCGACAGCAGCGTCAACCTGGAACTGCGCGCGTGGGTGAAGACGGTCGACTTCGCGATGGCCAAGAGCCAGCTGACCGAAGGCGTTCGCAACGAGGTCATCGGGCGCGGCCTGCACATTCCGTATCCGCAGCGCGACCTGCACGTCTACCACCACGACGCCGACGGCCGTCCGCTGATGGAGCTGCTGGCCCGATCGGTGACCGACGACGGGGACGTGGCGCCCGCCGTCGTCCGCTAGGCGCACGGTCGGCACGCCGTGCCGACATCCAGCGCCTGATTGGCGCCGGCATGATCTTTCGGTAGCCGCGCTTCGTTAGACCTTGGGCCGTTCGGGCCCGACCAGCGCAGCGTCCGTGTCAGGCCTGCCGCACTTACGCGGACAGGGGATTGCGTTACTACTCCAGCCCGCCCAACGCGCCCATCGCGCCGCGGTAGTGGCGCAACTCGGCGATCGAATCGCGCACGTCGCTCAGCGCGGTGTGCGCGGACTGCTTGTGCACACCGGCCAGAACTGTCGGCGCCCAGCGTCGTGCCAGCTCCTTGATCGTGCTGACATCGAGGTTGCGGTAGTGGAAATACTGCTCCAGGCGCGGCATCTGGCGATGCAGGAAGCGGCGGTCCTGGCAGATCGAGTTGCCGCAGATCGGCGATGTCTTGGCAGGCACCCAGTGCGCGAGGAAGTCGAGCGTGCGCTGCTCGGCCTCGGCCAGCGAAACGCCCTGCGCCAGTACCCGCTGCCATAACCCCGAGCGGCTGTGCTGGTTGCGGTTCCACTCGTCCATCGCCTCCAGCCGCGCGAGCGGGTGGGCGATGGCCAGTTCGGGGCCTTCGGCGAGCACGTCGAGGTTGGCGTCGGTGACCACGGTGGCGATCTCGAGGATCGAATCGTTGTCGGTATCGAGCCCGGTCATCTCCAGGTCGATCCAGATCAAACGGTGGTCGTTGCCGTTGCTCGCGGTCATCTCGTTCTTCCCTGCCTGGTGAGTCGTCGGGTTGCGTGACGTGGCGACACGCCGACATGCAGCGTTGTCGCGACGGTCCGGTGCAATCCCCTGCCTGGCGGCTCGCGATCGCGGGCGCGCGGCGGCATGATATCGCACGTCCCCCTCCCGCCCCGCCCGGATGCTGCCTGACTCCCACTACACCATCCTGACCTCGATGCTGGCGCCGGCGTTGCTGATGGCCGCCACCGCCTCGCTGCTGGTGTCGGCCAATGCACGACTGGCACGCGTGGTCGATCGACTGCGCGCGCTGATCGTGGCCTGGGAAAAGGACGCCCCGGATCGTGCCCAGCGCGACGTGCAGATCCTGCGTCACCGGCGTCGCGCACAGCTGGTGTTGCGTGCCTGCCAGATGCTGTACGCGGCGCTGGGCGGCTTCGTTGGCACCAGCCTTGGGCTGGCGGTCGATGCTTTCCTGGGCTTCCGTCTCGGCGTGGTGCCCACGGTACTGGCCGTGATCGGCGTCAGCTTCCTGTTTCTGGCCAGCCTGGCGATGGGACGTGAGGTCAGCCTGTCGGTGCGCAGTTTCGACGAAGAACTCGACCAGGAACTCGCCCGCCGCCTCGGCTGAGCGGGGCCCGCCGCGGGCCCGCGCGGCAACCGTGGACCCCATACCGGCACCTGCCAGCGATCCCGCCAACCATCCCGCGTGCGACGCCTGGGCACGCACACCCATCGCGCCGCTTGACGCATCGTCAACCGCGATCGGCCGTGGCGTGACGCTTTCACGATTCTCCCGATCCGGCGGCGCCCGGACACTGGCCGCCGTCGGGATGAGCCATCGCGACCGCGATCCGCCCGGCGCGTTCCCCGGTGCGACCAGGGGACGAGGCGATGATGCAGTACTGGCAGGACGGCAAGGGTGAGAAGACGCAACTGATCGTGGTGACCGACGAGGCGCTGTACGCGCACACGTTCGCAACCCCGGTGGCGCAGCAGCACGTAGACGAACTGGTTTCGGGCAAGTCGCCTGCCTTGCTGTTCGCCGTGGCGGATGCGACCTACGTGGCGTTCCGGTCGCTCGATCGCGCGCAGTGCAGCAGCAGCGACAACGACATCGATTTCGCGTTCAAGGAGGGCAAGGAGGACCAGTCGGTCTCGCTGTCCATCGAGGGCGAAGGCATCCGCGAGCAGGTGCTCGCCGCGCTGGAACACGCGCTGCACGGTCGATTCAAGCGCTACGAAGATCAGTACAGCCGCCCGCGCGCCGCGTTCGGCTCGGCGCTGTGGCTCAGCATCTTCGCCTTTGCCACCTGGGTGTTGGCCAATGCCGCGTCGGCGCTACAGGCGGCCGGGGACCACGAAATCACCGGGCGCCGGAAGGGCCTCAAGACACTGGTCGCCGGCACCCTGGAATGGTTGGGCCCCACCGGCGTGACCGTCATCGGCGGTCTGCTGTGCGCACTGGTGGCCTGGAACCTGGTCAACCGGGTCAAGGCGCCATCGCTCGTGCAGATCCTGCAGCCGGGGCCGTACAAGGCACAGGGCGCGGCCATCACCGTCATCAAGTACCTGGTGCTGGCGGTACTGTGGATCGGACTGCTGCCGATCGTGCTGCGCTGAAACTCCGGGCCATGGACGTCGCAGCGATCGCGATTGACTTCGCCCACGGGCCGGGTAGCGTGGAGGGCCATTTCCGCGCGCCCTCCCCTGCGATGCCCGTTTCCGAATTCCCGGCCGTGCTGAGCCAGCACATGCGCCGGATCCGCGCCAGCGCCGCCGGCGTCGCCAGCGAGATCGGCATGAGCCGGGAGGCAATCAACAATTGGCGTAACGGCGATTCGCTGCCCAGCCGCAAGCACCGCGACAAGGTGCTTGCGTGCGCGACCTACCTGCGCCTGACCGAGGCCGAGACCAACCGCCTGCTGGCGTCTGCGGGTTTCGAACCGGAATTCCCCGTCGAGCTCGCCAGTGCGCCCGGCCCCGGCCCCGGCCCAGTGCCGCCGGCGGTGCTGCAGGTGTTCGAACGCCTGCAGCAACTGCGGCCGTACCCGATCCTGATGCTGTTGAGCCAGGCCCACTGGGGCCAACCGCCCGAACGCGAGGCCATGCTGGCCCACGCGCGACACCACTACGGCGCGGATGCGGTGCTGCACATGCAACCGCCGTTCTGTCCCGGCGCCGACTCGGCGGTGTACTTCGCCGCGCTTGCCACGCAATGCGGTTTCGATGGCGTCGATTCCGATCATGCCTTCGAAGCCCGGCTGGCCCGGCGCCTGCGCGATGGCGGGCAACTGTTCTGCCTGGTCAGCCGTTTCGAGCAGGGCGATCCGGCGCAACGCGACGTGCTGGCCGGCATCCTGCGCAGCCTCAGCGAAATGCACAGCGGCAGGCTGCACCTGCTGATCTGCGGCGGCGCGGCGCTGGCCGACCTCAAGTACCAGGGCGGCGACCTGTCGCTGCTCAATATCGCCACCGCCGAGACCTGGCCCGAGCTCACCGCCACTGACCTGCAGGCCATGGCGCGCGCGCGGTGGGGCGAGCGACCGGTCGATGCTGCGCGCGTGCTGCGGCTGTCCGGCGGCCACCCGCTGCTGGCCGACGCTGCGCTGACGATGCTGGCCGACCACGGCATGCTCGACGACGAAGCGCTGACGGATGCGCTCGCCGGCCATCCGCCTCTCTGGCAAGGATTCCTGCCGCTGCTGACCGACCCGGCAAGCCGCGCGACCATCCTGCCGTGGCTGCGGCAGTCGCGTCTCGGCCCGGCACGTCCCTATCTGTTCGATCCGCTGCTGCGCGCCCTGTACTGGGCCAATCTGGTGACACCGCGCCGCGAAGACGATGGCACCTGGCTGCAATGGCGTTGCGAGGCGATCCGGCGCGCCGGCCTGATGATCGCCGAACAGACCGGCCCGACCTCGGCATGACGCCGCTCCTGTCCGTCGCCCCCCGGCGCCTGCGCTGGTTGCGCTTTGCCGTGGTGGCGATCGTCACCTGGCTGGTCGGCAGCGTTCTGTTCGCGCCCTGGCTCAACCCGTTCGTCACCCGGCCCAGCGCCAGCGACGTCACCACGCACGTGCTGCTGCAGATGAGCGAGCACGAGATGATGTTCGCGCGGGAAGACGTCGAATCGTTCTACGCCCGACACCGGGAGTGGCCCGAGTACCTGGATGTCAGCAACGACAACCCGACGATGACCTTCGACCTGCCGACGAGGCTGGTGCTGCGCGGGACGTTCACCAGCCGCTACCCGGCCGAATCCGGAGTGGCTGGCACGCGCGTCGAGCTGCGGTTCGACCCCACCGTGAAGCAATGGCACTGCCAGGCCACGCAGCCCGCGCCACCTCCGGGTCGATTGCCGCGCGGTTGCGAGCCGCCACCCGCCGCACCGTGGTCGATCGTCGATTTCCTGGGCACGTTGCTCACGGGCAGCGCGGTGGTGCTGGCCGTGCTTGCGGCGGTAACCGCGCTGGTGCTGCTGCTGGGCAACCCCGAGATCAACCAGCTGCGCAACCAGCCGCGCAAACTGCGCCGACACCCGGTGCAGGAGCTCGTTCGCCTGGACCGGCAATTGCGCTGGCGACGTCAGCGAGCGTCGCTGCTGGTCGCGGCCGAGGTGGCCGCCGAGGACTGGCACGAAGCCGTGGATTACGCCGCGGCCGATGCCCATGCGCGTGCACAACTGCTGGCATTGCGGATGTCGGCACGGGCCACCGCCAGTGTGGGGTGGTCGTTGCCGGGCGTCGTCTACGAATGGCAGTTGCCTTCGACGCTTCCGGTAGCCCTCGAACGCCTGCTGCTGTACGTGCCCGCACCCGGCCTGCCCGTGCGCGACCTGGTGCGCCATTTGCGCGGCCTGCCGACCGGGCAGGACGTGATGCTGGTGGTCAGTCCCGACCGCGCCAGCGACGCGGCATTGAACGCGTTCGCCAGCGATCCGGCCAACCTGTGCGCCTGCCTCGACCAGGCCACCCAGACCGAGTGGCTGCTGCATCCCGCGCCGCAGGACGTGCTGGTCGGCCTGCTCGCACGCCAGCTGCGCGTCACCCGCATTTCCCCGTACCAGACCCGCGGCGGCGTCACGCGGCCATCGGTGTTCTTCGGCCGCGAGCAGTTGCTGGCGCGCGTGCTCAATCGCGAGCCGGGCAACTACCTGCTGGTCGGTGGACGCCAGCTGGGCAAGACCAGCCTGATGAAGGCAATCGAACGCCGCTTCGTCGACCACCCGCACGTGCATTGCCACTATCTTTCGTTGCGCGATCACCGCCTCGCCGCGCGTCTGGCGGCCGAGCTGTCACTGCCGGCCGACACGCCCATCGAAGCGCTGGTGGCGGTGCTGGCCGATCGCGCCGGTGGGCGCCGGCTGTTGCTGCTGATCGACGAAACCGACCTGTTCCTGCGCGACGAGGCACGCAGCGGCTACCTGCAACTGGCCGCCCTGCGCAGCCTCAGCGAGGAGGGCCACTGCCACTTCATGCTGGCCGGCTTCTGGGATCTGTACGAGGCGATCACGCTCGACTACGCCTCGCCGATCCGCAACTTTGGCGAGGTCATCAACCTGGGGGCGCTGGAGCACGACGCCTGCATCGCACTGGCCACCGAGCCGTTGTCGCGGCTGGGCATCGCCTTTGCCGAGCCGGCGCTGGTGGAACGAATGGTGACGGCCTGTGGCAATCGCGCAAACCTCGTCGCCATCCTTTGCCAGCACGGCCTGGAACAGCTCGAACGCGGCGAGCGCGTGCTTGGTGCGGCGCACGTGCGCGCGGCGATGGCGTCGGATGCGCTGAACGATGCGCTGGCCGGCTGGGCACGACTGAGCCCGGACCCGCAGGCCTGCGTGCTCGATCGCGTCATCGTTTACCGCCTGGCGCAGTTGCGCGGCCAGGGCGCCGTGGCAGAGGCGACGCTCACCATGTCGCAGCTGCTGCAGGAGTTCAGCCAGGCCGGCATTGCCGCCGGCGCGGAAGCCACGCGCCGCGCGTTCGCCCGGCTGCAACTGGCCTACGTGCTCAAGCGCGAGGGGGACGGCTACGACTTCGCCGTACCGTTGTTCGCCCGCCAGTTCCATGCCGGCGAGGTGGATGCGCTGCTTCAGCGCGAGCTGGAATCGCTGCGGGCTGCGTGAGGGCGCCGGTGGTGGACGCGGTGCTGTCGGCGATGGCGTGAGCCCTGCCACAGGCATCGGCCGGGCGATGACCTACAACGGGGGTTTGCCGCGCTTGCGCCGGAAGTAGTTGCTCAGGCGCGTGCCCGCTTCCTGCGCCAGCACGCCACCCAGCACCTCCACGCGGTGGTTGTGGCGCGGATCGCCGAGCAGGTCGAACACGCTGCCGGCAGCGCCGGTTTTCGGGTCGAATGCGCCAAACACCACCCGCGCGATGCGTGCGTGCACCATCGCCATCGCGCACATCGCGCACGGCTCCAGCGTCACGTACAGGGTGCTGCCCAGAAGCCGGTGGTTGGCAATGCGCGCACCGGCCGCACGCATCGCAACGATCTCCGCGTGGGCGCTGGGATCGTTGTCGCCGATGTTGCGGTTCCAGCCTTCGCCGATCGCCTCGCCTTCGGCCGACACCAGCACCGCACCCACGGGAATCTCGTCGGCCTCGTGCTCGGCACGCTCGGCCAACGACAGCGCGTGGCGCATCCATTGCAGGTCGGTCTGGCTGGTGGTGCGCTGGCTCATTGCGGGAGGTAGGCCCAGGTCCGGGATTCGCCGCCGCGACTCAGCACGCGGCCGGTGCGACGAATCAGGTGGTCGATCGCGCGGGTGCGCATCACCGGGCGTCCGGCCATGCGCATCGTGCTGACGCTCTGCACCGTCGCCGACTTGCGATCGGGCGACAGTTCGATCGACTGGATCTCGACGTCGATCTCAGGGACGAGGCTGCCGCCGCTCAGCGCGCCAAGGCGACCGAATATCGCGATGGCCTCGTGTGTCTTGCGGCAGGCTTCATCGCGTCCCATCTCCGATCTTACCGTCCCGTCCTGCCCGACCGTCACGTCAACGATGCGGTAATCGGGCGTCATGCGCAGGCACAGCAGTTCGGGCTGGCCCTTGTGGAAGGCCTCGATGTGCTCGTCGTAGGCGGCGCGGACGGTGTCCTGGCTGAGCTTGCGGCTGGCGTCGAAGTACCACAGCGCCAACGCCGCCAGCACCAGCAGCAATCCGAATGTCTTCATGCCCGCCTCGCCGCCCAGCCCGCCGGTTACGCCGCGATCACTCCCACTCGATCGTCGCCGGCGGCTTGCCGGAAATGTCGTAGACCACGCGCGAGACGCCGCGCAGCTCGTTGATGATGCGGTTGGAGACCGTGCCGAGGAAGTCGTACGGCAGGTGCGCCCAGTGAGCGGTCATGAAGTCGATGGTCTCGACCGCACGCAATGCGATCACCCACTCGTAAGCGCGCGCGTCGCCAACCACACCCACCGACTTGACCGGCAGGAACACCGCGAACGCCTGGCTGGTCTTGTCGTACAGGCCCGCCTTGCGCAGTTCGTCGATGAAGATCTGATCGGCCATCGCCAGCAGTCGCGCGTACTCGGGCTTGACCTCACCCAGGATGCGCACGCCCAGGCCCGGGCCCGGGAACGGGTGGCGATAGACCATCTCGCGCGGCAGGCCGAGTTCGACACCGAGGCGGCGGACTTCGTCCTTGAACAGCTCGCGCAGCGGCTCGACCAGCCCCAGCTTCATGTTTTCCGGCAGGCCGCCCACGTTGTGGTGGCTCTTGATGACGTGCGCCTTGCCGGTCTTGCTGCCGGCCGATTCGATCACGTCCGGATAGATCGTGCCCTGCGCCAGCCACTTGGCGTTGGCGAGTTTGGCCGACTCTTCGTCGAAGATCTCGATGAACAGGTTGCCGATGATCTTGCGCTTGGCTTCCGGATCGCTGACGCCTTCGAGCGCCTTGAAGTAGCGGTCCGCGGCGTTGACGCGGACCACCTTGATGCCCATGCCACCCTTCTCGGCCTCGCTGGCGAACATCGCCATGACCTGGTCGCCTTCCTTCCAGCGCAGCAGGCCGGTGTCGACGAACACGCAGGTGAGCTGGTCGCCGATCGCGCGATGCAGCAGCGCGGCCACCACCGACGAGTCCACGCCACCGGACAGGCCGAGGATGACCTCGTCGCTGCCGACCTGTTCGCGCACGCGGGCGACCTGGTCGTCGATGATGTGCGCGGCCGTCCAGAGCGTCTGGCAGCCGCAGATGTCGACCACGAACCGGCTCAGTAGCGCCTGGCCCTGCTTGGTGTGGGTGACTTCAGGGTGGAACTGCACGCCGTACCAGCGACGCGCGTCATCGGCGAACGCGGCAATCGGAATGCGGTCGGTCCTGGCGGTGACCACAAAGCCTTCCGGCGCCACCGACACGTGGTCACCATGGCTCATCCACACGTCCAGGCGCGGCGGCGAGCCCGGATGGTCCTTCAGCCCCTCGAACAGACGGTCCTGCGCGACCAGCGACACTTCGGCATGGCCGAACTCGCGCTGGTCGGCCGCCTCGGTGTCGCCACCGAGCTGCTTGGCCATCGTCTGCATGCCGTAGCAGATGCCCAGGATCGGCAGGCCCGAATCGAACACCTGCTGCGGGGCCGCCGGACACCCGTCGAGCGTGGTCGACTCGGGGCCGCCAGACAGGATGATGCCTTTCGCGCCGAACTTGACGATCTCGTCCGGATCGTGGTCCCAGGCCCAGATTTCGCAGTACACGCCGATCTCGCGGATGCGTCGTGCAATCAGCTGCGTGTACTGCGCGCCGAAGTCGAGGATCAGGATCTTGTCGCTATGGATGTCGGTCATCGGGCGTTCGAAAAGTGGAGTTCGAGGAGTGGAAAGCGAGGGAAAAGCACCTGCTGGATTCGGGAGCAGCCACCTGACGCAGTGCTCACGCCCCCGCCCTGTTTCCTGGTGGATCAGCCGGCGCGGTAGTTCGGCGGTTCCTTGGTGATCTGTACGTCGTGCACGTGGCTCTCGCGTGCACCGGCGTTGGTCACGCGCACGAAGCTGGGCTTCTTGCGCATTTCCTCGATGGTCGCGCAGCCCACGTAGCCCATCGTGGCGCGCAGGCCACCGGCGAGCTGGTGCACCACGCCCCCGAGCGGTCCGCGATACGGCACGCGGCCCTCGATGCCTTCGGGCACCAGCTTGTCGGCGTCGCTGGAATCCTGGAAGTAGCGATCCTTGGAGCCCAGCTCCATGGCGCCCAGCGACCCCATGCCGCGGTAGCTCTTGTAGCTGCGGCCCTGGAACAGCTCGACCTCGCCCGGGGCTTCCTCGGTGCCGGCGAACAAACCGCCGACCATGACCGTGGAGGCGCCTGCAACGATGGCCTTGCCGATGTCGCCCGAGTAGCGGATGCCACCGTCGGCGATCAGCGGGATGCGATCCTGCAGCGCCTCGGCCACCATCGCGACCGCGGTGATCTGCGGCACGCCGACGCCGGCCACGATGCGGGTGGTGCAGATCGAGCCGGGACCGACGCCGACCTTGACCGCGTCGGCACCGTGGTCCATCAACGCCAGCGCGGCGTCGCCGGTGACGATGTTGCCGCCGATCACCTGCAGCTGCGGGAAGGTCTTCTTGACCCACTTCACGCGATCGAGCACGCCCTGCGAGTGGCCGTGCGCGGTGTCGACCACCACCACGTCCACGCCCGCCGCGGCCAATGCCTCGATACGCGCCTCGGTGTCGCCGCCGACGCCGACCGCCGCGCCAACCAGCAGACGCTCACTGGCGTCGTAGGCGGCGTTGGGGTTGTCGCGCTTCTTCTGGATGTCCTTGACGGTGATCAGGCCGCGCAGCTCGTAGCCGTCGTTGATCACCAGCACCTTCTCGATGCGGTGCCTGTGCAGCAACTGCAGCACTTCGTCGTCGGAAGCGCCCTCGTGCACGGTAACCAGGCGATCCTTCTTGGTCATGATGTGGCGGACCGGATCGTCGAGCTTCTTCTCGAAGCGCATGTCGCGGCTGGTGACGATGCCGACCAGCTGGCCGCCGTCGACCACCGGCACGCCGGAGATGTTGCGCGCGCGGGTGAGCTTGAGCACCTCGGCGATGGTGGTCTCGGGGCCGACGGTGAACGGCTCCTTGATCACGCCCGCCTCGAACTTCTTGACCGAGGCGATCTGCGCCGCCTGGGCGTCCAGGCTCATGTTCTTGTGGATGATGCTGATGCCGCCCAGCTGCGCCATCGCAATGGCGAGACGGGCTTCGCTGACGGTGTCCATCGCCGCCGAGACAATCGGCAGGCGGATCGACAGGTCGCGGGTCAGGCGGGAGGTGAGCTTGACGTCCTTTGGCAGGACGGTGGAATGCGCAGGGACGAGCGAAACGTCGTCGTAGGTCAGCGCTTCAGCCTGGATGCGCAGCATGGGCGGTCCCGGGGAGGATGAAGCGCGCCATTGTAACGCGGGAAGCCGCCCGCTGCGCGGACCGGGAAACTGCCCGGGCTATCGGCCCCTTCCCCCCCCGCAGGGATGGCTATACCCGGCGCGCGCGCCTCCAGTCGCGGCGCCTGCCGCCGTTACCTCGCGGCACCTGAACGCGAACGATCGCCACGAGGGACTGGCCTTGGCCGAGAACGTGGGCGTCGGGGCGTCCAGACCGCGGTGGTTGCCACTTGGGTCAATCCATCCTGCGGTTCTACGGCCCGGGCGGCCTGTGCGATGGGGTTCTTGGGCTTACCCCGCCGCTTCGGCGGCTTCGAGGGTGTTCTGCATCAGGGTGGCCACGGTCATCGGACCGACGCCGCCGGGCACCGGGGTGATCCAGCTGGCGCGCTGTGCTGCGGCGTCGAAGCCGACATCGCCAACCAGGCGGCCGTCGTCAAGCCGGTTGATGCCCACGTCGATGACGACGGCGCCGGGCTTCACCCATTCCCCCGGAACGATGCCGGGTCGGCCGACCGCCACCACCAGGATGTCGGCGTTGCGGACCGACGCCTCCAGCACCTCGGGCGGGGTGAACTTGTGGCAGCACGTGGTGGTGCAGCCGGCGATCAGCAACTCCAGCGCCATCGGCCGGCCGACGTGGTTGGACACGCCCACGATGGTCGCGCTGGCGCCCCGCACCGGGCGATCGGTGTAGGCCAGCAAGGTGGTGATGCCGCGCGGCGTGCACGGGCGCAGGCCGAATTCGCGCAACGCCAGGTGGCCGACGTTTTCGGGATGGAAGCCGTCAACGTCCTTGCGCGGGTCGATGCGGTGGATCAGCTGGCTGGCGTCGCGACGGTCCGGCAGCGGCAACTGCACCAGGATGCCGTGGACGTCGGGGTTGGCGTTGAGGCGATCCACCAGCGCCAGCAGCTCGGCATCGCTGGTGTCGGCCGGCAGGTCGTAATCGATGGCGCGGATGCCCACCTTGTTGGCGGCGCGCCGCTTGTTGCGCACGTACACGCTGGAGGCCGGATCGGCCCCGACCAGCACAACCGCCAGGCCCGGTCGCGCCTTGCCGGCGGCGACCCGGGCATCGACCCTCGCCTTGAGGTTGTCGAGCAGGTCGTCGGCGATGCGCTTGCCGTCGAGGATGCGGGCTTGGCTGTGCGGGTTAGCCGTCATGCGGGGCCTGGGCGATGGGGTCAGCGTGGGGCCGCGCATTATCGCGCAAGCGGGCCGGCCGCCCTAATGCGTTCTACCTGGATGGGTGCGATCGGGCGCGTCCGACGGGTGCCATTGCGCACTGGCGGGGGTGCCAGGGGCATGCCGAAATGGCGTGAACGGCAATGCCGGCAGGCGTAACGTCGCGGCATTGCCACGGCCAGCCGTGCGCTCCGCCTCACCTCCCTCCCCCATCGATACCGTGCCGCCATGACCGAATCCGATTCCGAAACCACCGCGATCGAGGCCGCCGCATTCCGCCGCCTGCTTCAGCACCTGATGCACGAACGCCCCGACGTGCAGAACATCGACTTGATGATCCTGGCCGGCTTTTGCCGGAATTGCCTTTCGGATTGGTATCGGGACGCTGCCGAGGCACGGGGCATCACCATGACCCGCGACGAGGCCCGCGAAGCCGTTTACGGCATGCCATTCGCGCAATGGAAAGCTCAGCACCAGAAGGACGCGACCCCGGAACAGCTGGCGGCATTTGCCGCCGTGCAGAAGCCGCCTTCGGAGAGCTGAGCCATGGCCAAGTCCCGCAAGCTGATGATGCTGCTGGCCGCAGTGCCGCTGGCGTACGCCGGCGCCTGCGCCTGGATCCACCACTCCCAGCGCGAGCTGCTGTACTTCCCGCAGGTCACGCGCACGCCGGCCACGGCCACGGACTGGGCATTGCAGCGCGAGGACGTGACGTTGCGCGGCTGGCGGCTCGAGCCGTCAGCGCCGCGGCCGATACTCTATTTCGGCGGCAACGCCGAGTCGATCGAGAACAACCGCGACATCTTCGCCCACTGGTTTCCCGGGCGCAGCGTCTACCTGATGGCGTATCGCGGCTACGGCGCCAGCGAGGGCACGCCCAGCGAGCAGGCGCTGTTCGGCGATGCGCTGGCGGTTTACGACCACATCGCCGCCGAGCACCCGGGGCAACCGGTCACGGTGATCGGCAGCAGCCTGGGCAGTGGCGTGGCGGCGTACCTGGCGTCGCAGCGGCTGGTCGAACGCCTGGTGCTGGTGACGCCGTACGACAGCATGGCCAACGTCGCACGCGCCCACTACCCCGCACTGCCGGTGCACTGGCTGTTGCAGGATCGTTTCGAGTCGATGCGCCATCTGGACGGCTACCGCGGCCAGGTGCTGGTGTTGCGTGCCGGTCGCGACGCGGTGATTCCTGCTGCATGCACCGCCCGGCTGGTGGCCGTGCTGTCGTTGTCGCAGCCGCCGACCGTGGTCGACCTGCCCGAGGCCGCGCACAACACGGTGCGCGACGAACCGCGATTTGGCGAGGCCCTGTTGGCGTTCCTGCGCTAGGCGCCGTGGGTGTCGCCCCACCGCCGGCCGACGCACTTGCCGGCCGCGGGATGCCTGCGCGTGCGAGGCCTTCACCGCATCAGTGGGCGGCGCAGAACTGCTGGTAGTCGATGTAGCCCGGGAACGCGCGCCCGGCGGCGCAGACCACGCAATCGGGATCGGCCGACAATCGTGTTTCACGAAAGCGCATCGACAGTGCGTCGAAATGCAGCAACCGTCCTGACAGCGGCTCGCCCAGTTCGAGGATCAGCTTGATCGCCTCGGTCGCCTGCAGCAGCCCAATCACGCCCGGCAGCACGCCCAGCACCCCGGCTTCGGCGCAGTTGGGCGCGGCCTCCGGGGGCGGCGGTTCCGGGAACAGGCAGCGATAGCACGGCGCCTGTCCACGCCGGCGACCGGCATCGAAGACGCTGGTCTGGCCCTCGAAACGGTGCACGGCGCCGTACACCAGCGGCTTGGCCAGTTTCACGCAGGCGTCGTTGAGCAGGTAACGCACGGGGAAGTTGTCGGCGCCGTCGATCACCACGTCGGCGGTGCCGATCAGGCGTTCGACGTTGTCGGCGGTGATGCGCTCGGGGAACGCCTCGATGACGACCTGCGGGTTCAAGGCGGTCAGCGCGATCCGCGCCGATTCGACCTTTGCCATGCCGATCCGCGCGTCGGTATGCAACACCTGGCGCTGCAGGTTGCTGCGGTCCACCACGTCGTCATCGGCCAGCACGATCGTGCCGACACCGGCTGCCGCCAGGTAGTAGGCCGCGGGCGAACCCAACCCACCGGCGCCCACCATCGCCACGCGCGCGGCCTGCAGACGGCGTTGTCCGGCTTCGCCAACCTCGGGCAGACGCATGTGCCGCGAATAGCGGTCGTAGAACTCCGCTTGCACCGGATCGCGCGCAAGCGGCAGGCCCTCGGCGATCCAGCGCGTGGTGCCGCCCTCGACCGATGCCACGTGCTGGTAGCCGGCAGCGAGCAGCGCCTGCGCGGCCTTCAGCGATCGCGCACCGCCCTGGCACAGCAGCAACACATCGGCGTCGCGGTCCGGCAGCGTTGCGTCCGGATCGGACTCGAGCTCGCCGCGGGCAACACCCAGCGCCCCTTCGGCATGTCCGGCAGCGCGTTCGTGCGACTCGCGCACATCGACGAGCACACCACCCGCGCGCTGACGGCGCAGGGCTTCGGCGGGAGAGATCAGTTCGACGTCCATGGTCGGATTATCCACCCGAGCGCGGGCGTGTGCCCGTGCACGGTTTTGACAGCAGGCCGCGAGGCGAGCGCCAGGCGAGAATCCTCGCCGCTAGCCCACCGCGAACGGCAGCACCTGCACCACGTCGCCCTGCGCCAGTCGCTGCGGCCCCTCGACCACCACGATCAGTGCGTCACTGTCGGCGGCCGCGCGCAGGCGGTGCGAACCGGTGGCGGCGTTGGGCTCGACCAGCAGGCTGCCGTCGTCACCAGCTTGCAGACGGGCGCGGATGAACTCGCGGCGAGGGTGGGTCTTGTCGATCGGCGCGGTGAGGCGTGCCCGCCACACGGTACGCGGCTCGCTGCGACCCTGCAGGCCATCGACGAGGGCGCGCCCGAGGGTGAGCCACGTCGCCAGCACCGACACCGGGTTGCCGGGCAGGCCCAGCAGGCGGGCCTGATCGAGGCTGCCCAGCAGCAGCGGCATCCCGGGCTTCATGCGCACCTTCCAGAAGTGCGTCTGGCCGAACTGGGCAAGCACGGCCGGGATGTGGTCCTTCTCGCCCGCCGACACGCCGCCGCAGGTGATGATCAGATCGAACGCGCAGCCGGCATCGCGCAGGGCGATCTCCACCTGGCGCGGATCGTCGGGCAGGCGCGGCCACGCGGTGGGCTCCAGGCCCTCGGCGCGCAGCAGCCCCATCAGCAACTCGCGGTTGCTGTCGAAGATCTGCCCGGGCTGCGGCGTCATGCCGGGCTCGACGAGTTCGTCGCCGGTGGTGAACACCGCGACCGTGGGACGACGCGACACCTGCAATGACGACAACCCGAGCGAGGCGGCCAGCGACACGCGCGCCGGCGTCAAGCGTTGGCCACTGCGCAGCACGTGGTCGCCAACCCGCACGTCTTCGCCGGCGCGGCGCACGTTGGCGCCGGCGGCCGTGTCGCCGGGCAGGCTGACCAGATCGCCGCTCAGCGAGGCGTTTTCCTTGATCACCACGCTGTCCGCTCCGGCCGGCAACGGCGCACCGGTGGTGATGCGCACGCATTCGCCAATGCCCAGCACCAGGCCAAGCGCATTGCCGGCGAACTGTTCGCCGGCCAGACGCAGCGTCGCCCGTTCGCCTTGCAAATCGGCGTGGCGGAACGCGAAGCCGTCCATCGCGCTGTTGTCGAACGATGGCAACGCGATCGGCGCGTGCACGTCCTGCGCCAGCACGCGGCCGTGGCAGCGACCCAGCGCCAGCGATTCGGACGCGAGGCGGTGGGCGCTGGCTACCTGGGTAACGATCGCCAGCGCGTCGTCGAACAGCAGGCCGGTGGGAAATTCACTCATCGTGGTGACGGTCCGTGGCCGCAACGCCGGCAGCGGCCAGGTCGTCGGGTGTGTTGAGGTTGCCCAAGCGTACCCCGGCGAAATGGACCACCGGCAGCCGCAGGCTGGCCTGCAGCAGGTGCACGGCGGAGCTGCGGGTGGCGATTGCGGACGCCAGCGCATCGCGCAGCGCCGCCACGCGCCACAGCGCCACCAGCGGTTGCGGGCCGTCGTCGTCGCTGGCCGCGGCACCGTCGTCGGTGGCGCCGGCCACCAGATGGGACAGCAGGCCATCGGGGACGCCCACCAGATCGACCGGGACCGTCAGCAACCAGGGGCTGGTGCAGGCCGATGCCAGCGCGTCCAGGCCGGCGATCGGGCCGAGATCCAGGCCGGCCCGGTCGGTCACGGCCCGAAGGCCTGCGAGGCGGTACCGGTCGAGATCACGATTGGCGCTGACCAGCACGGCGCCGGTCTCGTCGGCGAAGCGTCGCGGCCAGCGCAGCACCTGCGGCATGCCTTCGCGCACCAGCCAGGCCTTGTCGATCCCGCCCAGGCGACTGGCGCGACCGCCGGCGAGGATGCCCAGGGTGATCGCGGCAGCGGGCAATGGCTCGATCAAGACGGGGCTCCGACAACGGGATGGCGAACGTTGCTGGGTCGTGCGGATTGGGCCTGCAGGCGTCACACGCGATAACCGACAGGCGACGCGCGCCGAGGGCACCACCGGGGGCACGCGTGGCGCCGCTCGAAACGGTGCGACCGGGTCCTGGTGCCGACGCCGGCGCAAAGCGCCGACGTCGCGTCAACTCACTTGCCGCGCTTTACGTGGCGGATCAGGCGCTTCTTCTTGGCGACCTGGCGCTCGCTGAGCACGTTCTTCTTGCCTTCGTACGGGTTGCTGCCTTCGCGGAAGATGAACTTCACGGGCGTGCCCACCAGCTTGAAGCGCTTGCGGAAGAAGTTCTCGAGGTAGCGCTTGTAGCTGTCGCTGAGCGTGCGCAGGCGGTTGCCGTGCACCACGAAGGTGGGCGGATTGCTGGCCGCCGGGTGCGCGTAGCGCAGCTTGGCGACATGGCCGCGCACGACCGGCGGCGGATTGGTCTCGTAGGCGATCTCGATCGCCTTGGTGACTTCACTCGTGCCGAACTCGCGCGTTGCCGAGGAATGCGCGCGGTGGATGGCCTTGAACAGCTCGGCCAGTCCGGAGCCGTGCTTGGCACTGATGCGCACCGCCTCGGCCCAGTCGACGAAACCGAGCTTGCGCACCAGCAGGCCTTCCGCCTGCTGCCGCTGGTAGTCGGTCTGGCCGTCCCACTTGTTGACCGCCACCACCAGCGCACGACCGGCATCGAGCGCATACCCCAGCACGCTGGCGTCCTGGTCGGTCACGCCTTCGCCGGCGTCGAGCATCACCACCGCGACCTGGCACTGCTCGATCGCCTGCAGGGTCTTGATGATGGAGAACTTCTCGACGGCCTCGTCGACCTTGGACTTGCGGCGCAGGCCGGCGGTGTCGATCAGGCGATAGCGCTTGCCGTCGCGCTCCATGTCGATGGCGACCGAATCGCGCGTGGTGCCCGGCACCTCGGAGGCGATCATGCGCTCCTCGCCCAGCAGGCGGTTCACCAGCGTGGACTTGCCGACGTTGGGACGGCCGATGAAGGCGATGCGGACGCGATCGGGATCGGTGTCCAGTTCGCTCGTGTTGCCCTCTTCGGGCAGCTTGGCCAGCACGTCCTCGATCAGTTCGTCGATGCCTTGGCGATGCGCCGAGGACACCGCGACCACGTCACTGAAACCGTAGCGGGCGAAATCGTTGAGCGCGGCCTGGCTGTCGATGCCGTCGGTCTTGTTGACCACCAGCATGGTGGGACGCGCGGTCTTGCGCAGCCACTTCAGGATGTCGTCGTCGAGTGCGGACGCGCCTTCACGGCCATCGACGATGAACAGCACCAGGTCGGCCTCTTCGGCCGCGGCTCGCGCCTGGCGTGCGGTGGCACCGACCAGGCCCTCGTCCTCGCCGGCGATGCCGCCGGTGTCGACGATCGCGAACGGCCGCAGGCCTTCTGGCCGGCACACGCCGTAATGGCGATCGCGCGTTACGCCCGGCTGGTCGTGCACCAGGGCGTCGCGGCTGCGGGTGAGCGCGTTGAAAAGCGTGGATTTGCCGACGTTGGGACGTCCGACGAGTGCGACGAGCGGAAGCATGGATGGGCAGCCGGAAAGGTAGGGAATTCGGGAGAATCTAAAGCTGCGGCAATGAGCGCCGGTGGGATCGGGAACGGCTGGGGCGGAGGCTTCCGCCGGTAGTCCGTTCCCTGCTCCCGACTCCCTGCCCCGGCGTTACTGCCCGAGGCGGTATGCGTTCAGTTCGCCGTCGACGTCCTGTGCCACGAGGACCCCATCGACGACCACCGGCGCGGCACGCAGCGCCTTGCGGCTGGCGCGGGTACGCGCGGCAAATTCGCCGTTGTCGAGCTTGAGCCAGTGCAGGTAGCCGTCGAAGTCGCCGACCACCGCGTAGTCGCCCTGCACCGCCGCGCCGGTCAGGTTGCGACGGGCCAGGCCCGCCTGCTGCCAGAGCGTGCCGCCGCTGGACTTCTGCAGGCCGAACACGCCGCCCTGGCGATCGACCACCACCAGGCGGTCGCTGCCGACACCGATGCGACCGGAGCCGCCGTGCTCGCCCGACCACATCGGCCGACCACTCGGTGCATCGATCGCGAGCGTGCGCCCTTTGTAGCTGGTCGCGAACAACGTAGTGTCTTCGAGTACCGGCGTGCCATCGATATCGGCCATGCGGTCCAGCTCGCTGCGGCCTTCCTGCTGCGCCACGGCCTGCTCCCACAACGGGCGACCGTCGTTGGCGGCCAATGCCTGCACGGTACCGTCGTCGTTGCCCACGAACACGAAGCCCGGGCCAAGCACCGGTGCATCGTTGCCGCGCACGGACAACAGGGGAACATCGCGGGTCCAGAACCAGCGGCGCTCGCCGCTGGCGGCATCCAGCGCGGTCAGGCGACCATCGTTGGAGCGCACGAACACCATGCCCAGACCGACCACGGGCGTGGCGATGATCTCGGCATTGACCTTCGACTGCCACTTCTCGGCGCCGGTACCGGCATCGAGAGCGATAACGTGGCCATCCAGCCCACCGGCAACCACGAGGCCGTCACCGGCACCGGGGCCGCCGGACAGTAGCAGGTCGCTTTCGTAGTGCCAGACCGGCTTGCCGGTCTGCAGGTCGAACGCGCGAACGCCGCCTTCGACCGCCGCCGCGTAGACGCGACCGTCGGCGATCGCCGGACCCTGGCGTGCGCCCAAACGGTCTTCGCCCTTGCCGGCCTGGGCCGACCACAGCTTGCTGATCGTGGCCGTCGGTGCGAACTCGACCAGTTCGGTCGGTTCGTTCGGCTTGCCGTCCTTCTTGCTGCCGAACCAGCCCTTGACGGTCGTGCAGCCGCCCAGCGCGAACACGCACAGCACTGCCGCGGAAACGTGCAACAGGCGCGGCGCGCGCGACGCGCCAGCGGCGCTACGAACGGAATCGATCGATGCGGACTTCATCAAGACTTGACCTCGGTGCTGGCGGGCTTGCCGCCGACTTCAATGAGCTTGAGTTCGAGCAGGCGACGACGCGGCGAACCGACGTCGAGCTTGCCCAGCGCTTGCTGGTAGGAGGTACGGGCCTGTTCGCGCTGGCCGAGCGCGTACTGCGCATCGCCGCGGGTTTCGAGCTCGCCGACGGAGCTTGCCGTGGCAAGCAGCTTGATCGCCGCATCTGCCTGCTTTGCGTCGATCAGCAGACTGGCAAGCCGCTCATTGACCACAGAGGTCGTGGCGACGTCGTCGGACTTGATCGCGCGCAGCGTCGCGATCGCCGCGTCGCGCTGGCCGGCCTCGACCTGCGACTTCGCCAGTTCGAGTGCCGCCAGGTTGCCGTAGGTGCCGGCGCCGAGCGCCTTGACCTTGTCTGCGGCGGCCTTGTCCTTGGATTCGATGGCGCTGAGGGCGACCTGATAGCGGTCCGCCTGCCCGGCCTTCAGTTGCAGGTCGCGGCTTTCCCACCACTTCCAGCCACCGATCGCGGCCAAGCCGAGCACGATGCCGCCAATCAATCCTGCGCCATTGCTGCGCAGCCAGGCCAGAACCCGTTCACTTTGTTCGTGTTCGTCGAGCAGATCGTCTATCGCCATTCGAAGGCTGCCATGCTGTCACGTCCCGCCAGGTGGCCGGCCGCGAATAGATGTGGAAACCGGCCCGATACAGGCCAGTGCGATTACGCAGCTCCGCGACGCAATCAGTTTGCGGGCGGTGCGAGCGAGCCGTCAGAGGATAGCGTAAAGCGCGCCACATTCGCTCGGCTGAAGGGCGCCAGGTCCACCGGACGCCCGGCGTGCAACACCTGGACCGCGGCGGAATTGCCGAGCACCACGCGCCCCACCTGGCCGGCGGCATAGCTGCGCTGCTGCCCGGCAGCGAGCAGACCCTGCTCGATCGAGGTGCCATCGACGGCGAAAACCTGCACCCAGCTGTCGCCACTGAACGCCAGCGACAGCGTGGCGCCGGTCGCCGCGGGCGGTTGCAGCGACGCCATCGATGCGGCCACCGGCGTTCGCGGTGCGGGCGCGTCGGAACCGGCGGCTACCGGCGACGCGCCGCCACCGGCGGGCGTTTCGGGCAGGTCGAGCGATTGCAGCGCCACCGTGTTGGCAACGTGCGGGCGGGTGGCGATCCAGACCGGCACGGCGATGGCCGCGGTCATGACGATGTAGATCGCCCGCCGGGTGACCTGCTCGAAAACCCGCTGGTACGTTGGCGTGTGGCTATGGCTGACCAACGTAGCCGGAGCGATTGCCGCCGCCGGCGCGCGGTCAAGTTCGGCCTCGATGTCGACGCCGAGCAGCCGCGCGTAGCTGCGAAGTTGCCCGCGGGCGAACACCGGAGCGCCCAACTGGCTCCAGTCGCCGGCCTCGAGGGCGCGGACCACGCGCGTAGGCATGCGAAGTCGCGAGGCAACGTCGTCGATCGCCAGGTTTGCGGCTTCACGCGCCAGTCGCAGGCGTTCGCCACAGCCGGCGCCGTGACCAGATCCAGTTTCGTTCGACTGCATCATCGCTTGCTGCCATCCCCTGTTTCGGAACCCGCCGCGCCCGGGAATTCCGCTCTTAGTCGCTGAACGTAGCTGGCGGCCGCGTCCTTGTCGCCGAGCTTTTCCTCGATCTGTGACGCCAATAACAACGACTGGGCGTCCGCCGGTGCTGCCGCGAGGCGGCGCTGCGAAAATGCCCGCGCCTCGAATGCCCTGCCTGCACGAAATTCGCTCTCGGCAAGGGCTGCCAGCGCAACCGGGCTGTCCGGATCCAGCGACAGCGCGTCACGCAGGTAGCGTCCGCCACGCTCGGCAAGCCCGGCCTGGGTGGCGCAGTGGCCGGCATTTGCCAGCGCCGAAGCAGGCGTCGAATAACTGCTGTCCTGCAATGCCTGGTCGAACCAGTCCAGCGACTCGGCGGCGCGGCCATTGCCGCACAGCCAGGTCCCGTAATTGTTGAGCATCGCGCCGCGGGTGGGGTCCAGTTCCGCCGCACGCAGGTAGTGCTGGCCGGCCACGGCCGAGTTGCCCAGCTGATCCAGGGACACCGCCATCAGCGTGTGTGCCGGAGCGGACTTCTCGTTGATCTGCAGGGCCTTGGCGGCCAGGTCGCGCGCGCCGGCCGGGTCGCCGGCGGCGAGCTTCTGCCGGCCGTTGTACAGCTGCACGTCAAGCGTGCCGCTGTTGCCACGACGGCTGCCGTTGATCGGCACACGGCTCTCGTAGATGTCCGACAACTGGCTGTCGATGCTGGGACGCAGGAACTCGGGGCGACTGCACGACGCGCTGCACAGCACGACCACCGCAAGCACCGTCGCCGTCAGCGCCCGACCCGGCAGGGGGCGCTCAGGCCGCCGCATCACCGGCCTCCTGCTGGGCAAGGTGCTTGCGGAACTCGGCTTGGCGCCGCGTCCGGTCCATGACCTGGCCCTTCAGCTGGCCACAGGCTGCATCGATGTCATCGCCGCGCGTGCGGCGCACCATCGTCAGCACATGCGAGTCGAGCAGAAGTTTCTGGAAGGCGCGGATGTCGGATTCCTCGGAGCGTTCGAAACGTGTCCCCGGGAAAGGATTGAACGGGATCAGGTTGACCTTCGCCGCGTCCTTCATCTGCACAGCGTTGTCGAACTGGCGCATCAGGCGCGCCAGCTGGCGGGCGTGTGTCGGCTGGTCGTTGACGCCCTTCATCAGGGTGTACTCGAACGTGATCGACGAGCGCGGCTTGCGGCGGACGTAGCGCTCGCAGGCAGCCATCAGCTCGGCGATGGGGTATTTCTTGTTGAGCGGCACCAACTCGGTGCGCAGCTCGTCATTGGGTGCGTGCAGCGACACCGCCAGCGACACGTCGCTGACCTCGCCCAGCTTGTCGATCATCGGCACCATGCCGGCGGTCGACAGCGTGACGCGCTTGTTGGCCAGGCCATAGCCCAGGTCGTCGCGCATGATGCTCATCGCGCGCACGACGTTGTCGAAGTTCGCCAAAGGCTCGCCCATGCCCATCATCACCACGTTGGTGAGCTTGCGCTGGATGTGCGGAACATTGCCCAGGTGGCGGGCGGCAACCCAGACCTGACCGATGATCTCGGCGGTCGACAGGTTGCGGTTGAAGCCCTGGGTGGCGGTCGAGCAGAACTGGCAGTTCAGCGCGCAGCCGACCTGCGAGGACACGCACAGCGTGCCGCGGCCCTTGTCGGGGATGAACACCGCCTCGATCGCGTTCTTCGGGTCCATGCCGAGCAGCCACTTGTGGGTGCCGTCGGTGGAGGGCTTGTCGAAGATGACCATCGGCGCGCGCACCTGGGCGTGCTGCTCGAGCTTGCCGCGCAAGGCCTTGCCCAGGTCGGTCATGTCGTTGAAGTCGGTGACGTAGCGGTGGTGGATCCACTTCATCACCTGGTGCGCCCGGTAGCGCTTCTCGCCCAGAACTTCCTCGAAGAAGTCCTCGAGCTGGACGCGATCGAGGTCGAACAGGTTTTTCCTGTCCGACCCCGCCGCGGTATTGCCGGCCGATGCCGCGGCAACGCGCTCAGCCGACCCCGGTGCCGTGGTGTTGCCTGTCTCGGCGAGCTGGATGTCGATGCTGTCGCGTTGCGTGGTCATGGCTTTGTCCCAGCTCAGCGAGCGTAGACGTCGGTGCTCGGGAAGAAGTACGCGATCTCGACCGCGGCATTCTCCAGGCTGTCCGAACCGTGCACGGCGTTGGCGTCGATGCTGTCGGCGAAGTCCGCGCGGATGGTGCCCGGGGCCGCGTCCTTCGGATTGGTGGCGCCCATCAGGTCACGGTGCTTGAGCACCGCGTTGTCGCCCTGCAGCGCCTGGATCATCACCGGACCGGAGATCATGAACTCGACCAGCGCGTTGAAGAACGGACGCTCGCGGTGCACGGCGTAGAAACCTTCGGCTTCCTGCTTCGAGAGCTGCTTCATCTTGGCGGCGACGACTTTCAGGCCGGCCTTTTCGAAACGGGCATAGATTTCACCGACGACGTTCTTGGCAACGGCATCGGGCTTGATGATGGAAAGGGTGCGCTCCAGCGCCATGGAAAGTCTCCGGGTAGGCGGGCCGCAGAACCGAAGGTTCGCGCCCGAGAATAACAGAAAAAACCCGCGTAGCGACGCGGGTTTAGCCGATATGGCTGCGGTAATTCTAGCGGATTGACAGGCCGTTTGCAGGCACCTGGGCAGGCGCCCTTCGAAGGAAGGCGGTTGACGTTCATCGCCGCCCGGGCATAGCATCAAACAAGCGTTTGATTCAGGACCCGAAATGGCTTCCGCCCACTTTTCCACCAAGGACCGCATTCTCGGCGCCGCCGAGGAGCTGTTCGCCCTGCACGGCTTCAGCGGAACCTCGCTGCGCCAGGTCACCAGCCGCGCCGATGTCAACATCGCGGCGGTCAACTACCACTTCGGCAGCAAGGAAAACCTCGTCAACGAGGTGTTCCGGCGGCGCATGGACGACATGAGCGCCCAGCGCATAGCGGCCCTGAAGGCCGCGACGGCCCAGCACCCCGGCGAGCTCGAGCCGATCCTGGCGGCGTTCGTGCAACCCGCCCTGGCGATGGCCCAGGACCGTCATGGCGGTGGCGCGTTCGTTCGCGTGGTCGCGCGTGCGTACGCAGAAAAGAACGACGGCCTGCGAAAGTTTCTTTCGGACCACTACGGCCACGTGCTGCGCGAGTTTGCCAAGGCCATTGCCGTGGCGGTCCCGGCACTGAGCAAGGAAGAGCTTTACTGGCGCCTGGACTTCCTGGCCGGCTCGCTGACCTATGCGATGGCCGACTTCGGCCTGATCAAGCGCCCCTCGGGCGTCAGCGAAGCGGCCCATCGGGAACGCGCCGCCCGCGAGCTGATCCGCTTCGCGGCCGCCGGATTCAAGAGTTGACCCCCATCGGCGTGGATTGATCCGGACCGCAACGAGGGTCACCTCGCCGGGCCCGGAAGCGCCCTGTTCATTCTCAAGAAATACAATTACCAACAAGGACTTGCAGAAAATGTCTAACAAGCTACTTGTCCGCCGCGCAGCCGTGCTCGGCGCCGGTGTCATGGGCGCGCAGATTGCCGCCCACCTGACCAACGCGGGCGTCGACACCGTCCTGTTCGACCTGCCTGCCAAGGAAGGCGACCCCAACGGCGTGGTCACCAAGGCCATCGCCAACCTGGCCAAGCTCAGCCCCGCCCCGCTCGCGGACAAGGCGCTGGCCGACCGGATCGTCCCGGCCAACTACGAGACCGGGCTCGAGCTGCTGCAGGGCTGCGACCTGATCATCGAGGCGATTGCCGAACGGATGGACTGGAAACAGGACCTCTACAAGAAGATCGCGCCGTTCGTGCCGGCACACACCGTGCTGGCCAGCAACACCTCGGGGCTCGGCATCAATACCCTGGCCGAAGTGCTGCCCGAGGAGCTGCGCCACCGTTTCTGCGGCGTGCACTTCTTCAACCCGCCGCGCTACATGCACCTGGCCGAGCTGATTCCCGCCCGCACCACCGACGCCTCGGTGCTGGAAGGCCTCGAAACCTTCCTGGTCACCACCCTGGGCAAGGGCGTGGTCATCGCCAAGGACACCCCGAACTTCATTGGCAACCGCATCGGCGTGTTCTCGATGCTGGCCGGCATGCACCACACCGAACAGTTCGGCCTGGGCTTTGACACCGTCGACGCCCTGACCGGCCCGGCGATCGGTCGCCCGAAGTCGGCGACGTACCGCACCGCGGACGTGGTCGGCCTGGACACCATGGCCCACGTCATCAAGACCATGGCCGACACCCTGCCCGACGACCCGTGGCACAGCTACTTCAAGGCCCCGGCATGGCTGTCGGCGCTGATCGGCAAGGGCGCCCTGGGCCAGAAGACCGGCGCTGGCGTCTACACCAAGCGCGGCAAGGACATCCTGGTGCTCGACCTGAAGGCGCAGGACTACCGCGTCTCGGCCGGCGAACTGGACGCCGACGTCGCGGCCCTGCTCAAGGAGCGCGACCCCGCGAAGAAGTTCGCGGCACTGCGGGCCAGTGAAAACCCGCAGGCGAAGTTCCTGTGGGCCTGCTTCCGCGACACCTTCCACTACAGCGCCTACCACCTCGAAAGCATCGCCGACACCGCCCGCGACGTGGATTTCGCGATGCGCTGGGGCTACGGCTGGTCGCTGGGTCCGTTCGAGACCTGGCAGGCCGCTGGCTGGAAGCAGGTCGCCGACTGGATCGCCGAGGACATCGTCGCCGGCCTGGCGATGAGCAACGCGCCGCTCCCGAACTGGGTATTCGATGGTCGCGAGGGTGTCCATGACGCCAGCGGCAGCTACAGCCCGGGTCGCAACAGCACGGTGCCGCGCTCGTCCAACCCGGTGTACGCGCGCCAGCGCTTCCCGGACGCGCTGCTCGGCGAGAAGTTCTCGCAGGGCCGCACCGTCTACGAGAACGACGGCGTGCGCATGTGGGCCGACGACGGCGACGACATCGCCGTGGTCAGCTTCAAGACCAAGATGAACACCGTTTCCGATCACGTACTCAACGGCCTGCAAGAAGCGATCGGCATCGCCGAGCGCGACTTCGCCGGCCTGGTCATCTGGCAGCAGAAGGAACCGTTCTCGGCCGGTGCCGACCTCGCCGGTGCACTGGGAGCGCTGAAGGCGGGCCAGTTGGCCGAATTCGAGGCGATGGTCGCCAACTTCCAGGCCACCAGCCAGCGCATCAAGTACGCGCAGGTGCCGGTGGTTGCGGCGGTGCGCGGTCTGGCCCTGGGCGGCGGCTGCGAATTCCAGATGCACGCGGCACGTACGGTGTTCTCGCTGGAAAGCTATGTCGGCCTGGTGGAAGCCGGCGTCGGCCTGCTGCCGGCCGGTGGTGGCCTGAAGGAATTCGCCGTTCGTGCTTCCGACAAAGCGGGCCCTGGCGGCGATGTGTTCGCCGAACTCAAGACCGCGTTCGAGAGCGTGGCGATAGGCAAGGTCTCGGCCTCGGCCGTGGACGCCCGCAACCTGAAGCTGGCTCGCGACACCGACGTGATCGTCTACAACGCGTTCGAGCTGCTGCACGTCGCCCGCCAGCAGGCGCGCGCCCTGGCCGAAAGCGGCTATCGCCCGCCGCTGCCCGCGCGCCGCATCCAGGTTGCCGGCGACGTGGGCATCGCGACGTTCAAGATGCTGCTGGTCAACATGCTGGAAGGCCGTTTCATCTCGCCGCACGACTTCGAGATCGCCAGCCGCATCGCCACGGTGGTCTGCGGTGGCGCCGTGGACCGCGGATCGCTGGTCGATGAGGAATGGCTGTTGAAGCTGGAGCGCGAACATTTCGTCGCGCTGGCGCAGATGCCCAAGTCGCAGGAACGCATCGCGCACATGCTCACCACCGGCAAGCCGCTGCGGAACTGATGAGGGAGCGCGGCGCGCCTCGTGCGCGCTGACGCAGGCCAAGCGCCTGCCGACAACGTGCTTCTTTGCGCCCTCGCCTCCCCGTGGCGGTGAGGGCAACCAACCCTAGATTCGCGACATCAAGGAATTCCAAATGTCGAAGCAGATCCAAGACGCCTACATCGTCGCCGCCACCCGTACCCCGGTCGGCAAGGCCCCGCGCGGCGCATTCCGCAACACCCGTCCCGACGACATGCTGGCGCACGTATTGCGCAGCGTGGTCGCGCAGGCACCCGGCATCGACGTCAACCGCATCGACGACGCCATCATCGGCTGCGCCATGCCCGAGGGCGAGCAAGGCATGAACGTGGCGCGCATCGGCCTGCTGTTGGCCGGCCTGCCCAACACCATCGCCGCGCAGACCATCAACCGCTTCTGTTCGTCCGGCCTGCAGGCCGTCGCAATGGCGGCCGACCAGATCCGCCTGGGCAATGCCGACCTGATGCTGGCCGGCGGCACCGAGTCGATGTCGATGGTGCCGATGATGGGCAACAAGGTCGCCCTCAGCCCGAGCGTCTTCTCCAACGACGAAAACGTCGCCATCGCCTACGGCATGGGCATCACGGCCGAGAAGGTCGCCGAGGAATGGAAGATCTCGCGCGAAGACCAGGACGCGTTCGCGCTGGCCTCGCACCAGAAGGCCATCGCCGCGATCCAGGCCGGCCACTTCAAGGACGAGATCAGCCCGTACGAGATCGTCTCCCACCTGCCCGACCTTGCCGGCAATGCCATCCGCCTGAAGAAGTCGCTGGTGGAGATCGACGAAGGCCCGCGCGCGGACTCCTCGATCGAAGGCCTTGCCCGCCTCAAGCCGGTGTTCCGCAACGGCCAGTTCGGCGGCAGCGTCACCGCCGGCAACAGCTCGCAGATGAGCGATGGCGCGGGCGCGGTGCTGCTGGCCTCCGAACAGGCGGTCAAGGATTACGGCCTGACCCCGCTCGCCCGCTTCGTCAGCTTCTCCGTGGCCGGCGTGCGACCGGAGGTGATGGGCATCGGCCCGATCGCCGCAATCCCGAAGGCACTGAAGCAGGCCGGGCTCACCCGCGATCAGCTCGACTGGATCGAGCTCAACGAGGCATTCGCCGCACAGGCGCTGGCGGTGATGCGCGATTGCGAGCTGGATCCGTCGAAGGTCAATCCGCTCGGCGGCGCGATCGCGCTGGGCCATCCGCTCGGCGCCACCGGCGCGGTGCGCACGGCAACGATCGTGCACGGCCTGCGTCGTCGCCAGCAGAAGTACGGCATGGTGACGATGTGCATCGGCACCGGCATGGGCGCGGCGGGCATCTTCGAAGCGCTCTGAACCCGCCACTCGTTGCAACGACAACGGCGCCCGCGTGGCGCCGTTGTCGTATCCGGACTTCCGACCGGGCCGCCCACCCGGACGCCAAGCGCCGGCAGAGGGCCGATCGCCTTACGCCATGCGCGAGCCGTTGGGCACCGGGCGTTCGAGCGTGGTGATGACCACGCCCTCGTCGGTGTGGAATCCGGTCAGCAGGAACTCGGACACGAACGGCCCGACCTGCTTCGGCGGAAAATTCAGCACGCCCACGATCTGCCGACCGATCAGGGCATCGGAGGAGTACAACGCCTGCACCTGGGCGCTGGTCTTGCGAACGCCGCGCGGTCCGAAGTCGACCCACAGCTTCCAGGCCGGCTTGCGCGCCTCCGGAAACGCCTCCACGCGCAGCACCGTGCCCGCGCACAACTCCACCTTCTCGAAGTCGCTCCAGGCGATCGTCGCGTCGTCGCTCATCGCGGGGCTCCGTGTTCGCGCCAGTCCTTCCACGCGTCCTTGAAGCCTGCCCACCAGTAGCTCAGCTGCGCGCCGACATAGCCGGCCGGCTTCAGCGCCGACACCAGGCCGTAGTCGGCAAACTCGCGCCAGCGCGGGTCACCGCTGGCGATTGCCGACGCGACCACTTCGCCAGCGAACGTCGTCGGGGCCACGCCGTGCCCGCCGAATGCCTGCGCCAGCCACAGCCCCTCGTCGATCTGGCCGATCTGCGGCATCTGGTGCCGGGCATAGCTCATCAATCCCGACCACGCG
This sequence comes from Montanilutibacter psychrotolerans, assembly GCF_003719825.1. Classification (GTDB taxonomy): domain Bacteria; phylum Pseudomonadota; class Gammaproteobacteria; order Xanthomonadales; family Xanthomonadaceae; genus Montanilutibacter; species Montanilutibacter psychrotolerans. The sequence goes on along the minus strand of NZ_RIBS01000002.1, from coordinate 616,239 downwards.
TGCTCGATCCGCACGCCCTCGAGCTGCGGAAACACCTTCAGCAGGTCGCGTCGCAGCAGACGCTCCACCGCATGGGCCGAACGATCCAGCACCGAGATGCGCCCGCCCCACAGCAGACGCGTGTCGGGGAGCGGTCGGTAGTAATCGAAGGCGAAGCGCGTGTCGTAGACCGCCGCGCGCGTGGCCATCGCCTGATCGAGGCGCGAACCCAGCGGCTCGGTGACCATCACGTAGGTCGCGATCGGCATCACGCCGGCATCCACGCGTCGATCGAGTCCGGCCAGGTAGCCGCCGCAGGCCAGCACCACCTGTGCGGCGTCGACGTGACCGTCGGGCGTGCGCACGCGCCAACCAGCGCCACGACGTTCCAGCGAGACGGCCGGACTCGCTTCGTGCAGCCGCAGGCCCTGCGCGATCGCGGCATCGGCAATTCCGCGGGCGTACTTCAGTGGGTGGAAGTGGAACGCCTGCGGCTCGAACAGGCCATCGTGATAGCGATCGCTGCGGACCAGCTCGCGCAGCCGCTCGCGCGGCAGCCATTGCCAGTCGACGCCGTAGTGCCTGGCCAGCAGTTGCTGGCGCGAGCGCAGCACCTGCGGGTCGCGAAACCAGTTGGCCCAGATCACGCCGGCCTGCACCGTGTCGCAATCGATCGCGTACTGGGCGATTCGTTGGCGGATCAGTTCCACCGCGTCGGTGCTGCCGGTGTACAGCGCCTTCGCGCGCTGCGGCCCGAGCTCCTTCAGCAACGCCTCCTCGCCGCGCGAGAAACCGCCGAACACGAACCCGCCGTTGCGACCCGACGCGCCGAACCCGACATCGTTGGCCTCGACCAGCACCACGTCGCGCTCACCGCGCTCGACCAGGCCCAGCGCGGTGTTGAGACCGGCGAAGCCACCGCCCACCACGCACGTCGTCGCCTCCGTTGCACCCCGCAACGGACCCTGCCCGCGCTGGGCATCGGCTGCGTCGCGTCGGTAGTAGCTGGACGACACACTGGACATGGTTGGCACCCGGCGGTTTGATATCGACCCGACACAGGGCCAGAACGTGGACATGCATCACGCCGACAAAGCCTATCGCAGACGCTGCCTGGCGATGCTGTTGCTGTTCGCCGTCATCTGCACGGCGGCCCTGTGGTGGCTGCACGACTGGCTGGGGACGGTGGTCGCGGGGCTCGGCGACCTGCCCTCGCACCAGCAGCACGCGTGGCTGCGCTGGCTGATCGGCGGCTTCGGGATCGCGTTCGCGCTGCCACTGGCGACACTGGGGGAAACCCTGCGTCGTTTCGCCCGCGCGGCACGCCAGTAGCAACGCTACCCACTAGGGCCTGTTAGCGCTATGGGCGCACGCCGCGCCGGGCCTGAGGTCGTGCGAGGCAAGGAAGAGAGAGGGCGCGTATGTCCATACGCAACCGAGCGATGACGCCGCGTCGCGCGGCCTCAGGCCCGGCCCTCCGGGTGGCTTCTCAGCGGCCCCCAGCCGGCGCCGCGCTGCTTGACCTTGCAGGCAGCAAGGCGCGGCGCAGCACAACACCAGCTGGAGGCCACTGATAAGCCACGCGGCATGCGCCCATAGCGTTAACAGGCCCTCGCCAATGGCGCACGTTGCGCACGGTCCGCGTGCTCACCGGACCGGTCGCGTTGTTCTGGGCTGCACGCGTGGCACGTGCCGCGTCCTGGGCGTTTGCGACGGCGATCGCGTTCGCCGGTTTGGCCGCATGGGCTTGGTGGCGCTTCCAGGCAAACTGATCGCGCGGGCCATGCCGGCGCCCCGCCGCGGTGGCGGCAGGACGTCGTTTGGGCGCGCTGCGCGGCTTACTTGAGTTCTTCGACGCCCAGTTCGTCCAGCGCGTTCTGCATCAGGCGTCGCGCGGAGTCGCTGAGTTTCTCGTGATCGAGCGCATAGCGGATCGTGGCCTCGATCAGGCCCAGGTGCGTGCCGCAATCGAATCGCGTGCCGCGAAAACGGTAGGCACTGACGGTTTCTTCGCGCAGCAGCGCCGAGATGGCGTCGGTCAGCTGGATCTCGCCGCCGGCGCCGGGCGTGGTGGCCTCCAGCAGGTCGAAGATGCGCGGGGTCAGCACATAACGACCCACCACCGCCAGGGTGCTCGGGGCCTGGTCGGGCTTGGGCTTCTCGACGATCTCGGTGATCCGACCCTGGCGGTCCTGGAAGGCTTCGGTCGCCACGATGCCGTAGCTGCCGGTCTGCTCTCGCGGCACGTCCTGCACGGCAACCACGCTGGCCCCGGACGCCTGCGCGGCATCGGCCATCTGGCTCAAGGCGCCGGGTCCGCGGTTCCAGATCAGGTCGTCGGGCAACAGCACCGCAAAGGGTTCGTTGCCGATCACCGGCTTGGCGCACAGCACCGCGTGCCCGAGGCCCAGCGCCTCGGCCTGGGTCACGAACACCGCGCGCACGCCCTTGGGCAGGACGTTGCGGATCAACTCGAGCTGCTCGTGCTTGCCGGCCTGCTCGAGCTTCTGTTCGAGCTCGTACGCCTTGTCGAAGTAATCGGCGACCGAATGCTTGTAACGGTTGGTCACGAATACGAGGGTGTCGCAGCCCGCTTCGACCGCTTCGTCGACCGCGTACTGGATCAGCGGCCGGTCGATGATCGGCAGCATCTCCTTGGGAACGGTCTTGGTGGCCGGCAGGAAACGGGTGCCCAGGCCGGCAACCGGAAAGACGGCCTTGCGGATCCGCCCGGGGGCGGGAGAAGAGCTGGAGCTGTCGGACATCAAATTTTCCTGGCGGTGCGAGCGGGAAACGCGACCACGGTCGCGGTCTCAGGTATGGCCGGGCGATCCTGCGCCAACGGCTGGAAATCCGGGACGGTGCTGCGCAGCAGGCGCGCCAGCGCCTCCTGGTCGTACTCGGCGCTGGCCGCACGCAACGCGTGCAGCGCCACCTCGATGTTGGCCGCCGCGACCGCACGGGGCTCGGCCTGGAGGATCTTGGAGTGCGAGGTCGCGCGATAGCGTTCGTCGGCGTGGAACAGCGTCTCGTGCAGCTTTTCGCCCGGACGCAGGCCGGTGTAGACCACCGCGATGTCGCGTCCGGGTTGCTTGCCGGCCAGCCGGATCATCTGTTCGGCCAGCACACGAATCGCGACGGGCTCGCCCATGTCGAGCGTGTAGACGGCTTCGTGCGTGCCGATGGCGGAGGCCTGCAGGATCAGCTGGCAGGCTTCCGGGATCGTCATGAAGAAGCGCGTGACTTCCGGATCGGTGACGGTGACCGGCCCGCCCAGGCGGATCTGTTCGCGGAACAACGGCACCACGCTGCCCGCCGAATCGAGCACGTTGCCAAAGCGCACGGTCACGAAGCGCGTCGAGCGCTGGTCGGCCAGCGCCTGGCAGGTCATCTCGGCCAGTCGCTTGGTGGCACCCAGCACGTTGGCCGGATCGACGGCCTTGTCGGTCGAGATCAGCACGAACGTGCCCACACCGATGTCGCGGCACGCACGCGCCACGGTTTCGGTCGCCAGCACGTTGTTGCGGACCGCTTCGCGCAACTGGGTTTCCAGCAGCGGCACCTGCTTGTAGGCCGCGGCATGGAACACCGCTTCGGGCTGAGCCAGTCCGAGTGCATGGCGGATCACGGCCGGATCGCCACAGTCGCCCAGCACCTGGACGAACTCGAGGTTCGGGAAGTCACGGCGCAACGAGGCCTCGACCGTGGTCAGCGCGAGCTCGTCGATCTCCACCAGGGTGATCCGGCGCGCACCGTGGCGCGCGCACTGTCGGCAGAGTTCGGAACCGATCGAGCCGCCCGCCCCGGTCACCAGCACCGAGCGCGCACCCAGCCAGTCGCGAATGGCTTTCCAGTCGGGCATGACCGGCTTGCGGCCAAGCAGGTCCTCGATCGCGACTTCCTTGAGTTCGCCCGGCAGCGAGCGCCCCTCCAGTACGTCCTGCAGTCGCGGCACCATCCGGAACGGCAATCCGGTGCGCTCGCAGACCACCACCACGCGCTGGATCGCATCGGCATCGGCCGATGGCATGGCGATGACGAGCAGGCGCGCCGCGGTTTCGCGGGCGATCTCGTCGACGTCCTTGACCTGGCCGAGCACCGGAACGCCCTGCACCTTGGTGCCGCGCATGCGCGCGGCATCGTCGAGAAAACCGACCGGCTGGTAGGTGCCGAAACGTCGGAGATCGCGAACCAGCGCCTCGCCTGCGTGGCCGGCGCCGAGGATGAGGATGCGCACCGACCCGGCATGGCCGCGCTCGTTGCGGCTGTCCTTCCACGCCCGGTACAGCAAGCGGGGGGCGCCCAGCAGCGCCATCAGCACCAGCGGATAGAGCACCAGCACGGTGCGCGAGACCATGTCCAGCCGGTTGTAGAGGAACAACCCCAGCACGATCGCAAACAGGCCCAATGCGCAGGCCTTGAAGATGTTCCAAAGGTCCGGGACGCTGGCGAAGCGCCACAGCCCCCGGTACAGGCCCACCTGCCAGAAGACCAGGCCCTGCGCGATCAGCACCAGGACCACTTCCGGCGACCACAACGGCAGTTGCGGCGGGTTGGCCATCACGCCAAACCGCAGCCAGTGCAGCGTATGCCAAACCACCCAGACCATCGCAAGGTCATGGGTCACCACCGCCATCCGCGGCAGCCAGTTACTCCAGCGATCACGCCATGAACTCATTCCCCATCCTTCTGCGGCTGGCGCTTTCCCGCGCTCTTGTTTGGATCCAGAGCCTGCAACACCCCCCATGCCACGGCCGCGGTGGTATACCACGCCACCGTTATCTTTAAGATGAAAGTCTGCGACGCGTTTCCCAGCGACGCCGCCAAAGCCACCGCCGCCAGGGTCCACGCTGCGTAGGCAACGGTAACCCACGCGTGCCCCGAACGGCGCGCCCAGACCTGATAGGCATGCTGCGCGTGCGCCGTCCACCAGCGTTCGCCGCGCACTGCGCGACGCAACAGGGTCAGGCCGGCATCCACCAGGAACGCGGACAACGGCAGGAGCAACAACAAGTCCGCACCGCTGTCGGGAAGGCGGATCACCAGCGCCAGCAGGCCCGCGAGCGCGAAACCGATCGCACCGCTACCCACGTCGCCAAGGAATATCCGGGCCCTGGGGAAGTTGAACGGCAAGAAGCCCAGGCACGCGGCCACGAGCGCCAGCGCCAGCGCGCTCCAGGCGCCGGCCTGCCAACCGGCCAGCAGCCCGGCGACCAGCGCGGCCTGGCTTGCGGCGATGCCGTTAATGCCATCCATGAAGTTCCAGACGTTGGTCAACGCCATCGCCAGGGCAAACGCAAACAGTCCCGCCAGGGGCGACTGCGCACTGTCGGCAATCGCCAGCCCGAGCAGCGTGGCGGCAACGGCGTGCACCGACAGGCGCAACCAGGGAGAGAGCGGCCGATGGTCGTCGATCATGCCGATGCCCGCGACCATCGCCAGCCCGATCGCCATCGCCAGGAGCGCGGCGACCTGCGGGGTTCCGCGCAATGCCAGCACGAACATCGCGACCATCAACGCAGCAACGATCGACACGCCGCCACCGCGCGGGGTGGGCGTGGAATGGCTGCGCCGTTCGCCGGGGAGGTCGACCAGGTTGCGGTGTCTTGCGTAGCCACGCGCGACGGCGGTGCCGGCCGCGCCCAGCGCGAAGAAGAACGCGAACCAGATCATCCCGCTGCCGGCGGTGACGCCGTCCAGGACAATGCCCTCCAGCCGCATCCGATCAGACCACCGCGTAGTTCAGCAGCGGCTTCACCGAGCCCCATTCCTTGCAGCTTGGGCACTGCCAATGGTGGCTGCGGGCGCCAAAGCCACAACGGTTGCAGCGATAGCTGGGATTGCGGACCAGCAGTTGGTCGGTGATGTGCTTGAGGTCGTGGAGGGTCGCCATGGGATCGGCGCCCTCGGCCAGCGTCAGGTCGATCAGAGCCGCTTCGCCACGCACGGACGGGCGGTCCTTGAGCTGCTGCGCGAGGTAGGCACGCGCCGCGGGCACGCCCTCGTCGGCCTCGACCATCCGCGCGAGCGCCAGCACGGGCGCGATGCCGCGGTAGTGCTCGCACATCTCGGCCAGGAAGGCGCGCGCGCCCGGCACGTCGCCCACCTGCTCGTAACTGGCCAACAATCCGGGCATGACTTCGGGGAGGTAATCCGGGTCGCTGCGGGCGACGCGCTCGAACGCCCGGATCGCCGCGGCATCGTTGCCCGCCTCGACTTCGATGCGTCCTTCGATCATGCCCGCGCGCACCGTGTTGGCGTCGGCTTCGTAAGCGCGCGACACGGCCAGACGCGCGGCGTCGATGTCGCCAGCGGCACGGGCGCGATCGGCCAGTTCGCACTCGAACTGCGCGATCTGCTTGCCCATCGGTTCGCCTGTCGCGGCCTCGTAACGCTGGGCGTTTTCGATCGCCTTGTCCCAATCGCGCTCGGACTGGTAAATGCCGATCAGATGGCGCAACGCCAGCGGTGCGCGCATGTCGAGCGCGACCAGGTCGCTGAACACGGTTTCGGCGCGGTCGAGCAGGCCCGAGCGCATGTAGTCCTCGCCCAGGGCCAGCAGGGCCTGGACCTTCTGCTGGTCGCTGAGCCCCGGGCGTTGGACCAGGGCCTGGTGCAGACGGATCGCACGATCCACTTCGCCGCGACGCCGGAACAGATGGCCCAGGGCGACCTGGGTCTCGAAGGTGTCCTTGTCGAGCTCGGCGATATGCAGGAACAGCTCGATCGCCTTGTCGGGCTGCTCGTTGAGCAGGTAGTTGAGGCCGCGGAAATAGGTCGTCGACAGGCGGCTGACCTGGGTGTCGCTATGGCGTTCGCCGCCACGTCGACCGATGACCCAGCCACTGACGGCGGCGATCGGCAACAGCAGGAAGAACCAGAACCATTCGTTGATGAACGCCATGCGTCTCAGCTCTCCGGGGTTCGGGACGGTGCCGCATCGACGGTACGCTGCGCACGCGCGAGACGCCGTTGCAGCGGCAGCACCAGGCTCGCGGTAATGGCAAGACCGCCAAGGAGCACGCCCAGCAGCAGCGCTGCGATCAGCGCCACCCCCAGAGTGGTAGGCACCGAGACCGGGCCGAAATCGATCTGGACCGGTCCCCGGTTGAGGGCTCCGACGATGGCGCCCGCCAACAGGCAGGCAAGGGCAACGAGAAATCGGATCACACGCATGGCGGCCTCCGGTCGACCTCCGTTGTCGGCATCAGGCGGCTAGCTTAGCCGAGCCGGCCTGCGGCCACAGCCACGCGGCTAGGTGAAATGAAGCGTGGGGAAACTCAGGCGTCCTCGCCCAACGGCATCACGCCGCTGACGCGCTCACGCAGTTCCTTGCCAGGCTTGAAGTGCGGCACATGCTTGCCGGGCAACGCGACCGATTCGCCGGTCTTCGGATTGCGCCCAAGGCGAGGCGGCCGGTAATGCAGGGAAAAACTGCCGAAGCCGCGGATCTCGATCCGCTCACCGCCCGACAGCGAACCGCCCATCATCTCCAGCAACGACTTCACCGCCAGATCCACGTCATCGCCCTTCAGGTGGGCCTGTCGTTGCGAAAGGATCTCGATCAGTTCGGATTTGGTCATGGGCGAAGCGGTACTCGTTTGATGCACACCACGGGGGTGCAGACGGAAAGCGACCCGGCCGGAGCCGGGCCGCTTCCGCGGTACTACAGGGACTGCAAGCCGGGGCGATTACTCGCCCTTGTTGCCCAGCTGCTCGCGCAGCAGCGCGCCCAGCTTGGTGGTGCCGCTGGAGGCTTCCGCCGCCGCACGGTTGTAGTCCGACAGCGTTTCCTGGATCTCGGCTTCGTCCTTGGCCTTGATCGAGAGCTGCATGGTGCGGCCCTTGCGATCCATGCCGATGAACTTGGCTTCGACTTCGTCGCCGACCTTCAGGTACTGGGTCGCGTCGTCGACGCGCTCCTTGGCGATGTCGCGCGCGGCGACGTAGCCTTCGATGCCATCGGCCAGCTCGATCGTCGCGCCCTTGGCGTCGACTTCCTTCACCGTGCCCTTGACGATCGAACCCTTGGTGTTCGACGCCATGTACTGGCCGAACGGGTCCTGCTCGAGCTGCTTGACGCCCAGGCTGATGCGCTCGCGCTCCGGGTCCACGGCAAGAACGACGGCTTCCAGCGTGTCGCCCTTCTTGTAGTTGCGGACCACGTCTTCGCCGGTGGTGTTCCAGCTGATGTCGGACAGGTGCACCAGACCGTCGATGCCGCCGTCCAGGCCGATGAAGATGCCGAAGTCGGTGATCGACTTGATCTGGCCTTCGACCTTGTCACCCTTCTTGTGGATCGCCGCGAAGGTTTCCCACGGGTTGCTGGTGACCTGCTTCATGCCCAGCGAGATGCGGCGACGCTCCTCATCGACGTCGAGGACCATGACCTGGACCTCGTCACCGACCTGGACGATCTTGCCCGGGTTGACGTTCTTGTTGGTCCAATCCATCTCGGACACGTGCACCAGGCCTTCGACGCCCGGCTCGATCTCGACGAACGCGCCGTAATCGGTGACGTTGGAGACCTTGCCGAACACGCGGGTGTCGGCCGGGTAACGGCGCGCGATGTTGTCCCACGGATCCTCGCCCAGCTGCTTGAGGCCGAGGCTGACGCGGTTGCGCTCGCGGTCGTACTTGAGCACGCGGACGTCGAGCTCGGCGCCCACTTCCACGACTTCGGACGGATGGCGCACGCGCTTCCAAGCCATGTCGGTGATGTGCAGCAGGCCGTCGATGCCGCCCAGGTCCACGAACGCGCCGTAGTCGGTGAGGTTCTTGACCACACCCTTGAGGATCGCGCCCTCGACCAGCTTCTCCATCAGCTGCTCGCGCTCTTCCGAGTGCTCGCTCTCAACCACCGCGCGGCGGGAGACGACGATGTTGTTGCGCTTGCGGTCCAGCTTGATGAGCTTGAACTCGAGTTCCTTGCCTTCCAGGTAGGTCGAGTCGCGCACCGGGCGCACGTCGACCAGCGAACCCGGCAGGAAGCCGCGAACATCCTTGATGTCGACGGTGAAGCCGCCCTTGACCTTGCCGCTGATGCGGCCGGTGATGGTCTCGTTCTTCTCGAGGGCTTCCTCGAGTTCGTCCCACACCATGGCGCGCTTGGCCTTCTCGCGCGACAGGACGGTCTCGCCAAAGCCATTCTCGATGGAGTCGAGCGCGACCTTCACCTGGTCGCCCACACCCACGTCGATCTCGCCGGCGTCGTTACGGAACTGTTCGATCGGCACGATGCCTTCGGACTTCAGGCCGGCGTTGATCACGACCACGTCGCCACGGACCTCGACAACGGTACCGACGACGATCGCGCCCGGCTTCAGCTTGGCCAGGTACTGCTGGCTCTCTTCGAACAGTTCGGCAAATGATTCGGTCATTGGAGTAATACTCGCTTGAACACACGGGCCGCACCGGCTGGCAATGCCATCGGGATGATGGCCAAGGCAGCACGTGGTCGACCCACCCGTTATGTGGTGCGATACCGCTGCACCATGTGTCGTTAGGTTGAACCGCCGCGGGATTGCGACGGGGCTTTCTGCTGCGCAAGCCGGCCGTGAGAGGGCTGGCCCACGTCGCCCCGGAGGGCGGAATGGCCGGCGAACCGGCCATCCAAGACGCGACTACGACATCGCGACTATTCGTGCACCAACGCCAACACGCGCTCGACGACCGCCTCGATGCCCAGGCCGGTGGTGTCGATGCGAACGGCGTCTTCGGCCGGCCGCAAGGGCGCCACCGCGCGTTGGGCATCACGCGCATCGCGCGCAAGGATCTCGCGCAGCAGACCAGGTAAGGTAACGGAAACCCCCTTGTCGTTCAACTGCTTATAGCGTCTTTGCGCCCGCTCGTCGGCGCTGGCCGTCAAAAACACCTTGTAGGCAGCCCCGGGGAAGATCACCGTGCCCATGTCGCGGCCATCGGCCACCAGGCCTGGCGGCTGGCGGAACGCACGCTGCCGATCCTTCAGGGCTTCGCGCACTTCGGGAATCGCCGCAATCGCCGACGCCGCCGCGCCCGCGGTCTCGGTGCGCAGCTCGTCGGTGGCATCGGTGCCGTTGACCAGCACCCGCAGCTCGCCCGAGTCGTCCTCGCGGAAACCGATCTCGGTATCAAAGGTGCAGCGCACCAATGCCGCCGGGTCGGCCAGATCGAGGTCGCCCCAGCCGGCCGCCACGCCGACCGCGCGGTACAGCGCACCGGAGTCCAGGTAGTGCCAGCCCAGGCGCTGCGCAACGAGGCGGCTGATGGTTCCTTTGCCCGATCCGGACGGGCCATCGATGGTGAGTACAGGGATTTCAGGGTTCAGGTTGGAATCGCTCATGCGGTGCATTATGCGCGGCCGTACGGGCTTGCCGGAAACCCCAAACCACGGGGTCATAGGCGACTCGCTAACGCAATTTCCGCAAGCACTTGATTCGCGGAAGGAATACCCGCTAGAATTGTGGGCTGAATTTTCTATCCCCGTTGCCGAGGTCTGTCATGAAGGTCCTGTCCTCCCTGAAGTCGGCGAAGGCCCGTCACCGCGACTGCAAAGTCGTCCGCCGTCGTGGCAAGGTCTTCGTGATCTGCAAGTCCAACCCGCGTTTCAAGGCGCGTCAGCGCTGAGATTGCGGGCGTCCTGGCTCAGCCCTCACGGGCGGCCTGGACTGCACCAGCCGGAAGCCGCCTCAGGGCGGCTTTCTGCGTTTGCGGGCGCCTTGGCGTCGGCCATCCGGAAGCACCGGATGTTCGAATCCGTGACGACGGCGTGCTGCCGCCGGATCGGGCCATGTGCGTACAATCCGACGGTCCATTGCGAGGCCATACCATCATGAATTCCCGCATTGCTGCATTGCCGCTGTTCGCCCTGCTTGCCCTTGCCGGCACGGCTGGTGCCGAAACCCTGCTGATCGAGCGCGTCCAGGAAGAAAACCGCACCGCCATGCCCGCCCGCGGGCAGACGATGGCCCAGGTCGAAGCCCGCTACGGCGCGCCGACCCAGAGGCTGGATCCCCGCGGTGGCCAGAAGCGCCAGTGGCCCGCCATCAATCGCTGGGTGTATCCACAGTTCACGGTGTACTTCGAGCGCAGCCGCGTCATCGACGTGGTGGCCAACCAGGCCGACGCCACCGAAGTCGGCCCGAAGCCGCCGATCCGCTGATCGCACCACCGAAGCCAGGCCCCGCCCGGCTTCGGCAGCGCGGGCCTGCGACACGCGCGCCCGCGTCCTGATTCTTCCGGCTGCGCCTTGGCGCGCAGCCCGACACACCGGGCCGTCGCCACATGACCAACGCTTCATTGCGCCTTCCCGCGGAATGGGAACCCCAGTCCGCCGTCCTGATTGCATGGCCGAATGCCGACACCGATTGGGCCGATCGCCTGGGCGATGTCGAGGAAACCTACATCGCCCTGGTTGCCGCCATCACGCGGTTCCAGCCGGCGCTGATCATCGTCTCCGACGACGACGTGCAAGCCTACGCCCGCGCCCGCCTGTCGTCGGCACGCATCGACATGGACCGCGTCAGGTTTGTCGACGCGCCGTACGACGACACCTGGCTGCGCGATTCCGGCCCGATCACGCTGGCCGACGCGGACGGTTTCCGCCTGCTCGACTTCCGTTTCACCGGCTGGGGCGGCAAGTTCGACGCGAGCCAGGACGACCTGCTGGTCGAGCGCCTGCACGAAGCTGGAACTTTTCTTAAGAGTTCGCGACAAAGCATTGATTTTGCCTTGGAAGGCGGCGCCATCGATGTCGACGGCGCCGGCACGCTGCTGACCACATGGCAGTGCCTGCACGAGCGCCACCCGGACGCGAGCCGCGAAGATCTGTCGGCAAAACTGGCCAACTGGCTGCGGCAGGACCGCGTGCTGTGGCTCGACCACGGCTACCTGGAAGGCGACGACACCGACGCCCACGTCGACACCCTCGTCCGCTTCGCCGCGCAGGACGCCATCGTCTACCAGGGCTGCGACGACCCAAGCGACTCCCACTACGCCGAGCTGCAGGCGATGGCCGCCGAGCTGGCCGCGCTGCGCACGCGCGACGGTCAGCCGTATCGCCTGTTCGCGCTGCCGTGGGCCAAGCCCATCGTCGATGACGGGCGACGGCTTGCCGCCAGCTACGCCAACTTCCTGATCGTCAATGGCGCCGTGCTGATGCCCAGCTATGGCGATCCCGTCGACCCCCAGGCGGTGGCCGTGCTGCAGGAGGCGTTCCCGGATCGCGAGATCGTTTCGGTACCGTGCCGCCCGCTGATCTGGCAAAACGGCAGCCTGCATTGCATCACCATGCAGTTGCCGGCCGGGCTGGTGTAAAGACCCACCTTCCGATACCGGCTGGCGCGCGCCTCCGGTCGGTATCGCAGGACTAGCAACAGGCGCCGCGGCCACGGCCAGCGGCACGCCCGGCAACGATCGCCTGCGATGATGACCTTGTTGGCACCGTGGACCGACGCCCTCCCGCCGACCACCCGCCCCCGTTTCGGAGACACCCCATGGCCAAGCACAGCACCCTGCCCGTCGCGTTGATCCAGGACCGCGACCACGGCAGTCGCGAGGCGAACCTCGCCAACATCGAGGCGCGCGTCGCCGATGCCGCCGCGTCGGGTGCGAAGCTGGTCCTGTTGCAGGAGCTGCACAACGGCCCGTACTTCTGCCAGCACGAGTCCGTCGACGAGTTCGACCTGGCCGAGCCGATTCCGGGCCCCAGCACCGAGCGCCTTGGCCAGTTGGCCCGGCAACACGGCGTGGTGCTGGTCAGCTCGTTGTTCGAACGCCGCGCGGCCGGGCTTTACCACAACACCGCGGTGGTGTTCGACGCCGACGGCAGCACGGCCGGCAAGTACCGCAAGATGCACATCCCCGACGACCCGGGCTTCTACGAGAAGTTCTACTTCACTCCGGGCGACATCGGTTTTGAACCGATCGACACCTCGGTCGGTCGCCTCGGCGTGCTGGTGTGCTGGGACCAGTGGTATCCGGAAGCGGCGCGACTGATGGCGCTGGCCGGTGCCGAGATCCTGCTGTACCCGACCGCGATCGGCTGGGATCCGAGTGACGAACAGGCCGAAAAGGACCGCCAGCGCAACGCCTGGATCCTCAGCCACCGTGGCCATGCAGTCGCCAACGGCCTGCCGGTGCTGAGCTGCAACCGCATCGGCCACGAGCAGTCGCCGCTGGACGCGGCCGGCATCGATTTCTGGGGCAACAGCCACGTGCTGGGTCCGCAGGGCGAGTTCCTGGCCGAGGCCGGCAACCACGACGCCCAGGTGCTGTTGGCCGAGGTGGACATGCGGCGCAGCGAGCACGTCCGGCGCATCTGGCCGTTCCTGCGCGACCGTCGCATCGACGCCTACGGCGATCTGCTCAAGCGATACCGCGACTGAGCCCCCCGCGGACGACGTCGACGACCGCCCGCATCGTCGTACGCGACGCGATCGCCGGAGACATTCCGGCGATCACCGCGCTGTATGCCGACGAGGTGGTGCACCGCGTCGCCACCTACGAACTCACCGCGCCGGACGCGACGGAAATGGCACGACGCTGGCGCGCGATCGTCGACACGGGATACCCGTACCTGGTGGCCGGACTATGGCCTGCTAACGCTATGGGCGCGGTCGAGTGATGCCGGACCGGAGATTCCACGTCCGGCCCACCCAACGCCCCCGCGGTCAGCGCAGCCGACCGACGACGCATCACGAAATCGAGCCGACCAACGGCACTTGACGAAAACACGAACGGTCGTGCTATTTTCGCGGCATGGCATCGACTGCAACCATCGGCAAAGGCGCCGCCACCCGTGAGGCGATCATCGATCGCGCCTACGCGATGGCGTGCTCCTCCGGCCTGGAGGGGCTGTCGATCGGCACGCTGGCGCAGGCGGTCGGCATGTCCAAGAGCGGTGTGTTCGCGCACTTCGGTTCGCGAGAGGACCTGCAACTGGCGGTCCTGGACAGTGCGGCCGACCGCTTCCTGGCGTACGTGTTCACCCCGGCGATGAAAGCCCCTCGCGGCCTCGCCCGCCTGGCGACGATGGTCGACGACTGGTTCGACTGGAGTCGCCACACCAACGGTGGATGCCTGTTGCTGGCCGCGGTCAGCGAGTACGACGACCGCCCCGGCCCGTTGCGCGATCGCGTGGTGAAGCAGCAGGCCGACTGGCGCAAGCAGATCGCCCATGCCGTGCAGCTGGCGATCGACACCGGCGAGGTCGACCCGGCCTGCGAGCCGCAACAGATGAGTTTCGAGATCTACAGCCTGGCGCTGGGTGTCCATCACGACGCCGGCCTGTCAGGTCACCCGCAGGCGCTTGCCCGCGGCCAGCGCGCGTATCGCCGCCTGATCGATTCCTACCGCACCACCCGCAACAACACCTGACCCCACCGATCCCCTGGCATCGAGCCCCGGAGGCCCGCCATGACATCGTCGCAGACCAAAATAAGCACGACCGTTCGCACTTCTTTGAAAGTGAAGGGAATTCGCCTGCTGTTCGCGGTGGGCGGCCGACTCGCACCGGCCGGTACCGAGCGCCGGGCGGCCGCCCTGTTCACGAAGCCGTTCGCCTCCTCCCGCACCCGAGCGCGGGACGCCGCGCTTGCTGGCGCCACCAAGCAGACCTTGCGGATTGGAGATTGCGACATCGCTACCTACGCCTGGGGCGATCCGGCCAGCGAGCCCTACGTGCTGTTCGCGCACGGCTGGTCCAGCCACGGCACCCGCGTGGTTCCGTGGGTGGCACCGCTGCGCGCGGCCGGTTACGCCGTGGTCGCATTCGACCACCGCGCACACGGCAACAGCAGCGGCAGCGACGCCAACCTGGTGGCCTTTACCGAGTTGCTGCTGGAAATCGGCCGCCGCCACGGACCGGCCGCGGCGGTGATCGGCCACTCCCTGGGCGGCGCTGCCACGGCGTTGGCGTTATCGCGTGGACTTGCCGCCGAGCGCGCGATCCTCATCGCCCCGGCCGCAGACCCGGTCGACGCCGCACGCCGATTCGCGCGGCTGATCGGCATGGCCGAGTACCTGTGCGCGCGGATGGTCGCCGGCTTTGAACGGCGCGTCGGCATCAGCTTCGAGCAGTTGCAGGCCCATCGCGCGGCGCCGCAGATCGGGCGCCCCGCGCTGATCGTGCACGACCTGGACGATCGTGAGGTGCCGTGGTCGGAAGGCGAGCGATACGCCCGCTACTGGCCGCAGGCCCGTTTGATCAGCACGCGCGGGCTGGGCCACAAGCGGATTGTCGACGATTCGTCGGTGATCGCGGCGGGCCTGCGCTTTCTGCGCGGCGAAGACGTCGGCGAGCGTGTGGTCTCCTCGCCGAACCTCCCCTATGGCTTTGCCTGAACAACCGCGCGGGCAGGTTTGCCGGGCCCGCGCCCAGCCACTAAGCTCTGCCAGCCTATCGCCGGCCCCTCACGGGCCGGCCCATCCGCCAACGGCGCCGCTGGCGCCGTTTTGCCGTGAGCGACTCCCCCGACATGCCCGTCCTTCGTTCCGATCGTCCGCACGCCCCTGCCCTGGTCATCGCGGAGTGCGCGCATGGTTGAGTCGACCGTCGTGAACTCCACGCCTCAGCCGGCGCGTTCGATCGCGCAGGTGCTTCTCGACCAGCCGCACGAGATCGTCGAGCGCGACGGCGTGCGCTACACCCTGCTGGGCACCGCCCACGTGTCCCAGGCCAGCGTCGACGCCGTGCGCGACGCCATCGGCACGGGCACCTTCGACGCCGTCGCCGTCGAGCTGGACGCGCAGCGCCTGCAAGCGCTGGCCGAACCCGACCAGCTGGCCAAGCTGGACCTCGTGCAGGTGATCCGCACCGGCAGGACCGCGCTGTTTGCGGCAAACCTGGCGCTGGCCGCGTACCAGCGCCGCCTGGCGGAACAGCTCGGCGTCGAACCCGGTGCCGAACTGCGCCGCGCGGTGTTCGAAGCGCGCGAACGCGACCTGCCCGTGCAACTGATCGATCGCGAGGTCGGGCTGACCTTCAAACGCGCCTCGGCCCGGCTGGGCTGGTGGGATCGCGCCAAGCTCGGCAGCGGCATCGTCGCCGCGCTGTTCGTCGACGAGGAAGTCGGCGAGGACGAGATCGAAAAGCTCAAGCAGGGCGACATGCTCGAATCGAGCTTTGGCGAGTTCGCCAGCGACAGCCCGGTGCTGTACGAAACCGTCATCGCCGAACGCGACCGCTACATGGCCGCGCGCCTGCGCGAAGTGCGCAACGGCGAAGGCGCCGGCGAGGTGCGCGAAGTGCTCGCCGTGGTCGGCGCCGGCCACTTGAAGGGCCTGGCCAGCCACCTGCGCGAGGAAACCCGCGCACCGGCGGCGATCGTCGAAGAGCTGGTCGCGATCAAACCCAAGAGCAGCATCCCGTGGTTCACGATCGTGCTGACCAGCTTCGTGCTGGGCGGCTTCGCCTGGGGATTCTGGCGCGGCGGACTCGATGTCGGTGCCGACCTCATGCTGCAGTGGGTGCTCGCCACCGGCGTGCTGGGCGCGATCGGCTGCGCGATCGCTGGCGGCCACCCGCTGAGCATCCTCGTGGCATTCGTCGCCTCGCCGATCACGCCGCTCCATCCGGCGCTGGCGTCGGGCACGTTGAGTGCACTGACCGAAGCCTGGGTGCGCAAGCCCACCTATGCCGACTTCATGGCACTGCGCGACGACGTGCAGACCGTCCGCGGCTGGTGGCGCAATCGCGTCTCGCGCGTGCTGCTGAACTTCTTCCTGACCAGCCTGGGCACCGCGATCGGCGTGTGGACCGGTGGCCTGCGCATGATCGGAAAGCTGTTCGGCTGAGGACTGTCCGGCAGCGCGCCGTTCGCCCCGGGGATGCCCGGGCCGGCGGCGCACACCACCTCATCGAAACGGAGCGCCATCCGTGGCCCAGTACTTCAGCGATGCCAGCTTCAAGTTCCTGAAAGGCCTGGCACGGAACAACTCGCGCGAATGGTTCCACGCGCACAAGGCCGACTACGACGAGCAGGTGCGTGCGCCGTTCCAGCGACTGCTGACCGACCTGCAACCGGTGTTGGCCACCATCAGCCCGCACTACCGGGCCGATCCCAGGACCGTGGGCGGTTCGCTGTTCCGGATCCAGCGCGACACGCGCTTTGCCAGCGACAAGACACCGTACAAGTCCTGGCAAGGTGCGCGCCTGTTCCACGAGCGCGGGCGCCAGATCGAGGCACCGTCGTTCTACCTGCACCTGCAACCCGGCGGCAGCTTCATCGGCAGCGGGTTGTGGCACCCGCAGCCGGACACGCTGCGACGCATGCGTCATTTCATTCTCGACAACCCCGGCAGCTGGCAGGCCGCCGCGCATGGTGCGAAGTTCCGCAAACGATTCGAACTGGACGACAGCGAGATGCTGGTGCGCATGCCGCGCGGTTTTCCCGATGATGCGGCGCACGCCGACGACCTGCGTCGCAAGAACTACGTCGCGTGGCGCGCACTCGACGACGCCACCATGACCGGGCCGCGACTGCTGAAGACGCTCGAGACCGACCTGGCCGGCATCGCGCCCTTCACCGACTACCTCTGCGCCGCACTCGACCTAGAGTTCTGAATGACGCCCGCCGTGTTCCGACGTTACGCGCTGTTCTACCTTGGGTACTACGGCACGCTGGGCGCCTACACCCCCTACATCGGCCGGTGGGTGGCATCTCTGGGCTATGGCGGCTACGTGGTCGGCGCGATGCTGGCGCTTTGGTACGGCAGCCGCATCTTTGGACCGCCGCTGTGGTCGCGCCTGACATCGCGCAGCGCGGTACCCGGTCGCTGGCTGGTGATCGGCTGCCTGTTGGCGGCGCTGGGATTTTCGTTGTTTGCCGGTGTCGCCAACCGCGGGCCGATGTTCGCAGTCATGGCCTGGTTCGGGCTGTGCTTCAACTCGGTGATGCCGCAGTTCGAGGCGATGACGCTGTCGGCCCTGGGATCGCGCAGCGACGAGTACGGACGCATCCGTGTCTGGGGCTCGATCGGATTCCTGGTGGTCGCCGGCAGCTACGGCTGGCTGCTCGACCGCCTCGGCGAGGCGATGTTCGTCTGGCTCACCCTGCCCTGGCTGCTGCTGACGATTGCGGCCGCCTGGCTGCATCGCCGCGACGGCGCCGACAGCATCACCGTCGCGCCCACCACGCCGCTGGACGACAACCAGCTGGACAGCGCGCCGGTGCTGCAGCGCCCCGGCATGGCTCGCCTGCTGGCCACGACCCTGCTGATGCAGCTGGGCTTCGGCCCGTTCTACGTGTTCTACACCTTGCACCTGCAGGCACAAGGTCACGACGGCATTGCCGTCGGCGTGCTGTGGGCGGTGGGCGTGCTGTGCGAGATCATCATGTTCTGGCAGGCACCTGCCCTGGTGCGCAGGTTCGGCGCGCAACGCCTGATCGGCGCCTGCCTGGCGGTGACCGCGCTGCGCTGGTGGCTGGTGGCAATGGCGGGCGGTTCGCTGGGCTGGATGGCGTTGGCGCAGACCAGCCATGCCCTGAGTTTCGCGGTGTTCCACGCGGCCTGCATGCGGCGCATGGCCGAGTTGTTCCCGCAGCGTCGCCACATGGTGACCGCGCAAGGCCTGTTGTCCGCGATCAGCGGGGGAACCGGTGGCGTGCTCGGCGCGGGGCTGGCCGCCGTCGCCTGGCAACACGGTGGCGGAAATCTGGCGTTCTCGGCCGGCGCGATCGCGGCGCTGGCAGGACTCTCGCTGCATCTGGCAACTGCCGCCCGGGCCAAGGCCCTGCCGGCGTCCTGATACCGCCGGAAACGTCGCCGCCCGCATGGGGGCGGCGACGTCCGTTTCGATCAGGCCGCCTCGACGTTGGCCGCGCGCAGCCTGCGGGCTGCCTCGACCATCGCTTCCAGTGCCGCCTGCGTCTCCGGCCAGCCGCGCGTCTTCAGGCCGCAGTCCGGATTGACCCACACCTGCGCCGGATCGAGCACGGCCACCGCCTTGTGCAGCAAGGTGGTCATCTCGTTGGCGTCGGGTACGCGCGGCGAGTGGATGTCGTACACGCCGGGGCCGATCTGGTTGGGATAGCGGAACTTCACGAACGCATCCAGAAGCTCCATCCGCGATCGCGACGTCTCGATCGAGATCACGTCGGCATCCATTGCCGCCACCGATTCGATGATGTCGTTGAACTCGGAGTAGCACATGTGGGTGTGGATCTGGGTGGCGTCGGCAACGCCCGCCGCCGCGATGCGGAAGCACTCCACCGCCCAGTCGAGGTAGGCCTGCCAGTCGCTGCGCTGCAGTGGCAGCCCTTCGCGCAGCGCCGGCTCGTCGATCTGGATCACGCCGATGCCGGCCGCTTCCAGGTCGAGCACCTCGTCGCGCAGCGCCAGCGCGATCTGCCGGCAGGTCTGCGCGCGCGGCTGGTCGTCGCGCACGAACGACCACTGCAGCACCGTCACCGGGCCGGTCAGCATGCCCTTCATCGGCTTGTGCGTCAGCGACTGCGCATAGGTCGACCAATACACCGTCATCGGCGCCGGGCGCTGCACGTCGCCGAAGATGATCGGCGGCTTGACGCAACGCGAGCCGTAGCTCTGCACCCAGCCGTTGCGCGTGAACGCGAAGCCGTCGAGCTGCTCGCCGAAGTACTCGACCATGTCGTTGCGTTCGAACTCGCCGTGCACCAGCACGTCGATGCCGATCGCTTCCTGCAGACGCACGCACTTGGTGGTTTCGGCCGCGAGGAAGTCGTCGTAGGCCGCCTGTGACAGCTTGCTGGCCTTGTTGCGCGCGCGCGCTTCACGTACGTCACGGGTCTGCGGGAACGAGCCGATCGTGGTCGTCGGGAACACCGGCAGGTTCAGGCGTTGCGCCTGCACCACGCTGCGCTGCGGGTAGGCCGAAGCCCGTGTCGCGGTGGCGGCATCGATCGCGGCAACACGCGCGGCCACCTGCGGCCGGTGCACCTTGTCGGACTGGCGACGCGTCTGCAGTCGCGCGCGTGCCTGATCGAGTGCCGCCGGTGCGTCCGGCGCGCCATCCAGCGCGTCAGCAAGCACGCGCAGTTCCTCGATCTTCTGCCGCGCGAACGCCAGCCAGCTCTGCAGCTTGCCCGGCAGCGCCTTCTCGGTCGAGGCGTCCACCGGTACGTGCAGCAGCGAGCACGATGGCGCGAGCTGCAGCGAGCCGCTGCCGCGTCGCTCCGCCGCGCGCGTCGCCAGCGCCAACGCACGATCGAGATCGCCTCGCCAGACGTTGCGGCCGTCGACCACGCCCAGCGACAGCGTCCGGCCTTCCGGCAGTGCATCGAGTACGTCGTCGAGCTGGTCCGGCGCTCGCACGAGGTCGACGTGCAGGCCATCGACCGGCAGCTCCGCGGCCAAGGCCAGGTTGCCGCCCAACGCCCCGAAGTAGCTCGCCAGCAGCACCTGTGGCCGCGCGACCTGCGCCAATGCGGCGTAAGCCTTGCGGTAGGCCGCGTGGTCGTCGTCGTCCAGGTCGAGCACCAGGCACGGCTCGTCGATCTGCACCCATTGCGCGCCGGCCACCTTCAGCGTTTCCAGCAGTTCGGCATAGACCGGCAGCAGCCGGTCGAGCAGCGCCAACCGGTCGCTGCCATCGACCGCCTTGGACAGCAGCAGGAAGCTCACCGGTCCCAGCAGCACCGGGCGCGTCTCGACGCCCAGGGCCCGCGCTTCCAGATACTCACGCAAGGGCTTGTGGTCACGCAGGCGGAACGCCTGGTCGCGCTGCAGCTCGGGCACCAGGTAGTGGTAGTTGGTGTCGAACCACTTGGTCATTTCCAGCGCGTGCAGGTCGAAGCCGTTGTTCTGCACGCCGCGTGCCAGCGCGAAGTAGCCGGCCAGCGGATCGGCGTCGGCCAGTGCGCGATAGCGATCGGGAATGGCGTCGACGGCGAACGCGGTGTCGAGCACCTGGTCGTACAGCGAGAAGTCGTTGCTGGGCACGACATCCGCGCCGGCCGCGCGTTGCAGCTGCCAGTGCTGACTGCGCAACTCGCGCGCAGTGGACTGAAGTTGTTCGGACGTTTCCTCTCCGCTCCAGAAGGCTTCCAGTGCGCGCTTGAGCTCGCGCCGGGCACCGATCCGCGGGAAGCCGAGATTTCCAACGATGGACATGATTGCGTTTCCTCGATTCGTGATGAATGAGGAACGAAGGAACCGCGCGTTGATACCTCCGCGACATCGCGGACGAATCCTCACCACGCGAGTGACCTTCGCCCCCTCGGGCGAACCGGAACCACGTCGAGGAAGCACAGGAGGACGCATGCGCTGCACGGGCAGCACGCACGGGCTCCGGCCACTTCCCCTCGGAAGCTCCAGGTCAGGCAGGGATTGCTCCCTGGTCGAGGCAGGTCTTCGGGCTCGTGGACATGGGACGTCGGGACGCCCCGCCTACTGTTCGCCGCTTCCCGGCCCCGAGAGGCCAGTGCCATTGGCGAAGGTCGTTTCCACACACCGCTGCGGGGCAGCGCCGGAATTGGCCGTCAGGCCGTACCGGCTTCCCTTTTAATTCCATCGCAACATCCGCATGAAGCGATGGACACCGTCAACGGTGCGCAAGGTACGCGCTTGCGACGCGATGCGTCAAGCAACGGTTGATGCGCGCCAACACCGGCGGCTGACGCGAACTCCCGCACCGGCCCTCGGCATCGCAGTGCGTCGTGCCCGGTGCCGCTGGCCTGCTGGCCCCGCCTGCCCCCTTGCTCGCGCAAAGCCGCGAGTTCTGGCAGACGGTCGATGCCGCGCAGCTGCGTGCCGGCGTCGACATCGGCCTGTCGTCTCCGGGTGCGCTGATCCGTCTGAGCCCCGCGCGCGGCGCTGCCGCGTTGACCAGCCGTGAGCTCAAACTGCATGCCAACGGCAAGCCCGTGGCCCTGCAAGCCACCGCCAGCGACGTGCAGTTGCAGGCGGCCGGCATGGACGTGGCACCCGGCACCGCAATGGCGCGCGTGGCGCCAGGCAACGGTCCCGGCCGCTACCGGCTCACCGCCGCGGCCGCGAACGGACGCTACGTGATGCACGTGTTCGAACCCGACAGCAACGTGGTGCTGCGTGCGCGCGCGGATCGCAATCATGCCGTCGCGGGCAACACCGTCAGCGTCACCGTGGACTTGAGCCACGACGGCCGCGCCGTCCCGATGAAGGCCGAGGCGCTGCTGGTCGCACCCGATGGCAGCTCGCAAACGGCAACGGTCGTGCGCGGCCGCGATGGCAGCATTCGAGCGAGCGCGCGCATGCCGTCCAGCAATGGCACCACGCCGGGGCTGTGGGAGCTGCAGGTGTTCGCCACCGGCGACGGCGTGCAGCGCGACGCCCGCACCGCGTTTGCCGTCGCCCAGCCGACGGCGCGCTTCAGCGGCGTCCAGTCGGTCAATGCCGCGGCGTTGCGTATCGCGTTGCCGGTGCAGGCCGGGTCGCCGGGTCGCTACGAAGCGCGCGGCACGCTGTATGCGACCGGTCCGGACCACGTTCTGAGGCCGGTGGCCCAAGGCCACAGCGCTACCTGGATGCAGCCGGGCACCCACACGTTGGTGCTGTCGTTCGATCGCAAGCATCTGCCCACCGGCTACGGCGCGCCGTTCGAGGTACGCCAGCTGGAACTGCACGACCAGACGCGGATCGCGCCGCTGGAAGTGCGGGCTCGCGGACTGCGGTTCTGACGCGACACGGTGGCGGCATATGAGGTTGGGGGCGCTGCCGGCGCGGACGCGTTCCGTTTGCGCCGGCACCGCGCGGGACGCCGCACGGCCGTCGATAGCGGCCTCCCTCGGTCCAAAGGCTAAGCTGTCGCTCCCGATCACGGAACGCGTCCGATGAAGAAGCTGCTCGCCCTGGTTGTGGTCATCGTGTTGGCGCTGGCGGGCTATGTCGCTGCCGGTCCGTTCTTGACCGTCCATGCGATCCGCGAGGCGGTCAAGGCGCAGGACACCGCCGCGCTGGCGCGCCACGTCGATTTCCCGGCCTTGCGCGGCAACCTGCGCGCGCAAGCCGAGGATTACATCGCGCGCCAGGCCGGTGCCGACCTGCAATCCCACCCGCTGGGTGCCATCGCGATGGGCGTGGCCAGCAGCATGGCCGGAGTTGGCATCGACGCCATGGCCACGCCCGCCGGCATTGGCGCCCTGCTCGAAGGCCGCAACTTCATCGACCGCGTGAGCGGCCGCCGCGACAGCGACAGCACCGCAACCCCGGCGCCACCGCGCGACCCGCTCAAGGGGGCGACGTACGGCTTCGAATCCACCTCGCGCTTCACCGCCACCGTTGTCGATGGCGACGGCCGCCCGGTGGTGGTCGTGTTCACGCGCGACGGACTGACGTGGAAGCTGAGCGACATCCGCCTGCCGCTGCAGGACTGATCGACCTCGCTCAGGGCACCACGGCGGCACCCTGGCTGAACAGGATCTGCCGCTCTTCCTCGCTCAGCGCCTGGGTAGGCGCATAGGTGTTGCGGATGCCGTCATAGGCACGCAGGGTTGCCGGGCGCGTCGCGATCGCGTCGTACCAGCGACGCAGGTTGGGGAAATCGGCAAGATCCTGACCGTGCGCCTCGTGCGGCACGATCCACGGGTAGGTGGCGATGTCGGCGATCGAGTACTCGCCGGCGAGGTATTCGACATCGGCCAGGCGCCGGTCGATCACGCCATACAGGCGCGCGGTCTCGCGGGTGTACCGATCGATGCCGTACGGCACCGGTTCGGGCGCATAGACACGGAAATGACCGGCCTGCCCCGCCATCGGGCCGAGCCCGCCCACCTGCCAGAACAACCACTGCAGTGCCTGCGCGCGATCACGCGGAGCGGCCGGCAGCAGGCGCCCGGACTTGTCCGCCAGGTACAGCAGGATGGCGCCGGACTCGAACACCGCCAACGGCGCGCCGCCATCGGCAGGCGCGTGGTCGACGATCGCGGGAATCTTGTTGTTGGGTGAAATCGCGAGGAACTCGGGCGCGAATTGCTCACCCTTGCCGATGTTCACCGGCCTGATGCGGTAATCCAGCCCGGCCTCCTCGAGGAACAGACGGATCTTGAGTCCATTCGGCGTGCCCCAGTAGTGCAGGTCGATCATCACTTCAGCTTCCATCGGAGGAAGTCGGTGATGTGGTGACGTACCCCTACCGGTTCAACGGCCATCGACCATCGCGATTACCACGTGCCTGGCGGCGACGGCGTCGTTGTCGGCGGAGGCGGCGGCGGGATGCGCGTCGTGCGCCGGGGCGGCAGCTTAGGCACCGGCGCCGCTGCAACCGGCACCGCCGGCACAGGCACCTGCGCCACGACAGGCGCGGCGGCCTGTGCGGCACGCATCACCGCGTTCCAGACCTGCAGAAACCGCGCCTTCTCCGGGCCCGGATGCCGCGAGCCCGGCGCCTCAAGCACGACGGTACGACGCCAGCCCCCGTGCACCAGGGTCAACTGGTAACTGTTGGGACGCGCGCCCGACAGCGCCGGATGGATGCCCCTGGGCAGTGCGTCGAACCGCGACGCACGCAGGGCACGGCAGATCGAATCCGGAAACGCGCCAAGCTCGTGCAGATCCGCCAGGCGGTTCTGGTAGCCGCGGTACTCCCGCCGGGTGACCTGGCCGCTGGTCGAGATGCGCACCTCGTCCGCATGCGGACTCGGCCGGGGCGCAAACAGCTCTTCGCGGGCGATGATTTCGTAGCGGCACGCGGCGCTTGCCGCCGTCGTTCCCGCGGTGCCCAGCAACACCGCCGCCAGGACAGCACGCCCTAATCTGCTGTACACGATCGACCTCCTGGGTTCTTGGAGGAACTCCTTGCAAGCATCGTGCCGAGGCATGCGACACGGCCGGGTGAGTGTCTGCGAGTATGCGCCCGGGATTGGCCGTCGACCGCCCCGCCGTCGGCCGCCGAGCGTCAGATGCAGGCGCTGCGGGTCACCGTGCGCACCCGGATGCCGGCAGGCCCGAGGCGGCGTCGCGTACGTTGCTGGCGGCGGCGCTTACGTCGCCGGGGACGAGCGCCGAGGCCACGCTCAACCGCGGTTGGCGACCCCGTGCGGCACGTGGCCGGCCGCGACGTGATCCCGCGCCGAGGCGATGTTGTGCTCGGAGTCGTCGAAGAAGATGTCGGCGCCGAAGGCTTCCAGGAACGGTCCCTTGGCCCGTCCGCCCAGGAACAGCGCTTCGTCGAGGCGGATGCCCCACTCGCGCAACGTCCGGATCACCCGCTCGTGCGCGGGCACCGAACGGGCGGTGACCAGCGCCGTCCGGATGGGTGCGTCCTGGCCGCCCGGAAACGCCTCCTGCAGGCGATGCAATGCGTCGAGGAAGCCGCGGAACGGTCCGCCCGACAGCGGCTCTCCCGCGTGCTCGCGTTCGTGCGCGGCAAACGCCGCCAGCCCGCCCTCGCGCGATACCCGCTCGCCCTCGTCGTCGAAGATCACCGCGTCTCCGTCGAACGCGATTCGCAGCTGGTCGTGGCGCTGTAGTGCGGCGCGTGCCGGCAGGAGCGTCGCCGCCGCCACGCCGGCGGCCAGCGCGTTGCGGACGTCTTCGGCATGCGTGGACAGGAACAGGTCCGCACCGAACGGCCGGATGTAGGGAAACGGCGGTGCGCCATTGCTGAACGCCGCCCGCTTGATCGACAGCCCATGGTGGGCGATCGAGTTGAAGATCCGCAGGCCGGTGTCGGCCGAGTTGCGCGAGATCAGGATCACCTCGACGCGCGGCGCGTCGGGCGGTGCGCCCTCGTTGAGCCCAAGCAGCTTGCGCACCAGGGGGAATGCGACGCCCGGGGCGAGCAGTTCGTCCTCGCGGCTGCGCTGGAATTGCGCATAGGCATCGATGCCCTCGCGCTCGAACAGCGCGTGGCTTTCTTCCATGTCGAACAGGGTTCGCGAGGAGATCGCGACGATCAACGGGTTGGCATCACGGTCGGGCATGAGGCCATTGTGCCGGTTGCCGTCGCAAATGGCGCGACGGGGTTGGCAGCCCGACGATTCCATCGCATCGCCCTGGTTGCGCACACGAGGGCAATGCGCGGCCAACTGCGGCAGCGGGACGGCTCGACGGCAAAAACGTGCGATGCAGGACAGACGCGCATCGCGTGGGCGGTTGGCCTTTTTGCCACTCATGCGCCGTTGATCCGGGGGTGCCTGCCCGCAACCATTCCCCGCAGGGTGGCGCCAACCTCCAACTCCCATGCGGGGACACATGGAGAAATCGCAATGAACGGAAATGCCCGGAACAACCTGTTGACCAGCATCGCCGGCCTGGTGGTGCTGCTGGGGATGAGCGTCGATGCGACCGCGCTCGATCGGCTCCGCACTCCGATGCAGAACGCTGGCGGCCTGTGCGGCGCCGTGAACCCCGCCGACGAAGCCGGACTGCGCCGCTACGCCACCGGCATCCGCAACACCGGCGCCACCAACGTGCAGATCGCCTGTTCATTGGCTGGCGATGACTACGGTCTCGGCATGACGCAGATATTCGTGTACTTCAAGAACAACGCACCGCGCAATCACGATGTCACCTGCACCGCCGCGGCCGGCACGCAGTTCTACGGCTTCACCTACAGCACCAAGACGATGACGCTCGGACCAGGCGGGTACAACTTCCTCTCCTGGGTTCCGCCGACCGATTTCCCGGCCAACAAGCGAGTCGCCAACGTGACCTGCACGCTGGAACCCTCCGTGACCATCCATGAAGTCGCCGAACGCCACAACGAGAACGTCGGTGAGTGAGCGTCACCCGTGCCGCCCCTGCACCGTCGACTTGCCTCCCACGGGGCGATGACGCCAGCATGAGCGCACGAAACACCCCCGTGTTGCTGACCGCCATCGCGGCAGCCGCGCTGGCCGGTTACGGGGTTCGCAGCATGATGGCTGCGTCCCCGTCATCGGCCGATATCGCCGCCCTCGAGGCCCGTATCCAAGTGCTGGAACAACACCAGACGGGCACCGGCGGCACGGCGACCAACAGCGCACACGGCGTGGCGCGCAGCGATCCGCTGCCGGGTGGTCCGTCGCCGACCAGCTCGGCGACGCGGCCCGGCGGTGGCTTGCGAATGGGCGAGCAGACTGTCTCCCCACAGGAAATGGCGCGGATGCAGGCAGTGCGCGCTGCCCAGCTGGACGCCGCGTTTCGTCGCGAACCGCTCGACGCCTCCTGGGCGATGCAGGCGGAGAACGCGTTGCAGGCAGCGGCCAGGTCCGATGCACTGATCGCCACCGGCATCACGCCCACCGCGGTCGATACGCAATGCCGGTCGCGGCAGTGCCGGGTCCTGGCGCGGTTCAAGCCGGGCGACGACATAGAAGGCTGGATGTCGTCGTACGCGTTGTCGACGGCGACCTCGATGGCCAGGGCAGAAACCGTGGTGCGGCAACTGCCGGACGGAAGCTCCGAACTGGTGATCGTGGGCACGCGACCGTAGCCGGTCGGCCGTGGGCCAAACACGGCCACGACATCGAGACAGACACGCGATCGACCTGCGCAGCGAAGCGGGCTCTCAGCCGCTGGTGAACTGCTCGGCGAGCATGCGCTCTTCGAGGTTGTGCTCGGGATCGAACAGCAAGGTCACGCTGCGGTCGCGGGATTCGCGGATCAACACCTCGACCACGTCGCGGACCTCGTGCGAATCGGCCGTTGCGCTGACCGGTCGCTTGTACGGATCCAGCACCCGGAAGCGCACCTCGGTGCCCGCCTTGAGCACCGCGCCACGCCAGCGCCGCGGACGAAACGCGGCAATCGGCGTCAGCGCGATCACGTTTGCCCCCAGGGGCAGGATCGGTCCGTGCGCGGAAAAGTTGTAGGCGGTGCTGCCGGCTGGCGTCGCCACCAGCACGCCGTCGCAGATCATCTCGTCCAGACGCAGCTTGCCGTTGAGTTCGATCGAGACGTGCGCGGCCTGGCGCGTCTGGCGCAGCAGCGACACCTCGTTGTAGGCCAGCGAACCGACCGTCGCACCCGACTCGGTCTGCGCCACCATCTCCAGCGGATGAAGCACCGCAGGCTCGGCCGCAGCAAGCCGCTCGATCAATGCGTCTTCACGGTGCTGGTTCATCAGGAAGCCGATCGTGCCCAGCTTCATGCCGTACACCGGCTTGCCGTGTCCGCCATGACGATGGAGGGTCTGCAACATGAACCCATCGCCGCCCAACGCGACCAGCACGTCTGCGGCTTCGGGCGGATGTTCGCCGTGGCGTTGAATGAGCACGTTGCGTGCTGATTGCGCCTCTTCGGCGGGACTGGCGAGGAAGGCGATGCGTGGCGTCGCGGTCATCGGCGGCTCCGTTGGAATGCGCCGAGGATAACCCGTCAAAGGCGACAACGAAGTGTGGTAGCGGACCGAGGTGAAACAACCCGGGGCCGGCGTTTGCCGGCCCCGGGCAAAGGCATCACGCTCCGGCGGACGCCACCAGTGCCAGGCGACGCACGGCCACCGACAAGGTCGGGTAGTCCAGCGTCTTCTGGTTGAGCAGGTCGGTCAGCATCGACAGGGTGAAGCGCAGCGACGAATCGTCTCGCTGCAGCCACGCCTCGACCTTCTCCTCGACCGCCTTCTTGCCCGGCATCGCGAGGATCTGGTTGACCAGCGCGCGCTGCTGGATCGCCAGCTCGTCGCGCAGCGCGCCACGGGCCAGTGCCTGCCAGCGGCCATCGACCGTCAGCGCGTCCACCTGCTCGTACAGCCACGGCAGGTGCAGCGCGGAACCCAGCGCGAAGTAGGCGCGAGCGACTTCCGCCGGCGGCATCTTGCGGGCATGGCCGATCTCGACGATGTCGCAGCCGAACTCGAGCAGCGGCAGCGCCGCCAGCTGCGTTGCCAGCGTGGCCGGCACGCCCTTGGCCTTCCATTCCACCAGGCGCGCGTCGTACGCCGTCTTGCGCACCTGCGAGAGCGCGCCCGGCAGCGCGTCGCGCACGGCCTTGATGCCGTCACCGTAACGCGCGACGGCGGTGGCGATTTCCGGCATGGCACCCGGACGCGCCAGCAGCCAGCGCGACATCGAACGCATCAGGTGCCAGATACCCTGCAGCGCGTCGATCTGCACCGATTCGTGCACCTTGCCGTCGAGCGCATCGATCTGCGCCCACAGCTCGCGCGCGTCGATCGCCTCGCGGCTGATCGTGTACGCCTCGGCGACCTCGGACGGACTGCGGCCAGTGTCTTCCTGCATGCGCAGGGTGAACGTCGCGCCCATCCGATTGACCATCGAGTTGGTCACCGCCGTGGCGATGATCTCGCGCTTCAGGCGATGGCCTTCCATCGACTTGGCGTACTTGGTCTGCAGCGGTTGCGGGAAGTAGCGCACCAGCTCCTTGGACAGGAACGGGTCTTCCGGCACGTCCGACTCGAGCAACTGCTGGAAGATCACCAGCTTGCTGTACGACAACAGCACGGCCAGCTCGGCGCGGGTCAGGCCCTGGCCGCGCACCTTGCGCTCGGAAAGCTCCGCGTCGGATGGCAGGAACTCGATCTGGCGATCGAGCAGGCCCTGCTGCTCCAGCGTGCGGATGAAGTGCTGCTTCGAGCCCAATCGCGTCAGGCTCATGCGCTCCATCAGGCTGATTGCCTGGTTCTGGCGGTAGTTGTCGGTGAGCACGAGGTCGGCGACCTCGTCGGTCATCGACGCCAGCAGCTTGTTACGCGCCGGCACCGTCAGGTTGCCGGCCTGCACCTCGCCGTTGAGCAGGATCTTGATGTTGACCTCGTGGTCGGAGGTATCAACGCCAGCGGAATTGTCGATGAAGTCGGTGTTGAGCAGCACGCCGTGCTGCGCCGCTTCGATGCGACCCAGCTGGGTCATGCCCAGGTTGCCACCCTCGCCCACCACCTTGCAGCGCAGTTCGCGGCCATCGACGCGCAGCGCGTTGTTGGCGCGATCACCGACGTCGCCGTGACTTTCGCTGCTGGCCTTGACGTAGGTGCCGATGCCGCCGTTCCAGAGCAGGTCGACCGGCGACTTGAGGATGGCGCTGAGCAGTTCCACCGGGCTCATCGCCGCGATCGCGGCATCGATGCCGAGTGCTTCCTTGATTTCCGGCGACAGTGCAATCGACTTGGCCGAACGCGGGAACACACCGCCACCCTTGCTGATCAGCGACTGGTCGTAGTCGTCCCAGCTCGAACGCGGCAGCTTGAACATGCGCTGGCGTTCCTTGAACGTCACCGCCGCGTCCGGATTCGGATCCAGGAAGATGTGGCGGTGGTCGAACGCGGCCAGCAGGCGGATGTGCTTGCTCAGCAGCATGCCGTTGCCAAACACGTCGCCGGACATGTCACCCACGCCGACCGCGGTGAAGTCCTGCTTCTGGCTGTCACGGCCCATCGCCCGGAAGTGGCGCTTGACCGACTCCCACGCGCCCTTGGCGGTGATGCCCATGCCCTTGTGGTCGTAGCCGACCGAGCCACCCGAGGCGAACGCATCGTCGAGCCAGAAACCGTGCTCGCGGGCGATGCCGTTGGCGATATCGGAGAACGTCGCGGTGCCCTTGTCGGCGGCGACGACCAGGTACGGATCGTCCTGGTCGTGGCGCACGACATCCAGCGGCGCGACGATACGGCCGTCGACGATGTTGTCGGTGATGTCGAGCAGGCCGTTGATGAACATCTTGTAGCAGGCGATGCCCTCGGCCAGCACGGCGTCGCGGTCACCGTTGGCCGGCGAACGCTTGGCGAAGAAGCCGCCCTTCGAGCCGACCGGCACGATCACGGTGTTCTTGACCATCTGCGCCTTCACCAGGCCCAGCACCTCCGTGCGGAAGTCCTCGCGACGGTCCGACCAGCGCAGGCCACCGCGCGCCACCGGGCCGAAGCGCAGGTGGACGCCCTCGACGCGCGGGCCGTACACGAAGATCTCACGGTACGGCCGCGGCTTGGGCAAATCCGGCACGTGGGCCGAATCGAACTTGTAGCTGACGTAGCCGCGTTCGCTGCCATCAGCGGGCTGCTGGTAGTAGCTGGTGCGCAGCGTGGCCATGATCACGCCGATGAAGCTGCGCAGGATGCGGTCCTCGTCGAGGCTGGACACGCGATCGAGCAGGCCCTTGAACGCGGCGCGGGTCGCATCGACCTGCACATCACGCTTGCCGGCGCGTGCCGCGATCACCGGCTCCAGCGCGGTCAGCGCCGCGGCATCGCCACCGGCCAATGCCGCCAGCTGGGCGCGGAAACGCTCCATGCCGGCCTTGATCTCGGCCTTGCTTTCGCTGCCCGTCGACGGATCGAAGCGGGCTTCGAACAGCTCGACCAGCAGGCGCGCAAGCAGCGGATAGCGCGCAAACGTGCCTTCGACATAGGCCTGCGAGAACGGCACGCCCACCTGCAACAGGTACTTGCAGTACGCGCGCAGCATCGCGACCTGGCGCCAGGACAGGCCGGCGCCGAGGATCAGGCGGTTGAAGCCGTCGTTCTCGGCATCGCCGCGCCAGATCCGCGCGAACGCCTGCTCGAACAGCTGGTCGAGCGTGCTGATGTCGATCTCGTCCTGGCCGACGGTGATCTCGACCTCGAAGTCCTGGATGTAGGACGTCCGGCCATCGACGATCACGCGGTGCGGATGCTCGGAGAGCACGCGCAGCCCCATGTTCTCCATCATCGGCAACGCGTCCGACAGCGGGATGTCGTCGTTCTGGCGATACAACTTGAAGCGCAGCCCACCTTCGCCGGCATGCGCGCGGTACAGGCTCAGGCGCAGGTCGTCGGCGCCCTCGAGCGCGGCGAGGTGTTCGACGTCGTCAGCAGCCACCGCGACGCCGGCGGTCTCGATGTAGCCCATCGGCAGCGCACGGCCGAAGGTGGCGGCGAGCCCGAGGCCGCGTTCCTCGCCCTGGCGCGCGGTCAGTGCTTCGCGCAGGTCGTCCTGCCAATTGCGCACGATCTCGGCCAGTTCGGCCTCGATCGCGGCGTTGTCGACTTCGATCGTCTGGCCCGACTTCGGGCGCACGATCAGGTGCAGCTGGGCCAGCGGCGATTCGCCGAGCATTACCGACGAGTCGATGTGCTCGCCGTGCAGCACGCGCTTGAGCATCGCCTCGATGCGCAGGCGCACGTCGGTGTTGAAGCGGTCACGCGGGATGTAGACCAGGCCGGAGAAGAAGCGGCCGTAGCGGTCGCGGCGCAGGAACAGCTTGCTGCGCACGCGTTCCTGCAGGCCCAGGATCCCGGAGCTGGTCCGCAGCAGTTCTTCCTCGCTGGACTGGAACAGCTCGTCGCGCGGCAGGGTTTCCAGGATGTGGCGCAACGCCTTGCCGCTGTGGCTGTCGCTGGCCAGGCCGGAGTTGTGCATCACGAACTCGTGGCGTTGGCGCACCAGCGGGATGTCCCACGGGCGACGGTTGTAGGCACTGGAGGTGTACAGGCCGAGGAAGCGCTCCTCGCGCACCGGCTTGCCATCCTTGTCGAAGCTGAGCACACCGATGTAGTCCATGTAGCCGGGACGGTGCACGGTGGCGCGGGCATTGGTCTTGGTGAGGATCAGCGCGTCGACCGAACCGGACTGCGGCATGTAGTGCGCCGCCAGCGACGACAGCGGACGCGGCTTGCCCTGGTCTTCGCCGCGCAGCAGGCCCAGGCCACTGCCTTCGACCGCGCGCAGCACTTCCTCGCCCTTGACCTTGGCGACTTCGTACTCGCGGTAACCCAGGAACGTGAAGTGGTCGTTGGCTGCCCAGCGCAGGAACTCCTGCGCCTCGTGGCGGCCTTCATCGCTGACCGGCAGCTCGCGCGATCCCAGCTGCTGCGCCACCTCGAGCATCTTGCCGTGCATGCCCGACCAGTCGCGCACCATCGAGCGCACGTCGGCAAGCACGCCGTGCAGCGCCTTTTCGATCCTGGGCATCACCTCGACCGGCTGGCGATCGATCTCCAGGTGCATCAGCGACTCGCGCTCGCCCTCGCCCACTGCGACCAGCTTGCCCGCCTTGTCACGCTTGAACGGCACCACCGGGTGGCCCAGCACGTGCACGCCGATGCCCTGCTCGGCCAGCGCCATCGTCACCGAGTCGACCAGGAACGGCATGTCGTCATTGGCGATCTGCAGCACGGTGTGCGGCGATTCCCAGCCCTGCGCCTTGATCGTCGGGTTGAACAGGCGGACACGGGCGGCGCCGGCCTTGCGGCTGCGCGCGAAATCGAGGAAGTCGCTGGCCAGCGCGGCCCAGCCGTCTGCGCTGTGCAGCGGCAACTCGTCCTCGGTCATGCGCCGGTAGAACGACTTGGCGAACGCCTCGGCCTCGACGTGCTGGCTCTTGGGCAGGCGCTTGCGGATCGCGGCCAGGATCGGCTCGAGCGAGACGCGCTCGATGCGCGCTTCGGCCGGGACCACCGCCTGGGCGACGGCGGGCTTCTTCGCGGCGGGCGTCTTGGCAGCGGGCTTTTTGGTGGCCGCCTTCTTCGCGACGGGCGCACTCACGGACTTGCCGGCAGCGGCTTTGGTGGCGGCGGGTTTGTCGGCGGCAGCGGGTTTACGTTTGGTGCTCATGGCAACGGGAGGTCCGATGGAATGAGGCCCACGCTTGCGCGCGGGCCGGAATAGTCAGTGCGAGGAAGGAGTCTGGCGCGGGCGACGGGCACGGGCATTGCGACCATCGGTGACGCCTTGCGCGTCGGGGATGGGCTCGCATGCGCGGCCGGCGATCCAGGAAACGCGGGGATCGCGACCGCGATCCCCGGGGCAGGCAGTGACTCGTGAAATGCGTTGGCGTTTCATCTTCTGTCAGCGCGGCCGAAGCCTTACCGCAGGCCGGTCTCGTTGCGGGCGATCACCAGGCGCTGGATCTCGCTGGTGCCCTCGTAGATTTCGGTGATCTTGGCGTCGCGG
The DNA here is from genome assembly GCF_003719825.1 of Montanilutibacter psychrotolerans. GTDB lineage: Bacteria > Pseudomonadota > Gammaproteobacteria > Xanthomonadales > Xanthomonadaceae > Montanilutibacter > Montanilutibacter psychrotolerans. Next base: position 582,517 of record NZ_RIBS01000002.1, on the reverse strand, counting down.
AAATAGCGCTCCAGCGGCATCTCCTTGGAATAGCCCATGCCGCCGTGGATCTGCACGGCCTGGTGACTGATCCACATCGCCGCCTCGGAGGCGGTGAGCTTGGCGATCGCCGCCTCGGTGCTGAAGCGCGCGCCGCCCTTCTCGAACTCGCCCTTCTGCCAGGCCGCACGCAGCGTGAGCAGCAGCGACGCATCGAGCTTGCACTTCATGTCGGCGATCTTGGCCTGGGTCATCTGGAACGTGCCGATCGGCGCACCGAAGGCCTTGCGCTCCTTGACGTAGGCCAGCGTGGCCTCGTAGGCGGCGCGGGCGATGCCGATGGCCTGGCTGGCAATGCCGATGCGGCCGGCGTCGAGCACGCTCATCGCGATCTTGAAGCCGTGGCCTTCGTCACCGAGCACGTCGTCGGCACTGGCGACGTAGTCGGTGAACTCGACCTCGCACGTGGCCGAGGCACGGATGCCGAGCTTGGGCTCGGTCTTGCCGCGGTGGAAGCCGGGTTTTGCGGTGTCGACCATGAACGCGGTGATGCCGCGCGCGCCCTTATCCGGATCGGTCATCGCGAACAGCACCATGTAACGGGCGACCGGGCCGGACGTGATCCAGCTCTTCTTGCCGTTGATCACGAAGCTACCGTCGGCCTGCTTGGTGGCCTTGCAACGCATTGCCGTGGCGTCGGAGCCCGACTGCGGCTCGGTCAGCGCGAACGCGCCGATTTCGCGGCCCTCGGCGATCGCGCGCACGTAGAGCTGCTTCTGCGCCTCGCTGCCGAACTTCAGGATGCCGTTGCAGAACAGCGAGTTGTTGACCGACACGATGGTCGAATGCGCGGCGTCGGCCGCGGCGATCTCGACCATGGCCAGCACGTAGCTGATCGGATCCATGCCGGCGCCGCCGTACTCGGTCGGCACCTCGATGCCCATCAGGCCGTTCTCACCGAGGGTGCGGATGTTGGCCAGCGGGAACTCACCGGTCTGGTCGTGGTGCTCGGCGCTGGGCGCGATCTTTTCCTGCGCAATCCGACGCGCCACGTCCTGGATCATCAACTGCTCTTCGGTGAAGCGGAAATCCACGTTGGCACCTCGGTCGATTACGGAAGGGTCGCCCGGGCGCCACGGGAGCTGCGCCGCCACGGGAACGCGGATTGTAGCCGCGACCGCGTCAGAACCCTACCCGCGCGACCGGCCCCCTTCCCCGTCCGGCACGCCAACCCTTCCCCGCGCACGCCACCGGTCGCGCCTGTGGGCGGACCTGGCCACGCCGGCCATCCCAGCAAACCGTCGCGCCAACCTTGGCAACGCTTGAAATCCGCGCGAGTGCCCCGACCCTTTCCGCATCGGCCGACCGTGCCGCGCAATCGACTGGGAGCCTGGATACGCATGAGTGTGGAAGTTCAAAAGGAAACCCTGGGTTTCCAGACCGAGGTGAAGCAGCTGCTGCACCTGATGATCCATTCGCTGTATTCCAATAAGGAGATCTTCCTTCGCGAACTGGTCTCCAACGCCGCCGACGCCACCGACAAGCTCCGTTTCGAGGCCCTGGCGCGTCCGGAACTGCTGGAGGGCGACGCCGAGCCGCGGATCCGCATCGACTTCGATGCGCAGGCCGGCACCATCACCGTCGAAGACAATGGCATTGGCATGAGCCGGGCCGAAGCGGTCTCGCACCTGGGCACCATCGCGCGCTCGGGCACGGCCGACTTCCTGCACAACCTTTCGGGTGACCAGAAAAAGGACGCTCAGCTGATCGGCCAGTTCGGCGTCGGCTTCTACTCGGCGTTCATCGTTGCCGACCGCGTCGAGGTATTCACCCGTCGCGCCGGCCTGCCGGCCAGCGAGGGCGTGCATTGGGCATCGCGCGGCGAAGGCGAGTTCGATGTCGCCACCGTCGATCTGGGCCAGCGCGGCACACGCATCGTGCTGCACCTCAAGGACGCGGAAAAGTCCTTCGCCGACGGCTGGCGCCTGCGCGGCATCGTCAAGAAGTACGCCGACCACATCGGCGTGCCGATCGAGCTGCCCGTGCAATCACAGGGCAATGACGAAGGCGACGACGCCAGCACCGCCGCGCCCGCTTGGGAAACCGTCAATCGCGCAAGCGCGCTGTGGACGCGCCCGCGTGCCGAGATCAAGGACGAGGAGTACCAGGCGTTCTACCAGCACGTCGCGCACGACTTCGAAAACCCGCTCGCATGGAGCCACAACAAGGTCGAGGGCAAGCTCGAGTACACCTCGCTGCTGTACGTCCCAGGTCGCGCCGCGTTCGACCTGTACCAGCGCGACGTGCCGCACGGCCTGAAGCTGTACGTGCAGCGCGTGTTCATCCTCGACCAGGCCGACGAGTTCCTGCCGCTGTACCTGCGCTTCGTCCGCGGCGTGGTGGATTCGGCCGACCTGTCGCTGAACGTGTCGCGCGAGATCCTGCAGAAAGACCCAGTGATCGGCTCCATGAAGACCGCGCTGACCAAGCGTGCCCTGGACATGCTCGAAAAGCTGGCTGCCGGCGACGCCGAGCAGTACCGCACGTTCTGGAAGCACTTCGGCCAGGTGCTGAAGGAAGGCCCGGCGGAAGACTTCGCCAACCGCGAGAAGATCGCCGGCCTGCTGCGCTTCGCCTCCACCCAGGGCGACAGCGGCGAGCAGGTGGTGTCGCTGGCCGACTACATCGCCCGCATGCAACCCGGCCAGGACAAGATCTACTACCTGGTGGGCGAGAGCCACGCGCAGGTGCGCAACAGCCCCCACCTGGAGGTGTTCCGCAAGAAGGGCATCGAAGTGCTGCTGCTTACCGACCGGGTCGACCCGTGGCTGGTCGGCTACCTCGACACGTTCGACGGCAAGTCGCTGGTCGACGTGACCCGCGGCGACCTGGACCTGGGCGCGCTCGACTCCGAGCTCGATCGCCAGACCCGCGAGCAGGCCGCGCAGGCCAGCGAAGGCCTGGGCGCGCGCCTGAAGCTGGCGCTGGGCGAGAAGGTCGCGGACGTGCGGGTGTCGCATCGACTGACCGAGTCGCCGGCGATCCTGGCCGTGGGCGAACAGGACATCGCCCCGCAGCTGCGACAGATCCTCGAAGCCAGCGGGCAGACGTTGCCCGAGTCCAAGCCGGTCTTCGAGTTCAACCCCGAGCACCCGTTGGTCGCCCGGCTCGGTGCCGAGCCCGACGAGAGCCGTTTCAACGAACTCTCGCACATCCTGTTCGACCAGGCCTCCCTGGCCGCCGGCGACAGCCTCGATGATCCGGCCGCCTACGTGCGACGGCTCAACAAGCTGCTGGTCGAACTGGCGGGCTGAGCACACCCCGGCCCGGCTGGCCTCGGCTGGCCTCGGCTGGCCCGGCCAACGCTGTCCGACCGGGGCCGGGTACGGCCCCGAACGGCAAGGATGCACCTGCGCCCGCGGCCCACAGCCGCGGGCGTTCTGCTTCTGCGACCCGGCCGGCGAAGCGAGCCGCCGGTTCTGACGACCCCGTCGCGTCCGACGACGTCCGGACTTGACCGCACAGGCCCCGCCCGACCAAACTTATCTCTGTATCGCGATGCATTGATAAAGGAAGGCTGCATGGATCTGGAAGGCTGGTCGTCCCGGCTCAAGGTTTTCGCCGACGCCACGCGCGTGCGGCTGTTGGCGCTGCTCGAGAACGAAGAGCTGACGGTCGCCGAGCTGTCGGCCATCACCCGGCTGGCGCAACCGCGGGTGTCCACGCACCTGGCCAAGCTCAAGGAAGCCGGGCTGGTGCGCGATCGACGCGCCGGCGTGTCGGCCTACTACCGCTTCGACGAACCGGCGCTCGACAGCGCCCAGCGCGCGCTCTGGCAAACCCTGCGCGAAGGCAGCGACGACCCGCTGCTGCGCCAGGACCGCGAACGGGTGTCGGGCGTGCTGGCAATGCGCGCGGCCGACCAGAACTGGGCGGATTCGGTGGCTGGCGACATGGAGCGCCATTACTCCCCGGGACGCACCTGGGAAGCATTGGCGCGCTCGGCGCTGCCGCTGCTTGAGCCCGGCGACGTGCTGGACATCGCCTCCGGTGACGGGGTTCTGGCCGAACTGCTGGCCCCGCATTCCAACCGCTACGTGTGCCTGGACTCCAGCACCAAGGTCGTGCTCGCCGCGTCCGAGCGGTTGCGCCGGCTGCGCAACGTCGAAGTCCGCGAGGGCGACATGCACGCGCTGCCGTTCGCCGACGCGCATTTCGACCTGGTGGTGCTGATGCACGCGTTGACCTACGCCGACCAGCCCGCCCAGGCGGTCGCCGAGGCCGCGCGCGTGCTGCGTCCGGGCGGCCGGCTGCTGCTGACCAGCCTGGCCCGCCACGAGCACCGCGCCGCCGTGGAGGCCTATGGCCACGTCAACCTGGGCTTCGCCGAGAAGGACCTGCAGAAGTTCACCAGCAAGGCCGGCCTGGAGATCACCAGCTGCGAGACGGTCACCCGCGAACGCCGCCCGCCGCACTTCGAGGTGATTGCCCTGATCGCGCGCAAGCCCGCCGCGGCCCGCAAGCAGGACAAGCGCGCATGAGCAGCCCTGCCCTTCCCTGGCTGAACCCCGAGCGCGCGCAGACGCTGCAACGCCTGCTGCGTGAGCGCATCCTGGTGATCGACGGCGCCATGGGCACGATGATCCAGCAGTACGAGCTGGCCGAGGACGACTACCGCGGCGAGCGCTTCGCGCACGGCTACGACAGCCTGTACACCGTTGCAGAAAACGCGCACGCCCACGGCGACGGCTGCGGCTGCGCGCGGGACCAGCGCGGCAACAACGACCTGCTGAGCCTCACGCGCCCGGACATCATCGGCTCCATCCACGCGCAATACCTGGCCGCCGGCGCCGACCTGGTCGAGACCAACACCTTCAACTCGACCACGATTTCGCTCGCCGACTACGGCCTGGAGCACCTCGCCCGCGAGCTCAACGAGACCGGCGCACGTCTCGCCCGCGTGGCCTGCGACGAAGCCGAAGCGGCCGATCCGTCCCGACCGCGGTTCGTGATCGGCGTACTCGGCCCCACCAGCCGCACGGCGTCGTTGAGCCCGGACGTGAATCGCCCTGGCTTCCGCGCGATCAGCTTCGACGAGTTGCGCGTCGCCTACCGCGAGGCCACCGACGGACTGATCGACGGTGGCGCCGACGTGATCATGGTCGAGACGGTGTTCGACACCCTCAACGCCAAGGCCGCGCTGTTCGCCATCGAGGAAGCCTTCGACGCGCGCGGCACACGCCTGCCGGTGATGATCTCCGGCACGATCACCGACGCTTCCGGTCGCACCCTGTCGGGGCAGACGGCCGAGGCGTTCTGGTACTCGCTGCGCCATTCGCAGCCGCTCGCGATCGGCCTCAACTGCGCGCTCGGGGCAAAGGACCTGCGACCGCATGTCGATGTGCTGTCGCGCATCGCCGACGCCTACGTCAGCACCCATCCCAATGCCGGACTGCCCAATGCCTTCGGTGGCTACGACGAGACACCCGAAGACATGGCCGACGTGCTGCGCGAGTTCGCCCAATCCGGAATGTTGAACCTGGTCGGCGGCTGCTGCGGCACCACGCCTGCGCACATCGCCGCGATTGTCGAGGCCGTGCGCGGTGTCACGCCGCGCCAGCCGCTGGCGTCGCACGCAACGCACGTGCAATCGGCATGAGCGCTTCGATGAACGGCGATTCTTCCTTCCTGCCCCACGAAAGCCGGCGCAAGCGCCCGCGCACGCCAGACACCACCACCCCATGAGCAAAGCAAACCGCACTGCGCTGTCCGGCCTCGAGCCGCTGCTGATCACGCCGGAAAGCAACTTCATCAACGTTGGCGAACGCACCAACGTCACCGGTAGCGCGCAGTTCAAGAAGCTGATCCTGGACAACCGCTACGACGAGGCCGTGGTGGTTGCGCGGCAGCAGGTCGAGAACGGCGCGCAGGTCATCGACGTCAACATGGACGAGGGCATGCTCGACTCCGAGAAGGCGATGGTGGACTACATCAACCTGATCGCGGCCGAACCCGACATCGCGCGCGTGCCGGTGATGGTGGACAGCTCGAAGTGGAGCGTCATCGAAGCCGGCCTGAAATGCCTGCAGGGCAAGGGCATCGTCAACTCAATCTCGATGAAGGAAGGCGAAGCGGAGTTCCTGCGCCAGGCGCGCCTGGTGCGCCGCTACGGTGCGGCCGTGGTGGTGATGGCCTTCGACGAGGTCGGCCAGGCCGACAGCATCGACCGCAAGGTCGAGATCTGCTCGCGCGCGTATGCATTGCTGACGCAGCGGATCGGGTTCCCGCCCGAGGACATCATCTTCGACCCCAACGTGTTCGCCATCGCCACGGGCATCGAAGAGCACAACAACTACGCGGTCGACTTCATCGAGGCGACCCGCGAGCTCAAGCGCCGTTTCCCGCACACCCACGTGTCGGGCGGCGTCTCCAACGTCTCGTTCTCCTTCCGCGGCAACGAGCCGGTGCGCCAGGCGATCCACGTGGTGTTCCTGTACCACGCGATTCGTGCGGGCATGGACATGGGCATCGTCAACGCCGGTGCGCTGCCGCTGTACGACGACCTGGATCCCGAACTACGCGAGCGCGTCGAGGACGTGGTGCTGAACCGTCGCAGCGACGGCACCGAGCGACTGCTGGAGATCGCCGACAAGTTCAAGGGCAAGAAGGGCGAGAAGCGGACCGAGGACCTGGTCTGGCGCGAGAAGCCCGTGCGGGCACGTCTCAGCCACTCCCTGGTGCACGGCATCGACCAGTGGATCGAGTTGGACACCGAGGAGGCCCGCACGCTGTCGACGCGCCCGCTCGACGTCATCGAAGGCCCGCTGATGGACGGCATGAACGTGGTCGGCGACCTGTTCGGCGCCGGCAAGATGTTCCTGCCGCAGGTGGTGAAGTCGGCACGCGTCATGAAGAAGGCGGTCGCCCACCTGCTGCCGTACATCGAGGCCGAGAAACTGCGCACCGGCGACGTCGGCAAGTCCAACGGCAAGATCGTGATGGCCACCGTCAAAGGCGACGTGCACGACATCGGCAAGAACATCGTCGGCGTGGTGCTGGCGTGCAACAACTTCGAGGTCATCGACCTGGGCGTGATGGTGCCGGCGCAGGTCATCCTCGACCGCGCCAAGGCCGAGAACGCCGACCTGATCGGCCTGTCCGGGCTCATCACCCCGTCGCTGGAAGAGATGAGCCACGTGGCGCGCGAGATGCAGCGCCAGGGGTTCACCCTGCCCCTGCTGATCGGCGGGGCGACCACGTCGCGCGCGCACACCGCGCTCAAGATCGATCCGCATTACAAATCGCCGACGGTCTGGGTGAAGGACGCATCGCGCGCGGTCGGCGTGGCGCAGTCGCTGATCAGTGCCGACCTTCGCACGGCGTTCGTCGCGGCCAATGACGCCGACTACGCCGAGATCCGGGAGCGCCATCGCAACCGCGGCGACGGCAAGCGCCTGGTGCCGCTGGAGAAGGCCCGCCTGCAACGCTTCGACGGCGGTTGGGCCGACTACGTTCCGCCCACGCCCAGGCAGCCGGGCCTGCACGTGTTCGACGATTACCCGCTGGAAGAACTGGTCGGCCTGATCGACTGGACGCCATTCTTCCAGGCCTGGGAACTGGCCGGCCGCTACCCGGCGATCCTCACCGACGAGATCGTCGGCACACAGGCCACCGAGCTGTTCCGCGACGCGCAGGCGATGCTCAAGCGCATCGTCGACGAGAAGTGGCTGACGGCCAAGGCGGTGTTCGGGTTGTGGCCGGCCAACAGCGTCGGGGATGACGTGATCGTGGATGTCGACGGCACATCGACCACGCTGCATTTCCTGCGCCAGCAGGTCGACAAGCCGGTCGAGCGCCCGGACTTCTGCCTGGCCGATTTCATCGCGCCGCGCGACAGCGGACGACAGGACTGGATCGGAGGGTTCGCGGTCACCGCGGGCATCGGCATCGACGAGCACGTCAAGCGCTTCGAGGCCGAGTTCGACGACTACAACGCGATCCTGCTCAAGGCGCTGGCCGACCGTTTCGCCGAGACCCTGGCCGAACGCATCCACCAGCGTGCGCGCACGGAGTTCTGGGGCTACGCGCCGGACGAGACGCTCGATGCCGAGGCATTGATCGACGAGCAGTACCGCGGCATCCGCCCGGCCCCGGGCTACCCCGCCTGCCCCGAGCACAGCGAGAAGGCGACCCTCTTCCGCATGCTCGACGCGCCGCGCCACACCGGCATGCAACTGACCGAAAGCTACGCGATGACCCCGGCGGCGGCGGTCTCGGGGTATTTCTTCAGCCACCCGGGCTGCCAGTATTTCGTCGTCGGGCGCGTGTCGAAGGAACAGGCCGAGGATTACGCCCGCCGCAAGGGCGTCAGCCTGGCCCAGGCCGAACGCTGGCTGGCCTCGAACCTGGATTACGACCCGGACTGAAGCGCGGCGCCGGCACGGGTCGGCGTCGCGCCGCGGGCCGCCCGTTCGCGCGCGCCTCGGGACCGGCCGTGCCACAGGCTAGGATGTCGATCCTCGTAGCCCAGACCTCGAACGACCCGCATGGACGACGCGACCGCCACCAGCAACGCCGCCTTCATCGAAAAACACGCCGCGCCCGGCCGGATCGGCCTGTGCGGCGGCCGGGACTTCATCAACAAGCTGATCCGCAAGGCGCAGGCGCCTCTGACCGCCGATGGGCACCGCAGCCTGTGGTCGCACGCCTTCATTTTCAGCGAACGTCGCGCCGACGGGCACTGGTGGGTCATCGAATCCGACCTGGACCTGCGCTACCGCCAGATCCGCCTGGGCGTGCAGGAAAACCGCGCCCAGCGCTACTTCGATGCCGACGCGTTCCCGAACCTGGCCATCCTCGACTTCGGCCTCGATGCCGATCAGGTTCGCCGCGTCCAGGTTGCCGGCCTGGACCTGCTGTCGGGTCTGTCGAGCTACTCGCTGGGCGAGCTGGCGGGCACGCTGATGGCAATGCACAGCACCCGGTTGCGACGACGCAGCAACCTGTTGGCCAAGGAAGGCGCGCTGTACTGTTCGGCGATGGTGCAGCACTGCTATGCAGCCGCGGGGATCGAATTCCTGCCTGGCGTGCACGGGAAGAATGTCGCGCCGCACGACATCGACGAATCGCCCGTGCCCCACCAGACCCATCGCATCCTGCGCGACCTGGGCGTGTCGAGCCTGCGCCGCTTCGCGCACGGGGCCAGCGCCCTGCTGGCCACCCCGATCGACGAACTGTTCTGACGCGACTGGTGTGACGACGGCCCTGGCCGTCGCATCGATGGGCGGGTGAACGGGCCCGGCTCTGCGTCCCGAGTTGTTCCGCGCTCCTGCCCGGAACGCCCGAACGCCGCCCACGGCCCGTTGCATACGCTACAGTACGGAATCTTCTCCGGACGCCGACCCGATGCAGGACCTGCTGCTGTTCTCGCATGCCAATGGCTTTCCGGCGCCGGTCTACCGGGTGATGCTGGAAGCGCTGGCCGGGCACTTCCGGGTCGTGCGGCCGGAGCGCATCGGCCACGACCCGCGCTACCCGGTCACCCGCGACTGGCCGCACCTCGTGGATGAGCTGTGCGCCCGCATCGACGGCCTGGACCTCGCCGGTCGCCGACTGTGGCTGGTCGGTCATTCGCTGGGCGGCTATCTCAGCATGATGGCCGCCAGCCGCCTGGCACGCCGCGTGGCCGGCGTGGTGATGATCGACTCGCCGCTGATCGCCGGCTGGCGCGCCCAGCTGGTTCGGTTGGGGCGTTGTACCGGACTGGACAGCCTGGTCATGCCGATCCGCGCCACCTTGCAACGTCGCAGGCACTGGCCGGACCGCGCAGCGGTACACGCGCACTTCGCCGCCAAGCCCGCGTTCGCGCGCTGGGACCCGCGCGTGCTGCACGACTACGTCGAACACGGCACCCGCGACGACGGCGATGGCGCGCGCGAGCTCGTGTTCCAGCGCGAGGTCGAACACCGCATCTACCGCACGCTGCCGATGGCCAGCAACGCGGTGCTCGCCCGTGGCCTGCAGGTTCCGGTGGGGTTTCTGGCCGGCACGCGATCGCGCGAGCTGCGTCACGCCGGATTGGACGCGACACGCGGGCTGGTCGGGCCGCACCTGTCGTGGGTCGAGGGCAGCCACCTGTTCCCGATGGAGCGTCCGGAAGAAACCGCGCAGGCTGTGCACGGCATGATCGGCCGCCTCGACGTCGTGCGCGGTCGATTGCACGAGGATGCACCGCGCAGGCACGCGACGGGTTGAGCGACGCCGGTCGCGGCGTGCGCGGCCCGTCCCTTCTCGTCTGCGGAAAGTTGCAGCCCGTCGACGAACGTTTCGATCTCCGCCGCGCATTCCGCGGGTCGCACCTGCAGGAACGTAGGATGGGTTGAGCAAAGCGATACCCATCGACCGGGGCCGAGAGGATCCAGATGCCGCCGCTTCCGGTGGTGGTCAGGGGGGCGCAATGCGACGCGGCGTTGAACCGTCGCATGCGTCGCTGTAGACGCGCCGCGTGATGGGTATCGCTGCGCTCAACCCATCCTACGTATCTCGCGCTCGGGATTGCGCCAGCTCCCCCACAGCACCGCAGGCACCACGCCAATGGGCACACGGCGCACCGACACGCAGGACACCAGCATCGACAGAATCGTAGGATGGGTTGAGCAACGCGATACCCATCGACCGGGGCCGAGAGGATCCAGATGCCGCCGCTTCCGGTGGTGGTCAGGGGGGCGCAATGCGACGCGGCATTGAACCGTCGCATGCGTCGCTGTCGAGGTGCCGCGTGATGGGTATCGCTGCGCTCAACCCATCCTACGTATCTCGCTCGGGATTGCGCCAGCTCCCCCACAGCACCGCAGGCACCACGCCAATGGGCACACGGCGCACCGACACGCAGGACACCAGCATCGACAGAATCGTAGGATGGGTTGAGCAAAGCGATACCCATCGGCCGGGGCCGAGAGGATCCAGATGCCGCCGCTTCAGTGGCAGTCGGGTCTCGACGCGATTCGCGGCGTTGAACCGTCGCATGCGTCGCTGTAGACGCGGCGCGTGATGGGTATCGCTGCGCTCAACCCATCCTACGTACTGGGGCGTCCCTACTCGTCTCTGGAAAGTTGCAGCCCGTCGACGAACGCTTCGATTTCCGCCGCGCATTCCGCGGGTCGAACCTGCAGCAGGAAGTGCGGCGCATCGAACCGGCGCAGCTTCGTCGAAGGCCGCTCGCGCTGTATCCGTCTGGCGGCACTGCCGGTAATCAACCGGTCGCACGCGGCCTGCAGGTAGATCAGTGGCAGCCGGGCGGGAAGCGCCGCCAGGTCCACGCTGACGGAAAGCGCGGCACGCACCCGCGCCGAAAGCACTGTCGGCTCAACCAATGCCAGGCTCCGCGCCAGCAACGCCTCCCGCTCGGAATTCGCCCAGCGCCCCCACAGCACCGCAGACACCACGCCAATGGGCACGCGGCGCGGCGACACCCACGACGCGAGCGTCGACAGCAGCGGCTTGACCGGCAACGGCAGCGTCGCGAACGACGCCGCAAGCACCACGCCACGAAGGTCCGGCCCACCCTGCGCCGCCAGGCGCAGCGCGATCGGACCGGAGAACGATTCGGCTACCAGCACGTACGGGCGTCGAGGCAGGCGATCGCGCACGTAATCGGTCAGCTCGGCGTAGCCGAGCGCGCGATCGCGCGGATAGGTAAGCAGGTGCACGTCGAACCGCGCCGTCAGCGCGGTGACGAATTCGTCCAGCAACAGGCCGGTGGCTTCGAGCCCCGGCAGCAACACCAGCACCGGTCGCGCCGTGCCAGGGCCCTGGGCCCTGGCGCGGTGCGCGACCGGGATCACGTCACCACACCAGGTCGTCGGGCACCTGGTACTGCGGATCGGCGTAGGGGTCTTCGGATGCCGGTGCGTTGGGATCGACCTTCAGCGCAACGGCGGGCGCGAACACCGCCTCGACCTGTGCCAGCAGCTCCGCCGTCACCAGCACGTAGCGGCCGTCCATCTGCAGCACGCCAAGCTCGCCGGCGTTGAGCGCCTTGAGCTGTTCGGCGGTGACGTACACGCGCTTGATCTTGCCGCCGTACGGGAAATGCCGGGCGATCTCGGCGTCGGCGACGTTGAGTCCCTGGCCCTTCACCAACTCGGTGACCTTGGCACGCGCCTCGCGACGCAGGCGCGCCTCTTCCTGCTTGGCCTGCTCGGCCTTGATGCGCTCGTCCTTCTCGCGTTGGGCACGGATGGCGTAGGCCTTGGCAAGGTCGATGTCCTCGCGCGAGCGCGGCGCCCCCTGCCCGGAACGCGGCGTACCGGGCTTGCCCGGCGACGCGTGGCGACCCGACGCAGGCTTGCCGGCACCGGGCTTGCCCGCACCGGGCCTGTCGCCGCCGGGACGGCGACCGGGCTCGTGACGGTTTCCGCCGGGCCGGCGCTCACCGCCCGGCTGCGCTGCAGCGCGTGCACCGGGCTTGCGTTCGCCGGCGTTTCCGCCGCCCGAACGGCTGGGCGCGCTGCGCTCAGGTTGTGGGGCCGGCTTGAAACCCAGGCCGAGAAGTTGATCGCGGAGGTTGTGGCTCATGGTGGCGATTCGTGACGCGGGTCAGTAGTGCGGCGGGGGTGGTTCGCTGGCCGGATCGGCCGACAGCGGGTTCGCAGACATGGCACTGCGCAACTGGCGCAACTCGTCCAGTGCGCGATGCAGCAGCAGCGCGGTACGGGCTTCCTCGTCACGCGCCGCGGCCAGCGCATCGCTGAGCTCGCCCAGCGCATGCTCCTGGAACGCCAGGCGCGTCTCGAGTTCGACCAGCCGCTGTTCGATCGGATCGGGCACGGCTCAGGCCTGTCGCACCGAACGACCGCGGCCGATGCCGTAGTAGGCGATGCCGGCGGCCTCGACCTCATCGGGGTGGTAGAGATTGCGACCGTCGAAGATCACGCTGTCTGCCACTGCCTGACGGATGCGCGCGAAGTCCGGGCTGCGGAACTGCTTCCACTCCGTCAGCACCACCAGCGCATCGGCATCGGCCAGCGCGGCGTGCGCCGAATCGCACAGCACCAGGTCCTCGCGCTCGCCGAACACGCGCTGCGCTTCGTGGCTGGCTTCCGGGTCGTAGGCACGCACGGTGGCGCCGGCTTCCCACAACTGGGCCAGCAGGCGGCGGCTGGAAGCCTCGCGCATGTCGTCGGTGTTGGGCTTGAACGCCAGGCCCCAGACGGCGACGGTCTTGCCGGCGACGCTGCCACCGTAGTGCTGCAGCATCAGGTCGAACAGATGGCCCTTCTGGCTTTCGTTCACCGCCTCGACCGCGCCAAGCAGGCGCGCGTCATACCCGTTGTGATGCGCGGTGCGCGCGAGCGCCTGCACGTCCTTGGGGAAGCACGAGCCACCGTAGCCGGCGCCCGGGTAGATGAAGTGCCAACCGATGCGCGGGTCCGAACCGATGCCCTGGCGGACCATCTCGATATCGGCACCCACGCGCTCTGCGATGTTGGCCATCTCGTTCATGAAGCTGATCTTGGTCGCCAGCATCGCGTTGGCGGCGTACTTGGTCAGTTCGGCCGAACGCACGTCCATCACCACGATGCGTTCGTGGCTGCGGTTGAACGGCGCGTACAGGCGCTTGAGCCGGTCGATCGCGACCTGGCTGCTGGCACCGATCACGATGCGATCGGGGCGCATGCAGTCGTTGACCGCGTCGCCTTCCTTGAGGAATTCGGGGTTGGAGGCGACATCGAATGCGATCTCGACGCCGCGCTTGGTCAACTCGGCCGCGATCGCGGCGGTGACCTTGTCGGCGGTGCCGACCGGGACGGTCGACTTGTCGACCACCACCACCGGGCGCTCGAGGTGCTGGCCGATCGTGCGCGCCACGGCCAACACGTACTGCAGGTCGGCGCTGCCGTCTTCGTCGGGCGGCGTGCCAACGGCAATGAACACCACGTCGCCATGGCCCACGGCGCTGGCGGCATCGGTGGTGAAGCGCAGGCGGCCGGCGGCGTGGTTGGCCTTGACCATCGGCTCCAGGCCGGGTTCGTAGATCGGCACGATGCCGTTGTTGAGGCCGTCGACCTTGGCCGCGTCGATATCGACGCAGATCACGTCATGGCCGACGTCGGCAAGGCAGGTTCCGGTGACGAGACCGACATAGCCGGTGCCGAAGATGGTGACGCGCATGGTGCGGATTCCGTGTCGGGGGGCTTGGACCGCCGCAGTGTCTACGGCGACGACGACAGCGCCGTTGCGGCGCTGCCGTCGGTGGGGCGCGGGAAACCGCGCCCGGGTCGATCAATGTTGGTGGATCAGTGCGCGGCGTGGTCGCCGCCGGCCTGCGGCGCGCCGGGACCCTGTGCCTGGCCCGCGCCACCCTTGGCGATGTCGAGCAGTTCGACTTCGAACACGAGCGTGGCGTTCGGGCCGATCGGGCCACCCGGGGTGCCCTGCTCGCCGTAACCGAGCTTGCTGGGGATCCAGAACTTGTACTTGCTGCCGACCGGCATCAGCGCGATGCCTTCCTGCCAGCCCGGCACCACCTGCTGCAGCATGAACTCGGCCGGCTCACCACGGGTGTAGGAGCTGTCGAACTCGGTGCCGTTGAGCAGGGTGCCCTTGTAGTGCACGCGCACGTTGTCGGTGGCGGCCGGCTTGGCGCCCTTGCCTTCGGTGATGACCTGGTACTGCAGGCCCGAAGCAGTGGTCTTGACGTCCGGCTTCTTGCCGTTGGCAGCCAGGAAGGTCTCGCCTTCGGTGAGGTTCTTCTTGGCCGCGGCCATCATCTCGGCAATGCGCTTGGCCTGGATCTTCGCCGCAAACGCTTCACGGACCTGCGCGGTCTGGGCTTCGTCCATCAGCGGCTTGCCGCCCTCGAGCGCCGTCTTCATCGCCTTGTTGATCGTCGCCAGGTCGATGTCGTCCTTGACCGTTTCGAGGGTCTTGGCGATATCGAGGCCGATCATGTAGCTGGCCTGCTGCTTCTCGGTGGCCAGGCCGGGGATCTTCAGGGCGTCACCGGGCTTGCCGGCTTCGGCGGCTTCGGGCGCCTTGGCGGCGTCCTTGTCCTTGTCGCCGGGCTTGCAGGAGGTGGCAACCAGGGCCAGCGAGGCCACGGCCAGCGCGGTCATGGCGAGTCGGGGGAAAGACTTCATCGAGTGGAACTCCGTTGAGTGGCTGACGCGCAGGCAGGGGATCGACGCGGCAAGGGAAAGTCGGGGAAGCACGAAACGTACCGGAAGCGGAATGTGTCGCGGCGCAGCTGAACGTTGCCGTTATTGCACGATTTCGAGCAGCTCGACATCGAACACGAGGGTCGCGTCGGGACCGATCGGACCACCCGGCGTGCCACGCGGGCCGTAGGCCAGCTCGCTGGGAATCCAGAAGCGGTACTTGCCGCCGACCGGCATCAGGCCCAGACCTTCGGTCCAGCCTGCGATGACCTGGCCCAGGCCAAACTCGGTCGGCTGGCCGCGGCCGTAGGAGCTGTCGAACTCGGTGCCATTGAGCAGCGTGCCCTTGTAGTGCACGCGGACGCGATCGTTGATCGTCGGACGCGCGCCCGAACCCTGGCGAAGCACCATGTACTGCAGGCCGGACGGCGTGCTGAACACACCCTTCTGCGACTTGTTGGTTTCCAGGAACGCCGGGCCCTCTTCGCGATTGCGCGCGCCGACGGCGGCCGCGGCCTGCTGGGCCTGGCTCTGGCGCTGCTGATCGGCGGCCTGCATCTTCTCGCCGAAGGCCTTGCCGATTGCGACCAGTTCGGCCTCGCTCAGCAGCAGGGGCTCCTTGGCGAGCGACGTACGCACAGCCTGCACCAGCACCGCCACGTCGAGTTCGGCCTTGATCGGGGCAAGCGAACGACCCACGTCGCCGCCCACCAGATAGCCCACCTTCTCCTTGGACACTTCCGGCACCGCGGCGCCTTCCGGTGCCTGGCCATTGCGCGCAGCGATGCGCGCCATCAATGCCTGGCCTACGGTCGGGGTCTCGGCTTCGGGCAGCAGCGACTTGCCGGTGGCGAATACGTTCTCGATGGAACGACGGAACGCGGCGATGTCCATGTCCGCGGCGATCGGGCCGATCGAGCGGGCGACATCGGCGCCCACCATGTAGCTGTTCTTTTCACGTTCGGTGGTCAGCACGGTCTTGTCCTGGGCAATAGCGGCCGCGCTGGTCAGCGCAATGGCGGTGGTAAGCAACGCGGCAGCGCCGCGCACGATGGCCTTCATCCGGAACCTACTCCTGTCGGACGCCGCAGCGCGACGCGAAGCGGGCATTGTCGCGATCCGGGCTGGTCGCGGCAATGATCGCCGTCACCGCATTCAATGCCAGGGCGCGAGCGTATCGCCGGCTCAAGGGCGCGGCGCGGCCAGTGCGGCCTCGACCGCGGCCACGAGCGCCGGATCGTCGGGACGCGTGGCGCTGCCGAAGGTCGCAATCAGGCGGCCATCGCGGCCCACCAGATACTTGTGGAAGTTCCACTTCGGCGGCTGGCCGGAAGCGCGCGCGAGTTCCCGGTACAGCGGCGTCGCCTGTTCGCCGACCACGTGCACCTTCTCGAACATCGGGAACTTCACGCCGTAGGTCAGCGTGCAGAACTGCTGGATCTGCGATTCGTCCTCGAACTCCTGCTCGCGGAAGTCGCCGGACGGAAAGCCCAGCACCGCGAAGCCGCGCGGCCGATAGCGTGCGTGCATTGCCTCCAGGCCCTCGAACTGCGGCGTGAAGCCGCACTTGCTGGCGGTGTTGACCACCAGCAGCACCTCGCCGGCGTAGGCAGTGCCCAGATTGACCGGGGTGCGCCCGGCCAGGGGCCGGAAAGCGTGGTCGAGCAGGCCGTCGGTAGCCACGGCAGCCCCCGCGACCAGGGCCAGGCAGGCGGAAACGGCGATCAGGAAGGTGCGGCGGCGCATTGCGGGCATCCCGAGATTGGCGGGTCGGGAGTAT
The DNA here is from genome assembly GCF_003719825.1 of Montanilutibacter psychrotolerans. Classification (GTDB taxonomy): domain Bacteria; phylum Pseudomonadota; class Gammaproteobacteria; order Xanthomonadales; family Xanthomonadaceae; genus Montanilutibacter; species Montanilutibacter psychrotolerans. The sequence continues at coordinate 565,600 of NZ_RIBS01000002.1, read as the reverse complement.
GCCTTCAGTTGGGTAGGCGGGGTGTTGACGGGGAGAATCTTGGTGTTATAGTTGACTACAACACCTACAGACCAACGAGCAGGACGTTCGCCATGAACCGCAAGCTCCTCAACCCGCCCGCCCTGCTCCTGTCCGGCAGCGCCCTGCTCCTGACCGGCCTGATTGCCCTCTCCAGCCCGCTCGCCGGGTCGGACCGGGCCATCGGCTCGGTGGGGTCGACGGGCCTGGACGGTCGTACCACCGCTCTGGCCGCCCGGGCAGACAACGAGTCCCAGCGTAACCTCCGCCGCGCCAGCCGCCGCAGCCGGCACACGCTGGTGATGCCCTACTTCTCTTTTGCACCGCGGGGATGAACATGACCGCCATTCAATGGAGCGACGGCGCTCCCATCTACCGCCAGCTGAAGGAGCGCGTCGTCGCGATGATGCTCGACGGGCTCCTCAAGCCCGGCGACGCGCTGCCCTCGGTCCGCCAGGTCGCGGCCGAGTACCAGCTCAACCCAATCACCGTCTCGCGCGCCTATCAGGAACTGGCGGACGAGGCACTCGTGGAAAAACGCAGGGGACTAGGCATGTACGTCACGGAAGGGGCATCGCAAAAACTGCTGTCGAGCGAGCGCGAGCGGTTTCTGCGCGAAGAATGGCCGCTGGTGCTGGAACGCATCCTGCGCCTGGGGCTGACCCCTGCGGAGCTGCTGTCCAGTGGCACGGCCACGGAAGGTGCGCAATGAACGCCCCCACCCCGACCACCAGCAACCTGGTCGCCAGCGCACGTGGCCTGCGCAAGGCCTACAAGAACAAGCTGGCGCTCAACGACACCTCGCTGGACATCCCGACCGGCCGCATCGTCGGCCTGATCGGACCCAACGGCGCCGGCAAGACCACCGCCCTCAAGGCGATGCTCGGACTGATCCCGTTCGAGGGCCAGTTCAACGTGCTCGGCCTGGATCCGCGTACCCAGCGCGACGAACTGATGCGCGATGTGTGCTTCATCGCCGACGTTGCCGTGCTGCCGCGCTGGATGCGCGTCGCCGACGCCATCGAGTTCGTGGCCGGCGTGCACCCGCGCTTCGATCGCGACCGCTGCAACCGCTTCATGGCCGGCACCCAGCTGACGCCGAAGATGCGCGTGCGGGAAATGTCCAAGGGCATGATCGTGCAGTTGCACCTGGCGCTGGTGATGGCCATCGACGCCAAGCTGCTGGTGCTGGACGAGCCGACCCTCGGCCTGGACATCCTCTACCGCAAGCAGTTCTACCAGCGCCTGCTGGAGGATTACTTCGACGAGGACAAGACGATCGTCATCACCACCCACCAGGTCGAGGAGATCGAGCACATCCTCACCGACGTGATGTTCATCCGCGACGGCAAGATCGTGCTGACCTCGGACATGGAATCGCTGGGCGAACGCTTCACCGAAGTGCTCGTCAGCGCCGACCAGCTCGACAACGCGCGCGCACTCAAGCCGCTGGACGAACGCTCCCTGCCGTTCGGCAAGACCGTGATGCTTTTCGACGGCAGCACGCCGCAGCAGCTCGAGGCGCTGGGCGAATCGCGCACGCCGGGCCTGGCCGACCTGTTCGTCGCCACCATGAAGGGGACCTACGCATGAACGCGATCGATCTCAATTCCGACAGCGGCGTCCCCGTGGCGCGACGTGCGGTCGCCGCCGTGCACCCCACCCACACCTTCCGCCTGCTGTTGCGCCGGGAGTTCTGGGAGCACAAGGGCGGATTCCTCTGGGCGCCGGTGATCACCGGCGGCATTGCCGCGCTGCTGGCGGTGCTGGTGGTGATCGCCGGCAGCCTGTTGGGCAGCAAGGCCCGCAACGAGTTCGACTTCGATGGCGACATCGCCGAGTTCTCGCGCGGCATCGGCATGCTCGGCGACGGCATGCTGCTGGTTGGTATCGGGCTCACCGGCCTGGTGCTCGCGTTCGTGGTGTTCTTCTACGCGCTGGGCTCGCTGTACGACGACCGCCGCGACCGCAGCATCCTGTTCTGGAAATCGATGCCGATCTCGGACACGCAGGTGGTGCTGTCCAAGGCCGCCTGGGCCCTGCTGCTGGCGCCGGCGATCTCGATCGCGATCGGCATCGCCCTCGGCATGGTGTTCTGGGTGATCGGGTTCTTCACGATCAACGTCAATGGCGTGCCCGGCGGCATGGCACTGCTGACCCACTCCCATCCGCTGCGCATCATCGGCGAGGCCATCGTGTCGCTGCCGCTGCAGATGCTCTGGTCGCTGCCCGCCGTCGGCTGGCTGATGATGTGCTCGGCCTGGTCCAAGCGCGTTCCGTTCCTGTGGGCCGCACTGGTTCCGATCCTGGCCTGCACCATCGTCAGCATGCTCGACATCTTCCCGGGCGTGGAAATCCCGCACGGCAAGATCTGGTACACGGTGGTCTACCGCGGCCTGCTGAGCGTGGTCCCGGGCACCTGGGTGCCGGGCAACGTCGGCGACATCGGTGACATCAACGGCCCGGCGGAATTGTCGCGTCTGGTCAACGTCGACGCCGGCCTCTCGGCACTGGGTAGCGCAGACCTCTGGATCGGCGCGGTGCTGGGCGCGGCCATGATCTTCACCGCGATCCGCCTGCGCCGCTGGCGCGACGAGGGCTGATGCCCCGACGGCGCCCCCTCGGCTTCTGCCTGGGGCGCCTGCCCGGGGCGCCCGCCCGGGCGCCGCATGCGGCAGCCCAAGGCCTGATTGCCCTGCCCGGCAGTCCCGGCTCGATAACAGAACTCGCAAACTGACACGCAAAGGAGCGCACCTTGAAACCAATGAAAACGCTGTTGCTGGCACTGACCCTGGCCACCGTCGCGCCCCCTGCCCTGGCCGCCCCTGCCCTGGCCGCCCCGGCGCAAGCTCCCGATAGTGTGCTGATCCTCGGCGACAGCCTGAGTGCAGCACACCGGATGGACGAGGAGGCCGGCTGGGTCGCCCTGCTGGGCAAGCGCCTGGCCACCGAAACCGCCACCCCGCCCGCGATCCACAACGTCAGCCGCGGCGGCAAGACGCTGGCCGATGGACTGACTGAACTGCCCGCCCTGCTGGTTCGGCACCACCCCGATGTCGTGGTGATCGAACTGGCTGGCAACGACGCGATCCTGGGCGTTCCGGCCGAGCACATCGAGCGCGATCTGTCGGCGCTGGTCGACCTGGCCCAGGCCAGCGGCGCCAAGGTCACCATCCTGGGCTTCGCGCTGCCGCCAATGTTCGACAAGGACGGCTCGGCCGCGATGCTGCGCGGGGTCTACGAGAAGGTGGCCCGCAACCAGGACGTGACCCTGCTTCCCTCGCTGCTGGCCGGTATTTCCGACACCCCGGCGCTGCTGCAGGACGATGGCGTCCATCCCAATGCCGCCGCGCAGCCGAAGGTGCTGGACAACGCCTGGGGCACGTTGCGTCCGCTGCTGGTCGACGCCTCCGCCGCAACGCTTGCCGCTCCGGCCGGCGCGGCGACACGCAGCAAGTAATCCGGACTCTGGCCGACGCCGCGCCCGAAGGTGCGGCGCGGTCCCGCCATCCAACCAAGGAAGCCGTGCGATGAGACCCCGTGCGATGAATCGCCTCAAGAACCACGCTGCACCCACCACGCTGCTCGCACTGTGCCTGGCCCTGGGCCTGGTCCTGGTTGGCTGCAACCGCACCGACACCGCCTCGTCCAGCGCGTCCGACACGGGCAAGCCCGGTCGCGGGCTGGTGGTGGGCAATCTCTCGCTGGATGGCGGGACCATCACTGTCGGCGCCGACAACGGCAGCCGCGCGCGCATCGCCCCCAACGGCGATCTGAGCATCGATGGCAAGCAGGTCGCGCTGACGGCCGAACAACGCGCCCTGACCCTGCGCTATCGCGCTCAGCTGGAAACGATGGTGGCCGAGGGCGCCAAGGTCGGCGCGGCCGGCGTGGCCCTGGCAGGGAAGGCGATCGGCTCGGTGGTCGAAGGCCTGGCCACCGGCAACCCGGATGGGATCGGCGACAAGATCGACGCCGAAGCCGGCAAGCTGGAAACCCAGGCCAAGCAGCTGTGCCTGCGTGCCAAGGACATCCAGCAGGCGCAGGACGCGCTGGTCGCCGCGCTGCCGGAATTCCAGCCGTTCGCCAAGATCGACCACGACGACAACGACTGCCGTTGAGTTCCCCTCGCCACAGGCCGGTGGGCAGCGGATTGTCCACGCCTCCCGCCGGCCCCATGTGGCAATGCGCCCTCGATCCACGGACGGTTTCCTGCATGCAATCCCCACCCGCACCGGGCTGGCTCGGCTTCCTCCGCGCCGCCGCCGCCAGCCCACGTCGGATCGGTGCCATCGCACCCTCCGGCCCCGCACTTGCCAGCCTGATCACCCGTGACGTCGACCCCGGCAAGGCGCCCGTGCTGGAACTGGGTCCCGGCACCGGCAGCTTCACGCGCGCGCTGCTTGGCCGCGGCCTGGCCGAGTCCGATCTGACCCTGGTCGAGTACGAGGAGCACATGGCGGTGCGCCTGGCCAACGCCTTTCCGCAAGCGCGGGTACTGCACGCCGACGCCGCGCGCCTGACGCGCATCCGGCTGCTCGCGCCGGCCAGCTTTGGACTGGTGATCAGCGGCCTGCCGCTGCTGAACCTCACGTTGGCCAAGCTGGTGGCCATCGTTCGCGGCGCGATGTCGTTGCTGCGTCCGGGCGGCCACTTCTACCAGTTCACCTACGGGCCCACCTGCCCGGTACCGCGGCGCGTTCTGGCGCGCCTGGACCTGCAGGCGCATCGCATTGGCGGCACCTTGCTTAACCTGCCGCCGGCAAGCGTCTACCGGATCGGCCCGCGCACGGCGCTGGCAGCGCGACCATGAGCACCGCCATGCACCTGCCTGCTTTCGCTGTCGAGATCCTGTCGTGGGGGCTGCTGGGCATCGGGTTGCTGTCGCTGATCGAAAAGCTCATCCCGATCATTCCTTCGTACGTGCTGTTCGTGTTCCTGGGCATGGCCGCCGTTGCCGGCCCCGGCGAGCTTGCCGCGGTGATCGCGGTGAGCACCCTGGGTTCGGTGATCGGTGGGCTGGCCTGGTTCACCCTGGGCCGGGCGCTGGGCGAACAACGCGCCGAATCGGCCGTGCAACGGTACGGACGCTACGTGCTGCTCAGCCCCGGACTGTTCGAGCGGATGAAGCGCTCCTACCAGCGCAATGCCGTGGTGGTGACGCTGGTCGGCCATGCGATCCCGGTGGTGCGGTTCTACCTGCCGCTACCGGCCGGTGTGCTGTCCATCCGCTGGATGGACTTCGTGCTGGCCAGCGCCGCCGGCTGCCTGGTCTGGAACGCCGCGCTGCTGAGCATCGGCTATGCAGTGCGCCACAGCGGCCTGCCGCCGGTGCAGGTGGGCATCTGGGTGGTGCTGGGCCTGCTGGCCCTGGAGGGCGGCGGCGTTGCCCTGCTGCGCTGGTACCACGCACGCCGCCGTCGGGGCATGGCGTCGGCCTGAGCGGCCGGCGGCCGGCCCCTGCCGCTCAGCCGCCCCCACCTCCGCCACCGGCGGCAATGCCACCGCGCGTCAGCGCGGCAGGATCGAGCAGGCGACGCAGGGTCTTCTCGTCCAGGCCGCTGCGTTCGAGCGCGACGTCGAGCACCGGCCGGCCTTCCTTGTAGGCCTGCTTGGCGATCGCTGCGGCCAGTTCATAGCCGATGATCGGGTTCAGCGCGGTGACCAGGATCGGGTTGCGCTCCAGCGCCTCGCGCACGCGCTCGCCACGCACGCGAAGCCCCGCAATCGCCTCGTCGGCCAACAGTTGCATGGCATTGCCCAGGAGGCGGATCGAATCGAGCAGGTCGAACGCGATCAGCGGCAGCATCACGTTGAGCTGGAAGTTGCCGCTCTGCCCGGCCACGGTGATGGCGGCGTGGTGGCCGATCACCTGCGCGCACACCATGCACAGCGCCTCCGGGATCACCGGGTTGACCTTGCCCGGCATGATCGAGCTGCCCGGCTGCAAGGCCGGCAGCTCGATCTCGCCCAACCCCGCCAGCGGCCCGGAGTTCATCCAGCGCAGGTCGTTGCCGATCTTCATCAACGCCACCGCCAGCGCGCTGAGTTGGCCGGACAGTTCCACCGCGTCGTCCTGTGCGGCGATGCCTTCGAAGGTGTTGGCGGCGGCCTCGAATTTCGTGCCCGACAGCGACGAGAGCGTCTTCGCCATCGCCTTGCCGAATCGCGGGTCGGCGTTGATTCCGGTGCCGATCGCGGTGCCGCCGATCGGCAGGCGCCGCAGCCGCTTCAAGGCGTCCTCGATGCGCCCCTGCGCCGACTGCAGCTGCGCCGACCACGCACCGAACTCCTGCCCGAACGTCAACGGCATCGCGTCCATGAGGTGGGTGCGGCCGGTCTTGGTGATCTTTCCCAGCGACTTCGCGCGCCGGTCGATGGTGCGGCGCAGGTGCGTCATCGCCGGCAGCAGGTGCTCGACGGTGGCCAGCTGCGCAGACACGCGGATGGCGGTGGGAATGACGTCGTTGGAACTCTGCCCGAGGTTGACGTGGTCATTGGGGTGCACGGCCGCGCCGCGGCCCTTGCCCGCTTGCGTCGCCAGCGTCGCAATGACCTCGTTGGCGTTCATGTTGCTGGACGTGCCCGAGCCGGTCTGGAACACGTCGATCGGAAAGTGCGCGTCGTACTGGCCATCGGCAACCGCCAGCGCCGCCTTGCCGATGGCCGTCGCCTGGCCCTTGCCAAGCAAGCCGAGCCCGCCGTTGACCTGCGCCGCGGCGGCCTTGATCAGGCCCAGTGCACGGATGAATTCTCGCGGCATCGGCTGGCCGGAAATCGGGAAATTCACCACCGCGCGCTGGGTCTGCGCACCCCACAGTGCCTCGATCGGTACGCGCAGCGTGCCCATGCTGTCGTGTTCGAGCCGGTAGCCGGCGGCTGTGGCGTCGGTGGCATCGGCGGGCGGGGTGTCCTTGGTCCTGGTGGCCATCACGGTGTCTCGCAGGGGAATGGATCGAGCTTACGCCGGCTTCGCCGTCTTCCCGCAGCAGCCCAGGCTGCCTGCAAGGGCATCCGGGCCTCGCCGCGGAGCGGGCGCTGTAGAATGCCCGCCCTGTTTCCCGCTGCCCTGCCCCCATGCCCGCCACTGCCGAAATCCACCTGCTCGCCCTGTCCCCGCTCGATGGCCGCTACGCCGGCAAGGTCGACGCGTTGCGCCCGATCTTCTCCGAGTTCGGCCTGATCAAGGCCCGCGTCAAGGTCGAGGTGGAGTGGCTGCTGGCGCTGGCCAACGAGCCGGGCATCGTCGAGCTCAAGCCGTTCTCGGCCGATGCCGTGGCGCGCCTGCGCCAGTTCGCCGATGGCCTGACGGTCGCTGACGCCGCACGCGTCAAGGAGATCGAGCGCACCACCAACCACGACGTCAAGGCCGTCGAGTACCTCATCAAGGAAAAGCTCAAGGACGACGCGGAGCTGGGCCCGGCGCTGGAGTTCGTGCATTTCGCGTGCACCTCCGAGGACATCAACAACCTCAGCTACTCGCTGATGCTCAACGAAGCGCGCAACACCGTGCTGCTGCCCAAGCTGGACGAGCTGATCGGCAAGCTGCGCGCGATGGCGCACGAGCACGCCGGCCTGCCGATGCTGTCGCGCACGCACGGCCAGACCGCCTCGCCGACCACCGTCGGCAAGGAACTGGCCAACGTGGTGGCGCGCCTGCAGCGTCAGCGCGACACGCTGGTGGCCGCGCCGATGCCGGGCAAGATCAACGGCGCGGTGGGCAACTACAACGCCCACGTCGCGTCCTACCCGGACATCGACTGGGCGACGTTTGCACAGGGTTTCGTGCAGTCGCTGGGCCTGACCTGGCAGCCCTACACCACCCAGATCGAACCGCACGACGGCATCGCCGAGCTGTGCGACGTCGCCAAGCGCATCGACACGATCGCCATCGACCTGTGCCGCGACATCTGGGGCTACATCTCGCTGGGTTACTTCAAGCAGGCGGTCAAGGCCGGTGAAGTGGGCAGCTCGACGATGCCGCACAAGGTCAACCCGATCGACTTCGAAAACGCCGAGGGCAACTTCGGCATCGCCAGCGCCCTGTTCGAGCACTTCGCCGCCAAGCTGCCGATCAGCCGCTGGCAGCGCGACCTCACCGACTCGACCGTGCTGCGCGCGCTCGGCACCGCCTTTGGCCATGCGCTGATCGGCTTCGACGCACTGCTGCGTGGCCTGGGCAAGCTCAGCGCCAACCCGGAACGCCTGGCCGCCGACCTGGATGCCTCGTGGGAAGTGCTGGCCGAAGCCGTGCAGACGGTGATGCGCCGTCATGGCCTGCCCAGCCCGTACGAGCAGCTCAAGGCGCTGACGCGCGGCCACGGCATCAACCGGGCGTCGATGCGCGAGTTCATCGCCTCGCTCGATCTGCCGGCCGACGACAAGCAACGCCTGCTCGACATGACCCCGGGCAGCTACAGCGGCCTGGCCGAACAGCTCGCCAAGGGCATCTGACCTCGGCCCGCCGACGCCACCGAAGACGCGCGCCGCAAGGAACGCGCTTCGCTGGCGCCAGCGCAGATCCGGCCAGCGGGACCACTTACCCGCGCAGCCAGCCCGCCGATTCCCGCCCTCAATTCGATCAGCATGGTGGACGCCACGATGGCAAGCAATCTCAACTGGACCAGTGCCAGCCACGAAGGCGACGACGGCATCTCGACCGTGCGCCTTCGCCAGCTCGACGCGTCGTTCAACTTCCGCGCCCTGCCCGAGCGCCTGAACCTGCTGTGGAACGGCGCCGACACCGATGCCGGTCGCGACGCCATGGCGCGCTTCGAGCAGCGCGTGCTGGCCCGCCTGGCCAACGACGAGGACACGGCGCTGGTGCTCGTGTTCGTCGAACCCGACCACGGCGAATTCGTGTTCCACAGCCGCAGCACCACCGCCTTCCTGGCGATGCTGGAGTCCCTGGAACAGGAATCGGCGCCGTACCCGATCGAGATCGACCACGAGTCCGATCCCGACGGCCAGTTCTACCGCGACTACGCCGCCGAACTGCGGGGCTGAGCCGGGCGGCGTCCGCTCACCTCCGGACAGGCCGCCCCACCACGCGCGATCGCCGGACCACCAACGGACCCGACCCCTCATGAGCAAGCCCCGCCAACCCGCCCGCCAGAAAGCCGCCGCGCCCGCGCTGCCGATCGAGGTCGACGCCCGCCGTCTGCCGCCGCTGGGCATGCCGCCGGCCACGTTCCTGCGCGACTACTGGCAGAAGCGGCCGTTGCTGATCCGCAACGCGTTTCCGGACTACCTCTCGCCGATCCAGCCCGAGGACCTGGCCGGATTGGCCTGCGAGGAAGCGGCGCTGTCGCGCATCGTCATGCACGACCGCGACACGGACCACTGGAGCGTGCGCCACGGGCCGTTCGACGAGGCCGAGTTCCCCGGCATGCCCCACCAGGACTGGACCCTTCTGGTGCAGGACGTCGACAAGTGGGACGCCGACGTGGCCGGGCTGATCGACGCGTTCGACTTCCTGCCGCGCTGGCGCATCGACGACATCATGGTGTCGTTCGCCGCGCCCGGCGGTTCGGTGGGCGCGCACGTCGACCAGTACGACGTGTTCCTGCTGCAGGCCCAGGGCCACCGCCGCTGGCAGATCGACGCCTGCGTGGCCACCGGCAATGGCGCGTCGCCGCTGGCATTCCGCAACGACGTCGAGATCAAGCTGCTGCGCGAGTTCACCCCCAGCCACGAGTGGCTGCTGGGCCCCGGCGACATGCTGTACCTGCCGCCCGGCGTGCCGCACCACGGCGTGGCCGAGGACGCCTGCCTGACGTTCTCGGTGGGCATGCGCGCACCGTCGGCCGCCGAGTTGCTGGGCGACTTCGTCGACACCCTGGCCGCGGACGCCGACGAGGCACTGCGCTACGCCGATCCGGACCTGCAGCCGGCCGGCGATCCGGCGCAGATCGACGACGCGGCGATGACGCGCGCGATCGAGGCGTTGAATCTGCTGCGCATGAACGACCCCGAGCGCCTGGGCGACTGGTTCGGTCGCTTCATCACCCTCTACCGCAACGCCGGCGAAGTGCTCGCCGGCGCCACGCCGCGCTCGCGGATCGAGGTCGAATGGGACCTCGAACACGGCGGCCAGCTGTGGCGACACCCGTACTCGCGCATGGCCTGGCGCAAGGCCGGACGCGGCGCACAGTTGTACGTCAACGGCCAGGACTCCACGCTGCCGTTACGCGACGCGCGCATCATCGCCAATGCCGCGATGCTGGATGGCCAGGCCTATGCGGCACTATCGGAGACCGGCCGTGACCGCGTGATCGAGCTGCTCGGCAGCGGCCACTACAACCTGCAGATGCCCGGCGACGACGAGGACGACGTCGCCCAGGACAGCCACGACGGGACACGACAATGAACACACTGCCGCAGTTCCAGGTCGAGGTCGTCGAGTTCGCGGCTGCGGTCGCGCAGCTGCATGCGGTGCGTGAGCGGGTGTTCGTGCAAGAGCAGCAGGTACCGGTCGAGCTCGAGCGCGACGCCATCGACCCGCTGTGCCGACACGTGCTGGTGCGCGACGCGCACGGCCAGCCGATCGGCACCGGCCGCCTGACGCCGGACCACCGCATCGGCCGCATGGCGGTGGTGCGCGAATGGCGTGGCAAGGGCATCGGCGAGGCGATGCTGCGGACGCTGGTCGATGAAGCCCGCCGAATGGGCTGGCACGAGCTGGGCCTGCACGCGCAGGTCTCGGCGATCGGCTTCTACGCCCGTCATGGGTTCCTGCCGCAGGGTCCGCGCTTCAACGAGGCCGGCATCGAGCACCAGACGATGCGCAGCCTGGTCGACGCGGCCAATCCGGTGGAAAACCGCGATGCGGCGTGCGCGGCCATGCTGGGCCTGATCGCGGGTTGCCGGCGCGTGCTGCGCATCTACAGCCGTGAGCTCGACCCGGGACTGCTGGATACCCCCGAGGTCATGACCGCACTGCGCCGCTTCGCCACCGGCGATGGCGAGGTGCGTGTGCTGTTGCACGATCCGGCTGCACCGCAGCGCGCCCTGGCGCCGATGCTGGGCCTGGCGCAGCGTCTGCCCAGCGCATTCGCGTTCCGCGCGATCGAGGAGCCGGTCGACCGCGAATACGCGCCGGCCTACGCGGTCAACGATGCCGGCGGCTACTACTTCCGCACGCTGGGCCACCGTTTCGACGGCGAAACCCGCCTGGATGCCGCCCCACGCGTGCGCCAGCTGTGCGCCGCGTTCGACCCGGTCTGGGAGCGCGCCCGGCCCTGCAGCGAGTTCCGCGCACTGGGCATCTGAGCGCGACCTGACGCGCGCCGGAACATCTGTGACTCAAGTGTTCGCCGTTCCGGCGCAAGCTGCCGCTATAATTCCGGCCCTTGTGTGCCTCCGGCGCGGCCTGCACGCGCCCGGGCATACCCAAATCGCCCCCCGAGAGATCCCGATACCGTCGTGGACAGCCTTCTCAAGCAGTTCTCCCAGTCCTCCCAGCTCGGCGCCAATGCCGCCTACATCGAAGACCTGTACGAGCAGTACCTGGTCGATCCCGACAGCGTCGGGACCAAATGGAAGGCGTACTTCGACGACTTCAAAGGCCGGGAGGCCGGGGATGTGCCGCATTCGGCGGTCATCGACGCGATCGCGGTCGCCGGCAAGGCCGCCGCGCGCGGCGTGGTCTCCGGCGGTGCCGGGCCCGGCGCCGGCGACGAACGCGAGCGCCAGGTCGGCAAGCTGATCACCGCCTACCGTTCGCGCGGCCACCTGGGCGCCGACATCGACCCGCTGGGCCTGCTCGAGAAGCCCGACGCCCCGGACCTCCAGCTGGGCTTCCATCGCCTGTCCGAAAGCGACCTGTCGGGCGAGTTCAGCACCGGCGGCGTCGCCGGCAACGAGCGCATGAAGCTCGGCGACCTGCTCGCGCTGCTCAAGTCCACCTACACCGGCTCGATCGGTGCGGAGTTCATGCACATCACCGACGCCGAGCAGCGCCGCTGGGTGTATGAGCGTCTCGAGAAGGCCGGCGGCAAGTTCGGCCGCAGCGTCGAAGACAAGAAGCGCATCCTCGAACGCCTCACCGCCGCCGATGGCCTCGAGCGTTACCTGGGCACCAAGTACGTCGGCCAGAAGCGCTTCTCGCTGGAAGGCGGCGATGCGCTGATCCCGTTGATGGACGTCACCGTGCGCCGCGCCGGCGAACAGGGCGTCAAGGACGTCGTGATCGGCATGGCCCACCGCGGCCGCCTCAACGTGCTGGTCAACACCCTGGGCAAGCCGCCGCGCCACCTGTTCGACGAGTTCGAAGGCAAGTTCGAGCACGTCCACAGCGATCTCGCCCACGCCGGCGACGTCAAGTACCACATGGGCTTCAGCGCCGATGTCGCCACCCCGGGCGGTCCGGTCCACCTGGCGCTGGCGTTCAACCCGTCGCACCTGGAGATCGTCAATCCGGTGGTTGCCGGTAGCGTGCGCTCGCGCCAGACCCGCCGCGGCGACGCCGGGCGTGGCCAGGTCCTGCCCATCCTGCTGCACGGCGACGCCGCGTTCGCCGGCCAGGGCGTGGGCATGGAACTGCTGCAGATGTCGCAGGCTCGCGGCTTCGCGGTTGGCGGCACCGTCCACATCGTCATCAACAACCAGGTCGGCTTCACCACCAGCGAGCGCCAGGACGCGCGTTCCACGCTGTACTGCACCGACGTGGCCAAGATGGTCGGCGCGCCGATCCTGCACGTGAACGGTGACGACCCGGAAGCGGTGGTGTTCTGCGCCGAGCTGGCGCTCGACTTCCGTCAACGCTTCGGCAAGGACGTGGTCATCGACCTGGTCTGCTACCGCCGCAACGGCCACAACGAGGCCGACGAGCCGGCGGCAACGCAGCCGGTGATGTACCAGGTGATCCGCAAGCACAAGACGCCGCGCGAGCTGTACGCCAACCGCCTGATCGCCGACGGCAGTCTGACCGCCGAGGAGGCGCAGGCGCTGGTCGACGGGTACCGCGACAAGCTCGACCAGGGCACGGTCACCACCGACCTGGTGTCGGTCACGCCCGACGAATTCACTGTCGACTGGTCGTCCTTCCTCAAGGGCCGCATCACCGATCCGGTCGACACCACGTTCGAACGCGCCCGTCTCGACGCGCTGGCCCTGGCGATCAACACGATCCCCGACGAGGTCAAGCTGCACGCGCGTGTCGCCAAGATCTACGACGACCGTCGCAAGATGGCCGCCGGCGATCAGGCCGGCGACTGGGGCTTTGCCGAAAACCTCGCCTACGCCACCTTGCTGGACGAAGGCTACAAGCTGCGCCTGGTGGGTCAGGACTGCGGTCGCGGCACGTTCTTCCACCGTCACGCGATCCTGCACGAACAGTCCACCGACGATTACTACCTGCCGCTGCGCCAGCTGGTGAAGACGCCCACGGACCTGGCGATCATCGACTCGCTGCTCAGCGAGGAAGCGGTGATGGCGTTCGAGTACGGCTACGCCACCGCCGATCCCATGACGCTGGACATCTGGGAAGCGCAGTTCGGCGATTTCGCCAACGGCGCCCAGGTGGTCATCGACCAGTTCCTGTCGTCGGGCGAGGCCAAGTGGGGCCGCCTGTGCGGCCTGGCGCTGTTCCTGCCGCACGGTTACGAAGGCCAGGGCCCGGAGCACAGCTCCGCCCGCCTGGAGCGTTTCCTGCAGCTGTGCGCGCTCGACAACATGATGGTGTGCACGCCCACCACCCCGGCGCAGGCGTACCACATGATCCGCCGGCAGATGCGCATGACCACGCGCAAGCCGCTGGTGGTGATGACGCCCAAGTCGCTGCTGCGCCACAAGCTGGCGGTGTCGTCGCTGGACGAGCTGGCCAAGGGCGAGTTCCAGCAGCTGATCCCGGACACCGTCGCCAATGCCAAGAAGGCCAAGCGCGTGGTGGTCTGCGGCGGCAAGGTGTACTACGACCTGCTGGAAGACATGCACAAGCGTGGCGCCGACGACGTGGCGCTGGTCCGCGTGGAACAGCTGTACCCGTTCCCGCGCGAGGAGCTTGCCGTCGAGCTCAAGCGCTTCAGCGCGGCCACCGACGTGGTGTGGTGCCAGGAGGAACCGCAGAACCAGGGTGCGTGGTACCAGATCCGCCACCACCTGTCGGCCTGCCTCCAGGGCAAAGCACTGCACTACGCCGGTCGCCAGCGTTCGCCGTCGCCCGCTGCGGGACACTTCTCCGACCACGTCGTCGAGCAGGCACAGCTCGTCGCCGATGCGCTGGTGAACCCGCTGCGTGGCGAGAGCTGCTCGGAGTAAGGACATCGGAATAAGGACAAGCAGGACGCGAGAAGGCAGGTACGGTCCGGTGTCGAAGACCGCACGACGGACGACTTGCCTTCCCGCACCCCGCTCGATGCATTCGTTTCGCCGGCGGCCTGGCCGCCGCAAGCAACACGAAGTAGGAAGTGAGGAAGGCGGGAGCGATTCGCTCCCCACCGGCAGCCTGCTCCGCGGGCGACTCGCTTCCCACCTCACTCACCGCATACCTTTCAATCAGGACTCACATCCATGAGCACCGAAATCAAAGTCCCGGTCCTGCCGGAATCCGTTTCCGACGCCACCATCGCCACCTGGCACAAGAAGGTCGGTGACGCGGTCAAGCGCGACGAGAACATCGTCGACCTCGAGACCGACAAGGTCGTGCTCGAAGTGCCGTCGCCGGTCGATGGCGTGCTCAAGGAAATCAAGTTCGAGGAAGGCTCCACCGTGACCAGCCAGCAGCTGATCGCGATCGTCGAGGCCGGCGCTGCCGCCGCGGCCCCGGCGGCATCTGCCGCGGCTGCTCCGGCCGCCGCGCCGGCAGCACCGGCTGCGCCCGCCGCTGCCGCTCCGGCCAAGTCCGCCGCCCCGGCAGCCGTCTCCGGCGACCTGCCGCCGGGCGCGCGCTTCACCGCCGCCACCGCGGGCGTCGACCCGTCGCAGGTCGAAGGCACCGGCCGTCGCGGCATGGTCACCAAGGAAGACATCGTCAACTACGCCAGCGGCAAGACCGCCGGCGTGGCCGGCGGCGCCCGTCCGGAAGAACGCGTCCCGATGACCCGCATGCGCGCCCGCATCGCCGAGCGCCTGATGCAATCGAAGAACTCGATCGCCATGCTGACCTCGTTCAACGAGGTCAACCTGGGCAAGGTCATGGCGATGCGCAAGGAGCTGGGCGAGCAGTTCGAGAAGGCCAACGGCATCAAGCTGGGCTTCATGGGCTTCTTCGCCAAGGCCGCCGCCAACGCCCTGCAGAAGTATCCGGTGATCAACGCGTCGGTCGACGGCAATGACGTGATCTACCACGGCTATGCCGACATCTCGATCGCCGTGTCGACCGAGAAGGGCCTGGTCACGCCGGTGCTGCGCAACGTCGAGCGCATGTCGTTCGCCGACATCGAGTCGGGCATCGCCGGGTACGCCAAGAAGGCGCGCGACGGCAAGCTGGGCCTGGACGACCTGCAGGGTGGCACGTTCACCATCACCAACGGCGGCACGTTCGGCTCGCTGATGTCGACCCCGATCGTCAACCCGCCGCAGAGCGCGATCCTGGGCATGCATGCGATCAAGGAACGCGCGATCGTCGAGAACGGCCAGGTCGTCGCCGCGCCGATGATGTACATCGCGCTGAGCTACGACCACCGCATCATCGACGGCAAGGACGCGGTGCTGTTCCTGGTGGACATCAAGAACCAGCTCGAGAACCCGCACCGCATGCTGCTGGGCATGTAAACGGCGGCTTGCCCCTCTCCCGCGGGAGAGGGTTGGAGCGAGGTCACGGCCCTGCGCCGATGACCTCGCACCGCTGCCCCACTCGTCGGCGCCGCAGCGACCCCGCTCCGCCGAACCTCCACCGCCCTTCGGGCACCTTCACCCGAAGGGCGAAGGAAAAAGAAAAGGCCTCACCCCATGAGCGAACAGCAAGCATTCGACGTAGTCGTCATCGGTGCCGGCCCTGCCGGTTACCACGCCGCGATCCGTGCCGCGCAGTTGGGCCTGAAGACCGCGTGCATCGATGCCGCGCTTGGCAAGGATGGCAAACCGGCGCTGGGCGGCACCTGCCTGCGCGTGGGCTGCATCCCCTCCAAGGCGCTGCTCGACAGCTCCCGCCAGTTCTGGAACCTCGGCCACATCTTCGGCGAGCACGGCATCACCACCGACAACGCCAAGATCGACGTGGCAACGATGGTTGGCCGCAAGGACAAGATCGTCAAGCAGTTCACCGGCGGCATCGCGGCGCTGTTCAAGGCCAACAAGATCACCCCGTTCTATGGCTTCGGCCAGCTGCAGCCGGGCAACGTGGTCAAGGTCAAGCAGCACGACGGCAGTGAAGTCGAGCTCAAGGGCACCAACGTCATCATTGCCGCCGGTTCCGACTCCATCGAACTGCCGTTTGCGAAGTTCGGCGAGCACATCGTCGACAACGTCGGCGCGCTGGACTTCACCGAAGTTCCCAAGCGCCTTGGCGTGATTGGCGCCGGCGTGATCGGCCTGGAACTGGGCAGCGTGTGGAACCGCCTGGGTGCCAAGGTCACCATCCTCGAAGCGCTGCCGGACTTCCTGTCGGCGGCCGATGCCGAGGTCGCCAAGGTCTCCGCGCGCGAGTTCAAGAAGCAGGGCCTCGACATCCAGCTGGGTGCCAAGGTCAGCAGCACCGAGGTGAAGGCCGACGGCGTGCACGTCACCTACACCGACGCCAAGGGCGAGCAGACCATCGTGGTCGACAAGCTGCTGGTCGCCGTGGGTCGCAAGGCTGCAACCCGTGGCCTGCTGGCCGATGGCACCGGCGTCAAGGTCAGCGAGCGCGGCCAGATCGAGGTCGACGCGCACTGCCACACCGGCGTCAACGGCGTGTGGGCAGTCGGCGACTGCGTGCGCGGCCCGATGCTGGCGCACAAGGGCTTCGAAGAAGGCATCGCGGTTGCCGAGTTGATCGGCGGCCTGCCCGGCCACGTCAACCTCGACACGATTCCGTGGGTGATCTACACCGAGCCGGAGATTGCGTGGGTGGGCAAGACCGAAGAGCAGCTCAAGGCCGAGGGCATTCCGTACAAGGCCGGCAGCTTCCCGTTTGCGGCCGTCGGTCGCGCGGTGGCAATGGCCGAGCCCGCGGGCTTCGTGAAGGTGCTCGCACACGCCGAGACCGACCGCGTCCTGGGCATGCACCTGGTCGGCGCCAACGTCTCCGAGCTGGTCCACGAAGGCGTGCTGACGATGGAGTTCAGCGGCTCGGCCGACGACCTCGCCCGCATCTGCCACGCGCACCCGAGCCTCTCGGAAGCCGTGCACGACGCGGCGATGGCCGTGTCCAAGCGCGCGATCCACAAGGCGAACTGATCCCGCGTTGGCCCCACGCCATTCGCATCGCCACGCAAGCGCCCGGTCTCTACAGAGCCCGGGCGTTTGCCGTTCTGGCGGCACCTTCCTACTGACCCAGGCAGCCACTCCATGACCCAAGACTCCGTCGCCCCCCGCTTCAAGGCCGTCTGCGTCTACTGCGGATCCAACTCCGGATCGCGGCCGATCTACGCGCAGCGCGCCACCGAGCTGGGTACGCGCCTGGCCCAGCGGGGCATCGCGGTGGTCTACGGCGGTGGCAACGTCGGCCTGATGGGCACGGTCGCCGACGCTGCGCTGGCCGCCGGTGGTGAGGTAATCGGCGTGATCCCCGAACAGTTGGTCGGCTGGGAAGTCGCACACCGCGGACTGACCCGTCTGGAGGTGGTCGCCAACATGCACGAGCGCAAGGCGCGCATGTTCGACCTCAGCGACGGCTTCATCGCCCTGCCCGGCGGATTCGGCACGCTCGACGAGATGTTCGAAATGCTGACCTGGCGCCAGCTGGGCATCGGCGATCGGCCTTGTGCCTTCCTCGACGTCGAGGGGTTCTACGCGCCGCTGGTGGCGATGATGGACCGCATGGTCGCCGAGCGCTTCCTGCACGCCGACCAGCGCCGCGATCTCTGGCACGGTGAGGACATCGGCACCCTGCTCGAATGGATGCAGGCCTACGTGCCGGCGCAGGCCGACAAGTGGCTCGACGAAAAGCGTCGCGCGGCACTGCGCTGAACGTGCGCGACCACACCACCGGAACAGTCGACATGCCCCGATCCATCGCTTCGCTTTCCGCTCGCTCTGCCCTCGTCTGCGTGTTGTTGGTCGCGCACCTTCTGGCCACGCCCGTCTTCGCCGCGGAAGCGCCGATCGCCCCTCCCCTTCCCGCCACGACCGATTGCGCGCAGTCGCGCGCCCTGCCGGCCGGTGCCGATCAGAACTCGCGGCGCATCGCCTGCCAGATCCCCCCCAAGTACCAGCAGGACGTCGCCATGGCCGAGTTCATCGGCGGCATGATCCGCATGCACGACATCGCGGCGTGGCTCACCACCGACGCGCTGTTGGCGAAGGGTGCGTTCGAAGGCGTCGAGGGCGAGGGCCGCGGCTGGCTGACGTTCGAGACGGACGGCAAGATCGAGGTTCGCTATTTCTGGGAATCCCGGGGGAACGTCGCCGCCGTCGCGACGGCCACGCTCGACATGGCATCGATGGAAGTAGAGGACGCGCGCAAGCTGTCGCCGGCCGAGCCACTCACCGATCGCGAATCGCGACTGATGAAGTCGCGCGACGCTGCGCTGCACACACCGGAACTGGGCATGTGCACGAAGCACGCGCCGAACACCCTCGCATTCGAGTCGAACTTGGACGGACGGCCGGAGATCCTGGTCTTCGTCATGTCCGCGTGGAAGGACAACCACGCAGCGCCGCTGGGCGGCTTCCACCTGTTCCGTTACAGCGCCGACGGCCAGACGCTGCAATCGCAATTTTCGCAGACCCGCAGCTGCCCGATGGCCAATCTCGACGAGAAGCTGCCAGAAGGTGCGCAGGCCGTCGGGATGGGGGTGTCACACCTCACCTCGGCCACGCCGACCATGTTTCATGTCTTCATGAATCTCCAGTACCGTCAGCCGTTGTTCGTGATGACGACGCAGAACGGCCTGCACTGGCGCGTCGAGGACGGACGAATTCACCTGATCGAACGCGATGATCCGGCGGACGCCCTTGCTGCCCCTGCCCCGCCCGTCGCGCCGCCGGTACCCACGCCGGAAGCCTCCTCGCCATGACCCCGCCCCCCGCGAAAGCCTTGACGACGCCGGACCTGGATCGCCGCCGGTTCCTGGCGGCCAGTGGATTGGCCGCCACGGTGTCGCTCCTGCCCGCCGCAGCGCAGGCTACCGATCCCGATGGCGCCACCGTCTCGTCGCCAGCGTTGTTCTCGCGCGTCGACTTCACCACCGACGGCCTCGGGCTGAACCCCCGCGAGTACGCCACGCGGCTGCATGAGGCCGTCATGGCCGGCGCGGTGGAAGCCGACGGGTATTCCCGGGGCGGGCTGATCGAGAAGCTCGAACGCCGGTTCGCCGAGCGGCTCGGGAAGCAGGCCGCGATGTTCGTGCCCACTGGAACGCTCGCCAATCACATTGCGATCAGAACGCTCGCGGGCAGCGATCGTCGCGTGCTGGTGCAGGCCGAGAGCCACTTCTACAACGACAGCGGCGACTGCGCGAGCACGCTCAGCGGATTGAACCTGGTGCCGCTGGCGGCGGGCGAAAGCACGATCACACTGGACGAACTCAAGCACTGGGTCGAGCGTTCGGCCAGTGGCCGCGTGGAAACGAAGGTCGGCGTGCTCTCCATCGAGAGTCCGGTCAGGCGGCGCGACCATCAGATGGTCGATTTCGACGAGCTGCAGCGGGTGTGCGGCTACGCACGGGAACGAGGTATCCGCCTCCACCTGGATGGCGCGCGGATGTTCAACCTGCCCCGGCATTCGGGCCGCAGCGTGCGCGAACATGCCGCGCTCTTCGACACGGTGTTCGTGTCGCTGTGGAAGCACTTCAACGGCATGTCGGGCGCAATCCTTGCAGGCGATGCCGAATTCATCGAGGGCCTCTATCACACGCGCCGGATGTTCGGCGGGTCCCTGCCCCATGCGTGGCCCGATGTTGCGCCCGTCGAGCGGTATCTGGAGCATTACGAACGCGACTACGCGCAGGCGTGGCAGTCTGCCGATCGGTTCATTGCGCTCCTGCGGTCCGACGCGCGATTCAAGATCCGACACGTGCCCAACGGCACAAGCCGGTTTTTCCTCTCCGCCACGGGAGTCGAACCGGCCGTGCTTGGCGAACGGCTGAAACGGCGGGGCGTGATCATTCCGGGAAACGTCCGTCCCGACTCCGGCGAATTTTCCATGGAAGTGAACCCCACGATCACGCGGATGGCACCGGACGCTCTGGCGCGGATCTTCTTCGACGCAATGAACGGCTGACAGCGAGCACCCCATGAGCCCCACCGGAACTTTCCAGGCCTTCCGAATCCACAACGACGCCCAGGGATACCGCAGCGGCGTCGAAGCGCTGACGGTCGACGACCTCTCGCCCGGCGAGGTGGTGATCCGGGCCGTGCATTCGTCGATCAACTTCAAGGACGCGCTGGCCGGCACCGGCGAGGGCAAGATCCTGCGCCGTTTCCCGCTGGTGGGCGGCATCGACGTGGCCGGCCACGTGGTGGCCTCCAGCGACCCGACCTTCCGCGAGGGCGATGCGGTGCTGGTCACCGGCTGCGGCCTCAGCGAAACCCGCGACGGCGGCTACTCCGAGTACGTGCGACTTCCCGCGCAATGGGTGATCGCCCTGCCCGCCGGGCTCACGCTGCGCGAGAGCATGATCCTCGGCACGGCCGGCTTCACCGCCGGGCTGGCCCTGCTGCGCATGCGCGACAACCGCCAGACCGCCGACCTGGGTCCGTTGGCGGTGACCGGCGCGACCGGCGGCGTGGGGTCGTTGGCGGTCGACATCTTCAGCCGCGCCGGCTTCGAGGTGCATGCCATCAGCGGCAAACCCGAGCATGCCGACTACCTCAAGGCGATCGGCGCCGGCCAGGTGCTGGGTCGCGACGCCCTGTCGACCCAGCGTCCGATGGAAACAGCGCGTTTCGGTGGTGGCCTCGACAACGTCGGCGGTCCCATGCTGGCCAGCCTGCTGGCGCAGACCGCGCCATACGGCAATGTCGCCAGCGCTGGCCTGGCCGCCAGCCACGCACTGGACGCCACGGTCATGCCGTTCATCATCCGCGGCGTCTCGTTGCTGGGCGTGGCCTCGGCCGGAACCGCACGCGACCTGCGCGAGCAGGTCTGGCAACACCTGGCCAGCGACTGGAAGCCGGCACACCTGGATCGGATCTGCACCCGCGAGGTCGGCCTGGCGGATCTGCCGACGGTGTTCCCGCGCATGCTCGCCGGCGGTTCGGTCGGCCGCACCCTCGTCAGCTTCTGATTTCGCCCGCGTGCGATCGCGCCACCACCACCACGCCCCTACCGACCATCGGCCGCTTACGACCTAGCGCGCTGCCGCCACCCTTTCGCGGCTTGCGACCTCGCGGGCCGCCGCTACAATCGCCCGGACTCCCAGGGGAACCCAAATGGCCCGCATCCTTATCGTCGACGACTCGCCGTCCCAGCTGATGGGCATTCGCCGCATCGTCGAAAAACTTGGTCACGAACCGCTGACCGCGGAAGACGGCGCCGCCGGCGTCGAGGCCGCGAAGCGCGAACTGCCCGACCTGATCCTCATGGA
Source organism: Montanilutibacter psychrotolerans (assembly GCF_003719825.1). Taxonomy (GTDB): domain Bacteria; phylum Pseudomonadota; class Gammaproteobacteria; order Xanthomonadales; family Xanthomonadaceae; genus Montanilutibacter; species Montanilutibacter psychrotolerans. The sequence continues at coordinate 543,971 of NZ_RIBS01000002.1, read as the reverse complement.
TGTGGTGATGCCCAACCTCAACGGCTTCCAGGCCACGCGCTCGATCAGCCGCGAAGCGACCACCAAGCACATCCCGATCGTGCTGGTGACCACCAAGGACCAGGAAACCGACAAGATGTGGGGCATGCGCCAGGGCGCCAAGGCCTACATCACCAAGCCCTTCAGCGAGACCGATCTGTCGGCGCTGATCACCGAGCTGTTGCCGCACTGACCTGCGACGGGTCGGCGACGTCATCGCCGCCGACCGGACCCTTCAGGCACGCCATTCGCCGGCAAATGCCTCGGCCAGGGTTTGATACGCCTCGCGCTGCGCCTCCGACTGCGGGCGCGGGGCCAGAATTTCCAGCTCGACGATCTGGTCGCCAGCCGGCAACTTGCCACTGGCGTCCGCGGGCAGGCCCCGCCCACGCAGGCGCAGCTTGCGTCCCGCCTCGGATGCCGCCGGAATCTTGAGCTCGACCGCGCCGCCCAGGGTCGGCACGCTGACCGTCGCGCCCAGCGCGGCTTCCCACGGCGCCAAGGCCAGCACGTGGATGACGTTGCGCCCGTCCACCTCGAACTGGGGATGGGCGGCGTACTCGATCTCCAGCAACAGGTCGCCGTGCGTGCCCTGCCCCATCAGGCGGATCATCTGGCCGGGACGAATCCCCTTGGGGACGCGCACGTCGAGCGTCTTGTTGTTGACGTTGATGTGCACGTTGCTGCCGGAAAACACCGTCTCCAGCGACACGGCCAGCTTGGCGCGGGTGTCGCCGCGCGGCGGCGATTGCGGCTGGCCGAATCCCGGCCCAGCGCCGCCGGCGCGAGCCCGGCCCCGGCCGAACATGCTTTCGAAGAAGTCACTGAAGCCACCACCGGCACCGCCACCAGCGAAGATCTCCTCGAAGTCGACGCCACCGAAGCCACCGCCAAAACCGCCCGGCGGCGGATGCACTTCATCGCCCGGCCGGTACCCGCGCGAGCGCAGCTGGTCGTACGCCTTGCGCTTCTCGGGGTCGCGCAGCGCTTCGTAGGCTTCGTTGATCGCCTTGAACTTCTCCTCCGCACCCGCTTCCTTGCTGACGTCGGGATGGAATTTGCGCGCCAGGCGCCGGTACGCGGTCTTGATCTCCGCTTCTCCGGCACCGGCTTCCACGCCGAGCGTCTGGTAGTAATCCTTGAATTGCATCGGCGGTTTTCCCGGGCAGTGATGTCGGTGGTGCTTTGGGTGGTGCGTTCAAAATCGCCCCGCACGCGCGAGGGCCGACAGGATGGCAGTCGCGGCGTCGATTTCAAGTCGTTGCGCGAACCTTTCGCGCCGCGGGGCAATCACAACGCCGCGCTTGACGCGCTTCGTCATCGCACTGGTGCATGCTGCCCGCCTAGACTACGGCCCCCACAAGGAGAAAGCCCCATGACCATCCAGGTCGGCGACAAGTTGCCCGAAGTCCCGCTGCAGCGCATCCGCGAAGGCGTCGAGACCGTCGATACCCTCACCCTGTTCGGCGACGGCAAGGTCGTGCTGTTCGCGGTGCCGGGCGCATTCACGCCCACCTGCTCCGAGCGGCACCTGCCGGGTTACGTCGAACACTTCGACGCGTTCCGCAGCAAGGGCATCGACGTTGCCTGCCTGTCGGTCAACGACCCCTTCGTGATGCAGGCCTGGGGGCAGAGCCAGAACGTGCCCGACGGCCTGTTGATGCTGGCCGACGGCAATGGCGAGTTCACCCGCGCGCTGGGCCTGGAGCTCGATGCCAGCGCCTACGGCATGGGCACGCGCGCGAAGCGCTTCGCGCTGTACGCCGAGGACGGCGTGGTACGTCAGCTGCACGTCGAAGCGCCGGGCGAATTCCGCGTTTCCAGTGCCGACTTCATGCTCGAACAGCTGGCCTGAAGGCAGGATTCGACGGCGGTGCACATCGGCACCGCCGTCCCTCTGGCACCACACCTCCCTGCGATGCGCTCGCCAGGTGCGCAACCCGCGCATGGCGGCGGCGCGCGGGCAAGAACTGGCCCTCGCCCCGATGCCACGCCGCGATGAGCTCTTCCGAATGAACCGATCCCCGGCATCGTCCACCATCACGCGATCCGGCGCGCTGGCCGCCATCCGCCTGCGCCTGCAACGGCAGGAGTGGCCGCGACTGCAGATGAGCCTGATGGTGATCCTGACCGCGCTGGCCGGCTTCCTGGCCTCGTACGTCCTTCGCGAAAGCGGACTCACCACCCTGTGGCTGCGCTACGCACTCACCACCGGCATCGCCTACCTGGTGTTCCTGGTGGTGCTTGGTATCTGGCTGCACTGGCGACGCTCCAACTGGATCGATCTGGTGGATTCCGGATGGGCCGGCGAGACTCCCGCCCCATCGCCGATCGGGCACGTTGGCGGCGGCGGACAGTCCGGTGGCGCCGGCGCGTCCGCATCGTTCACCAGCACCGATGCCGGGTTCCAACCGGCGCCACTCGACGTGGGTGCCGACAATCTCGACGTCTCCCCTGTCACCGCCATCGCCGATGCCGAGGAGGCCGGAGCCGTGATCATCGCCATCGCCGCCGCTCTGGCCGGCGGCGCCGCGATGCTGTGGGTGGTCTGGATCGCACCAACCCTGATGGCCGACCTGCTGCTCGACGCCGCCATCGCCGGCGGCCTGTACCGCCGCCTCAAACGCATCGACGCCAACAACTGGTGGCAGACCGCGATCCGCCACACCATCGTCCCCTTCGTGCTGGTGCTGGTGTTCATCGCCCTGGTCGGCGTCGCCGCACAGATCGCCGTCCCGCAAGCGCAGTCCATCGGTGAGGTGGTTGCGGCGCTGCGCGGCGGCTAGCGCTGGGAAGCGCGCTGGCCTCCACGGGGTACGGCGCATTTGTGACGAACCCGCCTGTTCGGCGTGTGCCTGGTCTTCCAACATGGGAAAGCGTTCTTGCCCGCGCGAACCAAGATTCCGCCCGCGCGACGAATGCCGCTTCATCGGCGCAATCGCCCAGCTGCCTCGACCGGGGGGCCCAGGAAACGTCATACCCATGACCTCACCAAGTGAGCCATTGGTAGGGTTGTACAGACAAGACTGAGACCGCTGAAATCTGCTCCTCCAAGGCTCACCGGGGTCAGATTGATGCCGTACTGAAAGCCCTACGGCGCTTTAACTCTACGCCTCGCATAATTCAAATCGTCAATCAAGGCTCGATCTTCCGCATCGATCTGAGCACCCTGATCTATCCCGCAGATGAAGATTACCTTCGGGCTTGCGCCATCTTCGGAAACGCTGACGGCAATTTGGTCGGGCCACAATAGATAGACGCTCCGTTGAGAGCCAGCTGCTCCGGCGAAAGTAGCTACCAGCCTGCGTAGCGTCGCGCCTTCAAAGAGGCCAACGATTCGCTCACCTTCCGAGGCTCTGTCTGACGGCCCTTCAATGGCATAGGGCGAATATGTCAGGCCCCTCTCTAGAATCAGTCGATCTCTGAAGTCGACTAGATCTGCCTTCGTGCAGTCCCCGGTGCTTATTGAGCCCGCCAATGCGGTCGCCGATACGGCGTACAGAACGAATGCCGCCGCGATAGCTCTCATGGCGTAACGCCCACAAAACGGCTTGAATCCGCTGACCCGAACCGGGCGGCCATTGACCTGGCGACTGCGGAAGCTCGCCGCGTCTCAACAAGCAGCAGCATCTTCAAGCTCACCGCTATCCATGTTCAAAGCAAAGACACATTCATAGCCACCAGCGCTCTTGAAGCAAATTACATTCCCTGCTCGCTTGACCAAGGTATCTCCATCGCCACAGAAGTTGCTGCTCGCCCGGCCTTCCATAGCTTCATACATGACCCGAGCCCCTTCATTCTTGATGGACATATAAACCCTCACACCTCCATCTTCAGGGTCTGGATCAACCTCAAAGGGGCCATTCTTTGCGACATAATTTCCATCCAACACCCCGCGGCCAGGCGCATCTCCGCCGCTCGCGGGAAACGCTACTCCAAGACAGACGACAAGTAGAAGGTTCGCCATCTTCATTTCAGCACCTGCCGCAGATATGAACATTCAGATGCCGCGAGAAGAAGGGCATAAAGCCCAAACCGCCAAACATTGTTGTTAGCAAGGTACAGTCACAAGCCCAGCCTGCCAAACATCGCGCGATATCCGAGAAAGTTGCATGGCACAGTTTGATTCAGCTACTGCTCGCGCCTTATGTGAACCACCCTACCAAGTTCTACGTCATACACCACGTGGGCTTGACCACCGTATTGCGGCTCGATGTTTAAAAAGGAAACCACAACGTATTGCCGAATTGGTGTCAGCACGATCCGCTTTCCCTCCAAGACAAATCTCCTGCGGGAGAGCGTGTCCATCGATTGACGCAAAGCCAACTGAAAGTCAGCTTGTACACTCGCATAGGCAGTGGACGCCTGGGTGGGCTCTGTGGAACGCACGTGCATCGAGCTCGCCAGCAGCAGAAGGAATGCCGCTATCGACGTTAGTAGTTCTTTTTTCATGGAAAGGGTCTGCCGGACACCATTTGCATACTTGCCTCCGCCCAGCTGTCGCGCGGGCCAGCCCGTCGATGTGCTCGTGGCCGGTGAAACCGCGCGTCGTCAGGCGCCGTCTGCCTCCGTCCCCATTGATTCGATTCTCTGCGTGTAGGACTCCGTGAGATCACCGATGCAGTTTGATGATAGGCAGGCTTCCGCTCCATCGGAGCGGGCTCCGAAGTCATCGCCAGAGAATCCCCAGACCCGCGTCTCAACGCCAAAGAAAATGAACCTGGAACCATTTCCGGCTTCAGGCTCTGGGGGACGGTGGAGGCAGTGCCTGCAGAGCGCTGACCCTGCATATCACGCGGGCGGCTTAATTGCCTCCGTCCCCATTAACCGCTACTTCGGCTTCCAGAGCTTGATCAGCCTGGCGGATGAAGTGCCACATAGCGGAACGCCCGTAGCGGCCCTTCAATTTACGGCACCTCTCTGCCCCATCAATCCGAGGGGCGAGATTGTTTTCGAGCCTCCTCCACGTCTGCACCTTTGATTGCCGATGGCGGAAAAGTAGGGGCAAGAGTTCCTGCTCCATCAAAATTCTCGTGAAACCGACCCTTGCGCCCTGCCTCGTCTGAGAAAACTCCAATAACTGAAACGTAACGTGCCGGCCCCGAGAACATCCGCTGAGTCCTCGGGTATCTATCGTCGTACCTCATCAATACAGAGCGATCAAGGATATTCTCACGCGCGGATTCGCTGTCCAAGTACAACCTGGTTTCATTACCGCGAGGAACGAGATATCCGACTGTCCGAATCTCACGTTCGTCGAACAGGTTTGGCATTGCAAGGACGCCTACCATTGAGACTTGGCAAGCACCATCGCCAACACAGGGAGATGCGAGGCGGCTTTCAGTCTCTTGCGAAGTTGGCACAATGCCCTTCTGGGCAACGCCATCACAGGCCGTCAATGGCATCAGCAGGAGATAGACATAGGCTCGTTTCATGGGCACCCCGCGGGAGTTGTGCACTGACACATTTTTTGGCGTTGAGGCTTTTCGGAAATCCTCAAAGACCACCAACGCCCTCCTGGCGGATGTATAGAACGCCATCCTCCAAAGGGCACGACTGATTGCCAACCCCTCGGCAAGCGCAGCTACTGACTTCAAGATTTGAATCAAATTCCGGCGATTGGCCGACCCCGATTTCAAAATAGCATTGCGGCTCGCTATAAACATACGTATCCAGTGGATACGCTATACCATCAACGTCAGCCCCAGTGTCAGGATCCAGACCCTCGTTGATTCGAGTGGCCAAGCCTTCAAGAACTTTCGAACTTGGCACCGCACCATCAAGAATGGTGAAATGAACTGACCCAGCACCCGCCCGGCGAATAACAATCGCCCTCTCACTTTCTGTTGATTTATATATCCGACCTGACGATCTGTCGCCCACCAAGGAATCACTTTTCCGAGAGGCAGCCTTGACATCGGTCCCGACGCCGCACCAAGCAACATAAGAAGCACCCAATAGCATCAGAGTAAAACTTCCGGACATCTTCATAACCACCTCTCGGGGCTACTTCAACGAGGACGTCGCAGATTGCGCGACCGGTCCCGACGCATGACTGCGGCCCTCACGACTCAACAAGCAGCAGCGTTTTCAAGCTTTCCGTTATGCATGTTAAGAGCAAAAACACATTCATACCCCCCTGCATTCTTAAAGCAAATTACATCTCCTGCGTGCTTAACCCAGGTCTCCTTATCGCCGCAGAAGTCGTTACTTGCCCCACCTTCGATTGCTTCATACATGGCCCGGGCACCGTCACTCTTGAGGGACAAGTACACCCTGACATCTCTATCTTCAGGATCTGGATCAATTTCAAAGGGGCCAGTCTTTACTAAGTAGCTTCCATTAACGTCTCCTTCGCGGGTGACATCGCCACCGATTGCGGAAGAGGTCACGCCAAGGCAGAAAGCAAGAAGTAGGTTCGCTATCTTCATTTCTTGTACCTCACGTGTAAATGGTTGTCGTGCAACGCTGGGCTAGAAGTGCAGCAGAATTTCAGACCCGTTACACCGGGATCGTTGAAGTATATGTAGTCGACATTGCCGCTGACACGCAGTGCATTCACCAATCTCTGCGTTGCCGCACGGTCATAAGTACTACTTCGCCATGTAGGTCTACCTCCCGAGCCATCAGTCCGAATTGGCCTCAGGTCAACCGAAAGCCCGTCAGTGTGAGATCTATGCGGACGCATAGATGACCCGTCACTTAGACTCATATCACCGATGCCAATCTTCGCGGTTTCGCCGTTGAATGACCAAACCCAGTCAGCGAGCACTACGCCATTAACGGCGGAAGCTGCCAAGTATGCCTGGTCGTCCGTGAAGTACGGAACGAAGTTCGTTTCCAAGCTTTGCCAGTTGTCGGGGAATCCATACTGCCTTTCATTCGACCGACTCGCTTCATCATTAAGCGCCCTTGAGAACGCTGCTGTAATAGCGCCATTTGCGAACTTTCCACCGCTCAGCATCGAGGTGGCACCTCCTGCGATTGCCGCTGCGGCGATTCGCTTCGGTGCGTAGGAAGGACTGTTGTTGCCGATGGTATCGATCATTGGCGAGAACGCCTGCGCCGCGCCGGCACTGGCGAACCCGTGCCCGAACTTTCCGCCTTGCATTGATGACATCACGCCGCCAGCAACGCCGTGCGAGAGCGATTTGGCACCGTATCCACCCCAGGTGAGGCCGGAGCCGAAGGCGCCGCTTCCCGACGGGGCGTTGGCCCACCTCGCTGAGTCGAAGTAACTGCCGATTCCGGCGAATAGGCCCGCCGATATCGCGCCGGTAATCGCACCCTGCATGCTCCCTGTGCTTACCCAGCCGGCCACCATTCCGGTGAGCATCGAATACCACAACTGCGCGGAACCGGGGTAGATCGCCGTCATCACGATCGCCACCGCGGCACCGGCCCACTGGCGCTCCTCGATACCGATCATTCCGGTGGGGTCGGTATAGCGAAGCGGGTTGTTGAATACGTAGGTGTACGCGTTCCAGCTTTGCGCGCTGTTTGGCGCCTGGATCACCGGGCTGCAGGAAGCGGCCCAGGTCCGGGTCGTAGATGCGGCCGTTCATGTGGATTACGCCCAGCCCGTCGATGTGCTCGTGGCCGGTGAAACCGCGCGTGGTCAGGCGCCGTCTGCTTCGCTTCAGGCTCTGGGGCGACGGTGGAGTCAGTGCCATGCAGAGCACTGACTCCCATGTCACGCGGGCGGCTTAATTGTCTCCGTCCCCATTGATTCGATTCTCTGCGTGTAGGACGACGTGAGATCACCGATGCAGTTTGATGATAGGCAGGCTTCCGCTCCATCGGAGCGGGTTCCGAAGTCATCGCCAGAGAATCCCCAGACCCGCGTCTCAACGCCAAAGAAAATGAACCTGGAACCATTTCCGTCCACCATCGGAGCGGGTTCCGAAGTCATCGCCAGAGAATCCCCAGACCCGCGTATCAACGCCAAAGAAAATGAACCTGGAACCATTTCCGTCCAGCTTTCGATCTCCGACGACGACAGGTCGAACTGCCGGCTTCAATGCTGACGGCTACTCGCCTGTCTTCGTTCCGTCTTGATATTGAACCGAGCACCCTAGCTGACGGCACTCCTCCAACCGGGAGATCATGGCAACCTTACGTCGCACTTCGACAAGCTCTGTGAATGTACCCGCCTGGCTATATACCCCAGAGCCAACACCATGATCCGAATGGTCATTATTTAACCTTGCGACTACGCGGTAGAAGCCCCTCTCCTTGGGAAGTTTGCCCGCGTCAGCGCCGAGTACGAGGAAGGAGGACGAGTAGTCTTCATGTTCCGCCGCGTCTTCGTTGACAAACAACAATTTCACACCCATGCCTGGGTAAAACAGAACTGTGCTCACATACATTCCGTCTGCAGGAGTGCCTACGGACACCAACCTGTACGGTGAAATTTGGCAAGGCCGATCCTGGCCGTTGTGCTCGCTAGCGCATTGAGGCCTCGACCCTGCGACACGATCTGTCGCACTAGAGTTTTCGGCTCCACACGCAGCCAGCATGAGGACCAGGAAGGCCAATAAGGGAAAGATCTTCTTCATGGCGGCCCTTCGCCCAGCGTCCGGACGCTTCCATCCCCTTCCGGGGCGCCCGTACGTGTCATATCGGACCGCGGTGGCATGGCTGACGCCGTCAATGACAAGAGAATGAGTCCGATCCCCCGGCCCACACCTCAATGCCACAAGCCAAATATCCACCCTAGACTGACAAAGGCAATTATTCCGATTGACACTGTATACAGCTCAAATTTCGCCCAAACTGATGCGGCGCGCTTAGCTTGACGCCATATTAGGACCGCAACCGTAAGAACGATCACTGAAACAGGGATAGCAGCTAACGTGATATTCATTCACCCTCTCCTAAGGCTGCTCGGTTACATCAATTGCCTGATAAGGAAAGACACCGCCCACGCGCCCACCCGCGATCACACTACCTATACGGGATACAACTGACCCCGGCTTCCATCGCAAGGGAATTACGCCCTCGTCAACCAACGCACCTTGCGTAGTCATCAGCCCTGTCGCTCGATAACCGGTTCCCACGCCTAGAACCGTAGCACTAGCACTAAACTCGACTCCCACCCATCCCCGCGGGCCACCTGCTGCGCCCTCGGGTACTCCGCCCCAGTCGGTTTGCATTTCCAACTGTAGACCAGTCGCAACTCCCGCGCCCCCGACTGCATCGAACGCAGGCTTTCCGCCCTCGAATCCAACCCTTATGCATCCCGCTGCTTTCACTCCTCCGCAAAATCTAACGCTCGCATCCCGGAAGTCCGAGAGTTCGGGAGAAGTAACCGTTTCCGCAATACGCTTGAGTTCAGCTAGTGCGCGATCGGCCCCTGTCCATGTGCCCCCTTCGGGGTGGGTCTCATCATTGAACGCTCGCGAAAACGCCGCCGTAACCGCACCACTGGCGAACTTCCCTCCGCTGAGGAGCGAGGCAGTACCCCCTAGGATTATCGCCGCCGCGATACGCGCCGGTGCGTAGGAAGGAGCGTTGTTGCCAATGTTGTTGATCATCGGCGAGAACGCCTGCGCCACGCCGGCACTCGCGAAGCCGTGTCCGAACTTGCCGCCCTGCATTGTTGACATCACGCCGCCGGCAACGCCGTGCGACAGCGTTTTGGCGCCGTATCCGCCCCAGGTCAGGCCGGAACCGAATGCGCCGCTTCCCGATGGGGCGTTGGCCCACCTCGCTGAGTCGAAGTAACTGCCGATCCCGGCGAACAGTCCCGCCGATATCGCACCGGTGATCGCACCCTGCATGCTCCCTGTGCTTACCCAGCCGGCCACCATTCCGGTGAGCATCGAATACCACAACTGCGCGGAACCGGGGTAGATCGCCGTCATCACGATCGCCACCGCGGCACCGGCCCACTGGCGCTCCTCGATACCGATCATTCCCGTGGGGTCGGTGTAGCGCAGCGGGTTGTTGAATACGTAGGTGTACGCGTTCCAGCTTTGCGCGCTGTTTGGCGCCTGGATCACCGGGTCGGGCTGCAGGAAGCGGCCCAGGTCCGGGTCGTAGATGCGACCGTTCATGTGGATCACGCCCAGCCCGTCGATGTTCTCGTGGCCGGTAAACCTGCGCGTCGTCAGGCGCCGTCTGCTTCGCTTCAGCCACTGGGGCGACGGCGGAGGCAGTGCCATGCAGAGCGCAGACTTGCATATCACGCGGACGGCTTAATTGCCTCCGCCCCCATTGATTCCGATTGGAACGGCAGCCCGACGCCACTGTGCTTCGAGGTTACTGCAACGAAATCACTCAGGCCAGCTCGACCCTAGGAACACTCGTAGATCGCGTTCGAAGGAGACGACCAAATTCGCCTCTCCATCTGCATCTCATGATAGACGGCTACGAGGTAGTAACACTTGGGAAGCGGCGCAAGATACTTAGCGACTTCATCGCGCGAGAACCGGGCGAGAAGTGCGCGGCGCGGCGCCACCACAGCTCTTTGCGGCCTTGGGCCAGGGGGACCGGGAAATACCGTACCCATAGCCTCACCAAGTAAGCCGCTGGATGGGTCGTAGAGATAAAGACTGAGACCGCTGAAATCTGCTCCTCCAAGCTTCAGCGGGGTCAGATTCAACGTCTGGCTGGAAACGTTCGCGATCTCCACGACATATGACGAGCCATCGCGCTTGAGGCTTGCCTTTAAAGGCGGCGCTTCTAGGCTGCCAGCGGACAGTGCGAACGCCATCCCAGCCAAGAAGACGGGGGCCGCCTTCTGCGTGGACAACGAGATTGCCAAGTGTTTCAGCGATTTCATGATTAGCATCCTGGGGCGGCTGCACAATTGTACTGACCGGCAAGCGCCCTTGCCTGATTGGCTTCCGAAAGGCCACCAAAGCCTACCTGACTGTCGTTGCCCCTCATTTCGAGAGAGAAGCGCTTCGACATTCCGTCAAAGAAGGGATTACTGGGCGTCAGCATTTTCCCGTAGGCCTCCGCCTCCATCATGTACTGCGGCTGCGTATTCATTGAATAGCGAAAATTAGACTGCGCATACACCTCGAAGCGCGCGAGATGCACATACTCATGATACAGAGCCGATCCGAAGTCATAGTAATTGAGATCAAATGCACTCGGATAGATCTCGATCGTTCCGTTCGAAAACGTGCTAGCCCTGGGCTTTGATCCATCGATACCCACAGGCTGAACGGGGTTGTAGATGACGCGCCCCGGATCACCAAGCTTTCCGCGCGCCACCATTACTCGGGCAAACGCCTCGCGACCGCCCGGAACCTTGTCCGCCCATCGCGAAACAGCGTTTGGATCCCTGAACTCAACCATGAAAGCGTCTTGGCTTGCCCTGGATGGCGGCCGACCCGACAAAACCACCTGGATCGCTCCACTGATCGCCCCATTCGCAAATTTCCCACCCGTCAGCTCTGACAGCGTGCCGCCGAGGAGCGCTCCGACGGTGATGCGGGCGAAGTCGTTGGGGATGTCGCGCACGCCCGGCATCACCGCTGCGGTCAGGCCGGCGGCGACGAAGGCGTGGCCGAAACTGCCGCCCTGGACGTATTCGAGCACACCACCGGTCATCGCCATGGCACCCACGCGGACCGCACTGCCGTAGTGCGCAACGCCCATTCCGATGCCGGCGGTAAGGCCCGCGGTAAATGCGCCACGGATGCCTCCGTCCCAGCTGCCGGTGGCGATCGAGCCACTGACGAACCCGCCGGCCGCAGCCGCCGCGATCGCCGCACCGCCTTGCAGGTCCCAGGTGAAGTAGGTGTACACGATCGCGAACGCGGTGGCCGCCCATTGCCGTTCCTCGATACCGATCATTCCCGTGGGGTCGGTGTAGCGAAGCGGGTTGTTGAATACGTAGGTGTACGCGTTCCAGCTTTGCGCGCTGTTTGGCGCCTGGATCACCGGGTCGGGCTGCAGGAAGCGGCCCAGGTCCGGGTCGTAGATGCGGCCGTTCATGTGGATTACGCCCAGCCCGTCGATGTGCTCGTGGCCGGTGAAACCGCGCGTCGTCAGGCTCGGTGCGGTTGTGGTCTTGAGCACCGGGTTGGCGGTGTCGCGGCGCTCACCGAACGGTCGGTAATCCAGCTTGTCGGTAACGACGCCTTTGGCGTCGGTGATCCGCGCAAGGCTGCCCAGATGGTCGTGGAACAGGTAGCTCCTGGTGACCGCCGCGCCGACGACCTTCTGCAGCATGACCCCGGCCACGGTGCGTTTGATCGTGGTGACGCCGCCGACGACCTCGATCTCGACATTGCCCAGGTACAGCGTGCGCTTGCTGCCGGCGGCGTCCTCGCGCTTGTAGCGGGCGCCGTCACTGCCGTACCAGAAGCGTGCACGCAGACCGTTGCCCAGTGCGATCTCGTGCGCGAGGTTGTCGATCGAATAGCGGATGGTGCGGTCGGCCGACGTGCCGCTGCTGTCACGCAGCGTCTGGTTGCCGCGTGTGTCGTAGTAGTACGAGGAGACGACGCCTGCGCTGGTGCCGATCTCGCTGACCCGATGCGCGCCCACCGGCCCGGCGCCGCCGCTGCCCACCAATGTGCCGGTGCCACAACCGGCCATGCCTTCGTAGCCGTAACTGTAGCCTTGCCGCTTGCACACGTTTCCGAGGGCGTCATAGCTGTGTGTCAGGGATGTCACGTTGACCGGCACACCGGCCTGCATCGCGAACTTGGCACCGGTGACCCGGTTGAGGTTGTCGTAGACAAACGTCTCGAGGTAGTGCCGATCCTTCTGCTGCGTGTGCAGATTGCCGGCGACGTCCCAGCCGTAGCCCTCCTGCAGCACGTTGCAGCTGAAGGAGACGCCCGCGCAGACCGCTTCTACCCGACCGTTGTCGGTGCGATAGCTGCGGGTGACTTCCATCGCCCCACTGTTGCCGCGACGCTCTCGGACTACGTGCCCCCACGCGTCGGTTTCCAGCGTGCTCAGGTAGGTGGTGTCGTCGGACGGGCAGCTGGTGTCCGTGTCAGTTGCCGAACTTTCGCACACCGACACTGCCTGGCCACGGCTGTTGAAGGCGGTCTTCGCCCAGCGTCCGGACGCGTCCATCCCCTTCCATGGACGTCCGTACGTGTCATACCGAACGGCGGTGACATAGGTGACACCGTCAATGGAGGTTGTTGTGCCCAAACCGCGGCCGAAGGCGTCGTACTGGTAGCTGCGTGCGAACTCCAATGCCGTGGCAGCCTGCCCCGCCCAGGCGGTGTACGTACCCGCCACCTCCTCGCGAGCCAACTGTCCGACACCGTTGGCGGCAGTGTCGAACTCGAACGTCGATGTCGATTCGACGGAACCGGCGGCGCTTCTAACGGTGAGGCGCCATGTCCTCCCGCGCCCGTCGATCTCGCTCTCGATCCGATTGCCTTCGCCGTCCCGTTGCGCGGTCAATTCGCCCAGCGCGTTGTACTCGAAGTACAGCGCGCCAGCATCCGGGTCGTCCTGGACGGTCTTGCGGCCCAACTCGTCGTAGCCGAAACGGTTACGAATCGGGCCGCGCCCAGCATCGCGATTCACCTCAAAGAGTGTGCCGTCGGCGTTGTACTTGTAACCGGTCACCAGCCCATCGGCATCGATGGTCTGGGACAGCTCGCCCTTTGCGTTGCGGATCTCGGTGGTGGTCTTTCCGCGCGGGTCCGTTCCGATGGTCAGGTTGGCGCGGTATTCGGTGGACACCGTACTGCTGTCCGGCGCAGTGATCTTCGTGGGCCGGCCCAACAGGTCATAAGCGGTGACCGTCCACCGGCGGCCGGCCTGGCAAACATCGGCGGCGACGGTCGGGCCATTCGAGCCACCCGTTCCCGCCAGGAAGAACGGATTGGATACGCGCACCGGATTGCCGGCGGCGTTGTAGTCGGTGCACACGCCACTGACATCCTTGTCGGCGACGTTGACGTTGAACGTACCGCCGGCCTTCATGATCGGGCGGCCGAGCACGTCGAACCACGTCCACGTGGTGGCGGAAACGTCTCCTCTGACCTGCTGTCGGAACCTGGCACCAGCCGGGCACGACACCTGTCCCACGCCCGTGCCGCACCAGCGGTACGTCGTCCACGCCTCGACGCCGGCCACGGGATCGCCGACGGCGAACCCGCTTCGCACCTGCGCCCACGCGTAGTAAGGCCGACCGAACGTTCCAGCAACCGCCCTCGTGCTGACACCGTTGAGATTGACGGTTTCGGTCACGTCGCCGAACACGTTGCGCGACACCACCGTTTGCGTCGCCTGTTCGCTAGCCCCGGCGCCGTTCCAGAAGGGCTCATAGGTCGTGACCGGATAGCGCCCTCTGGTGTCGTACTTGATGCGGCTGTAGCGCCGGATGTGGGTTGGCGTGGCCGGATGGAAGTCCACTGCGCCCGCGCAGGCGCTGGCGGTTGCCGGATGGGCGCAGGTGCTGGACCGGACGCGGTTGCCGTACTCGTCCAGCGTGTAGACCTTGAGCAGGTTCTGGCGGGCGTCGCTTCCGTCCCCTGCGAAGCTGCGCTCCTGCGTCAGCTGGCCGGTCATCGTCGGGCCAACGTCGTAGGCAAACTGGCTCTTGCGCACGACATCCGGCAACCCCGGACGCCGATGGGTAACCGTGGCGGCGGTCAATCGGCCCAGGCGCCAGTAGGTCACGTTGTCGGCGCTGTAGGTGTTTGCGGTGATGACCGTCGACATAGGTGTCGAACCCGCGCCGGCAATGGTGTCCGCGCTGGTGAGGGTGACGTTGCCGTGCGACGCGTAGTCGAAGGTGGTCACCAGTCGGCTTGTCTGCGTCCCACTGGTGGGATCACGCAATGATTCTTCGCTGCCACTGGTACGCACCTGCACCGGCGCCTGTATCGCGGCGCTGTACGCGGCGAACCCCGCACCAATGTTGGTGTCCGCCTCCCAGCTTTGCAGACTGTCGGAGAACCAGCTTCCGGGAAGCGCAGGGAACCCCTGCCCCGGCGTGGCAAAGCATGCGTTTCCGACCGCCTGCGCGGGATTCAGGCAGGTGGGCACGGCGTAGCTGCCGCCGACAACCGCACGCTTGGTGGTACGCGACGGCATGCCGGTATAGGGGAAATTCTGGTTGTAGCTGGTAGTGGTGGTGACGTAGCCACCCGACTGGTTGACGTCGATGGTGGCGATCTCGCGGAAGCCGAGGAAGCCGCGACCACCGGCCTGGACCTTTGCGCCAGCGTAACGGTAGTGGACAGTCGCCTTGGCGTTCGCGTTGCCGGCCTGTGGCGAGCTGCTGGACACCGAGGCGACCGCGTAGGTGGGCGCCAACAGATCCATCACCGGCGCGCCACGCCCCCAGTTGAGCGAGTTGCGACTGTTCACGCCTCGACGGTAGAGCGCGCCGTTGGTCAGCGGCGCGTAGTGGACTTCCGTGCGCGCCCCGAAGCCGTTGGTGAAGCGTGCGATCACATCTCGCGGGCGATGGCGGGTGGTAGAGCGCGCCACATAGAAGTGCGGGTCGTCGTCGCTCCACCGGATACGGAAGTAGTCCAGGACGCCGTCTGCATCGAGGTCTGCGAAGAAGCTCGAATAGCGGTTGAAACACGGGTCATCGCCACAGTCCGTGGTGGCGCCGCCGCCCGCAACCGGCACCTCGGCCTCCAAGCCGCCGGCACGCGTGGCGTAGCGAACCACGTACATGTCCTGAGTGACGCGTGGATAGATGATGTCCGCGCGGCCATCGCCATTGAGGTCGGCGACCCGGATGAACTCCTTCTTCGAGGGAATGCCCACCGCGATGGGGGCCGCGTAGCCCGCGCCGGTGTTGAGGTGCACCGTCGAGTTCTGGCTGGGATGCGCAACCTGCAGCAGGTCGGTCAGGCCATCACCGTTGAAGTCCGCGAAGTGCTCGTTGACTTCACGGTTGTGGAATATCTGCGACGCCAGCAGCGAGTTCCAGCTCCGGTAGGTGGACAGTTTGATGACGCCGATATGGCCCGGCGCAATCGAATCGACGGTGAGCGAAAGCAGGAAGCCTGCCGCGAATCCGTACCGGCACGTGCGACCCAGCGGAGTTGCGCTGACCAGATTCGGATCGCCGCCATCGCCCTTGTCCGTGTCGCAAGGGCCCGGCACCGTGTAAGACCACGACGTGATGTGATTGGCCGTGAGATCGGAGCGCGAGTCGCCGTTGAAGTCCTGCAGCTGAAAACTGCCAATGTTCTGGTTCAGTTGGGTGTAGTTGCTGGACGCGCAGTCCTCGCCAGGGCTTCCAACGCACGGGTCGCCCGCCGGCTTGGGCGGCAACACGATGCTGCGCTCCGCGCCCCACGCGAAAACTCCGGTCCTGCGCTCCATCAGGCGTGCCACCAGGCTGCCGTTCGTTCGGCTGTAGACGATGTCCAACAGCCCATCGCCACTTAGGTCCGCCAGCTGCGGGTGTTCCAGGCGGACGGTGGGCGATGTCGAACGGCTCACCGGGATGGGAATCCCGGCCAGCAGGTTGGTACCCATGTCGATGGCGGTTCCAGACTCGCCCAGCGACGGGTAGATCGCCCAGGTGTCGTTCGCGCCACCGCCGGCCATGAACAGGTCGTCGCGACCGTCGCCGTTGTAGTCGAACAGCTGCCAGCTGGCATCACCCAGGACGCTGATCTCAGTGGGTGCGCAGAGCTGCTGATCGGTGACAGGACGGAACGTCGGCTTGCCGTACGAATCGAGCTCGCCGATCGCCACCACGATGTACTCGGTGGTGCAGGCTTCGCTGGTGTCGGCGTTCTTCAGCCACACCATGTCGGGACGGCCGTCGCCGTTGATGTCGCCGAGCTTGTAGCCGTTGAACTTCTGCATGCTGCCGAACAGACCGGGATTCCACGTCCCCTCGCCAACGAACGCGTTGCTCGGCGCACTCCAGTCGAACGTGGTGGGCGCCATGCACACTGCAGCGCTACCGTCGCGGCACTCTTGCAGGCTGGTCAGCAGGCTGGCATTGCTGCCCGAAGAGCTGGTGCCATAGGCCAGCTTGTAGAAGCGCGCCGGTTTGCCATCGCCGAACGAGGCAATGCTGTCGAGGCGTTGGCTTTGTGCCAGTTCGCCTCCGGCCTGGTAGCCGCGCTGCCATTGCGCACCCGGGCGTGCGGAATAGTTGAAGACGATTTCGGCGTACGGCGCTTTCGCGGTGCCTACCTGGCCCGGCAGCACTACCTTGCCGGTGTATCGAACCTTGCTGATCAGGTGCTCGCCCAGCCTCGCACCGGCCGGGTTCTTCAGGTAGTGGTAGTCAATGTAGTTGCCGGTCGAATCCTGGAAGCGGGTCTGCGCCCACAGCAACGCCGACGCCGTCTTGCCGGGCGCCGTGCTGTTGAAGTAGCCGTTGTAGCCCAGCGCCTGGGTGTTGTTGCTGACGCGATCGCCGTACCACGACGTCGAGCCGTCCTTGCGCTCGACGGTGAAGAACGCCGGACCGTTGGTGGCGGAGGCGGTCGGGGTGTACGCGCACACCCGGGAGAACGTCTCGATCTCGGTGCGCAGCTGTTGCACTTGCATGCCAGCCACGTTGGCACAGGCCGGGCCATCGGCTACGACGAGCAGGCGCTGGCCATCGAGGCAATAGCGATCGCTGGCGGTGAAGTTGACTGGCCGCGGGTCACCGTCGGTGACCACCCCACCGACGATGAAATCGCCCGCCTCGCGCGTGGCACGGCACCGACTGACCGATGACAACCCGCCGATCGACCAGCCTTTGCCGAGCGGTCCGTTGCTGGCCTGGCTGGAGTAGTTCAACGACAGTTTCGGCGAAACGCCTGCCGTACCCGGCACGGCATAGAGGGCGACCGAGTAGGTCGCCGATCCGGATTCGTCCACGCGGAACTCGGCGGCCGTCGCTGCGACGACGTCGGAAGCGGTGTCCGGAACCACCACAGTGGCGTCCATCGCTCCGACATCGGCGATCGCATCGGCCACCACGAACCCGATGGGAGCCAGCAGGATGCCGACGACGAGAGTGAAAAGTCCGGCCGCGAGAACCGGGTGACGCGACTCGCTAGCGACGCCATTGCGTGGCGTCGAGACGTGCTGTTTGTTAGTCACTCATTGCCCCCTGCGCCGATGCAGCGCACGGGAATCCCGCGACACGATCACCAGCATCCTTGCTGTCCAGGTTTGCGGCGGATCGATACGGAATTGGCGATCCATCGCCATTTCCGGAAGCTACCGAGTCGCCGTTGTGTTTCTTCTGGACCTTATAGAAGGCCGGGCAAGGCTCAGGAAATCGGGAAATGCCGCGATCAACGCTAGGGAAACGCCTTACGCCCGTTGGCAACCCGTTCCGGGCGTCGCTTCCACCGCGCCCTCAAGCGGGGCCGCTGGGTGCACATCGTGCGCTCGGTGCGCCGCCCCACCCGGCGCACGTCACCTCACCCCTGAGGAGAGCGCACACAGCGCGCGCCCTCCTCCGCGGGCCCGTCCGCTACAACCGCACTGCCGCTGCGCGGGCGCGTACTTCGGCGAAGCTCCAATCCTGGAGCAGCTGGCCGTCTTCCCATACCGTTACCAGCGCATCGCTCCAGCCTTCGTCCAGGTGCGACGGGTCGGGTGTTACCACACCGTTGTCGAGCATCGTGGTCTGGTACTGGCCTTCGGCATTGCCCAGCAGCGTCAGGCGGCCGCGCTTGCTGCTCTTTCCCTTGTCGGTGACCGGATCCTTGTAGACATCGATCCAGCGGCCGTCGACGCGCGCGGCCGAACACTTGAGCGCGAACTTCTGGGTGTCGCGATCGAGCTTCTGCAGCAGCGCGCCGCCCATGCCGAACGCGAGGTTGTCGGTGGCGTAACCGGCGCTGGTGATGCGTTCCAGGATCGCGCGCAGGCTGTCGGGGTTGATGCCGTCGCCCTGGATCACGCGCACGTGCCGGAGCACCTTGAAGCCGCGACTGTTGACGTCGTGGCCGAAGGCCTCGTCCAGCAGCACCAGGCACTGGTGCACCACCTCCACCGGATCGCCCGAGTCGGGTCGCACCACCAGCGTCGCGCCCGAGGCGATCACCTCCTCGCGCAGGGTCTTGCCCCAGTGCTCGCGGATGGCGTGGTAGATGTCGTAGCTGTCCGACACCACCGCCACGATCGATCCGGGCCGGCCGAACTGCTGCAGCATGTTGCGGTAGGCATCGACCTCGCGCTCACGGCCCCAGCTGGTGATGGTGCTGTGCTCGGCGGCCGGGATCGAGAACGCCGCCATCGGTTCGCCATAGAACGCCCGCGCCGCGAGCAATCCGGCGACCGTGTCGGTGCCCATGAAGTTGACCAGGTGGGCCATGCCGCCCAGCGCGGCCGATTCGCCGCTGGACACGCCGCGCGCACCGAAATCGTGCAGCTTGAAGGGAAGCTGGCCTTCGGGGTCGTCGCTGGTGCGTTCCAGGAACTGCGCGATGGTCTGCCGCGCGTGCCAGCTGATCGTGGCCACCGTCACCGGGTACCACAACCGCAGCAGCAGGGTTTCAAGATACGAAGGCAACCAATAGGCGTTCGGATCGGTGGATTCGATGGTGACCAGCGCCTGGTGGGTGGGCACCACGCTGCCTTCGGAGACGGCGCGGATGCGCAACGGCAGCCGGCCGCCGTGTGTGTCGACGATGGTGCGCCAGCCGCTTTCGTTGAATGGTTCGCCGTGCGCGGCAAACAGGTCGCGTGCTTCGTCGACGTCGGCGTGGGTGACCGGTTTGGCCAGGCACTGCTTGAGGATGGCCTGCAGTCCGAAGAACACGGTGCGATCGTGCAGGCCCCCGCGCGATTCGACGTAGAAGAACGTCGCGTCCGTTCCGGGCGGGTACTGCAGCCAGTGGCTGGCCTTGTAGCTGTCGGTGTTGAGCAGCAGGTTGTCGAGGTAGTTCATGACGGAAGCTCCTTCTCGTCGGTGGTGCCAGCGGTCTGTCCGCGGGCAGGTCTGTCGTACATTGCGTGGTGCTTGCGCGCTCTGCCGGAGCAGAACGTCACGCCTCAGCCGCGGCCGAGGAAGAACTCGAGGATGTGCAGGTGGTCCTCGTAGAGTTGCGCGCCCATCTCCAGCGCCTCGCTGACCGGGACCCAGCGTGCCTTGTCGGCATCGTCGCCGCCGCGCACCGCGGGCAGGTCGCCGGCCGGAAACGCGAAGTGCCAAGCGTGCGTAATGGTGCGTCCGCGCTGGCTGCGATCGGGGTGGTCGAACACGTGCTGGTTGCTGATCGAACCCTTCAGCACGGGCACCGGCAACTTGAGGCGGGTTTCTTCGCGCAACTCGCGCAGGCAGGCGTCGAGCAGACTCTCGCCGGCACCGACAAAGCCACCGGGCAACGCCCACAGGCCCTTGCCGGGTTCGGCGCGGCGCCGCACCAGCAGCACGTGCCCCGAATGCACCACCACCGCGTCGGTGGTGACGAACGTGGGTGGGTACGGCGCGCCCGCCCAGGCGGCCTTGTAGGTCTCGATGAACTGGTACTCGGCCACCAGCTGCGCAAACGCCGGCGAGTTCCGGCGGAAGGCGTCGAGCATGTCGAACACGGGGCCCGGCACGTTGGCACGGATCAACATCAGCCCACCGTGGCTGTCCAGGCGGTTGGCCTCGTACAGGTAACGGCGCAGCTCGGTGGCCGACAGCGTCTGCGTGTGCTGCACGTCGACCAGCGGCCACTGCGGGAACTCACGCAGGTAGTAGCTCGACGCGTCCTTGTCCTGGCCGATCAGGCCGATGCGCGGGTGCTCGCCGCCGCCGTCGGCGCGAACCGCATCGGCCACGGCGCGCTGCACGCCGGCGATCCATTGGCTTTCGTTGTAGAGGTGATCGCGCAATGGCCGCACCACCAGGCGCTCGGCGCTGTCGGCCAGCGCGGCCTGGATCATCACCGCGCGCTCGGCGACGGTGAAGGGGTTCTTGATGGTGCGTGGGGTGTCGGCAGAACCGACCAGGAAGATGAGCTTGCGCGCCTTGCCCAGTGCATGACGGGCGACGGCGGCGTGGCCGTTGTGAAACGGCTCGAAACGGCCAATGAAGACCAGGTAGTCGTAGTCCATGAGCATCCCTCACGGTTGAGTCGCCGCGGGTCTGTCCCTTGGCGTGAGACAGATGCTACGCCGGGTTTTCGGATGTGGGAAGAGGTCGCCGAGAAAGTTCGCGCGGGTGTCGGCGGTGCGTTCCGCGCAAGCGTCTGCGATCTGCGTCATCCATCGATTGCGCAGCTGCCATCGCACACGGGCACAATCTGCGCATGCCCAAGCACAACGATGCCGTCGATCCCGCCCGCGGCCCTTCCCCGCAGCGTCCGGGCATCGCCAAGCCGAACCTGCGACAGCGCGTCAACGCGCTGCGCAATCTGCCGCCGTTCCTCAAGCAGATCTGGTCCACCAGCCCGGCATTGACGCTGACCACGCTGGGACTGCGCATCGTGCGAGCACTGCTGCCGGTGGCCACGCTGTACGTGGGCAAGCTCATCATCGACGAGGCGGTGCGACTGGTGGCCGCCGGCACCAGTTTCGAATCGCTGCCGCAGGCGCTTTCGACCGGGCAACTGCAGCCGTTGTTGTGGCTGCTGGCCATCGAGTTTGCGTTGGCGATCGGTTCGGACCTGCTCGGTCGCGTGATCAGCTACGGCGATTCACTGCTGTCGGAATTGTTCACCAACGTCACCAGCGTGCGGCTGATGGAGCACGCCGCCACGCTCGATCTGGAGGACTTCGAAGACCCCGACCTGCAGGACAAGCTGGACCGCGCGCGCCGCCAGACCATGGGCCGCATGAACCTGCTGAGCCAGTTGTTCGGCCAGGTGCAGGACGCCATCACAGTGGTCAGCTTTGCGATCGGCCTGCTGGTCTATGCACCGTGGCTGATCCTGCTGCTGGCCATCGCGCTGATACCGGCCTTCATTGGCGAGTCGCACTTCAATGCGGTGGGTTATTCGCTGAATTTCCAGTGGACACCGGAGCGTCGTCAGCTCGAGTACGTGCGGCAGATGGGCGCAAGCGTGGAAACGGCCAAGGAGGTGAAGATCTTCAACCTCCACAGGTTCCTGATCGCCAAGTACCGCGAGCTTGCCGACAAGTTCTTCCGGGCCAATCGCTCGCTGGCGCGGCGGCGCGCGCTGTGGGGCTCGCTGCTGGCGGCGCTGGGCACGCTGGGCTACTACGTGGCCTACGGCTACATCGCCTGGCGCACGGTGAAGGGCGATTTCAGCATCGGCGACCTGACCTTCCTGGCCGGCAGCTTCCGGCGCCTGCGGCAGTTGATGGAAGGACTGCTGGTGGGCTTCTCGCAGATCGCCGGGCAAGCGCTGTACCTGGATGACCTGTTCTCGTTCTTCGAGATCGTTCCCGAAATCGCGTCCAAGCCCGATGCCGTGCCGGTGCCCAAGCCCATCGTCCACGGATTCGTGTTCGAGAACGTCGGCTTCCGCTACCCCGACGCCGAACGGTGGGCGCTGCGCGGGCTGAATTTCGAGTTGCGCGCGGGCGAGGTGCTGGCCCTGGTCGGCGAGAACGGCGCGGGCAAGACCACCCTGGTGAAACTGCTGGCGCGGCTGTACGACCCCGACGAGGGCCGCATCCTGCTCGACGGCCTCGACCTGCGCGACTACGACCTGGAGCAGCTGCGCTCCAACATCGGCGTGATCTTCCAGGACTTCGTGCGCTACCACCTCACCGCCGGCGAGAACATCGGCGTGGGCCAGATCGATGCGATGCGCGATGGCCCGCGCATCCGCGAGGCCGCGCGCCGCGCCATGGCCGATGGACTGATCGAAGGGCTGCCCGACGGCTACGACCAGTTGATCGGCCGGCGCTTCAAGACCGGCGTCGATCTGTCGGGCGGCCAGTGGCAGAAGATCGCCATCGCGCGTGCGTACATGCGCGATGCGCAGGTGATGATTCTCGACGAACCCACTGCCGCGCTCGATGCGCGCGCGGAGTTCGAGGTGTTCCAGCGGTTCAAGGAACTGTCCAGCGACAAGACCGCGGTGCTGATCTCGCATCGCTTCAGTTCGGTGCGCATGGCTGATCGGATCCTGGTGTTGGCCAACGGCGGGTTGGAAGCCAGCGGCACGCATGACGAACTGCTCGCCCAGGGCGGACGTTACGCGGAGCTGTTCGAGCTGCAGGCAGCGGGATATCGATAAGGGCGTGACGCGTTCAAGCGGACGCGAGGCTCGGGTGCAGCACACCGTGGCTTGCTGGTTGAGCGGGTTGGCAGCAAGCTGGCGACGGCCGTCCTGCATCGCTGCCGGCACGCAGCGACGTGAGCGTCGCACCGCCAGATGTCCAATGGCCCTGCCCCATCGCCCGGAGTCCGTCATGCGTCACACGATTCACGCCACGGTGCTTTGCCTTGCGTTGGTGTCGTCACTGTCGGCCTGCGAGGCTCGCCAGGATCCGATCGAAGCCGCCCGGCCGCGACCGGCGCCCACGACGGCGACGGTGCAGCAGTTGGCCAGCGACGGCGGCACGCTGTCGGTCACCCGGATCGCGCAGGGACTGGAGCACCCCTGGGCCGTCGCCCTGCTTCCCGATGGCGGATTCCTGGTCACCGAGCGGCCCGGCCGCATGCGACGCGTTGGCGCCGATGGCGCGATCGACGTACCGCTGGAGGGCGTGCCCCTGGTGTGGGCGCACGGCCAGGGCGGACTGATGGACGTGGTGCTGGCGCCGGACTTCGCCGTCAGCAACCGCATCTGGTTCAGCTATTCCGAGCCTGGCCCGGACGGCACCGCCGGCACCACGGTGGCCACCGCCACGCTGGGCGAAACCGCACTCGACGATGTTCACGTGGTCTACCGGCAACCCAAGGTGGAGGGTCCCAATCATTTCGGCTCGCGCATCGCGTTCGACAACGAAGGGCACGTCTTCATTAGCCAAGGTGAGCGCAACGACCGGCCCACGGCGCAGCGGCTCGACAAGCTGCAAGGCAAGCTGGTGCGCCTCAACCTCGACGGCAGCGTGCCGGCCGACAACCCCTTCGTCGGCCGGCCCGATGCCCGTCCGGAAATCTGGAGCTACGGCCACCGGAACTCGCAGTCGCTGGCCTTCGACCCGCGCACGGGCAACCTGTGGGAGGCCGAGCACGGCCCACGCGGCGGCGACGAGATCAACCTGCCGCTGCCCGGTCGCAACTACGGTTGGCCGATCACCACCCATGGCATCAACTACAGCGGGCTGGACATCCCTGAAGCCGTCGGCGAAACCGCGCCGGGCATCGTGGCGCCACACCACGTGTGGGAGGTGTCGCCGGCGTTGTCGGGCATGGCGTTCTACACCGGCCATGGCGGGTCGGCGTGGAAGGACAGCGTGCTGCTGGGCGCGCTGTCGGGCGGCGTGCTGATCCGCCTGGAACTCGACGGCGACCGTATCGCCGGTGAAGAGCGCCTGCTGGGCGAGATGGGCAAACGCATCCGCGACGTACGCGTCGGCGCCGATGGCGCCGTGTACGTGCTGACCGACGAAATCGATGGCGAGCTGTTGAAGCTGATTCCGCCCAGGCGCTGAGACCTGCCGCGCGCAACGCGCACGGCCCGGGTGTACCGACCCGTCGTCGCGGCGGCACGCCGCACACGAACATGAAGCCGTGTTGACGCGGTGACAGCTAGGCTGCGGGCACCTGGAGCCGGATGCCCGCGATGACCGAGCCGGACAACAGCCTTGCCCGCACCGCGCGCATCGTGCGCTTCCTGTTCAAGTACCGGAACGCCGGCGTCTTCAGCGGCCTCAACCTCGACATCGCCACGCTCGATGCCGCCGAGGCGACCCCGACCGAGGGCCGGCCGGAGGAGTTCGTCGCCGACCTGGAAGCGCTCGGGCCCACCTTCGTCAAGATCGGCCAAGCCCTCTCGACCCGCGCCGACATGGTGCCGCCGGCCTACCTGGCAGCGCTCGAGCGCATGCAGGACAACGTGGTGCCGTTCCCGCTGGTCGACGTGCGCCGCGTCATCGAGGACGAGCTGGGCGTGCGCGTCAGCAAGGCCTTCGAACACTTCGACGACGTCCCCATCGGCAGCGCATCGCTGGCCCAGGTGCACCGCGCGACGCTGCGCAGCGGCCGGGTGGTGGCGGTCAAGGTGCAGCGCCCGCATGCGCTGGAGAACATCCGCGCCGATCTGGATGTCCTGGGCGCGGTTGCGGTGCGCTTCGACCAGGCCACCGATCTGGGCCGGCGCCTGCACTTCGGCGACTGGGTGCACGAGTTCCGCAAGACGCTGCTGGCCGAGCTCGATTACCGGATCGAGGCGGAGAACCTGGAACGCTTCGCCGAGCACTTCGCCCACTACCCGGAACTGCTGGTACCGGCCCCGGTGTGGGACCTGACCCGCATGCGCGTGCTGACCATGGACCTGATCGAAGGCACCAAGGTCACCGCCATCGGCGGCCTGCGCCGCACCGAGCAATCGATGCAGCACCTCGCACGGGCGCTGATGTGCGGCTACCTCGACCAGGCGTTCGTGCACGGCGAGATCCATGCCGATCCGCACCCGGGCAACCTGCTGGTCACCACCGATGGCCGGTTGGCCATCTTCGACCTGGGCATGGTCGCCCACGTGCCGCCGCGACGCCGTGACCGGCTGTTGAAGCTGCTGTACGCGGCCGTCGACGGGCGCGGCGAGGAAGTGGCCAACGAGTCGATTGCCATCAGCACCCGGCTGGAGGTCTACAACGAGGAGCGCTACCTGCGCGAAGTGGGCCAGCTGGTGTCGCGCTACGCCGCGCATGCCGGTTCGCAGTCGCTGTCGGAGGGCCGTCTGGTGATGGATCTGACGCGGCTCGGTGCGGCGTGTGGGCTGCGTATGCCGCCCGAGCTGAGCCTGCTGGGCAAGACCATGCTGAACCTGGAAAGCGTGTGCCGCGCGCTGGACCCGGCGCTGGACGTCAAACAGGTCATCGACGATCACCTGGAGCACGTGATGCGCGCGCGCCTGAAACAGGCGTTCTCGGCCAGCGGCCTGGCCGGCGAGGTCATCGAGCTGCAAGGCCTGGCGCGGGATGCGCCGCGCAAGCTGGCCGACCTGCTGTCGCTGCTGGCCGACAACAAGCTGCAGCTGAAGGTCACCGGTCTCCAGGAATCCCGGCTGATGGAGAACCTGCAGAAGATCGCCAACCGGATCAGCGCCGGCGTGATCGTTGCCGCGTTGATCCTGGCGTCGGCGCTGCTGATGCGGGTGGAAACCGGCGCGCGGCTGTTCGGCTATCCGGTGCTGGCGCTGGTGTTGTTCCTGGTGGCGTCCGCGCTCGGGCTGGGGATCGTGATCAGCGCGTTGCTCCACGACCGACGCGCCAAACCCAGCGAACAGCGCGGGCCGCGTTGAGCGCGCCGTGGTGCTTGCGGGTCGGGGTGGGCCGCTAGGCCGCGTCGGGCGCCGGTCCGGTCCGGTCCGCCGCATCCGCCGGCGCTCGGCTAAAATGCCGGCCCCCACGCAAGCCCCGGCCCCACATGTCCTCCGCCTTCGGCACCGAAACCGTGCTGGACGTCCGTCACTGGACCGACGACTACTTCAGCTTCACCACCACTCGCGACGACGGCTTCCGTTTCGAGAACGGCCAGTTCGTGATGATCGGCCTGGAAGTGGAACAGCCCGACGGCAGCCGCAAGCCGCTGATGCGCGCGTACTCGATCGCCAGTGCCAACTGGGAAGAGCAACTGGAGTTCTTCAGCATCAAGGTCGACAACGGCCCGCTGACCTCGCGCCTGCAGCACATCCGTCCCGGCGACAAGGTGCTGGTGGGTCGCAAGCCCACCGGAACCCTGCTGATCCACGACTTGCATCCGGGCCGGAACCTGTACCTGCTGGGCACCGGAACGGGCTTTGCGCCGTGGTTGTCGGTGATCAAGGACCCGGCAACCTACGAGCGCTTCGATAAGGTCATCGTGACCCACGGTGTGCGCCACCCCACCGACCTGGCCTACCGCGACTACCTCGTCAACGAACTGCCGCGCCACGAATTCCTGGGCGAGCAGATTGCCGCGAAGCTGCGCTACTACCCCGCGGTCACGCGCGAGGCCTTCACGTTCGATGGCCACGACCACCGTGGCCGGATGACCGACCTGATGGCCACCGGGCGGATGATGGAACAGCTCGGCCTGGACGCCCTCGATCCCGAGCACGATCGCGCGATGATCTGCGGCAGCCCGCAGATGCTGGCCGATTTCCGCACCCTGCTCGACGGTCGCGGTTTCGTCGCCGCGCCGCGCATCGGCACGCCGGGGCATTACGTCTACGAGCGCGCGTTCGTCGAGAAGTGAGCCGACCGGCGAGGCGGCCAGACGTTGGCGCGCCCGGCCGCTGCCGGCGCGCAAGGTCGAATCGTCAGTCCGGCCGGAGTGCGGCGCGGTAGCGGCGACTGCACGGGACGGCACTGCCGTCGCGCATCACCACCCGGGCGTCGCCCGTCTCCAGCGGCTCGATCTGGGCGATGCAGTCGAGGTTGACGATGTAGCTGCGGTGCACGCGCACGAAACGGGTCGGGTCCAGTTGGACCTCGATGGCGGCCATCGTGGTGCGCAGCGGGTACTCGCGCTCGCGCACGTGCAGGTTCACGTAGTTGGCCGAGGCCTGCAGCCACTCGACGTCGCTGGCGGCGATCAGGAACTCCTTGCCCAGCTTGCGCACCAGGAAGCGCTCCGGACGGTCCACCGGCTCCAGCGGCGGCGCGTCGTCGGGGGCCTGAAGCAGGCTGGCTTCACCCTGCATTCGCCGCAACAACAAGCGATAGCCCTCGATCAGCAGCACGACTGACGCGTAGGAACGGATGTCCTTGAGGTACTCGTAGCCAAACTCCCACAGCCAGGGGCTGAAGTCGTAGTGCTCGCCCTGCAGCGCGTAGACCAGTTTGCGCAACGCGACCATGCCGCCGACGTGCAGCATCGACCACACCAGGCTGGCAAGCAGGTGTCGCGGCAGCGACCGGCGCCAGGTATCCAGGTGCAGCGGCACGCGCCGGGTGAACCACACCACCGCGGGAACCAGCGCCAAGGCGACAAGACTGCTGCTGGATTCCCACACCACCGGTTTCCATTGCGCGAAACCCAGCTCGGCCCGGCTCATGTCCATCAGCACCACGATGCTGTTGGCGACGGCACCGATGGCGTAGTTGGCCACCCAGAAGCCGATCTCCACGCTACGTCGCCACGGCAGGTAGCGATCCCACGCCGAGGGCAAACGGCCTGCGGATGTGGCGGTAGTCGGCGTCGCACGGCCCGGGGCGACGGTCGCGGCGGGGTCCGCGGGTGTGGGAGTCGGAGGCATCGACGCATTGTCACCCAGGCCGGCACAGGGGTGGATCCGGTTCGTCCCGCCACTCCGCGATTCGTCCCAAACCTCCCGCAATCAGTCACTTGGCGCTGGTGGGACGCGGGTGCGGGGACCAACCTCGCCGGCAACTCCCTCGCCGACCGGTGCCATGAACCGCCGCCACGACATCGACGCCCTGCGCGCCATCGCCTTCGCCCTGTTGATCCTCTACCACTGGGCCATGCTGTACGTGTTCGATTGGGACTGGCACCTCAAGAGCCCGCACCAATCCGAATGGTTGCAATTGCCGATGCTGTTCGTGAACCGCTGGCGGATGGACCTGATCTTCCTGATCTCGGGCCTGTCGGTGCACTTCCTGCTGCGCGACACCGGCATCGGGCGGTTCCTGGCGCTGCGCAGTTGGCGGCTGATGCTGCCGCTGGTGTTTGGCATGCTGGTGGTGGTGCCGATCCAGCCCTACGCCCAGGGCGTGGCGAACGGTGCGGTCGAGCCCGGATTCTGGCGTTTCCTTGGCGACTACCTCGGCGGTCGGCAATGGCCCGGCGAGCACTTCGACGGCTCGGACGGTCTGACCTGGAACCACCTGTGGTACCTGGCGTACCTGTGGGTCTACACGCTGGCGTTCGCCGCGCTGTTGCCGCTGCTGCGGTCGGGCGTCGGCCAGCGGGTGCAACGCGCTTTCACGGGGCTGCGCAACGGCCGGCTGCTGGTACTGCCGGCACTGCCGCTGCTGCTGGCCACGCTGGCCCTGCAACCGATCTTTGGCGACGACGGCGACCTGGAGAACGACTGGTACCGCCATGCCGTCTACTTCACGATGTTCCTCTACGGCTGGTGGCTGGGCACCGACGCGGGGCTGTGGGGCGAACTGGCGCGACTGCGCCGGCGCGCGCTGGGCTGGGCTCTGTTCGTTTTCGCCGCGTATGCCGCGCTGGTGTTTTCCCTGCCCGACGAGATTCCCGATTGGCAGGAAACCTTCATCCGCGTGCTGCGCAACGGCTACATCTGGTTGGCGCTGTGCGCGATCCTGGGTTGGGGGCACACCCTGCTGAACCGTCCGTTCCGGTGGCTGCCCTGGGCCAACGAGGCGGTGTACCCGTGGTACGTGCTGCACCAGAGCCTGATCGTGGCGGTGGCCTACTGGCTGTTGCCGCTGCGCCTTGGGCCGGTGGTCGAGCCACTGCTGGTGCTGGCCGGCACCGTTGGCGGATGCTGGGTGCTGCACGCGTTGGTGATCCGCCGCGTTGCGGCGCTGCGCCCCTGCTTTGGCTTGAAGGCGCGCGCGGCACGCCAACCGGTGGCGGCATCGCGGGCCCGGGCCGAATCGAATCCGGCATGAGATCGAGGGACTCGGGCGCCATGGGCCCGGGCGTGGGCCAACGGACGGTGGAGAGTGGCAGGCGACAGGCGCGCGCCGGCCGGGCGATTCAGGCCGAAGGACGTCTCAGGTTTCGCCGTGGCGCAACCACAGCGACGCCTGGTTCTCGTCGCCGAACACGCGCGCCTTGTAGCCGCGCTCGCGCGCGAGGATCTCGCCGACTTCGACCTTGGCGATCTGGTCGCCATGCGCCTCGACGTAGGCAATGCGCACGCCCTCGAACCCCTTCCCCGCCATCGCATCGACGAACTGCTGCAGGTCCGCCGCGCACGGCGGACCGCCGCTCATGTCGTCGATCACCAGCAACGTGCCCGGACGCAGGCGCCGAACTTCGCCGGCGATCTCGCTCCAGTAGGCGACCGTGGTTTCGAGGCTGGCGTTATGCCCGCTGACCTTCGCCCGAAGGCAACCGGCAGCATGGCTGTATTCGATCCGGATCGGTGCAGCGGCGACGGACGCGCGCGTGGCGAGCAACTGCGCCTTCACGCCAGTGCCGATTCGATGTCGCCCGTAAGCGATTCGGGTTTTTCGGTCGGGGCGTACCGTTTGATCACCTGACCATCGCGGCCGATCAGGAACTTGCTGAAGTTCCATTTGATCGCGTCGATGCCCAGGAAGCCGCCCTTCTCGTCCTTCAGCCACTTCCACAGGGGGTGGGCGCCGGCGCCGTTGACGTCGATCTTGGCGAACAGCGGGAACGTCACGTCGTAGTTGAGCGAGCAGAAATTGCGGATCTCGGACTCGTCGCCCGGCTCCTGGTTGCCGAACTGGTCGCACGGAAACCCGAGAACGACCAGGCCGCGCGGGCCGTACTCGCGCCACAGCTGTTCAAGACCGGTGTATTGGGGGGTGAAGCCGCATTGGGAAGCCACGTTCACCACCAGCAGCGCATTGCCACGATAGGTATCGAGGGAGCGCGGCTGGCCGTCGATGTCGACGGCGGAAAAATCAAAAGCGGAGGTCATTGGCATCTCCCGAAGGAGGTGCAGCATAGCGTGACGTCGATCACGCTGCAGCCTCGATTGCGTCACACTTGGACGCGTGACCTCGCATTCATGATCGTGAAAACGGCGCCGGGTGCCCTGCAAGTGCGACCACTGGGGGCTCGGCGGAAACCTGAACGAATGGCGACCCGGGTGAAGGGCGCGCGAAGACGCCGCAGACTACCCGCGCCGAACGACGGCGCGGGCGACTGCCCTGCAGCGTGCGGTGGAGGCCGTGAGCCGGCCGCCACGACACGACGCTGCGATGCCCGATCAGAAGCCGACTCGGAACTCGACGCCGTACACGCGCGGCTCGTTGACGAAGCCGGTCAGGTTGTTGAAGTCGATCGCGCCGACCGCCTGCACTTCGTCCAGGATGTTGCGACCGAACAGGGCGACGTCGTAGTTCCCGTTGTCCCAGCTGTAACCCACGCGCAGGCCGCCTTCGAGGAGGTCCTTGCTGCGGAACTCGGTGGCCTCGTACAGGAAGAAGTTGACCTCGCTGCGATACGCCCAGTCGGTGTAGACGTAGAACTCCCCGTTGTCGCCGACCGGCATGGACCAACGCGCGGTGACGTTGTAGATCCACTTCGGCGCCTGCGGCAGCGGGTTGCCGTCGATGAACGCCAGGCCGCCGCTCACCGGGTCGAGCACCGTGCACATGCCGCTGCCGCAAGGTGCGACGCCCAGGTTGGCATCCTTGATTTCGGTGTCGTTGTAGCTGGCACCAAAGGTGACCATCAGGTTGTCGGTCAGGTAGGCATCCAGGTCGAGCTCGAAGCCCTGGCCCACGGTCTTGTCGGCGTTGAGCAGGATCGTCTGGTTGAGTGCGCCGCCGACGGCGTTGAGCTGCTGGTTGTCGACGGTGTAGTGGAACACCGCGAAGCCCAGGCGGGCACGCTGTTCCCACAGGTCGGCCTTGATGCCGGCCTCGTACGAGATCACTTCCTCGGCATCGGCGACCGACGGCTGCGGCGGCACCTGGAACAGCAGGCGGCCCTGCACCGACGGCGCACGGAAGCCCGTGGCCACGCGCGCGTACAGGTTGATGTCGTCGGTGGCGGCATAGGTACCGCTGAGGTCCCAGCTGACATTGTCGACATCGGTGTTGACCAGGAACGGACCCGACACCGGCGCACCGAATGGCGCGCTCTGCAGGACGCTGGCGCTGAAGTCCTTCTCGTCCTGGGTATAGCGCAGGCCGCCACGCAGCTTGAACTTGTCGCTGAATGCATAGTCCAGCGAGCCGTACACCGCCCAGGCCTTGTTGCGCTGCTTCTGCTGCGCCCAGCCGGCCTGCACGCCGCCGGCCAGGGTGTCGTAGTTGAAGCTGTCGACGGTGATGTCCTCGTCGAACCAGAACAGACCCGCCTGCCAGTTCAACGGACCGGCGTAGTTCGATTCCAGGCGGAACTCCTGGCTCAGCTGACGGTGATCGGGCAGGCCGTCCGCGGACTCCGCCGGGAACGGGATGGGACCGGGATTGCTGCCGCCGGGCAGGAACACCGCGCCGACGCCGCCGTCGATGTCGCCACGGCTGTACGACTCGGCCGTCTCGTAGCCGGTGATCGAGTACAGGGTGAGATCGTTGCCGAAGTCCCAGCTCAGGCGCGCGCCGACGCCGAAGGTGTCGAGCTGCTGCTCGTTGCGGCCGTCGATTGCGACGCGCTCGATGTCGAAATCGTCGCGCAGGTCG
This sequence comes from Montanilutibacter psychrotolerans, assembly GCF_003719825.1. Lineage (GTDB taxonomy): Bacteria > Pseudomonadota > Gammaproteobacteria > Xanthomonadales > Xanthomonadaceae > Montanilutibacter > Montanilutibacter psychrotolerans. The sequence continues at coordinate 511,718 of NZ_RIBS01000002.1, read as the reverse complement.
TTGGTGCCGGGCTTGAACAGGTTGGCGCGGAACAGGCGCGCCGTACCGTTGAGGTGGCGGGCGTGGACGTTGAACAGCGCGTTGAAGGTCTCGCTGCCGTCGTACTGCAGCTGCACGCGTGCGGCGGTCTCGTCGTAGCCTTCCAGCTTGGGATTGGTCCGCGCGTTCGGGTTGGTGTTGTCCACCCACTCGTCGCGGCGCTGGTACAGCACCGAAGCGCGCGCCGACCAGTTCTGGCCGAGCGGACCGCCCACGGCGCCCTCGACGTTGGTGGTGCCGAGGTTGCCATAGGCGACCTGGCCATAGCCCTCGAACTCGCGGGTCGGCTTGGCCGACTCGAGCTTGACCACGCCGGCCGGCGTGTTACGGCCGAACAGCGAACCCTGCGGTCCGCGCAACAGCTCGACGGTCTCCACGTCGAACATCGGGAAGCCCTTCAGCAGCGGGTTCTCCTGGACGACGTCGTCGTACACCAGCGACACCGGCTGGGAGGCGTTGAGGTCGAAGTCGGTGTTGCCCAGGCCGCGCACGTAGAAGCGCGGGAATGCGCGACCAAACGAGGATTCGATGTTGAGGCTGGGCAGACGGCCGGACAGGAAGCGCACGTCGCTGCCACCCGAGCCGAGCACGTGCAGCTTTTCGGGCTTGATCAGGGTCAGTGCCATCGGCACGTCCTTGGCCTTCTCGACCCGGCGCTGCGCGGTGACCAGCATCGTGTCGAGGGTCTTGGCTTCGGCCTGGGCCGGCTCGGCCTGCGGGACTGCATCCTGGGCCAGCGCGGCGTGCAGCGGCAGCAACAGGGCGATGGCGACGGCCAGGCCGTGGCGCGGAAGGGAGTGGGCGGAACGGGGACGGGCAGGCATCGAAGGCATGGGGCTCTCGCTCGACAGGGCGCGCTGGGGTGGGCGCCGATTTTTGGAACGGAGCGCGGATGGCGCTCCGGGGCGACTGGGAGTCCGGACCGTCCCGTGACGGCCCCACGCGCGGAGTCGACCGCGCCATCGAGTTCGAATTGCGGGGCGAATGTTACCGCAGTGTTAAAGCGTCCGTACCGGCGGGTATGCCGCGGGAGGGTCGGACCGTCGGCTGGACGACCTGTCGGCCGGGTCGCAGGGCGGCCCTCCAGGGCGGTCTTGCGAAGGCGAGCCGGCCCACACGACCGCGTTCACTGTCGACCATGCCTTTCGTCATGCGCCCTGCCCCGGGGCGATCGGCTAGGCTGGTCGTTCACCGTACCGAGGTTCCGCCCCGATGAAGCACCCGCTCGCCCTGGCAGTGGCGCTGGCCCTGTCCGCCGCCGCCCTCCCGGCCTTCGCCCAGTCCTCCGCCACTACCGATACCGCCGTGACCGCGCAAGCCGCCAACCCGTTCTTCAACGAAAGCCCGCTGCCGCTGCACTACCCGCAGTTCGACAAGATCAAGGACAGCGACTTCGGTCCGGCGTTCGACCAGGGCATGGCCGAGCAGTCGCGCGAGATGGAGGCGATCGCCAACCAGGCCGCGCCCGCCACCTTCGAAAACACCATCGTGGCGATGGAGAAGACCGGCGCCACCCTCAGCCGCACGATCCTGGTGTTCTTCAACCTGGTCGGCGCCGACAGCAACGAGGCACGCGAGAAGATCGAGGCCGACTACGCGCCCAAGTTGTCCGCACACCGCGATGCGATCTATCTGAACCCGAAGCTGTTCGGTCGCATCAAGGCGCTGTACGACACCCGCAGCACCCTGGGTCTGGACGCCGAGAGCGTGCGCCTGATCGAGCGCTACCACACCGATTTCGTGCGCTCCGGTGCCAACCTGCCGGACGCGTCCAAGGTCCGCCTGAAGGCGATCAACTCCGAGCTGGCCACGCTTGATGCCGAGTTCAGCAAGAACGTGCGCGCCGAGGTCAACGACTCGGCGATCGTGGTCGACAACGTCGCCGACCTGGCCGGCCTGTCCGAGGAAGCCGTCGCCGCCGCCGCCGAGGCCGCCAAGGCCCGCAAGCTCGAAGGCAAGTACGTCATCGCGCTGATGAACACCACCGGCCAGCCGCCGGAGACCTACCTGCAGAACCGCGCCCTGCGCGAGCGCCTGCACAAGGCCTCGGTCGCACGCGGCAGCCGCGGCAACGAGTTCGACACCACCCCGATCGTCGCCAAGGTGCTCAAGCTGCGTGCCGAGATGGCGACGATGCTGGGCTACCCGGACTACGCCTCGTACGTGCTCGAGGACGAGACCGCGAAGAACCCGCAGGCCGTCAATGCGATGCTGGGCCAGCTGGCTCCGGCCGCGGTCGCCAATGCCCGCCGCGAAGGCGCCGACCTGCAGGCGATGATCGACAAGGAACAGGCCGCCAAGGGCGAGCCGACGTTCCAGCTGCAGCCGTGGGACTGGGCCTTCTACTCCGAGAAGGTGCGCCAGGAGAAGTTCAACTTCGACGAGAACCAGCTCAAGCCGTACCTGGAGCTGAAGAACGTGCTCGAGAACGGCGTGTTCTACGCCGCCAACCAGCTCTACGGCCTGAGCTTCAAGCAGCGCACCGACCTGCCCGTCTACCACCCGGACGTGATCGTCTACGACGTGTTCGACAGGGACGGCAAGCAGCTGGCGATCTTCCTGGCCGACATGTACGCGCGTGAGTCCAAGCGCGGTGGCGCCTGGATGAACTCCTACGTCGACCAGAACCGCCTGCTGGGCACCCTGCCGGTGGTCGCCAACCACCTCAACATCCCCAAGCCCAGTGAAGGCAAGCCGACGCTGCTGACGTGGGACGAAGTCACCACCACGTTCCACGAGTTCGGCCACGCGCTGCATGGCATGTTCTCGGACGTGAAGTACCCGTACTTCTCGGGCACCAACGTGCCGCGCGACTTCGTCGAATACCCGTCGCAGGTCAACGAGATGTGGGCCGACTGGCCGTCGGTGCTGGCCAACTACGCCAAGCACTACCAGACCGGCGCGGCGATGCCCAAGGAACTGCTGGACAAGGTCGTGGCCGCAGGCAAGTTCAACCAGGGCTTTGCCACCACCGAGTACCTGGCATCGGCGATGCTCGACCAGAACTGGCACCAGGCCAGTGGCGCGCAGATTCCGGCTGCCGACGGCGTGATGAATTTCGAGGCCGCCGCGCTCAAGAAGGACGGCCTGGATTACGCGCCGGTCCCGCCGCGTTACAAGACGCCTTACTTCAGCCACATCATGGGTGGCTACGCGGCCGGCTACTACGCCTACATCTGGTCCGAGGTGCTGGACGCCAATACCGTCCAGTGGATCAAGCAGAACGGCGGCCTGACGCGCGCGAACGGCGACCACTTCCGCGCCACCCTGCTGTCGCAGGGCGGTAGCCAGGACGCGCTGAAGCTGTTCAATGATTTCGCCGGGCACGCCCCGCAGATCCAGCCCCTGCTCGAACGCCGCGGCCTGATCGCCGCACCGGCCTCCGACGGCGCGCAACCCGCCGCGGCGACCAACGCCAAGTAAGTCCTCGTCAGACGTGTGCGACACCTGCCGCCCGGAACTATCCGGGCGGTTTTTTTTTGGGTGTGCGCGTGCCGCCGGGCAACCGTTGCCGCGACTACCGCGACGCGCGCCCCTGCTGCCAGACATCACGCGCCAGCACGCCCAGGTCGGGCTGATCGAAGAACGCGCCGTCGACGCCCAGCTCGAACAGTTGCACCGCCTCATCCACCACCGACTGCCGCTCGCCGTTGACGTCTTCGCCCAGGAAGGCTTCTTCCGCTCGCAGCGTGTACGGATGCACCAGCAGTCCCGCCCGGTGCGCATCGGCAAGCATCGGATGCACCGCGCCGGTCTGGCGCGTGGCGCGCTGGGCGGCCTCGCCGGTCGCCTCGCCCGGCGCGGCCCGGCGCGGCAGCAGGTCGGCTTTCCAGGGGCCGATCCCGCGTGCGTAGGTCCGACGTGCCCACGCCAGCACCGCCGGCGCAGCGAGCGACGCATAGCCGGTGTCGGCACCCAGCCCGGTCGGCAGCTGCCGAGCCAGTCCGGGATAGATCGTCTCCAGGTCATCGCCACGCCGCGAATGGAAAATCAGGTCGTAGGGACGAGCGCTGGCCAGCTCATCGAACAGCTGCACCAACGGGAAATCGACGCCAGCAGCCGGCATGACCCGCTGCCGGAGGCCGATCAGGTTGGACAGTTCGAAACTCTGGATGTAGACGCGCGCCGGGTCGGTGAAGCCTGCCCGCACCAGCTCCGCCACCAGCGCCGCACCGAGGTCCACCCCGATGGGGCTGCCGTCGAGGTGCTGGCCTTCGCTGGCGAAGTAGGTGGGGTGCTTCGTCTCCACGTACAGCCCTACCCGACGGCCCGCGCGCTCGGCATGGCGGACAAGATCGATCACCTCGGCAAAGGTCGCGATCCGGAACTGACCGTCGTAGTCGGCATTGCCGGGTCGGATCGCCGGGATGCGCTCGCGCGCGCGCAGGGTCTTGAGCTCGGCGAGCGTGAAGTCCTCGGTGAACCAGCCGGTGGTTTCGACGCCGTCAACACGTTTGCTGGTGCGCCGCTCGGCGAACTCGGGATGGGCGGCGACATCGGTGGTGCCCGAGATCTCGTTCTCGTGACGGGCCACCAGGACGCCGTCGCGTGTCGCCACGAGGTCGGGTTCGATGAAGTCCGCCCCCTGCTCGATCGCCAGCTGGTAAGCCTCCAGCGTGTGCTCGGGTCGATGACCACTGGCACCGCGGTGGCCGATCACGATCGGGGCCGGGGCGTGCTCGGGCATGGCGTCGTTGTCCACGGCGACCGCGGGCGCGGCCAGCGCGATCATCGCCCAGATGCTGCAGACCGCGAAGCGTCGCGCTCCGCGACGCAACCATGACGACGACCCGAACGGCGATCCAAGCGGCGATCCAAGCGGCGATTCAAGCGGCAATCCAAACGACAATCGAGGCGGTGCGGACAGGCGTGGCGACATGGCGGCAAGGCAACCGGCTGGGTCTGGGATGCCGGGCATGATCGCCGCGCCACGTTGCAGCCAGTCGCGCGCGGCTGCGCCTGGCGACGTCCGACAGCCCCAAGCCGCCCCAGCACCGAACACGCCCGCAAAACGCACAAGGCCCGCGCGATGGCGGGCCTTGTGGGTGCCAGGTCGCGGCCCGGATCAGTTCGCGGCGAACAACCCGCGGTACTGCGGCGCGACGTGCGGCAGCAACACCGCCGCAGGCACTTCGACGTGCTGCGTACCGTCGGAGTACGGGCCCACCTGGTACGGCGCGAACACGAAGCGCAACCCGCGCAGCTTGCCACCGGCACCGGCCAGCGGCTCGAACTGGGCGAAGTTTTCCGGACTCGCGTCGGTGCCTTCGTCGATCATCTTTCCTGCGCTCTTGATCACGTCCGCGCGTTCTGCCGGCGGCAGGTCGTCGGCATCCACGCGCTGCGACAACGCGGTATGCAACTGTTCGCGCACGTAGCCGGCGATCGCCTTCCAACCGGCCTCGCTGGTCACCAGGTCGCTCGCCTTGAGCGCCTTGCCCTGCTGCGGCAGCCAGACGAAGCGTGCGATCAGCGGGTTGCCGTGCGCGCCGCCGGTGTAGGTGTCGCCGTCGGCGGCAACCGCAACCAGCTCGGGCGTGGCGTACAACTCGCTGAAGGTCAGCGACAGCTCGTACATCGCGCCCGAATCGCTCTGCGCGCGTCCCGGCAGGGCCTGCATGAGTTCGCCGCGCGCGGCATCGGCATAGGCCTTCAGCTCGGCGGCCAGGCCCGGATAGCGCGACGCGTTGGGCGGATAGGTAATGCCGATCACGTAGTCGGGCGTGGTTTCCACGACATCGGTGAGCTTGACCTCGGCCACCGGCGGCGCGGCAGGGCCGGTGCTGGCGTCGGGTGCCGGCGTGCTGGTGGCGGGGGGCGCCGGTGGCTGACCGCGGTCGCAGGCGACCAGGGACAAGACCAGCAGCGACGGAATGAGCAGGCGCCTCATGCGAGCAATCCTTTGGGTTTTCGCGAGTGTTGGGGGAAGGTTGTGACGGGCATGGCTATGCCGCGGGCATCCTACCGTGACGCCGTCAGCGGCTGGCGAAGGATGTGCGGACCGGATGGGTTGCGCGGCCGGTCGGAAGCTGCGGGCCCGGAAGGCGTCACCAGTCGTTGCGATGCGGCAACAGGCCACGCAATTCGGCGTCGGTGAGGTTTCGCCACTGTCCGATCTTGAGGTGGCCGAGCTTCACGTTGCCGATGCGTACGCGCACCAGTTGCTTGACGCGATAGCGGAAGTGCGCCGCCATCAGGCGGATCTGGCGGTTCAGGCCTTGCACCAGGGTGATGCGGAATCCGAACTTGCCCAGCCGTCCGGTGCGACACGGCAGGGTCATCTCGCCATGCACCGGAACGCCCTTGGCCATGCCGCGCAGGAACTCGTCGGTCACGGCGTTGTTGACCGCCACCAGGTATTCCTTCTCCAGCTTGTTCTCGGCGCGCAGGATCTCGTTGACGATGTCGCCGTTGCTGGTCAGCAGGATCAGCCCTTCGGAATCCTTGTCGAGGCGGCCGATCGGGAAGATCCGGCGCTCGTGGCCAACGAAATCGACGATGTTGCCCTTGACGTCGGCTTCGCTGGTGCAGGTGATGCCGATCGGCTTGTTGAGCGCGATGTAGACGTGCTTCTTCTGGCCCTTGGCGGCAACGCGCAGCTTGAGCGGCTGCCCATCGACCCGGACCTCGTCGCCCTCGCCCACTTCGGCGCCGACGCCGCCACGGATGCCATTGACCGTGACCCGGCCTTCGGCAATGAGGCGATCGGCCTCGCGCCGGGAACAGAAGCCGGTGTCGCTGATGTGTTTGTTGAGGCGCACGGTCTACTCGCGGGTGTAAGCGTTATGGATCAATGACGTGGAGAGGTCACTCGAGAACCGGTTGGGCGACCTGTCAGGCGGCCGGAGGTGACACCGGGGGCGCAGTCTACCCGGTCACCAGCCCTCGGGCAGGGTTGAGTCGTTGGTCGTGTCGACGTTACAGCCCCCGTTCGCAGGCTTTTCAGCGCGTCGGCGCTGGTGCCGGACAGCGTGATCTCCCATAGGAAGTGATTGATTCGGTGCGCAAAGCTACGGCGCCTAGGCCGCCATGGACGGCACCCGCCGGGTCCGGTTATACATCCGGTTGATAGCCGGGCTCGACGTGAGGCTGCTCGGCCGGAACCTTACCCTCTTGTGTTTCGTTGGCTCTTGGCTGTACAGGGCCTGCAATTCAATCAAGCCGATTCCGCTTCGCGGCTCGGCTTAATTTTCAGCGTTTGGCGGCGTACAACATGAGCAAAGAAGAGTTTGATGTGGCGTCGCGCAATCCAAGCGATCGAAGTAGCCTCTCCTGAATATGCTTCACTTACACACTAAGCGCAGCTAGTTCATACCAAACAATTCATTCAAACCGAAGCCGCTTCGCGGCTCTGCTTAATTCAGACGTAAGGCCGCTACTCCCATGGCAAGATATTGGTGGCAGTGCATCTCTTGCGGCGACCGGCCAGCTTGGCTTGCCGTCTGTGAGTCAAAGAGCATTGCCGCGTTCATCTGGAATGAGTTGGCGCCGAGCGGTTGGGATCAGAGGCTGTTGCGCCGTACCTGTAAATGCAAGCGCCGGTCGGTGTACATAACCTACCGCTTGAAGCGCGGCGATTCCGAGCGGGTCAGTGTCAAATGTATAGTTGGCTTGAGTCTTGAAGATGATTATCTTCCCATGCTCTGGGAGACCTTTCGGCACGCGACTCCCAAGACGACGTGGATTGACTTCAAGTACCAAAGAGGCCGCAGCCCTTGGGGTCTGACCAAGCGACTTGTGATAGAGAAACCGCACCTGTCACGCTTGCTGCGCACTTACGAGAAGGCAGCGGGTCGGCGCCTCAATCCCGCGACCTAACAATTCATTCAAGTCGAAGCCGCTCCGCGGCTCGGCTCAATTCAGGTGTTCGGCATTGCATGAAGCTATTCGATGGTTTGTTCAAAAGGCGACGCGCGGCGGGAATCCCTCAGCGCGTCGCAATCAGGACCGGATCAGTTGTAACTGAGGTAGGTTCAGGAGCAATTCTGCATGCCTTCTTTTCAACCATAAGCTCAAACCTTGAGCAGGCTGGTTGGGGTACGAGATTCCCGACAACAATGAACAAGTTGTACCAGGGCTCTATCGCACCAACGGATAGTTCGGCGGCGCTGAACGAACTTCTGGTGATTGAGAAGGAGCTCCTGAAAATTCCAACAAGCAATGTGGTATGGGACATTGAGAATCCGGCAGCAAGGCCCAGTCCGTACTACAAGCCTGGCCGAGGAGCCACAAACGCTGTTGACTACTTCGTGACGGTAAACGGCCTGAATCTACTGCGCGCTGGATTTATTGAGAGCGTCGAAAGCGCTTTAGAATTCGGCGATGAGGTCCGGATCATCAGCTTTGGCACCCCGGGCGACCTTTTCCGGGGTGTGGGGCGGAAGTTGCTCGCCCGGACCAAGATATAAACCGCACCCGGAGCCCGCTGTCATTCATCGGTCCGGTCCGTGCGGCGGGGATCAACCACTGCACGTGGTGGCAACCGGATGGTTAGTCACGCTCTCTCCGGGGCGAGTCCGTGGGATGGGTACTACGTTGGAGTTGGCGCTTAGCTATCCCGTGCAGCCTGAGACGGTGTTGCAACTCCTCGTAGTCTTCCGCCGATGCCAGTTGGACGTGATGCCGCTGCTCCCCCTGCGCTCACCCGAGACAAGCGGTTCTGTGCTCTGGGATACTGCGCTCGAAGCGGCCTCGTCCATCGGGATCTAAGTCGTTCATCCAAGTCGAAGCGCTACGTGGATTGGTCTGTTTCACGTCACCACGTACCAACCCTCAACCGGACTGACAGACCAAATGACAACCGACCTCGCGCGCGCGCAAGCCGACATGCGGTTTGCCTATTTCGGCGGTGCCGCCGGAATGCTTGCCTCCTCGATTGCCTGGCTATGTGCTGCAGTCGCAGCAGCGCAGGTCGCACCAAGACAGGCTGTCTGGGTGCTCTTCATTGGAGGCATGCTGATTCACCCGTTGGGGGTGTTGATCGCGAAGCTTCTCGGACGTCCGGGCAACCATTCCAAGGGCAACCCGCTCGGGTCGCTGGCTTTGGCCAGCACCGCCTGGCTGATCTTCAGCCTGCCGCTGGCCTACGCGGTTTCGTTGCTGCGCATCGAATGGTTCTTTCCCGCCATGCTCCTCGTCATCGGCGGCCGGTACCTGGTGTTCAGTTCGCTGTTCGGCATGCGCATCTATTGGGTGTGCGGCTTGGCGTTGGCGGGTGCGGGCTACTTCCTCGCACAGGCAGGTGCCTCCCCCACCCTCGGCGCCGCCGCTGGCGCCGCCATCGAGGCCGTGTTTGCTGCGGCAATCTTCGTTCTCAATCGCCGCGAACTGCGCTCCAACAGTTCGTTCGATCAGAAGCCGCTTCGCGGCTCGCCTTAACTCGCGCGTTGGACGCCTCAGAAACTCATGCCGACAGTCAAAGACAAGCGCGAGTACGCTCTCACCCCGGAAGATCGGTCGTTTGAGATTGCCCGAAAGTTTGGCTCCGTCGACGGGCCCCGAGCAACGGTCACCGAACCCACCGGCCAAGTGCTTGCCGCCATTGTCTTCTTGGCAAGACCTGGCCACGTCGAGGACATTGAGAGCAACGTGGTGTTTGCCAATTCGGACAGAGCGCGCCTGTTGAATGCCGCCACAGTCAAAGAGGAGCGCGGCTAGCGTGCGGGAGACCTTCAACGGCATTCAAGAAGCCGTCTCACAGCTCGGTCTCATGAAGGCGTCAGGCCGCATGAGAGTGCTCGTGTTCGGAAACTCAGGTTCCGGCAAGAGCACCTACGCCAAAGCTCTGGCGGCGCAGCACGGATTGGCACACCTGGACCTCGACTCGATTGTCTGGGAGCCCGGGAAGATTGCGGTGCCACGCGATCCGCAGTCCGTCTCAGCATCCCTGGATGCATTTATTGCGTCCCTGGCCGAGTGGGTGATTGAAGGCTGCTATGGCGAGCTCGTGGAGGACGCGGCCCCTCACTGCACCCAGCTCGTGTTTCTCAATCCCGGCCTGGAGACCTGCCAGGCAAACAACCGCAGGCGCCCCTGGGAGCCGCACAAGTACGCGTCAATGGAGCAACAGGACGCCATGCTGGCCAACCTGCAATCCTGGGTCGCTGACTACTACAGCCGGGACGATGCGTGGTCGTACCAGGCGCACCGCCGCATTTTTGATGCGCACCGGGGAGTCAAGGTCGAGTACACCGATGCTTCGCAGACGGCCAGTGCGGCCTGATCATTCATTCAACTCGAAGCCGCATCGCGGCTTGGCTTCAGGCGTTGGGGTTCAGATGCGTTTACTACTGCTGATGATCATACTGGCTCTGTGCGGCTGCTCTGTTGAGCCGAGCGCGCCCGCGCAAACGCCCGAGGTTGTGGTCCCTGACCACTCGCTGGACGCCTTCGGCGGACGCCTGCTTGGCGTTGATCGCGGCGAATGGATAGGCAAGCTCCTGTTTCAGGATGCTGACGGCACCCTTGACACCGTTCTCGCTGAGAATGTCCACGGGATTGTCAGAAACTCGAATGGCATCTTCGTCTTTACCGGACTTGCCCATATGTCAGTCAATGAAGGCTATGTCCACACGGTTGCTCGTGAGCCCGATGGCCGAGTGACGGTATCCCCACTGGGTCGGCTTCCCGGCGCGCCTACTCGCGTCCGCCAGCTGCAACCAGAGGGAGCCACATCCTTTCTGGTCTACTCCGGCTTTAGCAACGATCGCCCGCTGTTTGAGTGCTATCAACTGATCGGAAAGATCGTAAGTCGTGGCCATGACTGCTTGCCACCTGAGTAGCCTGGGGCCTACCGATTCACGCCGAAGCGGCTCTACATCAAGCTGTTATCGGGCACGCGCGTCGGGCTCTCGGCGATCAAGGCGAATCGAAAGACATCAGGCTTAGGCCTGTTCGGATGCATACCAACAAGCCAGTCGCCGTCCTTCTAACCACCCTGGCGGCATTTCAGCTCTTGCTGGGCGGCGCTGCCGTGGCATGGGCTTGGCCACTGTTCGCGGATCCGCCATTTCTCGGGCAAGGCCTCATTAGCGAGTACTCGGAGCTTCGCCGCCTGAACCCTGGCAATGGCGCGGTCCTTGAGAAGCTTTCGGCGATTCGCGGCAAGCTTGTGTGGCTTTTCGAGCATCATGGAGAGGGCTTGATTGTCTCTCTCGGCACTGGCTTTGGGCTTATCTTCTGCGGGGTAGCTACCAGCCTGTTAGCGCTTCGTTTACGGCTCTCGTCACGTGCAGATGACCCGGCACGCGCCGAACAATTACGCAGGGAGCTTCCGACAACTCCGGATTCGTGACGCCCGTGCCTGCTGCTTGAAGGCGATTGCGGGCTCGCTTGTTGTCACTCGTCCTGCGGTTGTTTCGCGGACGAGCCGTCACCAGCCGACCGTCGGCAGCGCGGGCTCACGCCCCCTGTGGCGACGCCGCCAGATCGGCGTACTGCGGGTGGCGAGCCAGCCATGCCGCCGCATAGGAACAATCCGGACGGACCTTCAGGCCGGCCTGGCGGGCGTAATCGAAGGCCGCCTTAACCAGGGCCGCCGCGATGCCGCGCCCGCCGATTTCGCGGGGTACCCCCGTGTGGGTGATGGCGATGGTGTCGCCGATTCGGCAGTAATCCAGTCGTGCCTGGACGCCGTCGACCTGCGTGAGGAAGGCCGAGGTGTCCGGATCATGGGAGATGGTCGGATTTTCCATTGTCATGCGTTTTCCTGGATAGAGCGGGTTGGGGATGCCCGCTTTGGTTCTCGGGGGACGGAACCCGACGCAATGCGGCAATCGTCCGTCGCCCATTGCGGGGCCTAGCCGTCAGTCGCCGCCCGCGAACCTTCCGTCAGCGACAAGTGCTGACATTTAACGTCAGCTTGTCAAGGCAATTTGGCACGGATGCACGGTTGGCATGGAACCTGCGTCACCTTTCGTGTGCCCTGGATGGCGCATCCACCCAAAATGGCCCGTCCAAAGGAAGCGCTACCATGAGTGACTTCGACAGCGCCGCGATCGATTCCGCCAGCGACGATGATCTGATGCACCGCCTGTTCGACCTTGCGACACATGGTGACCACGAAAGCAGCGAGTTGCTCGCGCTCGACGCGGCGGTCTATTCCCGGCTCGCCGCTGCCTACGGCGAAACGACTCCTACCGGTCCGACGCTCGCCTACTCGCAGGCCGCCTGACACCCGCCCACTGGCGCCTGCCCCGTTCAACCGAATGAGGGCTGCGTCAACTTCTCCAGGAACACGCGCGCCACGCGTGGTTCCATCATCAGCATGAACAACACGCCATAGATCGCGCCTGACAGGTGCGCACTGTGGTTGACGTTGTCGCCGCCCTGGCGATCCATCCAGAACGAATAGCCGACATAGCCTGCGCCGTACAGGATCGCCGGCACCGGAATCGGGATGAAGATCAGCGACCAAGGGGCCAGCAGGATGAAGGCGAACAGCACCGCCGACACCGCGCCCGAAGCCCCCAGGCTGCGATAGCGCGGATCGTGGCGGTGGCGCAGCCAGGTCGGCAGGATCGCCACCACGATCGCCGACACATAGAACAACGCGAAGCCCGCGGGCCCCAGGTACTGGGCGAACAGCGGCTCGATCTGCCTGCCGAAAAAGAACAGCGTGATCATGTTGAACAGCAGGTGCTGCCAGTCGGCATGGATGAACCCATGCGTGACCAGCCGATCGTACTGGTGCTGACGCTCGATCGCCGGCGGCCACAGGATCAGTCGATCCAGCAGGCGGGGTTTGTCGAACGCCTGCCACGACACCAGCACGGTCACCGCGATCAGCACCAACGTCAGCATCCTTGCACTCCTCAGGCGACCGCGGCGCGGTAGTTGTCCACCACGGTGTAGCGCCGCGCATACAACCAGAACACCAACGCCGCCACCAATGCAAACGCGGCGAAGAAGAACATCTGGAATGCGGTCACGCTGAAGCCGGTGGTAGCGATGTTGCTGGTCACCGCCTCGTTGCGCACCGCGGCATTGGCCAGCAGCACCCACAGGTTGCCGATCGTGGTGGTCAGGTTCCAGAAGCTCATCACCACGCCCTTCATCGCCTGCGGCGCCTGGCTGTAGGCGAACTCCAGGCCGGTAGCCGATACCAGCACCTCACCGAACGTCAGCAGCGCGTACGGCAGCACCTGCCAAACGATCGACATCGGATCGCCACCGTCCATGACCACCTGGATGCCGCCGATGACAATCCACGCCAGGCCGCTGAAGGCGATGCCGGCAGTCATGCGGCGCAGCGCGGTGGGCTCCCATCCCAGCCGGCGCAGCATCGGGTAAAGAACGAGGTTGTTGAACGGGATCAGGATCATCACCAGCGCCGGGTTCAGCGCTTGCATCTGCGAGGACACGAACCACTCGGGCTTGGTCATCGCGTTGCCCTGGATCACCCAGGTCGATGCCTTCTGGTCGAACAGCGAGAAGAACGGCGTGCACAACGCGAAGATCACCAGCACCCGCAGCACGCTTCGCGCGCCATCGACCGCCATGTCCGGGTGCACGCCGCGCGCCCGCTCGAGCTGCAGGTAGGCTCCGCCGCCGACACCGGCCAGCAGCACCACCAGCGCGATGCAGAACGCGATCACGAAGCCCAGGCTGGGAACCAGCGCGAACGAACCTGCCGCCAGCAGCACGCCGAACATCGCGATCCACAAGCCCGTCCTGCCCTCGCCCGGCCGCTGCGCGGTGAGCGCGGTGCGCACCACGCGCGAGAACGAATGCGGGTCTTCGACGGTGGCCGGCGGCACCATCACGTACTGCTTGCGGCCCAGCCAGAACACCACGGTGGCCACGAACATCAGCAGGCCGGGGATGCCGAACGCGACGCTGGGGCCGAAGTTCTTGAGGAACAACGGCATCAGCAACGAGGCGAACAGCGAACCGAAGTTGATGATCCAGTAGAAGCCGTCGAACACCACCTTGGCCAGGTGCTTGTTGGACTTGTCGAACTGGTCGCCCACGAACGACGCCACCAGCGGCTTGATGCCGCCGGCGCCCAGCGCGATCAGTCCCAGGCCGGTGAAGAAACCCGTGCGGCTGTCCTCGAACAGCGCCAGGCAGGCGTGGCCGGCGCAGTAGACCAGGCTGAACCACAGGATGGTGTTGTACTTGCCGAAGAAGCGGTCGGCCAGGTAGCCGCCCAGCAACGGGAAGAAGTACACACCGATCATGAAGGTGTGCATCAGGTCCTTGGCGGCCAGCTCGCGCTCGGAGCCCGCCAGGATGTGCTGGAGCAGCGTCGAGGTGATCAGGAACTGCACCAGGATGTTGCGCATCCCGTAGAAGCTGAACCGCTCGCAGCCCTCGTTTCCGATGATGTAAGGGATTTGCCGGGGCATGCGCCCGGTGCTGACGATGGCTTCTGCGTTGCTGCTCATGTACGACGGATCCGGCTGGCACGTGATCGGCGAGCCTACCCCAGCGATCTCGCCGCTGCCTACCCGCATTGGGCGAGACCGCACCGGGCCGCGGCGCCGGCACTGCCCGACCGCGCCGCCGGCAAGCCGGTGGCGCGGTCAAGCCGCGGTCGGATCTTCGGACGCTAGCCCGGCGATCCGGTCGCCTTCGGGGCGCCCGCGCCAGGATCGGTACTGGGATCGGCGCCGGCCCCCGAATCCGCGCCGGCAGCGGCACCTGGGGCATCGACTTCCAACTCGTACTGGAAGTTCTGCAGCGACCGCAGCGGTCCCTTGTCGTCGTACCCGGCCGAGATTGCCAGCACGTGCTTGCCCGGTGGCAGCGGCGACAGCATCAGCCAGTACCCGTCGCTGGCCGCCACGTTGTGGCCGCCACCAAAAAGACCCCGCCCCGGATCGAAGCAGCCGTTGCTGGCGATGCGCATGCCTGCCGTGGCGCCCACCATGCGCCCATCCAACAACACCAGCGAGTTGGACAGGTGGTCCATCACCTTGGCGGCGCTCGCGCGCAACTCCTCGCAGCCACGCGCCGGCTTGCCCGCTCCGCCGCTCAACTCGACGATGTTCATGACCGGCACCAGCAGGTACTTGTCAGCCGGGATGCGGCAATGCCGCTTCGCGTCGGACTGGCCATCGGTTCCGGCCAGGAACCACACCGGTCCTTCCTGCGCGGTTGCGCACAGGGCGCCATCCGGATCGCGGTACGGCAACCGCCCCTCGGGAAAGCGTCCGACCCATTTCCACCAGCGCTCGGTCCATTCGAGCTGCCCGACGCCCGCAACCGCGGCGCCCGGTTGCACCCACAGCGACGTTGCCATCGCCTGGGTCATCGCGCCGCTCGCCGCCTCCGCCTTGGCCGCCGTCTCCGCCGTTGCGGCATCAGGCTCCTGCGATGCCGACGAAGACACCTCGTTGATCATGTCGCAGCCGGCAAGCGCCAGCACTGCGGCCAGACAGGCCGTCACCTTTGCCGCGCGGCCGCGATGGCCCGCCCCACGCGCCGGCATGTTCAGGTTCAAGCCCATTCGGTGAGACCTTCCCGTTCGTACAGGGTGGCGAACGACGGGCGTGCCTTCAGGCGCTTGGCCAACGCCGCCAGGTGCGGCCAATCGGTGGCCGGACGCGGCATGGTGCGCGTCCAGCGCATCAGCATCACCAGGTAGAAGTCGACTGCGCTGATACGTTCGCCAAGCAGGTACGGACCGTGCGCACCCAGCTGGGCGTCGAGCCGCTCGAGGGCTGCCTCGATGCGGCCGCGAGCGCCGGTCTTGATCGCTTCCACGTCGGTTCCGATGTCCTGCGGATACCACCACAGGCGCGCCGGCGATTGCAGCGTGTTGGCCAGGTTCAACAGCCACTGGCAGTACAGGCCACGCTGCGGGTCATCGAGTGCCGGGGCGAGGCCACCTTTCGGATGCTGGTCGGCCAGATGCAGCACCAGGGCCGCCGCCTCGAACAACGGCTGTCCGTCGATCACCAGCGTGGGTACCACCCCGTTGGGATTGAGCGCCAGGTAGTCGGCCTGCTTCTGTGCCTTGCTGTCGAAATCGACCAGGCGCAGCTCATGGGGAACATCGAGTTCGATCAGCAACCAGTGCACCACCAGGCTGGCGGTTCCCGGTGTGTAGTAGAGCGTGTGCATGCATTCCCCTGAAGTGTTGGTTGCGGGCGTTGAAGGGTGCGGGCGTTTACACCGTGCGTGAGATGCCGGCTGACTGTCGCCGCCTGCCATCACGGATGGACTTCGCCGATGCTGCGCGGCACCCGCCCAGGTTGCCCGCAGTGTCACGGAGTATTTCAGCCGCCGCACTGGACGGCAATTCGCCACAGCGCAGCTACCGTGACTCGGGGCGCATGCACGTCGCAGTTTGCATGTCCCGCGCCGTCGATGTTGCCGCGTGCCGATGGCAGGACGGGCGAATCCGCGCTATACGACGTCGGCACCGCGGTTCGTCCGCGCGTCGCCGGCAACGGACATCGGGCGTGATCGCGCACCGCTCGTCGTCCGACTGCCCGATCGAACGCCTCGCAGCACGAAACACGCACCACGCAACACACGCAGGTGTTGCCTGCGACTGGCCTGTCGGCGGCGTGCCGGCATCGGGCCGGCCGCTGACGGATCCGGGGAACCGGATGCGTCGCCCCGGGATCGGCCAGGACGGCCGTTGCCCGAGGCTCCCTCCAACCGAATGGAAACGACGATGCCCCAGCCGCACCTGCTCTTTCTCGCCCTCATCGCCGCAACCGCCGGCGTCACGTCCTGGGCCCCGGCCGCCCACGCCGCCGACCCTGCTCCGCTGACCACGCTGTCCGAACGCAGCGGATTCCTGAAGACCGGCCGCTACGACGAAGTGATCGCCCTGTGCGAAGCCTTTGCCGCGCGCTATCCCGCCGCGGTGCGCTGCATCGACTTCGGCACCACGCCCGAAGGCCGGACGATGAAGGCCCTGGTGGCGTCCAACACCGGCGCGTTCACGCCTGCTGCCGCACGCGAGCGCGGGCTGCCGGTCACGCTCATCCAGGGCGGCATCCACGCCGGCGAGATCGACGGCAAGGATGCCGGTTTCCTCGCCCTGCGCCAGGTGCTCGACGGGGAAGCCGGGGCCGGCGTGCTCGACCGGCAGGTGCTGGTGTTCGTGCCGGTGTTCAACATCGACGGACACGAGCGCTTTGGCGGCTGGCATCGACCGAACCAGCGCGGCCCCGAGGAGATGGGCTGGCGCACCACCGCGCAGAACTTCAACCTCAACCGCGACTACGCCAAGGCCGAAAGCACCGAGATGCAGGCCATGCTGGGCCTGATCAACCAATGGGATCCGCTGGCCTACGTCGACCTGCACGTCACCGACGGCGCCAAGTTCGAGCACGACATCTCGATCCAGGTCGAGCCGGTGCGAGCCGGCGACCGCCCACTGCGCGCCGCCGGCACGGTGTGGCGCGACGGCGTGATCGCCAGCCTCGCCGCGCAGGGTTCGTTGCCGCTGTCGTATTACCCGTCGTTCGTCGAGTACGACAACCCGGCCTCGGGATTCGAGGACGCGGTGGCGCCGCCGCGCTTTTCCCACGGCTACATGCAGTTGCGCAACCGCCTGGGCATGCTGGTGGAGACCCATTCGTGGAAGGACTACCCCACCCGCGTGCGCATCACCCGCAACACGATCGTCGCGGTGCTCGAGCAGGTGGCGCAGCACGGCCGCGACTGGCGCGCGCAGGCCGACGCCGCCGACGCGCGGGCCAGCCAGCTGGCCGGCGAACCGGTAGCGCTGAGCCACAAGGTGGGCGAAAAGGCCACCACCGTCGCGTTCCGGGGCTATGCCTACACCCGCACGCCCTCGGACGTTTCCGGTGCGCTGATGACGCGTTACGACGACACCACGCCGCAGATCTGGAACGTCCCGATGCGTGGCGACGTCCAGGATGACCTCGTCGTCGCCGCGCCGCGCGGCGGTTACCTCGTCCCGGCTGCGCATGCGTCACGGGTGGCGGCATCGCTCGATACCCACGCGATCGCATACCGCCGGCTCACCCAGCCGCAGACGCAGGTGGCCGTCGAGGCCTTCCGCGCCGACAGCACCGAGTTCGCCACCGGCTCGGTCGAAGGCCACCAGCGCCTCACGGTCAAGGGCAACTGGAAGCCCGAGACGGTCGACATCGGCGCCGGTGCGCTGTACGTGCCGATCGCACAGCCCAAGGCGCGCCTGGTGATGTCGCTGCTGGAACCGCAGGCGCCGGACGCGCTTGCGTCGTGGGGCGCGTTCAACAACGCGTTCGAGCGCAAGGAGTACATGGAGGATTACGTCGCCGAAGACGTCGCGCGCGCCATGCTCGCCGCCGACCCCGTGCTCAAGGCCGCGTTCGAACAGCGCATCAAGGACGATCCCGCGTTCGCCAAGAGCCCGCAGGCGCGCCTGGAGTTCTTCGCACGTCGGCACGAGTCGTGGGACACGCGCTACAACCTCTATCCGGTGCTGCGCACCGATACCGCGCCGCGCTGACCGTGGCGTGCTGCCGCCCTCCGGGGCGGCAGCACGCGCGCGCCGCTGGTGCGCGCTGGTGCCGGCACTGGGCAATCGCGGGCTCGCGCTGATTCAATGGCCGCCTGCCAAGGAGGCCGAACATGCCGCATTCCCGTTCCGTACCGACACGACTGCTGGTTGCGTCCGTCGTGGCCATCGCCGTCTCGCAGGCCATGGCCGCATCGCCCCACGCCGCGTCGTCAGCGGTCACCGCATCGCCGGGCACGCAATCGGTTGCGCAGGTTCCCGGCGAGACCGCACCGGACGCGACGCCCGCGCGCACGTTGCTGGCCCAGACGTTCACCATCGAATCGACGGTGCTGGGCGAGACCCGACGCATCAACGTCTACACCCCGCCCGGCTACGAGGCCGCCGACACGCGCTACCCGGTGCTGTACATGCCCGATGGCGGCGTCGAGGAAGACTTCCCGCACGTCAGCGCAACCCTTGAAGCCGGCATCCTTGCCGGGCAGATGCGGCCGGTGTTGCTGGTCGGCATCGAGAACACCGAACGCCGCCGCGACATGACCGGCCCGACCCACGTCGCCGAGGACCGCACGATCGCGCCGCGGGTTGGCGGATCGGCCGCATTCCGCGCCTTCATCCGCGACGAGCTGATGCCCGAGGCGGATCGTCGCCTACGCGGTGATGGCCAGACCGCGATCATCGGCGAATCGCTGGCGGGGCTGTTCATCGTCGAGACCTTTTTCACCGAGCCGACCCTGTTCGACGGATACATCGCACTCAGCCCGAGCCTGTGGTGGAACAACAAGGCCCTGCTGCGCGCCGCACCGGCCTGGCTGCAGGCGCACCCGCGCCTGGAAAACCGCCTGCTGCTGACCTCGGCCAACGAGCCCGGCATCGAGGCCGAGACGGCGGCACTGGCAAAGGCGCTGGCCGAGCACGCGCCGCAGGGCGTGGACTGGTCGCACGAACCGCGCCCGGACCTGCGCCACGACACCATCTACCGCAGCGCCTCGCCGGGCCTGCTGCGCAAGCTGTTTGCGCCGGAAGCGGCCAGCTCGGCAGCGCCGCGAGCCCGCTGAGGCCGGTACTGCCCGGGCGACACGCGCCGGCCGCTTTGTCGGGCCGCTCGCACCGGGCGACCCCACGGGAAATCGCTCAGCAGCCCATGTACTTCCAATGGCGCAGCTTGCCCTGTGCGATCCACTCGACCGCCTGGGACAGGCGCTGCTGCCGGGTCTGTTCGCGTTTGGCCTCGGTGATCCAATCGACATACTCGCGCTGCTGGCCCGGCGCGAACCCGGCAAATGCCTTTGCGGCAGGGGGATTGGCGGCCAGCGCGGCGGCAAGGTCCTCGGGCACCACCGGCGGCGGCCGGGGCGTCGTGCCGCGCGTCTTCGGAGTTTTCACGCCAGTGTCGATCAAGGCCATAGCCTGCTTGATGTATCCGGCCATCACCCGTTTTCCGGGCAGGTCGGACACCTTCGCCAGCCGGCCAAACTGACCCATCGCCTCGTCGGCTTGGTTACCGTCGGCATCCACGATCAGCGCTCCCTGCCAGAACCCGAACGTGGCGTGCTGCTTGAACGCTGCCATCGAGCACAGGATCCGGCCGCGGTAGGTGAAACTCGGCATGCCCCACTTCAGCGTTTCCTCCGCCTGCGGGCAGCTGGCGTGCACCAGCGTGCGCAGGTGCGCGAGGATCGGCCGGGCGAACTCGCCGGACGTGCCGATGTAGGCGTCGATGCGCGGATCTGGCTGGCCCATGTGCGCGTCTCCGGTGACGGGCGGTAATTGACAGCAGCAGGTGGCAGGCGTCCCATTCTGCCTACCTGATGGCGGCTTCGGACGGTGCGCGCGACGCACAAGTCCGCCGAGCACGGCGAGCCGCCGCCAGTCGCAGTCCGACCGCTCCACCGGCCGGGCGCCATCACGGACGCCGGCATGGGCGGTTGCCCAGCCGCGCTCCGTGTCACGAATCAGGGGCCCCCGCCCCCGGGAGTGACGCATGAGCATGCACGAACGCCGGCAACACCCGTCCACCCAGTACCAGTTGCGGGCACAGCTCAACTCCGACCAGCTCCGCCGACTGCGCGAGCTCGAACTGTTCGGCTGGGAGCTGCGCTTCGTCCGCCATCCCGATCAAGGCTCTGCACAGCCGGTGCTGTTCGCCGGCGGATCGGCCTACGCGGTGATGAACGAAGACGGTCACCTCGAAGAATCGCCCGACTTCCATCTGCGGCATTGACGGTGGGTGCAGGCAGGCGCGCCGGCCCTGGCCGAGCGCGTCGTGGGAGACCTGCGGGTGCGCTTCAGGCCTTGCCGAGCGGCCACTGGCCGAGCAGGTCGTAGGCGTTGCGCGCGCCCTGCTCGCTGCGAATCAGCACGAAACGGGACACGGCCCACGGCAACGGCGCAATCGGCGTCGCGCGCAATGCGCGGTCGCCATGGCGCATCACCGTCACATGCGGTGTCAGCCCGTGCTCCGATCGCGGGCGCACCCCTTGGCTTTCCAGTGCGGCGCCAAGCTGCTGCCACAACAGTGCCAGGCCATCGGGCATCGCGTCGCACCCCAGCCACCAGAGCTTGCCGAAACTGCCGGCCACATCGAGCACGAATTCGAACGCCGGCGCGCGCACGTGGCCCCCGGCGGCAAGTGCCGCACCCATCAGCGACGGCGGCACCGACGCGAAGTCGCCAAGGAATTGCAGCGTCATGTGATAGCGGTGACGGTCGATCCACCGGCCGCCGGGCGCCCGCGCTTGCTGCAGTCGCATCGCCTCGGCATGGATCGCCATGCGAGTCGCCTCGTCTGGCCACAACGCGAAAAACAGCCGCTGCACGCCGCGCGCCGGGACGACGCTATGCCCGGTCCGGCCGGGTTGGGCGGTGGAGTCGGATGACGGCATGCGACCAGTCTAGGCCTGCCCCGCCCGCGTCAGACCTGGACGCGAGCGACGCGCGCGCGTCACGCCAGCGACCATGCGCACCCGCACGTCATCGCAATTTGTCATAAGCCCCATACCGAAATGCATGTGAGGGCCTAAACTACGGGCATGGATACCGAAACCGCTCTGCCCAACATCGCATTCCCCGGCCACGATAAGTTCATCGCCGCCCTGGATGCGGCCGTGACACAGGGCGACGAACACGCCATCACCGCGGCGCTGCGCCGCACCCTCTGCAACCTGATCCGCGACAAGGACGTGCGCCTGCCCGACTGCGTGCACGAGCCACTGCAGGACCACTACGCACGGCGCGAGCTGTACCGTAGCCCCGAGCACGGCTACAGCGTCGTGGCGATGACCTGGGGCCCGGGCCAGGGCACGCCGGTTCACGACCACTGCGGGCTATGGTGCGTCGAGGGCGTGTGGGACGGCGAGCTGGAGATCTGCCAGTACGAGCTGCTGGAACAGGACGGCAACCGCTTCCGCTTCCGCGCCGCTGGCGGCATGCACGCCGGCCCCGGGAGCGCTGGCAGCCTGATCCCGCCACACGAGTACCACACCATCCGCAACACCAACCCGGATGCGGTGGCCGTGTCGCTGCACATCTACAAGGCGCCGATGGCATGCTGTTCGATGTTCGTGCCGCAGGAGGGCGAGTGGTTCACCCGCCTCGACAAGACCCTGTGCACCGACGACGCCCGCTGAGCCCGGCCCGACTGGAGCCGGCCCGACTGGAAAAGGAGTTCCGATGTTGATCGACCTGTTGATGGCCTCCGGGCATCACCTGCTGGTGTTCGCCCTGGTCTCGATGCTGGTGGCCGAATCGGTGCTGCTGCGCGGCGCGATCGACACCGCCACGTTGCAACGACTGACCCGACTCGACGCCGGCTACGGCATGTGCGCCGGGCTGCTGCTGGTAGTGGGCCTGCTGCGCGTGTTCTTCGGCATCAAGGGCGAAGACTTCTATCTGCACAACCCGTGGTTCCACGCCAAGCTCGGCGCGTACGTGCTGGTTGGCCTGCTGTCGATCCTGCCCACCGTGCGCATCCTGCGCTGGCGCAAGGCACTCACCATCGATCCGGCCTTCCGACCAGGCCCAGACGCCGTCGCCGGCCTGGCGCGCGTGGTGCGGTTCGAGTTGGTGTTGATCGCGGCGATCTTCGTGCTTGCCGCGGCGATGGCACGTTTCGGCGGATTCTGAGAACGCAGGCCGCCCATAGCGCCTTCGCTCGGCTATACTGCGCGCCCGCTGCCGGAGTGGCGGAACGGTAGACGCAGCGGACTCAAAATCCGCCGCCCTTAAAAGCGTGTGGGTTCGAGTCCCACCTCCGGTACCAGCTAGAACAAAGGGTTAGGCCTCACGGCCTAGCCCTTTTGTTTTTTGCGCAGTCGAATCACGACCCGCAGGCGGCCCGTAGGCTCGACTACACAGCACTACGAGACCTGTAAGCACGCCCTGCGACTCATTTTGCGGCCCCGGTGGCCTGCGATCGCTGCCCCGACTCGCACACCCGCAACAGTCGCAGCCTGCGAGACTCCGCTCTGGCACGCTACAGGCTGGCCCACTGCGAGAACCGCCATGCCAGACAACTTCGACGCCTACGACGACGAGGGCAACCGCTACAGCGTCCACGTCCGCCGCAGCTTTATCAGCACTGGCGACCTTAGCGATCCAAATGGGCGCATCGAAGGTCTGCCCTCGTACCTCCTCACGGGCGGCGGCGCACTAAACCGCATAGACGACGAAACCTTTGAGATCGTCGCCACAGGTAAGCGCTTGACGGTTCGGGCTTAGGGGCAAGTCGGGGCGGCTCTTGAAATGGGTGACGGCCGTCACAATCCGTATCGACTGGGGAGTTTCCAACTTGAAGGGGAATCCATGAGCGCGGCACTGAACGACCGTTTTGCCACGTGGGCGCAGGCCCCAAGCCAGACCGAAAGCGACAAGATCGAGCACTCCATTACGGCGATTAAGAAGGCCCTCGCCGCAAGCCCGAAGGTGGCATCTGTCACTAAGGTGTTTGTTCAAGGCTCCTACCGCAACCGTGTAAACGTCAGGCAGGACAGCGACGTGGATATCGCAGTTCTTTACACCGGCGACACTTTCTTCGCGCACTACCCCGAGGGAACCAAGCGCGAGGACTTTGGCAACTCGGCGGCCACGTACACCTACACCGAGTACAAGAATGACATTGGTAAGGCCCTGACTGACTACTTGGGTGCTGACCACGTAACACGCGGCGACAAGGCATTCGACATCCACGAGAACAGCTACCGCGTCGATGCAGACGTGGTTCCGGTTTTCGAGCACCGCCGTTACAGCAAGAGCGGAAGCTACATCAGTGGCACGGAGCTGCGGCCCGATTCTGGCGGCAGGATCATTAACTGGCCCGAGCAGCACTACACGAACGGGAAGCAAAAGAACGACGACACCGGCCGGGCATATCGCGGCGTTGTTCGCATTATTAAGAAGCTGCGCAACATCATGGACGAGGAAGGAATCTCCGAAGCGAAACCGCTCAAGGGTTTTAACGTCGAATGCCTCGCTTGGAACGCTCCGAATACCTGCTTCACGAATGACACCTGGTTCGGCGACGTGTCCGACGTACTGAATCACCTGTCGTTCTACTTGGCGAGCATGGAACGCTGCAAGGAATGGGGCGAGGTCAGCGAGTTGAAGTATCTACTCGCCGGTAGTGACGCGAAGCGCAAGCAATTTGAAGCCTTCGTAGATCGCGCCCGCAAGTACATCGGGATTGCATGAGCGATGTTTACGCGCATCCAAATTACTGTAGCGCTAGCCGTCGCAACCGCCGCATGGGGCGCGGTGCTTTGCCTCCAGGGAACACATGTTTCATGGGAGCACCTTGCGCCGTTTACCACAGTGGTCGGCGTGCTCGTCGTTGTCGCGCTTGCGATGGAATACGTGCTATGGCCATTCCGAATCTTTCAAGGATGGCTGTTCAATCGCCCCGACCTTCGCGGAACATGGAAGGTGACTATACAGTCGGAGTGGCCGGAAACTGGCCAGAGGATCCCGCCCATTACTGCATACGCCGGCATCGCCCAGACTTTGAGCGAGCTACAAATTCACCTAATGACGCCCGAGTCGGAATCCTGCTTGCTTGCCCATGCTATCGAGCCGACGCCCTGCGGAAACCGCTTCGATGTCTCTGTCGTCTATGCCAACACTCCCGGCGTCGAACTTCGCGGCGTACGGAGCGAGCGACACGTTGGCGCAGCGACGATCTCCACACACGGTGCGAAGTACAAGCCTGAATCTATGACCGCTGAGTACTGGACCGACAGGCGCACCGTCGGGCGGATGACTTTTGAAGGTCGCGTCCCAACCGTGTACTCCCGCTACGAGGACGCAAAGCGGAATCTCGACTAGCGCAGCTTCACCAACTTCACGTAAGTGGCAGGCTTCGACCGCGACAGACCGAACACGGCCAGCGCCAGCGCAAGGACCAGGTCATCGTGCACCCCTTAGCATTGAACGTGGCGTTGGCCTCCCCGGTGTACCGCACGCGGAAGTCCTGCAGCTCGCGCACAAGCACCAGAGCGTCAGGCAGCGAGCGCGAGACTTTCAGGTGGCTGTTGTTGAGCAGCGCTTGAAGCTTGCTGACTAGCTCGGCCTTCACCTCCGGTACCAGATAGAACAAAGGGCTAGACCTCACGGCCTAGCCCTTTTGTTTCGCAGTTCGATCACCACCCGCATCCAGTAGCTTCGCTACAGAGCGCTACGGGCGGCAGGTGCGACCTTCATCGACCCTTTTGCCCGGCAATGGTGGGCTACTCTTCGACCCGCGCCGGGGTAGCCCCGAACCCGCTCGTCTCGGTCGCAGCCTTCGCTTTCGCTGCCTCTTCGGCTATTTCATGGGGCAGCAACACCTTCTCGAACATCAAGAACTTCTCGTCCGGGAACAACTCTTTAGCGACTTTGCGCAGCTTCTCAACGGCTACGGGGATACTTTCGTTGCTTCCTTCAATATGCTCACGAATGGTCTCAGCTCCCTGCAATGCGCCGCCGAACAAGTACTCCCCAAGCTTTGATTTCAGCTCTGCCATCGATACACGGCGGTTATTCAACCCCTGCGCCGCAAATACTGGCTGCACTTCACGGACATAGAACTCGTTCCGCTGCCTCACCGCCTGCAACGCCTGATCGAACCGTTCCTGCTCGATGATTAGATCAAATAGAACTTGCGGCGCGCTCGAATCCAGAAGGAAGTCCAACTCATCGAACTTCTGCCGCATGTCGATCTGTTCGGGGGGCTGCGACGCCGGGAGATTGAACGCCAACTCTATGTCGGTCCTGTGGGGAGCAATAAGGTTTCGAAAGGTTCGTATTTCGTTGTGATGAAAGCCGAGTACCAGCAGCGCACGATTGAGCGCCGTCTTCTGTGCGCGAACTTCCCTCGCCTTTTCTCTATTTTCCTCCAACCGAAAGGCAAGCAAGGCGCCAGCAAACGTTCCGAATAGAGCGAACAGTCCGGCTGCCACATCCTTTGCTTCGAATGAGCCGTCGCTAGCGAACAAGACTAGAGCAATCGCTGCAACTGCGACGACCAACGCATATAGAGCCCACGGCGGAAACCGGAACGATTTGTTAGGCATAGCCCCCCCCCATGCATGCCCTAAGAATACTTCCCTGCGGCCTGGCTTCGCTCAGCCACCCCGCGCGACCTCGGCATTTCCCACATCCAGCGCCCCGTGCCCCGCCCCTTACCCGGCCGCCCGCTCGGGATACGCTATGACGCGAGGCCTTCCTTCGCGCGCCCTACGGTACGCCACAAAATCGGCCCTTGGCCTGCTCGGCCAAGTTCTTTTGAGCCATCGGGCCACCTGCGAGCCAAGTACTGAGCCAATCGGCAGCCTCGCCCTCGCATCCTTCTTAGCTTCGACCTGGCCCACGCGAGTCGAAGGTGACATTGAGTTGCTCTACCCTGTTGTGCAAGGAAGGCTGGCAGAGATAGGTTCTCGGCGGTCCCGTGGCGAAAGAGCAGAAGACCGCCCGTCGAAGCTAGCCACCTGACGCGTACTGTCTTTCCGGGGTCCGGGCGGCGCACGCAGATCCGTTCGCCCTTCACCATTCAACGCCCCGGCTCGCGGACACACTGCTCTCAAGCGCCGCGCGGTCGTCGATCCAGACGAGAACACTCGATGGCGGCGTCGTGACGCGGCGCAGACATGAAGAAGGCCCAGTCTCGACAAGGGATGTTCCCCTCGGGTGGCTGGGCCTTCCATGCCGAAGAGATGCTTGAGCCTTGAATCCAGCGAACCTCGTAGCTGACTGGACGTTTGACCCGAAGTGGATCCTTCTTCGACGCCCCGAGCATAGCGCTGTGGGCGTTATCCCGGGGTAAAGGCGATCGACCGTTGGTCAGCCACCGTCGTTCGGCGCGGGTGGGCGCTCAAGGGTGCGGGCATGCGGACGCGGCGCGGGGGGCGCTCGAACCCGCGTGCGGACGCGTGGCGCGACGCGGCGGCGCGCAATGGCGACGGCGACGACGATGGCGTGTTGTCGAAGGGGACAGCGCGTCGTGCGCACTTGAAGAAAGGGCGGCAACGCCAGCTTCCATGCCGGCGTTACCGCTGCAACAACAAGATGCGATGCATTCTCCGGCTGCCGCGCCAGCGACGGTCAGCGATGTCGCTGATCCGCGGTGCAACGCAGTGGGATGTCGCGTGCCCGGGAATGGGCGTGTGGCGCCTATGATCTCCGACGACGCCTCGCCAATCCGTCGCAGCCGTCACGGAAGTCGACACCGGTGCCGATTCGGGCAGCGCCGTCGCGCAACCAACGCCCGCCAACGCCATTCCGGAACCGTCCATGTGCCTGATCGCCCTCGCCTGGCAATCCCATCCGCGTTACCGGCTCGCCGTGATTGCCAATCGCGACGAGTTCCATGAGCGTCCCGCGGCGGCAGCCGGCGTGCTACCGGATCTGCCGCACCTGTATGGCGGGCGGGACCTGCTGCAGGGCGGCAGTTGGTTGCTGGTGTCCAACACGGGCCGGCTGGCCGCGGTCACCAACGTGCGCGCTGGGTCCGCCGGCGAGGTGGCGCCCCGATCGCGCGGCGCGCTGGTGCGCGACTTCGCCGCTTCCGACGCGGACAACGATGGCTTCTTCGCCGCCCTGGCCGACACCGCGCACGAGTACGGTCGCTTCAACCTGCTGGGCTGGGACGGCAACCAACTGGGCTTCGCGAGCAACCACCCCGGCTTCACCCACGCGCCCGTCGCCCCTGGCGTGCACGCGATGTCGAACGGCGCGTTTGATGCGCCGTGGCCGAAGAGCGGCCACGCGACGCGAGCGCTGTCGAACTGGTTGCAGTCGCCAGCTGCTGACGTCGACGTCGACGACACCGCGTTGGCGCCGCTGTTTGCGGCCTTGGCCGACATCACCGTCGCACCCGACGATGCACTGCCCGACACCGGCGTCGGGCTGGAGCTCGAACGCCGCCTCTCGCCGCCGTTCGTGCACGGCGATCGCTACGGCACGCGGTGCAGCACGGTGGTGCTGGTGGAGGCGGATCGAATCGTGTTTGCAGAACGGCGCTTCGGACCGCAGGCCAGCCCGATGGGGCAATCCGTCGTGACGTTGCCGATCACACCCTGGCTTTGACGCTGTGCTGCCGCGCGCTCAGCGCGACCACGGCCACCAGCCACGTCCGGTCAACGCATAGCGATCGGCGGCACGCTCGAACGGATTGCGCCCGCTGACACCGCCCAACAGCAGGTACAGCGGCAGGAACAGCACGCCCAGCACCATGTACTGGTAGACGTGGGCACGCTCGTGATCGCCGATGCGGATGCGGGCTTCCTCGCGCAGGCCGGCGCGGTGCGCGTAGGTCACGCACGGCGAGTCCAGCGTGTCGCCGGTGTGCACGATCACGTTGCCGAACGTGATCGCCCCACCCGGCCCCCAGGGCCAACGGTGGAACACGATCGCGCAATCGGCACGACGCAGGTGCGCGTGCGCGCCAAACGGCAACCCCGCGGCGCCCACCAGCAATCCCAGCAGCGTGCACGGCACGGCCCAGGCGATCCCGAGCACGCGCGTTGCCGCCAGCAGCGCCGCTGGCAGGCGCGGGCTCAGCTGCCCTCCTCGGGCATCAGCAGCCACAGGATCAGGTAGACGAGGATGCCCGGGAACGCCGCCGAGACGATCGACAGCACCACGTAGACAAACCGCAGCAGCGTCGGATTCCAGCCGAAACGGTGGGCGATGCCGCCGATCACGCCGGCGACCATGCGGTCATGGCGGGAGCGGCTGAGCGAACGGCGCTGGCTCATGGCGGGTTCCGTCGTGGGAGGCAGCGCGAGTCTAGCGCGTCAACGTACCGGCGCCGGCGCGCTGCGCAGCTCCCTGAGTTTGGCACCCAGCCACGCCGCCGACGGCACGGCCGGGCGACCGGCGCATCGCACCTGGTAGACACGCCCACTGAGGCTGCTCTTGGTTCCGGCGCGTTCGATGAACTGCTCGGCGGTGGCGACCATGTCGCGCTCGCGCAGCCAGTCGTATTTGCGGCGCAGGTGCTGTTGCGCCTGGGCCGCGGGATGCCAGCTGCCGTTGCGCTGGAACTCGCAGCCCGACGCGCCCAAGGCGCCAATCAGCTGGTCGATCTCGCGCACGGCCTGCGGTGGCGGCGCGGCGTGGACGGAAGCCGCGACGGCGAACAGCAGCGCGGCGTTGAGGGCGAAGATGGCGGGCTTGGTCATGCCGGGATTACACCTTGCCGACGGCCATCGGCACAGCCCGCGCGCGAACCCGAGCGCGGTGCGGTTCACGTTCCGGGTCGATGGCCACCGCGCCGGCCTATCGCGAACGCCGCGTCAGCCAGTCGTGGATGGACTGCGGCACTTCGCGCTGCGCCCGACTCGACACGTAGATGCCGATGTGGCCACCGCGGAACGACAACTCGCTGTAGTCGGTGGTGCCCACCAGCTTGGCCAGCGCGCGCGAGGCATCCGGCGGCACCAGATGATCCTGCTCGGCGTAGATATTGAGCACCGGCGCGACGATATGGCGCAGATCGACCGGGCGACCGCCGATGTCGATGCCGCCCTTGACGAAGCCGTTGCCCTGGTAGAACTGCTTGATGAACTGGCGGAATGCCTCGCCGGCCTGGTCGGGTGAGTCGAAGATCCATTTTTCCATGCGCAGGAAGTCCTCGAGCGCCTGCTTGTTGTCGAGGATGTCCACCAGCCCCACGTACTTCTGCACGAACAGCCGCCACGGCTTGAGCGTGAGGTAGCACCAGTTCATGACATCGGCAGGCACGTTGCCCAGCGTGTCGACAAACAGGTCGGCATCGAGCTCGCGCACCCAGTTCGACAGCATGTTGTCGGGGGTGTGGAAGTCGACCGGCGTGACCATCGTGATCAGGTTGCGCACCTTGGCCGGATTCAGCGCGGCGTAGCACAGCGAGAACGCGCCGCCCTGGCAGATGCCCAGCAGGTTGATCGAATCGAGGCGGTAGGCGCTGCGCAGGTGATCCACCGCGCCGCCCAGGAAGCGCTGGATGTAGTCATCCAGTTCGAGGTAGCGGTCGGAGCGGTCCGGATAGCCCCAATCCAGCACGTACACGTCCTCCCCGCGCTCGAGCAGGCCACGCACGATCGACTTGTCGGCCTGGAGGTCGACCATGTACGGCCGGTTGACCAGTGCGTAGGCGATCAGCAGCGGCACGCGGGCGGTGGGCGTCTGCTCGCCGCGGAAGCGGTACAGCACGACCTTGCCATCGCGCCAGACTTCTTCCTTCGCCGTGGCGCCGTACTCGACGTCGTCGACCTCGCGCAGCGTGTCCAGTCCGGCGCGCAGTTTGCCCTGCGCCTGCATCGCTTCGTTGGCCAGCGATTCGGCGCTGATGTTGAGCGGCCCGTAGGCGTCGTATCCGTTCATGTCAGCGCTTTCCCTTCGCCGCCTTCACGGCCTTGGTTGCGTTGGCCGTCAGTGGCTTGCCGCGCGCGGGCTTGGCTGCTGGCGCACGCGATGCGGTTTGCTTGCCGCTCGCGGGCTTGGCTGCAGGTGCCATCGGGGCTTTCTTTGCCGACGCCTTGCGTCCCGAGGTCTGCGCGGCGGCAGGCGCGCGCTTGGCGGGTGTGTCGGCAGTGGCGGTGCGCGGCGGCGGCGCAGTGGCCGCGCGTGGCGAATCGGCGTTGCCGGCCAGGCCCTGCACGGCATCGCGCAGGCGACGCAGCTCGCGTTCGAGCTGGACGATCTTGCGGTGCGCGGCATCGACCTCGGTGCGCGTTGGCATGCCCAACTGCATCGCGGCCTGCTCCACCTCGCCCTGCACCGCCGCGCGCAACTGCATCTGCGTGTTGACCAGCTCGCCATAGCTCGCGCGGAAACGCGGCGACAGCGCGATCTCGGCATACGCCTCTTCGGCGGCGTCGATCCACAGATCGAACAGTGCGCGCGCCGAGCCGATCTGCCGGCCGGGTTCGCTGCGTTCTGCCAGTTTCTGTTCGAACAGCTCGAACGCGCGTTGGGTGGCATCGCCCAGCATCGCGTGGTGCGCCTGGTTGGCCTGCTGGTGCTGGTCGTGCGCGCGCGCCAGCTTCTGCCAACGCTGCTGGTGCTCGCGTGCGAAGCCGAACGCGGGCGTGCCGGCCCAGTCGCGGCCGCCGCGTTGCAGCAGATCGAGCCAAGGCTTGACCTGCTCGCCCCACTGCTCGAACCCATGCTGGCCGGGGCCCTGCATGCCGCGAATCGCATCGGCAAACACATTGCCGCCGCCGAGCGCGTCCTTCCAGGCGCGGGTGATGTCGGCGGCGCTACCGTCGCGACCGGCGAAGCGCGCGGCAACGTCCTGCATCTGCGCGTACCAGCCGCTGGCCTGCTGGCTGAAGCGATCGAGCGTCTCGTTCGCTGCGCCGCCACCGCTGCCCTGGGCGAGCTTGGACCACCACGCGATGGCGTCGTTCCAGCCGGGCATGGCGCCCTTGTCGACGCCCGCACCCGCCGCGCCGAAGCCCGGCATGCCGAAGCCCGGCATGCCGACGCCCGCGGCCGAAGGCGCGCCGCCGGCACGCATCATCTCGCCCCAGGCATTCCAGTACCGGCGCGCAAGCGCCGCGAATTCTTCCTGTCCGTGACCGTCGGCATTGAAGCCGCCTGCACCGAAGCCGTGGTTCGCCATCGCACCCTCCAAGGTTTGTGGCGATCATAGCAACGGCCGTGTTGCATCCAACGACATGCGCCAGCGCATGTCGGGGTGCGCCGCGCGACCACGCGGCCGGCGCATCGCGGCGTTACTCAGGGCTTGGGAATGTGCAGCGTCTTGCTGATCATCAACGAGCCGGAAATCGCGAACAGAAGCACCAGCGGATGGAGCTGCCACGGACCGAGCTGGACCATCCCCAGCCACAGCTGGCTGCCGATGGCGTCCTGCGAAGCGGCCACCCACAACACCACCACCAGCAACAGGCTGGTCGGGATCGGCGTGCCTTCGAAGTACTTGACCTTGCCTTCGTCGCCGG
Source organism: Montanilutibacter psychrotolerans (assembly GCF_003719825.1). GTDB lineage: Bacteria > Pseudomonadota > Gammaproteobacteria > Xanthomonadales > Xanthomonadaceae > Montanilutibacter > Montanilutibacter psychrotolerans. The sequence continues at coordinate 479,831 of NZ_RIBS01000002.1, read as the reverse complement.
ACAACTGCTCGGCGGTGACGTTGTAGCGCGCCAGGCGGCTGACGCCACAACCGACGAAGTAGCTGAGCACCATCCAGTCCCAACCGCCCTGCAGGCCGCAGGCGTACGCGAGCGCGGCCGGCGCGACGCCAAACGAGATGATGTCCGCCAGCGAGTCCAGTTCGCGGCCCAGGGTCGAGGACGACTTCCGCCAACGTGCGATGCGACCGTCGAGCGCATCCAGGATGAAGGCCAGCGGGATCAGCGCCATGCCGATCATGAGGTCGCGCACGTCGCCTTCCTGCAGGAAGCGCATCGCCGAGAAGATCGCGCCGGTGCCGCAGAACGCGTTGCCGAGGGTGAACCAGTCCGCCAGGTGAAACTCGCGGATCATCGAAAAGTGACGCGGCATGCGGCGCTCCATTGGCCGTGACGCGATCGCAATGCGACCGCAGGTATGCAGGTTGCCAATGCCAACGACGGGCGGCAAGTGGAATGCCTCCCGAACCGTGCCCGCCGGTACGCAACTGGACAGGTTGGCGTGCCCCGAGCGTGGCGGATTGCGGGCGCCTGACGCGTCGTCAAGCACGACCACAAACCACAGTGCCTCCCGCGCTGGCCACGGGACGACGCCCAAAGGCGATGCTCGCGGGGCGTAGCGCCGGCGCACCGGGGGCTGCCGGCAGCATCGCCGGAAGGCCGCCCGCGAGATCAGTTGTGCGGAATGGCCAGGTGCGTCCCGGCGAGCGGATGACCCGCGCCGCGCGGCGTGGTCGACAACGTGGCGTCGACGGGCAGTGGCGCGCCGCTGTCGAGGTGCGCCTGGACGCGATCCAGCGCGGCATACACGTACGGCAGCAGCGGCAGGTAGCGTGCGGCGTAGTCCGGCAGGCCGAGGAAGCCGTCGAAGTGCTGGCTGTGCGGTACCTGCCAGTAGCGCACGTCGCGACCGGCCGCCTTCGCCATCGCCACGTACGGCGCACTGCTGAACGCCGGTGGGATCAGCCCGTCATCGAGTCCGTGCACCACCACCACCGGCAGGCCTGCGCGCGGCGGTCGGGCGCGCGTCGCGGCGATGCCGGCATGGATCGCCGCATCGGCATCGTCGTGGAGAGCACGCAGGCATTGCAGGCCCGGTAGCGTGGCATCGGGCAGCTGCATGCGCGTGTCGACGATGCCGACTCCGGCACCGGGCGGAATGCCGCTACCGTCGGCCCACCACGCGGCGCGTTCGACGGCGGTCGCCGCGCGGGGCGTGAAGTCTGGGTTGATCGCGCTAAACGCATGGCCGCAGGGGCCCTCGCCGGCGCCATGACGACCGTAGGCCGAGGCGTAGGTGACGGCCACGGCCCGCCACAGATCGAAGCCGACCGACAATGCACCCGCACGGAGCGCCGCGTCGCTCCATCCGCGGGCGCGCAACCGCGCATACGCCGACGCGGATTGGCTGGCGGTGTCGTCGCCTTCCACCAGCCCGGCCTGTTTCAGCGAAGCGCAGCGCAGCGCCCACAGCGGTGCGGCCTGCGCGCTCACCGGCGGTTGCGGCAACGGCGCCAGGGCCGGATGCAGCAGCGCACAAGGCATCAGCAAAGCCGCTTCGGTGGTGTAGTCGTAGAGGGATCGACCACCGTCGACGTGCACGTTCGGCTCGCCGGCCACCACCGCGTCGAGCCAGGGCTCGCCCTCGTCTTCCGCCGCACGAAGCACCGCGCCGCCGCCGTTGGAGATACCCACCGCGATCACGCGCGTGTTGGCGAAGGTGAATGGCGCCGATTGCGGAAACGCCTGCTCCAGTGACTGCAGCGCAAACTGAGCGGCCTGCCGCACGTGCCGGCCCCAGTCGGCCTCGGGGTTGTCGCGCGAGTGCGCGTGCTTGAACGCGATGCCGCGCTTGCCGTCGGCGCCTTCGGGCACGAACGCCAGGCCATCGTCGACGGTGCCGATCGTGCCGTCCAGGCGCACGCCCAGGCCGCTGTCGAGATCGAAATAGTCGCTGCCGGCGCCCTTGTCGGTGTACGCGACCGCGCAGCCTTTCGGCAGGCCCCACGCACCGCCGACTGCGATGGCCCCGTACACCCCGCGCGAACCCGACGAGGCGGCAACCACCACGCAACGTCTGCCCGTGTCGAACGCATCGGGCACCTGCACCAGAACGCGGTGCGGCTGCGTGGCTCCGGGTAAACGCGCGAAGGCGCTGAACTCGCGGCCGGGCACGTTGACGGTGCTGCCGTACACCTCGCCGTAGCCGCCACCCGGGGAGAGATCGGCGATGCCGCGCCAATTGCTCCACAGTGCGCGGCGGCGCAACTCGGCGGCGGTGGGCGACGCGGGATCAGCGAAGCCCGGCGGCACCATCGCACGCAGGCCGTCGCGGCCAAGCCCGGCGGTCAGCAGGTCGTCGTTGCCGCGGTGTTCGGTCACGCGCACCTGGCTGGACAGCGTGAGCGGCGTCTCCGGCGTCATCGATCCCGCCTCCGTGGCGGCGTGTGGCGGGGTGGCGCGCACCGTGGTGGCCGCAGCCAGAACACCGGTGGTGGCAAGGACGAAGATTGCCGCGCCCATGCCGGCGCGGCGCAACCCGTGGCGGGAAGGCGAATGTGGATTCATCGCCGCAGCCTAGCAAGCGCCAGCGGCGCGCCCATCGTACGTTGGTACAGGCGCTCGCCCGGTCGCCCCCCCAATCCGCTTGCTAGGCTAGGCGAGCGCGGCATTCGCCGAGCATGCTGTCACCGAACATGCCGGCGCCTAGCGAGCTGTCGTCTAGCGCGTTGTCGCTACCTGCTCCGCCCTGTCGTCGCGGCATGCCGGTCATGCCCATCGCCAACGCGTCCACCCCCGTTTCCGATTCCGAGTGCGTCGCCCGATGCCTTCCCTGCTTGTCGCCGACGACCACCCGCTGTTTCGAGCCGCATTGCGCCAGGCCGCGGCCGACGCGGTGGCCGACACCCGCATCCACGAGGCCGACACGCTCGATGGCGTGCTCGCCACGCTCGACGCCGAACCCGGCATCGACCTGGTGCTGCTGGACCTGCACATGCCCGGCAACCACGGACTGGCCGGACTGGCCGCCATCCGCGCCCAGCACCCGGGCGTGGCGGTGGTGGTGGTCTCGGCCAACGACGACCCGCGCGTGGTGCGGCGCGCGCTCGACCATGGCGCTGCCGGCTACCTTCCCAAAAGCGCCGGGCTGGACGAACTGCGCGACGCGATCCGCGCTGTGCTGGCTTGCGAGCAATGGTTGCCGCCCTCGCTGCGCGCGACCGTTTCGCGCACGCACAGCGACCGCGGCGACGCTGACCTTGCCGCACGCCTGGCCAGCCTGTCGCCGCAGCAGTTCCGCGTGCTGGCCCTGGTGGCGCAGGGCCTGCTCAACAAGCAGATCGCCGACCGCCTGGACGTGCAGGAGCGCACGGTCAAGGCGCATCTCACCGCGATCTTCGAACGCCTCGGCGTGCGCAACCGCACCCAGGCCGGTGTGGTGTTGCGCGAACTGGAGCTCAGCGACCCCTCACGCCAGATCGAAGGCTGATCGCGCCCCGCCGCGCCGTCTTCCTGCCCGGCGGTTCCGGCCGCGATGACGAGTTGCCTGCGCGACCGACGCACCGTCGATGATCGCGACGCCCGGCGGCTGGCGATGGGCGTCGCACCGGGCCACACTGCAAACACTCCGCCCTACTGCAACCGCAGCAACAGATCCCGCCCCGTGCTGGCCACGTTGCCGCTGTAGTCGCGCGCGGTGATGCGCACCGTGTAGTCCCCCGCCGGCAACTCGCCGGTGGACCAGTGGCCAAAGGCCAGTCGGCCGTCGCGCACCGTGTTGGTCACCACGTACTGGAAGCGCGTGATCGTACTGCCGTGCACGGTGACGCCGCTGTCCGGGCCGTAAGCCACCATCACCGCATCCGGATCGGCCGGCATGCGGTTGAACTCGATGTTCATGCGCGGCCCCTCGAATCCGGGCAACGGGCGGCCGTCGGCCTGGAGGATCTGGTAGCCCACCGCGTGCAGTCCCAGGCGGCGGCGCGGCTGGTTGCGGTCCACCTGGTCCCAGGCGTCCACCACGATCTGCAGGCCCGGAGTGCCGCGCGGCACCACCAGGCGGCCCTCCAGCTTCTGCGTCAAGGCCTGCTCGGCGGCGTCGATCAGGCCGATGCCGTCGATGCGCGGCGGGTAGGTATCGCTGTAGCCGACGAATCCCAGTGCCATCGCGTTCCGCTCGAATCCGTTGGCGCCGACGCTCAGGTGCACGTGGGCCTGGCCGTTGATCGTGCCCAGCACGTCGCCCACGCGGAAACGCGTGCCGCGCAGCACGCGCACGCGCTCGGGTTCGCCTGCTTCGTCGCGCAGCAGCTGGAAGCGGGTCGGGTCGAACACCTCCCCTGCCGCGCTGCGCCCCACGCGCATGTGGATGTAGCTGAGGTCGTCCAGCGCGATGCCCTCGCCCTGCTCGCCCATGCCCCAGGAGCCCGTCGGACTGCTGACCTTGGCGTCGGCGATCGCCAGAACCTGCTGGCCCACGTCGCCGCGGATGTCCAGCCCGCTGTGCAGGTGATCGCGGTTGTCGTGATCGAAATTGCCGCGCACCTCGCCCAGCGTTCCAACCACTTCGTGCCAGCCGTCCTGCGGCTTCAATGGCCAGCGGCCGGCGGTCTGCGGCAACGGATCCTGCGCCGCCGGGCCGATGCCCGACGGCAGTTGCTGCTCGCCCGGTGCGCCGCGTGGCGCAATCCGATGGATCCGGTGGCTGCCGGCGTCGGTGACGTGCAGCACGCCGTTCGCGTCCACCGCCACCCCAGCCGGACGCGCCATCCGCTGGTCCAGCGTGGCGCCGGTGAGCACGTGCCGTTTCCCGCTGCGCGCCACCTGGAGGATGCGGCCTTTCGCCATCTCGCCGACGTACAGCATGCCGTCGTGCGTCAGCGCCAGGCTGATCGGTCGGCGCAGCGCCGGGCGCGTGACGTCGGGTTCACTGAGCGCCAGCGTGGTCACGGCGCCATCGGGCGCCAGCCTTCGGATGGCGTTGTTGCGGGTGTCGGCGATCCACACCACGCCGGCGTCGTCCACGGCCAAGGCCGTTGGCGTATCGAAGCGCGCGGCATCGCGCACGCCGTCCTGGTCGCCCGGCAATGCGCCACCGGCCAGGGTGCCGACACGTCCATCGGGTTCGATCACGCGGATGCGGTCGTTGTAGGTGTCAGCTACGTATACGCGCCCTGCGCGGTCCACGGCCACGCCGATGGGCCCGTTGAACTGCGCCTGCGCGCCGGGGCCATCGCGATAGCCGGCGGTACCGGTGCCGGCCAGCGTGGTCACCACGCCCTGCACGGTGACCTTGCGGATCGCGTGGTTGCCGGTGTCGGCCACGTAGAGGTTGCCGGCGACATCGCGTGCCATCCCCGACGGGGTATTGAACGCGGCCGCGACGCCGGTGCCGTCGACAAAGCCTTCCATCGAACCGGCCAGCGTGGCGACCGTGCCGTCCATGCCGATCCGGCGGATTCGGTTCGTATCGCCGGCATCGGCTACGTACAGCGTGCCGTCGTCGCCGACCGCCACGCCATACGGGTCGTCGAACCGCGCCTGCAATCCGGGACCATCGCGCAGACCCGAAACGCCATCGCCCGCGGTCAGGCTGAGCGTCGCCGACCAGCCAAACGGCGTGGCGGCAGGCCCGGTGGCAACCGGAACACTCTGCCCTCCCCACGGCAGGAAGGTCGCGGCCAGCGCCGCGGACATCAGCAATACCACCAGCCACAGCCAGGAGTGTCGGGTCATGAAGCGCGTTGCCTGATATCGGGGACGAAACAATAGCCCCACGGACGCTGCGACCAAAGCCCGATGCGTCGAACCGGTCTGCGCGGAAGACGAGCCGATGCCGATGCCGATTCGGCCAGCATCACCGGCACCGAACCGTCAATTGCGTCTGTGTTCTTGTCGACGCCACACCGCGCGCGGTTCGTTACCTCTCGGCCGCTGAGGACACCAGCACCCGATCGATCGGGTACCGATGTGATCTGTCGATACGTCGGGAAGCCCGGACCATCGATGTTGTCGCCGATGGATACGCAGTCAAGGGCCGGATGAACGCGGCGCCAATGGACCAGACCAAATCACACGCATCCGCGAAGCGCTATGTGACACTGACCGCGTTACCTACCAGTTGACAGGCGTAACTTGCTCCTCTGACTGGTGCTTGAGCACCACTGCACTGCTCCAACTTGCGCAGCCGGCCTATCGCCGCCGCGTCCGCTCCAACCACGCACCACTACCGTGAATCCGGGCTTTGCAAGCCATTCCGGTGCCCGTGCCAGGCCCTTGCTGGCCACTCCCGCCGATCGGATCCATCGCGTTTGATATTGCGCTTCCTGCGCGTGGGCGGCGTTTTCGCCGCACCTCCTTTCAGCTAAGGAAAACACATGAACATCACATGGATCCGCCGTTCGGTTCTGGCCGTGGCTTTGGCAGCTTCGGCTGGGGGTGCAATGGCCCAAAGTTCCGACCCCGGGATAGGCAGCTTTGTTGCAAGCGCCACGATGCGCGACATCATCGGCGTTTCCTGCACCGATCTGAGCTTCGGTACCGTTCACCGCATACCACTGACCGTATTCACTCCCGCCGACACCGTCGTCGTGGGCAATGACAGCAATACGGACGTCGCGACAACCACAGCCGCCGGGGCCATCGTGTCGGGTGGCAACCCGGCGGTCTGTACCGTGACGGGACTGACCACGGATACGCCGGCCACCGCAACGGCCGTCCTGTCTTCCGGCAGTGTCTTGATGGTGAACGCCGCCCAATCGCTTTCCGCCGTGCTCGACCTGAGCGCCTTTGATTCGGGTGTGGCTGCGGGTAGCAGCGGCGTGTTCCGCATTGGCGGCGTGATGACGCTGAAAACGGCAGGGCCGGCGGCGGCCGAGGCAGCTGACGGGGTATTCACGTCCGCTGCGGTTACCCTCACCGTCAGCGACTGAGTGACTCAGGAGGCTCATGCAGCCTCCCCACCAGCGTGGAACACGGAGGTCCCGAGTCGTGAAACGACTGCGCTACGTCGCTGTTGTCCTGGCCTGGCTGGGCTTTCCGGTGTCCTCGGTGTTTGCTCAGCAGGTCATGCTGACCCCCGGCACCCTGGTGTTGGACGGAGCGACCCGTTCGGGCGAAATCACGGTAGGCAATCCCGGAGAAGCCGTGGCCACGTTCCGCGTGGACAACGCCTTCTTCGTTCAAGCGCCCAACGGTCAGCTTTCCGCCCGGCTCCCCGAGACGCCGAGCAACAGCGCACTTGAGCTTCTGCGGGTTGGGCCCCGCCGTTTTGCACTGGCCGGCGGCGAAGGGCAGACCGTGCGGGTGGCCGCCCGCGTGCCCCGGGAACTTGCCCCCGGCGAGTACCGGCTGCATCTGGCCGTAACCAACCTGGCCGAACAGGCCGCGCGCGCCGAGGTGGTCCAGGCCAAGGCGAGCCACTCCCTCGGCGTGGTCATTCCCTTCAATGTCGCGCGTGGCGTGCGCGTGCTGCTGCGGCATCAGGTGGTACCCGAAGGCGGCCGCCTGGTCGAGCTGACTCGGAGCCGCGAGGGCAGCAACGTTGTCCTGGGGTTTGACGTCCAGCGCTTGGGGGTCACCAGCCTTCTGGCCCGCGTTGTGCCCTTCATCCGCGGGCCAGATGGTCAGGAACTCAAGTCCTGGCCTGCAATCGGCACCACCATATACGCCGAGCAAACCCACCGACACTTCGAAACCAGGGTGCTGGCCGATGAGCTGCGTCAAGGCGCCAGCCTGTGCGTGCGATTGGAGCACAGCGATCCTGGTGCGCCCCAGTTGCCCGCCGTGGAAGCCTGTGCGCCCTGAGGCCATGGCCACTCAGCATGTCGCGCACAACATGCCTCCTGGCTCGCAGTGGCGGATCACATACTGGATGGCCGCACGCAGGATGGCTGACGGTTGCGCTGGGGTTTTCGCTGACGCTGCCAGTCCCGGTTCGGGCGCAAGCCGGCAGGCCGCCTCCGGTTGCCGTCACCTCGGCCCGACCGACCCTCGACGAAGCATTGTTGCAAGGCCAATATCGGGGTGAACGCCTCGGCGACCCGGTCCATTCTTTTCTGCGTGCCGATCAGTCGCCGCTGTTGCTTTTTCCCGCGATGCTCGACGCATTGCGCGTGCGCTTCACCGTGACCCGCGACGGCAGTCTGGCCGGAAGAGTGCAGCCGGACGACCTGCCCTTTTCCTTCGCGTCCGACGGTAGCTACACAATTGCTGGACGTGTCGGCCAGCTGGCCCCGACCGAGTACCTGCTTCACAACGGCGAGCTGTACGTGACACCGCACGCACTGGCTCTACTGGCGCCGGTGGAGTTGCATATCGATCAGCGCGAGCAGCGCTTTACCCTGGTCGCCACCGGTCCACTGGCGCTGGATCTGACGCGTCAGCGAGAACTGGCGCGCAGTCGCTTCGATAACCGGAGCCCGCCTGGCGAACTGCCGTTGCAGGCATTTCCCTATCAAGGCCTGGGCCGCCCCTTCGCCGATGTGCGTCTGAACGCCCAATATGGCTCAGGCTCGGGTGAGGCAACTTTCCGCAGCGTCAGTTACGACGCGCTCATCAGCCAGGAACTGGCGTTCGCTACCGTCCTGCTTTTTGTCAGCGGCAGCGACGAAACGCGCCTGCGTGACGCACGTCTGCGACTGGGTCGCCAGTCGCCGTTGGGCGGCGTGTGGGGGGTGCCCGGCCTGACCAGCATCTTCCTGGGTGACGTACAAACTCCCGCCCTGCCCCTGATTGGCAGCACGGGACAGGTGCGCGGAGTGAGCCTGAGTGCCTATCCCCTGGACCGACCCGATCGCTTTGACCAGACCCTCGTCGAAGGCGACGCTCCCCCGGGATGGGACGCCGAGCTGCTGCGCGGCGAGGAGCTTCTGGATTACCAGCGCGTGGGAGCCGATGCTCGGTATCGCTTTGAAGCCGTGCCACTACTGTTCGGAGACAACCCTTTGCGCGTGGTCCTGTACGGACCCGATGGCCAACGGCGCGAGGAACTTCGAAGCTTCCGCATCGGCAGCGGCATGGCGCCACCGGGCATGCTGTATTGGCAGGCCTCGGTCGGGCAGCTCGGCACGCAGCTGCTGGAGCGATGGCTGCCCGCGATTGGCAATGCGCCTGTTCGTGGGGCCGCGAATACAGGACGCGGCGTCGCCGGCATCGAAGCCGAACTCGGCCTGAGTCGCCGGCTCACTGCGACTGTGTTTGCCACTCGCGCTCCCGAGGACCACCGTCCTGATTCCCGCCTGCGCGACACCGCAGGTGGCGGGCTGCGCCTGGCTCTGCCGTCGGTCTATCTGGAAAGCATGGTGGCCAGTCAAGAACATCGTGGCCAGGCCTGGAGCGTGGGTGCCAGCGGCGCCATCGGCCCCCTCAGTCTCTCGGCGCGACATGCACACTACGATGGCTTCAGGAGCCGCGAAGCCCTGCAGTCCGGCCTGCCATTGCGATCGGAGACGAAGCTGCATCTGTCCATGGTGGCGCCGATCGCGGGCCGTCCGATCACCTTGGCCGCCGTGGGCGAGCGCTGGCTGCTCGAAAGCGGCGACCGTGAGATGGCAGCGCAGTTGCAAGCGCGCTTCAACTCCCGCAGCGGCCTATCGGTCGGACAAGGGATCGAATGGCGTCGCCTCGACTATTTCCCGGGCAGCCCATTGGCCTTCCGCACGGGACAGTTGTACTACGCCACTACGTTGTCGGGCAGGCTCGGACCGGTTCGGCTATCGGCCGCGGCCCGCTACGACGCTCGGCAAAAGCAATTGGATCAACTGCAGCTGTCGGGTCACTGGCTCATCAGCCCGAAAACCAGCGCCAACTTCGGCGCCGCCCGCAACCGCTCGGACAGCGATCTTGCGCACGGCTACGGTGTCTGGGCGGGACTGTCGCGCGACTTCGGCTCGTTCCATGCCAATGCCTACGCAGCGCGCAGCGCCACAGGCGATTGGTCGGCGAGCGTGGGAATCAGTCTGTCATTCGGTTTTGATGGCGACGGGAAGCTGGCCCTGAGCAGCCGACCGATGGCGGAGCATGGCGCCGCCGACGTGCTCGTGTTCAGCGACCTGGACGGCAATGGGCGCTACGACACAGACACAGACGAGCCGCTCGCCAATGCCCGGTTGCTGGTGGATGGCCAGCGCGGGCATGCGACACAAACCAATCGTCACGGCCGGGCCTTCGTCACCGGTTTGAACACCGTGCAGCCCGTGACGCTGGGAATCGATCCCAGCAGCATTGGCGATCCCTTCATGGCTCCGGTATCGGGCGGACTGCGCTTCATGGCGCGACCCGGGCAGTCGTACGTCGCGCAACTGGCCCTGGTCGAAACCGGCGAAATTTCGGGCACCTTGTTCGTCGTGCGAGACGAGGAGCGATTGGGGTTGTCGGGAGTGGTCGTCGAGCTGCTTGCACTGCGTCCCAACGATCAAAACGCAATCACCGGCCCGGGACTTTCTCTGAAGGCCCTGCTGGGCAGGTCACCGGTTGCCTCGGGCCCTGCCGGCACAACGACCGCGAGCAGCAACGACGGCGCGCCCGCTCCAGGTATCGACGGCGATTACCGCGTACTGGGCACCAAGCGAACGCAGTACGACGGGGGGTTCCTGTTCGATATGGTCCCGCCTGGAAACTACCTCGTGCGTGTTCGGGCCGGGCAGCGTATTCGTGGGACAACGCTGGCCAGCCGCAGTCGGCCGGCTAGCGTGACGCGTGAGCAACTGATGGTGGACGGTGTTGAGCTGCACCTGCTCGATCCAATACCCGACGCGGCACCCGACGCGACGGAATCGTTGGATTCGCAGTCGCCGGATTCGCAGATGACGCCCGCATCGAGGGAAAAGCCATGACGTCCGATAGCCAACAAGATCGTCCGCGATACCTGCTGATTCCTGCGTTGTGGGTTCTGCTTGGATTCGCCTCCGAGCCCGTCCCCATGCTGCACACGAGCTCAGCTTGTGACCAGCGTTTGGAGCTGCGCACCTTGCGCCCGCTGGACTTTGGTGACGTACGCATCAAGGCGCGGCAATCGGGCTTTGTCAGCGTCCGACCAGACGGCGGCGTGATCAAGTCCGACAACGTTGTGGTGCGCCGCGACCCGGTTTCCGGCGAAATGGACGTGTGCGGCGCACCCGGCCAGCGGATAGCCGTGGTGGTGCGAACGCCAGTTGCGCCGACCCACATGCCGCAGGGTCGGCCGGCGGCGACCCACATCTCCCAGTTCATGATCAAGGACCAGGGCTTGCAGTTGGAGCGCATCGATGCCGAGCGATGGGAGGGCCAGTTGGGCGCCTCGGGCCGTGCGCGTTTGTTCGTGGGCGCGACCCTGATGTTTCGGGACGACGGTGTCCATGGCGCCTTGACCAGCAGCGTGTCGATCGACGTGGAGCCGCTGTGATGACGATTGATTCAAAAGCTGCGCGGATCCCACGACCGGGTTGGACAAGCCCTTGGGGCTTCACTGTCGCTCTGCTGCTTGTCGCGTTCACCGCTGGAGCAGAAGACCTCCCCATCACCGGCAACACGGGCCTCGCTTTGGACGTGACTTGCTCCCTTCCACTCAACTTCGGCGTCATTTCCATCGCGGATGGCAACAACGCGGGCGCAGTAACGGTGGCTCCCAGCTTGGCTGGAGACATGGCGACGTCATTCCTGGTAACCGGCCATCAGAGCGGGCGCTGCGATGTGAGCAATGTCACCAGCATCGCCACCATCGCGGTCAGTGGCGGCGGCGGGACCTGGGACGGCGCAGCCCGGAAACTCACCGGTGCGACGTTGCTCATGGGCTCTGATAGCCTCGAGGTGGTCATCGAGATCGACAAACGGACCGTGGATGTCAGCGATTCGGTCACGTCGATCTACATTGGTGGGACCCTGAGCGTTCCCGCCCACTTCTCGGCCTTTGGCACCTACTCCCAGACCTTCACTCTCACCGTCACCGAGTAAGCCTGCGGATGGCGCGAGCTTGCACCGAGGAAAACCAGCGCAGGCGTCGATGCCCGATTCTTGATGCTGCAATCGATCGCGTACCGGTGTGGCCCAACGGCCGAGCCGTCCAGACCGCAGGCCACGCATCGCGCGCGGCCTGCGGCGGGTGACGTCCGGTCAACGGGACGTCACGTCCTGCACGGGATCAGTTGCCGTAGGTCCCCGTGCTCCACAACGCAACGCCCTTGTGGTCGTACAGCACGACGTTGCCGTCGTTCTGGACGAACAACGCGGCGCCGTTCTTGCCGCCCGTACTGGTGTGCCACACCGCCTGCCCGGCGCCGTTGTAGACCACCAGGTTGCCGTCGCTCTGCATCTCCAGGTGGTGGTTGCTGCCGCCCACGTGGCTGGCCCACAGCGCGCCCACACCAGCCTTGTACAGCACCAGGTTGCCGTCGCCCTGGATGACGAACGTGAAGCGGCCGTCGCACGACGTGACCGATGCACCGGTTGGCAGCCCCTGCGCCGGATTCAGGCGGCCGCAGCTCGGCGTCGTCGTCAGGACCAGGCCGTAGGCGTTGAGGATGGGCTGCAGCGGCTGGTGGTAGGTCACCGGCGAGGCGATCGAGCAGTTCTCGTTGGTATTGGGATTGAGATGCCCGCCCGAGGTCACGCCCTGTGCTTCGCCGCCGGGAGTGAGAAACGAGCCGCCCGAATCGCCGCCGCCCACGCAGGCGCTGGAACTCACCATGCCGTAGGTCGCGCCGGCGGCGTAGTTGACGGTGACGTTCTTGGCCGTGACGGTGCCGCAACGGTAATTGGTGCGTGCACCGGAACGGCACACCGCACCACCCACGGGCGCCTCCATGCCGCCGACCACGCCGACATTGCCGCCAGCGTAGTTGTTCACCCACGGCTGGATGGTCCACGAGGGGCTGGTGCTGTGCACCACGGCGTAGTCGCTACCCGGGAACTGCGACCCGGCAAACGAGCCGATCGCCACGCCGTTGAAGCCGCTGACCGCCGTGCCGGCCGGGCCGCAATGACCGGCGGTGACAAAGCCGGTGTTGCCGCCCTGGGTGACCGAGAAGCCAATCGAACACCAGCTGCCGGGGACGTTGTAGCGGTCGCCGCCGCGGATGTCGTACACCGGTTGCGGACGCTGCCGGGACGTCTCGAAACGCACGGCTGTGGCGTCGGCGCCGCTGGCGGCGACAAAGGCAATGCCCGCATCGCGCGCGGACGGATCGGTGGTGACCACCACGGTGTTGGTGGGCAGGTCGATGTGCCAGGAATGGATGCGCCGATCGACGCCACCACGCGCGCCCGACACGGTGGCCGCCTGCACGCGGTTCAATTTCGATACGACGCCTTCCAACTGGCCCAAGCTGCGTGCCACCACGCGCACCTGCCCACCGAGCGCACGCGCCCGGGCGGTCTGCGCGCGATCGGTGGTGGCGATGATGAGCTGGAACTCACCGGTTGCATCGCGCTCCAGCCAGGCGCCGCCGAAACGGTTACCCAGCACGCGATTCGCCTGGCCCTGGCGACGGATCGCCAGGCGTTCGGTCTCGACGTAACGGCCGACCTGCGCCGGCGAGATGCCCAGATCACGCTGCAACGCCACGCGCATCGCTGCCGGGATGGCCGGATCGGTACGTTCGGCGGCCGTAGCAGTGCCGGACCCCACGATCGCCACCAGGGCGAGCGCGAGCGTGGACAGGGCGATGACGCGGGGACTTCCTTGAATCTCTGACATGCGCTTTGAAACTCCTTTTTCGAGCGGGATATTTACCTTGGGGGAAGGCGGCGCCTTGGATCCCTCGAGCATGTCGTGCATGCATCGGTCTCCGGTGCGCCGACCCGCATGTCGGCCGATGGCAGTGGGTATCGCGCCGCATCCATGCGTGGCGGCGGGAGCATATCCGTCCGATGCGATTACGTATCCATGACCAACGACGTGGATGCGCGGCAAGACGCCCCCTCGTGCGATCGCGATGATGCGGTTTGCGATCGCCTTCGCGCGGCCAATGCGAGGCGACACATGGCGATGCGCTTGTTTCGACCGCCACTGCTGCGCACGTTGGCGAGCGCAGGACCCTGACAGATGCATCAGGTGCGCTGGCGCGCCTCGGCGAGCCGGCCGTCACGACGCCGATACGGCGTGACGCGTGCGCCATGCATTGCATGGCTGAAGGACCGCTTCGGTGTGTCGTGGCAGGTGGATACCAGGCAATGGGTCCAGTTGCCTGGCTAGCCCGACGCAGGCCGGCGCGCAAGTGATGGCGACGATGCTGTGCGATGAAGAAGATCGACATCGCGGCGCTGCAGGCCGACCCTGAATCGGGCTAACCCGACCGGGTGCCACCACCTGTCGCAGGATCTGTTGCGACTTGCGACGGACTGCCCAGCACGCGGGCGACCAACGCGGCACTCTCCCGGCGAGCGGCACCCCTGGGATGGCGTGTCGCACCCCGTTGCCGGGCAGGCCATCCGCGGGCGCCTTCAGGGCGCAGCCGAGCCCATCGCACGGCCCGGCCCGCACACACCCACCGCCAACGGAATCCGCCATGCGCCCGATGATCACGCGCCTCCTCCTGACCTGCACCCTGGGTCTGCTGGCCGCGCCCATGGCGATGGCCCAGCAGTGCCCGTCCTCGGTCCCCGTGCAGGGAGCGCCGGTTCCGCCGCCGCTGCCGTTGTTCCCGGCCGACAACTGGTGGAACACTGACATCCGTTCCGCGCCTGTCGATCCGTCCTCGGCCAACTTCATCGCCTTCATCAACAACGGCGGCACCCGCCGTCTGCATCCGGACTTCGGTGGCGAGGAAGAACCCGGCAGCGAGTCGATCTACGGCTTCCCGTACGCGATCGTCAACGGGTCGCAGCCCAAGAAGGCCGTCACCTTCAACTACTGGGACGAGAGCGACGGCGTCGACCAGAACACCGGCCAGGGCGTGCCGTTCTACCCGATCCCGATCCAGGCCATCACCCAGCCGCACTGGATCGAAGGCGGCGCGCCGGGCAACGTCGACCAGCGCAGCGGCAACGACCGCCACCTGCTCATCGTCGACTGCACCAACCGGCACCTGTACGAGCTCTACAACGTCTACTACAACCCGACGCAGGCGCGGTGGCACGGCGGCTCCGGCGCGTTCTTCGACATGAACCGCAACGACCGCCGTCCGGAGACCTGGACCTCGGCCGATGCCGCGGGCCTGGCGATCTTCCCGGGCCTGGTGCGTTACGACGAAGCCGCCAACCCGGCGGTGGCCGAAATCAACCACGCGCTGCGCGTCACCGTGCGTGCAAGCAATGGCTACGTTTACCCCGCATCGCACGAGGCCGGCGACACGCCCGGCGCGCTGCCGATGGGTGCACGCTTGCGCCTGAAGGCCACGGTCAACGGCGTCGACCCGGCCACGCGCACCACCGATCCGGTGGCGCGCAAGATCTTCCGCGCGATGCAGAAGTACGGCCTGATCGTGGCCGACAACGGCACGGACATGTACATCTCGGGCACCTTCGACGTGCGCTGGGACAACGGCCTCCTCAATCCCGCGTTCCGCACGCTCAACGCCAGCGATTTCGAGGTCATCCAGCGCGGTTGGAAGCCCGTCGCGACGCCGGTGCTCAGCGCCGTCAGCGCCAGCCCGAGCTCGGTGTTCGGCGGCCAGTCCGCGACCGGCACGGTCACCCTGGGCGCGGCGGCGCCATCGGGCGGTGCGCGGGTCACGCTCGCCAGCGCCAGCCCGGCATTCGCCGTCCCGCCAAACGTCACCGTGGCTGCCGGCGCCCGGACGGCGACGTTCCCGATCACCACGCAGCCCTCTACCGTCACCGCCTCTGGCACGCTGTCGGCCACCTATGCCGGCGTGACCCGCACCACGACATTCACCGTCAACGCGACGCCGCCCACGTTGTCGATCGGCGATGTCGCCATTGCCGAACGCGACAGCGCCACCCGCATCGCCACGTTCACGGTCCGTCTGTCGCGTGCATCCAACGTGCCGGTGGGCTTTGCGGTGGCAACCGCCAACGGCACGGCGCTGGCGGGCAGCGACTACGTGGCGCGCAGCCTGACCGGGCAGTCGATCCCGGCCGGCGCCACCACCGCCACGTTCGACGTCACCATCATCGGCGACACCGTCGTGGAAGCGAACGAGGTGTTCACGGCCAACCTCAGCGCGCCGGTTGGCGCGACCATCGCCGATGGCCAGGCAACCGCGTCCATCGTCAACGACGACGGCCCCACGCTGTCCATCGGCAACGTCTCGATCGCCGAAGGCAACGCCGGCACGTCGATCCTGGCCTTTACGGTGATGTTGTCGCGCCCGGCCACGACCGCCATCACGTTCAACATCGCCACGGCCAACAGCACGGCCGTCGCCGGCACCGACTACGTGGCACGTAGCGTCATCGGACGGAGCATTCCCGCCGGATACACCAGCAGCAAGTTCACCGTTGCGATCAATGGCGACACGACCGTGGAGGCCAGCGAGATCTTCCTGGTCAACCTCACCGGCGCCGTTGGCGCGACCATCTACGACCGCCAGGCGATCGGCACGATCGGCAACGACGACTAGCGCTTTGCGATTCGGCGACGCGCCGGGGAGGGCGCGTCGCCGACGCGTCCACGGCACCAGGACAGGCGCGCTGCTGCCGACCGTCGGGCCCGCACCATCGCGGCGCCGAGGTCGGACCGCGGTGCACGCACGCTCGCCGGCGCACGATTTCAGGGACCGGCATTCGGCTGCGAACCCATGCCTGCCTGGGCTGCGCCGGGTGCGCGACACCGTGCAAAGCACTGGCTGCCCCGCCCCGCTTTGACCGTATGATTCAGGCCTTCCCCATCGGCGACCCCGGAGCACGGCATGAGCATCCTCGATTTCATGAAGGGCGAACTGCTGGAGGTCATCGAGTGGAACGACGACTCGCGCGATACGCTGTCGTTCCGGTTTCCCGATGACGACAAGGAAATCAAGAACAGCGCGCAGCTGATCGTTCGCGAATCGCAGGTGGTGCAGTTCGTCGCGGCGGGCCAGTACGCCGACCTGTTCGCTCCCGGCAAGCACACGCTGGTGACCGGCAACGTGCCGATCCTGTCGACGATCCTGGGCTGGAAGTACGGCTTCCAGTCGCCGTTCAAGTGCGATGTCTACTACCTCAACACGCGCCTGTTCACCGGCAACAAGTGGGGCACGTCCAACCCGGTGATGATGCGCGACCGCGATTTCGGCGTGGTCCGCCTGCGCGCGTTCGGCACCTACGACTTCCGCATCGTCGACGCGCCGAAGTTCCTGCGCGAGGTGGCCGGCACCGATCAGAACTTCCGCCTCGACGAGTTCGCCGAGACCATGCGTTCGCGCATCGTCAGCGTGTTCACCCAGGCGTTGGCCACCGCACAGGTGCCGGCGCTCGATGTTGCCCAGCGGTATGCCGAGATGGGCGAAGCGCTGCTGCCGATCGTCAATGGCGCCATCCGCGACAAGTACGGCCTGGAGATCACCAGTTTCATCCTCGAGAACGTGTCGGTGCCGCCGGAAGTGGAACAGGCCATCGACAAACGCTCCAGCATGGGTGTCATCGGCAACCTCAACGACTACGTGAAGTACCAGATGGGCCAGGCGATGGGACAGGGAGGCGACGCCGGCGCGGCCGCGACCCTGCCGGCGCAGATGGCGATGGGCTTCGGCATGGCGCAGGAGATGATGCGCGGCATGCAGGGCGCGCCGGGCCAGGCCTCGTCGCCGCCCAGCTCGGCACCTGCCACTGCCACTCCCACGCTCGACGTGCTGACACCCGAGCAGGCGGCACAGGCGCTGGGCGTGTCGGTCGAGGACGTGATGGCCTCGATCGAGGCCGGCGACCTCAAGGCACGCCGGATCGGCAGTGCATGGCGCATCGCACGCGGCGCGCTCGAGGAGTTCCTGCGCGGTTGATCCGCGCAGGACGCTCGCCCCGCAACGCCGTCCGCCATGGACCAGGCCACCGTCGCCAAGCACGCCTGCCCCGAATGCGGCGCAGACCTGCAATGGAACCCCACGCGCCAATCGCTGGCCTGTCCTTACTGCGGCACCGTGGTACCCGCGGCGGCTGCGCCGCCCGCCGTCGGCGACGGCTCGACGACACCCCCCGTTGCGGGCGACGAGGTGGTCGAGCAGGACCTGCTGCAGGCGCTGCGCGAGCCGCCCGGCGGTCGCGGCTGGGGCGAGCAACGCCGTGAAGTGCAGTGCCAGAGCTGCCAGGCGATCTCGGTGTTCGTCGGCGATCGCGTCGCCCAGCGCTGCGACTTCTGCGGCTCGCCCTCGATCCTCGCGCACGAGCAACAGCGCGACGCGATCACGCCGCAGAGCGTGCTGCCGT
This sequence comes from Montanilutibacter psychrotolerans, assembly GCF_003719825.1. Lineage (GTDB taxonomy): Bacteria > Pseudomonadota > Gammaproteobacteria > Xanthomonadales > Xanthomonadaceae > Montanilutibacter > Montanilutibacter psychrotolerans. The sequence goes on along the minus strand of NZ_RIBS01000002.1, from coordinate 461,534 downwards.
TCGTGATCGATGAGGGCCGCGTTCGCGAAAGCATCCGCGCGTGGTACGGCAACCGCTGGTTTGCGCCCAACCGGCTCAAGCACGCCGCACTGACCGACACGCTCAAGGGCGTGTACCTGCCCTACTGGACCTTCGACGCGCAGGCCAGCGCCGATTGGACGGCCGAAGCCGGGCACTACTACTACACCAACGAAAGCTACCGCGATGGCAACGGCCGCACGCAGTCGCGCCGGAAGCGCCACGTGCGCTGGGAGCCCGCCGCAGGCCATGTCGAGCACTTCTTCGACGATGCACTGGTGGCCGGCACGGTCGGCGTCCATCCGCAACTGTTGCGCCAGGTGGAGCCGTTTCCGACCGCCACCGACCTGCGCCCCTACTCGCCCGAGTTCGTGCGTGGCTGGACGGTCGAGCGTTACCAGGTCGACCTGCACAAGGCCTCGCAGATCAACATGGACGACATGCAGGCCAGCCTGCGGTCGCGCTGCGCGCAGGCGGTGCCGGGCGACACCCAGCGCAACCTCGAGGTCGACGCGCAGTACCACGGCCGCACCTTCAAGCACGTGCTGGTGCCGGTCTGGCTGGTCAGCTACACCTACGGTTCGCGCACCTTCCAGGTGCTGGCCAACGGCCACACCGGCGCGCTCGCCGGCGAGCGTCCCTACAGCTGGATCAAGATCGCCCTGGCGATACTGGCCGTGGTGATGGCGCTGCTGGTGATGCTGGTGTTGTCGGGCGGAGACGCCTGACTCCGCACGGGCGGTCGTGTCTTCGGCGAATCGCAGGCAGTGCCTTCGTCTTGCGCGGCGCGGCCGACCCGATGCAGCTGCTTCAGCAGACCGTCGATCGCCCCTTCCGACATCGCGCGCCACCGTCGGTGACACGCGATGCCCGTCCCATTTGCAGGGGCAAGCAGCCGACGCCCGCATTCACGCAATGCGAACGCCGGCCACTGCCCGGCTTACACGGCCTCGAGCACCTTCTCTTCGAACGCCTTGAGCTCACGCACCTTGTCGGCCCAGGCCACCTTGGCCGTCGACGGCGGGTCGTTGCTCTGCATGGTCCGCGACGGATCGACGTAATCCGGGAACGTGCCTGTCCATTCCTGCGGATTCAGCGGCAAGGCGTGCGTGAGCACCGTCTGCAGGTTCACGATCGAATGGCGCGACAACTCGTGCACGAACCATTCGCCCTTCACGTAGAACGCCGTGCGGAAGCCGCCACCGACCGACGTATAGCCGAGGAACTCCGAAGGCGGCAACGACGGCACGTAATCCCAGTAGTTGTAGCAGCGGATGCTGTTCGCCGCCGGGACGTTGGCGTCGTACGCGGTCTTCCAGTTGCTGGTGCCCACCATCGGACTGGCGAAGTTGATGTTGAGCACGGGCACGGACGTGGGCTTGCTGATCGCCAGATCCAGCGTGAACAGCTGGCTCAGCGCCGCGCCCAGGCTGTGTCCGGTGATGTAGATCTGCTTGGGCGAGTACTGCGTCAGCAACGCGAACAACTGCTCGCGCATCGACTGGACCATGTCGCCGCCCTTGCTGTTGTAGACGCCATAGAAGCCGCCGGCCACGTGCGGCGTCGGCGTCACGCTGCCCGCGCTTGGCACGAAATCGACGGTCTCGAAATGGACGTCCTCGTAGATGTCCATGTCCGAGTCGGTACCGCGGAACGCGAAGATGTACGTACCCGGGTCCACCGAGGATTCAAACAGCAGGCCGTACTTCTCGACGCTGCCAAGGAAAAGTATCGCGTCCCAACCCGTCCAGCGCGCGACGAACTTGTAGTTTGGCGGCGGCACGATGGGCTGGTTCATGTAGTCGGCGTAGGCGGCGATCGACGCCTGCGTCAGGGCCAGCGTGAGCGTGGTGTCGAGGGTCGGTTGATTGACCGAGAGCTTGGTTTCCTTGTTCACCGGTTTCCTTCCTTGTCGGTTGTGGAGGACGCAGTGCGCGGGCCGGCTTGTGGCGATTCGCGGCAGTTGAATGGTGCCGCAAGCATTGCGCCGGCAGCAGGTTGTCGCACGTCCCCTCGTCAACGGGATTGCCGCCGCCTGGCCCGCTCCCGTAGATACGACTCGCCCACCGCCGATACAGCTGTAGCAACCGGCAGGTACGAGGTCGTCCACGGATGAATCACCCGGGAAGGCGCGCCCGATGCGATCCGCCTGAGCTGCCCATCTCGGGCGACGCCGGGCCATGGCGTCCCGTGCCAAGGCGCGCTCCGCGGTGAGTCCGGGGCGTCGCGCATCCCGTTCGCCCACGGGCCCCGACGCAGTCGATCCCGCGGTCTGCCCGACTCCGGCCGACCGCCGGTACCTGGCCGGGTTGCCCGCCGGGCGCCGGGCGCCACGCGCCATCCCGCGGGACCAGGCGTCCCGCCGGCCAGACGCACCGGTCGGAATCACGGACATGACGGGCGACCGCGGGATGTCGGCCCACAGGGCGGCGCGCGCTTCATCGGGCAATGCAGGCGCGACGCGCCGTGGTCGTCACCCGAACGTAACCCCGACATCACGCGCCGTCGTTTGACAGGGGCACAGCGCCTTGCCATCGTCGTGATGGTCGCTCCCGTGGCGAGGGCAACGACCGCCCTTGGCAACACCGAGCGCTGCCCGCCATGCGGAACGAGGAACACCCACCTGCGATGTCCGAACGCCTGCTGGAGGTCATCCGCACGCAGACGGAGATCGCCAAGCTCGGCCTGGACCTCGGGCACGTGATGGATCTGGTTGCCCAACGGGCACAGCTGCTCACCGGTGCCGGTGGCGCCGTGGTCGAGCTGGCCGAGGGCGAGGACATGGTCTACCGCGCCACCTCGGGGATGGCCGCTCCGCACCTGGGATTCCGGCTACGGCGCGGCAACAGCCTTTCGGGTCTGTGCATCCGCGAAGGCCATCCGCTGTATTGCGAGGATTCGGAAATCGATCCGCGCGTCGACCTTCCCGGCTGTCGCCAGATCGGGTTGCGCTCGATGATCGTGGTGCCGTTGCGCCACCACGATGCCGTGATCGGCGTGCTCAAGGTGTTGTCCAACACGCCTGCGGCCTTCGACGAGACCGACCTGCACATCCTGGGCCTGATGTCGGACCTGATCGCGGCGGCCATGTTCCATGCGTCCAAGTACGAGACCAGCGAGCTGTTCCACCAGGCCACGCACGACGCCCTGACGGGCCTGCCCAACCGCGCGCTGTTCTTCGAACGCCTGCACCTGTGCCTCGCGCATGCGCAACGCAACAGCAACCGCTTCGGGTTGCTGAACCTGGACATGGACGGTCTCAAGCCGATCAACGACCGACTCGGCCACCGCGCTGGCGATGCTGCCATCCGAGAAATCGCCCAGCGCATCCGCCAGGTCACGCGCGGCTCCGACACGGTGGCGCGCCTGGGTGGCGACGAGTTCGGCGTGATCCTGTGCTACGTGGACGACCACGAAGGCGCCCTGGCCCACGCGCAACGGTTGGCCGAGCAGATCTGCCAGCCGTTCGAGTTCGAGCAGGAGATCATTGCGCTCGATGCCAGCATCGGCGTCGCGGTGTTCCCCGAGGATGGCCAGGAGATCGATGCCCTGCTCGACCAGGCCGATCAGTCGATGTACGCCACCAAGCGCTCGAAACAGCGCCCCTCACCGCGATAGCGCTTGCTCAGCGCAGCTGGCTGTCCTTGCTGCCGCGTCGGTTGTAGCCGCCGACGGCTCCCTGTTCGAGATCGTGTGCCTCCTGGCAGGCGACGCACAGGCGCACACCCGGCATCGCCTTGCGTCGCGCTTCGGGAATCGGCGCATCGCACTCTTCGCAATGCTCCAGCCCGGGCCCATGCGGGAGCTGACTGCGGGCGCGCTTGATGGCGTCGCTGATGGTCGCGTCGATCTGGTCCTGCACGGCGCCGTCGCCTGCCCAGCCGGTGGCCATGGCTGTCTCCGGAGGTCGATTCGTGGTGGGTGCATGAGCATACGCCTGGACGACGCCGTGGGTCGTCACAACATCGTCCCGATGCGTTCGAAGCTGCGTCGCGACGACGCGCCGCACACTCCCTCGCACGCCCTGGCGGCCATTGCCGTTTAGCGCTGCGCCAGCTATCCCGCCATCGGCTGAATGCCGCCAAATTCCTCAGAGGCCATTCATGCCCCGCGTCGCCTAGTACGCACAGGCCAACACCGGGTTGGCATTTGCGACGAAGGCAATCGAGATGACCTCCCATCGACAGACATTGTGGATTGCCCTGCTGGGTGCCGCTCTCTCCATGGGCGGCGTCGTCACGGTCGACGCACGCGAAGCAGGCCAGGCCGCCGAACGCGACCAGCCCAGGATGGCGGGCGAATCGGGACGACAACGGGCCGAGAAGCGCCAGGACACCCAGCAGGCGCAACGCGACGAGGACGAGCAGGAGCGCGCCGCGGGCCGCCGTGACCAGGCGCGCCGCGACGCCGAACGCCGTCAGGCGGCGCAGCAGGCGCAGCAACGCAACGCGCGCGAACAGGCCGCGGCACGCCAGGAAGCGCAGCGCCGTCAGGCCGGACAGATGCAACGTCGCAACGACGCGGCGCAGCGCGACGCACGCGAACGCGCCGCGCGCCAGGATGCGCAGCGCCGACAGGCCGGGCAGATACAGCGTCGCGACGATGCGATGCAGCGCAACGCACGCGAACGCGCCGCGCGCCAGGACGCGCAGCGCCGACAGGCGGGGCAGATACAACGCCGCGACGACGCGATGCAGCAGCGCGAAGCGCGCGAACGGGCCGCGGCACGCCAGGACGCGCAGCGCCGACAGGCCGGACAGGTGCAGCAGCGAAACGCGGAACGACAACGTCAGCAGCGTGAGCAGGCCGAAGCGGGCCGACGCGCCGGCATGCGTCCGGACGATCGCACGAATCGTGATCCTCGACAGTTCGACCGCCGCGATCGCGACCAGCCGCGCGTCGCGGGCCAACGTGACCGACAGGACGCCAACGATCGACGCGCCGGCGAGCGACGTGCCGGTGAGCGCGATGGTGGCCGGGACTGGTCCAACAACGATCGCCGCGTCGATCGTGGTATCGACCGCCGCTGGGATGAGCGCCGGATCCGCGACGACGGCCAGCGCGCCGATCGCTATCGCGCCGCCGTACGCGCGCAGCAACGGTCGGTCAACCAGCAGCGCATCCGCCTGCTGCAACAGCAACGGCGCATGGCCCAGTACCGGTACGAACAGCAGTACTACCAGCGCCTGAACCAGCGGCAGGCGCGCTGGAACATGCACAACCCGTACAACTTCGACAATTCGTACTACTACGAGCCGGCGAGCTATCGCTATCTCTACGGCGGCCGCTACTACCAGACCAACCGTTACGGCGCGGACCTGATGCGTCAGGCGGTCGATCTTGGCTACCGGGAGGGCTTCAACGCCGGTCGTGCGGATCGTCAGGACAGCTGGCGCAACGACTACCGCAATGCGTTTGCCTACCAGGATGCCAACTACGGCTATGACGGCTACTACGTCAGCCAGGCCGAGTACAACCACTACTTCCGCCAGGGCTTCCGACGCGGATACGAGGATGGCTACAACAGCCGCTACCACTACGGACGCCGCGACGACGACGGCAACATCGTCATCCTGGCCGCGGTGCTCGCCGCGATCGTGGGGCTGCAGCTGCTGTAAGGCCCCTTCCACCTGACCCGAACGCCCGGCTCGCCCGGGCGTTCGCATGTCCGGCGGCGCCGTACGACGGCACCCGTCCGGTCGCTCACGTCATTGGGCGCGCTCGTGCTCCGACGGGCCCGTCACCGAGCCTGCGACCGCGTCGCGCTCATCGCGCGGGACCCCAGGCCTCCAACCACCCGGCGTGTGTGGCCCCTCAACGCCGCCCGGGGGCGACCGGTGGGGGCGTGGCATTCAACTGCCGACTTCCGTCGCCCCTCATGCTGGCGGTGCGCACGAAGGCGTCGAGTCCGCGCGCGGGATCGTCGACGAAGGATTCGCCGGCGCGTTCGTTGCTGGCGATGCGGTCCAGCCGGAATTGGCGGAAGCCCTGACGCAGGCGGCACCACGCGCCCAGGGTCCAGCTTCCGCCCCAGAACACGATGCACACCGGCTCGATATCGCGAACGCTGGTGATTCCTGATTCGTCGCGATACGCCAGGCGCAGCACCTGCCGCTGCGTGATCGCGACGTTCAGATCGTCCAGCAATTGGCCGAACTCGCCGTCTCGCTCGCCACGCCACTCCGGCGCGAAGATGCGCGAGTGCTCGCTGCGCTGGCGCAGGTTTTCGGGCAGCACCGCCTCGATCTTCAGCAGGGCCGTCTGCGCGCCGGCCGCCAGGCGCGTACCGGCGAAGGCACGCGCAAAACGGATACCGACCACCAGCGCCTCGATCTCGTCGCTGTCGAACATCAGCGGAGGAATGTCCGAGCCCTTGCGCAGCATGTAGCCCACGCCCGCTTCACCCTCGATCGCCACGCCGGAGCGTTGCAGGTCGGCCACGTCGCGGTAGACGGTGCGCAGTGAGACCCCCAACGCTTCGGACAGCCGTCGTGCAGGCAGCGCGGTGCGCCGCCCCTGCAGGGCGTTGATGATGAGGAACAGGCGATCGGCGCGGCGCATCGCCGCAGTGTAGCGATGCGCCGCGCCGATTCCTGCGCGATGTTGCCTGCGCGGCATTACCCGCGCGGCATTACCCGCACGGCATTACCTGCATGAACCGCCTCAGCCCTGGGCGGCGACCAGCCCGGCATCCTTCTCCGCGGCGCGCTGCATCGCCGGACGCGCCGCCACGCGGTCGATGTAGGCGCGGATCACCGGCACCTCGGGCACCAGTTCGAACATCGTGGTCCAGTTGAGGGCCGTGCCCCACAGCACGTCGGCCGCGCTGAAGCGCTCACCGAGCAGGTAGGGCCCGCGCTCGAGCTGGTCGGTCAGCACCTTCAGCATCGTGTCGTAGTCGCCATAAGGCGAACTCGACGCGGGTCCGGCGTCGCGTTGCATCGAACGGTCCACCACGGCCGGTTCGAAGCACGAGCCGTAGAACACCATCCAGCGCAGGTAGGGGCCGCGCAGCGGATCGCCGATGCCCGGCGCCAGCTCCGCCTCCGGGTACAGGTCGGACAGGTACATCATCACCGCCGGCTGCTCGGTGACCACCGTGTCGCCGTGACGGATCGCCGGCACCTTGCCCATCGGATTGACGGCCAGGTACGCCGACTCGCGCTGCGTGCCAGCCCCCAGGCGATGCACGTGCAGGTCGTACTCGACGCCCAGTTCCTCGAGCAGGGCCAAAGTGCCACCCGAGCGGGACTGCGGGGCGTGGAAGAAGGTGATGCGGGGATGATCCAAGGTGCGTTCTCCTTTGCGTATCGACGTGAGAGGCGCTGCGTCTGGTCCCGATGGCGGGTCCGGATGCGCGTGGCGCCGTCGAGACGAACAATGGGCCAGTGCTGCTGCCAACGTCCTGTCAGCAGGGATGCGAAGGCGTGGCCGAGAACACCCGAAAGCGGCGAGCTGCGGGAAGCGCGTCGGGCGTCAACAGACTCGGGACAGTGCGCCCACGCACGGCTTGCCGAAGGGCGGATGGCGCTCGCCGACAGCACCAGTCATCACGGTGAACACCCGACTCCGCGGACGAAATCCAGGTCTGCGTTGCGTCCGCCGCAACCATTGGTTGCGCGACGTTACCCGTGCAGAAGTCGCAACCATTGATTGCGCGGGCGATGCCTAGTGCAAATGGGGTGTTGGTGATCTCTTAACGCGCAACGGACCCTTTCCCGCATGGACGCGCAGTAGCGAGGAAGCGCCGATGAGTATCACCAAGCCCCGAATCTGGCTGCGTCTGTACGGATCACGATGCAAGCAGCAGGCCGGCAAACTCGCACTTGCGCTGGCATTGCTGCTGATTGTCAGCGGGCCGATGCAGGCCTTCGCGCAAGCGCGTTCCACCCCATCCGCACCGACGCAAGGTCCGCTGTCGGTCGTGCTTTCCCAGGTCAAGGTCATCAAGGATCCCGAAGGGCGCGAGCGTTATGCGCCGGTCGAGACCGTCGTGCCTGGCGATGTGATCGAGTACCGCGCGACCTACCGCAACTCGTCGGCCACGCCGATGTCAGGCGTTGAGGCCACGCTGCCGGTTCCCAAGGGCACGAACTATCTGCCGAAGTCTGCGTCCGCGCAGGGATTTACTGCCGAAGCGGCAACACCGGATGGACGATTCGCCCCTGAGCCGCTGATGCGGAAGGTCACCGGTCCCGACGGCAAGCTGCGCGACGAGACGGTTCCCTACTCCGAGTACCGGACGCTGCGCTGGATGCTTGGCCGGATTGCCGGAAAGGGGGAAGTGACGGTGAAGGCTCGAGTCCAGGTCGAGCGTTATGAGTCGCCGGCACGCATTGGCCTCAACTCACCGCAATCGGACTCGGCCGCGAGGGGGAAATCCGCGGCCCTGGCCAACAGATAACGCCGATCCGCGCGGCGCTCACAGCGCCGCGCTCACAGCTCATCCCGTCTCCGAATGGACTCAGTTCCGTGTTGTTTCGCACGGGCGGAGCTTGCTTCTTGATCATCAACCGCGAGGACGGATGAAATGAAAACACCTCTCCTATCAGCGCCTACAGGCTGGAGGGTGCCTCTGCTGGTCGGCATGGCATTCGCCGGCATTGCAGCGGTGCTGGTCACCGGCTACGCAGTCGCGGTTCCGGCCGCGAACACGCGCATCGGCAACCAGGCCTCGGCAAGCTACATCGACCCCAACGGCCAATCGCAGATCGCCACGTCCAACCTGGTCGAGACGATCGTGCAGCAGGTTGGCGCGTTCACGCTGACGCCCGACAACACCAAGTCCGCGGCGGCTGGCAACGTCGTGTACATGGCGCATACCCTTACCAATACCGGCAACGGGACTGACAGCTTCGATCTGTCGGTTGCGGAGCCGGCAGACGGCATCGAGTTCAGCCGTATCGAAGTCTTCGCCGATGCCAACGGCGACGGCCTGCCCGACAGCACGACGCCTCTGTGCTCCAGCGCAGGTGCGCCGCTGTGCACGGCGGGCTTCACCACGTCGGTGGGCGGCAATGGCGGCGACTTCAAGTTCGTTGTCGCCTACACCGTGCCGGGAACCGCAACGCTCGCGACCTGGCCCACGAACGTGGCGACCGTCACGGCGGACGTGAACGCGGGCTCGCCCGTGCTCGCGACCTACCCCACGGCCACTGCGACCAACGACGACACCGTCAATCTGACGGACCAGGCGGCATTCTCCGTTACCAAGAGCCTCCAGCAACCGGCAGTCGCGGCGGCTGGCGGTGGTGCTTGGCCGACTGCCCTCACAAGCGGTCGGGCATCGCCGGCTGCCGGCTGTTCGACCACGTGGGGCTCTGGCCTGACTCCTGGCTGCACCTACACCGTCTACACCTTGCGCTACAGCAACACCGGTGGCGCGGCGGGCGACTTGTCGGTTGCCGACACGCTGCAGACGGGCTTTACCTATGTCGCGGGATCGGCCGTGTGGAGTTCGGCGCCGGGCACCGGTCTGGGCGACGCGGTTGGCAGCGCCGACGACCCGGCAGGCATCACCTACGAGTCCGCGGCCGGCACGCTGCGCGCGACCATCGCGGGTGTGGCTCCCAACGTCAGCGGCACGCTGAGCTTCGTTGTCCTGGTGAACTCGACCGCATTGGTCGACGACTCGAACACCAACAATGCAGCCGACTATTCGCCCGAGAGCTGCTCCGATCCGCTCGTCTGCGCGAATGCCACGACCAATATCGCAACCTTCGACGTCCTGGCCACCTATGGCGTGGTGGCGGTCGATACCAGCGGCGTGGTCGCCGTCGACGACGTCGAGGACAACCCATCGATGGCGTCCCCCAACCTGGTCGTGGAACCGACGGTGGTTGCGGGTGGCTCGGTGGCGTTCACCACCTACGTGGCCAACACGGGCAACGCGTCCGATACGTTCAACATCACCCTTGGTTCCAGCAACTTCCCCGTCGGGACGACTTTCAGCCTGTTCAAGGCAGACGGCGTCACTCCGGTGCTGGACACCAATGGTGACGGTATCTCCGACACCGGTCCGCTCGCCGCAGGTGTCGAAGGCATTGTGGTGGTCCGCGCCAACGTGCCGGCCAGCGCCACGGTCGGATCGGGCCCCTACTCGGCCATGATGACCGCGGACTCCGTGGGCGACACCAGCACGGCCGTGACCGGCGACGACTCCGTCTGGGTTCAGGTGACCCAGGTGGTCGGTTCGCTGGTCGATCTGACCAACACGGCAGCCGGCACCGGATCGGGCACCGTCGGCGGCGGTGACCTTGGCCCGGGCCCGAGCCCGATGGCCACGACCACCAACACCACGCCGGCTGGAACGGGCACCACCTTCACGCTGTTCATCGCCAACAACGACTCCGTTGCCAACACCTACTCGCTGGCAGCAAGCCAGTCGCCGGCATTCCCGGGCTCCTTGCCCTCCGGCTGGACGGTGACTTTCCACGCAGCCGGTGGCGTCTGCGGTAATCCGACGATCGTCAGCATCGCCGTGGCAGCTGGTGCCCAGGCGCAGGTGGCCGCGTGCGTCACACCGCCGGCGACGGCAACGATTGCCACGCAGAACATCTACTTCCAGGCGAGGGCCCTGGCTGCGGCGTCCAACGGCGGCTTCCCGGTCGACACGAAGCTCGACGCGGTGAACGTCACCGTGCCCGATGTCTGGGCCTGGATGCTGGTGCCGGACAACACCGGGCAAGTGGCGCCGGGCGGTTCCATCGTCTACGCCCACACGCTCTCCAACACGGGCAACCAGCAGTGCGGCACGACCACCCTGACGACGATGCTGTCGGCGGCCGATACGGCGGCGGGATGGACGGCGGTGACCTACGTCGACGTCAATGGCGATGGCCAGATCGATGCCGGCGACACCCTGATCACTGCCCCGCTCCCGACCTTGGCCGGTGGCGCGCAGACCAAGATCCTGATCAAGGTGTTTGCACCGGGCGGCGCAACCGTGGGCAGCATCAGCACCATCACCGTCACGGCCACCGACGCCGATACCGACGGCGATGGCAACGTGTGCCCCGTGGTCTCGGCCACCGACACCACGACCGTGATCACCGGCCAGGTGCGCTTGCTCAAGACCCAGGCGCTGGACACGAACTGCGACGGAACGGAAGAACCTGTCAGTTCGGCGCCAATGGGAGCACAGCCGGGCCATTGCATCGTCTACAAGGTGATTGCCACCAACGAAGGCGCTGCACCGGTTGCCAACGTGTCCATCAACGACGCGGTGCCGGTCTACACCAACTACGCGGGGGCCACCCAGCCGGCCGCCCAGTGTGGCTCGACCGGACTCACTCCCGCGCTCAGCAACCCCGACTACGCCACCTCTGGTTTGCCAGTTGCGGCGGTGAGTTGCGGCAGTGCGTCCAGCACGCTCTCGCCGGGAGGCACGGTAACGCTGCGCTTCTCCGTCCAGGTCGATTCGCTATGACCGGCAGCTGAGTTTTCCTCCTGGGCGGGCGGTTGCCCCACGCAATCTTCCCGCCCAGGAGCCCTCCCCGATCGCGATCTTCCCTTCGCGCGGCAGCACGAGAAGAAGACCGGTCGACGCATTCGGAAGAGCGACTGCGATGGCATTCCAGGACCCGTCAGGTAGCAGGAAGATGGCGTCGCGCGAAGATCGATTCGTGGCGTTCAAGCGGGCCTTCCTGGTGGCCTGGCTTGCAAGTGTTCTGTGCCTGGGCCTCGCGTACTCCAAGGCCACGCAAGCCACCGCACCGGCGGCGGGAACCACCATCTCCAACCAGGCCTTGGGCAGCTATGTTCCTGCCGGCTACACGCAGCAGGAGACCACCAGTTCCAACACGGTGCATGCCAGCGTGCAGGCCGTCGAGGCACTGCTCCTCACCCAGGACCAGACGATCGCACGGACGCCCGGCTCCACCGCACGCTTTGCCCATCTGCTGACGAACACGGGCAACATCGCGTCCACCTACACCCTTACGATTTCGCCTGGCGGCAGCGGCTGCCCGGGCACCACCTTCGAACTCTCCGGCCTGAAGGTTCACCTCGACCTCAACGGCAACGGCAGCATCGACCGCGACGATCCGGCAATCACCCTGGGGGCGCCGGCGGCCATCAGCCTCTCGCCGGGCAGGATCGCCAGCCTGATCGTGGAGGGCAACGTGCCCACTTCGGTCACCAGCGGCCAGGCATGTTTCACCCTCACCGCGACGGCGAACGCGAGCGGTCGCTTCGCAAACAACGTCGACGTGACCACGGTACGCAACGCCGCGGTCATCTGGCTCACCAAGTCTGCGAGCCATCCCGGCATCGTGGTACCGGGTTCGACCCAGGTCGATTACACCGTTAGCGGCAGCAACATCGGCAACCAGGACGCAGCGCCCTCGGAAACCACGGCCGATGGGAGCACGATCCGCGTGGACGGGTCCGCGCGCAGCCTCGTCCTGATTCGCGACGCGATCCCGGAAGGCACGCAGTACGTGGCCGGCTCGCTGAGAACGGCCATGCCGGGCGCGCTGCGCCTGTTCCGGCTGCCGGGCGATCCCGCTTACAGCTTCCGCACCGCGGGCGACGACGCGGCAGCCATCGAGGTCGCCATCGGCCTGCCCTTCTCGCTGGTGCACGATGCTTCGGTGGCGATGACGTTCTCCGTCAGGGTGCTGGCGACGGCCCCGGCCCAGATTCTCAATACTGCCGACGTCGACTACGACGACGGCCTCGGCCCCACGGACGGCCGGTCCAATACGGTAGTGATCCAGACCACGCCGGCCAGCATCGGGCTCGCGAAGGACGCGGACCATCCCATGGTCAATCGCTCGGCGAAGGGTCTCGCCGACGGCACCGTCACGGTGACGTTCGCATTGCGCGCAAAGAACTACGGCGGCGGCACGCTCTACAACGTCCAGGTGACCGACGCTCTCGAGGGCGGTGGGACGCGCTTCGGCGTCCATACGCCGCAGGAAGTGCCGGGCGCCGGTCAGTACACGGTCGTGGCCGGCAGCCTGCGCATCGCCGACATGCAGGGGCCCGGCACCACCGCGGCCGTGAACGCCGCCTTCACCGGTGCAAGCAGCCAGACCGGGCTGCTCCAGTCGGGTGCGACGCTGCCTGCGGGCGGCGAGATCACCATCGTCTTCGCCGTGCGGTTCGCCACCCAGGGGCACCCGCCCACGCTCTACAACAACGCCACGGCCGAGGCCGCGCTCTTCGCCACTGGGCCGAGCGCGGTATCGGACCCGTCGGTCAACGGCACCGATCCGGATCCCGACGGCAATGGAGACCCCTCGGACAACACGTCTCCGACACCGGTGTCCACCACACTGCCGGTGCTGACGCTTCAGAAAACGGTGACTCCACCGCAGCGTACCGGGGCGTCGGGCGAGTTGGAGTTCGAGTACCGCCTGACGGTCACCAACATCGGGACGGCAGCGGCCCCCAACGTCAGGCTGATCGACAATCTCGATTGCACCTTCCTGATGGATCAGGCTGATGGCGCGATCGCAACCTGGCAAATGGTCGGGCGCCCCACCGCGCAGAACGGCCTGCTGACGCCCGCCACGAGCTTCACCGGCAGCGCTCCCTGCAACCGTGCGCAGCACAATGATCCGAACGCGTTCGCGAGCATGCCGACTCAGATCGCGCTGGTGCTCACGGACGGCTCGCGGTCGCTTGCGCCGGGCGCCAGCGAAACCATGACCATCCGCGTGCGAGCCACGCTCAAGCCTGCCGACATCGGCACGCGCGTGCAGATCGACAACCGCGCCTGGGCGGCCTCGCTGGTCAGCAACACCGTCGGCGGTGGTCCGGACGCGGTGGTGATGGCGGTGGCTGACGATGTCGAGCTGCTGCTGATCGACCCGCAAGGCGTGGTCTACAACGCGGTGACTCGCCAGCCGGTCCGGGGGGCGACAGTTCGGTTCTACCGCGAGTCCTGTGCCAGTGCCGCGGCAGGACCCATCACGGCGGACCAGATCTATTACGGCGAGACGTCTGGGCTCTACACCTACCACTCCGACGGCAGCGTCTCGATGGTGACGCCTGCCTCCGGCGAGTATCAGTTCTACTTCAAGTCGCCCCCGATCGTGGAGCGCTGCACCTATCGCGTGGAAGTGGCTCCCCCGGCAGGCAGCGGACTGGCTGCGCCGTCGACCCTGATTCCGGCCGAGCCCGGCACCTTCACCACGTGCAGCGCGGTCGTGCCAAACAGTGCAGCGCCACAAGGGAACGACCCGACGACGCACTACCTGCGCCTGGAGGCCGGACGGGACGGCGCCAACGGCGCGATCTGCGAAGTGGTGCATAACCACTTCCCGCTGGACCCGGCGGGCAGTGGCGGCCTGATGCTGCAGAAGGTGGGCGACAAGCAGTTGGCGGAACTGGGCGACTTCGTCCACTACACGCTGACGCTCACCACCGGTTCGGGCAACCCGACGGTCGGCCTGCGATTCGTCGACGAACTGCCACTGGGGTTTGCCTACGTCCCGGGTTCCACGCGCGTCGACGGTGCAAAGGCGCCCGATCCCGAGGGCGGCCAAGGACGCACGCTGACCTTCGACTACCCTGACTATTCGCTGGCCGCTGGCGCCTCGGTGACCGTGCAGTACCGCCTGCGAATCGGCGTTGGCGCGCCAACGTCGGGCGATGCCATCAATCGCGCGCGCGCCTACTCGGGGACAGTGCAGAGCAACGAGGCGTCGTGGCGTGTCCGGCTCACCGGCGGCGTCTTCTCCGACGAGGCCTTCGTCGTGGGCAAGGTGTTCCTCGACTGCAACCGGAACCAGGTGCAGGATCCGGGCGAGCTTGGCGTACCGGGCGCGCGACTGTTCATCGAGGACGGCACCGGCGCCATCACCGATTCCGAAGGCAAGTGGAGCCTGTACGGCCTGCGGCCGATCACGCATGCGCTGAAGCTCGATGGCACGACCCTTCCCGAGGGTGCGCAGCTGGAGCTCGTCGACAACCGTCAGGCAGGCAGAGCTGACAGCCGCTTCGTCGACCTGCGCAAGGGCAACCTCCACAAGGCCAACTTCGCCATCGCCGGTTGCGACGACGCTGCCGTAGTCGAGGAGGTGAAGAGGCGCCATGCGGAACTCGAAGCCCGCCCGAATGCCGAAGGCGAGGCCGTGCGGGCTCGCGTTCGCCTGACACCCGATGGCCAACCGGTCCGTGTCGGCGACGTCCGTGCGCTCGCCGCCAGTGGCAAGGTCACCGACAGCGGCAGCCCGCAACTGAACCTGCCCGCGCCGCGGCCGCTCATCGAAACACCCGGAATGCGGTCGCAGTCCGGGCAGGCCACCACGTCGAGCGGATTCCAGGCCGTGGCACCCGCACAGGTCCGCGTCGCGCCGATGAGTGCGCTACCTGAAGTGGGTGGGCCAGTCGCTCCTTCAGCAGTGCCCCTGGAGCAGGCGCTGGCGGGGGTGGACAACTCCCTCGCCTTCATGGAACTGAAAGATCGCGACACGCTTCCGTCTCGCCAGGTCAACGTTCGTGTCAAAGGCAGCGACGGCGTCGAGCTGCGGCTCAAGGTCAACGGCGAGGAGGTCTCCGTTCGCCGGGTCGGCAAGAAGGCCGCGCTTTCCGTGCGCAACCTGGTGGCGTGGGAATACATCGGCATCGAACTCAAGCCCGGCGGGAACCTGCTAGAACTCGAAGCCGTCGACCCGTTTGGCAACGTGCGCGACCGCCGTTCCGTCACCGTCATCGCGCCCGACCAGTTCGAAAAAATCGACATCGACGCGCCGACGAGTGTTCGTATCGGCGTGCCCTTGAGGTTCGGTATCCGCCTGGCCGATGCCGCCGGCGTCCCGGTCACGGCCCGCACCGCCGTCACCCTGGAAGCCAGCTCAGGGCGCTGGATCACCAACGACCTCAATCCGGACGAACCGGGCCTGCAGGCTTTCATCGAGGGCGGCCAGGGCGAGTTCGAACTCATGCCGCCGGATGAACCCGGCGACGGCTTCATTCGCGCCGCCGCCGGCGAGGTGCAGCGCGAGGCGAAGATCGACTTCCTGCCCGAACTTCGTCCCATGGTTGGCATCGGCATCGCCGAGGTCCGCGTGGACTTTGGCACTCGCGCGCAGGGCCTGGGCAGCCGCGATGTGTTCGAAGCGGAGCTGGAGAACTGGTCGGAGGACTTCGCCGACGGCAAGGGCCGCGCTTCGGCCCGTCTCGCCCTCTTCTTCAAGGGCGTGATCAAGGGCGAGTATCTGCTGACTGCGGCCTACGACTCCGAAAAAACCTCGCGCGACCGTCTGTTCCGCGACATTCGCCCGGACGAGTACTACCCCGTGTACGGCGACGCGTCGACGCGTGTGTTCGACGCCCAGACCACCGACCGCGCCTACGTGCGGATCGACAAGGATCGCTCCTTCCTGCTCTACGGCGACCTCACCACCGCAGCGAGCCCGGAAGTTCGCCAGCTCAGTCAGGTCAACCGCTCGCTGACCGGCATCAAGCATCACTACGAAAACGACCGTGTCCGCGTGGAGTCCTACGCGTCGCGTGATCGCCTGAAGCAGCAGATCGAGGAATTCCCCGCCAACGGCACGTCAGGACCGTTCTACCTCAAGGCCGCCGGCGACCTGTTCGCCAACGGCGAGCGCGTCGAGATCCTGGTGCGTGATCGCAATCAGCCAAACCTGATCATGTCGATCTCCCCCCTCACCCGCTTCGCCGACTACGCGATCGAGCCGGTGTCCAAGCGCCTGTTGTTCAACCAGCCGGTTCCGTCGCTCGACCCCGACCTCAATCCCCAGTCCATCCGCGTTACCTACGAGGTCGACGGAGGCGGCCCCGCGTTCTGGGTGGCCGGCGTGGATGCCCAGGTAAAGGTGGGCGAAAGGGTCCAGCTCGGCATGGCCGCGTCGGTCGACGAAGACCCGGACAACCGGCGCAAGCTGGTGGCCGCCACCGGCATCGCCCGGCTCGGAGAGCGGACGACGGTCGCCGCTGAGCTCGTCGGCACGCGCACCGATGAAAAGGGCGACGGCCTCGGCGCCCGGTTGGAACTGCGCCACGAGGGCGAACGGCTCAAGGCGCAGGTCCAGGTGGCCAAGGTCGACGGCAACTTCGACAACCCCTCCTCGGCCATCGCTCCGGGGCGCACCGAGGCCAATGCGCGGGTCGAGTACAGCCTTACCAAGGACACGCGGCTCAAGGGAGAGGTGGTCTATTCGGACGGGGAAGACGATGCGAACACCCGCCGCGGCGTTGCCGTCACCGTCCAGCACCGGGTCAACCAGAACCTCACGGCCGAGGTCGGCGTGCGGGCGGGCCGCGAAACCGCGTCGCCTGCCGGATCGTTCGACTACGGAACCGTGTCGTCCCCTTCTGCATCGTCGAATCACCCAAATGGGGCGTCGGAGAACGATCTGCTCACGCTGCGTGGGCGCCTGACCGCGCGACTCCCCTTTGCTCCCCAGGCGCGCGTGTTCCTTGAGGCCGAGCAGGCGCTCGACGATTCCGATCGCCAGGTCGTCGCGGCCGGTGGCGACTACCGGATCAACGACAAGCTACGCGTCTACGGCCGGTACGAGTTCATTTCCAGCCTCACCGGGCCGTACGGACTCAATGACGACCAACACAACAACGTCGGCATCTTCGGCATCGAAAGCACCTACTCGAAGAGTGGTCGTGCCTACAGCGAGTATCGGCTGCGCGATTCCTTCGACGGCAGCTCGGCCCAGGCGGCTTTCGGTCTGCGCAACGCTTTCCGGATCGGCAACGGATTGCGCCTGCAACTCGGCGTGGAGCACACCCAGGCCCTGGGCGGCGAAGCAGGCGTCGAGTCAACGGCTGTCACCAGCGCAGTCGAGTACACAGCGCTCGACTGGCTCAAGGCCAGCGGCGGCCTCGAGATGCGGTTCGGCGACGACGCCGACTCGCTGCTGGGAACCGCGGGCGTTGCGTGGAAGATCGATCCGGACTGGACACTGCTTTCGCGCCTGGCGGTGAGCAGCACGGATGCCAAGCGGGACGACGGCACCGACCGGTTCCTGGTGCGCCAGCAGGTTGGCATCGCCTACCGCCCGGTCGACCAGGACATGTGGAACGCGCTGGCGCGCTACGAGTACAAGCTCGAGCGCCTCAATGGACTGACCGACGAGGAAACCGCCTCCCACATTCTGTCCGCACACGTGAACGTCCAGCCGGACCCGCGGCTGCAGATCAGCGGCCGCTACGCCGCCAAGTACTCGGTCCTTGGCATGGACGACGTGCGCAGCACCTACTGGGCGCAGCTGGTCTCTGGACGGGCGATCTATGACCTGGGCGAACGCTGGGATGTGGGCCTGCAAACCGCCTTCCTGTACGGCAAGGGTGGCGCACGCCAGTGGTCATTCGGCGTGGAAGCCGGCTACCGGCTCATGACCAATCTGTGGCTGTCGGCGGGTTACAACTTCATTGGACTGGACGATCCCGATCTGGCGGGCGAGGACTACCTCGACCAGGGAGCCTACGTCCGTCTGCGGTACAAGTTCGACGAGGGCCTGTTCGGCGCCGCACGCGCGCGGCCGGCCACGCCGCCGGCGGCTGTGCCATCGGCTTCGCGTGAGCCTTCTCCCCCGCCCGCCCCGGTGACGTTGCCCGCTTCGCCATCGGCGGTGTTGAAGGCATCCGAGCTGGCAGGCGTGGCCCATTTCAACTTCGATGGCTACGGCCGCGAAGATCTGGTGCCTGGAACGATGGACGAACTGGCCCGCGTCGCCGCCCAGTGGCGGGAGCAGGCGGCGCCGAGCCTGCTCTTGCTCACCGTCGGCCACGCCGACAAATTCGGCACCAGCGACTACAACCAGCGTTTGTCCGAACGCCGCGCGGAAACGGTCAGGGCCATCCTCATCGAGCTGGGCGTCGAGCAGGACCGCGTGCGAATCACGGCGCGGGGAGCTGACAGGCCGGTCTCCAAAGGCTGCACCGATGCCCTTACCCCCGAGAACATCGCCTGCCTCGCAGCCGACCGCCGCGTCGAGATCCTGATAGCGCCCCACGCCCAGAAGGGAGCGTCGCCAACCGCAGGGGGCCTGCTGCCGTGATCAAGACGCTGCTACGTTTGCTTTCCTGGACCCCGGCCAGCACCTATGCGCGCCGTTGGCCGCAAGTCTTGCCGTGCCTTGCTTTGCTGATCCTTCTGGCCTCTTGCGGCACCGCGCACGCGGCCACCGTCTCCGGCACGGTGTTCGAAGACACGGATGGCGACCTGCTGGGCGGCGGCCCTGGCATCGTTGGGCAGACGGTGCGGCTGTACAACAGTGCGGGCACGCTGGCGCAAACCACCACCACAGTGGCCGGTGGCAGCTATTCGTTCCTCGCCGTGGCAGATGGCGTCTATTACGTTGCCGCGGATGCCCCGACGGTGACTGCGGGCGGTACGGTAGGCGTCCTCTCCGAGCAGACGTTCGCCGGGGCCGGCACCGGCAACGGCGGCGCGATCGGTACGAACTACGGCCCCCTCTGCGTCATGGGCACCCCACCCACCTATACCGATCAGGGGGGCACGACCACCACCAATACGCCCGTCAATAACTCCGCCACCAGCGCTTGCTACGGCGGCCGCCGCGGCAGCGTGGCCGACAGTGGGTCCGCCGTGCTCAACACCAAGGAGCACGTGACCCGCATCAACGTCGCAAGCAATAACGATGTTGCGATCGTTGATTTCGGCTTCTCCTTCAACGTCCTCACCAACGTCAACGACGCCGGCCAAGGCTCGCTGCGGCAGTTCCTGACCAACGCCAACGCGATCGCGGGCGCCAACGTCATGCGCTTCGTGCCGGCGGTGGCCACCAACGCGACCAGCGGCGGCAGCTGGTGGCGCATCGCCTTGGCCTCCAACCTGGCGCCCATTGCCGCGGGCAACGGCGACGGCACCCGGATCGAGGGCACGGCCTACAGCAAGGTCGATGGCAGTACGGTGCTCGACACCAATGCGGGCGACTTGCGGCCCGCCACGGTCGTCGGCTACCTCGCGGACCAGGCCACAATTCCTGCCCTGGCCCGGCCCGAACTGCAGATCGATCGGGCCGCGACGTCGACCGCGTCCTTCGTCATGCCCGTGATCCACGTGCAGGCGGCGAACGTGGCGGTGCGCAGCGTCTCCATCACCTTCGGCACCGAGTCGATCCTGGTGAACACCACCGGCGTGACCGGGCTCTTGGTCGAAGACAGCGCGCTCGGCGTGACGCCTGCCCTGGCCCCTGCGATGCCGTCCACCTGGAACGGTGGCAGCGATGCCGGCGCCAACATTATTGTCACGTCAGCGGCCAACTGCACTGCGGTGGGCAGTGCGGGGACGGTCCGTCATAACGTCCTGATGTCTGCTAACGCTAACGTGCGCTTATGCGGCAACGCTACTTCATACGCGATCAATTTCAATTTTTCCCTTGCCGCTGTTGGCCACCCCCTCGGCACCACCGGCATCGGATTGGCGTTCTGGGGCTCGCTCAGTGCGCTTCCAACGACTTGCAGCAGCAACAACACCCTGGTCAACAATCACACGGCCAGCATGCGCCTGGTCACGGCGATGTGCGGCAGCAACAGCCAGGTGATCGGCAACACGGCCATCTCGGGAAATGGGTCCAGCATCGATGCGAATACAGCGACGAGACTTCTGGTCCGTGGCAACGTCGTTACCAACTACAGCTTCGGATCCCCGGTGCTGGTCCGTAACGCCGCGGTCGGGCAGCAAGTTGAGATCACCCAGAACAGCTTCGCGAACAACCCTGCCAACGGCATCGACCTGAACGGCAATGGCGTCACCACGGTCACGGCCACGGGCGGCAACTGTCCCTCCTCCGGCGTGACGAACGGCGGTATCCCGCGGCCACGAATCACGAGCAACCAGCTGTCGGGGACCACGCTGACCGTCTCTGGCAACTACTGCAATACAGGCACGTACCGGATCGAGTTCTTCAAGGTGGCAGCGGGCAGCGCGGGCGACATCGGCGCCGACACCCTGCAGGCCGGCGAAGGCCAGTTCTATCTCGGCGCGCTGACGGGCCAAACCGGTGGCACCTTCACCAACAGCGCGGTCACGATTCCCGCCGCTACGCTCGCGATCGGCGATTCGATCACGGCGGTCGCGATTCGCGAGGACGGGGCGACGACGGCGGGCAACTCGTCCGAGTTCTCCGCCAACGCATTAGTGGGTGTGGCAGTCAGCGGCACGGTGTTCCAGGACACGGTGGGCGATCTGCTGGCCGACGGCGCGGTGGGCAGCGCGGGCAATCCTGCGATCGCGGCGCGAACCGTGCGTCTGTTCAACAGCGCGGGCACGGAACTGCAAACCGCGACCACCGCCGCCGACGGCACGTACGCCTTCAACGGCGTGGTGAACGGTGTCTATTACGTCGCGGTCGACGCGCCGATCGTGGACGCGGGCGGTACGGCAGGCGTACTCGGCGAGCAGACCTACGCCGTTGCCGGTACCGGCAACGGCGGCACGGCGGGCACCAACTACGGTTCGCTCTGCGTCATGGGCACACCGCCAACGTACACCGATCAGGGCGCCACCACCACGACCAACACGCCGGTCAACAACTCGGCCAATGGTGCCTGCTATGGCGGACGCCGCGGCAGCGTTGCCGACAGCGGCACCACGACGATCAATACCAAGGAACACGTCGTCCGCATCAACGTGTTGGATAGCAGCGTCACCTCAGTCGATTTCGGCTTCTCGTTCAACGTCGTCACCAGCATCAACGATGCCGGCCAGGGCGCGCTGCGGCAATTCATGATCAATGGCAATGCCATCGCGGGCGCCAACGTCATGCGCTTCGTGCCGACAGTGATGCCGAATGCGGGCGCTGCCACGTGGTGGCGAGTAGCCCTGGCGTCCAACCTCCCGGCGATCACGGCCGGCAACGGCGCAGGCACCCGGATCGAAGGCGTGGCCTACAGCAAGGCCGATGGCAGCACGGTGCTCGATACCAATTCGGGCGACCTGCAACCCGCCACGAGCGTCGGCTACCTCACGGACCAAGCCACGATTCCGGCCATAGCCCGGCCCGAACTGCAAATCGATCGGGCCGTAGTGTCAAACGCGGGGTTCGGTTGGGCACTCCCAGTGATTCATGTCCAGGCGGCCGACGTGGCGGTGCGCAACGTTTCCATTACGTTTGGCAGTGAGAGCGTCCTGGTCAATAGCAACGGCGTCACCAATCTACTTCTGGAGAACAACGCGCTGGGCCTTACGCCCAATGGCGCTCAGGCGTGGCCGTCCACCTGGAATGGTGGATCCGATAGCGGCAACAATGTGAGCGTGACAAACACGAATTCCGGAAACTGTAGCGCGCTCAGCAGCACGGGCACGATCCGCAGCAACGTGATCGCTTCGCCGGGACCCAGCATTCGTCTTTGCGGCAACGGGGTGGCCTATACGATCTCCTCCAACATCGCACGCATCATCACCGGCCATCCGACGGGAACAAAAGGTCAGGCCTTGGTGCTATGGGGGAGTAATCTTTCTGCCCCGGCTACGTGCGTAAGCAACTCGACTCTCCTCAACAACATGGCAGAGACCCGGGCTCTCGCCTTCGCTAGTTGCGGCAGCAACAACGTGATCGTTGGCAATACGGTCAACACGGCCGCGGGTGGCGACCTGCTTGCCGCCGTCATGGCAACAGACGCCACCGGACTTCTGATCCGTGGCAATGTCCTTGCGAACATGAATTCGGGAGCCGCCCCTCCCAACGCGGGCGCGGGCGTACAGGTCCGGCAAGCTAACGCCGGCGGCGGGCTGCGGGTTCAGATCACGCAGAACAGCTTTTTCGCCAACGCTGCCAACGCCATCGACCTGAACAACAATGGCGTGACCACCACAACCGCCACCGGCGGCAACTGCCCCTCCTCCGGCCTGGCGAATGGCGGTCTCCCGCGGCCACGGATCACGAGCTCCTCGCTGGCCGGAACGACACTCACAGCCTCCGGCAACTACTGCAACACCGGCACCTACCGACTCGAGTTCTACAAAGTGGCCGCGGGCAACGCGGGTGACGTCGGCGCCGATACCCTCCAGGCCGGCGAGGGCCAGATCTATCTCGGCGCGCTGACGGGCCAGACCGGTGGCGCCTTCACGAACAGCGCGATCACGATCCCCGCCAGCACGCTGGCGAACGGCGACTCGATCACGGCCATTGCCATCCGCGAGGATGGGGCCGCGACGGCAGGCAATACCTCGGAGTTCTCCGCCAATGCATTGCTGGGTGCCACGGTCAGCGGCACGGTGTTCCAGGACAGCGTGGGCGATCTGCTGGCCGACGGCGCGGTTGCCAACGCGGGCAACCCCGCCCTCGCGGGTCGGACCGTGCGGCTGTTCAACAGCGCCGGCACGCAGCTGCAAACCGCAACCACGGCTGCGGACGGCACGTACTCGTTCGGGAGCGTGGTGAACGGCGTCTACTACGTCGCGGTCGACGCGCCGATCACGGATGCGATCGGCACCGCAGGCGTGCTCGGCGAGCAGACCTATGCCTCGGCCGGTACCGGCAACGGCGGCACCGCGGGCACGGACTACGGTTCGCTCTGCGTCATGGGCACGCCGCCCACTTATACCGACCAAGGCGCCACGACCATCACGAACACGCCCGTCGACAACTCCGCCACCGGCGCCTGCTACGGCGGACGCCGCGGCAGCGTTGCCGACAGCGGTACCACGACGATCAACACCAAGGAACATGTCGTCCGCATCAACGTGTTGGATAGCAGTGTCACATCGGCCGACTTCGGCTTCTCGTTCAACGTCCTCAGCAACGTCAACGACGCCGGTCAAGGCTCGGCGCGGCAGTTCGTCGTCAACGCCAACGCCATCGCAGGCGCCAACGCGCTGCGTTTTGTTCCGGCGATAGCCACCAACGCGGTGGGCGGCGGCGGCACCTGGTGGCGCGTCGCCCTGGCCTCGAACCTGCCCGCGCTGACCTTGGGCAACGGTAACGGGACCACGATCGACGGCATGGCCTACTCCAGGGTCGACGGCAGCACGGTGCTGGACACCAACGCCGGCAACTTGACGTCTGCGCAGACGGTCGGCGTCGGCTCGGACCAGGCAACGATCTCCCCCGTGGCGAGGCCGGAATTGCAGTGGGAGCGCAACGCGACCGGAGCGATGACGACGGTGCCTGTCCTTCATGTGCAGGCCGCCAACACCAGCATTCGCAGGGTGTCGGTCACACGGGGCACGGAGTCGGTATTGGTTACCACCAGCAACGTGAGCAACCTGCTGGTGGAAGACAGCGCCCTGGGCGTGGCACCGGACGGCAGCAGCGCCCCACCGACCGACACCGGCAGCAGCGGCACTGCAATTCGTGTGGGCTTTACGGGCGTGAACATCTGCCCCGGCCTCACGAACAGCACGGGCACGATTCAACGCAATGTGTTGGGCAGCATCGCCGGCAACGTGAACTTCTGCGGACTGGCCCTGGCTTCAGGGAGCAGCTACACGGTGTCCTCCAACTTCTTCTCGGTAAGCGGCACCACCGCGGCGGGCTGGGGCTCGGCTGCTGCCCTGGGGCCATCGTTGAGCGCGAGCAACATCACGTTCATCAATAACCATGTTCAGGGACGGAATGCTGGCGTCATGCCCTACTCCGGAAGCAACAACCGGGTGATCGGCAATTTCATTGGCGGCTCTATTGGTAATGGCCTCACCTCCCGCGATGCCACGGGGCTTCTGGTCCGAGGCAACCAATTTACGGGCGGCGGTACCGCAGCTGTCTTCCTCCTGGCCGCCTCGGGCGCGACCGGTCAGCAGGTCCAGGTCACTCAGAACAGTTTCTCCGCCAATGGCGGCAACGCCATCGACCTGAACTGGAATGGCGTAACCACCACCACCGCCACGGGCGGCAACTGTCCCTCCTCCGGCCTGCACAATGGCGGCCTCCCGCGGCCGCGGATCACCAGTGCCACGCTAGCCGGAACGACGCTGACGGTCTCCGGCAACTACTGCAACGCAGGCACGTACCGGATCGAGTTCTACAAGGTGGCCGCGGGCAACGCGGGTGACGTTGGCGCCGACACCCTGCAGGCCGGCGAAGGCGAGACCTATCTCGGCGCGCTGACGGGCCAGACCGGCGGCGCCGTCACCAATGGCTCGTTCACGGTCTCCGGTTCGCTCGCGATCGGCAATTCGATCACGGCCATCGCCATCCGAGAGGACGGCGCGACGACCGTCGGCAATACGTCGGAGTTCTCCGCCAACACCGTGGTCACGCTGCAGTTCCCGCGCATCACGCTCACCAAACTCTCCATCGGGGCTGTCGGTACGTTCGTCTTCAACGGTGAGGCCGCGAACGCGAACGGCTTCCCGACCAACAGCAGCTATTCGCTCACGACGACGGCCCCGAACACGCCCGTGGCAGGGACGCAGGTCACCCTTGCCGCTGCCAACGTGCTTACCGACATCAAGGAGACCTTGCCCGCAGGTTGGGTGCTGAGCGCAGTGACCTGCACTGACGCGAATGCGGCCGGCTCCGGCAACCCGACCGGCACGCTCACGCCGCAGATCGTGAATGGCAACACGATCAGGATCGCTGCCGAGAACGCGAAGCTGGGCGCGGACCTGCGTTGCACGGTCACCAACACGCAAGCGGGCTTCTCGCTTTCCGGCCTGGTCATCCTGGACGACGGCGCGGGCGGCGGCACAGCGCACGACGCGATCCAGAACGGCGCAGAGACCGGCCGGGGAAGCGTCACCCTCAGCCTCACCAACTGCGGCCCCACCACTTACAGCACCGCAACCACGGATGCAGGCGGCACCTTCTCGCTCAGTCTATCGGGGGTGCCGGCGGGCCCGGTGTGCCTGGTCAAGACGCCCACGGCAGGTTTCCTCCCCGTGAGTGCCAACATCGGCAATGCGGCCGGTGGTGTCTACACCCGAACGACGGACACGCTCGCCTTCACCCTGGCGGCGAACACGAACTACTCGAGCATCATCCTGGGCGAAGTCACGCAAAGCCGACTGACGACCGATGGCGCGCAACAGGTTCCGGACGGCGGCAACGTCACCTATGCGCACACCTTTGTGGCTGGAACCTCGGCGCAAGTGGCCTTCTCCACCTCCGACGCGCCCACCCCCGCCGTGCCGGGCTGGGCGAGCTTGCTCTATCGCGATGCCAACTGCGATGCACTGCTCGATGCGGGCGATTCGCCAGTGACCAGTCCGGTTGCGGTGACCGCAGGACAGACCGTGTGCCTGCTCAATCGGGTGACCAGCCCGGCAGGCGCGACCGATGGCATGTCCAACGTGACCACCGTGACGGCAAGCGAAGCCCTGACACTGATCACGCTCATCGTTCCGCACACGCGCACCGACACGACCACGGTAGGCAAGGCGGGATTGACCCTGATCAAGCAGGTGCGGAAGGTCACGGTGTGTCCGGCGACCGCGGCGGCCTCCCAGCTGGACGCCACGGTGTGGACGACGTCAAACACGGCGCTTCCTGGGCAGCTGCTCGAATACCGCATCATCTATCGCAACGACACGCCTGCCCCCGTGACGCAGGTGAAGGTCCACGACACTGTCCCTGCCTACACGCAGTTCAAGTCGGCGCTATGCCTGGACACGCCGGTAACGGGGCTATCAGGCTGCACGGTCACCTCCGCGCCGGCAGTCAATGCCACCAGCGGTGCCGTCGAATGGACCGTTGCTGACGCCGCTGGCCCCGTCGCGGGGCTGCAGCCAGGAGCGACCGGGAACGTGGGCTACTGCCAACAGGTGATGCCGTGAAGGCTGAGGTCGGCCCCCCCCATGTCCATGCGACGCAGCCCGATCGGGATCCCATTTGGGATCCCATCCTTGGCACCCGTGTGGGGGCATGTTGCGACCAGCGGCCCGCACCGCCCTCATGTGCGTCAACGATCAACCGGCCAGGGCGTCCCCGGCATGAAACATCATGTTCGGCATTGCATGACGCCCGGCGTGCACGCCATTGCGGCGCCTCACGGGCAGGAACCACCGAAATCTTTCGCCGGCCGTCACGCGATCGGCGCGCATAATGAAGCTGCAAGGTCGCCCCCGCCCTGCTCCCTGCTGCCGGTGGCCTCGATGCAGAGGGACCTCGATGTGAACGGAGTCGGGTGCCACAAGCGATTGAGAACGATCGTCATCGATGACGATCCGTTCTTCGTGGAGCTCCTTTGCGCGCTCCTGAGAGATGCCGGCCTCAACGAAATCGACGTAGCCACCAGCGGCGACGACGCCCTGAGCAAGATCGGCCCGACGCCACCGGATCTCCTGGTGTGCGACCTCAACATGCCGACCATGGACGGCGTGCAGCTCCTGCAGGCTGTCGCCTCCCTTGGTGTGCGGCCCTCCATCATTCTTGTCAGCGGCGAGGACGTACGCGTACTGGATGCGACCCGTCGTTTTGCCGAGGCCATCGGACTCCCCGTACTCGGCGTACTGAGCAAGCCCATCTCGTCCGACGCGCTGCTTGACCTCCTGCGCCAGTACCGGCCTCAGCCGGTCCCGCAAGAGGACCACGAAGTCACCATCTCGATGGAAGCACGACAGTTGATGTCCGGGCTGAAGACCGGCGCCATGCACCTGGCGTACCAACCGAAGGTCGAACTGGCAACCGGCGCCCTGTACGGGGTCGAGTGCTTGCTGCGCTGGGAGGACGCGCAGATCGGCAGCATTTCCCCGCGGGATGTCGTGACAGCCGCCGAGAAGAGCGGCGTCATCAACGAACTCACCCTGGCAATCCTTGACCAGGTAGCGATCGATCATGCCGCCATGGAACACAGTGGGGTGCGCACGAACTGCGCGGTCAATCTTTCGATGCGGAGTCTGTACGAAGTCGAGATGGTGGACCGGATGAAAGCCGCGCTCGCCGCGGAGGGCGGCTTGTTCCGCGACTACACCTTCGAGGTCACGGAAACCCACATGGTGGAGGATCTGCCCCGCGTCCTCGAGGCGCTGATCCGTCTGAGACTCTCCGGATTCAGCGTATCGATCGACGACTACGGCACGGGCGCTTCGACGATGCAGATGCTGGCACAGCTTCCCAGTTCCGAGCTGAAGATCGACCGCAGCTTCGTGGCCGCCGGCGTCCGGAGCGAGGAAGGTCGCCTGTTCCTGCGCTCGGCGATCGAACTGGGCCTGGGCCTGAACCAGACCATCGTGGCTGAAGGAGTCGAGATCCAAAAGGAGCATGAGCTGGCGCACCAGCTGGGTTGCCACCTGGGCCAAGGCTTCCTCTACGCAAGGCCCATGCCGCTGGATGAACTGCTCACCTGGGTACGGGACCGAGGGTAGTGCCTATTGTCCGGCGACAGCGAGGCTTTCGATTCCGT
This sequence comes from Montanilutibacter psychrotolerans, assembly GCF_003719825.1. Classification (GTDB taxonomy): domain Bacteria; phylum Pseudomonadota; class Gammaproteobacteria; order Xanthomonadales; family Xanthomonadaceae; genus Montanilutibacter; species Montanilutibacter psychrotolerans. The sequence goes on along the minus strand of NZ_RIBS01000002.1, from coordinate 433,274 downwards.
CCTCTGCGAGGCGCCTCTTGACGTCGTCAAGCTCGGTCGTCGTGGCGTATGGCCCCAACCGCAGGCGATAGAGCGTCCGACCATCTTGTTGGTAGGTTTCGATTCTCGAAACGTATGCAAGAAGCGCGATGCGCGCCTTGAGCGCTTCGGCCTGCAGCCCCGACGGGAACGGGCCGACCATGAGCAGGGAGGCGGTTCGCCGCTGCGTGGAGGAGTCGTACTTCATGCTGCTGGCACCGACCGCCTCTAGCTGCAAGGCATGGGGAAGAAGGACACCGGTCGGGCTTGCTTCTATCGGAGTGAATGTGTCCTTTCCTTGAGGTTCACTCCCACCACTCCTCTCCATGTTCGTGAATGCTGGCGGCCCGTCGCGAAAGATGGCGAGCGCGACACCCAGGACACCCACGAGCAACCAAACCGAAACGGGGACTCCTTCCTTGTAGCGACCTCTCCCCGTTCGCTTCATCGCTAGCCACCAGACTCGCAGATAGCTCATGACAAGACGCCTACTCCACATGCGCACTGGCCATGCTCCGATCTGGCGTGGGCGCATCGGCGAACAGGTGATGGATCTCGTCCTGCTTGACGTAACCGACCAGTGCTTCCAGGCGGGCGTACATCAGTACTCCGTTGCTTATCAATGAGACGGTAATCGACAGGCCTTGTCTCTAAAGCGTTGCACTCGATCAACAGCTTACGCAGCGATTGGGCAACTGCCGAGGGTGTTTCCGGGAAACCTCACGTTGGCAGATGGCGAACACCCACCGGACCGCAACGTGACTGCAACGCAGGAAAGCAATGGGCTCTGGTCATGGCACTGTCCGTTACGCCGTGACCTGTCCTGAAGGGCGTTCTGGATTTGCTCCCTCCCAGGGCGGAGGGTTCGGAATGCGCTCCATCAGGAAGCTGATCAGGGCCTGCACCTTCTGCGATGCTTTCCGGCTGAGCGGATAGACGATGGACACAGGGTTCGGCCGGGGCGCGCACTGCGCCAGGACGATCTTCAGCTGGCCCGATGCAACCAGATCGGACGCCACGTAGCTTGGCAGTAGCGCAAGGCCCAGCCCCGACTTGGCAGCTTCGAGCAGATGGAAATAGCAGGCACTGCGGATCCGCTCGCGCACGCGGAAGATGCGCGGTCCTGCGCTGTCAAGGCACCACCCTGACTGCATTTCACCGCTTGAATGCACCAGGCAGTCGCGTTGCTCGAGCTCGTCTGGCGATTCAGGCGTGCCATGTGCCTCCAGGTAGGATGGGCTCGCGCACACCCACATGCTGCTGTAGCTGATTGTCCGCGCAACCATGCTTGAGTCAGGCAGGCGGCCGATTCTGAGCGCCAGGTCGAACCCCGTGTCGTGAAGACTCGACTCTCGCTCGTCAACGTCGATCTCCACCTTCAAGTCCGGGTAGCGTCCCGCGAATTCGGCCAGCATGGGAGCGACGACGCGCGCGCAGAAAAACCGCGGCACGGAGACGCGAACCACTCCGCGAAATCCGCCATTGGAGCTGGCGACGAAATCGTTCGCAGCCTCGATGGACTCGAGTATTCGTACGCATTTGACGAAGTACACGGCCCCGACTTCCGTGGGGCTGACGCGCGCCGCGGTACGGTCGATGAGCCGGGCCCCGAGATGAAGCTCCATCTCGCTGATGCGGCGGCTTATCACGGACTTGGAAGTACCCAGGCGGCGGGCCGCACCGGTGAAGCTGGCCGCATTGATGACGGCCACAAAGGCGGCCATGCTGGCTACGTCAACCAAAGTACCGTTCCGGATTGCCAGACCTGAAGGGGCCGCTTCCTGATTCATATCCGCAGCGCTCCTTCAATGGCTGCCCTGAGCACGTCGGCATCGGCGTCTGGCGAGATGATGGTCCTGCGGCCATCGAACACCCACGCGGATGCTCCAAGCCCGGCAACCGGTCGCAACAGCAGCATTCGCCTTTTCACCCCGGCAGCATGGAGCCGATAGCTCAATCCGATGCCCGTCGCGCCGGCGAACTCGCCCCCCAGGATGATCATCTCGACACCCGCAGCAGCAGCGGCATCCTCCACTTCCTCCAGCTCCCCGCATGTGCGCGCGTTCAGGCCCAGACAGGAAAGCTGGGACAGCACCCGCTTGCGGAGCCGGGAATCATCAATGGCAACCAGGATCGTCGTGGACAATGGTGGCCAGTGGTTTTCGTCGCCGCTCCCGGCGGGGGAGCCAGAGCTGAGCGGTAGTTCCAGACGAACTCCTGACTCGGGCTCACGCGAACAAACCAAGCGACCGCCAAGAGCGCTGACCAATTGATGCGTCGCCGGATACCGCAGGTCCTTGGGCAGGTCCCGCAGGCCGCAGTCTTCCTTCCCCGCACCGCGATCCACCAGGACGTCCGCCACAAGTTGGTCATGCTCGAGAAACACCCTGATCGACAGCGTCCCTCGGGTGGCGTCCAGGACACCTGTAATGAGGCCAACGAGGATCTGGTAGACCGCCGCGTGCTCAATCGAAGCCAGCTCAATTGAGCCCAGCCGGTAATCGACTTCGAAGCAAACACGCTGAAGCTGCGGACCTTCGCCGAACTGGCTCTCCAGTTCCTTTACGAGATGCTTGACATCAAGCGGCTCCCAGCCAATTGCGTCGTGCGTGCAGGAGCCTTGCAGCGATGAATGACACGCCCAGGCAAGCGCCTGCAGGTGCATCGAAGCGCGCTTGATGCAGGAGATCGCATGCGCCTGCGCGCTGGGTTTGGCAACACCGTCGTCGAGAACCTGGGCGTGGCCTCGGATCTCGTCCAGACGCGCCTGGAAATCCCATGAAAGCGTCTCGACGACTTCCAGCCGATGCCGCTCCATGTCACCCGCCTCACGCACGCCCAGGCGATCCCCGGACAGGCCATACTGGCGCTCAAGCGAAACGCGACGTCGCCGTTCTCTCAACGCCAACTCGTGACTCGCCTGCAAGACTTCGCGAAGCTCAAGGGCCTCACCGGCAGCATCGAACAAGACCATATGCCGCATCACCCCCTCGGGAACGATGCGTATGTCGGCATGACGACCGGAGGGCATCTGCACCTCTACAATCGAACCGACAGGCTCCTGCCAACCGACAAGCAGATCGCTCAGCATCTCAACGAGCGTGTCCTTGCAGTCGGCGTAGTACGCCAGATCGCCGGAGGTATCCATCACCTCGCCCAACTCGCCAAAGGTGACGATCACAGGGGCCCGCTGGCGAACCAGAGTGGCGACCAGGTCCTGCATATCCTTGGAGAAGACGGGATCGGTCATAAGCTGACCGCTCCAGCAATCTCGGCAAACGCCAGCTCGATGGACTCGCCCGTCTTTGCGCTCGTGCAGAACACCGCCAGGTTGTGACTGAGCGATTCGATCAGCTCGGGCGAGATATCCCACTCGTCGGCCAGGTCGACCTTGTTGACGAGCAGCACGGCGGGGACATCAGCATTCAGGGCCTCGGCGGCCTGTTGCCATAGGTCCAGGGCACTGCTCACGGTGTCGCGACGCGTGCCATCGGCAACCAGCACGAAGCCGTGCGCACCAGCCACGTAGTTGAGCCTGCTCTGACCGAGCTTGCTGGAGCCGGCAATATCCCAAAGCACCAGTCGCATGCTCGGGCGGGCGACAAGGTCAACCACCTTCGTGTCGACCTTGACGCCGACCGTGGTCAGATAGGACTCGGAGAACGTGCTGCGAACGTAGCGGGCCACCGCACTCGTTTTTCCGACCGAGAAGTCGCCGAGCAGGCAGATCTTTCGCGCGAATGAGTTCATCTTTCTCGCCAACCTCCGTCGGACTTCGACGGATCATGTTCGCGTCCATGTCGGGCGCCTATCGTGACTTCCGGCACCGCTGAAGCGCTGCCGGCAAGGTCAGGTTGGACGAACAAGCGTCCGTTTGATACTGGGAAAAGTCTTAGTCGGGCCTTCTGTTCGGCGGTCCAAGCGGCGTGCTCATGACCTGGGCATTGGCGGCCCGGCACCTGCCGTGAAAGCGCACGGACAGAGTGTCCATGCTCACATCGATATCGATGGACTCGTTCATCCGCGAGCGGATTGCTTCGCCAAGCCATTCGGCGCGACGCAGGCGAAGCTGTCGGTTGATGCCCAGTGGACCCGGTTCGTCGGTGAAGCCGTAGGTGCGGACGTGGATCTTCAGTCCGGACCGATGGGCCTGGCGCTGCAGGGCTTGCAACGATGCCACGAGCGCCCGCAGGTGCAACTCATCCGCCACCGCCGCGGACACCCCACCTGCAAAGTCGATGCGAATGCTTTCGATCTCACCGATGAGCGCATCGACGTGCGTCATGCCAGGGTAATCCAGCCCACCCGTCTCTAGTCCCCGTACCCCCTCGACAGCCGGGGGCCGCCTGTCGAGCCCATACCACATGGCGAATGGAACCGATCCGCGCAGGTGCAACGTGCCCGCTTCGTCCAGCTCCGTTGACACGCCATGCGGAAGCGCCAGCTGCTGTCGTGCACGACGGACGACCACTTCCGGGTCGGACGACACATAGGGACGCAGGCGCCAATCGGTTCGCACACCGGGGTGGAGGCTGCGCAGTACAGAACGCGGGTCCTGGCCGGCCGGATCGAGCAGACCGTTGATCATCAACGCCCCGCGCCCTTCCGACTCGATGCTGAGCAGTGCGAAACCAGGCAGAGCGTCCAGGTCGTTGCGGATGGTGCCGACCTGGCGCGACCAGCCAACTGCCATCCAGCTCCAAACCAGCATCGCGACGAGAATGCTGGCAACCAGTGCACCCACAAAATAGTGGCCGGAGGTGCGCCGCCTGACAGGATCAACCTCCTTCAACTCTTCAAGGTCAGCCAGCGCCCCGGCTGGGAGGTTCACTTGCTCCTCGCCGTGTTGCTCCCGAAGCGTGTGCAGCGTCTCGTTCAGCTCATCAAGACGTCTTCCCAGGTTGCTCGGTGGCACGCCACTGACGAACGCCGCCAGGCGCAGGCAAGGCCCATGACTGAGCAACAGACGATAGTCGCCGACCGTGGCCCCTCCCAGGCCGCCTTCCTCCCCTGAAGCGACCGAGTCCTGCACGAACTGTTCGATGGCCGTCAGCATGCCGGCAATGGCATCGACGTCGACGCCCGGCCGGTCATGCCGGCAGAGGTGATCCAGTAGCAAGCCGCTTTCGCGACGGATCAGGAACAGGTGTTCGACCTGGTAATGCAGCCTGTGCCGCAAGGCAACACTGGCGTAGGGAATTCCGGTTCGCAGGCACTCCAGTCGCCAGCGCAACGCCCTCAGACTGAGCGTCTCCTGCAGCGCCTGGTCGAGATCCTGCGCCATCGCGCGCAGCGCCTCACTCAGCGCGCGACGTATCGCCGGGCCAATGATCGGAAACACGGCTTGGACAATCGCGCCCGGGCGCTTCTGGACAGCCAGCTCCAGCGATTCGGCCGTGGATTCGGAGAGCGCGCGCGCGAGCCTCGACGCGCCGCGGGTCGAGTTTGCGACCTCAATGCTCTCGGCGAGCGTTTCCGGAAGGCGCTCGAAGCGAGCATCGCTTCGTTGAACGGCCAGGTCGATCTTTTCCAGACGAAGCTGCTCTACACCCAGCAACAGTGTCCGGATGCGATGGTAGTCGCCGCTCATGGCGAAGTGCCTAGTCGACCTCGGGCAGATCGAGCGCCCCGCGCAGCCGCATGGACAGCTCACTCATCAGATCGGCCATGTCGTGGCGGCTGAGCTTGCCTTGATGGATCTGGTCGCGCTCGCGTGCCAGGGATTCGCGCAATGTCTGGAGCGCCGCGGCGATCTCGGCACCCAGACTGGCGATGGACTCATGCGATCGGCTGTCGGTCCTGGCCAGATCCTTCTCCAGACTCTCGATAGCCACGCTCAGCTCACCGCGCTGGGTTCGCATGGCCTGGCTGATGCGGCTGTCCAGATCATCCAGCGCCGCCGTTCGCGCATGGCATTCCTGCCTGAGCTGCGACTGCAGGCGCTCGGCCAGCGAGTCCAATCGGGAGTCCATTGCCGACAACCGTCGTTCGACATCGCCTTCGATTCGAGCGACTTCATGCGTCAAGCGCTCGCCGATCTCCTGGAACCTTCGGTCGTATTCCCGCGACAGCCCGCCAAAGAGAATGTCGCGAATCTGCTCCATCTTGCGATCATCGGGCGTCGTCGGCCCCGAAGACTCGACTGAATGGAGGATGGCCATCTCGGCCAATGTCGACTTCTTATTTGCCATGGCCTTCTCCGGGCAGCGTGTCGCCGGGCTCCGTTGCTTGGCTCTTTCCGGATTCCACGAGCATGGAGGTTCGATCGATGAGTTCCACCAGCGCTGCCCGGGCTCGCACGATCTGCTGGGTGAGCACGGGATCGATCGCCTGTGTGCCCGCATTTTCGATCACCGCCAACCGTCGGCCGGCGCGCTTCTCGCCTACCAGGTGGCAGGCCATTGCGGCACGATGGGCGGCCTCATGCGCCAGCCGACGGTCTCCCGACTTCAAGGCAAGGTCCAACAACTGCAGTTCATCGCTGATGGCCTGGCGAAACGCCAGTAACACCCCCATCGTGCGTCCGGGATCCTCGCCCAGCAGCTTGGACAGCGACGCAAACGCCGTCGGTGGCGCTATCGTTCTTGCACGCATCGCATTGCTGCTGAGTGCTGACCGCTGCCCCTGATATCCACGACAAACCCGACTCCAGAACCGTGACCCGTAGGATCGATGGTAGGGAGATGGCCACCGGATGCCATTGGGAAAAGTCTTAGGTCCGCCGTCGGCCACGCACGGCGATTCAATCAATCAGATAGTCCAGCCCGTGTGCGGAAAGATAGGGCCCGATCTCGGCATTGGATCTCAGTCCAAGCTTGCTCAGCGCGTTGTACTTGTGAGTGGTGACCGTCTTGTAGCTGCGACACGTGTCTATGGCGATGACCTGGAGATTCTCGCCGCGTGCGAGTGCCAGCAGCACCTTTCGCTCGCCGCTGGTGAGCTGATGCCAGGGGTGGCTGCGCGCAGACTCCAGGTCAATCGCGGGGTCGACGAACGCCCCCCCTGCCAGCACGGCGCGAATCGCGTCGATCGCGAGGTGGGGGCCGCTCGCCTTCAGCACATGCGCCCTCGCCCCAAGATCAGATGTCGCCAGGGCCAGGGATGGATGCGCATAACCGGTGTAGATCACGATCTTCAGATCCGGCCGCATCGCAACCACCGCTTCCAGCAAGGTAACGCTCTTCAGCTCCCCGGGCATCTGCAGATCCAGCACCAGCAGGTCGAACGAGCGCGCCTGGATGGCTGCGAGCAAGCTGTCACTGTCGCTGGCGGTCTCGATCGACGTGCCTTCACCGGGAAAAGCCGTCTTCAGCATCTCGCTCAACGCAATGCAGATGATCGGATGGTCGTCGGCGATCAGTATCCTCATGAACGCGCCCCGCGCGATTCAGCCACCTGCAACGGGCTGGCGCCGTACTGCTCCACCCTGGCCAGGGTTTGCTCGGTTTCGTTCCTTGCCACCTCCAGGAGCTGATTCAAGAGAGCATCGTCGACCTGCGTGCTCCTTGCGGCCCCCTCCAATTCATCGAGCGCCTGCCAGGTGGATTGCTCTCCCATCTGCATGCAGGCCGACTTCAGCCGATGCGCCAACCTGGCGACGGCGCTGCGATCCATGCTTTGCCTGGCTGCCTCCAGCGCAAGGAGGTCGTTTCGCGTGGTGTCGGTGAAGATTCGCAACAGACGCGCAAGCTTCGCCTCGTCGCCCTGGAGCATCTCGGCCAGGGCGGAGAGCCCCAACGGGAGGCCGGGCTTCGCCTGCCCAGGCACGCAGACCGAGGGCTCGTTCGAGATGCCTTCTGGAAGCAACTCACTGAGCATCCCAAGCAGGTCGTCCATACGCACTGGCTTGGCCAGATAGCCGTCCATGCCAATCGACAGGCAACGGGCTTCTTCACCCTTATCGGCGTTGGCCGTCAGCGCAAGAATCTTGAGGCGCGATCGCTTGTGCTCATGCTCGAGCCTGCGGATGCGCTCGGCGAGCTGGTATCCATCCAGCCGGGGCATGTAGCCATCGGTGATGAGAAGGTCGTAGCGATCCGGATGAGCCAACAACTTCATCCAGGCTTGCTCGCCATCCTCGACCACATCACAGGTGCATCCAAGCTGATTCAGCTGATGCGTGATCACTTCGCGGTTGGTCGGATTGTCCTCGGCCAGGAGGATCATCCTTCCCGGCGCTGCTTCGGGCTCCCGCCATTCCGACACCTCGCCCCCCTTGGCCTCGCTGGGCACGCCCTTGGCAGGTGCATCGACTCGTCCGAGCGCAAGCTCCACCCCGCGAACAAGTTCGGCGCGCACCAACGGATTGCCCTCGATAACGACGATGCCCCCTCCCATCGGAGTATCGAGGGTGCCTCCAGCCTGTAACAGGATGATGGGGCGTCTGGCGAGCGATGGGTCCGCCTTCATTGCAGCCAGGCGCTCTTGAGTACCCTCGCCTCTGTCGATCAACACAACGTCGACTGCCTGATTCTGCTGATCGCGCGGCCTGGACTTCAGCACCTCGATGTCCTGCGCGAAGTCGACGTCGGCACCGAGCAGACTCAGCGGCTCCCCGATGATCGATTGCCGTCCCACGTTTGCCAGGACAAGCACTCGCACCCCGCTCAAGGGCTTTGCAGCCGGCCTGCCAGGCGAGACGGCATCGGAAGGGATGGTGACGGTGAAGCAAGCACCCTCTCCGATCCGGCTGTCGCAGGCGATACGTCCTCCCATCATCTGGGTGAGATGCTGGGCGATGCTCAACCCAAGCCCAGTACCGCCGTACCGGCGCACGGTGGTTGCGTCGGCCTGCTGGTAGGGCTGGTACAGGTTCTGTACGGTTTCCTCATCCATTCCGATGCCGGTGTCTGCGATCGAGATGCAGAGCACATCGGGCGCTGCCATGACCGCGCTGATGCTTACACCACCGCGCTCCGTGAACTTCACCGAGTTGCTGACGAGGTTGGTGAGAATCTGGTGCAGCCGCACGCGGTCTCCGAGAATTCGCGCGGGAACCGCCGGATCCACATGGAGGTCGAGATCAATTCCCCTCTTGGTTGCCTGAATGCCGAACGCCGAGGCCACGGACTCGATCAACCTGCGCGGGGAAAGCGGGGCGCGTTCCAGCTGCAGCTTTCCGCTTTCAATCTTGGAGAAATCCAGCACGTCATTGACGACGGACATCAGCACCGACACCGAGTCCTTGCAGGTCTCCAGAACCTTCTGCTGGGCCCGGCCCAGCGGCATCCGGTCCAGCAGTTCGATCGTCCCCACGACGCCGTTCATGGGGGTGCGGATCTCATGGCTCATCATCGCCAGGACGCGCCCCTTGGTCTCGGCTTGAAGCTGCGTTTCGTAGGCCTTCTGACGCAGTTCCCGCGTATGACGGTCCTCGGTGATGTCGTGGAGCATGCCTGTAAACAGTTCGATCCTGCCTTCTTGGCTGTGCCGTTCGATGAGCTGTCCCCGCAGCCGAACCCAGGCCCATGTCCCGTCCGGCTTGCGCAATCGGTACTCGACTTCCGAATCGATGGCGCGACGCGCCAGGAGCGACTCCCGCAGACTTTTCGCGACGTGAGCGTCGTCGGGGTGGATCAAGCCATTGGTCAGCGCGAAGTACTCGTCGATCTCGGTGGGGAGCTTGCCAAGCTCATACCCGAGCATGCTTTCGCCGACGTGCACCACCCGGCCATGCGTCAGATCGATCTCGATCATGACGTCGCCGGAGGCTTGCATCGACATCCGCAGCCGTTCGTCACGCTCCTGCAGTTCTCGCAGATGCTCCAGGCGACGCCGGCGGCGTACCAGGTACTGGCGTGCCACCAGGGCCACCAATGCTGCAGCCGCGAGCGCATAGAGCAGATAAGCCCAGGGCTGCTTCCATGGCGGTGGCGCTACTTCCAGCGGAATGGAAAGTTCAGGAGAACGCCATCCGCCCCGGTTGTCGAGCTGGCGAACTTCGAACTGGTACGAACCTGGCGCCAATCGGTGATAGCTGACGGATAGATCGGACGGCATGTCCTGCCATCGCTCGTCGAGGCCAACCAACCGATACGAGAGGCGCCGCGAGTCACCAAGCACCGCAATTCGAAACGTGATGCGCCCGTCGTCGTATCGCGCACCGAGCGATTGCAGCTCGCTGCCGCGCAAGTTGACCGCCCTTCTACCACCCGCTTCATAGTCGCTTAGCAGTACGGGGGCCGACTTGGCCATGCGGACGCGCTCCGCATCCAACCGCCATACGCCGTCAACGCCGCCGAAGTACAAGCCACGATCTGAACTCAGGAAGGCCGCGCCCTTGCCGATCTCGCCATCGGGTACGCCATCAGGCTTGAGGTAGCTCTCGAATCTGTCCAGCTTGGGATCCCAACGAGCGATGCCTCGGTTGGTACCAACCCACAGCGCGTCCTGGGTATCGCTGGTGATCGCAGAGACGGTCATGTCCGGCAGACCTTCGGCGATGCCGTAACGCTGGAAGCGGACGGTTCCCTTATCGACGACGACCATTCGGTTGAGACCGGCCTGGGTGGCTACCCAGACATGCCCCAACCTATCGGTGTAGGCCTGCAGGACCCGGTTATCGGACAGGCTTCTGCGGTCATTGGGATCGTGGCGAAACTGCAGCACCCGCTGCTGCTTCGGCCAGTACCGGATCAGACCGATATTGCTGCTGACCCACAAGGAGTCATCTGGCCCTCCGGTCACGTCATGCCCGATGAATTTGATCTCGCGCTTCCTGTCGAGTACGGATATCTCCCTCACATACGCAGCACCCGGCTCCAATACGGTCAGTCCGCGATTGCTGGTAATCCATAGCTTCCGATCTGCACCCAGGAATGCGCCGGTGAAGTACAGGCCGGGCAGTTCCGACTTGCCATCCTCCGATCGCGATGGGATCTGGACGGTCCCTTCCCTGGGGTGCCACCGCAGCAACCCTTCCCGACCCGTAGGGATCCAAACGCCACCTCGGCCATCCTTCACCAGTACGTGTGCGTTCAACGCCGGAGATGGCGCCGGGAGCGCGCGATCGAGTTCCGGGGCCAAGTCGGTGACCTGGCCTGTATCGAGGTCGAGTCGCGCGAGGCTGTTTCCGCACAGAGCCAGCAGGAGCTGGCGGCCTTCCCCTTCCTGCATGGCACAGACACTCCGGCCCCGGCTGCCTGGAAGGCTGTAACGGGTGACGACATCCTGGCCGAGGCGAAGGCGGCTGACGCCTCCAGTCAGGAGACCGATCCAGAGATTGTTGTGTCGATCGATCGCCAGCGACAGCATTCGATCCGACGTCATGCTCGACGGATCCTCCGGACGATGCTTGTAGATCGTCAGCGTGCGCTCTCGCGAATCGAATCGATGCAAGCCCAGGTCGTATTCGCTGCCAAACCACACGATGCCGTTGGCATCCACGACCATGGAAGTCGCATACAGCGACTCCACCGGAAGCTCGGTCTTCTGCATCGAGCCCGATGCCGCATCGAACTTCCAAAGCGCCTTTCCTGCGGCCAACCACAGGTTCGGACCTTCCGCAGCCATCGCGGAGATCGGTTCGCGATCCGGATTGGTCAGCAAGGCACGAACCTTTTCCGGCGCGTTCACATCCACGTCGACAACGCTGTGGCCGTTGCTCACCACGAACAGATGGCGAGCGTCCGCACTGAACGCCATCGTCAGCACCGGCGATCCGTCTTTGGGAAGCTTGGCTACGACCACTGCAGAGGTGTTGGGGTCGTATCGCAACAGCCCAAGCTCGGTCAGCATCCAGATGCGATCGTTTGCATCACCGCCAAGCCAGACGATCAGCTTGGGACTTGCGCCCTCACGGGTTTTCACCGGCACGGCGGTCAGACGCTCGTTCGCGGTATCGAGGCGCTGCAGGGTGCCGTCATCACTGGCGAACCAGATCGCCTCGCGAGTCGGGACCACAAACCTGTTGTCGCGGCTCGCCAGCGAGTCGCGGCGATTGGGATCGCGATCCAAGCTATAGATGTGGTGCCCGTCGTAACGGTGGACGCCACTGTTGCCTGCGATCCATACGAAGCCGTGGCGGTCTGCCGACACCTTCCAGACATAGCTGCTGCGCAGCCCTTCATCACGGCCGATCGCGTCGAACATCGGCTCGATCCCGCTCGCAACCAGTCTTACCGGTGCAGGGTTCGGTTGCTCGATCTTGGTGGGGACTTCGGCCCGTTGCGTGGCAAAACCCGCCCCCGGCCAGAGCAGGGCCAGGGACAACGCCAAACCACTTGCAAAGCGCCGCATGGAAGGGCTTCCACGACAATCCGGCATTCGCCGTTAGTGGACTCCTCTGCGCCCAATCCATTGTCTTATCGGAGCCGGGGCCAGCCTGCGCGTGTGGTCGCGTGGATGTCAAGCTGATCGCCAGCCCCTTCGGGATTGGTGGATGGCATGCCTGCCAGGACCTGCAACTCTCGCAGGCGACCGGTGTGGGTAGAGGGCAGCAATGGTCAACAGGCTTAGCACCTTCTCACGATCCGACGCCTGGAACGGAGTGCTCGCCTGGACCCGATTCGCGAACGCACTGTTCGCGATTTTCGAACGCCTAACCGCGGAAGCTTTGAAGATGAAGGCTGGTTTCGGTGGCGCTGATGCCCTTCACCTTGCGGATGCGTTCGAGCGCGGCGGACAACTCGCCCAGGCTGCCGACGCGCAGCTCGGCCAACAGATCCCAGCGACCATTGGTGTCGTGCAGGCTGGCCACGGCCGGTTCGCCGAGCAGCGCACGCACCACGGCATGCTGGTTGCCCTCCACCGCGATGCTGGTCCAGGCGTGGATCTCGTCGGGTGTGGCATCGGGTCGCAGCTTGACGGTGTAGCCCACGATGACGCCGTCACGCTCCAGCCGCGCAATGCGGTTGGTGATGGTGCCGCGCGACACGCCCAGGGCGCTCGCGAGCTCGGCGATGGATGCCCGGGCGTTGTGGCGGAGCTTGGCGATCAGTTGCTGGTCGAGTGCGTCCATGGCGCATTGTGGCAACGGATCCTGCCGAAATGCCATGCGAATACCAAAAAGCTGCCACTTCTGCCGTTTTGCGCTGACAGCCGCGTGCGGACAATGGCGCCATCGCCGGTGCTTCCCCGCGCTGCGCCATCGCCATGAGGACCACCATGACCACCCTGCTCACCACCCAGGACATCGCCCGCATCGTTTCCGCCTACGGCCTGCCGCGGGTGCTTGCGAGGATGGTTGACTACCTCGAGGCCGACTTCCGCCGCTGGCCCGAGTTCGAGAAGTGCGCGCGCCTGGCCTCGCATTCCGACGTCGGCGTGATCGAGCTGATGCCGGTTTCCGACGCCCACGAGTACAGCTTCAAGTACGTCAACGGCCACCCCAAGAACACCCGTGAAGGCCTGCCGACGGTGATGGCATTCGGCGTGATTGCCGATGTCGCCACCGGTACGCCGACGCTGCTCAGCGAGTTGACCCTGACCACGGCGATCCGCACCGCGGGCACCTCGGTAATGGCCGCCAAGGTGTTGGCCCGCCCGGACAGCCGCGTCATGGCGCTGGTCGGCAACGGCGCGCAGAGCGAATTCCAGGCACTGGCTTTCCATCACTTGCTGGGCATCGAGGAAGTGCGTCTGTTCGACGTCGACACGCAGGCCACCGACAAGCTGGCCGCGCATCTTGCCCAGGTGCCGGGTCTGCGCGTCACGCGTTGCGCCAGCACGGCCGAAGCCGTGCGTGGTGCAGACATCGTCACCACCGTCACCGCCGACAAGAGCAACGCCACCATCCTCACGCCGGACATGCTGGCGCCGGGAATGCACATCAATGGCGTCGGCGGCGATTGCCCCGGCAAGACCGAACTGCACGCCGAGGTGCTGGCGCGCTCGGCGGTGTTCGTCGAATTCGAACCGCAGACGCGCATCGAGGGCGACCTGCAGCAGATGCCGGCCGATTTCGCCGTCACCGAACTCTGGCGCGTGCTGGTGGGCGAGGCCGCCGGTCGCAGCAGCGACGCGCAGACCACCGTGTTCGACTCGGTCGGCTTCGCGCTCGAGGACTACTCGGCCCTGCGCCTGCTGCGCGATTGCGCGCGCGAGCTGGGCCTGGGCGTGGAAGCCGGGCTGATCCCGGCGCTGGCCGATCCGAAGGATCTGTACGGCCACCTCGTGGCGCCGCAGCAGGAGCAGCGCGCGGCGGCGTAACGCGACGCGCGGACGACGCCACGCCATGGCGCCAACTGGCGGACATTGCTGACCGTCGGCCGCTGGCCTGCCACGCGGCGGTGGAGGATTTCCGACCAGGCCGGCACCTCGCGGCGCCGGCCTGCCTTGCCTGATCGGCGTCCGTGACGCTCACCCTCCCGGCCCCGCTGCTGCGACACCGGGCCCTTCGCAGGTTCACTCCGCCAGTTCCACCCGGTCGCGGCCCTCGGACTTGGCGCGATACATCGCCGCGTCGGCGCGTCTGAGCATGTCGGCAATCGACTCGCCGTGGCGGTACTGCGCAACGCCGGCCGAGAACGTGATCGACAGCGGGCCGGCGCTCGTCAGGGCCGGGCTGTCGTGCATCGCGGTGCGCAGGCGTTCGATGGAAACCCACGCGTCGGCGCCGTCGGCATGCGGCAGCACCAGCAGGAACTCCTCCCCACCGTACCGACCGCAGGTGCTCTGACTCTTTCCGCGCCCGATGACGTCCATCCGCCTGAGGTGCGAACGCACGCATTCGCCCACCGCGCGCAATGCCTCATCCCCCACGCCGTGGCCGTAGGAATCGTTGACGCGCTTGAAATGATCGATGTCAAGGATGCAAAGCGCGAACGGCTCGTCGTAGCGAACAGCGCGATCCTGCTGCTGCTCCAACGTGTCCATCAGGTGCCGGCGGTTGTAGAGTCCGGTCAGCTCGTCGCGGCTGGCAAGCTCCTTCAGTCGGGCCAGCGCGGTGGCAAGGTCCGCTGACCTGCGCGCCAGGCTCGCACGCAGCTGCACCACGTAGCTGCCCAGTATCGACAGCCACAGCAGCACCATCACCAGCACCACGAAATACAGCAGCTCCAGCCGGAAGGCATCGCTGCCGCGTTGCGATGGGTCGTACTTGATCACCAGCATCAAGGCGTAGCCCAGCACCACCGCGGCGGTCAGCGCCAGGTACTGGACCCTGGTGAAAGAGAAGATGCCGAAGAAGAAGGCGGTGAAGAACAGGGCCGTGGTGATGACCGTCGCTTCCTTGGCGTAGTAGGCCATCACCAGTGCCAGCAGCGCGGCCAGGCCCACCTGCAGCACCACCATGCTGGGATCGGCGAATCGCCGGCTGAACCCACCGCGGATGGCGACGAAGAAGAGGACGTTGATCGTCACCGCCACGCCGAGAAACCACGCCAGCCCAACGTAGCCGAAGCCCACCCATCCGTTTTCCACCGAATACACCAGTGGCGCCATGAACATCAGATAGGACACCAGGCCCATGACCTGGCGTTTGAGTCGGGTCGCCAGCTGACGATCGTCCTTGGGGATCAGCGAACGCACCATGCGGAGCCTCTTGCGCCGTTGCGGCCATTCTCGCGACGGAAGTTCACGGCGCTGTGAAGGTCGCGCGATGCCGGCGCCGGCCACACGTGGGATTCACGCAACAGGCAGCAGCATCGCGACGTCATTTCGGCGCACGCAGCCATCGCGCCGCCCGCCTGCGGTGGCGCCCACGGGCGCCACAAACGAAGGACCCCCATGACGATCCTCCAACAGATCGGTGAAACGCTCGCCGCCGAGTTCGCGCTGCCCGACGCGGGGCATTGGACACTCATCCTGGTGCGCTTGTTGACGGCCGCGCTGCTGGGCGGCGTGCTGGGTCTGGAGCGCGAGAGCAAGGGGCGCGCCGCCGGCCTCAAGACCCACATCCTGGTGTCGATGGGCTCGGCATTGTTCGTGCTGGCGCCGCTGCTGGGGGGCATCGACCCGGCCGATGTCACGCGCATCATGCAGGGCATCGTCTCGGGCATCGGCTTCCTCGGTGCCGGCGCCATCATCAAGCAGGGCCGGGGCGAACGCGTCGAAGGCCTGACCACCGCCGCCGGTATCTGGATGACCTCCGCGATCGGCATGGCCGCCGGCATGGGCCAGCAGATCGTGGCGATCGTCACCACCGCGATCGCCCTGTTGGTGTTCGCGGTCATCCCCAAGCTGATGCGCGGCAAAGAGGCTCCCGGACCATAGGTCTACCGTCGGGCCAGCGCGACGCGACGTCGCCCACCACCAACCCGCACGCGACACCGCGCGCCCTTCGCCGGGCGTGCGAAGCCCGCTCGCCCGCGATCGCCGGCGATGCAACCACGGCAAGACGGCACGGCTGTGCAGACGCGCATGTCAGTCCACGGGCCGCTACCTCGTACCCATTGCTGTCACCCCTCGTGACCAACCCCGACCAAACCCGCGGGCGCACCACGCCGCCATCGCCCATTCCATGGAGACCCGACTCATGCTCATGACATTCCCCGCCGGACGTCGGCGGACGCAGCGCCTGCTGCCTGCGCTGCTGGCAACCCTGGCGCTCGCGCTGTCGACGACAGCCGTTGCCGCGACGCGTGGCAACGCGACCGCCGTTTCCTCGTTCGGCGCTGTCGTGTCGCAGGACAATCTGCAACGGCAGTTCCTGGTCAAGAACGGGCGCGTCTACCGACGCAGCGAATCCAACTGGAACCTGTGGGAAAGCATCGACACCGGCCTCAACGGTACCGCCCAGGTTGGTGTCGGTGAGATCACCGGTTTCAGCGCCGAGGTGTACCAGGACGGTCTGCAGCGCCAGTTCCTGACCCGCGGTGGCCAGGTGTATCGCCGGACGCAGCAGACCAACAACGCCTGGGGTGCCTGGGAAGACATCACCGCTGTTTTCGCCGCCGCCGGTCAGGGCCGGATCACCGCCTTCAACGTCGCCGTCTACAAGGACAACCTGCAGCGGCAGTTCCTGGTGCGCGCCGGCCAGGTCTATCGCCGGACCCAGCTGGCCAACAACGGCTGGAGCGGGTGGGACAACCTCACGTACCTGTTTGCGGGCGTGGGCGGGAACGCGGTCATCACCAGCTTCAGTGCGAGCCTCTACCAGGACAACGTGCTGCGGCAGTTCCTGGTCAAGGGCAACAAGGTCTATCGCCGCCTCGAAACGGACCTCAACACCTGGCAGGAGATCTCGCCGATCTTCGCGCCGGTCGGGCGTTCGCCCAACGCACGTGTCGCCGAGCCGATCCACCGGCGCGTGATGGTGCTGGAGTTCAACCCGGTGATCGAAAGCCACGGCAGCCGCCGGCTCAACGATGCCATGGGCTGGCGCAATCCGCTGGTCCTCGAAGACCAGTACACCCGCTATCTCGAATCGGCCACCAGCCAGGTCGTCCAGTACACCGTGGCCCAGCGCGTGCGCCTGGACCAGTTTCCGCCCCGCACCGATGGCACGGTCTACACCGATGACCAGTACATCGCATGCTTCCGCGCCAAGACCTGCAACGAGCGCGAGACGCTGAACTATCGCAAGGTGCTGACCGACCACCGTGTCTGCGAGAAATTCAACGCCGGCGAGATCGACGAGCTGTGGCTGTGGGGCGGCCCGTTCTTCGGCTACTGGGAAGCCAACATGGCCGGAACCGGGGCATTCGACACCAACGGTGCCCCGGTCACCGGCACCGCCTGCCAGGGCAAGCTCAACATCATGGGCTTCAACTACGAACGCGAACCCGAGCGCATGCTCGAGGACATGGGACACCGCGTGGAAGGCACGATGGTGCACCTGTTCGGCGGCGTCTGGCGCAACGGCTACCTGAAGCTTCCGAACCCCTTCCCCGCCAACGCCAACGTGTTCGAGCGCTTCACCGCGCGCGGCTTCGACAACACCACGGCGGCGTGCGGCAACATCCACGGCAGCCTCAATACGCCGGTGTACGACCGCGTCAACAACGCGTGGGGGTACGACTTCAAGAACCCCAACCTCGAGAGGAACACCTGCGACGACTGGGACCGCTACCCCAGCCTCACCGGCGCCACCACCACCAACAACTGCACCCGGTGGGGCTGCAGCGACCTGGGCTGGCACACCTACTGGCTGTCGAAGATCCCCAAGTACGTGGGCACCCACAACGGCCTGCACAACAATTGGTGGGTGTACATGCTGGATTGGGACGCGGTGGTACCGCAGTAAGGTGACCTGTCGGCGCGGCCACTTTCGGTCGCGCCGGCGACGCTGGCGCTCACGCCACCGGGACACGGTGGTGAATCATTGCGGTGCAATGGCGACGGCGGTGGGCGCGACAGACCGTCGTGGCTCACAGCCCGTCCAGGAACGCCCGGACACGGGCCAGGGCATGCCGGGCCTCTTCGCGCTCAAGATCGAACTGGTATTCGTGCCCCAGCGCAGGCGCGTGATCGCGGGCGTAGAACAGTCGATTGACGCGGACACCCTCGCGTTGCAGGGCATCGGCCATCGCCACCGACTGCGGCGCCAGCGGATCGGCATTGCCCACCGAAATGAAGGTGGGCGGGAACGCGGGCGTGACGTGGCGGGCGACGGAAAACTGTTCGACCTTCTCCCTGTCCGGCGGCATTGCGCCCAGGTACGACCACACCACCGTCCGCAGGAACCACGAGGCGGAGGAATCGCTGGCCCAGGTCAGCGCGTCGTGCGGTCCGCAGAACAGCACGGTGCCGACCAACTGCGAACGAGCGATGCCCGGCGTCAGTCCCATCGCGTTGGCGTAGTCCGGCGACGACACCAGCGCGGCCAGTTGCGCGGCCAGCTGCGCGCCGGCCGAGTCGCCGGCCAGCACGAAGCGCGTGCGATCGATGTGCAACCGGTCGGCGTTGTCCGACAGATGCGCCAGCGCTCGGTTCAACTGCCGGACCGGCGTGGGGTACTGCGCGCCCGGTGCGATGGAGTAGTCCACCGCAATCACGGTGTAGCCATCCGCGGCAAGCAGGCGGGCGTAGTTGGCCACCTGAGTACGGCTGCCGGCCAGGAACCCGCCGCCGTGCACCCACACGATGGTGGTGAGCCGGCGATCGGTGCCTGCCACCTTCGCAGGGAAATGGATGTCGAACAGCGCGTCCGGGTCGGCCGTGTCGTAGCGCAATCCCGTTTGGCTGGAAACGCCGGCCGGCACATGGTTTCGCAACGCGGCATCGGATGCCACGCCGCCGCGATCGAAGGCCCAGCGGATCAACAACGCCGAGGGCCAGGGGCTGGTCCGGAACGCCACCAGCCCGGCACCGGTCAGCAGCGCCAGCGTCGCCAGGAGGATCGACAGCCCGCGCCGCTGGTGGTGCAGCGAGCGGACCGGATGCGATGCAGTCATGCCGACCTCGCGCGTGTGCGTCGGTTCATCCTACGACGTGCACGAGCGACCAGGCCGCCCCCGGAAAACCCGTCGAAGGCGCCCGTGCGTCCGTAGGGCGCGGCCGGCGCGCCGCCGCCGATCAACCTACAGGCGCGCCGACGACAAGCGGTCGAGCACCGATTTCAACGCCAGCGGTTTCATCGGCTTGGCCAGCAACGACAGGCCGGCCTCGTGCACCGCGCGGCGCACCGGCTCGCTACGATCGGCGCTGAGCACCAGCGTGGGGCGATCACCGAAACGCGCGGCCAACCGCGCGGCCAGATCGACGCCGGTGTCGCCCCGGTCGAGGTGGAAGTCGAACAGCCACAACGCCGCAGGCGTAGCCACCATCGCCGCCTGCGCGCCGTCCTCGTCGCGGGCGGTGGCCACCTCGCACCCCCAGCGCCGCAACAGCTCGGCCAGCGCCCTCAGCGCCTGGTCGTCGTTGTCGACCGCCAGCACCCGCAGCCCGGCCAGCCCCCCACGCGGCATTGCAATGGTGTGGGCCGCGTCGACGGCCGTCATCGCCGGTCGCGGCATCGCGCGCGCAACGCGCACCGAGAACACCGTGCCGTGGCCCGGTCGACTGCGCAGTCGCAGTGGTGCGTGCAGCAACTGGGCGATGCGGTCGGCGATCGACAGGCCCAGCCCCAGGCCCTGCCCCGGCGCGTCCTCGCCACGCCGGAACTCTTCGAAAATCAGCGTCTGCTGCTCGGGCGCAATGCCCGGGCCGGTGTCGTGCACCTCGATGCGCAGGCCATCTCCCTCGCGCCGAACGCCCAGCAGCACACCACCACGGCCGGTGTAACGCACGGCATTGGCGAGGAAGTTCTGCAGCACGCGGCGCAGCAGCTGCGGGTCGCTGCACGTCCACGCGCGGCTGGCAACGAAGCGGAAGCGCAGGCCGCGCGCCGCGGCGATCGCACCAAACTCGGACGCCAGCGGCTCCAGTACCTCCGCCAACGGCAGTTCGCGTGTCTGCGGCACCAGGCCGCCGGCCTCCAGTCGCGACATGTCGAGCAGGCCCGTCAGCAGATCGGCCGTGGAATCGAGAGCACCGGAAATCTGCGCGACGGTTTCGCGCGGTTGGACGCGCACCGCTCCCTTCGCACCGTCGAGCGGAGCGCCGAGCTGCTGGGCCAGCGCATCGGTGAACAGCTGCGCGGCGTGCAGCGGCTGCATGAGGTCGTGTCCGATCGCGGCGAGGAAGCGGCTCTTGGCGTGGTTGGCACGCTCGGCGTCGCGGGTGGCGACTTCCAGGTCGATCGTGCGCGCGGCGACGCGTTGTTCGAGCGTCGCGTTGGCCTCGATCAATCCGGCCTCGGCGCGACGGAATGCGGTGACATCGGTGAACGTGGCAACGAAGCCACCGCCGGGCATCGGGTTGCCGCGGATTTCGATGATCGCGCCGTCGCCCAGCACCCGTTCGGACAGGTGGGGCGTGCCGGCGCGCATGAAGGCCAGCCGCCGCGCCAGCGCGGCGTCGAGATCGCCCTGCATCGGCAGGCGGCGCATCGCCCACATCGACAACTCGGCGATCGGCTGGCCGACCCGCAGCAGTTCCTCGGGATAGCCGAACAGCTCGGCGTAGCGCCGGTTCCATGCCACCAGACGCAGTTCGGCGTCCACCACGCTGATGCCCTGGCTCATGTTCTGCAGTGCCGCCTCGAGTACGCGCTGGTTGAAGCGCAGGTCGGCCGAGGCTTCGCCGACGATCGCGGCCACCGTGTCCAGGTGCAGCGACTCGCGACGCGCGGCATCCAGCAGCACGCGCGCCGAGGCCGAGCCCAGCACCGCCGCGAGCTCGCGCTCGATGCCCTCTTCCACCAGCGCCGGCACCGCGCCGCTTGCCGGCGCACCGGACAGCAGTCGCGCGACGCGATCGCCCGGCAGGAAGCGCAGGCCCGCGTCACGCAACGACTTGGCGTCGAGTCCACGGCGCGCGCGATGCGGCGTGTGCCGCCGCCACGCCGCGACCAGCACCGTCACCAGCGACCCGACGAACAGGCTGGCGCCCACCGCGCGGCCAAGCCGGCTCCAGCCCGTCAGTCCGAACAGGCCGTCGGGCGACAACAACGCGAGCCCGAACGGCCCACTCGACAGCCAGTCCGGCGCTTGCCCGCGCACCGCCAGCGTCAGTGGCACCAGCAACACCCACGCCCACGCCGCGAACCCGGCCAGTACGCCGGCAATGGCCGCGCGCGGCGGTGTCTGAGGCCGCCACACAGCGAACGCCAGTGCCGGCACCAGCGTGGCAAGCGCGGAGAACGACACCGCGCCGACGTCGGCCAGCGCCTCGCTGCCGGCAACCAGGCGGCTGTAGGCCCACGCCAGCAGCATGATCACCACGATGCCGATGCGCCGCAGCGCCAGCACGCGGCCGCGCAGGTCGCTGCCGTCGTTTCGCGACCACGCCCCGCGCAACAGCCCGGGCGCAAACCAGTGGTTGCCGATCATCAGGCTCAGGGTCAGCGTGCTGACCACCACCATGCCGGTGGCCGCGCTGAGCCCGCCCAGGAACGCAAACAGCGCCAGCCCCGATTGCCCCTGCGCAAGCGGCAACGCCAGCACGTACAGATCCGACGGCACGCCGCTATCGCCCAGCAAGGCGGCGCCCGCGCGCGCCAACGGCAGCACCGGCAGTGCGATCAGCACCAGGTACAGCGGAAACAACCAGCGCGCGGTGCGCACGTCGCGTTGATCGCGGCACTCGACCACGCCGACGTGAAACTGGTGCGGCAGGATGAACATCGCGAATGCCCCCAGCAACACCAGTGGGGCGAAACCGCTCGGCGTCGATGTCAGCACCGGGGGTGCCGCGGCGGGCTCGGGCAGGTGGTCGAGGCCGAGCCACACGAACGCGCCCAGTGCCAGCATCGCCGCCAGCTTGAACACCGACTCGAACGCCATCGCCAGCACCAGGCCGCGGTTGTGCTCGGCCGCGCTCGCACGACGCGTGCCGAACAGCATCGCGAACAGCGCCATCGCCAGCGCGACATACAACGCACTGTCGTGCCAGAGCGGCGCGCCGCTGTCGTCGGCCGAGTGCGTGGTCAGCATGGCGAAGCTCATTGCGACGGCCTTGAGCTGCAGCGCGATGTAGGGAATCAGCCCGAGCGCGGCGACCAGCGTGACCGTCGCGGCCAGCCACGCATCCTTGCCCAGGCGCGTGGCGATCAGGTCGGCAAGCGAGGTGGCGTTGGTCTCACGCGCCAGCCGCACCAGTCGCATCATGAAGCCCACGGCGAGCGCATACAGCACGATGGCGCCGAGGAAGGTCGGCGGCAATGGCCAGCCGTACCGCGCGGCCTGGGTGACGGTGCCGTAGAAGGTCCACGAGGTGCAGTGCACCGCCAGCGACAGCGCGTAGACGTGCCGCCAATGGCGCGCCAGCACCCCCGGGTGGCGTTCGCCGTACAGCGCGGTGGCGAACATCAACGCCAGCCACACCAGGCTGGCCAGCGCGACCGTGGTGAAACTCAGCATCGGCAATCGCCGTCACGCAAGACCACGCCCGTGCTCCCCTTGTGCCGTTGCCGAGCATAGCCAATGGCGCCCGGAAAGTTCGGGGCGCGCTTGGTGCGGCCCCGGACGGGGGCGACGGCGGTGGGTCGGTGGGCCAGGGCCCACCCTACTTTTTCGTTTGGACCGTAGGGTGGGCTCAAGCCCACCGGCAGGACGCCGCCGGCCGCTTCCGCAACGCGACGCCACGCCACGCAACAACGACGACGACGACGGACCGAAGGGTGGGCTCAAGCCCACCGTCACGAAGCCCACCGCCAGACTCGAGTTGGAGGGCGCGCTCCGTGTGGCCCGGGCGCGAGCGGCGCCGCGGCGCCCGGTCCGGTGGGCCAGGGCCCACCCTACGGCTCGACGGCAGGTGCGCAGCCCCCCGCACGCCGGGCGAATTCAGAAGTCGTAGCGCGCCGTCAGGCTGTACTGGCGCGGCGGACCGTAGAACCCCGTCATCACGCCCAGCGCGGCGTTGAGGTTGTAGCCGGTGGTGCGGTACTCCTCGTCGGCCAGGTTGGTGCCCTGAAGCGCGAGCGTCCACGCGCCGCCGGTCTTCCAGGTCACGCCGGCGTTGACCAGGCCATAGCCGTCCTGGCCGATCGGCCGCGCGCCGCTGCGGACGATCTCGGTGGTGGCCACCACCTCGCTCTGGTAGCTGTAGCCCACGCGCGCGGAAAGGTTGCCGCCACCGGACAGTCCGGTGCGGTACTCCAGGTTCAACGCGCCGGAGAACTCCGGTGCGTTGGTGAACGCCTGCTCGTGCGCGATGTTGACGCCGGCGTACAGGAACTCGTCGTACTTCGCGTCCAGCCAGGCCAGGTTTCCCGAGACCAGCCAGTTCTGCGTCGGCAGCCACTGGTACTCGACCTCCAGGCCATTCACCGTACCCGCGCCGGCGTTGGTGAAATCGCCGAAGAACGCGTCGTTGGTGCCGTCGCCATTGCTGTCGTAGGACGTGAACACCGACAGCTGGATGTCCTTGTACTTGTTGTGGAACGCCGACAGGTTGACGAACAGCGACTGGTCCAGGAACGCCATCTTGCTGCCGATCTCGAAGCTGTCCACCACCTCGTCGTCGAACGGCTCGGCCGAACGCGGCACCGCGGTGGCCTGCGCGCGGATGTTGTAGCCGCCGGACTTGAAGCCGCGCGTGGCCAGGCCGTACAGCAGGATGTCGGGCGTCAGCTGGAAGTCCAGCGAGACCTTGGGCGAGGTGTTCTTGAAGTTGATCGTCCGGTCGAAGTCCGCCGCCACCGAGATGGGCGTGGTGTAGGTCGCGTCGGTGTAGCCGCGATTGAGCACGTCGGCGCGCTTGTCTTCGTCGGTATAGCGCACGCCCGCGTCGAGCGTGAGCCGTTGCGTGAGGTCGAATGTCCAGTCGGCGTACAACGCGACGCTCTCGGTGTAGACAGTGCCCTGGGTGTCGCCGAACAACAGGTTGAAGAAGTTGTTGCGCACCTGCCCGCCCGCTTCGCCGTCGAAGGCGTACAGGCCCATCACGCCACGCGCGCGACCGCCACCGTCGTAGTTGAGCTGCAACTCGTGGCTGACCTGCTGGTCGCGGTAGAACGCCTTCACGTCGGCGATCTTGTTGGGCAGCGTGTCGAAGTCGATGTTGGTCTCGGTGTCGGATTCGCGCTTGGCCAGCACGTACTTGACGCCCCAGTTGTCGTTGATGCGCCAGTTGGCCGTCGCCGATGCGCCCTTGATCGTGGTGTCGTTGACGTTGGGCATGCCGCTGCGGATGTCGTAGCGGCTGTCCATCGGTGCGAAGCCGGGCGCGAAGCGGTTGGGTGCCAGCATCTTCGCGCCGCGCACGCCGGACTGGTCGTCCATCCAGTCGAACGCGAACTGCAGGTTGAAGTCGTCGCTGACGTAGGCGCCCAGGCTGCCGCGAAGGGCGAGGATGTCCTTGTCGCTGACCTGGGCGCCGGTGAGCGTGTTTTCACCGAACCCGTCGCGGCTGAGCCGTGCGACCGCGACGCGCGCACGCAGCGCGTCGTTGCCACCCAGCGAGCCGCCGATGGCTGCCTTCACGTCGAGTTGCCCGTAGTTTCCGGCGGTGACCGAGACGAAACCGCTGGTATCGGCCGGCAGGCCGCGCGAGATGTACTTGATCGCGCCGCCGATGGTGTTTTTGCCGTACAGCGTGCCCTGCGGCCCGCGCAACACCTCGACGCGCTCGACGTCGAACACGTCGAGCAGTGCGCCCTGCGGACGGGCGATGTAGACGTCGTCGAGGTAGATGCCGACGCCCGGGTCGACGCCCCACAGCGGGTCGGACTGGCCGACGCCACGGATGTAGGCGGTGATGGTGCTGCTGGAACCGCGCGCGGCGTAGATGGTGAGGTTGGGCACCTGCGCGTCGAGATCGCCCAGATCATCCACCGCCAGCCGGTCCAGTGCTTCGGCGGTGAACGCGGTGACCGCGACCGGCACTTCCTGCAAGGTCTCCTCACGCTTGCGCGCAGTGACCGTCACCCCGCCCAGCGTGCGCGGCGCTTCGGCGGCCGGCGGCGTGGCGGCCACGTCACCGCCGACCTCCTGGGCCCAGGCAGCCGGCGCGAGCAGCGCGCAGGCAATGGCGACACTCAGGCGCTTGCGGCTGTTGCAGTAGCGGTAGTCGGTACGACCCATCACGTTTGCTCTCCCCTGATGCTTCGAGTGCTGGTGCTTCGAATGCTGGCGCTTCGAATGCGTGGCATGCGGCCGTCTGCCGTCATGCCGCGAAGACTAGGGGCCCGCCAACACACCCGGCAGTTGTACGTTCGGACAATGCCCCGCAACGGGTGCGATGCCGACACTGCGTCCCTGTCCCGCCACATGCGGTCCGCAAACCGAGCCGTACGTCGCGTTGGTCCATGGCCCCGCCACGCCGGCCCGCCGGCAATGCGATCGCCGTCAACCAAGCCGCCGGCGAGGCGCACACCGTTCACCCGGGGAGATCGAATGGCTTTCCTGATCGTGCTGGCCGCACTGTGTTTCCTGATGCTGGTCGCCTACCGCGGCTACAGCGTGATCCTGTTCGCGCCGGTGGCGGCGCTGGGCGCGGTGCTGCTGACCGACCCGAGCCTGGTCGCACCGATGTTCACCGGGTTGTTCATGGACAAGATGGTCGGGTTCCTGAAGCTCTACTTCCCGGTGTTCCTGCTCGGCGCGATCTTCGGCAAGTTGATCGAGCTGTCGGGATTCTCGAAGGCGATCGTGGTCGCCACCATCGCGTTGTTCGGCGCCAGTCGCGCGATGCTGTCGATCGTGGTGGTTTGCGCGCTGCTGACCTACGGTGGCGTGTCGCTGTTCGTGGTGGTGTTCGCGGTGTACCCGTTCGCCGCCGAGCTGTTCCGCCAGAGCGACATCCCCAAGCGACTGATCCCGGGAACGATCGCGCTGGGCGCCTTCACGTTCACGATGGACGCGTTGCCGGGCACGCCGCAGATCCAGAACATCATCCCGACCACGTTCTTCGGCACCAACACCTGGGCCGCGCCGTGGCTGGGCACGATCGGCGGTGTGTTCATCCTCGTCGTGGGGCTGCTCTACCTCGACTGGCGGCGGCGCGTCGCGCGCAAGGCCGGCGAGGGGTACGGCGATCCGGCCACGCTGCTCAACGAACCGCTCGCGTTCGCCGGCGGCGCGCTGGCCAACCCGGCGATCGCGATCCTGCCGCTGGTGCTGGTGGGCGTGTCCAACAAACTGTTCACCACGTGGATTCCGCGCCTCTACGGCGAGTCCCACGCGTTCGATCCGGCGGTGATCGGCGACGCCGCGCCGGTGGTGCAGAAGGTGGCGTCGGTGGCTGCCATCTGGGCGGTCGAAGGCGCGCTGCTGGTCGGCATTGCCACGGTCCTGGCATTCGCCTGGAAGCCGGTGATGGCGGGCTTCGCCGAAGGCACGCGCAGCGCGATCGGCGGCGCGTTGCTGGCCGCGATGAACACCGCGTCGGAGTACGGCTTCGGCGCGGTCATCGCGGCGTTGCCGGGGTTTCTGGTGGTGGCCAACGCGCTTTCGGCGATTCCCGATCCGCTGGTCAACGAAGCGGTGACCGTGACCGCGCTGGCCGGCATCACCGGCTCGGCATCGGGCGGAATGAGCATCGCGCTGGCGGCGATGGCCGAAACCTTCATCGCCAACGCCAACGCCGTCGGCATCCCGATGGAAGTGCTGCACCGCGTCGCGGCGATGGCCTCCGGCGGCATGGACACCCTGCCCCACAACGGCGCGGTGATCACATTGCTCGCGGTCACCGGCCTGACCCACCGACAGGCCTACAAGGACGTCTTCGCGATCACGCTGGTCAAGACCGCCGCGGTTTTTGTGATCGTTGGCACGTTCTACGTCACCGGCCTGGTCTGAATCGACCCAGCGGCTTCGCGGCGTCGCTGGGGCTGGCTATGCTCGAACAAATCGCCGCCGTCGCGGTGGCGACAGGGGAAACCAAGATGCCAGCGCGCCGTCGCCTGATTCGCCTCCTCGGCCTGACCGATTCGCAACCCGGCGGCCACCCCGCCGACGCCGCACCCACGCTGCGGGCCACGCCGACAACGCCGGGTGTGCATCGTGCGCCCGGGTTGTCCAGCCCGACGCCTGCCAGGCCGGCTCCCGGTGCGCCGCCGGCAACGGCCCGCCCGCGCCCTGCGACCGACATCCGTACCGTCATCGCGCGTCGCTACCGCTTCGACCGTACGCTGAGCCGCTCGGCTCGCACGTCGACGGTTCCACCGCCGGTCAAGTCCACCGCCCCGTCACCGGCGACCTCGGCGCCCCCGCTCAAGCTCACGCTCGCTCGGCCCGCGCTCCCCGTGCGGGTGCTTGGCAACATGGGCTACGGCGCCACGCCGGCGATGCTCGCCAAGTTCAACAGCTTCGGCAGCGACGAGATTTCGCGCTGGCACGGCTTCGTCGAATGGCAGCTTGACTGGCAGGCCATCGACGACAGCGCCGTCGAGGCACGCCTCGCCAGCGCGGGCTACTCCACCCTGGGCAAGAGCCTGCCGCAGCTGTGGACCGACCACGTGCTGAACGACCCGGAGTGGGATGTGCGCATGCGCCCCGCGTGGGAAGTGCAGCGCGCTTCATTCGTACGCGCCGTGCATTCGCAACGGCAGCTGCGCGAGGTAGTCGTCAACTTCTGGCACGACCACTTCAACGTCACCGCCAACGAGTTCTCGGCCGGTCCGGTGTACCCGCACTACGATCGCGACGTGATCCGCGCCAACGCGTTCGGCAATTTCCGCACGATGCTCGAAGCGGTCGCCCGCAGCCCGGCGATGCTGTACTACCTCGACAACGTCGACAACAAGCGCTCCGGCCCCAACGAGAACTTCGCGCGCGAACTGCTCGAACTGCATACCTTCGGCGCCGAGCACTACCTGGGCTTCATGGACCCGTTCGCGGTGCCGCCGTGCCCGGAAGATCCGACCTACCCGTCGGGCTATACCGACATCGACGTCTACGAAACCGCCTCGGCGTTCACCGGCTGGTCGCTCAAGAACGGCAATTGGGAGTTCCCGACCGAGAACGACGGCACGTTCGCCTACCGCGCCACCTGGCACGACAGCGGCCCGAAGTTCCTGCTGGGCAAGATGCTCTATCCGGAACAACCGGCACTCAAGGACGGCCGCGACGTGCTCGACCGCCTCGCCAGCCATCCGGCCGTGGCGCGCCACGTCTGCCGCAAGCTCGTGCGTCGCCTGGTTGATGACAACCCGCCTGAAACGCTGGTCGCCAGCGCGGCCGCGGTGTTCCGCACGCACTGGCAGAGCCCCGACCAGATCGAACGCACGCTGCGCCACATCCTGCTGTCGGATGCGTTCTACAACAGCTGGGGACTCAAGCAGAGGCGCCCGTTCGAGCTGGTGGTCGCGGCGATGCGCAGTCTGGGCATCAACTGGACACTCGCGGTCGGCGACGACACCAGCGACGGTTTCATGTGGCGCATGGGCTTCACTGGCCACGTGCCGCACGAGTGGCCCGCGCCCAACGGTTACCCCGATCGCGGCAGCGCGTGGGAAGGCGCCAACAGCCACGCGATGACCTGGAAGATGATGGGCTATCTGACCGAAGGCAAAGACGGCGGCGGCATTCCGCTGGCGCCGATCCTGGCCACAACGCGCAGCGAAGTGGCCAGCTGGACCGCCGTGCAGCTTGTCGCGTTCTGGTGCCTGCGGCTGTTGGGCTACCTGCCCAGCGCCGCGCAACGCCAGCCGTTGGTGGCCTTCATGGCACAGAACGGCGACCCGGCCACCTACGTGATTGCCGATACCGATGGCTGGTCGGGCAGCGACCTCAAGCAGCACTACAACCAGCAACGCCTGCGCAGCATGGTGTCGCTGATCCTGATGTCGCCCGAATTCGCCAGCCGCTAGGCCATAGGAATCGCACCCATGTCCGTCACCATGAACCGTCGCCAGTTCCTCAAGGGCTGCGCCGCGACCGGCGCGCTTGGCGTCGCAGGCCCCGGCCTGTTGTTCTCCGGCAGCGCCCAGGCTGCCGCCAACGCCCACGACACGGTGGTCCACCTGTTCCTGCGCGGGGCAATGGACGGCCTGAACCTGGTCATCCCCACCGGCGGCGTCGACCGGGGCTTCTACGAGCAGGCGCGTCCCGACCTCGCCATCGCGGCCAGCGGCAGCAGCTACGCCGCCCTGCCGTTGACCCTGGCCGGCGGCGGCGACACCGGCTTCGGCCTGCACCCGTCGGCCACCGGCCTGCGCGACCTGTGGAACGACGGCCACCTCGGCATCGTGCACGCCTGCGGCCTGGCCACCACGCTGACGCGCAGTCACTTCGATGCCCAGCTGTACATCGACCTGGGCACGCCGGGGCAGCAGTCGATCGGCAGCGGCTGGATGGGCCGCGCCTGGGACAGCCAACCCGGTGCCAGCGGTTCGGTGACGATGCCTGCACTGGCGGTCGCCTCGCGCGCACCCGCCTCGATGCTGGGCTCGACCAAGGCGCTGGCGATGGCCAGCCCCGGCGATTTCGAGCTCAACAGCGGCGCCTGGGCCTGGCAGTCCACGCGACCGGATTCGCCAGCCGGCCTGCGCGGCGTCAACCAGACGCTTGCCAGCCTGTGGGCCGGTCAGACCGGTCTCGAGCTCGGCGGCCAGCGCGCCGATGCCGCGCTGCGCGTGGTGGCACAGCAGGACTATTCCGCACTGCCGGCAAACTGGCCCACCAGCACGTTCGCACGGCAGCTGTGGACGATCGCGCAGTCGATCCGTTTCGACCTCGGCCTGCGGTACGCAACGCTCGACCTCGGCGGCTGGGATACCCACGACGGCCAGGGCACGGCCGGCGCGGGCTACCACTACTACCAGAACAAGATCGTCGAGCTGTCGGCCGCGCTCAGCGCGTTCTATGCCGAACTCGCCGGTACCGGCCACATGTCGCGCGTGACGGTGGTGGTGCAGTCCGAGTTCGGCCGACGCGTACGCCAGAACGGCAACGGCGGCACCGACCACGGCTACGGCAATCCGGTGCTGGTGCTCGGTGGGGCGGTCAACGGCCGACGCTTCTACGGCCAGTGGCCCGGCATCGATCCGGAAGTCCTGTCGCCCTACTTCGGCGACTTGCCGGTGACCACCGATCATCGCCGGGTGCTGTCGGAGATCCTGATCCGTCGCATGGGCAACCCCAACATCAGTGCAGTGTTCCCCGGTTACAGCGGCTACAGCCCGCTGGGCATCATGCAGGGCACCGACCTCACGCCGCAGTTGTCGGTCGCAACAGCGGCAACCGCCACATCGGCACCCTCGCGCGGCACGCAGCATCATCACCTGATGCCGACCTCCAACCGCGGCCGCGTCGGCGTGTCCGAACGCTGACCGCGCCTGGGCCAGGGCCTGCCGGAATCTTCCGGCAGGGCTTGCGGCTCGACCTGATCACCCGATCGGACGTCCGCCGATCGCACGCCCGTCGATCGCGTGCCCGCCGGCCGCGATCCGGTCCGGTCCGGTCACCAATCTCCGGCACCCAATACGCGACCGTCACCGGCGTCTCAGCCGGTGGGACGCGACGCGCTAGTATCGCCGCGCCGCCAACGCTCCCGGTCCTGCCATCGCCGTCGTGTCCAACCCACCGCGAAAGATCCTGCATGTCGACATGGACGCGTTCTACGCGTCGGTCGAACAGCGCGACGACCCCTCGCTGCGCGGCCAGCCGGTGGTGGTGGCATGGCGCGGTGCACGTTCGGTGGTGTGCGCTGCCAGTTGCGAGGCGCGCGCGTTCGGCGTGCGCTCGGCGATGCCCGCCGTGCGCGCCGAGCGGCTGTGTCCGCAGGCGGTGTTCGTGCCGCCGGACTTCGCCCGGTACAAGGCGGTATCGCGGCAGATCCGCGAGATCTTCGCCCGCCACACCGACCTGATCGAGCCGCTCTCCCTCGATGAGGCCTACCTGGACGTCACCACCACCCACAGCGGCCTGCCATCGGCCACTGCGACCGCGGAGGCGATCCGCGACGCAATCCGTGAGGAGACGCTGCTGACCGCCTCCGCCGGCGTGGCGCCGAACAAGTTCGTCGCCAAGATCGCCTCCGACTGGAACAAGCCCGACGGCCTGTGCGTGGTCAAGCCGCAGCAGGTGGAAGCCTTCCTCGCCCCGCTGAAGGTCGGTCGCCTGCCGGGCGTGGGCAAGGTCATGGAAGGCAAACTCGCCGAACTGGGCGTGGCGACCGTCAACGACCTGCGAACGCTTGGCCTGGCCGCGCTGGAACACCGCTTCGGTCGATGGGGTCGACGCCTCCACGAGCTCTCGTTCGGCATCGACGACCACCCGGTCACGCCCGAACGCCCGACCGTGCAGATCTCGGCCGAGGACACCTTCGCCACCGACCTGCCGCTGGACGAACTCGAACCCCACATCCGTCGACTCGCGCAAAGCACCTGGCAGCGCTATCAGCACGAACGTGCGCAACCGCAAGGACGGATCGCGCGCACGGTGGTGCTCAAGCTCAAGACCGCCGACTTCCAGATCCTCACGCGCAGCCTGACGCCGGCCGCGCCGCCTGGCTCCGTGACCGAGCTGGCCGACATCGCCTGCGAGCTGCGCCAACGCGTCGAACGCCCCGCCTCGACGCGCTACCGGCTGGTGGGCGTTGGCTTGGGCGGCTTTGTCGACAGCGACGACTTCCAGCTGCAGACGGAATTGTTCGCCGGACACGAATAGGCGACAGATTGCGACCGACGCACCGCGAGCGCCGGATGGCACGCGATGGATCGCCGGAAATGACCAGCGCGCGCCGGTTGCAGCGCGCGCGCCCAAACCCCGCCGCGGCAGCACGCCTGCCTGACGGGCGCGTTGCCGCCGGTCCGAGCAAGCGGTGCGCGATCGCCGGCGAGCTGCCGGCGACGGCGCGCCCGTCAGGCAGTCGGCTGGCTCGCGGACGCCACCTCGGCCGAAGGCATGCTGCCGCCTTCACCGCCCGTCGACGCTGCAGGCCTGCGTCGCGCCCACCGATCGCGCAGTTGCAAGAACGGCCGTTCGACCGCGTAGTGCAACAACGCGCCAGCCAGCAGCGTCGCCACCGCATACGCGGCAAACGCGAGCAACCCGCGCCCCTCGAGTTGTGCGCCAAACGTCTCGCTGACGAAGTGGAACACCTGCTTGTGGGTCAGGTACAAGCTGTACGAGGCCACCGCGATCCAGCCGGCGCCCGGCACGCGGCAACGCGCGATCCAGCCTTCGCGTCCCGCCGCCGAGGCGACCAGCAATGCCAGGCCTGCCGACAGCACGGGAAACCCGAACGTGTTGCCGATCAGGCCGACGCGATCGCGGAACAGCCACATTGCCAACGCGACCCCCACCACGCCGCCGAGCAGCAGCCAGTTGGCCTTGGCCTGCAGGCGTGCCCAGGCGCTCGGGCGATAGAACCGGACGGCGGCCAGCACCACGCCCGCCAGCAGGCCGTCCAGGCGCGCGTAGGTCGGGTAGTAGATGTCTTCGACGAAGCGCCGGCCGAAACTGCGTTCGACGTCTTCCAGATCCCGGACCGGCAGCATCTCAAAGATCCACACGTACCCGCGGATCGCGATGCCGGCCAGTACCAGCGCCACGCAGACGCAGACGAATCGCTTGGCCGAAGGACGCCTTGCCAGCCACAGCGCCAACCATGGGAACACCAGGTAGAAGTGCTCTTCCACGCACAACGACCAGACGTGCGAGAACGCCTTGTTGTGCTCGTAGTCGATCAGGAAATTGACCGTAAACGTGAGGAACTGCCACAGCGGCTGGATGCCATCGGCCTCGCGGAACGCGGGCACCGTGAAGTACACGGCCAGCACCGCCAGGAACGCGGGCAGCACGCGGAACGCACGGCGCACATAGAAGTCGCGAAGCGATGGCGATTCGCCCTGCGACAGCGGTTTCAGCAGCTGCGAGCCAATCAGATAGCCGCTGAGCACGAAGAACAGGTCAACGCCCATCCATCCGTACCGCGACAACCAGCTGTAGCTGTCGCCGAGCCCGCCGGCGATGAAGGAATGGAACAGCATGACCCAGACGATGGCGATGGCGCGAAGCAGGTCCAACCCGGAAAGACGACTCATGGTTTCCTCGGATGACACGCGGCGGAACGACCGCCGCTGGGCGGTCGCGAAAGGGGAAAAGAAGGAGGGAATGCAACAGAACAGAACCCGGCCAGGCTGGCCGTCAGCGACGCTGGATCAGCGTGCCGCGGCAAGCGGGGACGGACGATCATCTTATGACCGAATCGGGCAGCTGGCAGCACGTTTTGCTTCGTTGTTTTCGATTTTTTTTCGGTGCGCCGCCAGACGATCGACGGCGTCGACGCTGGCCGGCATCCGTGGCTGGACGGACTGCCGGGGCCCGGCACCCCAACCGCCCAGCCGATTCGCCGTCCGCAGATACCGTCCGTCGCCGGGCGGACACTGCGTTGTCACGACCAGCCTCCCATCCATGCCGCCGAAGGTCCAAACTGACGCCGGGGGGAATCGTGGAGTCTTGAACATGCAAATTGGCCAACTTGCCAGCCGCGCCGGCATCTCCATCGCGACCGTGCGCTATTACGAACGCAACAACATCCTGCCCTCACCGCCTCGTCAGGAAACGGGCTTCCGTGCCTATGGCGAAGAAGACATCGCTCGCCTCCAATTCCTGCAACGTGCCCGGACGCTGGGTTTCAGCCTGCCGGAGATCCGCGAACTGCTCACCCTGTCGCAACAGGAGGGTGGCGACTCGTGCGCTCTCAAATCCGCCGCGATCGAGCGGTTGCAGGATGTCGAGAGCAAACTCGCCGACCTGGGCCGCATCCGCGATGGCCTGCTCGAGCTGATCGCCGACTGTCCCAACCGTCCGGAGCCCGGGCGGTGCCCGGTCCTGGCGGCACTGGTTCCCGACGACGGCACCGCAGCGGCCGGCTCATAGCGTCGCGATGCGATGGACGTCGGTGGCGCGCATCGCGCCACGTGCGCCACGGGCGGCCCATCGACGCGGGGAGCGGGTGTTCCCGCTCCCCTCGTTGCACGGCAACCCTTAGCCACGCGTCAACGCCATCCACAGCGCCCACAGGAACAGCGGGGTGGCCAGCCCCACCAGGAACGCGAACTGCAACGGGCCGGCGGCCAGCAGCCACAGGACGGCACCAAGCGCGGCAGCCAGCAGCCCGACTGCCAGCAGGATCAACAGCCAGATCACCCACGGAACGCGGCCAAGCGCCTCCACGCACCAGTGACGCGATTCCGCCCGACCGGGCAACTGGCGCAGGTCGGCCCTGCCGTTGATGACGAACTCGGCAATCCAGTCCCAGCATCGCTCCTGGATGCCAGCCGAATGCGCCCCGGCAACGTAACGAACCTCTTCCACCCCGTTGCTCCGGGTCTTGGTGTCGAAGCCATCGTGTCCCGCGCTTCCCAGGTCCTGCCAGCGGAACCGCTGGAACAGCTTCGGGAAGAACGCCACCACCCAGTCCGCCGACGCAACGAAGTTCAACACCTTGCCCACACGACGCGACTGGCCGCCGGTAAAGCGTCGCCAGTCGAAACGCGTGCTGACCACGCTGCCGGCAAACACCACGTTCTCGAAACGCACACAGGGGTACAGCTCCAGGGCCCGGGCCAGCAGGTAGGTACCGTGGCTGTGCCCGACATACGAGATGCGCGCGCGCGTTCGGCCAGCGCGCCACCGCGCTGGTGTACTCGTCCATCAGCCATTCGATCTTGCGTCGACGATGCCAGGGCAACAGGAACGACAGGATCGGAAAGTAACCGTAGCTCGACGTCTCCGTCGCCCACTTCTCGCCCGAGGCCGCGGCACGCAGGCGGATTCGCCGCGCGATCTTGTGGGTCCAGTAGCCGACGTCACGAATGCCATGCATCACGAACACGACGCGTTGCACGCTGGGGTCGGGTTCGTCGAATCGTTCGTCGGCGGGCAGAACCGCGCCGTCGCGCAGCGAGCCTTCGTCGTCGATCAGCGCCGACAGCAGCACGGCCCTGCGCGCCGCACCGTGGACCGGGTCGTCCAGCGCGATGATGTCCTGGTGACCCGAGAAGGGCACTTCCAGGTAGACGAAATCGTTGCCGGTGACCTCATCGATGTTGTCTTCCGGCGCCACCAGTTCGTCGACGGAACCCAGCAGTTGCACCACCAGCGCCCGGCAGGGGGCCGGCGGGTCCGACGCGCTGTCCGCCACCGGTGGCGCGGTTCCGGGCCGGTCCCGCATGAACAACCATTGGATGCGCAGCTGGGTGATGAACTCCGATCCCCGACGGATCTGGAAGATCAGCGGCCACCTGCCGAACAGGACGCGCGCGAGGTAACACGCCATCACGCCCAGGCGCCCAACGATTGCCGGCAGTACGCCCAGGTGGTGGGAGATCTTCCAACCGCGGTTCATTCCGGCCAGCAGCACGATCCGCGATACGAGGCCCGCCCATTCGCGCGCCTCCGTCAGCGGCCTGCCATTGGCGCCGCCGCGCGCGAACGCAGGCTCGAACGGGGCGTCCGGGTGCTGTCCGCACGCCACCGCGTACAGCTTTCGCGCAAACAGGCCGCCGAGGCTGTGGCCAACCAGCACGATCTGGCTGAAGCCCTCCCCCTGCGCATCGGCGCGCGTGACCAGCCAGTCGACATCGACCAGGACGTTGGCCACCATCTGGTTGGGCTCCGACAACGAGACCGTCGCCGCCGGCAGCCGCGGCACGTGCAGCACCGCCGCTGGCCACGCGTCGCGCACCACGCCCACCAGCGACGCCAACTCCTCCGGGCTGCTACGCCATGCGTGCAGCACCACCACCAACGCGCCTCCTCCCGCTTGCGCTTCGGTACCCGCTCCTTGCTGCACATCCGTCGCCGCGATGATTCCGTCCATCGTCGTCCCCCGAGTGTGTCGGTCGCCGCGCCGCGGCCCGGCGAAAGGGCAGCAGCGGCACCCACACCGCCCCCGGCGTCGCGCTGCACGCCAACGCTACACCGGTTTGGATGCCTCCGGGATGGCGCGGACTGGGCCTCACGTGCCGCCCCGCCACAGGGCCACGCGTCACGTGCCGGCAGGCCAAGCCCCGGACAACGGCGAAGAACGCACAAAGAAAAAGCGGGCCGAAGCCCGCTTTTTCCAGAAAGGACTGGGGTGCGCGCGGCTTATTCGGCCGGCACGCCCTCGCCTTCTTCGACGGCCTTGATCGACAGGCGGATACGGCCCTGCTTGTCGACTTCCAGCACCTTGACCTTCACCGTGTCGCCTTCCTTGAGCTTGTCGCTGACCTTCTCGACGCGCTCGCTGGAGATCTGCGAGACGTGGACCAGACCGTCCTTGCCCGGCAGGATGGTGACGAACGCACCGAAGTCCATGATCTTGGCGACCTTGCCTTCGTAGATGCGGCCCGGCTCGACGTCGGACGTGATCTGCTCGATGCGGTCCTTGGCGGCCTGCGCGGCAGCGGCGTTGACCGACGCGATGACGATCGTGCCGTCATCCTGGATGTCGATCTGGGTGCCGGTTTCCTTGGTGATGGCCTGGATGGTCGAACCACCCTTGCCGATTACTTCGCGGATCTTGTCCGGGTGGATCTTCATCGTCAGCAGGCGCGGAGCGAACTCGCTCAGCTCGCTGCGCGGCGTGGTGAGGGCGTGGGCCATCTCGCCGAGGATGTGCAGACGACCGGCCTTGGCCTGCGCCAGCGCGACCTTCATGATCTCTTCGGTGATGCCCTGGATCTTGATGTCCATCTGCAGCGCCGAGATGCCTTCCGACGTGCCGGCCACCTTGAAGTCCATGTCGCCCAGGTGATCTTCGTCACCGAGGATGTCCGACAGCACGACGAAGTCGTTGCCTTCCTTCACCAGGCCCATCGCGATGCCGGCGACCGGTGCCTTGATCGGCACGCCCGCGTCCATGAGCGCCAGCGACGAACCGCAGACCGAGGCCATCGACGAGGAACCGTTCGACTCGGTGATCTCCGAGACGATGCGGATCGTGTACGGGAACTCTTCCATGGTCGGCATGACAGCCAGCACGCCGCGCTTGGCGAGGCGGCCGTGGCCGATTTCGCGGCGCTTCGGGCCCATCATGCGACCGGCTTCACCCACCGAGTACGGGGGGAAGTTGTAGTGGAACAGGAAGTGTTCCTTGTACTCGCCCGAGACGGCGTCGATGATCTGGCCATCGCGCGCGGTGCCGAGGGTGGCAACCACGATCGCCTGGGTCTCACCGCGGGTGAACAGCGAGGAGCCGTGGGTACGCGGCAGGATGCCGACCTTCGAGGCGATCGGGCGAACGGTGTCCAGCGCACGGCCGTCGATGCGGACCTTGGTGCTGAGCACCGCGGCGCGCATGGTCGAGTATTCCAGCTCGCCGAATTCCTTCGACAGGTCGGCGGCCTTCCAGCCATTGGCCTCGGCCTGCTCGGTCAGCGAAACCAGCACGTCCTTCTTGAGCGCCGAGATGGCGTCCTTGCGCTCGAGCTTGTCGCGCACGGCGAAAGCCTGCGTCAGGCGGTCGCCGATCGCGGTCTTGAGCGCGCCGACGAGGGCTTCGTTGGCGGCCGGGGCCGACCAGTCCCACTTCGGCTTGCCGGCTTCGGCAACCAGCTCGTTGATCGCGTTGATGGCGATCTGCATCTGCTGGTGGCCAAACACCACCGCACCGAGCATCACTTCTTCCGACAGCACGTCGGCTTCGGATTCGACCATCAGCACCGCGTTGGCGGTACCGGCGACCACGAGCTCCAGCTTGGAGTCCTTGAGTTCGCTGACGGTCGGGTTGAGCAGGTACTGGCCGTCCTTGTAACCGACCTTGGCCGCGCCGATCGGGCCATCGAACGGAGCACCCGACAGCGCCAGCGCGGCGGACGCGCCCAGCAGCGCCGGGATGTCGCCGTCGATTTCCGGGTTCATCGACATCACGGTGGCGATGATCTGGACTTCGTTGCGGAAGCCTTCCGGGAACAGCGGACGGATCGGACGGTCGATCAGGCGCGAGATCAGCGTTTCCTTCTCGGTCTGACGGCCTTCACGCTTGAAGAAGCCACCCGGGATACGGCCGCCGGCGTAGAACTTCTCCTGGTAATCGACGGTCAGCGGGAAGAAGTCCTGCCCTTCGCGCGCGCTCTTGTTGGCAACGGCGGTGACCAGCAGCACGGTGCCGTCGACGGTGACCATGACGGCGCCGCCGGCCTGGCGGGCGACTTCACCGGTTTCGAGCGTGACGGTCTGGTTGCCGTACTGGAAGGTCTTGGTAATTTTTGCCACGGTATGTATTCCTCGGTTCGATACGTTCCGGGCGGAGCCCCTGCCCCGTCCGGTCGGCGGCCATCTGGCCGCCTGGGATGTATGGACCACTGCCGGTCCGGCCTTGCCTGCGTTGCGTCCTGCAGCGCGTCGCGAACATTCCTGTCCGCCAAAACAAACCGCGGCGCATCTCTGCGCCGCGGTGGGTATCTCGGTTAGCGGCGCAGACCGAGCTTCTCGATCAGTGCCTTGTAGCGATCGCCGTCCTTGCCTTTCAGGTAGTCGAGCAGGCTGCGGCGACGGTTCACCATCATGAGCAGGCCGCGACGGCTGTGGTGGTCCTGCTTGTGGGTCTTGAAGTGGCCGGTCAGCATCTCGATGCGGGCGGTCAGCAGGGCAACCTGGACTTCCGGCGAACCGGTGTCGTTCTCGCCGCGCTTGTGGGTTTCGATGATGGCGTTGGTGTCGATGGACATCGTGGTATCTCTTGGATGCGTGGCCTGCAGAACGCGAATCGAGCGCGTTTGACGCGTCGATGCACCGCCTGGCTCGCCGTTTGCAAGGGGAATGGCACCTTCTGGTGCCGGGGGTGCTTTTGAAAGCCCGCGGATTGTAGACCCCGAGCCCTGCCGGAACAAGGCGTTACGGCCCACGGACCGTCACGGGCTGGACGGCGATGCCCAGCTGAACAGGCGCTGCGCGCGCAGCAGGCCCTGGCCATCCACTTGGCCCAGCCCGAGCACCCGTCCGTCGGCGTCGTGCACCGCCACCGTGCCCGGCACCCGGGCAGGTTCGGCGGGCAG
Organism: Montanilutibacter psychrotolerans; assembly: GCF_003719825.1. Taxonomy (GTDB): domain Bacteria; phylum Pseudomonadota; class Gammaproteobacteria; order Xanthomonadales; family Xanthomonadaceae; genus Montanilutibacter; species Montanilutibacter psychrotolerans. The sequence goes on along the minus strand of NZ_RIBS01000002.1, from coordinate 393,961 downwards.
GCGCACCGTCTGGCCGTAGCCGATGCGCAGGGCATCGCCAGCGTCGAGGTCGATCCGTGCGAAGCCCGTCAGGCCGGCCTCGATCGGCAACAGGCAGGCTTCCAGCGCGGCCTCGCCCTCGCCTTCGGCAATCGCCCGGAGCTGATCGACGGTGTACATCCGCGGCGACGTGAACGGATCCACCCACAGCCGCCTCAACTGCGTGACATGCGCGCCGCACCCCAGGGCCTCACCCAGATCGCGCACCAGGCTGCGCACATAGGTGCCCGAGCCGCATTCGACCGACAGGCGCAGGCGCGGTCCGTCGCGTTCGATGAGTTCCAGTGCGTGCACCATCACATCGCGCTCGGGCGCCTCGATGGCCTCGCCTCGACGGGCCTTGGCGTACAGCGGCTCGCCGCCCTGCTTGAGCGCGGAATAGATCGGGGCGCGCTGACGGATCGGGCCGCGCAAGGGCGCCAGCGCCGCTTCGACGCGGCCGGCATCGAGGTCGGCTGGCACCGGCCGTTCGAGCAGCGGCGCGCCGTCGGCGTCGTCGCTGTCCGTGGTCAAGCCGAGCACCGCGGTGGTCTCGTAGGCCTTGGACGAGCCCAGCAGCAACCCGGCAATCTTGGTGGCCTCACCGAAGCAGACGGGCAGTAGGCCGGTCGCCAACGGGTCCAGGCTGCCGGTGTGCCCGGCCTTCTCGGCCCGAAACAGGTGCCGGACCTGTTGCAGCGCCTGGTTCGAGCTCATGCCGGCCGGCTTGTCGAGCAGCAGCAGGCCATGCAGCGGGCGAAAGACGGTGCGCGGCTTCTTGTTCATCGGCTCATCGTGGCGTGCGGCCATCCGGGGCGGCGACCGTGCGGCGGGCGACGCGGCAGGCAGGCCCATCCCCTGGGACGTGCCGCTGGTGGGTTGCGGCACGCGGGCATGCAGCGTGCAGAAACGACAAGGCGGCGAATCCGCCGCCTTGCAGGGTGCTGGCTCGAGGTGCGCGACAGGGCCGCGCACCCGGCCGGTCTTACTCGTCGCGCCCGGGGTCGGCGTTGTCGGCGGCGCCCGCATCGGCGCCGTCGACGACATCGTCGTCCAGATCGGTGCGAGGCGGGTTGTCGCGCAACAGGTTGTCGATGCGCTCACCACGATCGACCGAGTCGTCGTAGTGGAAGTGAAGCTCCGGCACGTGCCGCAGCTTCATCGCCTTGCCCAGCTGGTACCGCATCTGCGGTGCCAGTTCCTTGAGCGCCTTGACGGCTTCCTTCGAACGCTCTTCCTGCAACGCGGTCACGAAAACCTTGGCGTGGGCCAGGTCCCGGGTGATCTCCACGTCCGAGACGCTGACCGACGGCAGGCCGTGCTCACGCACGGTGGAACGGACGATCGTGCCCAGCTCCCGACGGATCTGGGCGGAAACGCGATCGCTGCGATAGAACGACTTCTGTGCCATGTCCGCTTACAGCGTCCGCTGCACTTCGATGCGCTCGAAGCACTCGATCTGGTCGCCGGACTTGACGTCGTTGTACGCCTTGACGCCGATACCGCACTCGGTGCCGTTGCGCACTTCGTCGACGTTTTCCTTGAAGCGACGCAGCGACTCGAGTTCGCCCTCGAACACCACCACGCTGTCGCGCAGCACGCGGATTGGCTTGTGGCGCTTGACCACGCCCTCGACCACCATGCAGCCGGCAACCGCGCCGAACTTCGAGCTGCGGAACACGTCGCGGACTTCGGCGGTGCCGATGATCTCTTCGCGGATCTCGACGCCCAGGATGCCCGACGCCACCTGCTTCACCTGGTCGATCACGTCATAGATGATCGAGAAGTAACGCAGGTCGACACCGTTGGTATCGATAACCTTGCGCGCCGACGCGTCGGCACGGACGTTGAAGCCGATGATCGTGGCCTTCGAGGTCGCCGCCAGGGTGGCGTCCGACTCGGTGATACCACCGACGCCGCCACCGATCACGTTGATCCGGATTGCCGGGGTGGACAGGCTGGTCAGGGCCTCGCGCAGGGCCTGCACGGAACCGTGCACGTCCGCCTTGACCACCAGGTTGAGGCTGAGCTGGCCCTCGCCCTGGCCCATCTGGGCAATGATGTCTTCCATGCGGTTGCCCGCAGCGGCGACCAGGCGCGATTCGCGGCGCTTGGCGTCGCGCTGCTGCGCAACATCCTTGGCCAGGCGCTCGTCCTCGACCACCACGAAGTCATCGCCCGAATCCGGCACGCCCGACAGACCCAGGATCTGCACCGGAATGGACGGGCCGGCTTCGCCGACCTGCGAACCGGTTTCGTCGAACAGCGCACGCACGCGGCCGTACTGCACGCCGCACACGAGGTAATCGCCCTTCTTCAGCTGGCCCTGCTGCACCAGCACCGTGGCGACCGGGCCGCGGCCCTTGTCCAGCGACGATTCGATAACCACGCCGGTGGCGCGGCCGGTGGCAACCGCCGACAGCTCGAGCACTTCGGCCTGCAGCGAGATCGAGTCCAGCAGGTTGTCCACGCCCAGGCCGGTCTTGGCCGAGAGTTCGACCATCTGCGTGTCGCCGCCGAAGTCCTCGGCCACGACATCGTGGGCGAGCAGTTCGTTCTTGACGCGCAGCGGATCGGCATCGGACTTGTCGATCTTGTTGATCGCCACGATCAGCGGCACGCTCGCCGCCTTCGCATGCTTGATCGCCTCGATCGTCTGCGGCATCACGCCGTCATCGGCCGCAACCACCAGCACCACGATGTCAGTGAGCTTGGCGCCACGGGCACGCATCGACGAGAACGCGGCGTGGCCGGGGGTGTCGAGGAAGCTGATGACGCCCTTGTCGGTCTCGACGTGGTACGCACCGATGTGCTGGGTGATGCCGCCGGCTTCACCGGTGGCAACCTTGGTACGACGGATGTAGTCGAGCAGCGAGGTCTTGCCGTGATCGACGTGGCCCATGATGGTGACCACCGGCGGCCGCGCGATCTTGTCGCCCTGCACGTCCTCGACGTGGGCCAGCAGCGCGTCCTCGACGTCCTCGCCACCGCCGCGCACGACGGTATGACCGAGTTCCTCGGTGACCAGCGACGCGGTGTCGAAGTCGATCGACTGGGTGATGGTGGCCATCACGCCCATCTTGAAGAGCGCCTTGACGACGTCGCCGCCCTTGAGGGCAAGCTTCTGGGCGAGATCGGCCACGGTGATCGTGTCACCGATCGACACCTCGCGCACGATCGGGGTGGTCGGGCGCGAGAAGCCATGCGCGCCGCCGCCAGAACGCGACTGCTCGGCATTGCGGCGCTGCGGACGACCGCCCGGCTTGCCGCGTGCATTCGTGGTGCGCCGTGCGCGGTCGGATGCACTGAGGTGCATCTGGCCTGCGAAACGGTTGGCGCGATCGTCGTCCTCGACGCCGGCGACCATCGCGTGCGAGCCGCGGGTCTTGTGCGCTGGCGCACGCGGCGCATCGGCGCGCGGTGGCGCAGCCGGCTTCGGGTGCGGATGACCGTGGCCGTGGGTGGTCGGCGGCTTGCGCGTCGCGGGCTCTTCGTCAGCCACCACCGGGGCGGCGGTGGCACGCGCCTCTTCCTCGGCCTTGACACGCGCTGCCTCTTCGGCGGCGCGACGGGCGGCGTCCTTCACTTCCGCGCGGCGACGGTCGTCTTCGGCGAGCTTCTGCTGCTCGGCGAGATTGCGCTGCTTGGATTCCTCCAGCTTGCGCAGGATGTCGGCGCGCTCGTCGGTCGGCGGCGGATTGTCCTCAGGACGCATCAGCGTGACCTTCTTGCGCACCACCACATCGACCGTGGCACGGCTCTTGCCGCCACCGACGGTGAGTTCCTGCTTCTTGCTGCGGTTGAGCGTGATCTTCTTCGGCGCGTCGCCTGCCTCGGCAGGCAACTCGACCTTGCCGTGGGCGCGCTTGAGGAAGCCCAGCAGCTTGACCTTCTCGATGCTGGTCACGACCTGATCGGGGCCGCTGAAGCTCATACCGGCCTCGGCCAGTTGCTCCAGCAGCTTCTCGACCGGCGTGTTCACCAGTGCGGCCAGCTTGCGGATAGTGGTTTGCTGCGACATTCGGATTCCGTGTCCTCGTGGCGCGGGACGGTTCCCGCGCGTGATGGAGCAATTCTAGCGCTGTGGGGCCCGCGGGCCCGGACTCACTCGAACCAGTGCTTGCGTGCTTCCATGATCAAAGCGGCAGCGCGTTCCTCATCGACACCTTCGATGTCGGTGAGTTCGTCCGTGGCAAGGTCCGCGAGGTCGTCGCGGGTCACCACGCCACGCCCTGCGAGCGTGTAGGCAGTCGCCTCGTCCATGCCTTCCAGCGACAGCAGGTCGGCTGCGGGCTGATGCTCCTCGAGCTGCTCCTCGGCGGCAAGCGCCTCGTTGAGCAGCGCGTCGCGGGCACGCGCACGCAGTTCTTCGACGATGTCCTCGTCAAAGCCCTCGACCGCGAGCAGCTCGCCCACCGGCACGTACGCGATTTCCTCGACGGTGCTGAAGCCTTCGGTGACCAGGATGCCGGCGATTTCCTCGTCGACCTCGAGCTTTTCCTGGAACAGCTGACGGGCGGTGTTCTGCTCGGCTTCGGACTTGGCCGTGACCTGGTCCTGGGTCATCACGTTGAGCTGCCAGCCCGACAAACGGCTGGCGAGGCGCACGTTCTGGCCACCCTTGCCGATGGCCTGGGCCAGACGGTCCTCGGCAACGGCCAGGTCCATCGAGTGCTTTTCTTCGTCGACGATGATCGACTGTACTTCGGCCGGCGCCATCGCGTTGATCACGAACTGCGCCGGATTGTCCGACCACAGCACGATGTCGACGCGCTCGCCGTTGAGTTCGTTGGTCACCGCCTGCACGCGCGAACCGCGCATGCCGATGCAGGCGCCGATCGGATCGGTACGGTTGTCGTGCGCAAGCACGGCGATCTTGGCGCGGTCACCCGGGTCACGGGCGCAGCCCTTGATCGACACCAGGCCCTGGCCGACTTCCGGCACTTCGAGCTTGAACAGCTCGATCATGAATTCCGGCGCAGCGCGGCTGATGAACAGCTGCGGGCCGCGCGGCTCGGAACGCACGTCGAACAGGTAGCCGCGCACGCGGTCGCCGGCACGCAGCACGTCGCGCGGGATGCCGCGATCCTTGGAGATGATCGCCTCGGCGTTGCCGCCCAGGTCGACGTAGATGTTGCCGCGCTCGACGCGCTTGACGATGCCCGTGACCAGCTCGCCGACGCGATCCTTCCACGCATCCACGACCTGCTGGCGCTCGGCCTCGCGCACGCGCTGCACGATCACCTGCTTGGCGGCCTGCGCGGCGATGCGTCCGAAGTCCGGATTCTCGATCTGCTCTTCGATGTAGTCGCCAACCTCGACGCCGTCGACCTCGTCGATCGCGTCCATCATGCGGATCTGGCGGTCGGGCGATTCCATCACCACGTCGTCAGCCACGACCTCCATGCGCCGGAAGGTCTCGTAGCTGCCGTCCTTCTGGTCGATCGAGACGCGTACCAGCACGTCCTCGTCGTGGTAACGCTTCTTGGCGGCGGAAGCCAGCGCGGCCTCGATGGCCTCGAAGATGACCTCGCGCGGCACGCCCTTTTCGTTGGCGACCGCGTCCACCACCAGCAACAGTTCCTTGCTCATCTCGTCACTCCGCACGGGTCGGCTTGCGGGCCGCCGGCTTGTTGGTTGGCTTGTTGGTTTTCTGCTTGCCCGGGCGCGCTGCGCCGGCAGGCTTGTTCCTGGCCGGACGTTCGCGCAAGGCGCCGTCCTTGCCCGCGGGCTTGGCGCCCTTGCCCGGCTTGCTCGGAGCCAGGCCCAACGCGGCCCAGTCCGGAACCAGCCGCGCCTTGTCGATGTTCTCGAACGCAACCTCCATGTCGAAACCGTCGGCATCGAAGGTGATCATGTCGCCCTCGATCACCGCGATCCTGCCAAGCAGGCGGCGGCGGCCATCCTGCGGCAGCCGCAGCGTGACCTTGGCTTCCTGGCCGAGGAAGCGCTGGTAGTGGGCCAGCGTGAACAGCGGACGGTCGATGCCCGGCGAGGAAACTTCCAGCGTGTAGTTGCTGGTAATCGGATCCTCGACGTCGAGCTGGGCCGACACTTCGCGGCTAACCGCCTCGCAATCCTCGATCGACACCGAACGCGGCTCGCCATCGCTACCGACGGCAGCGTCAGCCGGCACGTCGATGTAGAGGCGCAGCAGCGCGCCGCCCGGCGACGGCAGATATTCGGCACCCAGCAGTTCGACGCCCAGCGACGCCACGGTCGGGGCCAGCAATGCGGAAATCTGGGCAGCTTTGTCCGTCACGCGCTCGTACTCCTGCGGTTGCGACTGCGATTTGCAACTTGCGAAAACAACAAGGGGCCCGATGGGCCCCTTGTCCGGTACTGCTGGATTTCGGTGAGACTCGCGAGCAGAGCGAATCTCAAAGCCCGAGTTACCGACAAAAAGAAAGCCTCTTTCGAGAGGCTTTCAGCGGCGCCGGTTACAACCGGCGCCTTGCCGAAACTGGTAGCGGGGGCAGGATTTGAACCTGCGACCTTCGGGTTATGAGCCCGACGAGCTGCCAGACTGCTCCACCCCGCATCAGGCCGATCATAATATCGATCGGCTACTTACTTCGCAAGCCCTAATTTCATCAGAGCCTGATTTTTCTTTCGATCAAGCCTGGAACGCGCGAACGCACCACTCCATGATCGGGTTCCACGCAACGCCGAGGGCAAGCAGCAACAGTGCGTTGACTGCGAACACGAGACGGAGGGGACGGTTATTGCTCGGCGCGGGAATCTCGCCGTCGGGCTGGTCGAAGTACATCGCCTTGATCACGCGCAGGTAGTAGAACGAACCCACGACTGCGAAGACCACGCCAACGAGTGCCAACCATAGCATGTCGCCCTGCAATGCTGCACGCAAAACCGCAAGTTTCGCCCAGAATCCAAGGAACGGCGGCAGGCCGGCCAACGATGCCATCACGCACAGCACCAGCGCCGCGAGCCACGGGCTGCGGGCGTTGAGGCCCTTGTAGTCGTCGATGCGATCCGCTTCGAAGCCGCGGCTGGACATCACGATGATCGCGCCGAACGCCGCGGCCGACATCAGCGAGTAGCTGATTGCGTAGAACATTGCCGCCGAGAAGCCCTGCGCGCCGCCACCGGCGAAACCCAGGAACAGGAACCCGACGTGCGAGACGGTGGAGTACGCGAGCAGCCGCTTGAGGTTGGTCTGCACCAGTGCGGTGAGATTGCCGATCGCCAGCGACAGCACCGCCAGTCCGGCCAGCAGGATGCGCCAGTGGTCCTCGAGCGGACCGGCGCCGACCTCCAGCAACCGGTAGGTCATGCCGAACGCAGCGAGCTTGGGCGCCGCGCCGATGAACAGCGTGATCGGCGTCGGTGCACCGTGGTAAACGTCCGGCAGCCACATGTGGAACGGCGCCGCGCCGAACTTGAAGGCGATGCCCGCGACAACGAACACCACGCCCGTCACCAGCATCATGCGCTGGTCGGTCACGGCGGTATTGGCGGCGATCTCGGCCAGGTCGAGGCTGCCCGTGGCGCCATACACCAGCGACAGTCCATACAGCAGCAGGCCCGACGCCAGCGCGCCCAGCACGAAGTACTTGATCGCCGCTTCGGAGCCCAGCGGGCTGTCGCGATCGACCGCCACCAGCGCATACGAGCAAAGCGCCAGCATCTCCAGGCCCAGATAGATCATCGGCAGGCTGCCCGACGACACCATCAGCATCATGCCGAGGGTCGCGAACAGCATCAGCACCGACACCTCGCCCTTGAACAGGCCGCGCTCGCGCAGGTAGGGCCAGGTGTAGACCATCGCAAGCGCGCTGACCACGCAGATCGTGACCTTGAGGACGTCGGCGGCGATGTCGCGCACGAACATGCCGCTCAGCACCGTGCCCTGCCCGCCCACGCCAGTGGCCAACATCGCGGCGACCACCAGCAACAGGCCGACCGCGAACACGTGGCTGACGACGCGACGACGCTCGTCGAGGAAGAGGTCGAGCATCAGCAACGCGAAGGCGCCGCCGGCCAGCACCAGTTCGGGCAGTAGCGGCAGGAAATCGGCGGCGGTGCGGACGGTCGGTGTCATGGACGAATCTCGTATTGATCAGGTCGCTTGCCGGGGCAAGCTGACTGTTCGGCTATGCGGCAGCCTGGTTGTGGCGACCGGTGCGGGCAGCCGTGCAGCCCCGCACCGTCATTGCGTCACCACGCCCCTGGGGGCGTGGCTGGAGCCATTACAGCTTGGTACCTGCGATCTGCAGGGCGAGCTTGGCGATCGAAGGTTCCATCAGGTCGGTCAGCGGTTTCGGCCACAGGCCGATGGCCAGCACGCCGGCTGCGAACACGCCCAGCACGAACACTTCACGCGGGTTGATGTCCTCGAGCTCGGCCACGTGCGCATTGGCGACCTCGCCCCAGAGCACGCGCTTGACCAGCCACAGCGTGTAGCCGGCGCCGATGATGAGCGTGGTGGCGGCAACGAACGCGATCAGCGGGCTGGTCTGGAAGCTGGCCAGGATCACCATGAACTCGCCCACGAAGCCCGACGTACCCGGCAGGCCGGAGTTGGCCATCGCAAACAGCACGTAGTACACCGCGAACATCGGCATCACGTTGGCGACGCCGCCGTAGTCCTTGATCATGCGCGAGTGCATGCGGTCGTACAGCACGCCGACGCAGGTGAACATCGCCGCGGAGATGAAGCCGTGGCTGATCATCTGCACCATCGCGCCCTGCAGGCCAAGGCGTGCGGCGTCCATGTTGCCCTGCTCGCGCACCAGCGCGAACGCGATGAACGTGCCCAGGGTCACGAAGCCCATGTGCGAGATCGACGAGTACGCGATCAGCTTCTTCATGTCCTCCTGGGCCAGGGCAACCAGGCCCACGTAGACGATCGCGATCAGGCTCAGTGCGATCACCAGCCATGCCCATTCCTGGCTGGCGTCGGGAACGATGGGCAGGCTGAACCGCAGGAAGCCGTATCCGCCGATCTTCAGCATGATCGCAGCCAGGATCACCGAACCCGCGGTCGGCGCCTCGACGTGCGCGTCCGGCAACCAGGTGTGCACCGGGAACATCGGAACCTTGACCGCGAACGCGATCAGGAACGCGAAGAATATCCACATCTGCTCGGTCGCCGACAGCGGCAACTGGTACATGTCCGCCAGCTGCCAGCTGCCACCCTTGAGGTACAGGTAGATCAGCCCGATCAGCATGAACACCGAACCGAGGAAGGTGTACAGGAAGAACTTCACCGACGCATACACGCGACGCGGGCCGCCCCAGACGCCGATGATGATGAACATCGGGATCAGCATGCCTTCGAAGAACACGTAGAACAGCATCGCGTCGAGCGCGCTGAACACGCCGATCATCAGGCCTTCGAGGATCAGGAACGCGGCGTAGTACTGGCTGACGCGCTTGTCGATGGACGTCCAGGCGCTGATCAGCACCAGCAACGACGTCAACGTGGTCAGCACGATCAGCGCCACCGAGATGCCGTCGGCACCCAGGTTGTAGCCGATGTCGTAGGCCGGGATCCACGAACGCGTTTCGACGAACTGCATGCCGTCGTTGGCGAAGTCGAAGCCGGTGTACAGCGTGGCGCTCAGCACCAGCGTCGCCAGGGCCACGACGATGGCGAACCATCGGGCGGCGTTGGCGCGTTCGTTTCCGAACGCCAGGGTGGCAAGGCCGCCGAGGATCGGCAGCCAGATCAGCAGGCTCAGCAAGGGCCAGTTGGTCACGTCGCGGTCCTTGTCAGGGTCAGAGGCCGGAGCGCATCAGCACGGCGAGCAACACAATCAGGCCGAGGATCATCGCGAAGGCGTAGTGGTAGAGGTAACCGGATTGCAGCCGGCGGACGAGTCGCGCAGTGAGGTCGACCACACGGGCACTGCCGTTCACGCCGGCACCGTCGATCACGTGGCTGTCGATCGCACGCGACACCTTGCCAAGGGCGAGGCCGCCACCGGCGAAGCCGCCGATCCACAACGTGTCGAAGCCGTACTTGTTCTCGAGCACGCGCACCGGCCACGCCAGCACCTTGGCGATCTTCGCGGGCAGTTCCGGCTTCCACCAGTACAGCACCGTCGCCAGCAGGAAGCCCGAGAGCGCGAGCCAGAACGCTGGGGCCGTGAAACCGTGCAGCGCGAACTTGATCGGGCCGTGCCATTCCTTCGCCAGCGCACCCATGGTGTCGCGGGCGGCAGCAACGTCGATCGAACCGAGGAAGAACGGCAGCTGGGCGTGGTGGCCCATCATGTCGGTGCCGAACAGCATCGGGCCGGCGGTGAAGAAGCCGATCACGATCGACGGAATGGCCAGCAACATCAGCGGCACCGTCACAACCCACGGCGACTCGTGCGGCGTGTGCGCATGGCCATGGTCGTCGTGGCCGTGCGCGTCGTCATGCGCTTCGTGCTCGTGCGCCAGTGCCTGCTCGTGCTCGGTCGAGTCCGCTTCCGGCGCGACGTAGTGGTCGGGCTCCGGATCGTGGAAGTGTTCCTTGCCGTGGAAGGTCATGTACAGCAGGCGGAAGCTGTAGAACGAAGTCACAAAGGCGCCCAGCAGCACGGCCCAGTAGCCATAGGTGGCCACCCAGTTGCCCGCCTCGTGCGCGTTGTGCGCAGCGGCCTCGATGATCGTGTCCTTCGAGTAGAAACCGCTGAAGAACGGCGTGCCGACCAGAGCGAGCGTGCCGATCACCATCGTGATGTAGGTGATGGGCATGTACTTGCGCAGGCCGCCCATGCGGCGCATGTCCTGCTCGTGGTGCATGCCGATGATCACCGAGCCGGCACCCAGGAACAGCAGCGCCTTGAAGAAGGCGTGAGTCATCAGGTGGAACACGGCCGCCGAGTAGGCCGACACGCCCAGCGCCACGGTCATGTAGCCCAGCTGCGACAGCGTGGAATACGCGACCACGCGCTTGATGTCGTTCTGCACGATGCCGATCAGGCCGGTCCAGAACGCCGTGGTGGCGCCGATGAACAGCACGAAGTTGAGCGCGGTCTGGCTGAGCTCGAACAGCGGCGACATGCGCGCGACCATGAAGATGCCTGCGGTCACCATCGTCGCGGCATGGATCAGCGCCGAGATCGGGGTCGGGCCTTCCATCGAATCGGGCAGCCACACGTGCAGCGGGACCTGCGCCGACTTGCCCATCGCGCCGATGAACAGGCAGATGCAGATCACCGTCGCGATCGACCACTCGTGGTCGGCGATCACCGACATCGTCTGCCCACCCAGCGTGGAGCTGGCGTTGGCGAACACGGTGGCGTAGTCGAGCGAGCCGAACATCCACAGCACGCCGGCGATGCCGAGCAGGAAGCCGAAGTCGCCGACGCGGTTGACCAGGAATGCCTTGAGATTGGCGAACACCGCCGTCGGGCGCTTGAACCAGAAGCCGATCAGCAGGTACGACACCAGGCCCACCGCTTCCCAGCCGAAGAACAGCTGCATGAAGTTGTTGCTCATCACGAGCATCAACATCGAGAAGGTGAACAACGAGATGTAGCTGAAGAACCGCTGGTAGCCCGGGTCCTCGTGCATGTAGCCGATGGTGTACAGATGCACCAGCAGCGACACGAACGTGACCACGACCATCATCATCGCGGTCAGCTTGTCGACCATGAAGCCGACGTGCGCCTCGTAGCCACCGACCTGGAACCACGTGTAGACGTTCTCGTTGAACGGCGGCGCCCCCTGCCCGACCAGTTGCCAGAGCACGTAGCCCGACAAGGCGCAGCTGATGGCCACGCCGAGGATGGTGATCGTGTGCGCGCCCGCGCGGCCGACCCTGCGACCGAAAAAGCCGGCCACGATCGCGCCGAGCAGCGGCGCGAGCACGACCGCCAGCAGGACGCTCTTGGAAATGGCGAGTTCCACACCCGGCATCGGATCAGCCCTTCATCGAATCGATTTCGGCGACGTTGATCGTGCGCCGGTTACGGAACAGCGTGACGAGGATCGCCAGGCCAATGGCTGCCTCAGCCGCAGCAACGGTCAGGATGAAGAACACGAACACCTGGCCGGCCGGATCGCCGAGTTGCCGCGAGAACGCCACGAAATTGATGTTGACGGCGAGCAGCATCAGCTCGATCGACATCAACAGCACGATCACGTTCTTGCGGTTGAGGAAGATGCCGGCGACGCTGATGCAGAACAGCACCGCGCCCAGCGCGAGGAAGTGTCCCAGGCTCAGGCCCGACGTAATGAGTTCGTTCACGGCTTGGCCTCCGGGGCAGGCTGCTCGACGACCGCAACCGGCGGCTTCACGGCGTCCATCTTCACGATGCGCAGGCGGTCGGCCGAACGCACGCGGGCCTGGTCACCGGGATTCTGGTGCTTGGCGCCCTCGCGGCGACGCAGGGTCAACATCACCGCCGCGATCACCGCCACGGTCAGGATCACCGCAGCGACCTCGAACGGCAGCAGGAACTCGTCGAACAGCGCGTGCGCCAGCCACTTGGTGTTGGAGATGCCGGCGACCTCGGCGGCATCGGCCGTCAGCGGCACCGACATCTGCGCGCGCACGCCGATCAGCGTCAGCATCTCCACCAGCATCACCACCGCGACCACCAGCCCGATGGGCAGGTAGCGCACGTAGCCCTCGCGCAATGGCGCGACGTCGATGTCGAGCATCATCACGACGAACAGGAACAGCACCATCACCGCGCCGACGTACACCAGGATCAGCGCGACGCCGAGGAACTCGGCGCCGGCGATCAGCCACACACAGGCGATCGAGAAGAACGTCAACACCAGGAACAGCGCCGCGTGCACCGGGTTCTTGACGCTGATCACCGCTCCGGCAGCAAACACGGCCGTGGCGGCGAACAGGTAGAAGGCAATGAGCGAGATATCCATGGCGGGCACTCAGCGGAAGGCGGCGTCGGCAGCGCGGCGCTCGGCGATCTCGGTTTCGAGACGGTCGCCGATCGCCAGCAGCTGCGGCTTGGTGACGATGTTCTGTCCGCGCTGTTCGAAGTGGTACTCGTGGATGTGCGTCTCGACGATCGAATCGACCGGGCAGGACTCTTCGCAGAAGCCGCAGAAGATGCACTTGAACAGGTCGATGTCGTAGCGCGTGGTACGGCGCGTGCCGTCCTCGCGCTTCTCCGAGTCGATCGTGATCGCCAGCGCCGGGCACACCGCCTCGCACAGCTTGCAGGCGATGCAACGCTCTTCGCCGTTGGGGTACCGGCGCAACGCATGCACGCCGCGGAAACGCGGCGACTGCGGCGTCTTCTCCATCGGGTACATGAGCGTGTACTTGGGCTTGAACAGGTACTTCAGCGTCAGCCAGAGCCCCTGGAGGAGCTCGAGCAGCAGCAGGCTCTTGAAGTAGGAAACGATGCGATTCATGCCTTCTGCCTTATTGCCCCGGCTCGAACACGCCGTAGTACGCCATCAGCGCCGTAACGACGATCCATGCGATCGAGATCGGAATGAATACCTTCCAGCCCAACCGCATGATCTGGTCGAAGCGGTAGCGCGGGAACGAAGCCCGGAACCAGATGTAGCAGCTGGCGAAGAAGAACACCTTGGCCAGCAGCCACCACCAGCCGTCGACCGACAGGAACGGGATGCCCCAGCCCTGGAACGGGCTCAGCCAGCCGCCGACGAAGAAGATCGCGGCCAGGAAGCTGATCAGGATCATGTTGGCGTACTCGGCCAGGAAGAACAGCGCGAACGACGCGCCCGAGTACTCCACCATGTGGCCGGCGACGATTTCCGACTCGCCTTCGACGACGTCGAACGGCGCGCGGTTGGTCTCGGCGACGCCCGACACGAAGTAGATGACGAACAGCGGCAGCAACGGCAGCCAGAACCATTCGAGGAAGCCACCGTTGCCGGCCTGCGCCATCACGATCTCGGACAGGTTGAGGCTGCCGGCGGCGACCATCACGCCGACCAGCGCGAAACCCATCGCGATTTCGTACGACACCATCTGTGCCGAGGCGCGCATCGCGCCGAGGAAGGCGTACTTCGAGTTCGAGGCCCAGCCGGCGAGGATGATGCCGTACACGCCAATGGAGGTCATCGCCAGCAGGTACAGCAGGCCGGCATTGGCGTTGGACAGCACCAGCTGCGCATCGAACGGCACCACCGCCCAGGCCGCAAAGGCCGGCACCAGCACGATCAGCGGGGCAAGCCGGTACAGGAACGGCGACGCGCTGGTGGGCTGGATGACTTCCTTGAACAACAACTTGAACACGTCGGCGAAGGTCTGCAGCAGGCCCATGCCGACGTACATCGGTCCATGGCGCACGTGCATCCAGCCGATCAGCTTGCGCTCCCACAGCACGTAGAACGCCACCGAAAGAATCACCGGCACGGCAATGGCGAGGATCTTGAGGACGATCCACAGCACCACGCCGACATCGCCCAGCGACAGCATCCAGTCGCGCAGCGGATCGATCACGCTTCCGAACATGCTCATGCCCTCACCGCCTGCACGCGACCGGCGCCGAGCGGCGCGGTCGCGCCATGCCCGCCTTCCACCCATACCGTGCCACGCGCGACCTTGTCGCTGGTGACGACCGGCAGCGTCGCGGTGCCGGCGGAGGTGCTGAACTTGCCGACCACGCCCTCGGCCAGTCCAAGCGACAGCGCATCGGCCGGGTGCAGCACCGCGCGCGGTTCGAGATTCAACGGATGCGACTGCAGCGCCGCGGCGCGGCGCACGGTGGCGTCGCTGCGGTAGATCGCAACGCTGGCGGCGATCTCGAGCCCTTCGCCAGACGACTGCGCCGGCGCACCGGCAACCGCGACGACGTCGCGCATCTGCATGCCCGAACGCAGACCGGCCAGGTCGGTGAAGTCGAAACCGTCGGCACCCAGCTCACCGCCCAGGGCACGCAGTACGCGCCAACCGGCGCGCGCGTCACCGGGCAACTTGCCACCGGCGCTGGCTGCCTGCTGGCGGCCATCGAGGTTGGTCAGCGTGGCATCGATCTCGGGCAGCAGGCCGATCGGCAGGATCACGTCGGCGACCGCTTGCGTCGAGCGGCAGGCGTAATGGCTGAATGCCACGACCTGCGCTGCGCCCAGTGCCTTCATCGCACGTGCGGTGTCGGCGAAATCCAGACCCGGCTCGATGCCGTAGATCACATACGCCCCGCGTGCGTCGGCCAGCATCGCCTGCGCATCGCGTGCGCTCGGCAGCACGCCGTAGTCGGACAGGCCGACCGCATTGGCACCCTGCGGGATGCGGCACAGCGCCGCGCCCGTGGCGGTGGCGAACTCGGTAGCAGCACTGCGGATGGCGGCGGCATGCGCACCGTTCTCGGCGAGCGCACCGACAATCACGACAACCCGCTCGCCCGCCGTTGCGGTCGCACGCAGCGTGGCATCGGCCAGCGCACCGGCGACCTGCGACGGCGCGACGATCTGCTTGCTGGCGATGTCGAAGCTGAAATCGAAGTCGACCGGACCGACCACGTGCACCTTCGCGCCCGCGGTCCAGGCCTTGCGCACGCGCTGGTGCACCAGCGGCAGTTCGTGGCGCAGGTTCGAGGCGACGATGACGATCGTGTCGGCATGGTCGATATCGGCAACCGGCACAGCGAAGGTCTCGGCGGCGGCGCCGTCGGACAGGTCACGCTGCGCGATGCGGTGGTCGATGTTGCCCGTGCCCAGCGCCTGCGCCAGGCGGACCAGCAACGCGCCCTCTTCGTTCGAGGTAGCCGGGTGGGCGAGTACGCCGAGCTGATCCGCGCCGTTGTCGCGCAGGATCTTGGCGGCCTTGGCCAGTGCCTCTTCCCACGACGCCTCGCGCCACGCGTCGCCGTCCTTGACCATCGGCCGGGTCGCGCGGTCCTGGGCGTACAGGCCCTGGTGCGAATAACGGTCACGGTCGGACAGCCAGCACTCGTTGACCGCTTCGTTGTCGCGCGGCACGGTGCGCAGCACTTCGCCGCGACGGATGTGATGGAACAGGTTGCTGCCCAGCGCATCGTGGAAGCCCAGCGACTCGCGTGCGGTCAATTCCCACGGGCGCGCCTTGAACTGGAACACCTTGTTGGTCAGCGCGCCGACCGGGCACACGTCGATGACGTTGCCCGACAGCTCGGTCGTCAATGGCTTGCCATCGAACGTACCGATCTGCAGGTTCTCGCCGCGGTACATGCCGCCCAGCTCGTAGGTACCGGCGACTTCGGCGGTGAAGCGCACGCAGCGCGTGCACTGGATGCAGCGCGTCATCTCGGTGGCGACCAGCGGACCCATGTCCTCGTCGGGCACCACACGCTTGCGCTCGGCAAAGCGGCTGACCGAACGGCCGTAGCCCATCGACAGGTCCTGCAGCTCGCACTCGCCGCCCTGGTCGCAGATCGGGCAGTCCAGCGGGTGATTGACCAGCAGGAACTCCATCACGTTGCGCTGCGACTTGAGCGACTTCTCGCTGCGCGTGATGACCTTCATGCCGTCCATCACCGGCGTGGCGCAGGCCGGCGCCGGCTTGGGCATCTTCTCGACTTCGACCAGGCACATGCGGCAATTGGCCGCGATCGACAGCTTGTCGTGGTAGCAGAAGCGCGGGATCGGGATGCCGGCCTTGTCGGCGGCATGGATGATCATCGAGCCCTTCGGCGCGACCAGCGAAACACCGTCGATCTCGATCGCGACGTGACCTTCCGGCACCACCGGCGCGTTCACGGTTTCAGCGCTCATGCCGCCTGCTCCACGAGACCGGCCTGCTGGTCGTCGACCAGGAAGCGCTTGTTCACGATCGCGTACTCGAATTCGTTCCAGAAGTGGTGCAGGAAGCCCTGCACCGGCCACGCGGCGGCTTCGCCGAACGCGCAGATGGTGTGGCCTTCGATCTGGCCCGCGGCGCCACGCAGCATCTGCAGGTCCTCGAGCGTCGCCTGCTTCTCGACGATGCGCGTCAGCATGCGGTACATCCAGCCGGTGCCTTCGCGGCACGGCGTGCACTGGCCACAGCTTTCCTTGAAGTAGAAACGGCTGATGCGATGGCAGGCGCGGACCATGCACGCGGTGTCGTCCATCACGATGACCGCGCCCGAACCGAGGCCGGAACCGGCCTTCTGGATCGCGTCGTAGTCCATCGTAATGCCCATCATCACGTCGCCCGGCAGCACCTTCATCGAGGAGCCTCCCGGGATCACGGCCTTGATCTTGCGGCCCGGACGCATGCCGCCGGCCAGCTGCAGCAGGTCGGCGAACGAGGTGCCCAGGCGGATCTCGTAATTGCCGGGCCTGGCCACGTGTCCAGACACCGAGAAGATCTTCGGACCGCCGTTGTTGGGCTTGCCCAGATTGAGGAACCACTCGGCGCCGTTGCGGATGATCGCCGGCACCGACGCGTAGGTCTCGGTGTTGTTGATCGTGGTCGGCTTGCCGAACAGGCCGAAGTTCGCCGGGAACGGCGGCTTGTAGCGCGGCTGGCCCTTCTTGCCTTCCAGCGACTCCATCAATGCGGTTTCCTCACCACAGATGTAGGCGCCGGCACCGAGCGCGCCGTAGATGTCGATGTCCACGCCGCTGCCGAGCACGTTCTTGCCCAGCCAGCCGTTCTCGTAGGCTTCCTTGAGCGCCTGTTCGAAATGCTCGAACGGCTCGTGGTGGAACTCGCCACGCAGGTAGTTGTAGGCCACGGTCGAGCCGGTGGCGTAGCAGGCGATCGCCATGCCCTCGACGACCGAATGCGGGTTGTAGCGCAGGATGTCGCGATCCTTGGCCGTGCCCGGCTCCGACTCGTCGGAGTTGCACAGGATGTACTTCTGCGTGCCACTGACCTTGGGCATGAAGCTCCACTTCAGACCCGTCGGGAAGCCAGCGCCGCCGCGGCCGCGCAGGCCCGACTGCTTGACCATCTCGATCACCGCCGCCGGATCCATCTTCTCGGAGAGGATCGTGCGCAGCGCGGCGTAGCCACCGGTCTTGAGGTAGTTCTCGTACGACCACGGCGTGTCGTAGTGCAGCGTCGTGTAGACGACGTTGTGTTCCTGCGGGAGCGGGCCCACCGGGCCGTATCCCTTCGAGTAGTCGTGATGCGCCATCTGAGCCTGCCTCACTTCAACCCGTCGAGCAGCTCGTCCACCTTGGCGGTGTCGAGGTTCTCGATGTAATGACCATTGACCACCACCACCGGCGCGCCGCAGCACGCGGCCACGCACTCTTCCTCGCGCTTGAGGTAGATGCGACCGTCTGCGGTGGTTTCGCCCAGCTTGCAGCCCAGCTTCTTCTCGGCGTGGCGGACAAGGTCCTCGGCGCCGTTGAGCCAGCAGCTGATGTTGGTGCAGAACGCGACATTGTTGCGGCCGACCTTCTCCGTCTCGAACATCGAGTAGAAGCTGGCCACCTCGTACGCCCATACCGGCGGCAGTCCGAGATACTTGGCGACCGCGGCGATCAGCTCGTCGCTGAGCCAGCCGCCGTTCTGCTCCTGCGCGGCGTGCAGGCCCTGCAGCACGGCCGAGCGCTTGCGGTCCGGCGGAAACTTGGCCAGCCAGTGGTCGATGTGCTCACGGGTCTTGTCGGACAACGCGACCATCGGGTCGACGTGCTGACAGGCCTCGAAATTTCCGGTCGCCTTCATTCGTTCAAATCCTCAACGATCGCACCGCGGTTAGCGGTCGATCTCGCCGAACACGACGTCGTAGGTGCCGATCATCGCCACCACGTCGGCCAGCATGTGGCCCTTCACGATCTCGTCCATCGAAGACAGGTGCGCAAAACCGGGCGCACGCAGCTTGACGCGGAACGGCTTGTTGGCGCCGTCGGAGACCAGGTAGCAACCGAACTCGCCCTTGGGCGCTTCGACCGCCGCATATGTCTCGCCAGCCGGCACGCAATAGCCTTCCGAGAACAGTTTGAAGTGGTGGATCAGCGCTTCCATGTCGTCCTTCATCTCCTCGCGGGAGGGAGGCGCGACCTTGAAATTGTCGACGATGACCGGGCCCGGGTTGGCCTTCAGCCACTTCACGCACTGCTGGACGATGCGGGTGGACTGGCGCATCTCGGCCACGCGCACCAGGTAACGGTCGTAGCAATCGCCGTTGGTGCCAAGCGGAATGTCGAAATCGACCTCGGCGTACTTCGCGTACGGCTGCTTCTTGCGCAGGTCCCACGCGATGCCGGAGCCACGGACCATCGGCCCGGTCATGCCCCAGGCCAACGCCTGGTCGGGCGTGATCACGCCGACGCCGACGGTCCGCTGCTTCCAGATGCGATTCTCGGTCAGCAGCGTCTCGTACTCGTCGACGCGCGCCGGGAAGTCGTTGCAGAACGCCTCGAGGTAGTCGAGCAGCGAACCTTCGCGCCACTCGTTGAAGCGCTTCAGGCTGGCGCCCTTGCGCCAGGGCGATTCCTTGTACTTGGGCATCTGCGAGGGCAGATCGCGGTACACGCCACCGGGTCGGTAATAGGTCGCGTGCATGCGCGCGCCCGACACCGCCTCGTAGCAGTCCATCAATTCCTCGCGTTCGCGGAACGCGTAGAGGAACACCGCCATCGCACCCAGATCGAGCGCATTCGACCCGACCCACATCAGGTGGTTCAGGATGCGGGTGATCTCGTCGAACATCGTGCGGATGTACTGCGCGCGTTCCGGTGCCTCGATGCCGAGCAGTCGTTCGATCGCCAGGACGTAGGCGTGCTCGTTGCACATCATCGACACGTAGTCGAGGCGGTCCATGTAGCCGATCGACTGGTTGAACGGCTTGGACTCGGCCAGCTTCTCGGTGCCGCGATGCAGCAGGCCGATGTGCGGGTCGGCACGCTGCACCACTTCGCCGTCCATCTCGAGGATCAGGCGCAGCACGCCGTGCGCGGCCGGATGCTGTGGACCGAAGTTCAGCGTGTAGTTGCGGATCTCGGCGTTGTTGAGGCCCGAGGTGTTGCTGTTCATGGCGGCGCTCATCACTTGCCCTCGCCGCGCTGCGCGGCTTCGCCGATCGCGGTCTGGTAGCGCGCGTCATCGCGGATCACGCGCGGCACGCCGACGCGCGGCTCGATGGACACGGGCTGGTAGACAACGCGCTTGCGCTCGGCGTCGTAACGGACCTCGACATTGCCGATCAGCGGGAAGTCCTTGCGGAACGGATGACCGACGAAACCGTAGTCGGTCAGGATGCGGCGCAGGTCCGGGTGGCCCTCGAAGATGATGCCAAACAGGTCGAACGCCTCGCGCTCGAACCAGTTGGAACCCGGCCACACCGACGTCAGCGATGCCACCACCGGCAGGTCGTCATTCTCGGCAAACGTGCGCAGGCGCAGACGCTGGTTGTGCTGGTACGACAGCAGGTGGGCAACCGCGGCGTAACGGCGCTCGGGCGACATCGCCGCGCCGTTGGGCTGCTCGCCCCACGCGAAGCGGCCGGCACTCTTGCCTTCCACGCCGCGCGAAAAACCTTCCGAGGAAACGTCGGTGTCCCACTCGTCCGAGCCGTAGCTCAGATAGTCGACGCCGCTGACGTCGACGAGCTGCTCGAAGCCGAATTCGTCGCGCAACGCGCGCGCGGCGACCGGCCAGTCGGCGGCAGTGACGTCCAGGGTGACTTCGCCACGCGGCTCGGCCACCGTGACCAGCGCGTCTTCGAAACGCGCGCGCAGGCGCTGCGCAAACGCTACGGCAGTCTCGACCATGTCAGCGGACACCCTGCTTGTCGTCGCCGAAGTTGGTTCCGCGGCGGATCTTCTTCTGCAGCTGCAGGATGCCGTAGACCAGCGCTTCGGCGGTTGGCGGGCAACCGGGCACGTAGACGTCGACCGGCACCACGCGATCGCAACCGCGTACGACGGAATAGGAATAGTGGTAGTAGCCGCCGCCATTGGCGCAGCTGCCCATCGAGATCACCCACTTCGGGTCGGGCATCTGGTCATAGACCTTGCGCAACGCCGGGGCCATCTTGTTGACCAGCGTACCGGCCACGATCATCACGTCCGACTGGCGCGGCGACGGGCGGAACACCACGCCGTAACGGTCCAGGTCGAGGCGCGCCGCGCCGGCGTGCATCATCTCGACCGCGCAGCAGGCCAGGCCGAAGGTCATCGGCCACATCGAGCCGGTGCGCGCCCAGTTCCACAGCGTGTCGAGGTTGGTGGTGACGAAACCCTGCTGCATGACCGGGTTGTCGGCTTCCGGGAGCAGGATGTCGTCCAGCCGCCCTTCCGGCAGCGGGTTGTGCATCAAGCCCGAAACGGTCTGGATCACTCCCATTCCAGGGCTCCCTTCTTCCACACGTAAATGAAGCCCAGCAACAGCATGCTGGCGAAGACGCCCATCTCGATCAGGCCGACGACACCGAGTTCGCGGAACACGGTGGCCCAGGGCACGATGAAGATGATTTCCAGGTCGAAGATGATGAACTGGATGGCGATGAGGTAGTAGCGCACGTCGAACTGCATGCGCGCGTCCTCGAATGCCTCGAAGCCGCATTCGTACGGAGACAGTTTCTCCGCAGTCGGGCGCTTGGGCCCGAGGACATTGCCCACCACGAGCAGGGCGACGCCGATTCCGCTGGCGACGATCAGGAACAGCAGGGTCGGCAGGTATTCGGCCAGCACGCGGTGTTCTCTCGACTTCTTGTTCGGCTAGGCGGCCACGTCGCCGCGGCCCTGGCTCGGCGTTGTTCCGCCGCAGGTCTGGCCCGCATTCGCGAGCCGGACCTTCGTTGTATGGTGCCCAAAGGGGGACTCGAACCCCCACGACCTAAGTCGCTACCACCTCAAGGTAGTGCGTCTACCAATTCCGCCATCTGGGCAAAAACACTTGCTGTCGTCCTGACTATTACCCGCCTGTTGCCGGGCTGGTTTCGCGATGACATTCCATCGCGCCTCGGGCGTCCTGCCGGAGGGTGAATTCTATCCGATAAAGCGGCTTCAGCCACCCGCTGGAGCGGGCTTCGGAGCATCTTCCGGTGCGGCTGCCGGAGCAGCCGGAACTGCCGTCGGGGCCGCCGGAACGGTGGCACCCGTTGCCGGCGCCTGCGGCACCGTGCTGCCTGCGGCCGGAGCCGTGGGAACCGGGACCGCGGTGGCCTTGGGAGCCGCCGGAACCTGAGCCGAGCCGGTGGCCGGAGCCATCAGGCTGTCACCCTGCGCAGCAGGCGCGGCGCCGGAAGTGCGCGTCGCGTGCCAGGCCATGAACAGGCTGATCGAGAAGAATGCGATCGCCAGCCACTTGGTTGCCTTGGTGAGGAAGTTCGAAGCGCCGCGCGCACCGAACACCGTCGCCGAAGCGCCGCCGCCGAAACCCGAACCCGCCTGCGCACCGGCACCACGCTGCATGAGAATCAGCGCGACCATCGCAACCGCGATCAGCACATAGATGACGTTGAGGAACAACAGCATCGGCTAGCTCTTATCTCGTTTGGACCGTCCGGGCGTATCCCGGTCGATCAGGAAACCATTGCCGCGACGATGGCGTTGTAGTCCGCGGCAACCAGCGAGGCGCCACCAACCAGTCCACCATCGACATCTGCCTGGGAAAACAGCTCGCCGGCATTATCGGCCTTCACGCTGCCGCCGTACAAGAGCGGTAGCGAGCCAGCGATTCTAGCATCGTATGCAGCGATTTCGCTACGGATGAATTGATGCACCGCCTGCGCCTGCGCCGGCGAGGCGGTTTTGCCCGTGCCGATCGCCCAGACGGGCTCATAGGCGATGATCGCGCCTTCGAATGCAGCCGCCCCGCCGTGTTGCAGCACCGGGCCCATCTGCTCCTGAAGGCGCCACTCGGTCTGGCCGTCTTCACGCTCGTTCAGGGTCTCGCCGATGCACAGGATCGGTGTCAGGCCGGCGGTCTTGGCGGCAAAGAACTTGCGCGCAACCAGTTCGCTGGTTTCACCGTGGTACTGGCGACGCTCGGAATGGCCGACCAGGCCATAGGCCGCGCCCACGTCGACGAGCATGGCGGCGGACACTTCACCGGTGAACGCACCCTTTTCGTTTGCGCTGACATCCTGGGCACCGAACGACAGACCGCGCGGGCCGTAATGCTCGACCAGCTCTCCCAGGTACGGCAGCGGCGGCAGGACGATGCGCTCGACACCCTGCGGCGCGGCCGCCGACGCGATGGCGTCGAGCAGTTCGAAGGCGAACTTGCGGTCTCCGTGCAGCTTCCAGTTACCGGCTACGATCTTGCGGCGCATCGAGCGCTCCCAGGCTTGCGAGGCCGGCAAGTCTACCGCAGAGCACCCAGATTCCGGCCAGCCGGCGCCGCTGGCGGCCGTATCGCCCACCGCCGTCAGGTACTGACGGGGCCCAGAGTTCACGCCATCGCCATGCCCATCGCACCATCCCCATCGCCACGACTGCGCGGGTTCGCGCCGCACGCACGCGCCGATGCGCGCGTGCTGATTCTCGGCAGCATGCCGGGCGCGAGATCGCTACAGGCCCAGCGTTACTACGCTCATCCGCAGAACCGGTTCTGGCCGTTCATGGGCGAACTGGTCGGCGCCGCCCCTTCCCTGCCCTATGGCGAGCGCCTGCTGCGACTGGCGACGGCCGGGATTGCCCTGTGGGATGTGCTGGCCAGTTGCGAACGCGACGGCAGCCTGGATTCGGCAATTCGCGATGAAGGCGCTCAGGCCAATGATTTCGTCGCGTTCTTCGACGCCCATCGCCGCATCCGCAGGGTGCTGTTCAACGGTGCGAAGGCCGAAAGCAGCTTTCGGCGCCGGGTGCTACCCGGTCTTGCCGATGCCGGCCGGCTGACGCTGGTGCGGCTGCCCTCGACCAGTCCCGCCAACGCCTCCCAACGCGGCGACGCCAAGCTGGCCGCCTGGCGCGACGCGCTGTCGGATGCCGGTGTCGACGTGGGTGCCCGGCAGGACTGATTCGCGATCGCGCGCCCTGTCCACGCACCAGACAAGCGAAAGCCCCGCTCGCGCAGGGCCTTGCTGGGTGTGCAGGCTGGATGGGGCCGGTGCCTACTTGAGCTTGATTTCGCGCAAACGCTCTTCGAGATAGCCCTGCGCCGTGATCGGCTCGGGATAGCGCTTGGGATTGTCGGGCGTGATTGTCGAAGGCAGCACGTCGATCAGGAAATCCGGATTCGGGTGCAGGAAGAACGGCGTGGAGTAGCGCGGCTGGCGCGCCTTCTCGCCCGGCGGGTTGACCACGCGGTGGGTGGTCGACGGGTACACGTGGTTGGTCAGGCGCTGCAGCATGTCGCCGATGTTGACCACGATGGTGTCGGCGTCGGCGGTGAACGGCACCCACTCGCCCTTGCGCGACTTCACCTCCAATCCCTCGCTGCTGGCACCCACCAGCAGCGTGATGAGGTTGATGTCCTCGTGCGCGCCGGCGCGCTCGTTGGGGATGTCGTCGCTGGTGATCGGCGGATAGTGGATCGGGCGCAGGATCGAGTTGCCCGAGTCGGTCTTGTCGGCAAACCAGTTTTCCGGCAGGCCGATGTGCAGCGCCAGCGCCGAGAGCACGCTCGCGCCAAGCAGGTCGAGCGCGTTGTACAGGCCATAGGCGTGTTCGCGGAAGCCGTGCACCTCGTCCGGCCACAGGTTGGCCGGCATGTCCGAGGCGTACCTCGAGTCACGCGGGATCTCGCGCCCGACGTGCCAGAACTCCTTGAGATCGAAGTACTTGGAGTCCTTCGCGGTCTCGACGCCGAACGGCGTGTAGCCACGCGCACCGCCACCGCCGGCGACGTGGTACTTGCGCTTGGTTTCCTCGGGCAGGGCGAAGAAGCCCTTGAACACGTCGTAGGAGTCGTCGATCAGCTGCTGCGCGATGCCATGCCCGCGAATCCCGGCAAACCCCCACTCACGATAGGCCGCGCCGAGCTCGGCGACGAACGCCACGCGGTCTTCGGCGCTGGCGGGTTGGGTGAAGCGGCGGATGTCGAGCGTCGGGATCTGCGCAGTGGTCATGGATATGCCGTTCCGGGATTGGCGTTGATGGATGGCGGAAGTCGGGTCGCTGACGGCTGCGGCCAGCGCGATCGGGTCAGTTCGCCGCCGCGCGGACGGCGTCGGCAAGGCGATCGAGCGTGGACTGCATGAGCCCGTGCTCGTCGGCTTCGACCGTGACACGCACCACCGGTTCGGTACCAGACGGACGCAGGAACGCACGCCCGCGCCCTTCCACCGCCGCCTGCGCCTCGGCCAAGGCGGCCTTGACCGAATCGGCCTCGCTCGGCTGACTACCTGCCGCCGAATAGCGCACGTTGACGGTCTTCTGCGGCACCTTGGTGAAGCCGGCGAGCGCTTCGCGCAAGGAGATGCCGCGGCGACGCAGCACTTCCAGCACCTGCAGCGCGCTGACGATGCCGTCGCCGGTGCTGGCACGGTCCAGGCACAGCAGGTGACCCGACGCTTCGCCACCCAGAACGCCGTGGTTGGCGATCAGCTGCTGGTGGACGTAGCGGTCGCCGACCTTGGCGCGGATGAAGCCCAGGCCCTGCTGCTCGAGCGCGCGCTCCAGGCCGTAGTTGGTCATCAGCGTGCCGACCACAGGACCGCGCAGCCGGCCGCTCTGGCGCCAGTCGCTGGCCAGCACGTACAGCAGGTCGTCGCCATCGCAGACCACGCCGTCGCCATCGACGAACAGCACGCGATCGCCATCGCCGTCGAAGGCAATGCCCAGGTCCGAGCCGGTCTCGCTGACGCGCGCGGCCAGGAAGCCCGGGTGGGTGGAGCCCACGCCGTCGTTGATGTTGA
Organism: Montanilutibacter psychrotolerans; assembly: GCF_003719825.1. GTDB lineage: Bacteria > Pseudomonadota > Gammaproteobacteria > Xanthomonadales > Xanthomonadaceae > Montanilutibacter > Montanilutibacter psychrotolerans. The sequence goes on along the minus strand of NZ_RIBS01000002.1, from coordinate 368,318 downwards.
CGCCGTTGGGGTCCGCGCCGATGGCGTCGACGACGGCACCCAATTCGCGCAACACCAACGGGCCGATCTGGTAGGTCGCGCCGTTTGCGCAATCGACCACGATGCGCATGCCGCTGAGGTCGAAACCGCGCGGCACGGAATTCTTGCAGGCCTCGATGTAACGGGCCTTGGCGTCATGGCCACGCACGGCCTTGCCAAGCTGCTCGGACGGCACGGTGCGGAACGGCTCGTCGAGTGCCGCCTCGATGGCGAGCTCGGTGGCATCGTCCAGTTTCTCGCCTTCGGCGGAGAAGAACTTGATGCCGTTGTCGTGGTGCGGGTTGTGCGACGCCGAAATCACGATGCCGCCGTCGGCGCGCATCGAACGCGTGAGGTGCGCCACCGCCGGAGTCGGCATCGGACCGACCAGTTGCACGTCGACGCCGGCGGCGACCAGCCCGGCCTCGAGCGCAGCCTCGAACATATAGTTGGAGATGCGCGTGTCCTTGCCGATCAGCACCAGCGGACGACGCCATTCGCGACGCGGCAGCGCCAGGCCGTAGGCATTGCCCAGGCGCAGCACGAAGTCGGCCGAGATCACACCCTCGCCCACTCGACCACGGATGCCGTCGGTACCGAAGTACTTGCGACTCATGCGCGGTTCCCCTCGACCACGATCTCCGCGTCGTCCTCGGGTTGCGGTTGCTTCATCAGCATCGCCAGCAGGTGCGCCAGGCGATCGCGCATCTCGCGACGATCGCAGATCTGGTCGACCGCACCGTGGTCCAGCAGGAATTCGCTGCGCTGGAAGCCTTCGGGCAGCTTTTCACGCACGGTCTGCTCGATCACGCGCGGACCGGCGAAGCCGATCAGCGCCTCGGGCTCGGCCATGTTGATGTCGCCCAGCATGGCGAACGACGCCGACACACCGCCGGTGGTGGGATGCGTCATCACCGAGATGTACGGCAGGCCCGCCGCCCGCAGGCGACCAAGCGCCGCCGACGTCTTGGCCATCTGCATCAGCGAGAACAGGCTTTCCTGCATGCGCGCGCCGCCGCTGGCGGAGAAATTGACGAACGGACAGCCCAGCGCCAGCGCCCGCTCGGCGGCCAACGCGAAGCGCTCACCGACCACCGAGCCCATCGATCCGCCCATGTAGGCGAAGTCGAACGAGGCGGCGACCAGGTCACGCCCCTTCAGCTTGCCCTGCATGGCGACCAGCGCATCACGCTCGCCGGTGGACTTCTGCGCGGCCTTGATGCGCTCGGAATACTTCTTCTGGTCCTTGAACTTGAGCACGTCGACCGGGCCCAGTTCGGCACCGATCTCGGAACCACTGTCGGGATCGAACAGCGATGCCAGGCGCGCGCGCGCGCGGATCGGCATGTGGAAGCTGCACTTGGGGCAGACCTCGAGGTTTTCCTCGAGCTCCGGGCGGTAGAGCACGGCGCCGCAGCGGTCGCACTTTTCCCACAACCCCTCGGGCACGCTGCGTCGTTTGGCCGTACCGGTTTCGGTGCGGATTCCGGACGGCATGAGTTTCTTGAGCCAGGACATGCGTTGGGTTTTTCCCGTTCGGGCCGGCTGAGCCGGCCGTTGTTCAGACGGGCCGCGACGCCTTCCGGGCGGTCTGCGGCCAAGCGTGGGAGTTTAGCGCAGGCGCCCGATGCCGCCTCAGGCGGCGACGTTGGCGTCCAGCGCGGCGCGCAGTGGCGCCAGGAACTCGCCGGCCAGGCGAGCGGCGGTTGGCGCGTCCGCCGCCTCGCCGATCGCGGCGACCAGGGCGCTGCCGACCACCACGCCATCGGCTTCGCGGGCCATTTCACGGGCGCTGGCGGCGTCCTTGATACCGAACCCGGCGACCACCGGCACCTTGGCCTGGGCGCGAATAGCGTGCAGACGGCTGCTGGCGACGCCGGTGTCGAGGCGATCGGCGCCGGTCACGCCGGCATAGCTGACGTAGTACAGGTAGCCCTCCCCTTCGGCGCAGATCAGCGCCATCCGGGCATCGGACGTGGTCGGCGCGGCCAGCAGGATCAACTCCAGGCCGTGCGCGGCGAAGCCCGCGCGGAAATCGGCGGCCTCCTCGGGCGGCAGGTCGACCAGCAGGATGCCGTCGACGCCGGCACCCACCGCCTCGGCAGCAAATGCCTGCGCGCCACGGATCTCGACCGGGTTCAGGTAGCCCATCAGCACCACCGGCGTTTCGGTATCGCGCTCACGGAAGGTGCGCACGGTGTCGAACAGGTAGGCCAGACTGGCACCGCGCGCCAGGGCGCGCTCGGAACTGCGCTGGATGGTCGGGCCATCGGCCATGGGATCGGAAAACGGGACGCCCAGCTCGATGACGTCCGCCCCGGCCTCGACCAGCGCATGCATGACCGGCACCGTGGCCTCCAGCGACGGATCGCCGGCGGTGATGAACGGCACCAGGGCCTTGCGGCCGGAGGCCTTGAGCTGGAGGAAGCGCTTGTTGGTTCGGGTCATGGCGGGAAGTCTTTGACGCGGGTGGGCGCCGATGGGAACGGATCGATGCCATGCGCGGCGATCGATCCATCGCGTTGCAGGCTCGACCGGATCGGCGAGCCTGGATAACCGGCGGCAGTCAACCGGCGCGGGGTGGAACGCTTGCGAGATCCGGTCGTGCGTCCGGTCGACGGCCCGCGCGACGGCGGGAATCGGCGCACGCGCCACCCTGCCCGCTGCGACCGCCACCGGCAACCATCAGAACGTGATGCCCTCGCGGCCGGCGATCGTGTGCACGTCCTTGTCGCCACGGCCGGACAGGTTGCACAGCACGATCGCGTCCTTGGGCAGCTCGCGGGCCAGCTTCACCGCCTGTGCGATGGCGTGGCTGGATTCGAGCGCCGGCAGGATGCCCTCGGTGCGGGCCAGCTGGTGGAACGCCGCCAGCGCCTCGCCGTCGGTCACGCCGACGTACTCGGCACGGCCGGTGTCCTTGAGGAATGCGTGCTCGGGACCGACGCCCGGGTAATCCAGTCCGGCCGAGACCGAATGCGTCTCGATGATCTGGCCGTCGTCGTCGCACAGGACGTACGTGCGGTTGCCGTGCAGCACGCCGGGGCGACCGGCCGCCAGCGACGCCGCATGGCGCCCGCTGTCGATGCCGTCGCCGGCCGCCTCCGCACCGACCAGTCGCACGGCGCGGTCGTTGAGGAAGGCATGGAACACGCCGATCGCGTTGCTGCCGCCGCCGACGCAGGCGGTGACCGCGTCCGGCAGGCGGCCGTACTCGGCCAGCATCTGCGCGCGCGCCTCGCGTCCGACCACGGCGTTGAAGTCGCGGACCATGCGCGGGTACGGGTCGGGACCGGCGACGGTGCCGATGATGTAGAAGGTGTCCTGCACGTTGGTGACCCAATCGCGCATCGCTTCGTTGAGTGCGTCCTTGAGCGTGGCCGAACCGCTGGTCACCGGCACCACCGTCGCGCCGAGCAGCTTCATGCGGTAGACGTTGATCTTCTGGCGCTCGATATCGGTGGCGCCCATGTAGACCACGCATTCCAGACCGAGTCGAGCCGCCACGGTGGCGCTGGCCACGCCGTGTTGCCCGGCGCCGGTCTCGGCGATGATCCGGGTCTTGCCCATCCGCGAGGCGAGCAGCGCCTGGCCGATGGTGTTGTTGATCTTGTGCGCGCCGGTGTGGTTGAGGTCCTCGCGCTTGAGCAGGATGCGCGCGCCGCCCACTTCGCGGCTCAATCGCTGCGCGTGGTAGATCGGGCTCGGCCGTCCGACGTAGTGCGCCAGGTCCTGTTCGAACTCGGCGATGAAGGCCGGATCGATGCGCGCCGCGTCGTACGCGGTCGCCAGTTCCTGCAACGGTCCGATCAGGGTCTCGGCGACAAAGCGCCCGCCAAAACGGCCGAAGTGTCCATCGGCATCGGGATAGGCGTGGAAATCGGTGATGTGGTCAGTGGGCATCGCAGCAGGTCGTGGTGGGCTACGGGCGGTCGCAGCCGGCGCCCGAGTTTAGGGCATGCCGGGCCGGCGATGGCGTCGCGCGCGGGTCTGCCGGTCCGGTCCCGGGATAAGTTGCAGGCTCACCGATCGAGGCGATCGGCGCGACACACTTCCTCGACGAAGCGGCGCATGCGCGCGCCGTCCTTGATGCCTGGCGCGCTCTCGATGCCACTGGACACGTCCACGCCCCATGGCCGGGTCGCGCGTACGGCATCGAACACGTTGTCGGGGGACAAGCCGCCAGCGAGCAGAAACGGCTTGTGCATCGCCTGCGGAATGCGCGCCCAGTCGAACGCCAGCCCACTGCCACCCGACTCGCCGCGCGCGTGGCTGTCGAGCAGGAAGCCGGTCGCCGCCGGGTACTGCGCCTCGAGTGCGGCCGCGTCGGCAGACGCATCGCCGCCCATCGCGACGGCCTTGATGTACGGCACGCCGAAGCCGCGGCAGAACGCGTCGTCCTCGTCGCCGTGGAACTGCAGCAGGCTCGGCCGCACGTGGTGCACGACATCGCGCACCTCGTCGGCATCGTTGTCCATGAACAGCACCACCGCGTCGACCAGTGGCGCCAGCGCATCGCGCAAAGCGCGCGCCTGGTCCACCGCGAGCCGGCGTCGGCTGCGCGCGGCAAAAACAAATCCGACCGCATCCACGCCCAGCGCGCACGCCAGGTGGACGTCCTCGGCGCGGGTCAGGCCGCAGAACTTGATGCGCGTGCGCAATGGTGCGTGCGTCACAGCGTGACCTCGTCGGGAAGCAGCCAGTGCGCCGGATAGCGCGGGCCGACGAACACCAGCCCCGCCGAGGGCGCAGTGGGTCCGGCGACGGCACGATCGCGCCCGGCCAGCAGTTCGGCGATCCAGCGTTCGGGCTGATCGCCGCGCCCGACCGGCAGCAGGCTGCCGACGATGTTGCGAACCATGTGATGCAGGAACGCGTTGGCCTGCACTTCGATCTCGACCACGTCGCCCTCGCGGCGCACCGCGATGAACTGCAGGTCGCGCCGCGGGTGCTTGGCCTGGCAGTGCACGGTGCGAAACGCCGAGAAGTCGTGTTCGCCCAGCAATGCCTGCGCGGCACGGTGCATCGCGTCGGCATCGAGCGGTCGCCGCTCCCAGCTCAGGTATTGGCGATGCAGCGCCGGCCGCACGGGCCGATTGAGGATGCGGTAGCGATAGCGGCGCGCGCGCGCGGCGAAGCGCGCATGGAAGTCGTCGGCGACCACCTGGCACCAGCGCGCGCACACCGCCGGTGGTAGGCGCGAAGTGGTGCCGAGTACCCAGGCGCGTGGATCGCGCTCGGCCGGGCCGTCGAAATGCACCACCTGTGAGGCCGCGTGCACGCCCGCATCGGTGCGGCCCGAGCAGATCACCTCGATCGAGCGCCCGGCGACGAACGACAGCGCGGCCTCCAGCGCCGATTGCACGGTCGGTTCACCCGGTCGATCGGGCTCACCGTGCTTGCTCAGGCGCTGCCAGCCCGAGAATTCGCCGCCGTCGTATTCCACGGCCATCGCGTAGCGCCGCAATGCGACCGGGGCGGCGGCCGCCGGCAGGTCCTGCTCCATGGGCTACTCGAGGTCGCGCAGCATCCGCGTCGCCTGCTGGCGGGCGGCAAGATCGCCGTTGACGACCACTTCGCCCAGCAGCTGGCGCGCGCTGGCCAGGTCACCCAGATTGAGGTAGGCGCGTGCGAGTTCCAGGCGATCGTAACCGCCGCCCTCGCTGCTGTCGGACTCGTCGGACTGGGCGGTCGGACCGGAATGCCAGGTCGGTGCGCGCTTGCTGGGCAGCACTTCGCGGTCGCGGCGGTCCCAGAACGGCAACGTGCCCTCGCCTTGCAACTGGGCAGCCGGCGCGGCGGCGACCAGCTCGGGGGCCGGGGCCGGGACCGGAGCTGCCGCCTGCGTCACGACGACGGGTTCGTCGTCAGCCTGCGGCGCTTCGGCATAGCGGTCGGCCAGCTCGTGGTCACCGGCATCGGCGGCCACTCCGGCGTCGTCGAGCAGTTCGCCGGTCTGGAGGTCGGCCACGTCCTGGCTGTCGAACGCGTCCGCCTGCACGGCCAGGGCATCGTCCAACGGCGCCGCGACGGCGTCGTCGGATGTCGCGATGGGCAGGTCGGGACGTTGCGCCACGGCCAGCGGGAAAGCGTCGGCCAGCGACGAGCTGCCGGCCGTCGCGGCCGGGGCACGGAACGAGGGCGTAGCCGGCGAGCGCCGGCGCATCCACCAGCCACCCAGCAGCAACGCCGCCAGCAGGCTGCCGCCGCCCAATAGCCACGGCATCCAGTTTGCGGCCGGCGGGGCCGGTTGCGCGGCCTGCGAAGCGCCAAGGCGCTGTTGCACCGCGGCCAGTTCGGTGTCCTTCATGGCCAGCAACTGCTGCTGTTGCTGCTGCAGCTTCTCGAGCTCGGCGACGCGCGCCTTCATCTCGGCCAGTTCGGCTTCGCGCGCGACCAGCGCCTCTTCCTTCTGTTGCAGTTCCTGTCGCAGCATCTCGCCCCCACCGCCGCCGGTCATGCCGGATTGTGTGCCCGCCCGGGTCGCGTCGCTGGCGCCGGGCGGAACGATTTCGAGCCGCGCATCGGCACTGCGCCGAGCGCCACCGGCCTGGCCCGCGGGCGCGGCCGAGGCCACCGCGGCAGGGCTGGCGCCCGTGTCGGCGGAAACCGGCTGCGGCACGGCGCGGCGATTGCCACGCCATTCCTGCACCTGGCTGCGCACGATGGCGGTGGCCTGCGCGGACTCGATGCCCGCCAGGTCGCCGGCACCAGGAACGCGCAACACCACGCCCGCTTTGAGCTGGTTGATGTTGCCGTCGATGAACGCGTCCGGATTCGCGCGCAGCAGCGCGATCATCGACTGGTCGAGCGTGCCGTCCAGACCCAGCTGGCCGGCGATGCGCGAGAGCGAATCGCCGCGCTGGACGGCGTACTGACCGTCCGATCCCAGCGACGGTGCCGGTGTTGCCGGCGGCGTCGCCATCGCCAACGGCGCACTGGCCGGCAACGGCTCGGGCTGGGTCGGCGGGATGGCGTTGTCGGCACCCGGCACGGGCACGGGCTCGGGCGTGGCGTCGGGCGTGGTGCCCGGCGCCTGGGGATTGTTTGCGAGGGCCTCGGCGGCCACCGTTCCGGGATCGGCCGGTTGCAGCTCGGGCTCGCGCACGATGGCATTGGACGGCCCAACCACCGGCGCTTCGATCACCGGTTGCGACGGCGCGGACACGGTGCGCGGCGTGTCGATCAGCGCCGAATACTCGCGCACCAGCCGGCCCTGGCCCCAGTCGACCTCGATCAGGAAGGTCAGCAGGGGCTGGTCGACCGGCTCGTCGGTGGTGACCCGGATCACCGGGTTGCCGGCGGCATCCAGGGCGGAACTGAATCGCAGGCGGGCGACGATGCCCTCGGGCGGCCGCAGGCCGATGCGCGCAAAGGTGTCGGGCGAGGCGAGGTTGGCCTGCAGTTGTTCAAGCTCGGCCGGATCGCTGGAGATGATCGGGATCTCGGCCAGCAATGGCTGGCCCAGCCGCGACTTGAGCTCGATCTGGCCGAGCCCGAGCGCCGCGGCGCTGCCACTGGCGGCTGCCAGTACCAGTGCCAACGCCATCTTCAACGGTCGATACCGCGCGATTGACTTCACTACCACTCCTGCCCTTCCCCTTGGCCGCGACTCTAAAGGGGGTCGCGGCATGCGTGCAATGCAACGGTGTCGCGGTTCAGCGTTCGGCGATGACCAGCTCGGCCAATTGCACGGCGTTCAGAGCTGCTCCCTTGCGGATGTTGTCCGACACCACCCACAGGTCAAGCCCGCGCGGGTGCGAGATGTCCTCGCGGATGCGGCCCACGTAGGCGGGGTCGCGGCCGGAGGCGTGCGTGACCGGGGTCGGGTAGCCGCCATTCACGTGCTCGTCCACCACCTCAACGCCCGGCGCCTTCTCCAGCAGCGCTCGTGCCTGGGCGGCGGTGATCTTCTCGCGGGTCTCGATGTGCACAGCCTCGGAATGACCATAGAACACCGGAACGCGCACCACCGTGGCGTTCACCAGGATGGAATCGTCGCCGAGGATCTTGCGGGTCTCCCAGACCAGCTTCATCTCTTCGCTGGTGTAGCCGTTCTCGAGGAAATCCCCGCCCTGCGGGATCACGTTGAACGCGATCTGCACCGGGTAGACCTCCGGCTGCACTTCCTGGAAGTTCAGCAGCGCGGCGGTTTGCCGGCCCAGCTCTTCCAGCGCGCGCCGGCCGGTGCCGGACACCGACTGGTAGGTGGCGATGTTGATGCGCTCGATGCCCACGGCGCGATGGATCGGCGCCAGCGCCACCATCAGCTGCATGGTCGAGCAGTTGGGGTTGGCGACGATGCCGCGCGGACGGTGCTTCAGCGCCTCGGGATTGACTTCCGACACCACCAGCGGCACGTCGGCGTCGCCGCGGAACACCGAGGAGTTGTCGATCACCACAGCGCCCGCGGCGGCGAACCGGGGCGCGTATTCCTTCGATACCGAGCCGCCGGCGGAGAACAGCGCGATGTCGATGCCGGTCGGATCGAACGTCGCCAGGTCCTCGACCACGATCGTGCGCGCGCCGTACTCGAGTTTCTCGCCGGCCGAGCGCTCGCTGGCGAGCAGGTGCAGTTTGCCGATCGGAAACTGACGCTCTGCGAGGACCTTCAGCATGGTTTCGCCGACGGCACCGGTGGCACCGACGACTGCTACGTTCACGGTCTTGCTCATGGAAACACCTGGGGGAGGTTGAAGGACGTCAGCCGGACGCCGCACGGGCGCCGGGGTTGAGGAGCGAAGGTGGTTTTCCGGCAGCGGGGCCGAATCCCAGTGCCGCGGTCAGATTGTCCACGGCCAGCGCCACCATCGCACGCCGGGTGGCAAGGCTGCCACTGGCAATGTGCGGCGTCAGCACCGCGTTGCGCAGGGCCAGCAGCCGCGGGTTGATGGCCGGCTCGCCCTCGAACACGTCCAGGCCTGCTGCGGCAAGGCGCCCGTTGGCCAGCGCATCGGCCAGCGCGTCCTCGTCCACCACGCCGCCGCGGGCGATGTTGGTCAGCGTGGCGTGGGCCGGCATCCGTGCCAGCGCCGCCGCGTCGATCAGATGATGGTTGGCCGGCGTGTACGGCAACACCAGCATCAGGTGGTCCGATTGCGCCAGCAGCGTGTCGAAGTCGACGTAGTGCGCGGCGCAGGCCTGTTCCACCTCGACCGGAAGGCGGCTGCGGTTGTGGTAACGCACGCGCATGTCGAAGCCCGCCGCGCGGCGCGCGATGGCCTGCCCGATGCGGCCCATGCCCAGGATGCCCAGCGTGCTGCCGTGCACGTCGCCGCCCAGCAGCGTCTCGAAGTTCCACTGCTGCCAGTGGCCGTCGCGCAGCCAGCGCTCGGCTTCGCTGATGCGCCGGGCGGCGGCCATCATCAGCGCCCAGCCGAAATCGGCGGTGGTCTGGGTGAGCACGTCCGGGGTGTTGCTGGCCAGGATGCCGGCCTGCGTCAGCGCCGGCAGGTCGAGGTTGTTGTAGCCGACGCCGACATTGGCGATTACCCGCAACCGGGACGCCCCGGCGATCTCGGCGGCACCGATGCGGTCGTTGAGGGTCACCAGCGCACCGTCGACATCGCCCAGCGCCTGCGCGATGTCCTGCGGCGAGTGCTGGGTGATCGTATCGACCGTACGCACGTCGAAGTGCTCGCGCAGGCGCGCGATGACGTCTCCGAAGAGCGGCTGCGATACCCAGACGCGCGGGCGCGGATCAGCCACCGACATGGCCCGGGATGCGAGGCGTGATGTCGCCCACGTCGCCGCACTGCGCGCGATGGCGCAGTGCCTGGTCGATCAGCACCAGCGCCACCATCGCCTCGCAGATCGGCGTTGCGCGAATGCCCACGCAGGGGTCGTGGCGGCCGGTGGTGATGACTTCGACGGTATCGCCGTGGATGTCCAGGCTGTCGACCGGCAGGCGCAGGCTGGAGGTGGGCTTGAACGCGGTCGAGCAACGCAGCGGCTGGCCGGTGCTGATGCCGCCCAGGATGCCGCCGGCGTGGTTGGAGGCAAAGCCGCTGGCAGCCATGTGGTCGCGATGCTCGCTACCCAGCTGCGCCACCGACGCGAATCCGTCGCCGATCTCCACGCCCTTGACCGCGTTGATGCTCATCAGCGCTGCGGCCAGTTCGCCATCGAGCTTGCCGTAGATCGGCTCGCCCCAGCCCGGCGGGAGGCCGTCGGCGATCACGTCGACCCGCGCGCCGACCGAATCGCCGGACTTGCGCAGCGCATCCATGTAGGCCTCCAGCGCGTCGACCTGCGCGGCATGCGGCCAGAAGAACGGGTTGTCCTCGACCACGGTCAGGTCGTAGCCAGCCGGGGTGATGTCGCCGATCTGCGACATGAAGCCCTGCACACGGACGCCGTACCGCTGCGCCAGCCACTTCTTGGCGATCACGCCGGCGGCCACGCGCATCGTGGTCTCGCGCGCGGACGAGCGTCCGCCGCCGCGCGGATCGCGGATGCCGTACTTCTGCCAGTAGGTGTAGTCGGCGTGGCCGGGTCGGAACTGCTCGGCGATCTTCGCGTAGTCCTTGCTGCGCTGGTCGGTGTTGCGGATCAGCAGCGCGATTGGCGTGCCGGTGGTCAGGCCTTCGTAGACGCCGGACAGGATCTCCACCTCGTCGGCCTCGTGGCGCGCCGAGGTGTGCCGGGTCTTGCCGGTGGCACGGCGAGCGAGGTCGTGGCGGAAGTCGTCGGGCGTCAGCGCCAGGCCCGGCGGGCAGCCGTCGACCACGCAGCCGATCGCCGGCCCGTGGCTCTCACCGAACGTGGTGACGGAGAACAACTTTCCGAACGTATTGGCCGACATCAGGACATCTCCAGGTTCTGTTGGCCAGGCCCGCACGTGTGCCAGGACGACCGCCATGCCCCCGGCGCCATCTGCCCGGCCAGCGGTGTTGCCGCAGCGACCGGGAGCAGCGCCAGGATTTCGACCACCCGCCCTGCGGTGCGCAGGGCGCTCAATTCAGCGTGCGTTGGCCAGCTCGCGGATGCGCGCGGCGTGCTCGACCAGGTCGGCGCGCTCGACGACGAAGATGCCCATCTGGCCCACCTTGAACTCGACCCAGGCCAGCGGGAGTTCGGGCAGCAGTTCGACCAGCGCGCGCTCGGCCTCACCGACCTCGCAGATCAGCAGGCCTTCCTCGCTGAGGTGATCGGGCGCGTCGCGCAGGATCTTCAGCGCCAGGTCCAGCCCATCGTCGCCGGCGCGCAGGCCCAGCTCGGGCTCGTGCGCGTATTCCGCCGGCAGCGCGTCGGTCTCGTCGTTGGTGACGTACGGCGGGTTGGTCACGATCAGGTCGTAGACCTCGCCCTGCAGCTGCTGGAACAGGTCCGACTTGCGCAGGGTGACGTTGTCGGCGTGCAGCCGCGTCTTGTTCTCGGCAGCCAGCGCCAGGGCGTCGTCGTTGATGTCGACGCCGTCCACCTGCCAATCCGGGTGGTAGTGCGCGGTGGCGATGGCGATGCAGCCCGAGCCGGTGCACAGGTCGAGCGCACGGTGCACCTGACGGCCGCCGAGCCAGGGCTCGAAGCCCGACTCGATGAGCTCGGCGATCGGCGAGCGCGGCACCAGCGCGCGCGGGTCGCTCTTGAAGCTCAGGCCGGCGAACCAGGCCTCGCCGGTGAGGTAGGCGGCCGGGATGCGTTCGTTGATGCGACGGTCGAACAACGCCAGCACCTTTTGCTTTTCGTCCGTGGTGACGCGCGAGTTGCCGTACACCGGGCTCAGGTCGTGCGGCATGTGCAGCGCGTGCAGCACCAGCTGGGTCGCCTCGTCGAGCGCGTTGTCGTAGCTGTGCCCGAAGGTCAGCCCGGCCGCGCCGAAGCGACTGCCGCCGTGGCGGATCAGGTCGACGATGGTGAGCTGTTCGAAGGTTACGGAAGGATCGGTTTGGGCAGACACGGCAATTCCAGCGCGGAGCGAGGCGGCGATTATAGGGAATCTCCCGCAATCGCCGCCCGCAAAAACCGCAGGCGACTTGCCTCAGCGGTCGTAGCGGAACGTGGCGACGACCGGGTAATGGTCGGACAGTTCGCTGTGGTAGCCGTCGTGCCAGACGCGGCCCTCGGGGAGGTCCCACCAGCCGCGCATCCACAACCAGTACCAGCTGTCGGCCGATTTCAGCGCGATCACCCGCTGCTGCGCCGGTTCGACCGGCGCCAGGTGGTCGTGCCGCCAGAGGACGTAGTCCAGCGTCTGGTCGTAGTCCAGGCTGAACCCGCCGTAGTAGGCGTTGGCCTTGGTCAGCCAGTTGTGCCGGGCCGAGAAGCTGCGGAACGGCTCGCTGGCCGGGTAATCCAGGTCGGTGGCGCTGGTGTCGAGCATCTCCACCACGTCGTCGCCGCGCCCGTACTCGACGTTGAGGTCGCCGGCGATGATCACCGGCTCGCTGCGGGCGATGCCGAAGCCATCGATCCAGTCGTGCATCTCGCGCAGCTGCGCCATGCGCACGGCGTGGTCGGGGCGATCGTCCGCACCGGGATCGAACACCATCGTCTGGCTGGCCTGCAGGTGCGTGCCGATGATGTGGTAGTCGCTGCCGCCCTTGCGCAAGCGCACGTAGGCCGCGCCCTTGTTGGACAGGTAATCCCAGCTGCCGTACCGGCTGGCGCGGTAGACCAGCGCGTGTTTCTCCAGGATCGGCCACCGGCTCAGCACCACCACGCCACCGCGGACCACGGTGATCGCGTTGGAGCAGGCGCCGCTGATCGAGTTCCAACCGTCGCCGCTGCAGCGGTATCCGACGGTGCCGGTGCGGTACGGGTACAGGTCCTGCAGGTCGACCAGCCTGGCGTAGGCCTCGTTGGTGAAGACTTCCTGCAGCACCAGCACGTCGGGCGTCTCGGCCAGGCCGCGGATCGCCGCGGGCAGGCGGTTGCGACGGTTGGCCTGGTCCCAGTCCTGGGTGGGCAGCTGCATGATGTTGTAGCTCATGACGGTCAGGTCAGGGCGGGCCGCGAAGGCCGCCAGCGGCAGGCTGCACACGGCCAGCAGCAGCATGGTGAACAACGTGCGGAGTCGAACGATCGGCATGGTGGACGTCCTGTCTTGGGTGGACCCGGTGGCTGGCAGCCGCCCGGGCTGTCGCGCCCCGGGTCGGCATCGGCCCGGACATCGCGGACGGCTTCGTGCTGCTGTGGGCATCAAACGCCCGACGTGCCGGCGGACTCCCCGAGCGGAAACTCCCCCGAGCCGCCGCCACCGTCGCGTCGACACGCGTGGTGGATGACCGACACCCTCCTCGCCGGCCTTGACCGTACGGTGACGCATCCGCTTCACCGCGGTGACTGTCAGATGTTCAGTGACCGCTATCATGGCGGGGCCCAAGCACCGGACCTGCCATGTTCAATCGCACCACTGTGATCATCCTGATCATCGCGCTCGCCGCCGGCCTCGGCCTTTGGGCAGGGCAATCCCGTTTCGCCGCCACGTCAGGCAAGAAGCCGCTGCCGCAGACCCAGGCCGTCCGCCTGTTCGAGCCGCCGCGCGAACTGCCCGCGTTCAACCTGCGCCAGTCCGACGGCACCGCGCTGGTGCCGGGCGAACTCAAGGGCCACTGGACGTTGGTGTTCCTGGGCTTCACTTACTGCCCGGACGTCTGCCCCACCACGCTGACCGAACTGTCCGGCGCGCAGAAGCAGTGGGCGAGCATCCCCGAGGCCGTGCGCCCGCGCGTGCTGTTCGTGTCGGTCGATCCCGAGCGCGACACGCCCGACCGCATCGGCGAGTACGCGCATGCCTTCCACCGCGACACCCTGGCCGCAACGGCCGACCTGCCGGCACTGGAGGCGTTCACGCGCTCGTTGAGCCTGGTGTTCGCCAAGGCGCCGGCCCCCGAAGGCATGCCCGCCGATCAGTACACGATGGACCACAGCGCGACGATGGCGGTGCTCGATCCGCAGGGCCGCATGGCCGGCGTGCTGCAGCCGCCGCTGGACCCCAAGGCGATCGCGGCCGACCTGGCCAAGCTGACCGCCACCACGGCGCCGTGACGCCGGCCCGGGCGCCGGCAGCCGCCGTCGCCCGGCCCTCGGCCTCACTCCCCCATTCCCCGCGCCGCCGCAATCAAGAGCCCCATCGATGAGCCTGATCACCACCCTCACCTACCTGCTGCCGCACCGTGCGATGTCGGCGGCCGCACGCGCGCTGGCGTATTCGACCCGTCCTCGCATCAAACAGTGGTTGATCGACACCGTCACGCGGAAGTTCGGCGTCAACCTGGCCGAGGCCGCCGAGCCCGATCCGCGCGCCTACGCCAGCTTCAATGCGTTCTTCACCCGCGCCCTCAAGCCCGGCGCCCGCGTGCCCGATCCGGACCCGCGCGTGCTGCTGATGCCGGCCGACGGGCGCATCAGCCAATGCGGCGCGATCGAAAACGGCCGCATCTTCCAGGCCAAGGGGCAGTCGTTCACCGCCGCCGAACTGCTTGGCGACGCCGATGCCGCGATGCCGTTCCAGCACGGCCTGTTTGCCACCGTGTACCTGTCGCCCAAGGACTACCACCGCGTGCACATGCCGTGGGCGGGTCGTCTGCGCGAGACCGTGCACGTGCCGGGTCGCCTTTTCAGCGTCGGCCCGGATGCGGTGCGCAACGTGCCGCGCCTGTTCGCGCGCAATGAGCGGCTGGTGTGCCACTTCGACACCGACTTCGGGCCGATGGCGATGGTGATGGTGGGCGCGCTGCTGGTGTCCGGTGTGGAAACCGTGTGGAGTGGCGTCGAGATCCCGCGCTACGGCGACGCGATCACCGTGAAGGACTTCCGCGGCGCGGACATCGCACTGGACCGTTTCGACGAGATGGCGCGCTTCAACTACGGCTCGACGGTGATCGTGCTGCTGCCGCCGGGCGTGACCGAGCTGACGCCGGAACTCGACGCCGAGATCGCCGTGCGGCTTGGCGAGCCGCTGGCCCGGCGGGTCTGATCGGGCAATGCGGCCCTGACGCGTCGTTTCGACGCGTCGCCCCGCCAGGGTTGCCGTCCCGAACGGAGCGTGGGCTACCGACCCCATGCATCGACGTAGGATGGGTTGAGCGCAGCGATACCCATCAACCGGGATCCAGGCGGGAGCGAAGGCAGCCCTCCTGGCGAATGCCGATTCTGCCAGGCCGATCCGCCCCGCCCTCGGGATTGCAGCTGACACCTTGGCCGCCATCGCGTGCGATGGGTATCGCTTCGCTCAACCCATCCTACGAGGCTGCCGTCCGAGGGTTGCCGTAACGCGGCGCACCCGCGCGAGACAACCATTGGCGGCAGGCGCCGCCCGTGGTGCGTCAGGGCACTAGTCGCGCGTGGCCGAGCGCGCGATCAGCCATTGCGCCGACCAGTACGTGGCCAGCACCACCACGATCCCGGCCGGGAACGGCTGGACGAACCGATCGAAGGCCAACGTGGCGTCCGACGCCACGAACAGCAACCCGCCGACGGCCGCCTGTGTGGCCGGACGATCGCGGTGCTGCCACCACATCGATGCGGCCAGCGCGGCCATCGCCGCCAGCACCAGCACGTACACCACCACCGGCGGTCGCAGTGGCCCCGGCAGGTGCGGCCACAGCACCGAAAGCACCGATCCACCGAGCAAGGCATAGGCCAGCCAGGGCCAGCGCACCGCGAATGCGCGCGCACGACCACCGAACGCCACCAGGTACGCGATGTGCGCACACAGGAAGCTGCCGAGGCCAAACACGAACAGGTCGGGCTTTCCGGGCCCGCCAGGCAGCATCAGCAGCGCGTCGCCCAGCGTCGACAACAGCAGGCCGACCAGCACCGCGCGCCGATAGCGCACGGTGATCGGCGCGGCGCCCAGCAGCATCGCCACGATCAACAACGTCGCCAGCGGCTTGCACACGTAATGCAGCCAACGCTGGTCGGGCAGCAGCGCGCCGACGATCGCCAGCGCGGCGACAACGAGGATCGCCAGGCCCCAGCGACGGCGGGCAGGCGCGATGGTGTGGAGGCTGGGCTGGGACGACATCGAAACTCCTTGCTCGACGATGAAAGAGGCGCGCGGTGCACGTCAACGCGTGGTGCACCTTAGTCGGTGCGCGGGCCAGCAGCCACGTTGCCGCGAACCGCAGGACTCCGCCAACACGGATGCGTCACTGTGCAGGCAGGACGGCCCGCACCGCCGCGCGCAGGCGCTTTTCGCTGCGTCGCAGGGACAGGTCGACGGAGTTGTCCGCCATCCGCCGCGATCGCTCGAGCGCGCGCTCGCACCCGGCGACATCGCCGGCAAGGGCGGCCTTCAATGCCTGCAGTCGCGGTGGCAGGTGCGGCAGTTCCCACAGCTCGCCCTTGCCGCGCGGCAGGGTTTCCAACGGTTGGGGGCAGCGCGACAGCATCGCCGCCGAGAACGCCAGTTCGACGCGCAGCGCCATCGAGGCGCCGTCGAGCAGTTCGCGCATCGCCGGGGGCATGGCCGCCTCGTTGCGCTCGATCTGCGGGGCGAGTGCGACCGCCGCGGCCCAATCGCCGCGATTCTGCGCCGCCTTCAGCCGCAACCAGTCGTGGAACAACGGCATCGGCGCCGGCTGCCGACCCAACGCAGCCAGTTCGTGTTCGGGCAGTTGGTCGGCGGTGACGCCGTGCACACTGCGCGCGTTCAACAAGGCGAATTCGTCGCCGGGCACCGACAGGCGACCGCCCCGCATCAGCTGCCACGCCATCAGCCCGTCGTTGGGCCGCGGCTTTGCCGTGGGGACCAGTGCCGATATCGCCGTCTGCAGATTCATCAGGGCAAACAGGTTCAGCAGCACCGAGAACGCGCCGTCGCTGGCGCCGGCCCACACGCCGCAGACCAGCATCGCCACGAGATTCGCCCCGGCCCCGGCCAGCAGCAGCGCCACCCACTCGCGCTCGGTGGTCACGCCGGGTTTCGGGTGGACCACCACGTAGCCGTCCCAGCCCTCGCCGCGCGGGAGTACCCGCATGCGCACGCCAACCCGGCGCGGTTGCAGAGTCCACCGCGCGATGCGCACCTGCAGCGGCCGCAGGCCCAGTGCACGCGCGACCAGCCAGTGCCCGAATTCGTGCACGGCAACCACGGCCACGTACACAGGTCCAATCGCGACGAGCCCCGCCATCACCAAGCCCGGCGAGGTACCCGACAAGGCGCGCAAGTACCACACCATCAGCAGCAGATACGCCGGCCACCCAAGCAGCCAATGCAGCGCGCTGCAGGCTTTTGCCACCAGCGATGGCTGGCGCGGCGACACGGAGGCGCCAACCGTGGCGGCGCCAACCGCGTCGGCGCCTGCCGGCTCCGCGGGTTCGGTCATCAGCCCTTGCAGCCTTCCAGCTTCAGCACCTGGCCGGGGCGGATGGCGTAGCGCGGACCGCGGATAGCGTTCGCACTGGCCAGCGTGTCGACATCGCACTGGAACTTGCCTGCGATGGAGTACAGCGTCTCGCCGCGCTGCACCGGGTAGTCACGCGGTGCCTGCGTCGCGACAGCCGCCGGGGCCGGAGGCGCAGTCACCGGCATCAGCGGGCCGGCGCTGACCACCGCATTGCGCGCGTCGCTGAGCACCAGGGTGCGGGCCAGGTCGGCGCGGGCACCGCTGACGCAATGGCGGTTGTAGAGCCCTGCCATCCGGGCGGTGACCTGGAGCGTGGTACCGGCCGGGATGAACTGGTCGGCCTCGTAACGCGGGTTGAGGTTGCGCAGCGCGCGCATGTAGCCGTCGCGCGTGCCGCCGTTGCCCAGGCAGATGGTCAGCTCGTAGATTGACGCGGCACGCGCGAGGCGCAGCGTGGCCGGGCGCGCATCGACGCTGGGAAACACCAGGCCGTACTCCTTGGGGTGCAGGTACAACCAGGCCGCGGCGATCACCATCGGCACGTAGTCCTTGGTCTCTGCCGGGAACTGGTTGTAGACATCGGTATCCCAGAAGCTGCGCCCACCGCTGGCGCGGAACACGCGCAGTGCCCGCCCTTCACCACCGTTGTAGGCGGCCAGCGACATCTCGATGTCGTTGTTGAGCTCGGCGAAGCGTTCGTTGAGGTAGCTTGCGGCGGCGTCGGCCGAGGCGCGCGGGTCGTATCGCGTGTCGAAACCGGTGCCGTCCGGGCCAAGGCCGAAGCGGCGCCCGGTGGCCGGCATGAACTGCAGCGGGCCGGTAGCGCCCACGCGCGAGCCGGCGTGCACGCGACCGTTGGACTCCTTGGCCATGATCCCGAACAGCAGCGCCTCGGGCAGGCCGTTGCGCTGGAACGATGGCGACATCAGGTGTCGCATGTACTGGTAGTTTTCGTGGCTGGTGATCAGCGCCACGCGCATGTCGGTAAGCCAACGGCGAATGCCGGCCTGCACCGCCGGATTGTTCTGCACCAGGCGCACCAGGCGTTGGCCGTCCGCGCTCAACAGCGATGCCGCGCTCGCGCTTTGCGGAACCCCGTCGGCCGACGTGTCCGGCGGTTCGTCGGCCAGGGACGTATCGGTGTCGCCATCGCCGGCGGCGTCGGCGTTGGCCTTCAGCAGGCGCTTGTAGGCGGCCAGCATGGTGCCGACCGAACACCCCCGCTGCTTGCCGCACTCGACGATCACGTCCTCGATGTCCTCCAGTGCGGCGTTGCTCTGGGCGATGCCTTCGGGATCGGCATTGCCGATCTTCACGATCGACTCGCGGTACTTCGTTTCGGCCGCCTGCACGCGTTGGTTGAGGGCATCGACGGCCTGCTGGTCGCGGCGCGACAGTGCGCTTGCATCGAACGACAGACCGGCCAGCAGAAGACCCGCGACGGGAGCGATCGCGACAACCAGCGCGGCCGTGGAAGAGCGGACAGACAAGGGCATGGACGGCAACTGCAGCGAAGTGGCTTGGCAGGGTAGCCCCGTGGCGCTGAACCGGGCAAGCCGATGCCGCCGTCGTTCGCGCATAGAATCGCCCGTCACCCAACGGAAGCCACCATGGACTCCAACGCGTCCGTCGTCCCCGCCAACACCATCCTGGTGGGCAAATCGATCACCACGCCCGACGGCGGCCCGGTGCTGCTGCACGGCAAGCTTGGCAACCGCCATGGCCTGATCGCCGGCGCCACCGGCACCGGCAAGACGGTCACCCTGATGACGCTGGCGGAGGGATTTTCGCGAATGGGCGTGCCGGTGTTCCTGGCCGACGTGAAAGGCGATGTCGCCGGCCTGGCAGTGGCCGGCACCGCCAGCGAGAAGCTGCAGGAGCGCGTCGCCCAGATCGGCATCGCGGACTGGTCGCCGCAGGCCAGCCCGACCGTGTTCTGGGACCTCTTCGGAAAGTCCGGTCATCCGATCCGCACCACGGTCAGCGAGATCGGCCCGACGCTGCTTTCGCGCATCCTCGAACTCAACGACACCCAATCGGGCGTGCTCGACATCGTGTTCAAGCTTGCCGACGACCGCGGCCTGCTGCTGCTCGACCTGGAAGACCTGCGTGCCCTGCTCGGCCTGGTGGCCGACGAGCGCAAGGACATCTCCACCTCCTACGGCCTGGTCAGCACGCAGTCGATCGGCGCGATCCAGCGCGCGCTGCTGCGCCTGGAGTCCGATGGCGGCGAGATGTTCTTCGGCGAGCCCGCGCTCGAGCTGGCCGACCTCATGCGCACCACCACCGACGGCCGCGGCGTGGTCAACGTGCTGGCCGCCGAATCGTTGATCCTCAAGCCCCGGCTGTATTCGAGCTTCCTGCTGTGGCTGCTGTCGGAACTGTTCGAGCAGCTGCCCGAGGTGGGCGATCTCGACAAGCCCAAGCTGGTGTTCGTGTTCGACGAGGCCCACCTGCTGTTCGACGATGCGCCGCCCGCGTTGCGCCAGCGCGTCGAGCAGGTGGTGCGCATCATCCGCTCCAAGGGTGTGGGCGTGTACTTCTGTTCGCAGTTCCCCGACGACGTGCCCGACGACATCCTCGGCCAGCTCGGCAACCGCGTGCAGCACGCGCTGCGTGCGTTCACGCCGCGTGACCAGAAGGCCGTGCGCACCGCGGCGCAGACCTTCGTGGCCAATCCGGACCTGGATGTCGCCGAAACGATCTCCCGGCTTGGCACCGGCGAGGCACTGGTGTCGACGCTGCAGGACAAGGGCGTGCCGATGCCCGTCGAACACACGCTGATCGCGCCACCGCGCTGCCGCATGGGCGCGATCACCGAGGCCGAGCGTGCGCAGGTGCGCGCCGGCAGCCCGGTCGGCGGCAAGTACGACCAGCGCGTCGACCGCGATTCCGCGGCCGAGATGCTGGCCAACAAGGCCACCGCCGCTGCCGAACAGGCCAAGGCACCGCCAGCGCGAACCCGCGAACAGGACGACGCCGAGCCCGGTGGATTCGGGCAGTCGGTCAAGGATGCGGTGTTCGGCACGGGCCGCCGTCAGGGCATGGTCGAAACCATGGCCAAGCAGACCGCCCGAACCGTGGGAAGCCAGATCGGTCGACAGATCCTGCGCGGCCTGCTCGGTGGCCTCTTTGGCGGCAAGCGCCGCTGATCGACCCCCTCCGTCGACCCGCCTCAGTCGTCCCGCATCCGTCGTCGCCCACCCCGCTTCGCTGTCCGATCTCCGTCGTCCTACACTTCGCCACCCGCCACCCATCAAGGAGTCGCACCCGATGAAGAAGTTCTCGACCCAGCACACCCTGCTCGCCCTGGCCTGCGTCGGCGCCCTCGCGCTGTCCGCCTGCAAGCCCGAAGCCCCGGAAGCCACGCCGAAGGCGATGCCGGAAATCGCGCCGGTTGCCACCGACGTCACCCCGATGCCCGAGTCCGCCCCGGCTTTCGACCAGAAGGGCTTCGCCGGCACGTTCAAGGGCAGCCTGCCGGCCGCCGACGGCACCAACGTCGACACCACCATCGAGCTCATGGCCGATGGCATGTACGTGATCAATGAAATGGTGGGCAAGGCCGCCCCGAAGAAGATGGACGGCAGCTGGACCGCTGAAGAGAACGGCAGCCGCATCCGCCTGGACCCGAACACCAAGGCCGAGGACGACCGCCTGTACGCGATCACCTCCAAGGACCAGCTCGACCCGCTCGGCGTCGATGGCAAGCCGGTGGCTGGCGCCATGGCGGGCTCGCTCAAGCGCGAAGGCGCCGCCACGATGGCTGCCCCGACCGACGCCCCGGCCAGCACCGAAGCGCCTGCCGCCGCGCACTGATCGCAGCGACACCGCGTTACATCAGGGGCGGCCCGTCACGACGGGCCGCCCTTTTTCATGCCGGTACCCGAGGCCGCCCCCTGATCCGCGTGCCACGCCGTCACGCGGTCTCCGCGGCGCCGACGAGACTGTGTGACGCACTGCCTTGCGAGGCGCGCGGCGATGCGGTTCTCTACTCCCCATCGCCTGCATCCGGTCGAACCATGCCCAACCCGCCCAGCCCGCCCGTCGTCGACCCATCGGTCTCGGCGCTTCCGAACGTGCTGCGCTATCCGCTGCAGGGCTCGGCGCTGCACGCCACGCTGGCGATGACCGCGGGCAACGTGCTCGCGTTGTTGCCGGGCGTGGGTTGGCTGATCGGCATCGTCACCTGGATTGCCGCCTTCCGCTACGCCTTCGAGATCCTGCGCGAAAGCGCCGACGGTCGCGACAAGCCGCCCGAAAACCTGCTCGGCAGCACCGACGGGGCCGCGTGGCGATTCCTTGCCGTGCTGGTGCTGGCCCAGTTGCTGGTGTGGTGGGTGTCGATCATTTTTGGTGTCCCGTCCTGGCTGTGCTGGCTGGTGCTGGTCGTATTGCAGCCGGGCATCACCATCGCGCTGGCGATAGACGACAGCCTGCTGCGCGCGCTGAACCCGAAAAACACGCTGGCCCTTTTCGAACGCATCGGCTCGCCCTTTGTCGCGACCTGGCTGCAGCTGTTCGCCATCCAGGCCGGTGCGATCCTGATCGGCCGCCTGCTGGTGCGTTGGTTGCCGTCGGTGCTGGGCGATGCGGCATTGGCGTTCGTGCTGGTGTGGGCCGTGTTCGCGGCGTTCCGGCTGACCGGCAGCCTGGTGTATCGCTTCCACGAGGCACTCGACCACGAGCCTGGCAGCCTGGGCAATGCACCGCTGGACCGGTTCGCAGAGGACCGTTCGCTGATCGAGGAGGCCCAGGACCTCGTGCGCGAAGGTCACCCCACCGCGGCGATCGCGCTGCTGCAGGAACAGGTCGACACCCGCGCGGTGTCCCTGCCGGTCCACCAGCACTTCCACGACCTGCTGCGCATGCAGACCGACCCCGCACGCTGGGAAGCCCACGCGCGGCAGTTCCTGCATCGTTTGCTGTCGGAAGGCGAACAGCAGCGCGCCCTCACTCTGCTGCGCGAGATGCGCGGCGGCGACCCGGACTTCGTCCCGGAACAGGCCGAGCAGGCCCTGCAGCTGGTGGCGTTCGCCCTGCAGGCCAACCAGCCGCGCCTGGCGATCGACACGTTGCTGGCGCTCATCCGCAGCCAGCCGCGCGCACCGGAGGCGGCGGTCTGGGCGCTCGATGCGGCAACGATGCTGGTCGATCGTTACCAGGAGCACGAGCATGCGCGCGAGGTGCTGCAGCAGGCGCGCCTGCGGTGCCAGGATGACGATCTGTCCGCACGACTCGACGCGGCATTGGCCAGCCTTCCGCCCGCGCCGCACCAGCCCTCCGCTCCGCCTGCGCAAACCCCCTGATGGGCCGCTGGCGACCACCGGCCGAACACAGCACCGCGCTGATCACGCGCGAGGGCCACGATCGGCTCAAGGCCGAGCTCGACGAGCTGTGGCGGGTCAAGCGACCAGAGGTCGTCAAGGCACTCGCCGCCGCCGCGGCCGAGGGCGACCGGTCGGAGAACGCCGAATACACCTATCGCAAGAAGCAGCTCGGCGAGATCGACCGGCGCGTGCGCTATCTCAGCAAACGCGTGCCCGCTCTCAAGGTGATCGAGACCGCCCCGTCCGACCCGCAGGCGGTGTTCTTCGGCGCGACGGTGGAAGTGGAAGACGCACGTTCCGGCGAAACGCAGCGCTATCGCATCGTCGGCCCGGACGAGACGGACGCGAAGCTGGGCTGGATCAGCATCGATTCGCCGTTGGCGCGGGCCATGCTGAAGAAGCGCCTCGACGACGAGTTCGAAGCGCAACTGCCCGGCGGCCCGGCGCGGTTCGTGATCGTCGACGTCGCCTATCCCGACCAGGCGTAACCGCTGGCGCCATGCGCGCCGCCCTCGAACGCGCCCCGTTCCGCACTGCCGACCGGCAACCGGCCTGCGGCAGCGCCCCATGCCAGGGGTTGCGGCGCGGCGTAGCATCGGTGTCCCGCCCTCGCGGTCAACCGGAGCCCCACCATGCACCGTGCGATCAGCAACGCCGCCCTCACTGCCGCGCTCGTCTGCCTGATGGCGCCGCTGCACGCCGGGGAGCCCGCCGCCACGGCCGGCACGCCGACGCCGCCCCCCCATCTGCTGGAGCGCTTCAAGGCGCTGGCCGGCGACTGGTCGGCGACCGGGCTGGATGGCAATTCGATTCCCAACGCGCATTTGCGCTACGAGGTCAGCGCCGCCGGCAATGCGGTGGTCGAGACCCAGTTTCCGGGCACACCCCACCAGATGACGACCGTGTTCACCCGCGATGGCGACGACGTGGTGCTGCACCACTTCTGCGCCAGCGGCAATCACCCGCGCATGCGCGCCAAGCCGGTCGGCGGCAACGATGTCGCATTCGCGTTCGACGGCGCCAGCAATTTCGACCCGACCCAGGCCGGCCACATGCACGACGCGACGTTCCAGTTCGTCGGCAGCGACGAACTGCGCGTGCATTGGCAGTTCTGGCAGGGCGGCAAGCCCAGTGCGGAGGTCGCCGACATGCACGTACGGCGCGTTGCCCCGACGCCCGCGGCAAACTGATCGCCCCCCGAACCGCCCGCTTCGGCGCGGCGGCGGCGATCAGCGTGCGGGTGTCGACGCTCGCGACCCGCCCTCGGCCGCGAGTGCCATCCGGACGGCGCGGTGCGGCGCGTTACCGGACGTCGTCGGACGTGCGTCGTCGGACGTGCGTCGTCGAACGTGCGTCGTCGGGCGCGGCCCGCACGACGCAATCAACTCAGTCCTCGAACGCGACCTCGCCGTACAGATCGTGCTCGTCGCTGCCCATGATCTCGACATCGACGAATTCGCCCGGCTTGAGGCCGGCCTCGAAGCCGTTCTGGATCTGCACCACGCCGTCGATCTCCGGCGCGTCGGCCATCGAGCGCGCGATCGCCAGTTCCCCGTCAAGCACGTCGACCAGGCAGCGCTGCACCGTGCCGACCTTGGCCTCCAGGCGTGCGGTCGAAATCTCGGCCTGGCGCTCCATGAAGCGGGCGAGGCGCTCCTGCTTCACGTCCTCGGGCACCGGATCGGGCAGCGCGTTGGCGGTGGCGCCATCGACCGGCGAGTACGCGAACGCACCGACGCGGTCGAGCTGGGCTTCGTCGAGGAAGTCCAGCAGCTCCTCGAACTCGGCCTCGGTCTCGCCGGGGAAACCCACGATGAAGGTCGAGCGGATCGTCAGCTCCGGACAAGTCGCGCGCCAGCGCTGGATGCGCTCGAGGGTCTTGTCGACCGCGCCCGGGCGCTTCATCAGCTTGAGCACGCGCGGACTGGCGTGCTGGAACGGAATATCGAGGTAGGGAAGGATCTTGCCGTCGGCCATCAACGGAATGATCTCGTCGACGTGCGGGTACGGGTAGACGTAATGCAGGCGCGTCCACAGGCCCAGCTCCGACAGGCCTTCGCACAGCGCCTTCATGCGCGTCTGGTACGACTTGCCGCGCCACTCGTGCTCGGCATAGCGCACGTCGACGCCGTACGCCGAGGTGTCCTGGGAGATCACCAGCAGTTCCTTGACGCCGCCCATGGCCAGTTTTTCGGCCTCGCGCAGCACCTGGTCGACCGGACGCGACACCAGGTCGCCACGCATCGACGGGATGATGCAGAAGCTGCAACGGTGGTTGCACCCTTCGGAAATCTTCAGGTAGGCGTAGTGCTTCGGGGTCAGCTTGAGGCCGTAGTCCGGCAGCAGGTCCAGGAACGGGTCGTGGCGCGGCGGGATGGCCGCATGCACGGCGCTCATCACGCTGCCGTAGTCCTGCGGCCCGCTGATCGACAGCACGCCCGGGTGCGCCTGGCGGATCTGCTCGGGCATCTTGCCCAGGCAGCCGGTAACGATCACCTTGCCGTTCTCGGACATCGCCTCGCCAATCGCGTCCAGCGACTCGGTCACCGCCGATTCGATGAAGCCGCAGGTGTTGACCACCACCACGTCGGCATCGTCGTAAGTGGGTACGAGTTCGTAACCCTCCACGCGCAGCTGGGTGAGGATGCGTTCGGAGTCGACGAGGGCCTTGGGGCAACCGAGGCTGACGAATCCGACTTTGGGGTTTTGCAGGGACATGGCTGGCGATCGCTGGCGGAGAGGCCCGCCCGTCTCGACCGCGCCGTGTCGGGCACGCGGGAACGGACTGGGGCGCGGATTATAGCCTCGGGTCTAGAATCAACCCGAGCCTTCGCCCCCGGCAGCTGAACGGAGACCGCAATGGGCCACTGGATCGACCTCGACACCGAACACGGACGCATCGCGGGCTGGTACGCCGCGCCCGTCGGGCTTTCGCGCGGCGGGGTCGTGGTGGTCCAGGAGATCTTCGGCCTGAACGGGCACATCCGCAGCGTCGTCGATCGCGTGGCCGCGGCCGGCTTCACGGCGCTCGCCCCGGCGCTGTTCGATCCGGTCGAACGTGGCGTCGAGCTGGCGTACGACGACGCCGGCGTCGCGCGGGGCAGGCAGCTCACCGCCGCGCTGGGCTTCGACCGCGCACTGGAGCTGGTGTCGGCCAGCGCCGAACACCTGCAGCTCGAAGGCCTGCGTACCGGCGTCGTCGGCTTCTGCTGGGGCGGCACGCTGTCCTATCTATCTGCCGCCCGGCTGGGCCTGCCGGCGGTGGACTACTACGGCGCACGCAGCGTCGACTTCCTCGATCAGCGCAACGACGGTGAGCCGCTGCTGGCGCCACTGCTGTGCCACTTCGGCGAACACGATGCGAGCATCCCCCCCGAGGCGATCGCCTTGCACCGCCGGAAGCTGCCCGGCGCGATCATCCACCTCTACCCGGCTGGCCACGGCTTCAACTGCGATCCGCGCCGTGACTACCACCAGGCCAGCGCCGAACTGGCCTGGCAACGCAGCATCGATTTTCTCGCGGAGAACCTGCGATGAACCGCAACCCGCCACCCGGCTGGCACCTGCACCCGCAGCTGGCCGATGACACCCATCCGGTGGCCCACCTCGGGCTCAGCGACCTGGTGCTCATGGACGATGCCAACCACCCCTGGCTGATCCTGGTGCCGCGGGTGGCCGAGGCGACCGAACTGGTCGACCTGGACGCGGTGCAGCAGGCCGAACTGATGCGCGAGATTGCCGTGACCAGCCGCGCGCTGCAGGCGGTGTTCAAGCCCTTCAAGCTCAATGTCGCCGCACTTGGCAACCTGGTACCGCAGTTGCACGTGCACGTGATCGCGCGCTTCCAGGACGACATCGCCTGGCCACGACCGGTGTGGGGCAATGCCGCCGCCAGCGCGTACCTGCCCGAAGAGCTGGTGCGTCGCGTGCGCCTGTTGCAGGCTGAGCTGGGCGCCTGACCCGGCACCAACGCCGGACCCGGCAGGACCGCGCATGCTGACGGCAAGCAGCCCGGACTTTCTCGCCTACGTGCTGGACCAACTGGGCCCCATCGCCGGTATCCGCAGTGGGCGATTCTTCGGCGGCACCGCGCTGTGGTGCAACGACGTGCAGTTCGCGATGCTGATGGGCAACACCTTGTACTTCGCAGTCGACGACAGCACGCGGCCGCGGTATGTCGCGATGGGCGGCAGCTGCTTCCGCTATGCCACCCGCAAGGGCATCGTCGACGTCCACCGCTACCACGTAGTGCCTGCCGACCTGCTCGAGGACGCCGACGCACTGCAGGCGCTCGCGCGCGAATCGCTGCAGGTAGCGAGGGTGGCGAAACGCGCAGACATTCCGGCGAAAAAGCCAGCGCCGCCGAAACGCCCCACAGGCAAGCCGGGCGCCGCAGACAAGTCTCCTTAATCGGGCACGCTCGCCACACGCCTGCGTTAGGCAACGATCGACCAACCGGCGGATCGCCGACGTGAGTTGGCCACGGGCGGCGGCTATCTCCCGGGCAATCACGTTGACCGTCCGTATTGGCGATCCACGCCGACAAGCCACACCGACAAGGCACTTTGAACAGCGACACTGGCTGACCCGCGTTGGCTGACCCGCGCCCGACTGACCCGTCGGCGAGGGCATCGCATCGGTACCCCTGCCGCGACGCAGCCGCTACGATCCCGCCGGGCCGCATCGCCCAGGACGCCCGCCAGCCCCAACGGTTCGGCGCCAGGTCCACCAGTGCGATGCCGGCCGTGCCACACGCCCACGCTCCCGACGCCCCCGACACGAGGACACCCCATGCGCCACCTTCTGCTCGCCGCCCTGCTCGCCAGCACCGCGTTCGCCGCCACCCTGCCCGCTCACGCCGGCCTGTTCGACAAGCCGGTGGAGCAATCGGCGCAGGAGGCCGCTGCCGCCAACATGAGCGCGGTGACGGTCTGGGTCGATTCCAGCTGGGGCTTTCGTAACCAGGGCTCGGCCAATTCGCTGAGCAAGGCCCACCAGGTGTTCGCGGGCCACGGCTACAAGGTGGTCAGCGTCGAGCCCTACATCGAGAACGGCGACCTGCAGGGCTTCTTCGTCACGTACCAGAAGCCCTGATGGCACGCGGCGGCGGCCCGCGGGTTGCCCGCTCAGCGGGCCTTGACCACGCGCGTGCCAGCGACCAGGTCGTGCAGGCAGCGCTTGTCGTCACGGAAGATCATCAGGCAATCCACCAGTACCAGGAGGCTGCCCAGGCACGGCACGTTGGCCAGCG
Organism: Montanilutibacter psychrotolerans; assembly: GCF_003719825.1. Taxonomy (GTDB): domain Bacteria; phylum Pseudomonadota; class Gammaproteobacteria; order Xanthomonadales; family Xanthomonadaceae; genus Montanilutibacter; species Montanilutibacter psychrotolerans. The sequence goes on along the minus strand of NZ_RIBS01000002.1, from coordinate 340,425 downwards.
CGTGCAGCGGCAGGTAGCGCTTGCCAATCAGGGTCGCCAGGCTGGGCTTTGTGCCTGCCAGGTCGACGATCTTGATACGCAGCAGACGCTTGCCCCACGTCTGGCCCGTCGCCTGCAGCGGGATGCCCTGGATCAGCACGAACCCCAGGAAACCGATCGCCGCCCACAGCAGGATCTGCCCCAGGGGCAGGAGTATCCGCCCAGCGTCGGCGTTGGCGCGGACCATGTCGAAGTAGCCGGCCAGAAACATCACCGGCAGCATCACAACGATCGAGATCACGGCATCGATCAGCACTGCGGCGAGCCGTTCGCCACGATCGGCCAGCGCGTGCACCGATTCGCCATCGACTGCAGAAACCGGCGCGGCCGGAGCCTGGTAGGGATTGAGTTCGTCCATGGTCAATTTGTCCGGTCGATGTGGGTGCGCAAGGGCCCGCTCAGGTACGCGGCAGCGTCACGCCCGTCTGGCCCTGGTACTTGCCGCCACGGTCCTTGTACGAGGTCTCGCAGACTTCGTCGGACTGGAAGAACAGCATCTGCGCCACGCCTTCGTTGGCGTAGATACGCGCGGGCAGTGGCGTGGTGTTGCTGAACTCCAGCGTCACGTGGCCTTCCCACTCGGGTTCCAGCGGCGTCACGTTGACGATGATCCCGCAGCGCGCGTAGGTGCTCTTGCCGAGGCAGACCACCAGCGTGTCGCGCGGAATGCGGAAGTACTCGACCGTGCGCGCCAGCGCGAACGAGTTCGGCGGGATGATGCAGACGTCGCTCTCGATGTCGACGAAGCTGCCCGGATCGAAATGCTTCGGATCGACAATCGTCGAGTTGATGTTGGTGAACACCTTGAACTCGCGCGAGCAGCGCACGTCGTAGCCATAGCTGGACGTACCGAAGCTGACGATGCGTTCGCCGGCGGCGTCCTGCTTCACCTGGCCGGGTTCGAACGGCTCGATCATGCCGTGCTGTTCGGACATGCGGCGGATCCAGCGGTCTGACTTGATGCTCATACGGTGCGGCTGTCCAGCGGGCAAGAAGGCGCGATTCTAGCCGCTGGACCGGCGCCGGTGGACGCGGGGCGACGAACGCCGCGCGGCGCCCAGGCCGCCCATGGGCCACGAAAAAGGCCCGGCGGTGGCCGGGCCTCGAAAGTGCGGCTGGCACGGGCAGACGCGGGACCGGACCGGATCGGCCCAGTCCCGCGCGATGCTCAGAACCCGCTGGCGTTGAGGCGCCCGCCGGTCAGTACCTTGCCGCTGAGCGACGGCGTGGGCACTGCCGTGCCGAGGATCGCCGCCTTGATGTCGGCCGCACTCGCCCCCGGATGCGAGGACTTGTACAGGGCCGCCGCGCCGGTCACGTGCGGGGTCGCCATCGACGTGCCGTTGTAGCTGGCATAGCTCGAGATCAGGTTGCCCTTGGAGCTCTTGGGCACCGTCGACCAGATCGCCGAACCCGGCGCGCCGATGTCGACGGTGGTCGGGCCCCACTGCGAGAAGCTCGACAGTCCGCCGGTGCTGGTGGTCGAAGCCACCGCGATGACATTGGCCTGCGGGTAGTTCGAAGGATAGCTGGCGGTGGTGTCGTTGTTGTAGGCGTCGTTGCCGGCGGCGGCGATGAACAGGATGCCGGCGTTGTTGGCACGCGTGATCGCATCCGACAGGCCTTGCGAGAAACCGCCACCGCCCCACGAATTGTTGGTGGCGACGATGTTGAGGCCGTGCCGGGTCTTGAGGTCGGTGAAGTAGTCGACCGCCTTGATCGCGTTGGCGGTGGTGCCGCCACGACGACCGAGGAACTTGCCGCTGATCAGCTTGACGCCGCTCCAGCACACGCCCGCCACGCCCTTGCCGTTGCCACCAACGCCGGCGATGGTGCCCGAGACGTGGGTGCCGTGGTCGTCGTTGGCGCCGCCGGAATTGATGTTGTTGCTGCCGCCGTCGAAATCCCAGCCGCGAACGTCGTCGACGTAGCCGTTGCCGTCGTTGTCGATGCCGTCGGCCGCGTCGTAGGGGTTGCTCCAGATGTTGGCCGCAAGGTCTTCGTGGGCGTAGTAGATGCCCTCGTCGATCACGCCCACCAGCACGCCGCTGCAATCGGTGTGCCCGCCAGCCCAGGCCTCGGCGGCCTGCGAGCCGTACTGGTTCGCCGGGCTGCTGGCGTCGCCGTACATGCCCCAGAGCGATCCATTGGTGTAGTAGGTGTCGTTCGAGCTGGCGCTGTGGGTGTAGGTCCAGTTCGGCTCGACGTACTCGACGTTGGGATTGCCGTTCAGGCCACGCAACGTGGCCGCCAGGTCGCGACCCGTCGGCAGGCGCAGCAGCGCCAGTTCACCGCGCCCGCCGTTGCCGCCGCGGACCGTGTCGACCTTCAGTGCGCCCAGCCCCTGACGGACCGACGACTGCTGGGCGGCGGTGGAACCGTCGCGGTACTTGACCAGGAGTTCATTGGGTTGGTGCGCGCGGCCGGCCTTGAGTGCGGCCAGCACCAGGTCGGCGCGACCGCCGGCCATTGCAGTGGAGGAAAGGCCCAGCGTGGTGAGCACGGCGCCGGCCAGCATTGCGAATCGAAACGGCTGCTTCATTCGGAACGACCCTCGACGGTTGGTTATGGCTCTCCCAACGGAAAGCGCCGCCGAATGTGACCGACTTGCCTAGCTGGCACATGTTGCAGAGCAGCACTGCTGCTTCCCGATTCAGGTGCCCAGAAGCGATACGGATAAGGGCCGCGGCGTATGGGGACGCTGCGCAAGCGCTGCCGCGAGCCGACGAGCGGTCGCCTGGTAGCTACGAGCGGCAGTTGACTGCGGGTCGGCCACCACCACCGGCCGGCCGGCATCGCCCTGTTCCCGGATCGCCAGCTCCAGCGGCAGGCTGCCCAGCAACGGCACGCCGTACTGCTGTGCCATGCGCGCGCCACCGCCCTCGCCGAAAACGTGCTCGGCATGTCCGCAATTGCTGCAGACATGCACCGCCATGTTCTCCACCAGTCCCAGCACGGGCACCTCGACCTTCTCGAACATCTTCAAGGCCTTGCGTGCGTCCAGCGTGGCCACGTCCTGCGGCGTGGTGACGATCACCGCCCCGGCCACCGGGATCTTCTGGGCCAGCGTCAGCTGGATGTCGCCGGTACCCGGCGGCAGGTCGACCACCAGGTAGTCCAGCTCGCCCCAGCGGGTGTCGTTGAGCAGTTGCGTCAGTGCCGAGGTCGCCATCGGTCCGCGCCAGATCATTGGCGTGTCCTGCTCGACCAACAGGCCGATCGACATCGCCTCGATGCCGTAGGCACGCATCGGCTCGATGCTCTTGCCGTCCGGACTGTCCGGGCGGCCGTGCAGGCCCAGCATCATCGGCACGCTCGGCCCGTAGATGTCGGCATCGAGCACGCCCACGCGCGCGCCGTCGGCGGCCAGCGCCAGGGCGAGGTTGACCGCGGTGGTCGACTTTCCGACGCCACCCTTGCCCGACGCGATCGCGATCAGGTTGCGCACGTTCGGCCGCACTTCGACGTTGGGCTGCACCGCATGGCTGGCAATGCGCTGTTCGAACTCCAAACGCGCCAGCGTCCAACCGCATGCCTGCGCGAGCTCTTGCACCTGGCCCTGCAAGGCATCGCGCAGCGCTGCCGCGGGAACGCCAACACGCACCGACACGGCCACCGACGAGCCATCGACGGCCGCGGTGACACGCGCGCCGATCTCGGCCAGCGTGGTGTCGGTGGACGGAAGGCGCAGCTGCGCCACCTGGGTCTCGAACGCAAGTGTCATGTCGGGGGTCGTGGCGGTTTTGGGATGACGGCAATGTCGGCTGTGACCGTAGCCTCAGCCGAAATAGAAGAAATTCGTTAAACTTCCGGGGCTTTGCGTATCGAGTTGTAACACCGCACCGCAATTGGCGGCGTGGTGTCTTCCCGGCTGTCCCCACACTTTAAGTAGATCCAGAGGATGTAATGGCAGTTTTTGAAGTAAGCATGGAACGCAGTCGCCTGAGTTCCGCCCTCATCGCCATCCTGATGCTGCCCGCCGCTGGCGCGGCGTTCGCACAGGACAGTAACACCGAAGCCGCACCGCAATCCAGCCAGGAAACGGTCGACGTCGCGGACAGCACCGACCATTTCGACACCGTCATCGTGACCGGTTCGCGCATCAAGCGCGCCGAGATCGAAGGCCCTGCGCCGATCACCATCATCAGCGCGGCCGACATCGAAAAGCAGGGTTACAGCAACGTCTACGACGCCCTCGGAAGCCTGACCCAGTTCACCGGCTCGGTGCAGAACGAGTTCGACCAGACCGGCTTCACCCCCAACGCCAGTTTCCTCAACCTGCGCGGCCTCGGCCCGGGTTACCAGCTGGTGCTGATCAACGGCCGCCGCACGGCCGACTATCCGCTGCCCTACAACAGCAGCTCCAACGCGGTGAACCTGGCCAACATCCCGACGGCCGCGGTCGAACGCATCGAGATCCTCTCCGGCGGCGCCTCGGCGATCTACGGTTCGGACGCGATCACCGGCGTGGTCAACATCATCCTCAAGAACAACTACGAGGGCGACCAGTTCTCCCTGCGCGCTGGCACCACCTCGCGCGGCGGCGGCGACAGCGGCCGTCTGCAGTGGTTCGGCGGCAAGGGCGGCGACGCGTTCAACGTCACCTACGCCCTGGAAGTCAGCGCCCGTGAGGAGATCCTCGGCTCGCAGCGTGGCTTCATGGATTCCGCGCTCGACGGTCCGGCCAACGGGCCGCGCACGACTGGCGTCGGATTGTTCAGCGGCGCCACGGGGCAGAACCTGTGGCCCGCCGGACTCGAAACCACCTGCGCGCGCTTCGAGGAATTCGAAGTGGCCGGCAACTCGTGCCTGTACAACGGCCACGCCGCCACCCAGAGCGTGCGCAACTCCGACCGCAACCTGGCCGGTTACGTGGCGGGCACCTGGTACCTGGACGACAACACCCAGGCCTACGGCCAGATCAACGTCAGCGATTCGCGCGCCACGCTGGTTCCGCGCATGGAGCAGTGGACGAAGGTGTTCGGCGACCTCTCGCTCAACGCCTATGCATTTGCGGTGCGCTCGTTCGCGCCGTCGGAGATCGGCGGTGTCGACGCCTACGCGCAGCACTACGACGAAACCACCTTCGATGCGACCGCAGGCCTGCGCGGCTCGATGCTCGATGGTCGTTTCAGCTGGGATGCGACGCTGTCGCACTCGCGCTACGAGTTGGACATCAATCGCCGGATGTTCCTGACCCAGGCCCTGGACGAGTACTTCCTCGGCCAGGAACTCGGCCGCGACGCCCAGGGCCGGCCCATCTACGCGGGCATCAACACCGACCGCCTGTTCAACCCGCTCGACGCCGATACGTACCGGTCGCTGAGCACGGCCGTGCATTCGGAAGCCGAATCGAGCGTCACCCAGGGCACGCTGGTGGTCAGCGGCGACCTGTTCGAACTGCCCGCCGGCGCGGTGGGCATGGCGGCGTTGCTGGAAGGTGCACGCCAGTCGTACGAGCTGACTCCCGACAGCCGCACCCTGCCCGGCAATCCGGGCAGCGGCAGCTTCAACCTGGTCAGCACGGGCGGTGAAGGCAAGCGCAACCGCTACGCATTCGGCCTGGAGTTCAGCGTCCCGCTGACCAGCCAGCTGAAGGCCAGCCTCGCCGGCCGCTACGACAAGTACGACGATGCCACGGCCGTCGACGACGCGTTCACCTGGAGCACGGGCCTGGAATGGCGTCCGTTCGACAGCCTGCTGGTGCGCGGCAGCTACGCGACCAGCTTCCGCGCGCCGGACATGCACTACATGTATGCCAGCAGCTCGGCGTTCTACATCGACATCGTCGACGAGTTCCGTTGCCGTGCCAACGGCGTCGATCCGACCTCGACGACCTGCAACACGCTGGGCGTGCAGCCTTCGGTGGCGGGCTTCCGCAACGGCAGCACCGCGCTCGAAGAAGAGAAGGGAACCTCGACGACCCTGGGCATGGTGTGGGACATCATCGACGACCTCTCGGTCAGCCTCGACTGGTACAACATCAAGCTCGAAGGTGGCGTCAGCGACATCTCGGTCCGCACGCTGATGCGCGAGGAAGCCGCGTGCCGGTTGGGCACCGACCGGGCCGGCAATGCCGTGGCCACCGACAGCCCGTACTGCGTGTCGGTGATGTCGTTGGTCCGCCGCAATGGCGACGGTTCGATCGCGAACTACTCCTCGTTCCCGATCAACCAGGCGATGCAGGAAACCTCCGGCGTCGACGTCAACTGGCGCTACAAGTTCGAGACCGCGCGACTGGGCGACTTCAACCTCGGCCTGGGTTGGAGCCACGTGCTCGACTTCGAACGGCAGGAGTTCGCCGACAGCGCCATCGAGGACACCCGTGACGACCGCGGCTTCTTCAACTTCCGCAGCCGCATGAACTGGAGCGCGGCGTGGTCGCGTGGCGACTGGAACGCCAACGTGCACGGCTATCGCTGGGGCTCGCTGCCCAAGGCCGACGGTAGCGATCGGACCGCGCCGTACCTGGTCTGGAACGCCGGCATCGGCAAGAAGATCAACGAGCGCGCCAGCCTGGGCCTGCAGGTCAACAACCTGTTCGACAAGCTCGCCCCGCGCGATGACAGCTACACCCAGTACCCGTACTTCAACCCGACCTACAGCCCGGTCGGTCGCGAGGTATTCGTGAAGTTCGACTACAAGTTCAACTGAGTCCAACGCACGTACGGCGCGGGCCCGTCCCGCACCTTCAGGAAGCCCGGCGAAAGCCGGGCTTCTTCGTTTTCGCAGGCGTGAATTCCAACCGCCAGCCACCTTGCCGATGTTGCCGGCTCGTCTTCACGGGGGTCCCCCGCTGCACGCCGAGGTAGGGGGGATTGCACCGGCATGCGTCTTGAAAGCGAGACGGCTAGGGCCTTCCCGCGAATTCGTGGGCGGTCCTGCGTCGTGCTGCGCGGTCAAACGCTGCTGCAGTCTGGGTTCATAAAAGCCCTTGCTTTTTTTGTGATGCGCGTGTGACAGAAGCGTTAAACGCATGTTAAGGTCGAGCAGTCAGTGGCTGACACCTACAGCGTTTTCCACCGGATGTGGCCTGTAGACGATCGAGTAAATTCACTAGGGGATTTCACGAATGGCAGTTGAAAGCACAGGGCTGCGCCGCAGCCGTTTGAGCGCAGCGTTGCTTGCCGCTCTGGTCATGCCGGTCGCCGGCGTTGCGTTTGCACAGGACGCTCCCCAAAGCGCTCCCGCGGACGCGTCGGCCCAGCAGGATCTCGACACGGTCGTCGTGACCGGTTCGCGCATCAAGAGGGTCGACATCGAAGGCCCGTCACCGGTCACCGTGATCACCGCCGACCAGATCGAAAAGCAGGGCTTCAGCACCGTCTATGACGCGCTCAATACCCTGAGCCAGTTCACCGGCTCGGTGCAGAACGAACTGACCCAGAGCGGCTTCACCCCGAACGCCAGCTTCCTCAACCTGCGCGGCCTCGGCCCGGGTTACCAGCTGGTGCTGATCAACGGCCGCCGTGCTGCCGACTATCCGCTGCCCTACAACGGCCAGTCGAACGCGGTCAACCTGGCCAACATCCCGGCCGCAGCGATCGAGCGCATCGAAGTGCTGTCGGGCGGCGCCTCGGCGATCTACGGCTCCGACGCCGTCGCCGGCGTGGTCAACATCATCATGAAGACCAACTACGACGGCAACCTGCTGACCGTCCGTGGTGGCACCAGCTCCCGCGGTGGCGGCGACACGGGCCGCGTCCAGTGGGTTGGCGGCACCGGTGGCGACAACTGGAACCTGACCTACGCGTTCGAGTACCTCGCCCGCGAAGCGATCTTCGCCTCGCAGCGTGAGTTCATGGACTCCTACCGCGACGATCCGCTGCAGGGTCCGCCGGTGGAAGGCATCCGCGTCCGCGATCGCCTGCAGCCGCCTCGTACGCCGAACCGGATCTGGCCGGTGGATGCGGCCGAAACCTGCAGCAAGTTCGCCGATTTCGAAACGTTCACCCTCCCGAACAACCTGGGTACCGGTTGCGGCTACTACGGTTTCCCGGCAACCCAGCAGATCCGCAATTCCGACGACACCATCAGCGGCTACCTGTACGGCACGCTGGACTTCACCGACAACCTGCAGGGTATGGCCCAGCTGAGCTTCTCGGATTCGAAGGCCAAGATCGCGAGCTCGACCCAGTTCTGGCAGAGCCCACTGTACGTCGATCAGCAATACGGCACGATCGTCGACGCGCAGCGCATCTTCACCCCGAGCGAAGTCGGCGGCCTGGGTGCCCAGCAGACCCGCGTCAACGAGAAGGCGTTCGACCTCGCGTTCGGCCTGCGCGGTACGGTGTTCAACGGTCGCTTCGACTGGGATGCCACCGTTTCGCATGCCGAGTACCGTGTCGACTCGAAGCAGCCGCGCTTCCTGGCCAGCGCCATCAACGACTACTTCCTGGGTGAGCAGTTGGGTGTGGTTTCGGGACGCCCCGTTTACGACCTCAACGAAGAGCGCTACTTCAGCCCGCTGTCTCCCGACGTCTTCCAGTCGCTGATCACCACGGTCAATACCGAGGCCGAATCGAAGGTCGACCAGGCCTCGTTCGTGTTCAGCGGTGACCTGTTCGAACTGCCGGCCGGTCCGCTTGGCATGGCGGCTACGGTTGAAGCCGCACGCCAGCAGTACGATCTCGTGCCGGATCCGCGCATCCACCCGGATGTCGCCGAGATCTACAACCTCACTGGCACCGGCGGTGGCGGCGAGCGCAACCGCTATGCGGCAGGCGTCGAATTCAGCATTCCGGTCTTCAGCACCTTGAAGGCCAACCTTGCCGGTCGTTACGACAAGTACGACGACGCCACCGACGTGGACGATGCCGTCACCATGTCGGCCGGCCTGGAATGGCGCCCGATCGACAGCCTGCTGTTCCGCGGCAACTACGCCACCAGCTTCCGCGCCCCGGACATGCACTACGTGTTCGCTGACGAGTCGGGCTTCTTCCAGACGGTCACCGACGAATACGGTTGCCGTCAGGCCGGCATCGACCCGACGGACACCGCCTGCACGGGCAGCTCGACCTATACCTACTCCGTGTTCGGCACCCGCTCTGGCAACCCGGACCTGGAAGAGGAAGAAGGCAAGTCCTGGTCGGCCGGCGTGGTGTGGGACGCCACCGACAGCCTCAGCATGAGCGTCGACTGGTACAAGATCCGTCTCGAGAAGCAGGTCTCCGACATCAGCAGCAGCTATCTGTTGCGCAATGAAGCGGACTGCCGCCTGGGCCGCGAGCGCGACGGCACGCCGGTCGATTCGAGCTCGGCTGCTTGCCAGAAGTGGCTCAGCATGGTCGATCGCGTCCCGAGCGGTCCGGACCAGGGCGACATCGATGCGATCCGCCGCAATCCGATCAACCAGTCCTCGATCGAGACGTCGGGCATCGACGCCAAGGTGGCGTACGAACTCGACACCGACCGCCACGGCAACTTCCGCGCCACGCTGGCCTGGACGCACGTGCTGAAGCTGGAAGAGCAGGAGTTCGAAGGCGAGCCGATCGTCAACACCCGTGACCATCTCAGCTACTTCAACTTCCGCAGCCGCGTGAACTGGCAGCTGGACTGGGAGCGTGACGACTGGGCGGTCTCGCTGTACGGCTACCGTTGGGGCTCGCTGCCGAACTGGGAAGAGACCGGTCGCATCGGCTCGTACGTGATCTGGAACGCCGGTGTCCGCAAGGAGATCACCGACAAGGCTTCGATCAGCGTCGCGGTGAACAACGTGTTCGACAAGCTGCACCCGGAAGACAACTCGTTCAACACGTACCCGTACTTCTGGCGTGCTTACAGCCCGATCGGGCGCGAGATCTTCGTGCAGCTCGACTACAAGTTCAACTGATCCCGGTTGAATGGATTTGACGAAGCCCGGCGCATGCCGGGCTTCGTTTTTCTGGGCCCTGAAGACCGCGACCGTCACGCTTCCGTACCTCGGCGGATGCGGGGTATAAAGACCGAAGCCGCGCAGCCATGCACTCGCCACGGCCGCGGTCCAACCATGCAAACCCTGGGAGGGGAACATGCGCAACAAACTGCTCGCCCTGATGCTCGTGCTGTCCTCGTTCGCGTTTTCGTCGGTGGCCTTCGCGCAGGCGTCGCCGATCGGCGTGTGGACCACGGTCGACGACAAGACCGGCAACCCCAAGTCCGTCGTCGAGATCTACGCGGCCCGTGACGGCAGCGTGGCGGCCAAGGTCAACGAAGTCCTGCAGTCCGACCGCGGCCCCAATCCGGTCTGCGACAAGTGCAGCGGCGATCGCCAGAACAAGCCGGTCAAGGGCATGGTCATCATGTGGGGCGTGCGCCAGAGGGGAAACAGCTGGGAAGGCGGGCAGATCCTCGACCCGGCCACCGGCAAGATCTACTCGGTGCGCCTGCGTCCGGCCGCGAACGGCCGCACGATGGAAGTCCGCGGTTTCCTCGGTTTCTCGCTGCTGGGCCGCAACCAGACCTGGACCCGCAGGAACTGAGCACCCCACGGTGCCTGCTGCCCTGGGGCGGCTGGCACTGGACGCACTCCGGAAACGGCCCGCATCGCGGGCCGTTCTCTTTTTCGGTCTCGCGTATGTCGTTCCGCGGGTCGTGCCTGGTCGTGCCCGCTCGACATGGCACGTCACTGCCGGATCGCGGGCCGTGACAGCCGTCGGCGGCAAGGCTGGGCGGTAGTGGTCCGGGTGCGTGCGATACTTTGCAGCCCGCTATCGCCCACCACCGACATGCCACGCGAGTTCGTCGTTTCCTGCGCCCTGCCCTATGCAAACGGTCCGCTGCACCTGGGCCACCTGGTCGGTTACGTCCAGGGCGACATCTGGTCACGCGCGCAGCGCATGGCCGGCAACACCGTGCATTTCGTCTGCGCCGACGACACCCACGGCACGCCGATCATGCTGGCAGCCGAAAAGGCCGGCATGTCGCCGGAAACCTACATCGCCGGCATCCAGGCCGACCACGAACGTGACTTCGCCGACTTCGGCGTGGCGTTCGACAACTACGACTCGACCAACTCGGCACGCAACCAGGCGCTGACCGAATCGATCTACCTCGCGCTCGAGCAGGCCGGCCACATCAGCCGCCGTTCGGTGGCGCAGCTGTTCGATCCCGAGAAGGGCATGTTCCTGCCCGACCGTTACGTCAAGGGCATCTGCCCCAACTGTGGTACCCCCGACCAGTACGGCGACAACTGCGAGCACTGCGGCGCCACCTACGCGCCGACCGAACTCAAGGAACCGCGCTCGGTGCTGTCGGGCGCGACGCCGGAGCTCCGCGATTCGGAGCACTTCTTCTTCGAGGTCGGCCCCCTCGCAGGCTTCCTGCGGGAGTGGCTGTCCGGCGACGTGGCCCTGCCCGGCGTCAAGGCCAAGCTGATGGAATGGCTGGATGCCGAAGGCGGCCTGCGCGCCTGGGACATCTCGCGCGACGCGCCGTACTTCGGGTTCCAGATCCCCGGTCACCCGGGCAAGTACCTGTATGTCTGGATCGACGCGCCGATCGGTTACCTGGCCAGTTTCCAGGCGCTGTGCGAGCGCCGCGGCCTGGATTTCGCCAGCTACCTGCGCCCCGACAGCCAGGCCGAACTGCACCACTTCATCGGCAAGGACATCGTCAATTTCCATGGCCTGTTCTGGCCGGCGGTACTGCACGGCGCCGGGATGCGCGCGCCCACCCGCCTGCACGTCAACGGCTACCTGATGGTCGATGGCGCCAAGATGTCCAAGTCGCGCGGCACGTTCGTGATGGCACGTACGTTCCTCGACGTCGGCCTGGACCCGGAAGCGCTGCGCTACTACTACGCGGCAAAGACTTCCGGCGGCGTCGACGACCTCGACCTCAACCTGGCCGACTTCGTCGCACGCGTGAACTCCGACCTGGTGGGCAAGTTCGTCAACCTTGCCAGCCGCTGTGCGGGCTTCATCGAGAAGCGCTTCGGTGGCGTGCTGGCCGATGCATTGCCCGATGCGGCGATGTACACGCGCTTCGTGCAGCAGCTGCAACCGATCGCCGAGGCCTACGCCCGCAACGAGGCCGCCACGGCGCTGCGCCTGGCCATGGCACTGGCCGACGAGGCCAACCGTTACATCGACGACACCAAGCCGTGGGTGCTGGCCAAGCAGGAAGGCGCCGACGCCCAACTGCAGGCGGTGTGCACGCAGGGCCTGAACCTGTTCCGCGTTCTCAACGCCGCCCTCAAGCCGGTGCTGCCGCGCGTGACCGCGCAAGCCGAGGCCTTCCTCGATGCGCCGGTGATCCACTGGAGCGACCTGGACGCGCCGCTGCTGGCACGCCCGATCGCGCCCTACACCCCCTTGTTCACCCGTATCGACCCCAAGCAGATCGACGCCATGACCGAAGCCTCCAAGGACACCCTCACCGCCGCTCCCGCCGCCGATGCCAAGCCCGCTGCGGCCGCCCCGGTTGCGGCGCCGGCTGCCGCGACGCCGGCCTCGGCCGCCGCACCCGGCGCCGCGGCGACGATCGGCATCGACGACTTCGCCAAGCTCGACCTGCGCGTGGGCAAGGTGCTGTCGTGCGGGTTCGTGGAGGGTTCGGACAAGCTGCTGCGCTTCGAACTCGACGCCGGCGAGCTCGGCACGAGGCAGATCTTCTCCGGCATCCGCACCTCGTACGGCGAGCCGGAGAAGCTGGTCGGCCGCAGCGTGGTGTTCATCGCCAACCTGGCGCCGCGCAAGATGCGCTTTGGCCTCAGCGAAGGCATGGTGCTGTCTGCCGGCTTCGACGGCGGCGGGCTGTTCCTGCTCGACGCCGACCACGGCGCGCTGCCCGGCATGCCGGTCCGCTGAATCGCGTGATCCGCAGCCTGCCGGTCGGCCAACCCCACGCCGCCGGCAGAACGCGCCGCAGCCTGCGCCCACGATGACTCCCGATCTCGTTGAACGCCTCGATCGCCTGTTGCCGCAGACCCAGTGCGGCCAGTGCGGCTATCCGGGTTGCCGGCCGTACGCCGAGGCGATGGCCGCGGGCGATGCCGGCGTCGACCATTGCCCGCCAGGCGGCGATGCCGGCGCCATGGCGTTGGCGCGACTCCTCGGCGCCGAGCCCAGGCCGTACGACCGCAGCCGTGGCGAACACAAGCCGCCCCAGGTGGCGCTCGTGGTGGAGGCCGACTGCATCGGCTGCACCAAGTGCATCCAGGCCTGCCCGGTCGACGCGATCGTCGGCGCCGCCAAACACATGCACACCGTCATCGAGCCGCTCTGTACGGGCTGCGAGTTGTGCGTGCCGGCCTGCCCGGTGGACTGCATCGTCCTGGTAGCGCCGCGGCTTCCCGACGAATCCGTCAGCAACCGGCAGGCTGGACTCCAGGAGCGCTGAAGCGCGCAACCGGGAGGACAGTCGCCCCGCGCTCGTGGGCACGGGACGTCTTCAATCGATCTGCTTTGAAGTGCCGAGCGCCGGAGCCGGTGCCCGAATCGGCGCTGGAATCTTCACTGGCGCTGGCGCTGGAACCGACGCGGGAGCCGGTGCCCGTGGGATTCAGTGCGCCGCTTCGCCCGCGCAGGCCGAGCACACGCGCTCCACCCGGTAGCCCTGGCTGCGCAACCGTTCCACCAGCCCATCCGGACCCAAAACGTGCATCGCGCCCACGACCACCAGCACGTCATCGCTGCCGGGCGTGTCGAGCATGGCGCGCACCTGCGGCAGCCAGGCCTCGTTGCGTTCGACGTTCAACCGCTGATAGGTCTCCGGGGTCTGCTTGCGCATGTCCTCGCGCAACAGCGCATCGAGCGCGGCGACATCGCCGCTGCGCCACGCGCCGTGCATCGCATCCAGGGTGTCGGCGATATGCTTGTCGGGCTCGCCCAGCAACTCTTCCAGCCCGCTGATCTGCTCTTCCAGAGGCGTGCTGTCGAGCAACTTCAACTGCGACGCCATCGTCTCGAGACCGCCTGTGCCCTTGCCCTGGGCATGCGCGCGGCCCATCAGGTGCGTGTCGAGGCCGATTTCGCCCGAGAAGCCCTTCGACCGTGATTCGCCCATCATCAGGCTCAACGTCACGAACCACGGCTCGTAGGCATCCAGAAGCTCAATCGAGGATCCCATCGCGGAAAGTCGCGCGCCAAGGCGGCTGTGCAACTTGGCCGGCAGCACGCTGGCCAGGGTGCGATCGTCGCCGAAGCGTGCGGCCGCCAGCATCCTGCTGGAGAGTGCGGGGTCGTTCAATTCCGCCGGCGGCACCTCGAACACCACGCGTTCGGCGTTGCCCAGCGCCGCTTCCACGTCCGTCGACAACGGATAGTCCGTGGTCTTGAGCACGTGGAACGAACCCAGCAGGTACACGCTGTTGTCGGCGTCGGAAAGCTTCCATAGCAACGGCACCGGCGGCTGTTGCTGCACTTCCTTGGACACGCCTGCAGGTGCCACGGGCGGCGCCATCGGTTTTTCGGAATGCGGCTTGCTGGCCGCATGGCCGGGTGCGATGGGTCCGACGAGTGCCGCGATCAGGATCGCAACGAGGCCGGCGAAGCGGATCGGAAGCAGGTTGGGGTTCAAGGCAGGAGTCCGTGGTGGTGAAGCGGTCAGTTGGCCGCCTTGTAGGCCTTCTCGCCGGCGTCCACCAGCAAGTCGAGCCGGTTCTCCGGCGGCGGCAGCGGGCAGGTCGCAAACGCGGTGAACGCGCATGGCGGGTTGTAGGTGCGATTGAAGTCGAGCGTCACCCGGCCCTGCGGGTCGGGTCGGGTGGCATCCAGGAAGCGACCGGCGCCGTAGCTGCCGTGGCCGTTGGTGCGATCGGCAAACACCAGGAACAACTCGCCGTCGCCCTCGTCGAGCGCCTCGATGCGGTACGACTTGCCGTCGCGCTCGAACTCGACGGCGCCAGGGTTGGGCACCTTGTCGGTGGTGCCGACGATGTTGGCGACCTCGATCGTCCGGCCCGGCGGATGGGGAACGAACTTGCCAGTGATCTTCCAGTCTTCCTTGGCCGGCCAGTAGTCGATGCCTTTGAAACCGGTGCGGGTGGCCGCATCGGCGTGCTTTACCCGCAGGGCGTAGCGGTCGCCGCGCTTGATCACGGTCACCAGGCCCTTGCCTTCGTCGAAGCCGAGCACGCTTGGGCCGGCCACCGCTTCGTCGGTGTTGAGGAACACCGGCCCGGCCAGCGGCTGGCCATCGAGGGTCAGCGCCAACCCGCTCTCGGGCACGAAACGCAGCCGACCGCCGCGCAGGTCGATCATGCCCAGGTGCTTGGGCCCCATGCCCAGGCGCATGCCGTTGTCGGCATCGCTTCCCAGGTAGTGCCCGCCCGGTCCGATCCAGTGCAGGCCGATCAGCGAGGTCCAGCCGTCGGGCTTGATCAACCCGGCCTTGCGCTCGTCGCGCCAGGCCTGCTGCTGGGCCGCAAACGCGTCAGCATTGGCTTGCGCCGCGGCCGCGTCGGCATTGGCCGCGTCGGGTCCGGACCCGCCACACCCGGCGATGGTCAGCGTGAGCAGCACCGCAGACAACAGCGAATACCGCAATGTCGAACGTGGTTGCATTTATCTTCCCCGCAGGAACCAGCGGTCCATTTCCGCCAGATTGAAACGCGTCCAGGTTGGACGGCCGTGATTGCATTGCCCGGAACGCTCGGTCGCTTCCATGTCGCGAAGCAAGGCGTTCATCTCGGCCGGGCCGAGTCGACGGTTTGCGCGTACCGCGCCATGGCAGGCCATGGTCGCCAGCAGTTCGTCGCGTGCTTCCGCGACGCGGCGCGACTGGCCATGTTCGCGCAGGTCGGCCAGCACATCGCGCAACAGCGCCTCGACGTCGCCATGTGCCAGCAGCGCCGGCACGCTGCGCAACGTCAGCGATTGCGGGCCACTGCGTGTCACCTCGAAGCCCAGTGCGTCCAGCGTGGCCGACTCGCGCTCGGCAACATCGGCCTCGCGTTCGGACACCGCCAGCGTGGCCGGCACCAGCAACGGCTGCGTTCGCAGGCCTTCGCCATCGTGCGCGTGCTTGAGCCGCTCGTAGCCGATGCGCTCGTGCGCGGCGTGCATGTCGACCACCACCAGTCCGTCGGCGTTCTCGGCCAGGATGTAGATGCCGTGCAACTGCGCGATCGCATAGCCCAGTGGCGGCATGCCGCCCGGAGCGTCGTCGGGCATCGGTTGATGCGTGAACGGCGGGGCCGCAGACGACGGACCGGCAAACGCCGCCGCCGCGAACGGCATGCCCGACGCCGCAACCGGCGCATCTCCATCGGCAGGCACCGCGCCGGGCTGTCCGTACAGCGCCGCGTAGAGGTTGCGCGCATCGGCCACCTGCAGGCCCAACGGCGCCTGCGGAGCGTTCCAGCGGTACGCCGACCCACCGGCTGCCATCGCGCCCTGCTGCCAACGATCGCCATCGATGCCCGCGTTGCCGTTGCCGGGTGCGAGCGGCGCATTGCCGGCGCGTGTCTCGGCCAGCGCCTCGTGCAGCGTGCGGTAGACGAAATCGTGGATCAGCCGCGCATCGCGAAAACGCACCTCGTGCTTTGCCGGGTGCACGTTGACGTCGACACGCCGCGGGTCGAGTTCGAGGAACAGCACGTAGGCAGGCTGACGCCCGTGGAACAGCACGTCGGCATACGCCTGCTTGACGGCGTGCGAGACGCTGCGATCGCGGATCGCCCGGCCGTTGACGTAGAGGTACTGCTGGTCAGCGCTGGCGCGGTTGTACGCCGGCTGGGCGATCCAGCCATGCAGGCGCAAGCCTGCGGCGGCATGGTCGACGCGCATCGCGTTACGCGCGAACTCCTCGCCCAACGCCTCGTGCAGGCGTACGTCCGACAGCAGGTCGCCATCGCCTTTCCAGCGCCGCGACGCCTTGCCGTTATGCGAGACGCGCAGTTCGACGTCGGGTCGCGCAAGCGCCAGCTGGCGCAGCCAGTCTTCGATGTGGCCCAGTTCGGTGCGCTCGGCCTTCAGGAACTTGCGGCGCGCGGGCACGTTGAAGAACAGGTCGCGCACCTCGATGGTGGTGCCTTGCGGGTGCGCGCGTGGCGTGACCTCGCCGACCCGTCCGCCATCGATCTCGAGTGTGGCGCCGTGTTCGGCCTCCACGCGGCGCGAGCTCACCACGAAGCGACTGACCGAGGCGATGGACGGCAGCGCCTCGCCGCGGAACCCCAGCGTGGCCACGCCTTCCAGATCGTCGAGCGATGCGATCTTGCTGGTGGCATGGCGCGATACGGCCAGCGTCAGTTCGTCGGCACCGATGCCCTTGCCGTCGTCGCGTACGCGGATCAGGCGGACACCGCCCTCTTCGAGATCGATGTCCACGCGCCTGGCGCCGGCATCGAGGGCGTTTTCGACGAGTTCCTTGACCACCGAAGCGGGACGCTCGACGACCTCGCCGGCGGCAATCTGGTTGATCAGGGTGTCAGGCAGTTGGCGGATCGTCACGGTGCTCGCGGCGCCCGTGGGCGTCGTCAGGAAGTCAGCGCCGATGATAGCCGAGCACGATCAGGGGCTGCCGCCCGCGGCTCCGGCCGTTTGCGCCTGTGCACGGGCGGCGTACATCGTGCCCGGCGGCGGCTGCTGGGTGAAATAGGTGTTGACGCCGTCGAGCACCGCGCGCGCCAGCGTGCGCTGGTAGGCCGGGTCGACGAGGCGGCGCTCTTCATCGGGATTGGAGATGAAGGCGGTCTCGACCAGCATCGCCGGCATGTCCGAGGTGCGCAGCACCGCGAAGTTGGCGCGCTCGATGTGCGGCTTGTGGTTGTTGCCGATGCGCTTGAGGCCGCTGAGCACGTGGTTGGCCGCGTCTTCGGACGCGCGCATGTGGCCGCTCTGGGTGAGGTCGAGCAGCACCGAGGTCAGGGTGTTGTCGGTGTCGCGCAGGCGCACGCCACCCACCAGGTCGGAGGCGTTTTCCTTGTCGGCCAGCCAACGCGCGCGCTGCGAGGAAGCGCCACGCGTCGACAACACGTACACCGACGATCCCTTGGCAGCGCGGTTCTCGGCGGCGTCGGCGTGGATCGACACGAACATGTCCGCACGCGCCGAACGCGCAAGGCGCGCACGCTGTGGCAACGCGATGAACACGTCGGTGTCGCGCGTCAGGTACGCGCGAAGCCCAGGCGTGGCGTTGATCTGACGCGCGAGTTCACGTGCGATGGCAAGCGTGACGTCCTTCTCGCGACGGCCCGCCAGTCCAACTGCACCGGAGTCCTGACCGCCGTGCCCGGCGTCGATCGCGATGACCAGCGGGCGCATGCCGCCGCGCATCACCTGTTGCAATGTGCGCACCGGGGCGGGCGTGGCGGCAGCTCCCGATGGCGTGCCCGGCGGCGTGGCCGATGTGCCGGCGCCAGGAGCCGGCGTGGGCTGCCCGGTGGCGATACGAGTCGGGACGCCGGTTGCGATCGTGGTCGGCACCCGCGGCGCGACTGCGGCAGGCGCGGTTGCCTGCGACGACGACGGCACGGTTGCAGACGGCAGGGTTGCAGCGGGAGCCGCTGCCGAGGACACGGGCGCGGGATGTCCCGCCGCATTGGCGCCCCGCGCGGTGGCCGCGCGAGCGGCCAGCTCGGAGATCAGGCGCGTGGTGGCGGCGGCCGACGCCGCGTCGGGCGCGACGTACGCGGGCGTGCCGGCAGCGCCTGCGGTTGAAGGCAGGCCCGGTGAGGCCGCGCTGGTCGAGACCGCGGGTGCAGTGGCTTCCGAGCGCGGCACAGTTGCCTGCGGGACGGTTGCCGCCGGGGCCGGCGTCGAAGCCATCGCCGTCGCCGTCGATGCCGTTCCGGCTGAAGGCAGCGTGGTGGTGGAAGTGGTTGCGGCAGGCGCCGCGGCACCTGGGACCGTCGCCGGGCGCGAGGCAACGCCATCGCCCGGCCATTCGAGCACCAGGCGCGGGCCGGTGCCGCTTTGTTCGATGCGCGGTTTCAGTACGGCCACGGGTTGTTCGAGGTCGAACACCAGTCGTGTCGTCCCGGGAACCGGTTGGCCGCTGCGGATCGAGCGGACGACGCCAGTGCCGGCAGGCAACTGCGTGCCACGTGCCAGGGACGATGCAGGAAGGTCGACGACCAGTCGCTCGGGGCCGTGCAGGCTGATGACCTTGAACTCGCCCGTGCCCGACAGCGCGATCTCGGCGCGGGTACCGGTGGCGCCGGTGCTGACCTGCACGCCCTTGATTTCGCTGGCGTGCGCCAGGTTCCAGCCGAGCGCCGTGAACAGGGCCGCGCCGAGCAGGAATTTCTGGACGGTGGCCCCTTTGACTCGCATGGGCGGTAGTCAACCACCGGCCCTGGGTGATTGCAAGAACTTTTTCCTTTGGAATCCGCGACCTGCCGGAACTTCCTAGGCAATGGTTCAGGAGTTGGCCGGAGCGCCTTTGGTGGCGGACAGGGTGTCCAGCCAGGTCCGTCCCGCAACGGTTCCGGCGGCCAGGCGGGCGTGCCGACCATCGCCCTTCATCGTGAGCTGGACACGCAGGTCCGCGGCGGGCAGGCCGCCGACGCCGCGTTCGGGCCATTCGACCAGCCACAGCACGACGTCATCGCCGTCGAGGCCCAGGAACTCCAGTTCGCCCGGATCGCCGATGCGGTACAGGTCCATGTGCCAGGCCTCGCCACCGGCGGGGAGCGGGTATCGCTCGACCAGCGTGTAGGTGGGGCTGCGGATGGTCCCGACCACCCCCAGGCTGCGAAGCAACGCCCGGGCCAACGTGGATTTGCCGGCGCCCAGCTCGCCTTCCAGGTACACCACCGCGCGGGGCGGCCGCGAACCGGCGAGCCGGGCGGCCAGCTGGTTGGTGGCATCGGCGTCGGCCAGATCGAGTTGGTGTTCGGCCAGGGGCGATGCACGCGTTGCGGTATCGGTCACTGCGGGTCCTGCGTGGTGGTTGGGTGGTAGGCGGAGAGGCCGGCGGTCATTGCGAATGCGATTGCGCGTCAGGAGTCGTCGGTGGTGTCGGGATTGGCAAGCCTACGCAGGTAGGGCATCAGGTCACCCGGAAGTAGGCCGCGCTCGCCGCCGTCACCGGCGGCCATGTCGCCCGCGGCAGCATGCAGCAACGCAGCGCAGCTGGCCGCGTCGAA
Source organism: Montanilutibacter psychrotolerans (assembly GCF_003719825.1). Taxonomy (GTDB): domain Bacteria; phylum Pseudomonadota; class Gammaproteobacteria; order Xanthomonadales; family Xanthomonadaceae; genus Montanilutibacter; species Montanilutibacter psychrotolerans. Next base: position 320,372 of record NZ_RIBS01000002.1, on the reverse strand, counting down.
CACCGCCAGTCCCTGCGCCCGCAGCGCGGCGATCGCACCCGTCAACACATCGCCCATGCCACCGACAGCCATGCCCGGATTGCCCGCATCGATCACGCGCGCCGTTGCACCCGGTGCGGCCACCACCGTGCCGGCACCTTTCAGCACGACAACGCAGGCGTAGCGTTCGGCCAATTGCGCCGCGGCGGCAAAGCGGTCCGCCTCGACGGCCGCGACGGTAACACCCAGCAACCGCGCCGCTTCGCCCGGGTGCGGACTCAACACCGCGTCGACCAGCTTCCGCGGGCGCCGCGCCAGCGCGTTCAGCGCATCGGCATCCAGCACCAGGGGTTTGCCGCTGGCGAGCACGAGATCGAGCAGTCCCTCGCCCCACTCGCCCTGCCCCAGTCCGGGGCCGATCGCGATCACCGACGCACGTTCGATCATTGGTAAGAGCTGGGCCGCGTTGTCGACCGCCGTCGCCATGCATTCGGGCCGTCGCGCGAGCAGCGGCGCGATGTGTACGGCGCGCGTGGCGACGCTGACCAGACCGGCGCCGCACCGCAGCGCGGCTTCGGCACACAGTACGATCGCGCCGCCAAAACCGGTATCGCCGCCCACGCACAGCACGTGGCCGTTGTGCCCCTTGTGCGCGCCACGCTCGCGACGCGGCAGCCACTGCGCGAGTGCACCGCGAAGCAGCGCCGTCGAGGCGCCTTCGCTGGCAATCAGCGATGGCGGCAGGCCAAGGTCGGCGACGATCACGCTGCCCGCCTGGACCCGCCCTGCCCCGGTCAACAGACCAGGCTTGGCGGCGATGAAGGTAAGCGTCACCTCGGCAGAAAACGCCGACGCGGCCCGTCCGCTGTCGGCGTCGACGCCGCTGGGCACGTCCAGCGACAGCACCGGCACGCCATCGGCGTTGATCGCGTGGATCAGCGCGGTGGTGGTGGCGTCCGGGTCCCGGGTCAAGCCGATGCCGAACAGTGCGTCCACCCAGATGTCGACGTCCGGCAGGTCGTCGCCGGTGTCGTAGATCTGAACGTCCCCGCCGGACGCCGCGTACTGCGCCGCGACGTCGCGGCACAGCGCGCTGCGCGGCGCGCCGTCAGGCAGTACCAGCACTCGAACCGGTCGACCGGACGTCAGCGCCAGGCGCGCCAGAACGTAACCGTCGCCCCCGTTGTTGCCCGGGCCACAGACCACGCCGATGCAGAACGCCCGCGGCCAGCGTTCCAGCAGCAATCGCCACGCCGCCAGCCCAGCCCGCTGCATCAGTTCGGCCGGGCCGGCGCCGTGCAGGCGGGCGGCGGCGCCCTCGATCCGGCGGACCTGACCGCTGCGCAACAACGGTATTGTCGAGGTGGGCGGCATCCGGCGATTCTATACTTGCGGGATGTTGCAGCCGTCCCACACCCGCACCCCGCCCACCGCCCCGGACGTCGACCACGTCGCGCTGGCGCGGCGCATCCGCGAGTTGGCGCGCGAGTTCGGGTTCCAGCGCTGCGGCATCAGCGGGATCGAGCTGGGTGCCGACGAGTTGCATCTGCGCGATTGGCTCTCGCAGGGCCTGTACGGCTCGATGGAATGGATGGCGCGGCACGGCGAACTGCGCGCCCGCCCGCAGGAGCTGATCCCCGGCACGCTGCGCGTGATCTCGGTGGGCCTGGATTACGGCCGCAACGACGACGACAGCGCCTGGCAGACCATCGCCGACGGCGAGCGCGCCTACGTGGCCCGCTACGCTCTCGGCCGCGACTACCACAAGCTGATGCGGCAGCGCCTGCAGAAACTCGCCGACCGCATCGCGGACGTCGTCGGGCCGTTCGGCCATCGCGTGTTCGTGGACTCCGCGCCGGTGCTCGAACGCGCGCTGGCGCGCAACGCGGGGCTGGGCTGGATCGGCAAGCACACCTGCCTGATCGACAAGGACGGCGGCTCGTGGTTTTTCCTCGGCGAGATCTACGTCGATCTGCCGCTGCCGGTGGATGTTCCGGCCAGTGCGCATTGCGGCACCTGCATGCGGTGCATCGACATCTGTCCGACGCGCGCCATCACCGCACCGCATCGGCTCGACGCGCGTCGATGCATCTCCTACCTGACGATCGAGCACGAAGGCTCCATTCCGCCGGACCTGCGCGAGCCGATGGGCAACCGCATTTTCGGCTGCGACGATTGCCAGCTGGTGTGCCCGTGGAACAAGTTCGCCAAGCGCAACGACGAACCCGACTTCCGCGCCCGCAACGACCTCGACAAGGCGACCCTGGCGCAGTTGTTTGCCTGGGACGAGGACGAGTTCCTGCGGCGCACCGAAGGCTCGGCGATCCGCCGCAGCGGCCACGAGCGCTGGCTTCGCAACATCGCCGTTGCGCTGGGCAATGCCCCCACCACGCCCGACGTGCTGGCCGCCCTGGAATCGCGCCGCGAACACGCCAGCGCACTGGTCCGCGAGCACGTGCAATGGGCGTTGCAGCGGCATCGAGAAAAAACGCAGGACGTGCCGCAAGCGTAGCCACGCCTCGGCGTCGGGAGCGGTCCCGGCTCGAGCCGGTCAGTCCGCGCGCCGATCTACGCAATGCGAAGGCGCGCGGCGGGAATCCACGGCCGATGACGTGTCGCCACCGCCCTCATCGGCACCGATTGCGGCCCGGGTTGGCCTGCCTGGGATTACCGCCTCGCGCCGGTCGACAGGATCTGCCGCCGGCGCCGATCGCGTCCACACGCTGTCGGTGTGGCGCGATCCATCCACGGATCGATCAGGCCGCCTGGGCGGGGATCGAGTGGTTGGTGTGGGTCAGCATGTTCTGCCGGTCGACATAGACCAGGGTCGGCTTGTACTTGACCGCCTCGGCCTCGTCGCAGACGCCGTACGCGCAGATGATGATCAGATCGCCCGGCTGCGCGCAGTGGGCGGCGGCACCGTTGATCGAGATCACGCCGCTGCCTTCCTCGCCCCGGATCGCGTAGGTCGAGAAGCGCTGGCCGTTGTTGATGTTGTAGATGTGGATCTGCTCGTACTCACGGATCCCGGAGATGTCGAGCAGGCGCCCGTCGATCGCGCACGAGCCTTCGTAGTGCAGCTCGGCGTGGGTGACGGTGGCGCGGTGGATCTTGGCCTTGAGCAGGTTCAGTTGCATGTCCGGTCTCGTTCCGCGTGGGGCGCGGGCGTGATGAAGTCGCAAAGTCTACCAGCGCTTTGCGCGCTGCAACATGGAACGCAGCGTGCTGCGAGGCGGTATTCAGGCACCGGGGCGAGCGGCCGGCCGGGGCACGGCCGGGTGCCGGTTCAGATCGTGAACTCGAGGTTGTCGATCAGGCGGGTGCGGCCCAGCCGCGCGGCAATCAGCGCCACCCGTGCGCCGCCCTGCTGACCCTGACCCGGCTCGTCCAGCGCCGGCGTGCGCAGCACCGCGTAGTCGACGTGGAATCCCGCCGCAATGAGGCTGTCGCGCGCTTGCGCCTCGACCACCGCCGGCGGCATGCCGTCCTGGACCGCCTCGCGCATCGCCTGCAGCGTGCCGTGGATGGCCGCCGCGCGCGGCCGCTCCTCGGGCGACAGGTACTGGTTGCGCGAACTCATCGCCAGGCCATCGGTCTCGCGCAGGATGGGCGCGGCCAGCAGCTCGATCGGGAACGCCAGCTCGCGCACGAAGTAGCGGATCACCGCCAGTTGCTGGTAGTCCTTGCGCCCGAACACCGCGACGTCCGGCTGGACCTGGTTGAACAGCCGCGTCACCACCGTGGCAACGCCGTCGAAATGCCCGGGGCGATGCGCGCCTTCCAGCACCGCGGTCACGCCGGGCACGACCACCTTTACCGTGCCGTCGGTGCCGAACGGGTACATCGTCTCGACCGACGGCATCCACACCAGGTCGCAGCCCGCCGCATCCAGCCCCGCGGCATCGGCCTCGGGCGTGCGCGGGTACTGGCCGTAGTCCTCGTTCGGGCCGAACTGGGTCGGGTTGACGAACACGCTGGCGACGACGCGATCGGCATGCTGGCGCGCCAGGTGCACCAGTGAGTGGTGCCCGGCATGCAGATTGCCCATGGTCGGCACGAGGGCCACGCGCAGGCCCTCGCGCTTCCATTCGCTGATGCGCGCACGCAGCGCGGCCAGTTCGACGACGGTTTCGATCATGGGAACTCGCAGAGAGGGTGTTTGGCGCGAATCGGATTCTGACGCGGATCAGCGCGCGGCGGCACGAAGGAACGCATCCATCAAGGAAACGCATCCCTGGCCAAAGCCCCCATCACGGCGCGCCGGGCAGCGCGCGGGTCACTGCGGGGCGATGCCGACACAGCGCATCCGATCCGTTGCCTCAGCCGAGCCGGTCCGCGGCTCGGGCCGTCACGCGTAGGAATGTTCGGCAGCTGGAAACTGTCCAGTGCGCACGGCCTCGGCGAAAGCCTGCACGGCACCGGCGATGGAGCCACCCTCGGCGAGGAAATCCTTCACGAACTTCGGCCGGCGGTGCCCGCTGTTGAGGCCGAGCAGGTCGTGCAGCACCAGCACCTGGCCGTCGCACTGCGGACCGGCGCCAATGCCGATGGTGGGAATCGCCAAATCGCCGGTGATGGCGGCGGCGAGCGCCGTCGGGACGCATTCCAGCACCAGCATCGCGGCCCCGGCTTCGGCCACGGCGCGCGCGTCCTCACGCACCTTGGCCGCGGCGCTGTCGTCGCGTCCTTGCACCTTGTAACCGCCAAGGCGCAGGACCGACTGCGGGGTGAGGCCCAGGTGCGCGCAGACCGGGATCTCGCGCTCCACCAGAAAACGGATCACCTCGAGCTTGTGCCCGGCGCCTTCGAGCTTGACCATCGCCGCACCGGCCTGCAGCAGGCGCATCGATGCATCGAGCGCGCGCTCTGGCGTGGCATCGGCAAGAAACGGCAGATCGGCGACCAGCAGCGGGCGTCGCGCGCCCTTGGCCACGCACCGGGTGTGATAGACGACGTCGTCGACGGTGACCGGCAGCGTGCTGTCGTGCCCCTGGCTGACCATGCCAAGCGAATCGCCGACCAGGATCAGGTCGACGCCGGCGGCGTCCATCGTGCGCGCGAAACCCGCGTCGTAGCAGGTCAGCATCACCAGTTTGCGTCCGTCGCGCTTGGCATCGGCCAGTGCGGGAACGGTCCAGGGCTTGTCGTTGGCGGTTGCGGCGTACATTGCGTCCTTATCTGAAACCGGGCCGAGGACGGTCAGGTTTCCGCGGGGGGAGACGCATACGGTAGCGCCTCGATGTCACCCATCGCCATGGTTGCGAGTGCATCGCGCGCGCTGCCGACGCCGGGAATGGCGATGTCGGGCGCGATCTCGACCAATGGCAGCAACGCAAACGCGCGTTCGTGCAGATGGGGGTGCGGCACGCGCAGGCCGGGAACGTCGATGATCCGTTCGGCGTACAGCAGCAGGTCCAGGTCCAGCGTTCGCGGCCCCCATCGATCGCCGCCGTCGCTGCGGCGCTCGCGCCCGGCCTCGCGCTCGACTTGCAGCAGCCGGTCCAGCAGAACCTCGGGGGCGAGCGTGGTCTCGATCTGGGCGACGGCGTTGATGAAATCGGGTTGCTCGGTCATGCCCCACGCGGGCGTGCGGTACAAGCGCGACGCAGCGAGCAACCGGCAGCCGGCCAGTCGACCGAGCGCGGCGAAGGCCGCCTGCACGGTCTGGGCGGCTTCGCCCAGGTTTGCACCCAGGCCGATATAGGCAATCACCGGCGGATTCATCGGCGAACCATCCAGACGCGGTCGATCAGGTCGGCGAAACGCCCGGAGGCCCCCGCCGGCGACGACGACGCTTGCGCGGCGCCTCGCTCTGGCCGGTATCGGCATCGACGTACGAGGCATCGTGTCCATCGAGTTGCGCAGCGAGTTCGTCGCCGGGCTGCTGCTGTGCCTCGTGCCAGAACGCCACGTCGGCCGCGTGCTCGTCCGATGCCGCCAGGCGCAGCTTGAGGAAGTCGAACGCGGCGCGGAAGCGCGGGTGCGCGAGCAGGCGGAACACGCGCTTGCGCTGGCGTTGCGAGAAACGCGACTGGAGCAACCAGATTTCCTGCATCGGCAGCGAGAAACGGCGCGGCAGCGCGATCATCTCGAGCTGATGCACGGTGACGCGATCGGCGGCGCGGCGCTGCGCCTCGGGGGCGTGCACGCCTTGCGCCTGCAGCGCCATCAGCGCGCGGCAATAGGCCGGCCACAGCAGCAGTGCGAACAGGAACGCGGGCGAGACCGGCTCGTCGTTGGCCACGCGCACATCGGTGCCGCGCAGGCCTTCGAGCAACATCCGGCGCAACGCACCGCTGCGGTTGGACTTCAGTGCCGCTGCCGTTTCCGGCAACAACGCGGGCAACAGTCCGTGATGTTCGAGACCGAGGAAGCTCTCCACCGCGTGCCCGGACAGGAACAGCTTCAGGCACTCCTCGAACAGGCGCGCCGGCGCGGCTTCGGCCAGCAGCGGCGCCAGCACCGGGATCGGCGCGGCAGTCGCCGATTCGATCTCGAAGCCGAGCTTGGCGGCCAGGCGCACGGCACGCAGCATGCGCACCGGGTCTTCGCGATAGCGCGTTTCCGGATCGCCGATGAGGCGCATCAGGCGATTGCGCACGTCTTCGAAGCCGCCGGTGTAATCGCGAACGGAGAAGTCCTCGACCGTGTAGTACAGCGCGTTGGCGGTGAAGTCGCGGCGGACCGCGTCGTCCTCGATCGTGCCGTAGACATTGTCGCGAACGAGGCGGCCGCCATCGTCGGTTTCGCGATCGCCGCTGCCGTCGTCGATGTTGGCGCGGAACGTCGCGACCTCGATGATCTCGCGGCCAAACACCACGTGGGCAAGGCGGAACCGGCGACCGATCAAGCGGCAGTTGCGGAACAGCTGCTTGACCTGCTCGGGCGTGGCGTCCGTCGCGACATCGAAGTCCTTCGGGTTGCCGCCAACCAGCAGGTCGCGAACCGCGCCCCCGACCAGGTAGGCGCCAAAGCCCGATTCGCGCAGGCGATACAGCACGCGCAGCGCGTTCGGGCTGATCTGCTTGCGCGAGACGTCGTGGAGGTCACGCGGGATCACCCGCAGCGGGGTTTCAAGGGTATGGGTATCGGGTCGCATTCGAGCGGACGTGGCCGCAACTGGATTTCGTAGGAAAAGGGTGTTGCCCAGGGCAACAAGGCTGCCTATACTAGCAGGCCGCACCGGGTTGAGAGTCTGGTACGGAATACAACCTGCTCCCTTCGTCTAGAGGCCTAGGACGTGGCCCTCTCAAGGCTAAAACACGAGTTCGAATCTCGTAGGGAGCGCCAATTCGCGACGATGTCGCACGAAAGCCCGCACAGCGATGTGCGGGCTTTTTTGTTTTCCCGTTCATCGCGGTGCGACTCGACGCGGGCGGTCCCCGAAACGTCCCGCTCCGCGCTTGTCGGCAGTCACTCGTCCGTCCATTTCGCGGTCCGGCCACACCGCGTTGCTCTGCTCGCCCGGCACCGGCCCGCTTGGGTTTCGACCCTGCTAATCGCTACACTTGCCTATCGCGATTCCACCGGACCGGACCATGCCCTTCGTCGTCACCGAGAACTGCATCAAGTGCAAGTACACCGACTGCGTGGAGGTCTGCCCGGTCGATTGCTTCCACGAGGGCCCCAACTTCCTGGTCATCGATCCGGACGAGTGCATCGACTGCACCCTGTGCGAGCCCGAGTGCCCGATCAACGCGATCTACCCCGAGGACGACGTTCCCGCCGGGCAGGAGGCCTTTGTCGCCCTCAATGCCGAACTGGCCAAGGCCTGGCCGGTGATCACGACCCGCAAGGACTCCCCCGCCGACGCCAAGGACTGGGAAGGCAAGGCCGGAAAGATCGACCTGCTGGAGCGCTGACCCGCTGACGCGCTCGCGCCTCGCGACAACGCCGGACACAAGAACGGGCGCCCTGGGCGCCCGTTCTGCTTTGCGCTCGGTGCCGGCACAGGCCGGCCACGAGGGCTCAGTTGCCGGCCAATGCCACCTTCAGCGCGGCGATCAGCTTGCCCGGCGCTTCGCCCGTGGCCGGCAGGCCGCGGGGGTCAACCGCCGAAACGTACGCACCGCCCTGCCCGTCGGCAACGCGGACCAGGAAGTTGGCTCCCTCGTAGCTCACGTCGAACGCGCCGAGCAGCTGCGCGCGGCTGGCGATGGTCAGGCCAGGCGTGCCGCCAAGCACCTCGCCGACCTTGTTGAACACCTCATCGCGCGTGCCCGGCACCAGGAAGCCGCTGGATGCCTGCGCGGCGGAGGCGATGGTGCCCGACGCGGTGACCGGGCCGGGAGCCGGCCCTTCGACCGGGGTGGAACCGAGTTCCGGCGGAACCTCGAGCGGACGCTGCGCCGGGTCCGCCGCATACAGGGCGTTGCCCTTGCGGAACCAGCTGCAGCCGCTGCCGGCGGCAACGCCAAGTACAAGGACGCCAGCCAGAACGGCACGGGTAAGGGAAACGTTGCGATGCATGTGAATCTCCTGCTGGTTCAGGCCGCGAACGAATCGCGACAGGCGTGTTCGATGTCGCGGATCTCCACGGCAAGCGTCGCCGCGAGGTCGCGATAGGGTGCGGAAAGCGGCACCAGTGGCAGGCGCAGGCCATGGCCGATGCCCTGCAGGGCGAGGATCGCCTTGACCGGGATCGGGTTGGACTCGATGCCAAGGAAGTCGTACGCCGCGTGCAGGCGCGCATCCCACGCCTGCGCCTGTTCGGTCTTGCCCTCGCGGCACAGGTCGCAAAGGCGACGGAACGCCGCCGGAAGCACGTTCGAGGCAACCGATATCACGCCGTCGGCACCGGCCAGCATGGCACGCGCCGCGGTGGGATCGTCACCGGTGAGCACGGCGAAACCCTCGTCGCGGAACGCCAGCAGCGCCGCCATGCGTTCGGGTTCGCTGCGCGCTTCCTTGATGCCGATGATGCGTGCGTGCCCGGCCAGTTCGGCAACGGTTTCCGGAAGCAGGTCGCCACCGGTGCGGCCCGGCACGTTGTACAGCACCACCGGCAACGCGCCGTCGTCGGCAATGGCGCGGTAGTGGGCCACCAGGCCCGCCTGCGTGGGGCGCACGTAGGGTGGCGTCACCACCAGGGCGGCGTCGGCGCCCAGTGCGGCCGCACGGCGGGTCAGCTCGATGGTTTTCGCGGTGTTCGAGAGCCCCGTACCGGCCAGCACCGGGACGCGCCCGGCGACGAATTCCACCGCGCAGCGCAGCAGCGTGTCGTATTCGATGTCGTAGAGCGCCGCGGCCTCGCCGGTGGAACCGGCGACGACGAAGCCCTGGGTACCGTTGTCGAGCTGGGTCGCGAGCAGCGTGTGCCAGGCGTCGAGGTCGATCTCGCCGGCGACGTTGAACGGGGTCGCCAGCGCAGTGATGCTGCCGGAAAGTCGCAAGGTGGGGCCTTTGCCCAGGCGGGCGAAGCAGATGAGGGGAACGATGACGAGGGGGGAAACACGGCTGGCAATGGCCGGCGCGCCGTCCTGCGCGCACGAGGATGTTACTTGCGGCGCGAAAGCACGGGCAAGTATGCTGGCTGCAGGCCGCCCCGTGCGGGCCGCCAGCCCGTTTTCCCGCTTGATCCGCATCCCTTGCAGGCGCCGCCTTGACTGATTCCGTTGCCCGGCCGTCGCCGAACGAAAACCACCTCCTGATCAACGCCTATACGACGCATCCGGAATCACCGCTGCTGTCGGTGACGCGCCGCATCGCCGACAGCGGCTGCAATCTCGTCGACGCGCGCCTGTCGACGGTCGGTCGCGATGTCTCCGTGACCGCGCTTGCCGTGGGCTCGTGGGATGCGGTGGCAAAGCTCGAGGCGATGCTCGCGCGGCTGGAACGCGAGGAAGGCATCCGGCTGATCTGGTACCGCACCGGCGCCAAGCAGGTGCAATCCAACCTGCTCCCGTACATCGTCGAGGTCGTGGCGGCGGACAAACCCGGCATCCTGTTCCAGCTGGCCGACTTCTTCGACCGCCAGGGAATCACCATCGAGAGCCTGCATTGTTCGCGCTACCGTGCGATGCAGACCGGCGCGGACATGTTCTCCGCGCAGGTCACCATCGGCGTTCCGTCGAGCATGCACATCGCCGCGTTGCGCGACGATTTCCTCGAGTTCTGCGACCACCTGAACCTCGATGCGATCATGGACCCGATGAAGTTCTGAGGAAGCCCGCGAACCATGCTCGATACCGGCGATCGCGCCCCAACCGAACTGCCACTGGCGCTGTCCAGCGGCCGCACCACCACTCTCGGCCAGTACGCCGGCCGATGGCTGGTGCTGTACTTCTACCCGAAGGACAGCACGCCCGGCTGCACCACCGAAGGCATTGATTTCAACGCGCTGCTGCCGCAGTTCGATGCACTTGGCGCCAGCGTGCTGGGCGTCTCGCGCGACTCCATCAAGTCGCACCAGAATTTCTGCGCGAAACAGGGCTTTGCGTTCGAGCTGGTCAGCGACCAGGACGAATCGCTTTGCAACGCGTTCGGCGTGATCAAGGAAAAGAACATGTACGGGCGCAAGGTGCTCGGGATCGAGCGCAGCACGTTCCTGATCGACCCTTCCGGCGTCATCGCCTGGTCATGGCGTCCGGTGAAGGTGGCCGGCCATGCCCAGGCGGTCCTCGACACCCTCAAGGCCGCCACGACGCAGTGACCACCCTTCGCACAGGCCGGTCAGCCACCCCGCCACGCGGGACCGTGGCGGCCTGCGGCCGTGCGGGAGAGCCCTCGATCACATCGCCCGACGTCGCGCATCGCGACGACGCCGGGTTGCACATCCGCGTCCACGCTACGGACGCCGGGACACGCGCGGGCCAGCGCCCGCACGTCGGCAACACCACGCTGCAGCCAACCGCACGAGGCCTGGGAATGACGAGAAGCAAGCGGATCTACGTGCTCGATACCAACGTGCTGATGCACGACCCGACCGCGCTGTTCAAGTTCCAGGAGCACGATGTGTTCCTGCCGATGCAGGTCATCGAGGAACTCGACAACGGCAAGAAGGGAAACACCGAGGCCAGTCGCAACGCGCGCCAGGTCAGCCGTTTCCTCAACGAGCTGATCGAGGCAGAAGGCACCGACAAGATCTCCTCGGGTTCGGGCATCACCCTCAACCGGCCCAAGGGGCTGCAGCTGCGTGGCGAGCAGAGCATCGGAAAGCTGCGTTTCCAGACCCACGATTTCGACTCTGGCAAGCGTTTTGGCGCGGTGATCCCGGACAACCACATCCTCGGCTCGATCCTGTCCCTGCAGGAGGATGAGCCGGGCGTGCCGGTGGTGTTCGTCTCCAAGGACATCAACCTGCGGATCAAGGCCTCGATCGCGGGCATCGTGTCCGAGGACTACGAGAACGACCGCGCGCTAGACGACTTCAGCCTGCTCTACACCGGCGTCACCGCCCTGCCGGAGGATTTCTGGCAGCGGCACGGCAAGGACCTGAGGTCGTGGACCGAGAAGGGTCGCACCTTCTACGAGATCAGCCGCAGCGACGACGACGACTGGTACCCGAATCAGTTCCTCTACCTGCCCGGCGACGAGGAAGCCGAACTCAAGGTCGCGCGCGTCACCGACGCCAAGGTGACCCTGCAGATCGTCGACGACTTCCGCCACAACCAGCATGCGGTGTGGGGTATCACCGCGCGCAACCGTGAGCAGAACTTCGCACTGAATGCGCTGATGGACCCGGAGATCGATTTCGTCACGCTGCTGGGCACCGCCGGCACCGGCAAAACGCTGCTCGCCCTGGCGGCAGGGCTGGCGCAGACGATGGACCAGCAGCGCTACCGGGAGATCATCATGACCCGCGCGACGGTCAGCGTCGGCGAGGACATCGGCTTCCTGCCCGGCACCGAGGAAGAAAAGATGACGCCGTGGATGGGCGCGCTCACCGACAACCTGGAGGTGCTGACGCACAACCAGGAAGGCGGCAGCTGGGGCCGCGCGGCAACCAACGACCTGCTTGCCAGCCGAATCAAGATCCGGTCGCTGAACTTCATGCGCGGCCGCACGTTCCTGAGCCGCTGGCTGATCCTCGATGAGGCCCAGAACCTCACGCCCAAGCAGATGAAGACCCTGATCACGCGCGCAGGTCCCGGCACCAAGATCATCTGCCTGGGCAATGTCGAACAGATCGACACGCCCTACCTCACCGAAACCACGTCGGGCCTCACGTACGCAGTGGATCGCTTCAAGCATTGGCCCCACAGCGCACACGTCACCTTGCGTCGCGGCGAACGCTCCCGACTCGCCGATTACGCGTCGGAAGTCCTGTAGGCCGATCGTGGGCGTGCAATTGCCACGCTGGGTGTGGGTCGGCGCGGGAGCGCTGGCCTGCATCGCCGGGATGGTCAACGTGGTCGGCTACCTGGGATTCGAGCACCAGGCCATCACCCACCTGACCGGCACCACCAGCCTGCTGGGCGCCGCACTCGCCGATGGCGACGCCGGCAGCGGCTTGCGTCTGTCCGGAATGATCCTCGCGTTCATGGCGGGCGCGGCGATCAGCGGTCTGATCATCCAGGACAGCGCGCTGTACCTGGGACGCCGATATGGCGTCGTGCTGATGCTCGAGTCGTTGCTGCTGTTTGCCTCCATTGGATTGTTCAAGCACCAACAGATCGCAGGTGCGCTGCTGGCCGCGATGGCCTGCGGCCTGCAGAACGCCATGGCAACGACGTACAGCGGCGCGGTCGTGCGCACCACCCATCTCAGCGGCATGTTCACCGACCTGGGCATCGGCCTGGGCCACGCACTGCGTGGCATGCCGTTGCCGAGACGACGGCTGATGCTGAGCAGCCTGATCATTGCCCTGTTTGCCACCGGTGGCGTCATTGGAGCGGCGTTGTTCCGACGGTTCGCCTACGACGCGTTGCTGGTACCTGCGACCCTTACTGGGCTGGTCGGCTTCGGCTACGTCGGATATCGCCAATGGCGACTGGCGCATCCCCGGGCGCAAGCATGATCGACCGCGCGAAACGCCCGTCGATTGCCGGACATAGCCGGGCAGCCGGTCTGCAGCGGCGGCGCAACGGCGACACGACGACAAGCCACCGCACCCCCCTCGGCTGTGCCATCACCGTCAGGACACCACCCGCATGAACGATCCGCGCCCCAGCTGCGCGCTGACCATCGCCGGCTCCGACTCCGGCGGCGGCGCCGGCATCCAGGCAGACCTCAAGACGTTCGCGGCGCACCGGGTGCACGGGCTCAGCGCACTTGCCGCCCTGACCGCCCAGCACACGCGCGGCGTGACCGCGGTGCATGTGCCGGACACGGCTTTCCTGCGGGCGCAGATCGACGCGTGCTTCGACGATTTCGCCATCACCGCCGTCAAGCTGGGGATGCTGGCCACCGGTGAGGTCATCCACGCCGTCGCCGATGCGATCGAGCACCACCGACCCGCGCACGTCGTGCTGGACCCGGTGATGGTGGCGACTTCCGGCGCGCGCTTGCTCGCCGCCGATGCGTTGGATGCCCTGCGCCATCGCCTGCTGCCATTGGCGACCATCGTCACGCCGAATCTGCCCGAGGCCGAACTCCTGATCGGTCGCGCCATCGGCAGCCGCGACCAGATGCATGAGGCCTGCGACGCGTTGCTCGCGATGGGTTGCCGCGCGCTGATGCTCAAGGGCGGGCATCTGGCCGACGGCGGTGACGACGTGATCGACGTGTTCGCCGATCACGTGACGCGCAGTACGATCCGCCATCCGCGGCTCGCGGTCGAGGCGCACGGCACGGGCTGCACGCTGTCTTCCGCCATCGCGGCACGCCTGTGCCATGGCGATGCGCTACCCGACGCCTGCGACGCGGCATCGGGATACGTGCATCGCGCGTTGCTGGGCGGCTACCGTCCCGGCCGCAGCGATGTGCTCGTGCTCGACCATTTCGGCGCAGGACGGCCCTGACCCATGGAAGCACGCGAATTGCCGTTGAGGTCCAGCGACGGCCACGTATCGGGCCTGCTGGCCGTCGTACCGGCGTCGCCAACCGCCTCGCTGCTGTGGTTGCCGGCGATGGGCGTTGCTGCGCGACATTACCTGCCGTTCGCCGACGCGTTGGCGGCACGCGGCATCGCGGTGTTCGTCCACGAATGGCGCGGCAACGGAAGCAGCAGCCTGCGCGCTGGCCGCCATGGCGACTGGAACTACCACCCACTGCTGACCATCGACCTGCCCTGCAGCGAGGCCGCCGTCGCAGCGACGCTGCCGGACGTGCCGCGCATCCTCGGCGGACACAGCCTCGGCGGACAGCTCGCGTGCTGCCGGCTTGGGCTGGAACCCGACAGCGCCAGCGCGCTGTGGCTGGTCGCCAGCGGCTCACCGTACTGGCGGGCGTTTCCGGCGCCGATGCGCTACTGGCTGCCGATGGCGTACCGCTTCCTGCCGTGGCTCGCCGATCGTCACGGCGCATTGCCCGGCAAGCGGATCGGATTCGCCGGTCAGGAAGCGCGTGGCGTGATTCACGACTGGTCGCGCAGTGCGATATCGGGGCGCTACGCCACCACAGGGCTTGGCATCGACCTCGACCGCGCACTCGCACGCGCCGCGCCTCCGGTACGCGCCGTGAGCTTCGACGACGACTGGCTCGCACCGCCTGGATCATTGGACTTCCTGCTGTCCAAGCTGTCGGACGCCGAACGTCGATTGTTCCATCTGGACAGTGGAGCGCTGGGCGTACGTGCCGACCACTTCGCGTGGATGAAGCAACCTGCCGCCGTGGTCGACGCACTGATCGACTGAGTGGCGTGGCCGCCGCAACGGCGATCGACCTGATCGAGATCGGCGCAGCAGGAAGGCAGGCAAGAGCGACGTAGTGCGCACGCGCGTGTCGACGCCGTGCGCAACGTGAGCCGCGCGTGTCGACGCCGTGCGCAACGTGAGCCGCGCGCCGCGAACACCCCACGGCACCAGCACGACATGCATGCGTGCGTAGATCGCCCAACCAACCCATCGAATCAGCGACGCGTGCCGTGGCTCGTGGCTCGTGGCTCGTGGCTCGTGTGCAACGTGCAACGTGCAACGTGCAACGTGCAACGTGCAACGAGTGTCGACTGATCTGTCGCAAACGTCGAAAAACAAAAAAGCCGAACGGTTTCCCATTCGGCTTTCTTGCTTCTTTCGTGGCGCGCCCGGAAGGATTCGAACCTCCGACCCCCAAGTTCGTAGCCTGGTGCTCTATCCAGCTGAGCTACGGGCGCTTAGTCAGGAAATTATGACGGGTTGGCGCAGATCCGTCAAATTTTTTTTCATCTTTTCGCGTGTCGATGCATCGATGAATTGATGCGTCGTGCGACTCGCGATGCCGGATGAAAACGGCATATTGAAACTGGCGGAGAGTGAGGGATTCGAACCCTCGATAGAGCTTTTGACCCTATACTCCCTTAGCAGGGGAGCCCCTTCAGCCGCTCGGGCAACTCTCCGCGTCACATGACTCGGCGCGGACGGGAAGCATAACGGCTAGCTTCACTCGCGGCAAACATTTTCTCAGTCGTTGTTGCCCTTCGAGCTGTCTTCGCCACCACCGTCGTCTCCGCGCTGGATGCGCTGATAGATCTCTTCACGGTGGACGGCTACATCTTTCGGCGCAGTGATGCCGATACGGACCTGGTTACCCTTGACGCCGAGCACGGTGACGGTCACCGAGTCGCCGATCATCAAGGTCTCACCGACGCGACGCGTCAGGATTAGCATTTATAAGTCTCCTCGTGCCGGCGCCTGTTGCGCCGACGGTGGCGCTTCGTTCTCGCGAAACGCTCGCATTAGCCACGAAACGGTTAATTATCCAGTTGATTGAAGACGCTCACAAGCGTCACCCAGCATGAATCGATGTTCAGGTCATGTGCTGTTCAACCCAACCTACTACGCCCGACAGCGCCGCGGAAAGGGCTGCACCATCCTCTCCGCCTCCTTGCGCCATGTCAGCCCGGCCACCGCCCTTGCCGTTGATCTGTCCCGCCACATGGGCCAATAGCTCACCGGCGTTGACCTTGCCCGATGCACTTCCATTGACCCCTGCGACCAGTGCTGCCCTGCCCTCCCCGGCTCCGGCCAGCACGATCACCGCATCGCCCAGCTGTTGCTTGAGACGGTCAACCGCATCTCGCAAAGCCTTGGCATCAATACCTTCCAGACGGGTAGCAATTACCCGAACACCACGTACCTCGATCGCCGAACCGGCCAAGTCAGCCGTGGCACCAGAAGCAGCCTTCGCCTTCAGCGATTCGAGCTCGCGTTCCGTGCGCTTCTGGCGCTCAAGCAGGCCCCGCAGCTTATCGCCGATATCGGCGCTGGTTCCGCCCAGCAGTCGTGCCGCCTCATCGAGCAAACGCTCATTGGCGGCAACCTGCGCCAGCGCACCCTGCCCGGTCACCGCTTCGATTCGGCGGACCCCGGCCTGGATGCCGCCTTCCGACAGCAGCTTGAACAGGCCGATGTCGCCGGTGCGCGACACGTGCGTGCCGCCGCAAAGCTCGGTGGAACCGGCGCCCAGTCGCAGCACGCGGACTTCGTCGCCGTACTTCTCTCCGAACAGCGCCATCGCGCCGAAGTCCATCGCTTCCTGCATGCCCATCTGGCGGACTTCGGCCGCATGGTTGGCACGGATCTCGACGTTGACCAGGCGCTCGACCTCGGCCATCTCGGCATCGGTCATGGGCTGGAAGTGCGAGAAGTCGAAACGCAGGCGATCGGGTGCAACCAGTGAACCCTTCTGGGTGACGTGGGTGCCCAGTACCTGGCGCAGGGCCGAGTGCAGCAGATGGGTGGCGGAATGGTTGAGCACCGTCGCGTTGCGGCGCACGGTGTCGACGGCACCAAGCAGGTGGTCGCCGCGCTTGAGCACGCCCGACTTGAGCGTACCGACGTGGCCGTGGAACTGGCCGGCGAACTTGAGCGTGTTGTCCACCACGAAGCGCGTTCCGGCTTCGTCGAGCTCGCCGGTGTCGCCCACCTGACCGCCGCTTTCGGCATAGAACGGCGTGCGATCGAGGATCACGACGGCCTCGTCGCCCGCGGCGATCTGGTCGACCGGGCGTCCGTCCTTCAACAGGGCGACGACCTCGAGCCCGCCCTCCATCAACTTGTCGTAACCCAGGAACTGCGTCGGCGACAGCTGCGCGGCGAGCTCGGCCGGCATCGTGGTGGCGTTGCCGAACTTGCCGGCCTCGCGCGCCATGCGCTTCTGCTCGTCCATCGCCGCATCGAAGCCGGCCATGTCCACCGTGAGTCCGCGCTCGCGCGCGATGTCGGCGGTCAGGTCGACCGGGAAGCCATAGGTGTCGTACAGGCGGAAGGCGTCGGCGCCGGGAATGCTGCCCTGCGAACGCTCGGCCACCTCGTCAAAAATGCGCATGCCCGAATCAAGCGTCTGGGCGAAGCGTTCTTCTTCGGAACGCAGCGCACGCTCGACCAGCTCCTGCTGGGCGACCAGCTCGGGATAGGCTTCGCCCATCACGTGGACCAGCGCGGGCACCATGCGGTGGAAGAACGGCCCCTTCTGGCCAAGCATCCAGCCATGGCGCAGCGCGCGGCGGATGATCCGGCGCAGCACGTAGCCGCGGCCTTCGTTGCTCGGCAACACGCCGTCCACGATCAGGAACGAACAGGCGCGGATGTGGTCGGCGATGACGCGCAGCGACTTGTTGTCCAGGTCGGCGGTGCCGGTGAACTCGGCGGCGGCGGCAATCAGGTGACGGAACAGGTCGATGTCGTAGTTGCCGTGCACGCCCTGCAGGACCGCAGCCAGCCGCTCCAGACCCATGCCCGTGTCGACGCACGGCGCCGGCAGTGGCGCCAGGCTGCCGTCGGGCTGCCGGTCGAACTGCATGAACACCAGGTTCCAGATCTCGATGAAGCGATCGCCGTCCTCGTCCGGCGAACCCGGAGGGCCGCCGGCGATGTGCGCGCCGTGGTCGTAGAAGATCTCGGTGCACGGACCGCAGGGACCGGTATCGGCCATCTGCCAGAAGTTGTCCGACGCGTACGGCCCGCCCTTGTTGTCGCCGATGCGGACGATGCGCTCGGCGGGAACGCCGATCTTGCGGTTCCAGATGCCGAAGGCTTCGTCATCGGTGTGGTAGACGGTGACCAGCAGGCGCTCCGGGTCCAGGC
Source organism: Montanilutibacter psychrotolerans (assembly GCF_003719825.1). Classification (GTDB taxonomy): domain Bacteria; phylum Pseudomonadota; class Gammaproteobacteria; order Xanthomonadales; family Xanthomonadaceae; genus Montanilutibacter; species Montanilutibacter psychrotolerans. The sequence continues at coordinate 302,289 of NZ_RIBS01000002.1, read as the reverse complement.
CCCAGACGCCGGTCAGCAGTTCCCATGCCCAGGCGATCGCGTCTTCCTTGAAATAGTCGCCAAACGACCAGTTGCCAAGCATTTCGAAGAAGGTGTGGTGACGCGCGGTGTAACCGACCTGGTCGAGGTCGTTGTGCTTGCCGCCGGCGCGCAGGCAGCGCTGGACGTCGGCCGCGCGCACGAAACCGGGCTTTTCGCTGCCGAGGAACACGTTCTTGAACTGGACCATGCCCGAGTTCGTGAACAACAGCGTCGCGTCGTTGGCCGGCACCAGCGGTGCCGACGGGACAATCGTATGGGCCTTGCTGCGGAAGAACTCGAGGAAATCGCGACGGATTTCGGTAGTGGTTTTCATGCCTGACGCGACGCCGGTGTGCCGATCTAAGGAGGGGCCGGGTCGGTCAGGGCCGGCTCCAGCCGACCATGCCGGCATCCTTTCGAGCAGACGACCCAACCCCCGGGAAGCCCTTTAGCCTATCAGCTGGAGGCCCACACTGCGTGAGCGGGGCGCCTGGGTATCACCCGGATGCGTGTCAGTCGGAGGTACGGCGACGGATGGCGGCGCTCACGCAGTCGGCAGGAAAACCCCTGCGGTACAGCAGGTCGGCGGCCTTCCGCCGCTGGACCGGATTGGTGGCGATGTCGGCGCCAAAGCGGCGTTGCACCAGGTCGGCGGCAATGTCCTCCCAGCTGCCTTCAAAGGCCTCGAAGGCCTGGGCGACCGTCTCCTCGCCCAGTCCGTGGGTCTGCAGTTCAGCCCGAACGCGAACCGGCCCGTACCCACTGCCCGCGCGGCTGCGCAACAGGCTTTGGGCGAACCGCACATCATCCTGCCAGCCCGCCTGTGCCAGATTTTCGACCGCGGCATCCACCTCGGCCGCATCGAGCCCGCGGGCCACCAGCTTGCGCACCAGCTCCCGCCGCGAATGCTCGCGGCGGGTCAGCAGGACCAGGGCCCGCTGTGTGGGCGTGGCCACCTTTCTCGGGCGGCGTCCGGTCCGCCCGTCGATGGGGCCTTCGTCGTCCGGGTCGGCGCCCACAGGGGCCACGCCGGGGGAATCGGGCAGTTCATCGATCACGGGGCGGCCTGCCTACCTCAGGCGTCGGCTTCGGCGGGGTCGCTTTCTTCACGCGGTGCATCCGACGGCACGTACTTCTCGCGCAGCGCCGCCTCGAGCCGGGCCGCCATCTCGGGGTTTTCCTTGAGGTAGGTCCGCGAGTTCTCCTTGCCCTGGCCGATGCGCTCGCCATCGCAGCTGTACCAGGCGCCTGCCTTGTCCACGAGCTTGGCTTCGACACCCATGTCGATCAGCTCGCCTTCGCGCGAGATGCCCTCGCCGTACAGGATCTCGGTGATGACCTGCTTGAACGGGGGCGCGAGCTTGTTCTTGACGATCTTGATCTTGGTCTGGTTGCCGATGATCTCGTCGCCCTTCTTGACCGCGCCGATGCGGCGGATATCGATACGGATGGAGGCGTAGAACTTCAACGCGTTGCCGCCGGTGGTGGTTTCCGGGCTCTGGCCGGGCATCATCTGGCCGATCTTCATGCGCAGCTGGTTGATGAAGATCACCAACGTGTTGGAACGCTTGATGTTGCCGGTCAGCTTGCGCAGCGCCTGGCTCATCAGGCGGGCCTGCAGGCCGGGAAGCTGGTCGCCCATCTCGCCCTCGATCTCGGCTCGGGGGGTCAGCGCGGCGACCGAGTCGACCACCACCATGTCCACCGCCGCCGAACGCACCAGCATGTCGGCGATCTCAAGCGCCTGCTCGCCCGTGTCGGGCTGCGACAGCAGCAGGTCGTCGACCTTGACGCCCAGCTTGGCGGCGTAGATCGGGTCGAGGGCATGCTCGGCGTCGATGAAGGCCGCCGTACCGCCCTTCTTCTGGCACTCGGCGATCGCCTGCAAGGTGAGGGTGGTCTTGCCCGAGGACTCCGGACCGTAGATCTCGACCACGCGACCCTTGGGCAGGCCGCCGATGCCGGTGGCGATATCGAGCATCAGCGAGCCGGTCCCGATGACCTCGGCAACCTCGACGGCGCGATCGCCCATGCGCATCACCGAGCCTTTGCCGAACTGCTTCTCGATCTGGCTCAGGGCTGCGGACAGGGCGCGCTTCTTGTTCTCGTCCATGGTGGGTTCCTTGGGAAGTCGGAGGGAAGGGGTTGGAATGGAGGGCAATCTACGGGCAGCGCATCGCAGGAGCTGAGACGCGGGCCGCCGCGATCACGTCAGGACTCATCGGCTTGGACGCACCAGGCCGCAGTACAGGCCTTCGATGGCGAAATCCTGATCGGGCAACACATCGATCGGCGCGTAGTCGGGATTGCGCGGCAACAGACGGATGCGGTCCTTGCCGATCTTGAGCAGCTTGACGGTGATCTCGTCGTCGATCCGGGCCACCACGATCTGACCCGAACGCGCATCGCGGGTGCGGTGCACACCGATGAGATCGCCATCGAAGATGCCTTCGTCGCGCATCGAGTCGCCGTGAACCTTGAGCAGGTAGTCCGGCGACGGGTGGAAAAAGGTGCGATCAAGCAGCACGTAGTCGTCTGCGCCGTGGGCATCGGCGCCCGAGCCGATCGGCGAACCGGCGGCGACCCGGCCGAGAATCGGCAGGCGCAACGCGTCGTCATTGCTGGCAGCCACCCGCGCCGGCTGGCACAGGCGGATGCCGCGCGCCTGGCCGGGCACGCGCTTGATGGCACCTGCCTGTTCGAGCGCCTGCAGATGGTATTGGGCCGCACGGATGCTACTGAACCCCATCGCGGCGGCGATCTCGGTCTGCGAGGGCGGCACGCCATCGCTTTCGATACGCCCGGTGATGAGCTCGAGGATGGCGCGCTGGGTATCGGAGATGTCCATGGTTAGTAGCAATACTACTAACAAATCGCTTCGTCAATCAAATCAATGGGGCGGGCCCGTCGTCTATCCCAGGATGCCCAGCAGGCCGCGAAGCGAGGCCGCCACGGTCTGGCGCCGTACCGCCTCGCGGTCGCCGTCGAAGTGGAAGAGTTCGGCCTGCGTGTAGCCGCCGCGACGCTTCCAGCCGATCCAGACCGTGCCTACCGGCTTCTCTTCGGTGCCACCGCCAGGGCCCGCGATGCCGGTGACGGCCACGGCAAGGGTTGCCCCGGAATGCACCAGCGCGCCAGACACCATTTCGATGACGGTTTCGCGGCTGACCGCGCCATGCAGTTCGAGCGTCTCGGGCCGCACGCCGAGCAGCGCCTGCTTGGCCTCGTAGCCGTAGGCCACCATCCCGCACTCGAACCAGCCCGACGAACCGGCGACATCGGTCAGCACCTTGGCGATCCACCCGCCGGTGCAACTCTCGGCGGTCACCAGCAACTGGTGGTGGCTGCGCGCGTGATCTCCCACCTCGTCGGCGAGCGCCTGCAGTGCGGCATCGGAGAGGTCGAGCTGTGACAAACCGGCATCGTTCATGCCGGCCACTATACCGACCACCCTCGTTGCGTCGGCGCAGGCCCCACCGCGGAGGGACCGTCGGGCAGCCCGCGTTCACGGGCCACCCGGCCGGGTTTTGGCGGCAACCGCGTGCGCTCAGTACTTCATCCGCAGGGTCACGCCGTAGGTGCGCGGGGCGCCGAGGAACGCGTTCCACGAACCGGCCTGCAGCGGCGCATCGAACCCGACCTGCTTGTACTCGGTGTCGGTGAGGTTGAGCGCCCAGGCCTCGAGCATCCAGCGTTTGTGGCTGCTGCCCACGCCCACCCGCGCGTTGACCACCGTGTACGCCTCCTGCGCCTTCTCCGCATCGAGGTCCGAGCCGGTGTTGTAGTCCGAGGTGTACTTGCCACCCATGTGGAAGCGCCCGATCAACGAGCTGCCGAACTGGAACTGGTAGGTGACCGCCGCGGTGCCCGACCAGTACGGCGCGAAGCTGGCGCGGTTGCCGGGAAGCTTGGACAGGTCGGCGTCGGGCAGCAGGTCGTCGCCATAGCGCGTATCGGCATAGGTGAGGCCGCCCTGCAGCATCAGCCCGTCGACGCCGGTCTGCCACAGCACTTCGGTGTCGATACCCTGCGACACGACTTCGGGAATCGAGCGGACCACGAAGCTGGTGCCGAGGAAGCTGTTGAGCTGGAAGTCGGAATACGTCTGGTGGAACAACGTGGCGTTGAGCAGCAGGTTGCCGCCGGCCCAGGTGGTCTTGGCGCCCAGCTCGTAGCTGTCGACGAACTCCGCGGGGAACGAGGTATCGGCGACCGGCGCGATGCCGGCGGTGCCGCTGGACAGCCCGTTGGAGGACTGCACGCGATCCAGGTTGAAGCCGCCGGCCTTGTAACCGCGTGCGGCGGAGGCGTAGGTCATCACGCGATCGTTCCAACGGTAGGCCGCCTTCAGCGTGCCCGACCACTCGCCTTCGCTGCGCTCCTGGTTGGTCGCGCGGCCGTCGTGCAGCGGGTTCGCCCACGGCAGGCACATGAAGCCGATCACCTGCGGCACCAGCGTCGACAACAACTGGACCGGCACGCCGCGTGCGGCCAGTGCGGCACCGACCTGTGCCGGATTGGCCAGCGCCGAACCGCAGCCCGCGCCGCCATTGGGATTGTCGTACAGGGATTCCAGTCGCTTGCGCTCGCGGGTGTAACGCAGGCCCACGGTCAGGTCGAGCGCATCGGTGGCGTGGAACGTGGTGTTGGTGAACAACGCGGCGCTGCGGCTGCTCTGCTCGTAGTCGTCGTCGGCCCCCAGGCCGGCGAAGTTCGCGCCGCCGCTGGCCTGCCCGAAGAAGGCACCCGCGTTGGCCATGTTGACGTTGATGCCCAGCGGCGCCAGCTGCTGTGCGATGCGCGACAGCACCGCGATCGACAGGTATGGCGCGTACGCATTGCCGATCCGGTACGAGTCGTTGCGCGTCAGGTCCTCGTCGGAATAGAACGCACCGACCATCCAGTCCAGACGATCGCTGCTGCCGGTCAACCGGAACTCCTGGCTGAACGTCTCGAAGCCAGTGAACGATTCGTCCGGATCCGCTTCGCGGTACAGCAGATCGGCGCTGGTGAAGTCGAAGTCCAGGCCGTTGATGGCCTGCCAGTCACGCTGGGCGGTGATGGAGGTCAGCGTGGAACCGCCGAACCACGGCGACTCCCAGTTGAGCTCGACCGCCACGCCCTTGTCCTTGATGTCCTGCTCGGTACTGCGGTTGCTCCAGGCCACGCGCGCGAACGGATCGGCCACCGGGGCAACGCCCGTGCCGCCGACCAGCGCGTTGATGATCGCCGCGGTCGGACCACGCACGGTGGTCATGCCGACGCAGCAGTTCTCTTCACGGCTGGTGAAGTCGGCGCTGATGTTGATGTCGAGCGTCTCGCTCGGCTCGAACAGCACCTGGCCGCGCAGCGTGTGGAAGTTCTGGTCGCCGTCGGTGGTTTCGCGGCGCGGACCTCTGCCGGTGCGCACGTCGCTGAAGCCATCGCGTTCGCGCATCGCGCCGTACACGCGCAGCGCGGCGCTTTCGCCCACGGCGGTGTTGAGCGCACCGGACACACCCAGTGCGCCGTAGTTGCCGGCCGTGATCTCGCCTTCGACCGACGTCTGGTAGCTCGGTCGGCGGGTCACCACGTTGATGACGCCGGCCGAGGTGTTCTTGCCGAACACCGTGCCTTGCGGGCCCTTAAGCACTTCGATGCGTTCGATCTCGCCCAGGTCGCCGAAGCCGACGCCGTTGCGCGGCCGGTACACGCCATCGATCACCACGCCCACCGACGACTCAAGGCCGGGGTTGTCGCCCACCGTGCCGATGCCGCGGATGCGCGCGACCGTCTGCACCTCGCTCTGCGTGCTCGACACGGTGAGCCCGGGCACCAGGATTTGCAGGTCCTTGACGTCGCGCACGCCGGTGTCACGCATCACCTGCTCGGACAACGCGGTGACCATGATCGGCACGTCCTGCAACGCCTCCTCGCGCTTCTGCGCGGTGACGGTGATGCTGTCGAGCGTGGCGGGGCTTTCTTCGTCCGGCGGGCCGCTGGTCGGCGCCTGTTGCGCATGCAACGGCATCGACGACAACGAGAACAATGCGGTGGCAACCGCAACCACCAGCACGTTGCGACCCGGCTTGCGAGTTTGCATGGCGCTACTCCCCTGGATGGATGGAATGCATTCGTCGCGACTGCCGCAGCTCCCCGGCTGGCGACCCGTGATGGGCGATCCCGAATGCCACATCACGACTGGACACATTCCGCCCTCAACCAGTCATCCATTACCATCCGGGGGCTTACGGCGACGACGCTAGCACGTGGCTAGCGGCCGTCATGACGCACTGCAGCAATCGGCATCGAGCGCCACTCCGAAACGCCCCCGCACCGGCTGTGCCGGCCCGTCGCCGTCCTTCAGCCAAAAGGCATCCTCCCGACGCGAACGTGCATCGGGTCAAGGCAACGCATCGGCCCAGTGGGTCCACCACCGCTTGGGCTGGGTTGGGTACTTTTCCCACCATTGATTGATGGCGCGTTGATCGCCTGCAATCCAGCCAGCGCGGTGTGTTCGATCCGTCCGCGCAATACGCAGCGCCCTGGCCAGGCGCGGATAGAGCGCAGTGCCCGCCAGGTCGGGGTGAACAGTAAGCAGACTCAGCAACGTGTAGGCGTCGGTGTCGGCCGCGTTCGCCGCAACCCGATCGGCAGCGGCGCGGATGTCGGCGGCGGTGACGTCGATGTCTTGCATGTCGCCATCGGAGGTATCAGCTCGGGTCAACGCGTTTTCCAGGTCCCGGACCGACGTCGTGAACGCGCGCGTGGCGTTTGGACGCAGCGGCGTGGCAGGCCCGCGTGCATCAAAGCGCATGCCAAATCCGGCCGGGACGAGCACGTCCTTCGATCCGACGCGATAGGCCACCCAGCCGCTTCGGACGAAGACCCTCCCGCTCCCGTCGCCTTGTTTCCACACATCGAAATCGCACCCCAGGTCCACGACTTCGGCCGGGCCGTCGGCAACGCGGAAATGGCCCGGCGGTGCCCATATCCGGGCACGCATATGGCCAACCTCGAGCGTCACGCGGTGCGCTCCGGTCCGCGTTTCGAGCAGGCGCAGCCTCGACCCCGGCGAGAGCGCAATGCGTCCAATGCGCGCGACGGCAATGCGAAGCGGGTCCTTTCCGGCGGCCTCGACCACAGCGCCTTGCGCCAACCGATCGGCGACATCGTTTCGGGTTGCTGCCTCTGCCGCAACGACAGACCAGGACCGGCCAGCCGGCCAGGCGAGGCGATACCCCCATCCGATGCAGACGAGCAAGCACGCGGCCAGGCCGGCGGCGCTCCACGCGAGGGCCTTGCGCGTCGAGCGAGGCCACCGTCGTTCAACCGGCCGCCATTCGCCCAACCCCCTGGCTTTGCTGCCATAGGGCGAGAGCAACGTCGCGAAGTACTCCAGGTCCGCGTCGTCGGGACAGTTCGGATTCCATCCACCCTGGTGTGTTTCGTTCATGGCGCCTTCTCCACAGCCATGGCGGCGGTCGGTGTCACGCCCAACGCATCACGCAACTTGGCCATGCCGCGGTGCAGGTTGACCCGTACCGACTCCGGGGTGAGCCCGGTCATCGCGGCGATCTCCGGGCCGGTCAGGCCCTCGGCCAATCGCAGCAGCAACGTCTCGCGATACGCCTGCGGTAACGACATGACCGCACGCAGGACTTTCTCGGCTTCGGTGCGGTCTTCGGGAGAGGCCTTGTGGCTTTCCATATCCGGCACATCCGTCAGGCTCAGTTCGCGGCCGGACACTGGCGGCTGCACGCGGCGGGCGATGGTCGCGATCCACGGACCGAACTTGTGATCCTCCTTGAGTTGCGCCAGGTGCCCAAACGCGTTGGCAAAGCATTCCTGGGAGAGTTCGTCGGCCAGTGCGGGACGGAAACGACCCAGCAGAATCCCGTGCACCAGCGGGGCGAAACGCCGATACAGCTGCGCATAGCCCGCCTGCGAGCCACGACGCGCCTCGCGGACCCAGCCTGCGACGTCGAACGCCGTCAAGGCATTGCGATCGGTCCTGCTCAAAGGGGAGTTCCCGTCATCCACAGGTAGAGCCGGATTGGCCGGCCATCGTTAACAACGCGGTCGCGTGTTAACGGCCCGGGTTCGGCAATGGTCTTCCTGTCAGTCCGTCTCATCCAGGAAGCATCCATGCGTGCCCTGCTCTGTCTTGTTCTGTCGTGGTCGTGTCCACCTGCCGTAGTCGCAGCGGGTGTCGCCCTCTGGGACGCGCTGCCTGCCATCGATGTTACGCACCTGCAAGACGCGAACACCGGAGAGCAGGCCTGCCCGTTGTGCCGGCACGGTTACGACGCCGGCGGGTTCGTGGCTTCGACCCAGCGCGGTGCGATCGCGCTGCGGTCTGGCAGGCGGGTTACCGCGAGCGCCGTTTCCAGGATCACCGGGCGCGAACGCGTCGTCGGCCTCCCCTGCGAGGGCTGTGAGGCAGTTTTTCAGGGGATACCCGCCAACCCCGGACCCGTGTCCCGGATTGCCACGGAGCACGACGCCGGAGATCGGCTACTACTCACCGGCACGGTCAGGAACCTGGCGGGCAAGCCGCAGGCCAACATCGTGGTCTACACCTATCAAACCGACGCCCGGGGCCGCTACCCGTCCGGCCCGGGACTCTCGGGCGCGGCGGCTCGCCACGGTCGACTGCGCGCCTGGGCGAGAACCGACGCGTCGGGTCGTTACACCTTCACCACTGTCCGGCCAGGTGCCTACCCCGACCGGACCACGCCTGCGCACATCCACCTGCACGTCATCGAGCCGGGTCGGTGCACCTATTACCTTGGCGATGTCCTCTTTGCCGGCGATCCCAGGCTCTCGTCTTCGCTCCGCGCCCGCGATGCCGGCGCTCACGGTGGCCCCGGCATCGTGCAACTTTCGGGGGACGGCCGTGACGGCTGGCGGGCCATCCGGGACATCCACCTCGGACGGAACGTCTCCGGCTACGCGGCGTGCTCCGGATGACGCACGCCCTTCAATGGCCTGGCGGTGTGCGAACCCCGCAAAACGGCGATGCGAGGCCGGCGGCGAGCGGCATTCTCTCGGGCCGATTTCGGCACGCACGCGAAACATCAACGGGGCAAGCATCCCCACCACTGGCTACAATCGCCCGCTCCCTCGCGACCGCCGTGCCCCCGCGCCTCGCGACCGCCCCGGCGGCCACCGAAATCCAGCAGCGAACGAATGTCCAACCCCGCCGAGAAGCCGCCCGAACACACCCCGTTGATGAAGCAATTCTTCGCGGCCAAGCACGATCACCCCGACGTGCTGATGTTCTTCCGGATGGGCGACTTCTACGAGCTGTTCTACGACGACGCGCGCAAGGCCGCACGGCTGCTCGACATCACCCTTACCCAGCGCGGCAACTCCGGCGGCGCGCCGATCCCGATGGCGGGTGTGCCGCACCACTCCGCCGAAGGCTATCTCGCGCGGCTGGTGGCGCTGGGCGAGTCGGTGGCGATCTGCGAGCAGATCGGCGACCCGGCGCTGGCCAAGGGCATCGTCGAGCGCAAGGTCGTTCGCATCGTCACCCCCGGCACGGTCACCGACGAAGCGCTGCTTAGCGAACGCCGCGACACACTGCTGCTTGCCATCGCGCGCGGCAAGAGCGGATTCGGCGTCGCCTGGGCCGACCTCGCCGGTGGCCGCTTCCTGGTCAACGAGGTCGCCAACGAGGACGCACTCGAGGCCGAACTGGCGCGGCTGGAGCCGGCCGAGACGCTGTGCGCCGACGAAGACGGCTGGCCGGCATTCGTGGCCGAGCGCAGCGGCGTGCGCCGGCGTGCGCCCTGGCTGTTCGACGCCGACAGCGGCCGGCGCCAGCTGCTGCGCTTCTTCAACCTGCACGATCTGTCCGGCTTCGGCCTCGAAGACAAGCCGTTGTCGATTGCCGCCGCTGCGGCGCTGTTGGGCTACGTCGAGGAAACCCAGAAGCAGCGGCTGCCGCACCTGACCGCCATCGCGGTGGAGTCCGGCGACGGCGCCATCGCGATGAACGCCGCCACGCGCCGCCACCTCGAACTCGACAGCCGCGTCGATGGCGACACCCGCACCACCCTGCTGGGCGTGCTCGACTCGACCATCTCGCCGATGGGCGGACGTCTGTTGCGCCGCTGGCTGCATCGACCGTTGCGCGACCGCGCCACGTTGCGACTGCGCCACCACGCGGTGGCGACGTTGATCGAATCGCGCAACAACGATGCCCTGCGCGAGCGGTTCCGCGCGGTGGGCGACCTCGAACGCATCCTCTCGCGCATCGCCCTGCGCAGCGCGCGACCGCGCGACCTGTCGACGCTGCGCGACGGCTTGGGCCTGTTGCCAGAACTGCGCGCCCTGCTCGCCCCGCTGGACTCGCCGCGTCTGGCCGAGCTGGCCGCCGAGCTGGGCGAACACGACGAGCACGCGCACCTGCTGCGCACGGCCATCGTCGAACAGCCGCCGGTGCTGGCGCGCGACGGCGGCGTGTTCGCGCCGGGCTTCGACGCCGAACTCGATGAGCTGCGCACGTTGTCCACCCATGCCGACCAGTTCCTCGTGGACCTGGAAGCACGCGAACGCATCGCCAGCGGCATCGCGACGCTGAAGGTGGGCTACAACCGCGTGCACGGTTACTACCTGGAGGTCAGCAAGGCACAGGCCGACAAGGCGCCCACGCATTACACGCGTCGCCAGACCCTGACCAACGCCGAGCGCTACATCACCGAGGAGCTCAAGCAGTTCGAGGACAAGGTGCTGTCTGCGCGCGAACGCGCACTCGCCCGCGAACGGATGCTGTACGAAACCATCCTCGACGAACTCAATGCCCGCCTGCAGCCGCTGCGTCGCTGCGCCGCCGCATTGGCCGAACTGGACGTGCTGGCCGCGTTCGGCGAACGCGCACACGCGCTGGACTGGGCGCAGCCGGAGTTGTGCGACGAGCCCGGCATCCGCATCGAACGCGGCCGCCATCCGGTGGTCGAGGCCGTCCGCAGCGAACCGTTCGAGCCCAACGACCTGGTGCTTGGCGACGATGCCGCGCACGGCGCACGCCGCATGCTGGTGATCACCGGTCCGAACATGGGCGGCAAGAGCACCTACATGCGCCAGAACGCCTTGATCGTGCTGCTGGCGCACATCGGCAGTTTCGTGCCGGCCGCACGCGCGGTGCTGGGACCGGTCGACCGGATCCTCACGCGCATCGGCGCGGGCGACGACCTGGCGCGCGGCCAATCGACCTTCATGGTCGAGATGAGCGAAACCAGCTACATCCTCCACCACGCCAGCGACCAGTCGCTGGTGCTGATGGACGAGATCGGCCGCGGTACGTCGACCTACGACGGTCTTGCGCTGGCCGAAGCCTGCGCACGCCACCTCGCCCAGGCGAACCGCGCGTACACGCTGTTCGCTACCCACTATTTCGAACTCACCGCGCTGGCCGAACCGGGCAGCGGCATCGCCAACGTGCACCTGGACGCGGTCGAACACGGCGACGCACTGGTGTTCATGCACGCAGTCAAGGACGGTCCGGCCGATCGCAGCTTCGGTCTGCAGGTCGCCGCGCTGGCTGGCCTGCCCAAATCGGTAGTGCGACAGGCCCGCGGCCGCCTTGCCGAGCTGGAACAGCACAGCCGGGACAACCCGCAGCCCGCACTGACGCCGGCAGCGCTGGATGCGCCGCAGCAGTTCGGCCTGTTTGCCGCGCCGTCGGCCGCACTCGACGCCCTGGCCGCGATCGACCCGGACGAACTCACCCCCAAGCAGGCGCTCGAAGCCCTGTACCGACTCAAGGCGCTGGGCTGAGCCCCGCCCAATTCGCAGGATGGGTTGAGCGCAGCGATACCCATCAAGCGCCGTCCCGACCCATCCCACGAGATACCTTCGAGGCCCCATCGCGGCATCCAACGAGGCCGCGAAACGTAGGATGGGTTGAGCAAAGCGATACCCATCAAGCGCCGTCCCGACGGTCGTGAAGGTGATGGTTGCGCGACGGCCGTGGTCTTCGCGACGAACCGGCCGCAGGTGCAGCGAAGGGGTCGCGGCTGGCGTTGCCGTTGGAGTTGAACGCGATGGGTATCGCTGCGCTCCACCCATCCTGCGAGGCACCTACGAGCACCGTAGGATGGGTTGAGCAAAGCGATACCCATCAAGCGCCGTCCCGACGGTCGTGAAGGCGACGGTTGCGCGACGGCCGTGGTCTTCGCGACGAACCGGCCGCAGGTGCAGCGAAGCGGCCGCAGCTGGCGTTGCCGTTGGAGTTGAACGCGATGGGTATCGCTGCGCTCCACCCATCCCACGAGGCTGGGCTGAGGGATCCTTTCGAGGTTGCGGCGCGATAGATATCGCTGCATTCACTCTACGCCGCGATAGCGGTTCGCTATCGTCCCGGTAAGAAAGTTCAATTTCCCCACACAATCACGCGGGCCTACCGTGGTGCTCCAGCCACCCACGCACGGAGCCCGCAATGAGCCAGCCAGACACGCCCCACAAGCCAGCCAACGTGCTGACCACCACTGCCGGCAACCCGGTGCCGGACAACCAGAATTCGTTGTCCGCCGGACCGCGCGGTCCGCTGCTGCTGCAGGACGTCCACCTGGTGGAGAAGCTTGCCCACCAGAACCGTGAGCGCATTCCCGAGCGCGTTGTCCACGCCAAGGGCTGGGGCGCGTACGGCACGCTGTCCATCACCGGCGACATCTCCCGCTACACCCGCGCCAAGGCGCTGCAGCCCGGCGCGAAGACACCGATGATCGCGCGCTTCTCCACCGTTGCCGGTGAGCTGGGCGCGGCCGATGCCGAGCGCGACGTGCGCGGCTTCGCGCTGAAGTTCTACACCGAGGAAGGCAACTGGGACCTGGTGGGCAACAACACGCCGGTGTTCTTCATCCGCGACCCGCTCAAGTTCCCCGATTTCATCCGCACGCAGAAGCGCCACCCGCGCACCAACCTGCGCTCGCCCACGGCGATGTGGGACTTCTGGTCGCTGTCGCCCGAAAGCCTGCACCAGGTGACCACGCTGTTCTCCGACCGCGGCCTCCCCACCGACGTTCGCCACATCAACGGTTACGGCTCGCACACCTACAGCCTGATCAACGCCGAGGGCGAACGGGTCTGGGTGAAATTCCACTTCAAGACCCAACAGGGCCACCAGCACTGGACCAACGACCAGGCCGTGGAGGTGGTGGGCAAGACCCGCGAGAGCACCCAGGAAGACCTCTACGCCGCGATCGAGAACGGCGACTACCCCCGGTGGACCGTGCAGGTGCAGGTGATGACCGATGCCCAGGCCGACGAGTGGTCTGCGCGCACCGGTTGGAATCCGTTCGACCTGACCAAGGTGTGGCCGCACGGCGACTTCCCGGTGATCGAGATCGGCGTCCTGGAACTCCACCGCAATCCCGACAACTACTTCGCCGAGATCGAGCAGGTGGCGATGTCGCCGTCGAACATCGTGCCGGGCATTGGCTTCTCTCCCGACAAGATGCTGCAAGGACGCATCTTCAGCTATGCCGACGCGCACCGTTACCGCCTGGGGACGCACTACGAGGCGCTGCCGGTGAACGCGCCGCGATGCCCGGTGCACCACTACCACAAGGACGGCGCGATGCGATTCTTCGAACCCAGGACCGGCAACGTCGACGCCTACTACGAGCCCAACTCGGTCGGTGGCCCGAAGGAAGCGCCGCGGTACGCAGAACCGCCGCTGCCGCTGCACGGCGACGCCGATCGCTTCAGCCATCGCGACGGCAACGACGACTACACACAGCCGGGCAACCTGTTCCGGTTGTTTGACGACGCGCAGAAACAACGGCTGTTCGACAATCTGGCCGCTGCGATGCAGGGCGTACCGGAGACCATCTTGCGACGCCAGATCGCGCACTTCAGCCGGTGCGATCCGGCCTACGGCGCGGGCGTGGCAAGGGCGCTGAAGCTGGACCCGATCGGCGACGACCGCGTCAAGGGCACCAGCGCGACTGACCAGCCCGACGAAGTCGGCGTGGGCTGAGGCCGCGCATCGATCATGCGACGCCCGGCGAAACCGCCGGGCGTCGCGTGATTGACCGGCGCGTGGATTGGCTACATCGCCGAGGCAATCAGCTTGCCCAGCGTCGCAAGCGCCGGCCCGGTGCGCGGATCGGCGGTGTGCCCGTAGTTCAGGCGGATGCCGTTGGCGAAACCGCGATGGGCGGAAAAGATCGGACCCGGCGCGATGCTGATGCCGTGGCTAAGCGCGCGGCGGTGCAGTTCCAGCGCATCGACGCCCGGCGGCAATTCCACCCAGACGAAGTAGCCGCCACTGGGTCGTGTGACCCGGCAACCCGCCGGGAAATGCCGCGTCAGCAGTTCGAGGAACGTCGCCTGCTGGTCGGCCAACGTGCGTCGCAGCCGGCGCAGGTGACGATCGAAACCGCCCTTCTCCAGCCACGCCGCGATGGCGTGCTGCGCCGGTGCCGAGGTGGTCAGCGAGGTGGTGAGTTTCAGTCGCGCAACCGCCTGCCGGTAACGCCCCGGCGCCACCCAGCCCACCCGATAGCCCGGCGCCAGGCACTTGGAGAAGGACGAGCAATGCATCACCAGGCCGTGCCTGTCCCACGCCTTGGCCGGCAGGTGCCGACTCGTGCCGTGATACAGCTCGGCGTAGACGTCGTCCTCGATCAGCGGCACCTCGAAGCGCGCCAACAACTCCACCAGCGCCTGCTTTTTCGCGTCCGGCATCGAGCTGCCCAACGGGTTCTGAAAGCTGGTCATCAGCCAGCACGCCTTGGGCCGATGACGTTCGAGCACCTCCGCCAGCGCCGCCAGGTCGATGCCCTCGCGCGGGTGGGTGGCGACCTCGATCGCGCGCAGGTGGTTGCGTTCCAGTGCCTGCAGCGCGGCGTAGAACGTCGGCGATTCGACCACCACCGCATCGCCGGGACGCGTCACCGCGGCCAGGCACAGGTTCAAGGCCTCGAGCGCGCCGTTGGTGATCACGATGTCGTCGGCCGGCACGTGCATGCCGTCGACCAGGTAACGCAGCGCGATCTGTCGACGCAGCCGCGAGAAGCCCGGGGTGAGGTCGTCGACGCTGCTCCACGGATCGAGCTGCTGGACGCTGCTGGCCATGCTGCGGCCCAGGCGTGCCAGCGGAAACAATTCGGGGCTGGGGAACGCCGAGCCCAACGGCACCAGGTCGCGCGACATCGCCGACTCCAGCACCTCGAAGACCAGCTCGCTGACGTCCAGTTCGGTGGATTCGGACGGCGGCGGCACGCGCATCTCCGGCTCCGGCGGCGCCGCCAGCGCCTTCGCCGCGCTGCGGGTGACGTAGTAGCCAGAGCGTTCGCGCGACCGCACCAGGCCCTGCGCCTCCAGCCGGTAGTACGCCTGGAACACGGTCGCCGGACTGACCGCGCGGTGCCGGCTGGCTTCGCGCACCGACGGCAGCCGGTCCCCCGGCCGCAGCAATCCGTCCCGGATGGACCGGGCGATCTCCTCGGCCAGGGCTTCGTAGCGCTTCACGGGTGGTCGCCGGGCCGCAATCGCGACGTGCTGGTGTGTCTGGGCAAGCGCATTGTCGGATTCTAGCTCGATGCGAAAACCGTGATGAACCGTGGCCTACAGGCCATCTGATCCGGTTTTTTCGACGGAATCTGAGTATTTCGCGCCTGTTCTGCGCAGCCTAGGATGCCCCATCGCCCAAGCCGGGCCCGCTTGCCCACAAAGCCGATGAACCACCAGGTTGAACTCAACCTCGCCCTGATCCTGTTCCTGCCCTGGTTCGCGGTCCTGTCCGCGTTGTACTGGTACTTCCCGAAACAACCGCGCCACGGGGCTCGCAAGCTGTTCGACAGCGTGGCCCTGCTGCTGGCGGTGTTGGCCTCCGCGCTGGGCATGTACTGGGGGTTTCTGACCGCCGATCCGAACGCCGGCGCGATCTGGAAACAGGTACTGGCCACGTCGGTGGCCTATGGCCTGTTCCTGCTGGTGATGACGCTTGCGCTTTGGATCCGCCATCGTCTGTTCAAGGTCGGTGCGGCGAGCCGGTCTCCGCCGGCGGCCATTCCGCCGGCAAGCGCGGCTTCCGTCGATTCGCCCGCAGCGGACTGAGCGGGCGTCGCCCCATACCACCCGCGGCGCGTGCCGCCATGAGGCCCTCATGAAGACCCTGTTTGTCGTCGCGTTTCTCGGCCTGATCCTCTACAACCTCGGCGCCGGGCTGTACTACATGCTGGTCGACCACGGCAGCAGCAAGCGCACCGTGAACGCGCTCACCAAGCGCATCGTGCTGTCGGTTGCGTTGATCGTGCTGGTCATTATCGGCATGGCCACAGGTCTCATCGAGGCCCACGGCGTGGGTGTCTGACCTGCCCTGCGCGCTCGTGCAACGAGCCTGCAGCGCCACCGCACGCGTGTCTCACGGTAACCATCACCGCGACCGAACATGCCGGCGATAGGATCGATTTCCCGCCGATCCCATACCCCGGAGCCGCCATGAACGCCTCGCTGACCGACGACCTCATCCACCAGTTGCAGGGCGCGCCCATGGCGCAGATGGGCCAGCAGCTGGGCCTGTCCGAATCGCAGACTGGCGCGGCCGTGCAAGCCGCGCTGCCGCTGCTGCTCGGCGCGCTGGGCCGAAACAGCGGCCAGCCCGAAGGCGCGCAGGCCCTGTTCGGTGCGTTGCAGCGCGACCACGACGGACTCGATCTGGGCAATGTGCTGGGAAACGTGCTCGGCGGTGGCGGCCAGGGTGCGCAGATCCTCGGCCACATCTTCGGCACCCGCCAGCAAAGCGCGGCGCAGGGGCTCGGCGCGGCCACCGGGCTCAAGGGCGACAGCGCCAGCAGCCTGTTGAAGATCCTCGCGCCCATCGTGCTGGCGTACCTGGCCAAGCGCATGTTCTCGGGTCGTGCTTCGGCAACCCCCACCGCCGATCCCGGATCGACGAGTGTCACGCCGGAGGATCTGGGACGGATTCTCGGCCAGGAGCACAGTCAGATCCGTAGCCAGGGCGGCCTGGGCGGTGGCCTGCTGGGTGCGGTGCTCGACCGCGATGGCGACGGCGATACCGACTTCTCCGATCTCGCCGGACTGGCTGGCTCGGTGTTTGGCGGGCGACGATAGCCCACCACATGGCGCGACCGTGCGCGACGCTGGCCGTCGCGCGTCGCCTGCGTTCTCAGAGCGCGTCGATGTCGCCCAGCGCGCGGATCAGGCGACGCGCGCGCTTGTCGGGCCTGGTCTCCGGCGCGCAATAGCCGGTCCGTTGCGCGGCGCGGTTGGCGCGCTCGTGTTCGCGTCGCAGGCGTGAGTCCTCGCTCTCGACATACAACTGCTGGGCGACGCTGGCCGAACCGCGCGAGTCGCTGAGCCCGACCACCGTCACCTCGAAGGTTTCCTCCGCGCGGCTCACCGACAGCAGGTCACCGGCACGAACGGCGCGCGAGGCCTTCGGCCGTTGCCCGCCGATCTCGACCTTGCCGGTTTCAATGGCGTGCCGGGCGAGGCTGCGGGTCTTGTAGAAGCGCGCCGCCCACAACCACAGGTCCAGGCGCATGGACGATGTCGCGACGGCGGCGTCGTGGCTGACAGGTGCGGATTGGCTCATCTGTGGTCACGGCATGGGTTCATGGGCGAAACCGGGCGTCGCCCGGCACCGTTCGGCGTCGCGTCGTGGCGCGCGCGTGCCTTCCGTTCGTACATGCGGGCGAACGCCGGAAACGCAAACGGCCGCCCAAAGGCGGCCGTTGCGGTGCTTTCGCGCGGGCAATCCCGGAGGATTACTTCGCGGCGTCGGCCTTGGCCTTGGCGTAGGCGGCCAGATCTTCCTTGATGCGCGCCTTCTTGCCTTCCAGACCACGCAGGTAGTACAGCTTGCCGGCGCGAACCTTACCGCGGCGCTTGACTTCGACCGAGTCGATGATCGAGCTGTGGGTCTGGAACACGCGCTCGACGCCGAAGCCGTGCGAGATCTTGCGGACGGTGAACGCGGAGTTCAGGCCGGCATTCTTCTTGGCGATGACCACGCCTTCATAGGCCTGGAGGCGCTCACGGTTGCCTTCCTTGACCTTGACGTTGACGACGATGGTGTCGCCCGGGCCAAAATCCGGCAGCTGGCGCTGCACCTGTTCGGCTTCGAAATTCTGGAGGAGCGTATGGAGCGAGGGCTTGTTCATGACTCTATGGCCTGTTTGAGTAGTTGTAGCGCGAGTGCACGTGGACCCGCGTCTGGCATCGGTGGAACGTAAGCGGCGGATTATAGCCAGTATTTTCGCGTGATGGCTAGTCGTTGCGGGTGCCCTGGGCACATCCGGGGTTCACGGCAACGCTGTCGACGGTGGCATTGGCCCCGGCGTCGGGTGCCGCGACCGCCAGTTGCTCCCGGAATTCTGCGAGCAGCTTGCGATCGGCCTTCGACAGGGTTGCCTCGTCGAGCAGGTCCGGGCGCCGCTGCCAGGTCCGGCCCAGCGCCTGCATCCGCCGCCAGCGCGCGATCTGCGCGTGGTTGCCGGACATCAACACCCCCGGCACCGGACCCAGCTCGTGCTCGACCGGCCGCGTGTAGTGCGGGCAATCGAGCAGGCCGTCTTCGAAACTGTCCTGCACCGCCGATTCGGCATCGTTGAGCACGCCCTCGCGCAGGCGCGCCACGGCATCCACGACCACCGCCGCAGCCAGCTCGCCGCCCGACAGAACGTAATCGCCGATCGAGATTTCCTCGTCGACCTCGGCCTGGATCAGGCGCTCGTCCACGCCCTCGTAGCGACCGCACAGCAGGATCAGGCGCTCCCGCCCGGCCAGCTCGCGCACCTTGGCCTGGGTCAAAGGCGCGCCCTGCGGGCTGAGGTAGATCACCTTCGCCGGCGCCGGATCGGCGTCGCGTGCCGCCCGCAGGCTGGCGCGCAACGGCTCGATCAGCATCACCATGCCCGGACCGCCGCCGAACGGCCGGTCATCGACACGGCGATAGTTGCCTTCAGCGTAGTCGCGCGGGTTCCAGCCGTGCAGCGACAGCAGTCCACGTTCGCCGGCACGCCCGACCACGCCGAATGCCGCGCATTGCGCGACAAATTCGGGGAACAGGCTGATGACGTCGATACGCATGAACGGAGAACGTACTCAGAGGTGGAAAAGGCGCCGAGGCGGCGGCTTCCGCCCGCGCCCGGGGCATCGGCTGCTAGAAATCGGGATCCCAATCGACAGTCACCACGCCGGCCTCGAAGTCCACGGAGGTCACGTACTGCGGCTGCACGAACGGGATCATGCGTTCGCGGGAGTCGTCGCGGGTGACCAGCACGTCGTTGGCGCCGGTCGAGAACAGGTGGGTGACCACGCCCATCGGCGTGCCGTCCACGTTGACCACGCGCAGGCCTTCCAGGTCCACCCAGTAATACTCGCCGGGCTTGGGCGGCGGCATTGCCGCGCGCGGGATGTAGATCTCGGTACCGCGCATCGCCTCGGCGGCGTCGCGGTCGAGCACATCGGGCAGGTGCCCGATGAGGTACTTGCCGCTTTCCTTGCCGCGCGCGCCACGCACTTCGCGTTCGACGCCCTGCGGGTCGCGCAGGATCCACGGCTGGTAGCGGAAGATGGCGGGGCGCGGTTCGGTCCACGACTCGAGCTTGAGCTCGCCGCGCAAACCGAAGGCGCCAAGCACCCTGCCCAGCAGGATGCGGCGCCCGGTATCGTTCATGCTTGAAGGGTCGGCCGCGCTAGCCAAGGCGACGCGCGGCCGGCCGGATCAGGCTGCGGGAGCGGCCTTGGCCGCTTCCTTGAACAGCACGGCGACCTTGTCGGTCAGCTGCGCGCCGTTGCCAATCCAGTGCTGGATGCGCTCGATGTTGAGCTCGACGCGCTTCTCGGCGCCCTGGGCAACCGGATTGTAGAAACCGACGCGCTCGATGTTGCGGCCGTCGCGGGCGCTGCGGCTGTCGGTGACGATGATGTGGTAGAACGGACGCTTCTTGGCGCCGCCGCGGGTCAGTCGGATCTTGACCATGGTCTGCTGTTTCCTGTGTTGCCCAGTCGCCGGAATGGCGAGGTAAGCCGGCAATTGTAGGGGATCGGCCGCGTCGGGGAAACCCCTGGGGGCCCGCCCCCGCTCCGGTTCAGCGGAATGGCATGCCGCCGCGGCCGCCCATCATGCCCTTCATGCCGCGCATCAAGCCCTTCATGCCGCCGCCGGAGAGCTTGCTCATCATCTTTTCCATCTGCTGGAACTGCTTCATGAGCTTGTTGACGTCGGCCGGGGTCATGCCCGCGCCCTTGGCGATGCGCGCGCGGCGCGAGCCGTTCAGCAGCGCGGGGTTGCGGCGCTCCTTGCGGGTCATCGAGTTGATGATGGCCACCATGCGCGGCACTTCCTTGCCGGTCACCTGGCTCTTGACCGAGTCGGGGATCTGGCCCATGCCCGGCAGCTTGTCCATCAGGCCGTGGATGCCGCCCATGTTCTGCATCTGCTCAAGCTGGTCCTTCATGTCGTTGAGGTCGAACTTCTTGCCCTTGGCGACCTTCTCGGCCAGCTTGGCGGCCTTGTCCTTGTCGACCTGCTGCTCGACCTGCTCGACCAGCGACAGCACGTCGCCCATGTCGAGGATGCGGCTGGCGACGCGGTCCGGATGGAACACGTCCAGGCCGTCGGGCTTCTCGCCCACGCCGATGAACTTGATCGGCCGACCGGTCACGTAGCGCACGCTCAGCGCGGCGCCGCCGCGCGCGTCGCCGTCGGTCTTGGTCAGCACGACGCCGGTCAGTGGCAGCGCCTCGGAGAACGCCTTGGCGGTAACCGCGGCGTCCTGGCCGGTCATCGAGTCGACCACGAACAGGGTCTCGACCGGGTTCACCGCGGCATGCAGCACCTTGATCTCGGCCATCATCGCTTCGTCGATCGCCAGGCGGCCGGCGGTGTCGACGATCAGCACGTCGACGAACGACTTGCGGGCATCGTCGATCGCAGCGCGGACGATGGCTTCCGGCTTCTGGTCGGCGCTGGACGGGAAGAACAGCACGTCGACCTGCTGGGCGAGCTGCTTGAGCTGCTCGATCGCGGCCGGACGGTAGACGTCGGCCGACACCACCATGACCTTCTTCTTGCGGCGTTCTTTCAGGTGCTTGGCGAGCTTGGCAACGGTGGTGGTCTTGCCCGCGCCCTGCAGGCCGGCCATGAGGATCACCGCCGGGGCCGGCACGTTGAGATTGAGGTCGGCCGCCTGCGAACCCATGACCGCGGTCATTTCGTCGCGGACCACCTTGATCAGCGCCTGGCCCGGGGTCAGCGACTTCAGCACTTCCTGGCCGACCGCACGCACCTTGATGCGCTCGATCAACGCCTGCACCACCGGCAACGCGACGTCGGCCTCGAGCAGCGCGATGCGGACCTCGCGCAGCGACTCGCGGATGTTCTCCTCGGTCAGGCGACCGCGGCCGCGCAGGCGCTCGATGGTTCCGGAAAGGCGCTGGGTCAGGGATTCGAACATGGAGTGTGGCCGGCGGGGCGTGCGATAGCGGGCGCGAAGTATAGCCCGGCACCCGCGGGGACTTGCCGTGCCCGCGTGGCAGCCGCCAGGCCGATGCGGTGGTGTCGCGACGCGGCGCCGAAGCGGGCGCGGGCTATGCCACACTGGCCCGATGACAATCGTTCTCATCGCCTGCCTCCTCTACCTCGCTGCCGCCGCGCTGCTGATCGCCCAGGTCCGGCGCGAACCGCCCGGACGCGGACGTGGCTGGCTGCTGCCGGCGATCGTCGCAGTGCTGCTGCACGGCAGCGCGCACGTGCTGGCGTGGCGACACACCGGATCGACCGACCTGCACATGTTCGCCGCGCTGTCTCTGGTCGGCCTGGGCATGGCGGCGCTGACGACCGTGGTGGGCGCCTCCGGACGCATGGCCGCGCTGGGCGTGGTGGTGTTTCCGCTGGCGGCGATCGTGTTGGCCGCGTACCAGGGTTACGGCCACACCGACGGCGCGCCGCTTGACTGGCGTCTGCAGCTGCACGCCTGGTTTGCCCTGCTCGGCTACGCCACCCTCGCGGTCGCCGCGTTGTTCGCCGTGATGTTGTGGCTGCAGGAGCGCGCACTGCGCCGGCGCGAGTTCCATCGCTGGCTGCGTGCGATGCCGCCGCTGGTCGAGCTGGAATCGCTGCTGTTTCGCACGATCACGGTCGGCTTCGTGTTGCTGGCCGCCACGCTGCTCACCGGCGCGCTGTTCGTCGAGGACATGTTCGCCCAGCACCTCGTGCACAAGACCGTGCTGAGCGTGATGTCGTGGCTCGCGTTCGGCGCCCTGCTGCTCGGTCGCTGGCGCTATGGCTGGCGCGGCGCGATGGCCGTGCGCTGGACGCTGGTGGCCATGGGCCTGCTGGTGCTGGCGTTCTTCGGCAGCAAGTTCGTGGTCGAGCTGGTGCTGCACCGCACCCCCTGAACCCTTTGACCCTGTTCAGCCAGGCGTGCCGGATGGAACCGGCTGTTTCACTGCTGCAACAATAGTTGCATTGACAAATATTGCGCAGGCGAGGATATTGCGCCGCCATGAACACCCAGCCCCCCGTTTCCGCCACCTGCGGCGGCTCGTCCCTGGCCCTGTTGCTGCGCGAGATCCGCGCCGCGTTCTGGTCGCAAATGGAGGGCGAGCTGGCGGCCGCCGGCCACGACCTCAATTTCAGCCAGTACATCACCCTCAAGCGCCTGTCCGAGGGGGAGGCCAGCGTCACCGACCTGGCCCGCGTCGCGCAGCTCAACCCCGGCGCGATGACGCGCCTGCTGGACAAGCTGCAAGCCAAAGGCATCGTCACCCGCTTGGCCAACCCGGCGGATCGCCGCGCCCTGCACATCCATCTGACGGATGCCGGCGTGGCGATCTGGAACGACATCCACCATTGCGGCCAGCGCATCCGCGAACTCGCCACTGCCGGCATGAGCGACGCCGATCGCGACCAGCTCGCCCGCCTGCTGACGCAGGTGCGCGACAACCTCACTTCTTCCGGTTCCTGAGCCATGACTCCCTCCGACTCCGGGCGCGCCGCCATGCCGCGCGCCACGACGGGCGGCTATCGCCGCCGCGCCAGCACGGTTCTCGCGGCGATCGCCGTGGGCCTGATCCTTGCCGGCTGCGCCAGCACCGGTGGCCTTGCTCCCGAAGGACAGCTGCTCGATGTCGACGGCCTGGCCAGCCGGCACAGCCTGGACAAAGCGTCCTTCTCCGACGCCGATTTCCCGCCTCAGGCGTGGTGGCGGACGCTTGGCGATCCGCAGCTGGATGCCCTGATCGACGAAGCGCTGGCCGGCGCCCCGAGCCTTGACGCCGCCGACGCGCGCGCGCGCCAGGCCGTTGCCCAGGCCGGACTCGCCGACGCCGCGCGTAAGCCCACCGTCGGCGCCACGGCGCAGTATTCCGGCGTGCTGATTCCCGAATCCGTGGCGCCCGAACCCATCGGCGGCGAATACCGCGGCGTGGGCCTGATCGGCCTCAACCTGGCCTTCAGTCCCGACCTCTGGGGCGGTCATCGCGCCCGCTGGCAGGCAGCGCTGGGCCAAGCGCGCGCCGCCGAAGTGGATGCGCAGGCGGCGCGCCTGGCGTTGTCGTCGAACATCGCCGGCGCTTACGTCGCGCTCGCCCAGGCGCACGATGCCGAAGCGGTGGCGATTGCCGAGAGGCAGCGTGCCAGCCGATGGCTCGATCTGGGCCAGCAGCGCGTCAAGGCCGGCCTCGACAACCAGATGCAGATCCGCGCAGCGCAAAGCACCGTCGCCGCCGCCGAGCTGCAGGCGCAGGCCGCACGGCAGCAGATCGAATCGGCGCGCAACGCCATCGCCGCGCTGCTGGGCAAAGGCCCGGACCGCGGCCTCGAGATTGCCAGGCCGGCACTGTCGAGTGCCGCCTCACCGACCCTGCCTTCGATGCTGCCCAGCGAACTGCTTGGTCACCGTCCCGATGTCGTTGCCGCGCGCTGGCGTGTCGAAGCCGCGTCGCAGGGCATCAAGGCGAGCAAGGCCGAGTTCTACCCGTCGATCAATCTCAGCGCGCTGGTGGGCATCGCCGCCGGCAACCTGGGCGACCTCTTCAGCCGCGACGCCGCGCTCGCCCAGGGCGGGCCAGCGATCAGCCTGCCGATCTTCGACGGCGGCCGCCTGCGCAACCAGCTCGCCCGCAGCGATGCCGCCTACGACCTTGCCGTGGCGGACTACAACCAGAGCGTGGTCGCCGCCCTGCGCGAGGTCACCGACGCCGTGCAGTCGGCGCGTTCGCTGGATGCCCAGATCGCCTCGGCCGATCGGGCCCGCGACGCCGCGGCGGCCGCGCACCAGCTCGCAACAACCCGCTACCGCGCCGGATTGGGCACCCAGCTCGATGTCCTCGTCGCGCAGCGGCCGCTGCTGCAACTGGAGCAGCAGCGCACCGTGCTGCGCGCGCAACGGCTGCTTGCCGCGATCGATCTGGACCGCGCACTCGGCGGCGGTCTGCAGCCGGTCGCGCCGGCGGCCGTCGACGTGCCGCCCGCCAGCGACGCCAACACCGCGCAGCGCACGCCGGCGCAGGCCCAGCCCGCCGCCCCTCTCTGATTCGCTCCTCTCCCTTACGGCCGCACCGCCATGACCACCGAAATCAATCCGAACGCGGCCACCGCCGCCGTCGCGCCGCAACCCAACACGAAGCGCCGCCTCGCACTGTTGATCCTGCTGGCCGTCATCGTTGCCGCCTCCATCGCGTGGGCGGCGTGGTACCTGCTGGTCGCACGCTGGCACGAGGCCACCGATGACGCCTACGTACAGGGCAACGTCGTCGCGATCACCCCGCAGACCAGCGGCACCGTGGTCAGCATCGCGGCCGAGGACGGCATGAAGGTCGCCGCCGGCCAGGTGCTGGTGCAGCTCGACCCCAACGACGCCAAGGTCGCCTACGAACAGGCGGTCGCCAACCTGGCCGGCACCGTGCGCCAGGTGCGCGGTCTGTACAGCGCCGTCGACGTCGGCCAGGCCGACCTCGCCGTGCGCCAGGTTGCCGTGCAGCAGGCGCGCGCTGACGTGCAGCGCCGCCAGGGCCTGGTGGCCGGCGGCGCGGTGTCGGCCGAAGAGCTGAATCATGCGCGCGACCAATTGGCCTCGGCCGAGGCCGCGCTGTCGTCGGCACGCGGCAATCTGTCGCGCAACCGCGCCTTGGTCGATGCGACTTCCGTGGGCAACCAACCACAGGTCAAGGCGGCCGCCGCACAGCTTCGCCAGGCCTACCTCAACCTGCAGCGTTCGGCGATCGTCGCACCCGTGTCGGGCCACGTCGCCAAGCGCAGCGTGCAACTCGGCCAGCGTGTGCAGCCGGGTGCCACCTTGATGACGGTGATCCCGCTGGAACAGGTGTGGGTGGAAGCCAACTTCAAGGAAACCCAGCTCGCCACGATGCGCATTGGCCAACCGGTGGAACTGCATGCCGACCTGTATGGCGACGACATCCGGTTCGACGGGCACGTGGCCAGCCTCGGGCTCGGCACTGGCAGCGCCTTTTCGCTGCTGCCGGCGCAGAATGCCAGCGGCAACTGGATCAAGATCGTGCAGCGCGTTCCGGTCCGCATCGAACTCGATGCCCGGCAGTTGGCCGGGCACCCGCTGCGCCTGGGCCTGAGCATGCACGCCGACGTCACCATCCGTGACCAGAGCGGCGCCGCGCTGGCCAGTGCGAGCAGCGGCAAGCCGGTACTGAGCACGGATGCGTATGCCCGCCAGCTGTCCGACGCCGATGCGCTGATCGACGCCGTGATCGGCGACAACCTGGCCGGTGGCCGCGGCTGAGCAAGGCAGCGGTCGCCACGCATCCCCCCGTGCCAGGCCATGACCGACCTTCTCGCCGCGCCACCGACAAACCGTAGCCCGGGAAAGGCGCTCCGCCGCCCCCGGGCTCCCGGTGTCGCGTGCCGCGCCACGCCATTGCACAGGCTCTCCGATGTCCTCACCCGATAACACTCCCGCCGCGCCGCAGGCAGGCTTCCGGCCGCCCAACATCGCGTTGACCACGCTCGGCCTGGCGCTGGCGTCGTTCATGCAGGTGCTCGACATCACCATTGCCAACGTGTCGCTGCCCACCATCGCCGGCAACCTCGGCGGCAGCAGCAGCCAGGCGACGTGGGTCATCACCTCGTTTGCAGTCAGCAACGCGATCGCGCTGCCGTTGACGGGCTACCTGACGCGGCGCTTCGGCGAACGCAAGCTGTTCGTGTGGGCGACGATGCTGTTCGTGATCGCCTCGCTGCTGTGCGGGCTGGCCACCAGCATGAATTTGCTGGTCGGCGCGCGCGCCATCCAGGGCTTCGTCGCCGGACCGATGTACCCGGTGACCCAGGCGCTGCTGATCTCGATCTACCCACCGCACAAACGCGGGCAGGCCATCGCGCTGCTGGCGATGGTGACGGTGGTCGCACCGATCGCCGGCCCGATCCTGGGCGGGTGGATCACCGACAACTACAGCTGGGAATGGATCTTCTTCATCAACATCCCCATCGGCATCTTCGCCAGCCTCGTGGTGGGCAGCCAGTTGCGCGGGCGCCCGGAAAAGCTGGAGAAGCCGAAGATGGACTACGTCGGCCTGATCACCCTGGTGCTGGGCGTTGGCGCGCTGCAGACGCTGCTCGACCTGGGCAACGAGCAGGACTGGTTCAACTCCACCGAGATCGTGGTGCTGGCGATCGTGTCGGTGGTGTCGCTGGCGGTGTTCCTGATCTGGGAACTCACCGAGAAGGACCCCATCGTCAACCTGCGCCTGTTCCGCCACCGCAACTTCGCCAGCGGCACCATCGCGATGGTGCTGGCGTACTCGGCGTTCTTCGCCATCGGCCTGCTGGTGCCGCTCTGGCTGCAGCGCAACCTTGGCTACACGCCGTTGTGGGCGGGCTTTGCCAGTGCGCCGATTGGCATCCTGCCGGTGCTGCTGACGCCGTTCGTGGGCCTGTACGCGGCGCGCTTCGACCTGCGCATGGTCGCCAGCCTGGCGTTCGTGGCGATGGCGTTCACCAGTTTCATCCGCGCCGGCTTCAACCTCGACGTCGACTTCGACCACATTGCGCTGGTGCAGTTGTGGCAAGGCCTGGGCGTGGCGCTGTTCTTCATGCCGGTGCTGACCATCCTGCTGTCGGACCTGGAACCGCACGAGATCGCGGCCGGTTCCGGGCTGGCCACGTTCTGCCGCACGCTGGGCGGCAGCTTCGCCGCGTCGCTAACCACCTGGGCGTGGACGCAACGCAGCACCATCCACCACGCACGACTGACCGAAAACATCACCGTCGGCGATCCGGCGGTGCAACAGACCGTGGCCACGCTGGGCCAGGGCGACCCGCAACGTGGCGCGATGGTGCTGGACAAGCTGATCGCGCAGCAGGCGTGGCAGATCGGCTTCAACGAGGTCTTCCACCTGCTCGGCATCCTGTTCCTGCTGGTGATCGTGTTCGTCTGGTTCGCCAGGCCGCCGTTCGCGGCCAAGGTGGGCGGCGCCGCGGCGGGCGGGCACTGAGCAGCCAGCCCGGCGGTGGACCACGGGTCGACCGTGCTTGGCGCAGACGCCGTTGTCGATCAGATGAAAACGGTGGGCGGCGATGTACATTGCGGGGCCACGCCTCAGCCGATGTCGACGATGTCGCACTCCCAGTACGTACTGACCCTGTCGTGCCCCGACCGCCCCGGTATCGTCAACGCCGTCACCGGCCATCTGTTCGAGAACGGCGGCAACATCCTCGAGTCGCAGCAGTACAACGACCTGGAAACCGACCGGTTCTTCATGCGCACGGTGTTCGCGCAGTCGGAGGCAAATGCATCGCCCAACGGCCTTTTCTCCGGCATGGAAACGCTGGCGCAGCGGTTCGACATGCACTGGACGCTGCGCGACCGCTCGCAGCGGCGCCGGGTGATGCTGCTGGCATCCAAGTTCGACCACTGCCTGGCCGACCTGCTTTACCGCTGGCGCATCGGCGAGCTGCAGATGGACATCACCGGCATCGTCGCCAACCACCCGCGCGAGACGTACCGCCACATCGACCTGGGCGATGTTCCCTTTCACCACCTGCCCGTGGCAAAGCACGACAAGGCCGCGCAGGAGGCGCAGCTGCTGGCGCTGATCGAGCAGACCGGCACCGAATTGGTGGTGCTGGCGCGCTACATGCAGGTGCTGTCGGCACCGCTGGTGGAGCGGCTGGCCGGGCGCTGCATCAACATCCACCACTCGTTCCTGCCCGGCTTCAAGGGCGCCCGCCCGTATCACCACGCGCACGCGCGCGGGGTCAAGCTGATCGGCGCGACGGCGCACTTCGTCACCGCCGATCTCGACGAAGGCCCGATCATCGAGCAGGACACGCAGCGGGTCAGCCATCACGACACGCCGGCCGACCTCATCCGCATCGGCCGCGACATCGAGCGACGCGTGCTGGCCCAGGCGCTGCGCTGCTACCTC
This sequence comes from Montanilutibacter psychrotolerans, assembly GCF_003719825.1. Classification (GTDB taxonomy): domain Bacteria; phylum Pseudomonadota; class Gammaproteobacteria; order Xanthomonadales; family Xanthomonadaceae; genus Montanilutibacter; species Montanilutibacter psychrotolerans. The sequence continues at coordinate 273,900 of NZ_RIBS01000002.1, read as the reverse complement.
GACGATCGGATCCTGCTCAACGGGCAACGGACGGTGGTGTTCGCCGTCTGACCTCTGGCCGGGGGCACCGGCGCAGGTGGAGCCTCTTGCCGATCGCGCTTTCGCCGATCGCGTCACCCACCGCCCATCAGCGCGCCAGCAACCTCAGCGCAACCGCCGCCGCCACGCCCAACGCGCACCCAGCCAGCACTTCGCCTGGCGTGTGCCGGCGCATGCGCAGCCTTGCCCACGCCAATAGCGGCAACATCCCCAGCGCGACCACCGCCGCCGGCACGTACAGCGACAGCAGCGTGACTCCCGCGTAGGCCAGGCTGGCCATGTGCAGCGACAACTTGATCCAGCGGTTCAACAACGCCGCCACGCACAGCATGGCCACCACGGCCAACACGCCCTGCGCCAATGGCGCGACGCTGCCGCGCGTCCACCACCAGTAGCCCGCCAACAGCAGCAACACCACGGCGTACAACGCCGGTCGTTCGCGCGGGTGCGATGCATCCACGGTGCCCCAGCGCCCGGATCGCCGACGTTGCCAGATGAATCCCCACACCACGGCAATCACCACCGTCATGCCCACCAACGTGCGTGGCCACGCCGTCGGAGCCAGCACGATCGTGGCGATCATCGCCAGCGCGGCAAACACCGCGAACGGGTGCAAGACGATCGAGACGATCCGGGCGAAGGCATCGCCCGCTCGCGCGGGTGCAAGGGTGTCGTTCATTCCCGCCAATCTGCGCGGCAGCGACGCGGCAGGCAAGTCACCGACGACGCGCACACCGCGCGCATGACCGTCGCGCTCGCGATAGCTTCGCAGGAGCGGCTTGCGTCGTGGTCACCCGATCGTCTCGCCCTGCCCCGCCATGCGCAACGCGCGCCGCGGCCCGCGGCACCGCCTACGCCTGCTCCAGCGCTTCGGCCAAGCGCTCCACCGCGATCACCTGCATGTCGCCCACGCGACCGGACTTGGGCGCATTGCCCTTGGCCACGATGGCGCGCTTGAAACCGTGTGTGGCAGCTTCCTTGAGGCGATCCTCGCCGTTGGGCACCGGCCGGATCTCGCCCGACAGGCCGACCTCGCCGAACGCCACCGTCTGCTCGGACAGCGGCCGGTCGCGCAGGCTGGACAGCACCGACAGCAGCACCGGAAGGTCGGCGGCCGTCTCCTGCACGCGGATGCCGCCGACGATGTTGACGAACACGTCCTGGTCGCCAACGCCGACGCCGCCGTGTCGGTGCAGCACCGCCAGCAGCATTGCCAGGCGGTTGCCTTCCATGCCCACCGCGACCCGTCGCGGGTTGGACAGCGGCGAGGAATCCACCAGCGCCTGCACTTCCACCAGCAACGGCCGCGTGCCCTCGCGGGTCACCATCACGCAGCTGCCCGGCTGTGGCGTTCGGCTGCCGGACAGAAAGATCGCCGACGGGTTGGGAACTTCCTTGAGGCCCTTGTCGCCCATGGCGAACACGCCCAATTCGTTGACCGCACCGAACCGGTTCTTGAACGCACGCAGCACCCGGAAGCGGCTGCCGCTTTCGCCCTCGAAATACAGCACGGCGTCGACCATGTGCTCCAGCACGCGCGGCCCGGCGATGCCACCCTCCTTGGTGACGTGGCCCACCAGGAACACCGCGGTGCCGGTCTCCTTGGCATAGCGGACCAGACGCGCCGCGCTTTCGCGCACCTGGCCGACCGAACCCGGCGCGGCGCTGAGTTCCTCGGTCCACAGCGTCTGCACCGAATCGGCGACGATCAGCCCGGGGCGCATCTTCGCCGCGTGTTCGAGGATGCGCTCAACGCCGGTTTCGGCCAGCGCGTGCACGCCGTCCAGCGGCAATCCCAGCCGCGTGCCGCGTCCGGCCACCTGGCCCAGCGACTCCTCGCCGGTCACGTACAGCGCCGGCAGCACGGCGGCCATCTTCGCCACCGCTTGCAGCAGCAGGGTCGACTTGCCGATGCCCGGATCGCCGCCCACCAGCACCACAGCGCCCGGCACCAGCCCACCGCCCAGCACCCGGTCCAGTTCGCCGATACCGGTGCTGACGCGTACTTCCTCGTTGTGGCCCAAGTCCTTGAGCGCAGTGACCGCCGGCGCGTCCACCTTGCCGGCCCAGCCGGAACGCCGACTGGCCCCCACGCCGCCCTTGGTCGCCGTCGACGCCGGTTCGACCACGAACTCGCTCAGCGTGTTCCACGCGCCGCACTCCGCGCACTGCCCCTGCCATTTGCCGTGATCGGCCCCGCACTCGGTGCAGACGTAGGCGGTGCGCGCCTTGCTGGCGGACTTGCTGACAGGGGTGGCCATCGACACAGGGATCCGTTCGGAACTAGGTCGACAGGGTAGCTGCGGTTGGTCGCGCGAGGTGAGATTGGCGCGAAGCGTCCGCGGCCGGAACGCGGCGCCTGGCACCTCGCCCCCCCCGCACACCGGTTTACGGGAGCGTCGTGGCCACACGCAGGTCCAGGCGATAGTCCGATGCGCTGGAGCCGGCCGTGGTGTCCAGCTCCAGACGCACGCGACGCCCTTCCTTGTCGGCGGTCCAGCGGTTGGTGCCTGGCTCGCGCGTCCACTCGGGCAGGCTGGCGATGCCCTTGGCGATGCGCTGCAACAGGTCGTCGGCGGTCGTTCCGGCGGTGACGTGGAAGCGCATCCGCCATTGCTGTTCGTCGCCCAGCGAGAATTCCTGGGACATCGCCAGGTCCTTGGGCCACTCGACGGCCTTGTCCAGGGACCGCGGCACATGGCGATCGGCCATTCGCGAGCGAACGAAACCGCCCTCGGGCTTCCAGTCGTACTCCAGATGCAAGGCAACGGACTGCGCCTTCTCGGTGCCCTTCAACCGGGCCACCACGTGCAGGGCCGCGTCCAGGCCCGACGACAAGCCGGCCGCCGTGACAATGCGGCCGTTGTCGGCCCAGCGCACGTCCCGGATCACGTTGACGGCCGGAAACTGGCGGGCCAGCTCGTCGATGCGCGGGGTGAAGGTGGTGGCCTGCTGCCCGTCCAGCAGCCCGGCCCCGGCCAGGATGAAGGCCCCGGTGCAAACCGACAGCACGTGACGGCTGCCGGCCGCGTGCTCGCGAATGAACGACAGCACCTGCGGATCCTTCTGCGCATCCCCGACATCGCCACCGGGCACCAGCAACACGTCGAACGGCGGTGCGTCGGCGAAGCTGGCATCCGGCGTCACCGTCAGGCCCATCGCCGTGGTGACCGGCTTGCCGTCGTGGGACAGCGTCACCACGCCAAAGCCGGCATTGCCGAAGACCTCGTACGGGCCGGCAAAGTCGATGATCTGCACGCCATCAAACAACACCACGCCCACGCGCACCTCCGAGGGGCTGCTGGGCGCGTTGGCGGCCAACGCAGGCAGCGATAGCAGTCCGAAGAACAGAACGGACAAGAGAACGATCCATCGTTGGCGCATGCGTGTTTCCCCCGTGAGAGCCGCCCACGCTATCCGAACGCCGCACGCAGATGCGGACATCAACCGTACCGATCGGGACATCGCCCTACCGGCTCAAGCGCGCCCGATAGGCGGCGGGAGAAACCCCCAGCAGGCGAACAAACGTCCTGCGCATCGTGTCGGCGGAGCCAAAACCGCATTCGTCCGCGATCCGCTTGATGTCCTTGCGCGAGCTTTCCAAAAGCGGCTTCGCGGCCTCGACGCGCAGTTGCTCCACGTACTTCTGCGGCGTGGCCGAGAACGCCGCCATGAACCTGCGACAGAACTGCCGTGGACTCATGTGCATGCGCTGGGCGAGCTGGCCCACGCTCAGGTCCAGGCACAGGTTGTCGGGGATCCAACGCGCCAGCTGCGCGAACTGATCGGGCAGGTCCAAGGCCTGCAACTGGCGGCTGAACTGGCTTTGCCCGCCGGATCGCTTGCTTGCCATGACCATGCGCTTGGCCACCTTCAGCGCCAGCGCCTGGCCGTGATCGGCGGCCACCATCGCCAACGCCATGTCCATCCCGGTCGTGATGCCGGCCGAGGTCCAGACCTCCCCGTCGCGCGTGTAGATGGCGTCGGGCTGCACCCGCACCCTGGGATAGCGCTGGCGCAGCTCGCGCAGATCGCTCCAGTGCGTGGTCGCCTCGCGATCGTCCAGCAGCCCGGCCTCGGCCAGCAGCAGGGCGCCACTGCAGACCGAAGCCACGCGCCGCACCTGCATCGACGCCGTTCGCAACCAGTGCACCAGCGTGGCATCGGCGCGCGCGATGTCCAACGCATCGCCCATGCCGCCGCACACCAGAAGCGTGTCGGGCACCTGCGTCATGTCGCCGCAGGCCATGTCCGGCAGCAACCTCATGCCGGAAGCAAGCACGATCGGCTGCATGTCCACCGACAACACCTGCAGGCGATACAGCGGCTCACTGCAAGGCGCGTCCTCCTGCGCCTGGCGGCTGGCAAGCGCGAACACTTCCAACGGGCCCGTGATGTCGAGCGATTGCGCGCCCGCATAGGCCAGCATGCAGATCGTGCGTGTCGGAGAGGAGAGCAATCGGGCGCCGTGGGTGATGGCAAGGCCGCCAACTTAAGGTGAACGGTGCGCGGCGCCAAGCGTGGCGCAGTGCCGAAATGCCCCGTCGCGCGGACGCCTTGGTGTCCTCACGCGTCGGCGCCCGCGGGCACGCGGGCCATCTCCACGTGGGACACATGCGCCAGCAATCCGGACTGACCGACGGCGACGTGGCTGGCCAGTACGTGCGTGTCGGGGTAGTCCCCCGCGTTCTGTGGGCGGAACGGGATGGGGGCGTCCTCGAAGAGATGCTCAAGACGAACACGCCATGCCGCCTTCGCTGCCGCCACCGTTTCGGCCGTAATGCGCGCGGTCCCGTAGATCGCGTGGGTGGGCAGCACGTCCATCCCGGGGAAGAACAACGTGCCGTGGGTGATCGGGAACAGCAGCTGCTCGAGCGGCCCGTTGATGCCGCGTGGCGAAAAATCCACCGCGGGGCCACCGACCGTCACGGACAGCAATGCCCGCTTGCCCTTGAAGGCGCCATCGCCGTAGCGATAGCGGTTGCCGGCGCCTTGGTACCCGTACGCGAGGCCGTACGCCCACACCCGGTCCACCCAGCCCTTGAGGATGGCCGGCATGCTGTACCACCAGAGCGGAAACTGCAGGATCACGGCGTCGGCGGCGAGCACCTTCTGCTGCTCGGCCTCGATGTCGGCGACCTGTCGTCCGCTGGAATAGGAATGTCCCGACTCCTGCACGAAGTACAACCGATCCGGATCGGCGCGCGTGGGGAAATCGTGCTCGTCGAACACCGCCTTCCACCCCATGCCGTACACGTCCGAGATCATCACCTCATGCCCCTGCTGCTGGAGCGTCTGCACGGCCACATCGACCAGCTGACGGTTCAACGACGCGGGCTCGGGGTGTGCGAAAACGATCAGGACCTTCTTCTTCATTGCGTTTCTCCGTGGCGGTGGCGTTGCCGGTGCGAGGCAGTCTCGGCGAGCGTTGGCCATCGGTGAAATTGCATAACGCTTTGGCTACCATCCACGCGATGGATAGCAAGCGTCTCGACCTCAACCTGCTGGTCACCCTGGAAGCGTTGCTGGAGGAGCAGAACGTCACGAAAGCCGCGGCACGGCTGCATCTCAGCCAACCGGCCGTCAGTGCCCAGTTGAGCCGGCTGCGCGATACGTTCGATGACCCGCTGCTGATTCCCGCGCAGCGCGGGATGACGCCGACCGCCAAGGCCATCGAGTTGCTCGATCCGTTGCGCCGCGCGCTCGATGACGTGCGTGCCGCCGTCGCCACGCATCGCACCTTCGATCCAGCGAAGGCCGAACTGATCGTCGCCATCGCCTGCACGGACTACATGCAGGCGGCGTTGGTCAAACCGCTGATGGTGGAACTCAGGCAGCGCGCGCCCGGCGTGCGCGTGGCCCTGCGCAATCTCGACGCATCGCAGGTGGAGGCCCAGATGCTGCGAGGCGACGTCGACCTGGCGTTCATGACGCCACAGACCGCGCCACCCGGCCTTCGTTCCAGGCATCTGTTGGATGATCGCTACGTGCTCATCGGCCGCCGCCATCACCCGCAGCTGCGGGAAGGGATCAGCGTCGAGGCGCTGGCCGGGCTGGAGCACGTGATCGTGTCGCCGCGTGGTGGCGGCTTCGTCACGCCGGTGGACAGCGCCCTGGCCGCCCTCGGGCACCGTCGCAATGTGGTGCTGTCGGCGGCCTCGTTCCTGTTTGTGCCGGAGATCGTGGCGCAGTCGGACTTCGTGGCATTGGTGCCCGAACGGCTGGTGCTCGACCGCACCGACCGGCTCACCCTGGTCGACTGCCCCTTTCCCGTGGAAGGCCTGACCATCGCGATGGTGTGGCACGAACGCAACCACGGCCACAGCGGGCAACGCTGGGTGCGCGAGACGGTGGTTTCGCTGGCCGGCTCAGGCACGCACCGCCGGGATTGAAGCCGGCGGTTGCGCATCGCGTCGCACCGGGCGCTTGGCCCGGATCGGAAACCAACGCTCGAACTGGCCGGGCCGCGATGCAGTGCGGCTCTGGCTCGAACCAATCGTCAGGCGACGGCCAAACGCATCACTTGCTTTCACCCTCATCGCGCTTGGCGCCGGCGTCCTTGTCCTTCTGTTCTTCTTCTGCGCCAAAGGGCTTGACGTCGGCGTACTGGGAGTTGCCGAAGTGCTCGGCTGCCGCCTTGCGCTCGGCCTGGGCCTTGGCCGAGTTCAAGTCCAATTCATTGCTGCTTGCGCCGCAACCCGAGGCCAGGAGGATGAAAACGAGGAGGGCCGACTTCGCCGTCATGTCCGACATTCTTTGCAGCTCCGTGTGGTGGATATCAGGTGACTCTTGCAGGCCGGCGCGTCGAGCCCGAGCCTTGGGGTATTACGCCGAGGGGCGAAGCAAGCTCGTGCGTGGACCCGTTGCGCGTCCCGGCGCCTCACGGCGTCCAATGGAACGGCGAACGGATCGTTCGGGTGCCGATCTGCAGCACCCCGGATTGCCGGTGAACCGATAGCGTGAACGGCGCGACGGCACCCGCGCCGTCAACGTACCGAAGGATCAGCACCTGGCCCTTCGTGTCGAAGGTTTCAACGACGACGTTCTCGGCGAGAAGCACGACGCCATCCCGGTCTCCCGGGGCGTGAAAACGCACTGAGGCAATGACCGGCTGGTCCGAGTCGCCGACCTCGAGGTCGATCCAGTAGCCGCCTCCCTCGAAGGAGAGGGACGACGTGGCCGACGCCGGCGCGCACAGTGCAAGCATCAGCAATGCCGTGCCCAGAATGCGGAGTGCGAGTTGTCCCATGTGAGCACCTGACGCCTCGATTGAGCCGGGCCCACGATGCGACGTGGGCCCGGACGAATGGTTGGAGCACAGCACCTGCCCCGCCTGCCTTCGCCGGCATTTCACCACAAATGGCCGCCCGCACGCGTCCCGGTCAATGCGTCATCGGCGCGAGGCAAAGGGCGTCGCGGTAGGCGCACAGGTCCTCGATCAGCGCCTGCTCGTCGGCGAGGATGCGGGCTTTCTCGGCGTCGCCGACCAGCTGGATCATGTAGCTCTGTTCGTCGATGCCCTGGCGGTCGATGAACGGGTTGCGCAGGCTGCCCGGGGCGGCGAGGTCCGGGTGGGCGCCGATGTCGGCGTTGGTGACACCCGGCGCATAGAACATCAGGTGCGGCATCGCCATCGTGCGGACCTGCATGTCGGGCGGTCCGACGGTGCGCATCACTGGCGCGAGCATGTACGACAGGCCGGCCTTCGCGGGCGCCGCGTAGGTGCCATCCCGGAAGCGGCCCGCGATCTGCGCCTTCAACGCCACGGCACCCGTTCCCGAGGCGCGCAGGGCGGCGGCGTCCATGATGACCCGCAGGTAGGTCTTCGTTCCCACGGCGTCGTAGCACAGCGGGATGTAGATGTCGTCGCGGAAGTCGCCAAGTTCCCACACGGTGCGTTGGACCAGGCAGGCCACGCCGCTGCTTCCCTGACGGGCCAGCCCGTAACCGTTCGCGGGGTCGAGCACGTACACGGTCGCTGCGTCGCGCAGCTCCGGCGGCATGGCGCTGAGCGCGAGCCGGGTTTCCAGGGTATCCGGCATCGACTGGATCGTCGTGCCCGGCGCGTGGCCCGCACGAGCGGGCGCCATCGCCAGTGCGATGACGGTCAGTGCGAACGTCCACACGATGTTCATAGCGCGCCTCCTTGGCAGTTTGGGTGACTTCGGTGTGTCCGACCCGCGATGCGCTGCGCGCCCTGCGAGGCGCGCGCGCGTCCGGTTCGCAACCGTCACGCCGGGAGGCGACGGTCGTACGCTTCCCTCAATTGGCTCCAGCCGTCCCAGAACGGCTCGACGACCGATTCGCCGCTCACGCGGGCCACCAGAAGGTCCAGGTGCGTGTGCCAGCCGGCACCGACCTTGCGCATGGTCGAACGGTCAGGCAGCTGTCGATGGATCAGCGTGAGCCGCACCTCGTCGCCCTGCGGCTGGAGGTCGATGGACACATCGCCACTGCCGTTCCAGGTGAAAGCCAGCCGGTGTGGCGGCTCGAACACCGTGATCGTGGATTGCATCCGGTGCTCCTGGCCGAAACCTTCCGGACGCGTGCCCGGCGGGTCGGTGAGCTCGTCGTTGCGCCACACCAGCTCGAACGGCGTGCCGGCCTGCGCCTGCATGTCACCTGCCGCGAGCCATCGGCGGCGCAGGTCGCTGTCGGTGAGGTACGCCCAGACACGCTCGATGGGGCCCGGTAGCAGGCGTTCGAAACGGACGGTGTCGGGCGCGGTGAGCGTGGCAAAACCGGTTTCAGTTGCGGTGATGTTCATGGCTTCCTCCGTGATGTGGGGGGCTTGCGGGTGCGCGGCAGTGACGGTGACGGTGCCGTGGACGTGCGTGCGTCCTCGGCCCGGAGCAGCGAATCAAGGACGTCGAGCTTCTGGTTCCAGAAGCGTTCGTAGTGACGGATCCATTCCGCGCCCACATGCAGCGGGCGCGCATCGAGCCGGCAGGTGTGCACCCTTCCCTGCACTTCGCGCTGGATCAGCCCCGCGCGTTCCAGGATCTGGATGTGCTTGGACGCGCCCGCCAGCGAGATGTCGAACGGCGCCGCGAGTTCGCTGACGGTTCGCGGGTGCGTCGCCAGTTCACGCAGCATCGCGCGCCGCGTGGGATCGGCAAGTGCGCGGAAGACGGTATCGAGGCTTGAGGAATTATCAACCATGTGGTTGACAATACGCCGACCGAGCCGATTGTCAACCATCTGGTGAAATATCTGCAGGCTGGGGGGAATCGACGTCGAGCGGCGCTTCCCTGCCCGCGGGTGGTGCCAACCGCCGGCCGGTCAGGAGACGTCGGTCATTGCCGATCCGGGGCATCGTGGCGTCGTTGCCCGCACCGCAAGGCACTCGCCCCCAACAGCATTCGGCCCTGCGGGTGCAGGGCCGATGCGCATCGCGGCTCAGTCGCGGATGAAGTCCAGCAGGTCCTGGTTGAGCCGCTGCTTGTGGGTATCGGTGATGCCGTGCGGCGCCCCGGGATAGACGATCAGCTTTGCGTCCCGGATCAGCGCGGCGGACGCCTTGGCGGATGCGTCGAGTGGCACGATCTGATCGTCGTCACCGTGGATCACCAGGGTGGGCACGTCGAACTTCTTGAGGTCCTCGCGGAAGTCGGTTGCCGAGAACGCGGCGATCGAGTCGTAGGTGTTCTTGTGCCCGGCCTGCATGCCCTGCACCCAGAACGACTGGATCAAGCCCTGCGACGGCTTCGCACCGGGACGGTTGAAGCCGAAGAACGGGCCCGAGGCGATGTCCAGGTACAGCTGCGAGCGGTTTTCCAGCGAGGCATTGCGCAGGCCGTCGAACACGTCCATCGGCAGGCCGCCCGGGTTGTCGGCCGTCTTGAGCATCAGCGGCGGGACTGCGCTGACGAGAACGGCCTTCTTGACGCGCGCCGTGCCGTGCCGGCCGATGTAACGCGCCACTTCGCCGCCGCCGGTGGAGAATCCCACCAGGGTGACGTCCTTGAGGTCCAGCGCCTCGATCACCGCGGCCAGATCGTCGGCGTAGTGATCCATGTCGTTGCCGTCCCAGGGCTGGCTGGAGCGGCCGTGCCCGCGGCGGTCATGGGCGACGACGCGATAGCCCTGCGATGCCAGGAAGATCATCTGCGATTCCCAGCTGTCCGAGTTCAGCGGCCAGCCGTGACTGAAGGTGACCACCGGACCGTTCCTCGGGCCCCAATCCTTGTAGTACAGCTGCACGCCATCGCGCGTGGTGACGTAGCTGCCGTTGACGCCGGCGCCCTGGCTGACGGCGGCGCCAGCGAGTGCGCCGACCGACGGCGCGATTTCGGCCTGGGCCGTGGTGGCCAGCGTGAGGGCGGCCAGTGCCAGGGTGCGATGCAAGATGCTCATGTGTGCTCCGGTTCTAGTGGCGCGACCGGCAGTGATCGCGTGATGCACAGGCTATGGCGTGGCCCTGGACGCGAGAACTGCAGCGCCCCTGATGGGAGCCATCGCTATCGCTGATGACCGCTGCGGGACATCGTGCGGCGAGTGACGGCGCGCGGCCAGTGCCTGCGTGGAGCGCGCAAAGCATCACGGATGCGCGCACGGATCGCGTGGATCAACGCATCATCCGGCAACACGATTCTGCAGCGCGATCCGGCAGGGCGATCCAGCAGGGCGATCCAGCGCACACCGGATGGCCCGTCGTCAGCGAGATCCTGCGCCCGCTGGAAGGCGCGCGCACGTCACGGCAAGGCGACGTCCAGTTGCGCGGACAGGTAGAACTGCTGTCGCAGCCAGACGTGGCTGGCATCCTGGTGGCTTCGCGGATGCCACACCAGCGCCAGCCGGATGTCGGACAACTCGACCGGCGGATCCGAGAACTCCAACTGGTCGGCGAACTGGCTCAGGAATCGGGTCGGCAACGTGCACACGCAATCGGTGCTGGCGAGAATCAGCGGGGCGAGCGCGTAACTCTGGATCGAGAAGCGGACGTTCCGCGAACGGCCCAAGGCCAGCAACTGATCGTCCACCACGCCCGCGAATCGCCCTCCCTGTGACGAGACGATCAGGTGGTCGAGCGTGCAGAACGTATCGAGGTCCAGCGGCCCCACGCCACGCGGGTGTCCCTTGCGCTGCGCCGTTCGGAATCCGTCCGCCCACAACGGTCGCTGCATGAGGTCGCCCGGCAGACCTTCCGGGCCGGTGACCAGCAGGTCGATCTGTCCCTGTTCGAGGCGGTCCAGCACGTCGGCGGGCGGATGGATGAACGCCAGTTTTGCCAAGGGTGCCGCGGCCTGCACCCGCGCGCTCAGGTCGGGCGCCAGGACGGCGGCAGGCGTGTCGAATAGCGCAACGACGAACGTGCGCGTACTGGTGACCGGATCGAACTGCGCCGGCGGGTCCACCAGCCGCTTGAGGCCGGCCAGCACCTGGAGCAATTCGTGCTCCAGCGCTTGCGCGCGCGGCGTGGGCACGACGCCGCGCCCATTGGCCGCCGGAACGAACAAGGCGTCGCCGAAGATCTCACGCAGCCGGGCCAGACGGCCCGACAACGCCGGCTGCGTGATGCCAAGACGGGTCGCGGCTCGCGTCACGTTGCGCTCTTCGAGCACCACCTTGAGGGCAAGCAGCAGGGCGCTGTCGATCTCCGCGTGGGTCATCGTCGTCTCCATGAGCGTTGGCGGGTGTCGCCGCCGACCCGCTGATGGAAGCCGATTCCGGAACGACGCCGGCGCATGAGACCAGAACCGACGGCGCAACGGAATCCGGCAGCGGTCGTCGCGCGGTCTGCACGCGCGGGGTTTACACGCGCGCGCCTGCTTGCAGACCGTGCCGCGAGAGCCCTGCGTTGGCCACGCTGTCGCGCTCGATCGCGCTCGATCGCCCTCATTCGCGATTGCGGTACTCGGCGCTCACCCACGCGTAACCGTCTCCTTCTCGACGGAGGTAACCAAGACCGGGAAAGGGCAAGTGGGCCGCGGCGACCAGTCGCCGCCCGCCGGCCGCCGCAGCAAACTGGCGTGCGCGCTGCGCCTTGGCGGCGGGTTGATCGACATCGAAGGTGATGGTGACATCCGGTCGCGGGAGCTGGATCGCGCCCACGTGGAGGATGTCGCCCCAGAACTCGATGCGCTCGTTCGCGCTTTCGACCCGATAGAAGCTGTGGCCGGGCGTGTGTCCCGGTGTCGGGATGGCGGTGATGCCCGGCAACACGACGGTCTCGCCGGTGAATGCCTTCAGCTTTCCGGCACGCCGGTACGGCTCGATCGTCGCCAGCGCCTCCGCCAGATGGCGTGGCTCCAATCCCCTGCCCAAGTTGCCGCGATCGAGGAAGAAGTCGACATCGGCCTGGGCAACGTGAACCGTTGCGTTGGGAAAGACCCGCCGCCCGGCGCGCGCCAGACCGCCGGAGTGATCGGTGTGGATGTGCGTGATCAACACATCGCTGATCTGCTCGGGCCGGTACCCGGCCGCGGCCAGGCTCTCCGGCAACTTGCCGCCGAGGGAGCCAAACAACTCGCCCGCGCCCGTGTCGATGAGCACCACGCGCGAACCTGAGTCGACCACGTACGCATTGATCGAGGTTTCAATCGGGTTCCGCGCGAAGCCCGCGTGGAGCAACGCCTCGATCTGACCGGCCGTCGCCCCGCGCAGGAGCGGGTGCAGATCAAGTGGCAGCGTGCCATCGCTCAACGCGGTGATGCGAAACGCGCCCACGTCGAACCGATAGACCCCCGGCAGCTGCGGTTTGGGCGTCGGCGCTACTGGCGGCTGCGCAATGGAGGACAGCGGCTTTGCGGAATGCGTGTCGGGCGGTGGCGACACCTGCACGGTAGCAACCGACGGGCGTGGTTCCGACGTCGCCGCAGGATGGGAAACCGAACCGGCGGCCAGGATCATGGCGACGGCCAGCATGGCGGGACGGAACCGGGCTTTCTCGTTCATCGTGAGCACCTGCAGGTAATGCGATCGGCGCTGATCGCGTGATGCAGGCTAGGCATCTCTCCAACGCGCGGGAACTCCAGCAGGCCTGATAGGACCTATCGCCGGCGCCGATGGTCGAGCTGGGCTCGGGGCACCGGAGGGAATTGCGATCGTGGGGTTGTGCTGTTGGGGGAAAAGACGCTCAACGAACGCGATGCACGCCCGTGGTCGCCCCTGACCTGGGCACGGCTGACGGTGGGACCAAGCGGATTGACTGCCGGCGCGTCGCAATGCGGCACGTGGAATCACCCAGTGATTGCGACGTTGCGCAGTGCGGATTTTCGCCGCACGGGACAGCCGCAAATCCGGCGCGTTGAAACCCGTCCTACGTCCCTTCCGGATCCATCCTGTCGGTAGCAAGGAGCACCAGCGGTTCGCACTCCTTGGCGCTGCATCCCCAGTGACGGGTTTCACCACCGCCGGTCCAGGTAGCGGTCGCCCCACCGTCAAGCTGAAACCGCCACGTACGTCCTTCCGCCTGCAACTCTCCCGAGATCGAACACGGACCTTGGTAGAACAGGCTGTACGGGCTTTCCTCGTAGCGCTCACTGAGCCGAAAGAAGCGCTCCACATTGGTGGTGGAAAGGCGCCAGTTGCGGCACGCCACCGCTTCGGCACCTCCGGCGGTACCCGCGTAATGTGCGGGATCCACCTTGGTGACACGCAGCGCCGATTCGGAAGAAGCGAGGCGGTCATGGACCGGCGCGGATTGTGCCGACGCCACGCTGGCGGCCATCCCCAACAGCATCGCCAGCACCCGCAGAACCATGATGATCACCACGCCGACCCTTCCCTCGTGCCCATCGTCCGGGTCGGACGGCGCGGCCTGATCCGACGGTGTGCACGACGCAACCGCCACTGCCGGTGAGGGCGTGTCCACCGCTTGACGGTCTTCCGTCGCCACCTCGCCGCCGCCATCAGGCCGCGGGCAATCGTCCGGCCGAACGTGCGCCCCGGGCGGCCTGGCACGACGGCGAAGCGGTCGAGGAAACATCGAGATGTTCATGGGCCTCATCCTTGAGTCCGTTGGTGCCAGCACGCTTCCTGCGTGCCTACGGCTTTGCCTATGCCCGTTGCGATTCCGCAAAACCCACTGCCCGCCTGCGGCGCGGCCATCCACCCGCTCGCGCCGTCACAAGCACGCGCGTGGCGGGTTCACTCTAGACAAGTCGGTGCCCGCAAAACGCATGGCAACGACAGCCCGTCACGCGTTCAAGCGTGTCGAACCGTTGCGGTTCAGGCCTCCAGGAAAATCCCCGACACAACGACGCGGCGATTCATCACAAGCAGTGACTGCATCGACTGACCGCATTGGGTGGGAGTGGACGGCCGTGCCCGCACCCGCAGGACGCGAGGTTCGAACGCGAACCGATCCACGCCAGTCAAGGGCAGGCCTGCAATCAGCAGGCCCGCAAGCGGCATTACGGCGCACCCCGCCGCGCGAATGCGCATTGCCCAGCCTCACGGCATGGTCCAGCCCAGCCCGACGTATCCGGGCGTGCCCCGCGGCGCTGCTCAGGCTGCGTCAGTCGACGGCTCGCTTGGCCGCCTCTACCTGCGACGCTCGCTGGAGCTGCTCGCACTGATATTCCAACGGCGCCCGAGCCATCAACTGCTCGGTCATCGCGTCCACCGCCGCAAGTACGGCGGCTTCGTTTTCGGGCGTTGGCTGTTTGTCGTATGCCGCCTTGAGCCGCTGCGCTTCGCTCTCCAGGCGCTGGAACTTGGCCGCTTGCTCGGGCACTTCCACGGCGCACCGTTCGAGCGTCATCGAGGGCGTTGGCGACGGTGGCACGTCGACGCGATCGGACTCGGAACCCAGGAGCAAAAACATCAGCGGGGCGGCGAATGCATGGAAGCTGGTCACGGGCGATGGCACCGGAAGTGGACGGACTGGCGGCAATGCCCGTCGCGCGCGGCTCACCGCGACGGGCGCGCCGAGTATGCCTGGCCCGACCGCGCCAGGATCAATCCGGCCGACCGCGTACGTGGCCGGGAGATCGAGCCCGCGGTAACCGCGCTTTCGCCGACAGGGGCAATCGCCCCCCCTAGTCAGCCCAACCAAGAAGCGCACACCGTCCTTTCTGCATCAAGCACTTAGCCGAGCCAGTGCCGGGCCTCTTCCCTCCACCGGCCCCTCCCCCGCCCCCATCCCCTATCATCCCCACCTGCCCCACCGTTCCTGGCTTGATGACTTCCGATTCCCCTGAGCCGCTGCACGAATTCCTTGCCCCGGGCATCGAAGCCGACGACATCTCCGCACTGTTCCCGCTGTTGCGCGGGCGCGACATGCTGCGTGCGTTCACCGCGCTGTTCCACGGTGGCGAGGGCGGCGTGCTGGCGCGCCTGTTGGTGCTGCGCACCCTGGGAGCGCGAGCCGAGGCGCCGGAATGGTCGCTGCAGGAGATCCGCGAGCAGTTGGCCTACCTGGATGCCACCAAGCTCGACACGGTGGTCGCGCGCCTGAAGGAGCACGACCTGCTGGTCTGGGACGCGGCGACAACGCGCTACCGGATCAGCCCGTTGGGCCGCAAGGCGCTCACTGCCGTGGCCGGGTTGCTGCAGTTCGACGACGACGACCACGACGGACTGGGCTACATCACCGCGCAGCTCGCCGCCGGCCAGGCAATGGGCCGAGTGGGCGCGGAGGAACTGGGCCACCTGCTGTCGCGCATGAACGAGCTCAAGGACGATTTCGACCGCGCGGTGCTGTCGGGGTCCGAGCACCGCATCCGTGCCGCGGCCGCGTCGCTGGATTCGGTGTGGCACTGGATCGAGAAAGGCACGAGGGTGATCCAGTCGATCTCCGAGGACCCGGGACTGGAATCGACCACGCACCGCATGGCGCAGGCGGTCGGGCGCGCACAGAGCGCACTCCTGCGCCAGACCGGCGTATTCCAGCGCGCGCTCAACCAGATCGACCAGCACCGCGTCCACCTGGGCGACACCGGGCTGTCGTCGAGCGACCTGGTGGAATGGCTGCGCGGCCGCGATGCGGCGGATCTGGTGTCGCAGGTGGACCACGCGCACTGCCTGCCGCTGCCGCCGCGCTGGGTGTTGGATGGCATCGCGCTGGACGTGGCGGAATTCGAGCTGGTCGATCGCGAGCGCGCGATGGCCGAGGCCACCGTGTTGCCGCCGGCCGAAAGCGCGCCGGAAACGGCGGTGGTCGAAACCCAGGAAGAAGACCTGTCGCCGCTGCTGCACTGGCGCGACCGCCTGGGTTCGCTGGCGGGCGTTGCCGACCTGCCTGCGCTGTCGGAACTGGTGCCCGGCCAGAGCTATGCCGACAGCGCGTGGCGCCTGTCGTTGCTGACGCTGCTGGGCGACCGCGAATCGGCCGCGCTGGAAGGCCCGGTGGCCGAGATCGCACGGCTGCCACTGCAATTGTCGATCGAACCCACGCTGGTCGAGCTACCCCATCACCCGCAGGTCCGCGCCATCAGCGCCGGCGCCCTGCTACCTGCTGCAAAGGACACCTGATGTCGATCGAAGACGAGATCGCCTCGCTGGTCGCGCGCCTGCTCGCGCACCGCTGGCTGCCACGCGAGGACGAACTGGCGCGGCGCGCACTGCTGGACGACCACTTCCGCGAAGAGCTCGACCGCCGCCTGGCCGCCGTCGGGCTGGTGTTGCGCGAGCATCCGTACAGCGCGTACATCGGCGTGGGGCTGGCACGCTCGAGCGAGCGCGCCGTGTTTTCCACCGACGGCGGCTGGCTGTCCAACACCCTCCAGTTGGACCGCGACGCGATCGCGCTGCTGGTGGTGGTGTGGGCGCTGATCATCCTGCCCAAGCGCCAGCGTCAGTTGGAGCGACAGAAGGCCGAAGACGCCGCGCAGTCGCAGATGTTTGCCGATCGCAAGCCCATCCCGGTCGATCCCGACATTGCCCCGCTGCTGGCCGAACGCACGCTGCTGGCCGACTTCGGCGACAAGCTCGGCGGCAAAATGCGCATCAACGTCAACCTGGGCCAACTGGCGCGGCACGGCTTCATCCAGCGCCTGCGCGGCGGCGAAATCGCCGAGGGGCCGCTGCTGGACCTGGTGTTCGACTATGAGCGCACCGCACGGCGGATCCTCGATGGCGCGCTGTCGGACCTGTTGTTTCCGGAGGATCGGGAGGACGCAACTGCGGACTCGGAGGCATCGGTGGATGCCGATGTGGCGCAGGACGCCGATGGCGCGGAACTGCCGCCCGGCTCGTCGCACGACGAAGAACACGATGAAACGCCCGTCGGCAGCGCAGACCACGGGCTGAACGACGCGGTCGTCGACAGCGACCACGACACGCCTTCCACCGCGCACGCCGAGGACGCGAACCATGTTTGATTTCCGTTCGCTCGAACTCGTCCACTGGGACTACTGGCAGCGCTTCACCCTGCCCATGGATGCCAACATCATCACGGTGGTTGGCCCCAACGGTTCGGGCAAGACCACGCTGCTGGACGCACTGCGCACGCTGCTGACCATCGATTGCGCCGGCAACCGCGACTACAAGAACTACCTGCGCCACAACGGCCGCCCGTACGCGTGGCTGCGCGCGGTGGTGGGCAATCCGCAGGGCCCGACCGGCTCGCGTCCGTTCTTCCCGTTGATGGACCCGCTGGTGACGCTGGCCGTGCGCATCCAGAAGAAGGGCGGCGAATGGAACCGGCAGTACGCGGTGGTGGCCGGCGACGCGTCGATCGAGCAACTCGAACAGCGCAACGACTGGCTGGGCCTGCGCGATTACCGCGTGCGCCTGGAAGGCGCCGGCCTGTCGCAGGCGATCCGTCGCGTGTTGTCGCTGGAACAAGGCGCCACCGACAAGCTGTGCCAGCTGCCGCCCAAGGCGCTGCTGGACCTGGTGTTCGATGTGTTCGGCGACAAGGCCGTGCTCGACGACTACCAGCGCGCGCGCAGCGATCAGCACGAGGCCGAACGCGAGCTGGGCTTGCTGGGTCAGCAGCTGGCGCAACTGGGCCTCAGCCTGGAGCAGGCCGAGGCGCGCGCGCGCAGCTACCAGGAATGGCAGGCGCTGAAAGATGAGCGAGTGCAACTGGAAAGCCAGACATTGCCGCGCATCGAGTTGGCCGAGCAACGCAGCGCGTTGCTAGGTGGCCAGGCTGCGCTCGTTGGCCTGCGCCGCCGGCACGCCGACGCCGTCGAGCAGCTCGACCAGCAGCACCAGGCGATCGCCCGCCTCGACGACGATGCCGCCGAGGCCGTCGCCAGCGCGCAGCGTGCCGAACAGGCGCATCGCGCCGCCACCGAGGCCTTCACCGCCGCGCGTGTCCGCTTCGAACGCAACGAGGTGATCGTGCAGCAGCACGCCCACCTGTTGCAGCAGGTGGCCGCCGATGCGGACGCCGACCTGGGCGCGCTGGCGCGGCAACTGGAAACCGATCGCGAACGTTTCGCGGTGGTCGGTCAGCGCGAGTACCAGGTCAAGCATGAGCTGGCACAACTGGAGAACGAACGCAGCGCATGGCAGAGCGGCCGTCGCCACACGCCGGAGTTCGAGACCACGTTCCGGCGTGCGCTGGAACAGGCCGGCATCGGCCATCGCATGCTCAGCGAGACCGTCGAAGTCACCGACCCGCAATGGCAGGGCGCGGTGGAAGCGGTGCTGGCCGGTTCACGCCATGTGGTGCTGCTGGACGACCCGTCCGATCAACGCCGCGCATACCAGTTGGGCGAGCAGCACCGCTATCGTCACTTCGTGGTGGCCGACCGCGAGAAGCACGTGCGGCCCAGCCGTGGCTCGCTGCTGGAAGTGATCGCGTTCGACGCGCCGCCGCCGGACTGGCTGGTGCGACAGCTCGACCGGATCCGTCGCGTCGACGACGTGGACGAAGGCAGCAAGCTGCCACGCGACCAGGATTGGATCACGCCGCAGGGCTATTTCCGCGAGCGTCGTGGCGGCCGCCACATGGGCGTCGAGGATTTCTACTTCGGCAAGGCGGCGCGCGAGCTGCAGCTGCGCCGCGGCGAGCAGCGCCGGCAGACGCTGGACGACGAGCGCCGCGCACTGCGTGACGAACGCGGCGCGCTGCAGCAGCGCATCGCCGATGCCGAATCCCGCCTCAAGGGCATCGACTCGGCCGACCAGTTGGCGGCGCGGGCGGAGGAGTTCGCGCTGGCCGCGGCGCAGCGTCGCGAGCTCGAGAACGAAGGCGTGCAGGCGCTGGCCGCGCACCAGAGCAGCGACACCGCGTTGAAGGTGGCGCGCGAGGTGATGGGCGGCTACGACAAGCAGCGCGTACGCATCGAGGCCGCCATCGAACAGGCGCGGCGCCAGGTGCTCGATCACGAACGCCTGCTGCAGCAGCAACGCGGCGAACGGGCGCAACGCATCGCCGATTACCGCCGGCGCCGCGCCGGCATGCCGTCGCAGTGGCGGCACCCGCAGGCACTGGCCGAGCTGCGCGAGCGGTTCGAATCACCGCAGGCGGTGCGTCGCGAGATCGACCGCCTGGAGCGTCGCCTCGCCGACGGCCATTGGCAGACCGACGACACCTGTCTGCCCCTGCGCGACAAACTCGCGTCCGACCACGACACGCTCAAGCACGATCTCGACGCGCGCCATCGTCACCTGGAGCGCGGCAAGCAGATCATCGAGGATGCGCGCGGCGCCTACCTCAACGTGCTGCGTGCGACCGTCCGCCAGTACTCGCGGAACCTGCGCTTCCTGGCCGAGCTGGCCGGTATCGGCGTGGAAGTGGACCAGCCCGAGATCGCCAACGACGACCTCGCGCTGGCCCAGCTGGGCCTGTCGGTGCGCTTCGAGTTCGACAAGAAGGGCTGGATCGGGCTGGACGATGGCGAGGCATCGGGTGGCCAGCAGGTTATGAAGTCGCTGCTGTTGCTGGTGGCGCTGATGCGCGACGAGCATCGTCCGGGCGGGTTCGTTTTCATCGACGAACCGTTCGCCCACCTGGACATCTTCAACATCGACAAGGTCGGCGCGTTCCTCAAGCAGACGCGCGCGCAGTACGTGCTGACCACGCCCAACACGCACAACGTCAACGTGTTCCAACCGTCGGAACTCACGCTGTGCACCAGCAAGCGCCGACCGGGCTCGCCGTGGGCGCAGCCGGTGGCGGTGCTGCGACGTGCGTTGGGGGATATCGATGCGCCACCAGTCGTCGCCAAGGGCGGCGCAAAGCCGGTGGTGACGGAAGCCTGAGATCGTGCGGCGTGCGGCGTGCGGCGTGCGGCGATCGGTATCGCCGCATGCCCAATGCTTCATGCCCATCGAGGTGATGGCGCCGCGATCGGCATCGCGGCGCGCGGACAAACTACATCGCGGTATCGCGGTCAGCGGCCACCGTGTCGACCCAGTCGTTCACCACGCCTTCCAGCACCGCCAGCGGCAACGCGCCATTGCCCAGCACCACGTCGTGGAAGGCGCGCAGGTCGAATCGATCGCCCAGTCGCTGCTTCGCGCGTTCGCGCAGTTCCACCATTTTCAGGTGGCCCACCTTGTAGGAACACGCCTGGCCCGGCTGCACGAGGTAGCGATAGACCTCGGTGCGCACGCTGGCCTGCGTCATGCCGGTCTTGCGGTGCATGTAGTCGATTGCCTGCTCCGGCGTCCAGCGCTTGCGGTGCAGGCCGGTGTCGACCACCAGACGCACCGAACGGAACATCTCGGCCTGCAGTCGGCCCAGGTTGCCCCAGGGGTCGTTCTCGTACAGGCCCATCTCGGCAGTCAGCTGCTCGGCGTACAGCGCCCACCCTTCGGTGAAGGCGCTGGGGTTGAGGCTGCGCCGCAGCAGCGGCAGGTCCGTCAGCGTCTGTCCCAGCGAGATCTGGAAGTGGTGTCCGGGCGAGCCTTCGTGGTGGACCAGCGTGGGCAGGCTCCAGCGCGTGTTGGCGTTGATATCGCCCAGGTTGATGAAGAACAGGCCGGGCCGCGAACCGTCGAGGGTCGGCGCCACGTAGTACGCACCGGGCGAGGTGGCCTGGGCGTCGTCGGGAACACGGCGAACCTCCAGCCGTTGCGGCGGAACACGACCGAAGTACGCGGGAATGTGCGGCTCGAGCCGTGCCAGTGTGCGCTCGACATCGCCGACGAGTTCCGCGCGCCCCGCCTCGGAGTCTTCGTAGACGAAGCGCGGGTCCTTGGCGAGCGCGAGCATGCGTTCGCCCACGGTCCCGTCGCGCAGGCCCTGCTTCGCCAGCAACCCGTCCATCTCGCGTTCGATGCGCGCCACCTCGTCCAGGCCAATCTGATGGATGGCGTCGGCGTCGAGGTTGGTGCTGGTGTTCCAGCGCAGTGCAGCGTCGTAGAACGCGCCGCCATCGGGCAGCGCCCACACGCCACGGCTGCCGGGTTGGGTGGCGATCACCTCATCCAGCCGCGCAAGCAGCCGCGCGTAGGCCGGATTCGTGGCCTCGTCCACCGCCTGGGTTGCCTGCGCCAACAATTCGGCGCGGCGCTCGGGAGCGATCGACGGCAGCTTGTCCAACCGGTGCTGCAGCGAACCCACGAACATGCTCGACCCCGACGCGGGTTGCAGCAGGCTGCGGATCTGCGAGGCCGCGCCTTCCAGTGCGATCTGCGGCGGGATGACACCGTGCTCGGCCTGCATGTCGAAATTGGCACGCACCTGGTCCAACTTGGTGGCCATGGCGCGCAGACGCGCGACGTAGTTGCGGGCGCTGGTGTCGTCCACCACCGCGTGCTGGTTGACCATGAACTGCGGCAGCGTCACCGGAACACTGAAGAGCTGGTCGACGGCGTAGGTCGACGCGCCCACCGGCATCCAGGCCGGCGCCCAGTCGACGCGCATTAGGTCGATCTGAGTGGTGTAGAACCAGCTCGCCAGATCGTATGACCAGCGGTCCTGCCCGGTGATCGTGCTGCGGTCCAGGGCAGTGAGCGCATCCAGGTTGGCCTGCAGCTCGGCGCGGTGCTCGGCGCGACGCGGCAGCGAGATGTCGGTCAGCCGGTCGGACAGATCGCCCACCTCGTCGTTGGACAGGCCAAGCAGGGTGCGCAGTTCGGGATCACGATTGACGCCGCGAAAGGTCTGCGCGTCGACCAGCGCGCGGATGCTCGGCGGAGCCGACTCCGCCTCGCCAGCGCGCGACGGTTGGGCAAGCCCCATTGCAATGGCGATGGCGATGGCGAAGGTGTTCAACGTTGCACGACGCATGGGCACTCCGGCGCGTTCAAAGCCCGGCATTGGATCACACCGCGGCCAACGCAATGCGTGACCGTGTCGCCGCGTCGCCGCGTCGCACAGGACACGGCGTTGCGTGGGACTGTCGCTCCCGGCTCGGGGGAACGGCCGGTAGAGGTTGTCGGACTACGTGACCGAAAACTCCAATCCAGTCGCGGTTTAGCCAATGAACAACCTGGTGCCGTCCTTGAACTCGATGCCAAGTTCCGTGGCTCGAAAACGGATGAAGCGACTGACCTCCTTGCCCTGGAGCAACTCAAGTAGGCGGTCTGCATCCCGCTGGAATTTGTCGGTCTCTTGCATTGGGGCCTGACGCCTGAGTTGAGCCGACCGCGGACCGGCTTCGGCCTGATGAAGTGTTAGGCCTCGTCGTCAATCCAGGCAAGCGAGGAAATGCGCCACCCGATGCCAAGCTCTACCAGCTGAAAGCACTTGGTTCCCGCCCCGGAATAGCTGCTGCCGTTGAGCTCTCCGAGCTTGCTGTAGCGCGACGTGCGCGTTGCAATGCCACCAAAGATGGACGTGTTGGAGTCGGTCTCGTACTCATGGAAATTGCGCAGCGCGCCACGAGTCAGTAGTTCAATGCGCGGCAGCGCAAACTCGACGGGAGTGTAGATGGCCGTCTCAGCCTTCGAATGGCGGACTACTACCGCCTTGTCCGTGAAGCAGTCAGTAACCCTGCGGATCTCCGGTAGGGCATCTCCGCGATTGTCGAAGGCCGAAAAGAAGGTGCCAATGAGCGCATCAATCTTGTCTTGGTCGCGTTGATCTCTCATACGATGCCTAACGCCCGAATGAAGCCAACCCGCGAAACGGGTTCGCCTTGAATGAATTGTGAGGCCCTAGCCAGCAATAGGCTTGAGCCGCCCCAACATTGAGCTGCATGTGTGGTGTGGAACATAGCGTCTGAACTAGGCCGAGCCGCGAAGTGGCTTCGGCTTGATTAAATCATTCTAAGGGGCACTCCGTTTACCCACCGCCCTCCATTTTTGGCGATGCGGGCAAGCCCATGAAGAGAATGCGATTGCCCTCACAATGTTTCTTGTAACGCTCGTAAGACAGATCACTTACCGGACGGACGCACTGGTTGAGAGTGGCACCTCCAATCAAGGCAAAGATAAAGCCCTTACGATCGCCCCCGTGTTGTTGGATGAAGGTGCTCAGGTCTGGATCCTGCTCCAGCTTCTTCATCTCGGCCTCGGTTTGAACAAGGCACTGATCCGCGGACGTCGACCTGTTCAGTCTTTGCCCAATGCCGATGAACTCGAATGATTTCGCGCAGAGCGCTTCGAACTGTTCATCACCAGCGTAAGCAGGGGCAACCAAGCTTGCCAAGAGCACCACAGCGGCGACTGTTCTCACAACGACCCCTCTAACGACTGAATTGAGCCGAGCCGCGAAGGGGTTTCGGCATGGAGGACTGATAGGTACCGCGCCCGAGGGACAGAGGGCATGATCACCTCAGGCTAGAGCAATCAATGCCGGGAGAAAGCTTGGATACCGCGTCCTTCTGAACGGCAAGCCTGGCCGCCTCATCCTGGCTGAGATTAGGCGCGGATTTGGGCGCTTCCAAGGCGGCAATTTCCCTTTGAAACGCAGCAATTGCCTCCTCGTCGGACTTGACCGGATAGGCGCCACAGCCAATCTCGCCAAGAGTCGGGGGAAGCTGGGCAAGGCCCACTGCGAACTTCTCCTTTGCCGAATTGAACTGGGATATCCGTGACTCGAGGTCGCTCAGTCTCTCGCCCGGGGTTGGGCTCTGTGCCTGCGCCGTGGTGATGCCGGCAGCAATGGCGATCGTCAAAAGCAGAATCGTTTTCATGGGTTTCTCTAACAACGCCAATGTGTTCTCCATGGCAACCGACACCTGAGCTCTGCGGGCAGCGAAGCGGCTTCCGCTTCACGTTAGGCTAGCGCGTAGTGGCGGGAACCGAGAACTTGTAACTGTACTCGCGGATCTCCTGAAGACTGGGAGCATGCTCCGAGTTCCTCAAGTCCAATGCGCCATCTGAGAAGCCGGACAGTGCCTCGGTGCACGCGGCAGCGTCAGGTTTGCGTCCGGGGAGCGTAGTACGGACGGCCTGCTCCGCGTCCGCATCGTAGGATTGCAGGGTGCGGAGTACGTAACCCTGACCTTGAGAATTGGTGACCGAAACGTACTTGGTCCAAAAGAACGCCGGCGTCACCAAATACTGATTCCGCTCGCGCCAGGACGCCAATGCCGCAATTGCGTTGGCTCTGATTGGATCAGGGTGCTTCTGGCATTTTTCAGAGATCTTGGTATGAATCAGCCCTTGCGTGAATGCGTACTGGGCCGCGCTGTTGCGGGCATCAGTCACCGGAAGCCGTTCGATTGGCTGGCTGGCCTCTTGGGCGAGGCAAGGAGCAAGGAGTCCCATGCCAATGGCAAAAGCGATGAAACGAGTAGCCAAGGCATTTCTCCCGAGTTAACGCCTGAACTAGACCGAGCGGCGGAGCGCCTTCGGCTTGAATGATTGGCTGGACCCATCACCAGCCGCAGCCGATCGCTGCCGCCTAGGGAGTCGAGAGCGCGCATTGGCATAGGACCACGCGATCAGCTCCTCAAGATAACCGGACGGAACCGTGCCGACATCCACCATTGTGACCCAGCGGAACCTGGCCAGGTAGCGGGCCGGCTTGATACCCGGCACGCCAGTCAACTCCAGGAAGCGCTCGGGGGTGGTGCAAATGCTGAAGCGCCACCTCTCCGGCTCGCTGGTCTTGAAGTAGGCAAATTTTCTGCCTCCAACATAATAGACAAGCACATTGCTTGGCGGCCCATACAACTTCGATGAGGCGCCGGGGTAACGACTGCAACACGCCTTGACGCTTGCCACATCCATTTCCCGGCCCCTCGGCGGCCAAACCATGAACAAAGCCCAGCCGCAAAGCGGTTTCGGCTTCTTGGTTGAACGGTTGAATCTACGCAGCAGCCAATGCTGGCTGGCGCTTCCTGGCAAGAATGGCAATGGTTGGGGGAATGGCGAGCCAGAACCCCGACGCCGGCATCAGCACAACCCCCACAATCACCAGGCCAAGGAGGCCCCACCCGAGGGACTTGGGCAAATGGCCGCCCGTCGCCCGCTCGAGCGCCGACGTGGCCATACCGCACACGAACAGCACGATGCCGAACAGGACGAACCAGACGACCACTCCAGTCAGCGGGTCTGCGCCGACGGTGTTGAATACGCCGCGGCTCACGATGGAAGCGAGCACGTCCTTGAACACAGCGATCGCAAATAGCGTGTGGATGATGGAAACACCCATGATCCAGCGACCAATCCAAATCTTCATCGTGAACTCTCCGTAGGGAAACCTGGCCTCCGAAATTGAGCCATGTCGCGAAGCGACGACGGCCAGCATGAAGTATCAGCCCGTCCTAGCCCTGTGGCGTCAGGCAGGGTCCCCAATGAGCATTGACTCTCTCGTGGAACTCCTGTGGAGTCTCGAGGGCAGCCACTTGCCAATCACTATGCGAGAGGCTGGAATCAAGCTGGTTCAGTATGCAGCCACACAATGCACTGGCTCTCGCCGGAGTGGCTCCTCGTTTGACCACCGAATTGCTGCATCCATTCAAGTAGCCGTCCTTGAACTTGGCGATGTCGGTATTGGTCATGTCTTGCGGTCGTCGTTGCGCGCAACCGACGATCGTCAAAGCGAGCGCCAGCAGAAATAGCATTCTCATCATTTATCCCGGATTGATGAATGGCCAAACGCAAGAATCAGGTCGGACGGCTACGGTGTCGGCCTGAACGCACCGTTAGGCGACACCGCTGAGAGACGCATGGCGCTTCTCCGCATAAATCTTGAGCGACTGCATGGTTCGAGGAAGCCCCTCACGGACCTGCTTGGCAACGCTTGAGCCGAACAGGAAAGCAAGGAGGCCGGTGAACCACACCCGATGAGTTACTTCAGAGCCGGTCACGGTTGGAATGACCGTGTGCTCGAAATGCATTCGGAACAGGGGAATGTATCCCTCTACAGTGAATGATCGACCCTCGGTCCGCTCCGAGACTACCATTGGCACCCCCATCCCCTTGCTGGGTACTATCCGGCCCCTGGTTCCAACTGAGAACGGGCCGTTGAGTTGGGCGAACTTCGTGTCTGGATCCCAAAGGTGCCATTGATCGACCTCGCTCCAAATTTTGTCGATGACGACAGGCGGAACTGCAATTTGAACGCACTCTTCGATGTGCATATCGGCCAATGAAATGGGTGGGGATGCGCTGCGATCGAGCGCCAGGATTAGGCCGAGTCGCTCATGACGCTTGCTTGAGCCCGCACGACCGCTGATCCGTAGCCGCTCTGCCAGTTCCAGGCTGACGCCGGTCGGACGCGCGCCCCACCTTTCAGTTATGAGTTGCTAGGCGGCATTGCGATGGACGAACACCGCGACGCCGAAGATCAGGGCCAGAGCCATCATCACCATCCAGCCGTTCCTCTGGTGAAATTGAATTGGATTTCGACCCAACAAGCTTTCCGCACTCGCAGTGTTCAATATCCAGCCGTGCGAGCAGGAGGGACAGGCGAGTTGAAACTGCTTGCTGATGACCCAGCCAAACAGATGGTAAAAATTGCCGTACTCGTACTTCAGACGCAAATTGAAGACGCGGTCTTGCTCGCAGTTGTGACAGAACTGATGCTCTTCAACATCAAAGCCAACAGTGCGCTCGCCCCAGCCCCACAAGATCATTTTTTGGATTTCCCCGAAAAGTTCCCGCGCACACGACCACCAAAGGCTACTTCGCCAGCCAATCGGCGCCCGCCTTGGCGATCTGGCCATCCTCGGCGGCCTGCGCGCCGGAAACACCAATACCTCCAACTACCCTGTCATCCACCATCAATCGCAAGCCGCCCTCGAGCGGCATGCTGGCTGGCAGCGTCAAGACGACATGGTTTCCATTCTCCAGCAACTCCTGATGGAATTTCGTGTCACGCCGATAGTTTGCGGCATGCTGCGCCTTCGCGATGGCAATATCGACGCTGGCGTTGGTTGTGTCGTCCATGCGCTGGAAGTAAAGCAACCGTCCGGAATCATCCACGATTGCGATGGAGACGCGCCAGCTGTGCGCCCGGGCTTCGGCTTCCGCGGCAGACGCGATCTCCTTTGCCGCTGCCAGGGTGAGGACCGGCTTCATCATCACCCTACTGTCGATAGAACTCATCCCAAGGCTCGTCATAGGCAAGATCATCCCAATCAAAAGTGTGGCTGCGAATTTCAGTTGCTTCATGAGAGCTAACGCCTGATTGGCCGATCCGCGAGGCTGCGGCAGCCTGACTGATTGGTTAGGCCATTGCCTACTGTCGATTCGTCGGGGCGGCAAGCTGGTTTGCTCGGCGACCCAGAATACCCGCATGGACAAACTGCGAGATCACAACGCAGACCACGGCGAGAACAAAGATGAACGTCCAGATTCCTGGGGGACGAAACCCTAGTGGAACGGAGAGGATCAACAGTGCGCCAGAAGTTGCGCCGACAATCAGCGCGGTTTTGGCCTTTGACTTCGATCGTTGCCTAAGACTTTCGGCCTGAAGTTTCGCGTCATGGCCGCTGATTGCATTGCTGGACATCGTCGCTCCTTGAAAGTTGGGTGGTGCTTCCATGTGCCCGTGAAGGCGGCTTCGGCTTCAATGAATCATCAGGGTATCCAGAACTTGAGCGGTCGGTCTGACATCCACGAATGGAATCCTTGGACGATGCCTCAGCAGCGGTGATGCCATTAGAACTAGGACCGCCATCACGTCTCCTGTGGCGCCTAGCACTTTGCCGAGCCGCGAAGCGGCTTCGGCTTGAATGAATTGCTAGGCCCCAGCCAGCGCTGTGACCGACTCGACCGTGATGCTGCCATTGAACCCATCAGCAATGCACGCGGCAATGGCATCCGAAAACTCGTCCGCAAGGGCAGAGCCATCCGAATCGTAGTCATTGTCCGCTTGTAGCAGCAGCCTAGAGCCATCCCAGGTGCTCTGGACGTTCTGGTGCCAGGGTCGGTGAGTGAACTCCTCCGCGATGTCAGAGGCGGCGACGGCGCCGACATGCTCGGGGACTCCATTACAGGCAAGCATTACTCGATACATGAGGCCTAACGCCTGAATTAAGCCGAGCCGCGAAGCGGCTTCGGCTTGAATGAATTGTTAGGCAGCAGCCCGTGACTATGGCAAATGCTCACGAGCCAGCTCCCTTGCGGATAGTAGCGCCGACAACACCCGGTCGCGATTGTGCACGTTGTTGATGCCGGCGGGCAATCTGCTCAGCCATGGCTGAAACTCCCAATTCTCTCCGCCAGTGGCAGAAACACGCGTTGAGCCGGACGGCGAGCGGAAGTAGGCGATTGCGGCCTCAAGCTGAGCTTGGGATAGGAACTCAAGCCTAAACTTGCCAGATGAAACAACAAGCACATGCCGCGCGGGACTAGGGGACGGAACCTGCGGCATGTGATCGCGGTGAACCGTGGGATAAAATGCTTCAATTGCGAGAGTGCTCATCTGCTGCCTAACGCCTGAAATTAAGCCGACCCGCGAAGCGGGTTCGGCTTTAATGAATTGTTAGGTCCCTGAGCGGCAATGGGCCGGTTTGTTAGGCCTCACCCGCAGCCCCCTCAGTTTCCACGAGCAGCAATACGCCGAGATTGGCCAAGGCTTGCGAAACCGACGGACTGATAGCAAGGCCACCGTCTGAGGGATAGCAGATGATCTTCAAAAAGGCTGAAGGGTCGATGGCGACAAGGGCCGCTTTGCGTGAAGAAAGCCATTCAAGAGTCTCATCCAATAGATCCTCAATCTCTCCAGCACCCGCCACGCGACGCAACCAAACCGTTTGCTGGCGGATGAGCCCATTCTCCCGTTTGGTGCCAAAATCGTGGTGTTTGAGATCGCTCTCGCCCAAGGCTGGAAGTAGCTGCTCAAGCGTCGCCACCAGTGGTGATGGCGGAGGCCGAACTGGCCCCGGAGCAGGGACAACAGGTCCGGGACGGTGATGGTCTCCCTGCGAAGGCGTACCTCTTTCGCGACGTTGATGAGCTCCTTCCAGAGAGACTGCGCTTCGTCCTCACGGCCAGACGCGAGCAAGCGACGGCACTGCGCGACAGCCTGGGTCTCGTTCTCGGAGTGCGCGAGCTGCAAGTCAGTAGGCAGCACGTGCAGGCGCCGAATGAGCTCGATGGTCTCCTCGTCGGACGCGCCGCCGGGCTTCTGGACGCTGTCGAAGACGCGCGACTGCCTCTTATTGCTGCGGATGCGACTCAACGTGAGCGCCGCATCCGTACCGCTGCACGCGTTCTTCACCTCGCGCCACGTCGGAACGAACGCCTTGTCCGTCCCTATCGTCACCAAAGCGAGCCCGTCAGCAACTCGGCTGAAGGGTCCCTGCAGGTCACGCCACTGATCCCAGGCGCGCATCACAAAGTCAGCGGGAAGGCCGGCTGCGTTTACCTGTAAGTTGCCCTTAGCCGAAACCGCCAGCCGCCGTGGGACGCCGGCCGCCTGCGCCGTCAGCAGCAGGTCGTCGATACGCCAGCCCAGGGTCGAGACCTGGGCTTGGACCTGTGTGACTACACCTCCAATTCCCGGCGCCAGCTCACCCGATAGGGCCTTCACCAACTGCCAGGCGCCTATCAGAATTCGAACCCGGCGCCGCTCGTCGACCGCAGCGTCGCGGGCGCGCGTTTCGCGCTGCCGCCACGAGGTGTTTTCGGCTTCGATGTGTTCTTAGACGTGGCCATTAGCTTCCGAATGCTTGTAGCTCTGGATTATTGCCATATCTGTCGGAGAGAAGCCTGGCGCGCAGGCTCCTCGCAGCCTTTGGTGGGCTTGAAGCGCCGATTGCTAGTTCAGCACCACTGAGTTGCACCGCCAAACTTTGCCGAGGAGGTGCCGAAGCCGCCGCGCCTCCAGTCAAAACCTGGGGTGTGCACCCGGAACAGACCTCCGGAACGTCTCCAGAGGGTCGCCAACGGCCACCCGACCGATGCTGCTTTCAGGACATGGGTCCTAGAGAAAGCCTAGCTGCGTCGCCTTCAACGTGGCAGCTGCACGTGTAGTGCATTCAAGCTTGCGAAACACGCTCTCAACGTGCGTGCGCACGGTGCTTGGGCTGATCGACAGCTTTTGCGCTGCGGTCTTGTTGCTCGCGCCAAGGCTGATCCAGCGCAGCACGTCCCGCTCGCGTTCCGAGAGAAGCCCCGTCAACGGCGCGGCGAGCGGCTTGGCCATGATACGCCGCGGCTTGTTCAACAGGACGCGGACAACCTCGGCGTCGAAGCGTCCTGCAGTGGCTTCGGCCATCAACAGCTCGCCCGCGGCGGCGTCCGTCAATGCATCGCGCCA
Organism: Montanilutibacter psychrotolerans; assembly: GCF_003719825.1. GTDB lineage: Bacteria > Pseudomonadota > Gammaproteobacteria > Xanthomonadales > Xanthomonadaceae > Montanilutibacter > Montanilutibacter psychrotolerans. The sequence goes on along the minus strand of NZ_RIBS01000002.1, from coordinate 243,407 downwards.
GGGGCGCGCCGCACGCAACGCAACCAGAGCCGCGGCGGCGGCCAGGATGCGTCCTTCGACAGGAATGTTTCCCGCCTTGGCCTCGCGGTAGTAGCCGGACCCGTCGGGCCTTTCGTACGCGTACGACGCGACTTCCGCCTCGCCCGCAAGCGAACCGATTTGCCGCGCAGCACGTCCTGTCCAGTAGGGAACCAGCCGCACACGCTCCCACGCCGACTCCGCGAGTTTGCCGGGGGTTTCCCAGATCATGTTGGGTACCGCGGCCCGGCCCATGCCATGGATGAGCGCGGCGCGATAGACCATCTGCTGACTGGGTGCCCCCAGACCGAGCTCCACCGCCGCATTGCTGGCCAGCTGCGCCACCCGGCGCGAGTAGCCGGTCATCCACGGCAGCTTCAGGTCGATGACGTGAGCCAGGATCTCCAGGGATGTGGCGCGATCGGCGAATGCAACATCGAGCGAACACGGCCCGGACAATGTCGGATCGTCGTCGAGCGCCGCCAGCCATCGCGAGGCATTGGCGACCACCAGGCTGGCGAGCGCCTGCGGATACAGAACGCCCGCACGATGCTCGATGAGCTTGCACGCCTGCTCGAGGCCGTAGAGGCGATTGAAGATGTCCAGGTCGCCGGCGAGCGACGCGATGTAGACCGTGACGGGAACCTGTTCGCCCCGCAGACCATCGGGCGCTCCGCTGCCGTCGTGGCTTTCAAACAGATGGCGCAAGGCGAATTGCGTCGCGTCGTTCAAACCCAATTGCGCCGCGATGTCGCCCGAAACCTCGCAATGGATGCGCGACAGCGAGAGGAATGCCGATCCCTTGCGACGAGTGCCGGCACGAAACCCGCTGCTGGAAGACTGCGTGGCGAGCAGCGCCTTCCGTCCGTTCACGTCATCGCCGAACAGATGCGCAAACTCGGGCGCGTTGGCTGTGCAGCCTGACCAGCGCAACAGGGAGACGGCAGTAGCTTCCTGGCAGGTCATGTCGTCGGCGCCAACGGACTTGGCCAGTTGTCCGGCCAACCAGGCAGCCCGCGGCGAGTGATCGGTGGGCTGCCCCATGGCTAGGTCGCCCACGAACGCGAGCGAGCGAATCACGTCCAGCAGGGGAACGGCGGAGGCGTCCACGTCGGATCAAGTACCTTGGAAGGGGGCCGGAAGTCTAGCGCCCCCTCCCGCTCCCGACCTCGGTCATTCAACCGATGGTGCGCACAGGGCGCCGAGCGCAACCTGTGCCTCGAGGGTGAACGTGATCCCCGCTCTCCCCAAGTGATGTGTGTGCCCTCCTCGCTTCGCCGCCCAACCTTTGGAGAAGACTCCGTGAACATGAAAATTCTTGGCCTCGCTGCCGCTACCGCCATGACCTTTGCCTCCACCTCGAACGCCGCGCCTGCGGAAACCCCGGAAGCCGTAAAGAACGTCGTGCTGGTGCACGGCGGCTTCGTCGACGGCTCCGGCTGGGCCAAGGTCTACAACATCCTGAAGAAGGACGGCTACAACGTCACCATCGTGCAGAACCCGACCACGTCGCTTGCCGATGACGTCGCGTTCACCAAGCGCGCCATCGCGCAGCAGAACGGTCCCGTCGTCCTCGTCGGCCATTCTTACGGTGGCGTCGTGATCTCTGAAGCCGGCACCGACCCCAAGGTCCGGAGCCTGGTCTACATCGCTGCGTTCGCTCCCGACAAGGGCGAGTCGGTGCAATCACTGATCGCCAACCCGCCGCCGGGTGCACCGCAGCCACCGATCCTCCCGCCGCAGGATGGCTTCCTGTTCCTCGATCGCGCGAAGTTCGCAGCCTCGTTCGCGGGCGATGTCTCCGCTGAGGAAGCCGCTTTCATGGCGGACTCGCAGGTGCCGTGGGGTGTCCAGGCGCTAGGCGGCGCCGTTACCGAGCCGGCTTGGAAGGCGAAGCCGAGTTGGTACCTGGTGGCCACCGAAGACCGCATGATCCCGCCGCCGGCGCAGCAGATGATGGCCAATCGCGCTGGTGCGACGGTAGTCGAGGTGCCCGGCAGCCATGCGATCTATGTCTCGAAGCCGGAGGCGGTCGCCAAGCTCATCGAGCAGGCCGCGCACGGCAAGATGTAATGCAGGCAAGGAGCGGAGCGCCATGCGCGCTCCGACTCCCAAGTTCCTTTCGCTCATCTGCCTAGTTCGGATCATCGATAGCACGCGGCTGCGACTCGACGTCATCAAGGCTTTGCTGCCATCTCGGCGAGTTGAAAACGTGAACCTCGAGATCGCGCACACGATCGGACAGCCATGGCTGGTCGTGCTCTGGGGGTTGCTCGTTCATCAGCTCACGGAAGACCGTGTACCACGCATCGCCCCCTAGGCCGCATCATTCCGACGTCGCCGACGTTCTTCGTAGAGTCGTTCGTCGGCTCGCGCCATGGTCTGTTCCAGAGTCTCGTTGTTCTTTCGCGTGGCCCATCCGAGCGATAAGCCGCACGGAGAATCTCGCGGCGCGACCTCGGCAATACGCTCTGCTAAAGACGCAGTTGGCCGGGTCGCATCGTTGCAGAGCAACACCATGAACTCATCTCCGCCCCAAGTTATGGCCGCCAACCGCTCCGCCCTATCGGCACTGGCCGTAGGCACAGGCGGCCCAGAACGGGCAACCGCCGTGCCGCGACTAGCGAGCCTGTCAAAGCACAAGGCATCGTCATCGGAGTGTAGATCTAGACGCCTCGTCCAATGTCACGTCGCTTCGACCTGGAGAACTGACGTGCGCCGAGCGGCACTAGTCGAGGTGGCGCTGATAGAGCAATTCACCACAACGCTTGCCTACTGCCGCAAAGATGATGGCCACCACGCCAAGGACTGCGAGGTGCAGGGACACCGCTAACCCTAGCCAGGAAAAGACTTCACTGGAATTTATCGCCTCGATGTACATCGGCCAGACGCGCCCCAACAAGTAGGCCATGAGCGATGACTCGAACACGCTGAGGCAACCTAGGATTGTGAGTTGCCAAGATTTCATCTCCTTGAATGCCCGCGCCTTGAAGGGTCGATTCGTCGCCGTACGCGGCTCTTGGCCTGGCCCGCTTGAAAGGTCGCTCACAGCATCTCCTCTTTTTTGTGGATTTCCCTGTCCATCTTCGCCATCGCCGGATCACAGCCGAAGCCGTTACCGATTCGGTGCTCGCACAAGCCGGACACTCGAAGGTCGACGAAGCACGGCAAGTCAGGCTTCGTTCGTTCTGATCCGTGTTAGCGGCCGAGCTATTTCGGCTTCCAGAACCTTCAGATCGACGAGGCTTCCGGCGCTTGTCTGGCTACGGAGTTTGCGGAACCTCTGCAGGAAACGGCCCAGGTCCGGGTCGTAGATGCCGCCGTTCATGTGGATCACGCCCAGCCCGTCGATGTGCTCGTGGCCGGTGAAACCGCGCGTCGTCAGGCGCCGTCTGCTTTGCTTCAGGCTCTGGGGCGACGGTGGAGGCAGTGCCATGCAGAGCACTGACTCGCATGTCACGCGGGCGGCTTAATTGTCTCCGTCCCCATTGATTCGATTCTCTGCGTGTAGGACGCCGTGAGATCACCGATGCAGTTTGATGATAGGCAGGCTTCCGCTCCATCGGAGCGGGTTCCGAAGTCATCGCCAGAGAATCCCCAGACCCGCGTCTCAACGCCAAAGAAAATGAACCTGGAACCATTTCCACTCCCTTGAGGCCACACCAGGAACCTACAGAGTCAGCAGGATCTTGGGAGGCAGTGTAGGCAGTGTAGGCAGTGGAGGCAGTGCTATGCAGAACGCTGACTAGCATGTCACCGGCAGCTTATTTCCCCCGCCCCCATTCTTGGCGGCTCTACGGAGCCTCGCCACAGGTTGACTCAACAATTCTGGCATCTGCTAACTCCAAGACCGCCCCAGTTCTCCGTCGCGGCTTGTCCAGCATTCCGTCAATGATGACTTCTCGCCCCAAACAGACAGTAGGTTCCAACTTAAACCGAACATCTATTGCGTAACTCCATGCACCGTCAGTAGCGGCCTCGCGGTCGCTATAGAGGCGATAGAACCCACCTTCCTTCGCAAGAACTCCAGATGCCGTTTGTAAGGCAGGAAGTCTTAAATCAAGCTTCATCACGTCCTCCACCCCAAGAATGTGGCCCGAAGGACGGCGCGCACAGACAAATTCTCTTTGCGCATAACCGTACGGCCTCCCGAAGGAATAATAGACAGTAGCGTTCCCAAGATTGATTTCCGGACGAGTACTCAGATCCCCTTTTACTAGGACGTAATTTCCTATATAGGCGCCCAGCGGAAGGGACCCGTCTATTGCGTTGGCGTCCTTATCATTCACCAATGGAATCGAGCCTTGGGCATCTCTGCGAATGGCCGACATTCGATCCTGATAGATGGCAAAAGAACAATCCTCCGAGTACCCAAGGACACCTGAGATCGGGGGCTCACTACGCGCCTTCTCCAAGATCACGGTTACCGGTTCCGCCGCATATACAGCACATGATACGGCAGCGCAGAGCGGCGCCACGAGACATGCTTTAGTAAGAGAATTCATAGTGACAGTTCTGAGAATTATTCAGGATTGGAAAATACAACACCTTACCGGTGCCAGCCGGGACCATCCAGCCATTAACGCCATCTCTTCGATATCCATCCATGTCTCCTCCTGAAAAGCCGTACCTAACCCGAAAACTCTCCCCAAGCCTCAGCCCGCGCTGAGCATCAACGTCTGCTTGATTTGCGAATAAGTCGACCCCGGTCGGCGGGTGGGAGTGGATGTCGCCAACTTTGCGATAACCTGACGGGACGGTGCCGGATGGGCCAATTTCAACATGCGACCCCCAAGTGTCTATTTCTCCGCTCTGCAAGTCGCCAGTCGTGCCCTCGATTGGGTCGTAAAACAGGGCGCCATGTTCGAAATTGTTCACAAGGGTTTCAGCGTTAAGGTCTTGAGCAACACGCTTCGCCCTCGCTAGCTGGGCTGCATCCACACCACCATCGCCTGGGCACATACGGCTTGTTTCGCCGCTCCTGCCCGCACTCCGCTTCGCGACTTCGTTGCTTCGACGCCCAATCATCGCCGCCTGGATCGCTCCACTGATAGCCCCATTCGCAAACTTCCCACCCGTCAGCTCTGACAGCGTGCCGCCGACGAGCGCACCGACGGTGATGCGGGCGAAGTCGTTGGTGATGCCGCGTACGCCCGGCATCACCGCCGCGGTCAGGCCGGCGGCGACGAAGGCGTGGCCGAAGCTACCGCCCTGGACGTACTCGAGCACACCACCGGTCATCGCCATGGCTCCCACGCGGACTGCACCGCCGTACCGCGCAACGCCCATGCCGATGCCGGCGGTAAGGCCTGCGGTGAATGCGCCACGGATGCCCCCGTCCCAGCTGCCGGTGGCGATGGCACCACTGACGAACCCGCCGGCCGCCGCCGCCGCGATCGCCGCACCGCCTTGCAAGTCCCAGGTGAAGTAGGTGTACACAATCGCGAACGCAGTGGCCGCCCACTGCCGTTCCGCGATGCCGATCATGCCGGTCGGATCGGTGTAACGCAGCGGGTTGTTGAACACGTAGGTGTACGCGTTCCAGCTTTGCGCGTTGTTTGGCGCCTGGATCACCGGGTCGGGCTGCAGGAAACGGCCCAGGTCCGGGTCGTAGATGCGGCCGTTCATGTGGATCACGCCCAGCCCGTCGATGTGCTCGTGGCCGGTGAAACCGCGCGTCGTCAGGCTCGGTGCGGCTGTAGTCATGAGCACCGGGTTGGCGGTGTCGCGGCGCTCACCGAACGGACGGTAATCCAGTTTGTCGGTGACAACGCCGTTGGCATCGGTGATCCGTGCCAGGCTGCCCAGATGGTCATGGAACAGGTAGCTCCTGGTGACCGCCGCGCCGACGATCTTCTGCAACATGACCCCGGCCACGGTGCGCTTGATGGTGGTAACGCCGCCGACGACCTCGATCTCGACATTGCCCAGGTACAGCGTGCGCTTGCTGCCGGCGGCATCCTCGCGCTTGTAACGGGCGCCGTCACTGCCGTACCAGAAGCGTGCACGCAGACCATTGCCCAGCGCAATCTCGTGCGCGCGGTCGTCGAGCGAGTAGCGGATCGTGCGGTCGGCCGACGTGCCACTGCTGTCACGTAGCGTCTGGTTGCCGCGTGCGTCGTAGTAGTAGGACGACGTGACGACGCCTGCGCTGTTGACGATCTCGCTGACCCGATGCGCGCCCACCGGCCCGGCGCCGCCGCTGCCCACCAAGGTGCCGGTGCCACAACCGGCCATGCCTTCGTAGCCGTAACTGGCGCCGTGCCGCTTGCACACGTTGCCCACGGCGTCATAGCTGTGCGACAAGGTCGTCACGTTGACCGGCGCGCCGGCCTGCATCGTGAACTTCGCGTCGGTGAGCCGGTTGAGGTTGTCGTAGGTAAACGACTCCAGGTAGTGCTGGTCCTTCTGCTGCGTGTGCAGATTGCCGGCGGCATCCCAGCCATACCCTTCCTGCAGCACGTTGCAGCTGCCGGCGGCGCCTGCGCAGACGGTTTCCACCCGACCGTTGTCGGCGCGGTAGCTGCGGGTGACCTCCATCGCCGCGCCGTTGCCGCGACGCTCCTTGATCACGTTCCCCCACGCATCGGTTTCCAGCGTGGTCAGGTAGGTGGTGTCGTCGGGCGGGCAGCTGACGGTCGTGTCGCTCGCATTGCTTTCGCACACCGACACCGCCTGGCCACGACTGTTGAGAATGGTCTTCGCCCAGCGTCCGGATGCGTCCATCCCCTTCCATGGGCGCCCGTAGGTGTCATATCGGACCGCGGTGGCATAGCTGACGCCGTCAATGATGGTCGTCGTGCCCAAGCCGCGGCCGAAGGCGTCGTACTGGTAGCTGCGTGCGAACTCCAGCGCCGTGGCAGCCTGCCCCGCCCAGGCCGCGTACGTGCCCGCCACCTCCTCGCGAGCCAACTGTCCGACACCGTTGGCGGCGGTGTCGAACTCGAACGTCGAGGTCGATTCGACGGTACCCCCGGCACCCTTGACGGTGCGGCGCCAGGTGCGCCCGCGCGCGTCGATCTCGCTCTCGATCCGATTGCCTTCGCCGTCCCGTTGCGCGGTCAGTTCGCCCAGCGCGTTGTATTCGAAGTACAGCGCGCCAGCGTCCGGGTCGTCCTGGACGGTCTTTCGACCCAGTTCGTCGTAGCCGAAACGGTTGCGAATCAGGCCGCGCCCGGCGTCGCGATTCACCTCAAAGAGCGTGCCATCGGCGTTGTACTTGTAGCCAGTCACCAACCCATCCGCATCGATGGTCTGGGACAACTCGCCCTTTGCGTTGCGGATCTCGGTGGTGGTCTTTCCGCGCGGGTCCGTTCCGATGGTCAGGTTGGCGCGGTACTCGGTGGACACCGTACTGCTGTCGGGTGCGGTGATCTTCGTCGGGCGGCCGAGCACGTCGAACGTGGTGACCGTCCACTGGCGCCCGGTCTGGCAGACATCGGCGGCGACGGTCGGCCCATTCGACCCGCCCGTTCCCGCCAGGAAGAACGGATTGGATACGCGCACCGGATTGCCGGCGGCGTTGTAGTCGGTGCACACGGCACTGACATCCTTGTCGGCGACATTGACGTTGAACGTACCGCCAGCCTTCATGACCGGGCGGCCGAGCACGTCGAACCACGTCCACGTGGTGACGGAAGCTTCCCCTCTGACCTGCTGCCGGAACCGGGCACCGGCCGGGCACGACACCTGACCAACGCCCGCGCCACACCAGCGGTACGTCGTCCAGGCCTCCACGCCCGCAGCAGGATCACCGACGGCGAATCCGCTTCGCACCTGCGCCCACCCGTAGTACGGCCGACCGAACGTTCCGGCGACCGCCACCGTGCTGACACCATTGAGATTGACGGCTTCGGTCACGTCACCGAACACGTTGCGCGACACCACGGTCTGGGTCGCCTGTTCGCTGGATCCCGTGCCATTCCAGAACGGCTCGAAGGTCGTGACCGGATAGCGCCCCCGCGTGTCGTACTCGACGCGGCTGTAGCGATTGACCTGGGTTGCCGTGGCGGGGTGGAAGACCATGCCAGCGCAGGCGTTGGAGGATGCCGGATCGGCACAGGCGCTGGACCGGGTGCGGTTGCCGTACTCGTCCAGCGTGTAGACCTTGAGTAGGTTCTGGCGGGCATCGCTTCCGTCCCCCGCGAAGCTGCGCTCATGCGTCAGCTGGCCGGTCATCGCCGTGCCCATGTCGTAGGTGAACAGGCTCTTGCGCACGACATCCGGCAACCCCGGACGCCGATGGGTAACCGTGGCGCCGGTCAACCGACCCAGGCGCCAGACCGTGGTGTTGTCGGCGCTGTAGACGTTGAAGGTGATGACCGTCGACATCGGTGTCGAACCGGTGCCGGCAAAGGTGTCCGCGCTGGTGAGGGTGACGTTGCCGTAGGACGCGTAGTCGAAGGTCGTCACCAGCCGGCTTGCCTGGGTGCCGCTGAGGTGATCGCGCAACGACTCCTCGCTGCCACTGGTACGGACCTGCACCGGTGCCTGCACCGTCGTGCTGAATGCAGTGGCTCCTGCACCGATGTCGGTGTCCGACTCCCAGCTTTGCAGGCTGTCGGAGAACCAGCTACCCGGAAGCACGGGGAACGCCTGCCCCGGCGTGGCAAAGCACGCGTTGCCGACCGGCTGCGCGGGATTCAGGCAGGCGGGCACGGCGTAGCTGCCGCCGACGACCGCCCGCTTGGTGGTACGCGCCGGCATGCCGGTGTAGGGGAAGTTCTGGTTGTAGCTGGTGGTGGTGGTGACATAACCGCCCGACTGATTGACGTCGACGGTGGCGATCTCGCCAAAGCCGAGGAAACCGCGACCGCCGCCCTGGACCATTGCCCCGGCGTAACGATAGTGGACGGTCGCCTTGGCGTTCGCGTTGCCGGCCTGTGGCGAGCTGCTGGACACCGAGGCCACCGCGTAGGTGGGCGCCAACAGATCCATCACCGGGGCGCCACGTCCCCAGTTGAAAGCGTTGCGGCTGTTCGCGCCCCGACGGTAGAGCGCCCCGTTGGTCAGCGTCGCGTAGTGGACCTCCGTGAGCGCGCCGAAGCCGTTGGTGAACGCTGCGATCACATCGCGCGGGCGATTGCGAGTCGTCGAGCGCGCAACGTAGAAGTGCGGGTCGTCATCGCTCCAGCGGATGCGGTAGTAGTCCAGGACGCCGTCTGCATCCAGATCGGCAAAGAAGCTCGAATAGCGGTTGAAGCACGGGTCATCGCCGCAGTCGGTGGTGGCGCCGCCACCGGCCACCGGCACTTCGCCCTCGAAGCCGCCGGCACGCGTGGCGTAGCGGACCACGTACATGTCCTGGGTGACCCGTGGGTAGATCAGGTCCGCGCGGCCATCGCCATTGAGGTCGGCGATCCGGATGAACTGCTTCTTCGAGGGAATGCCGAACGCGATGGGAGCGGCGTAGCCGACTCCGGTGTTGAGGTGCAACGTCGAGTTCGTGCCAGGAAGCGCGACCTGCAGCAGATCGGTCAGGCCATCGCCGTTGAAGTCCGCGAAGTGCTCGTTCGCGTCACGGTTTCGGAAGATATCCGACGCATTCCGTGAAGGCGTCAACCCATACGTTGACAGGACGATTGCACCGGTGCTGCCCGGTGCAATCGACTCGACGACTAGCGAGAGCAGGTAGCCTACCGCGGATTCGGCGATGCACTTGCCCAGCGGAGTAATGGTGAAGACTTGACGCGGATTGCCACCACCGCCCGTGCAGGTTCCTGATTCCGTGTACGTGTAGGACTGCGTCGCGACAAGATTGGCCGTGAGATCGGAGCGCGAGTCGCCGTTGAAGTCCTGCAGCTGGAAGCCGCCGATGTTCTGGTTCAACTCGATGAAGTTACTGGACGTGCACTCGGCCTCGGGAGGCATTCCGCCGCACTGATTGCCCGCTGGATGGGCCGGCAACACGATGCTGCGCTCCGCGCCCCACGCGAAGATTCCCGTCCCGCGCTCCATCAGGCGCGCAACGACGCCGCTATTTCCGTCCATGCGGCGGTAGACGATGTCCAATAGCCCATCACCGCTCAGGTCCGCCAGCTGCGGGTGAGCAACGCGATCGGTGGGGGATGTCGGACGCTTCACCGGGATCGAGATCCCGGCCAACAGGTTGGTGCCCATGTCGATGACGGTTCCGGACTCGCCCAGCGACGGGTAGATCGCCCAGGTGTCGTTCGCGCCACCGCCGGCCATGAACAGGTCGTCGCGACCGTCGCCGTTGTAGTCGAACAGCTGCCAGCTGGCATCACCCAGGACGCTGATCTCGGTGGGCGCGCAGAGCTGCTGATCGGTGACAGGACGGAACGTCGGCTTGCCGTACGAATCGAGCTCGCCGATCGCCACCACGATGTACTCGGTGGTGCAGGCTTCGCTGGTGTCGGCGTTCTTCAGCCACACCATGTCGGGACGGCCGTCGCCGTTGATGTCGCCGAGCTTGTAGCCGTTGAACTTCTGCATGCTGCCGAACAGACCGGGATTCCACGTCCCCTCGCCAACGAACTCGTTGCTCGGCGTGCTCCAATCGAACGTGGTCGGCGCCATGCACACCACCGCACCGCTGTCGCGGCACTCCTGCAGGCTGGTCAGCAGGCTGGCATTGCTGCCCGAGGTGCTGGTGGCGTAGGCAAGCTTGTAGAAGCGTGCCGGTTCGCCATCGCCGGACGAGGCGATGCTGTCGAGGCGGTGAGTCTGCGCCACCTCGCCCCCGGCCTGGTAGCCGCGCTGCCATTGCGCACCCGGGCGTGCGGAATAGTTGAAGACGATTTCGGCGTACGGCGCTTTCGCGGCGCCTACCTGACCCGGCAGCACTACCTTGCCGGTGTATCGAACCTTGCTGATCAGGTGCTCGCCCAGCCCCGCACCTGCCGGGTTCTTCAGGTAGTGGTAGTCAATGTAGTTGCCGGTCGAATCCTGGAAGCGGGTCTGTGCCCACAACAACGCCAACGCCGTCTTGCCGGGCGCCGTGCTATTGAAGTAGCCGTTGTAGCCCAGCGACTGGGTGTTGTTGCTGACGCGATCGCCGTACCACGACGTCGAGCCGTCCTTGCGTTCGACGGTGAAGAACGCCGGACCGTTGGTAGCGGAGGCCGTCGGCGTGTACGCGCACACCCGGGAGAACGTCTCGACCTCGGTGCGCAGCTGTTGCACTTGCATGCCAGCCACGTTGGCACAGGCCGGGCCATCGGCTACGACGAGCAGGCGCTGGCCATCAAGGCAATAGCGGTCGCTGGCGGTGAAGTTGACTGGCCGCGGGTCACCGTCGGTGACCGCCCCGGCGACGATGAAATCGCCCGCCTCGCGCGTGGCACGGCACCGACTGACCGATGACAACCCGCCGATCGACCAGCCTTTACCGAGCGGTCCGTTGCCAGCCTGGCTGGAGTAGTTCAACGACAGTTTCGGCGAAACGCCCGCGGTACCCGGCACGGCATAGAGCGCGACCGAGTAGGTCGCCGATCCGGATTCGTCCACGCGGAACTCGGCGGCCGTCGCTGCGACGGCGTCGGAAGCGGTGTCCGGAACCACCGCGGTGGCGTCGATCGCGCTGACATCGGCGACTGCATCGGCCACCACGAACCCGATGGGAGCCAGCAGGATGCCGACGACGAGAGTGAAAAGTCCGGCCGCGAGAATCGGGCGACGCGACTCGCTAACGACACCACTGCGTGGCGTCGAGACATGCTGTTTGTTGGTCACTCATTGTCCCCTGCGCCGATGCAGCGCACGGGAATGCCGCGACACGATCACCAGCATCCTTGTGGTCCAGGATGGCGCGAATCGATGCGGAATGGGCGACCCCTCGCCGTTCCCCGAAGCTACCAGCCCGCTGTCTTGCGCTCATTATGGAACTTGCACAAAGCGGGTCAAGGAGCGCGAAGTCAGGAAATGCCGCGATCAGCCCTAGGGAAAAGCCTTGCTGTGTAGACCCACCACGTTGTCCAGTGGAAGCGAGAGACGGCTGACCGGTACCTGATAGCCGACGCCGCAATTCCTGTCCATCAGGAATGGTCGGCAGCATCGTGCAGTCAACTGTTCGTAATCTCCACCGGGTGGATGCCAGTGTCGTCGATGACACAGCGCGCCCGCTGGGGAGTACTGGCCAGCATGCCGCCGCCAGCGGGCCCCGCTGTGACCACTACACCTTTGCTGGCTGGAGTGGGGATGGCCCATCCGGCGTGGGCCAATTTTGGGCCACTAGAATCGAACTTTCGGGCGATTTGTGACCATCGCTACCGCTTGCTGGGAATAGCAAAAAGCCCCGGACTGGCCGAGGCTTTCTTTGTTCGATGCCGGCTAGACGCCTGACAACAAGGCACTTTCAGCAATAGACCCCTAGAAAATGGGGCATCTAAGAAGTGCCTGGTTTGGTGCCGGAAATAGGAATCGAACCTACGACCTACGCATTACGAATGCGCCGCTCTACCAACTGAGCTATTCCGGCGAGAACCTGCGGGTTGGGGCTGGCCCCTGGCCCTTGCGGACGGATCCGCGTGGCCGCGAATTGTACGGTTGTGCGACGTGGCCGGTCAATTGATCAGATGCAGGCGCAGTTCCTTGGGCAGGGCGAACACCATGTCCTCGGGCTCGCCGTCCAGCTCGGACACGTGCTGCGCGCCCAGCTCCCGCAGGCGCTCGATCACGCCGCGCACCAGCACCTCGGGCGCGGAGGCGCCGGCGGTAATGCCAATGCGCTTGCGGCCGTCGACCCACTGCGGGTCGATTTCGATCGCGCCGTCGATCAGGTAGGCATCAACGCCCTCGCGCTCGGCCAGCTCGCGCAGGCGGTTGGAATTGGAGCTGTTGGGCGAGCCGACCACCAGCACCAGGTCGCACTGGGCCGCCAGCTCGCGCACGGCGTCCTGGCGGTTCTGGGTGGCATAGCAGATGTCGTCGTTCTTCGGGCCCTGGATCGACGGGAAGCGCACCTTCAGCGCCTCGATGACGGTGCGGGTGTCGTCGACCGACAGCGTGGTCTGCGTGGTGTAGGCGAGGTTGTCGGGTTGGCTCACTTCCAGCACGTTGACGTCGTCGACGTCCTCCACCAGGTAGATCTGGCCGGTGCCTGCCTCGCGTCGCCACTGGCCCATCGTGCCTTCGACTTCGGGGTGGCCCTCGTGGCCGATCAGCACCACGTCACGGCCGGCGCGGCAGTTGCGGGTGACCTCCAGGTGCACCTTGGTGACCAGCGGACAGGTGGCGTCGAAGACCTTGAGTCCGCGACGGTCGGCCTCGGCGCGCACGGCCTGCGAGACGCCGTGGGCGCTGAAGATCACCGTGGCGTCGTCAGGCACTTCGTGGAGTTCTTCGACGAAGATCGCGCCGCGCCGCTTGAGGTCGTCAACGACAAACCGGTTGTGCACGACTTCGTGGCGCACGTAGATCGGTGCGCCCAGGGTTTCGATGGCGCGCTTGACGATCTCGATCGCGCGGTCGACGCCGGCGCAGAAGCCACGGGGGTTGGCGAGCAGTACGTCCATGGGATCAGTGCTCCCGCTGCAGAAGGACGGAGTGCGCGGTACGTGAGCCAGCCATCGATCTTACTCCCCTGCCCCGGTGCCGGCCTTGGCGGAGTCGCCGGACTTCGTCAACGCCGTGGCGAAGATTCCCACGGCGGCAACCACGATCGCCGAATCGGCGATGTTGAACGCGGGCCAGTAGTAATCGCCGACGTGCCATTGGATGAAATCCACGACATGGCCGTGCAGGAGGCGGTCGATGAGGTTGCCGATGGCTCCGCCGATCACCAGCGAGAACGGCAACGCGGTCTTCCAGTCGTGGCGCGGGGTGCGCGACATCCAGACGCCAAGACCGATGCTGATGGCCAGCGCGAGCACGCTGAAGAAGTACTTCTGCCAGCCGCCGGCATCGCTGAGGAAACTGAAGGCCGCGCCGGTGTTGTAGGTGCGGTACCAGTTCCAGAAGCCCTCGATCACCGGAACCTGGGTGTACTCGGGCAGCGACGACAGCACCCAGGCCTTGCTGAGCTGGTCGAGGACGATGACCACGACCGAGACGATCAGCCAGGGCAACGCGTTGGGTTTGGGATGGGACATGGTGGGGCTCCTGGTTCCCGCTTGCGGTGCGGCTCCCGTTCGGGAGCCAGGCACCTTGGCCGGGAGGGTGTGTCACGTGGTCGCCGGTCCGGTCGAAACCGGCGCCGGCACGGCTGCGCGCGGCCAATCAGAACCAGCGACGGTCCTCGCCTTCGCCGTCGACGTTGTCGACGCAGCGGCCGCACAGCGTCGGATGGGCGGCAAGCAGGCCGACGTCGGCCCGGTAATGCCAGCAACGCGCGCACTTGGATTTCGTGGAAGCACTGGCGGACACCGCGATGTCCTTGATGGCGTCGTCGGCCACGATCTCGACATCGCCGCTGATGAACAGGAAGCGCAATTCGTCGACGAACGGCGACAACCAGTTCTGCTCGGTGACGCCACAGCGCAGCGAGATCTCCGCCTCCAGCGCGGCGCCGATCTCGCCTGCGGCGCGCATCGGCTCGAGCGTCGCGCTGACCTGCTCGCGCAGCGCCAGCAGCCGGTCGAAATCTGCCGCCGACAGCGGCGCGTCATCGGGCAGCGGCGACAGGCCGTCGTACCACGTGGTGAACAGCACGTTGTCCTCGCGCGCCACGCCGTTCTCGTGCTGCGGCAGGTAACGCCACATCTCGTCGGCGGTGAAGCTCAGGATTGGTGCGATCCAGCGAACGAATGCCTCGGCGATGCGGTACATCGCGGTCTGTGCCGAACGCCGACCGCGGGAATCCTCGCGCATCGTGTACAGGCGGTCCTTGGTGACGTCCAGATACAGCGACCCCAGATCAACACTGCAGAAGTTGGACAGCGCCTGCACGATCTCGGCGAAGTCGTAGCGCTCGTAGGCGGCGACGATCTTCTCCTGCAGCTGGTGCGCGCGGTGCACGATCCAGCGGTCCAGCACCACCATGTCGGCGGGCGCGACCAGGTCGCGAGCCGGCTCGAACCCGTGCAAGTTGCCCAGCAGGAAGCGCGCGGTGTTGCGAATGCGGCGGTAGGCGTCGCCGCTGCGCTTCAGGATCTCGTCCGACACCGACATCTCGTTGCAGTAGTCGGTCGAGGCGATCCACAGGCGCAGAACGTCGGCGCCCATCCCGCTGATGACCTTCTGCGGCTCGACGGTATTGCCGATCGACTTGGACATCTTCTTGCCCTGCGCATCGACGGTGAAGCCGTGCGTCAGCACCTGCCGGTACGGCGCCACGCCGTCCATCGCCACGCCGGTGAGCAGCGAGCTGTGGAACCAGCCGCGGTGCTGGTCGGAGCCTTCCAGGTAGAGATCGGCCGGCTTGCCCAGGCCATCGTCCGCGCGCTGCGCAAGCACGCACTCGTGGGTGACACCGGAGTCGAACCAGACGTCGAGGATGTCGCTGATCTTGTCGTAGTCGCCGGCCTCGTCGCCGAGCAGTTCGGCCGCGTCGAGCGTGTACCAGGCGTCGACGCCATCGTGCTCGATGCGTTGTGCAACCTGGAGCATGAGTTCTGGCGTGCGCGGGTGCGGCTCGCCGGTCTCGCGGTGAACGAACATCGCGATCGGCACGCCCCAGGTGCGCTGGCGGCTGATGCACCAGTCCGGGCGCCCTTCGATCATGCCGTAGATGCGCGCCTCGCCCCACTCGGGCACCCACGCGACGCGGCCGATCTCGGCCAGCGCATCGCGGCGCAGGTTGGCCTGCTCCATCGAGATGAACCACTGCGGCGTCGCACGGAACGCAACGGGCGTCTTGTGACGCCAGCAATGCGGGTAACTGTGTCCGACCTTGCTCGCGGCCAGCAGCGTGCCATTGGCGCGAAGCACCTCGATGATCGGATCGTTGGCCTTCCAGATGTGCAGGCCGGCCAGCACCAGCTCGCCCGCCGGCGGCGTCGAGGGCAGGTACAGGCCGCGGCCATCGACCGGGTTCATCTGCGCGGCGCTGTACTGGTCCAGCAGGTCGTAGCGCAGCGCGACGGAAAAGTCTTCCTGACCGTGGCCGGGCGCGGTGTGCACCACGCCGGTGCCGTCGTCGGCGGTGACGTGTTCGCCGACCAGCACGGGCAGGTCGCGTTCGGCGTAGAACGGATGCTGCAGGTGATGACCTTCGAGCTCGGCACCCGTGACACGACCCAGTGGCGCGTAATCCGGCAGACCCTGCACGTCCATCAAGGTCTCGAACACGCCGTAGCGCGTCAGCGCACGGGTCCACAGCGCATCGGCGAGCACGAGCAGGCGGCGCTTGCCCTGCGGCGTGCGCGGGCCTTCGACCAGCACGTAGTCGAGCTCGGCGCCGACGGTAACTGCCAGGCTGGCCGGCAGCGTCCACGGGGTGGTGGTCCAGATCGGCATCGCCACGTCGGTGTCGCCATCGATGGCGACACCGAACACGGCGGCAAGCTTGCCCGGGTTGCGTGCGGGATAGGCGACGTCGATGGTCGGCGACACCTTGTCGGCGTATTCGATCTCGGCCTCGGCCAGTGCCGAACCGCAGTCGAAGCACCAGTGCACGGGCTTGGCGCCGCGCACCAGGTGGCCGCGCTCGACGATCTTCGCCAACGCGCGGACGATGCCGGCCTCGGTGCTGAAATCCATCGTGCGGTACGGATTGGCCCAGTCGCCGATCACGCCCAGGCGCTTGAAGTCGCGGCGCTGGAGGTCGATCTGCTCGGTGGCGTACTCGCGGCACTTCTGGCGGAACGCGGCGGCGTCGAGCTTGTCGCCGACCTTGCCGTGCTTCTTCTCGACCGCATGCTCGATCGGCAGACCGTGGCAGTCCCAGCCCGGCACGTAAGGCGCATCGAAGCCGGCCAGCAGCTTCGACTTGACGATCACGTCCTTGAGGACCTTGTTGACCGCGTGGCCAATGTGGATGCTGCCGTTCGCGTATGGCGGGCCGTCGTGCAGCACGAAGCGGCGCTCGCGCTGACCGACCTTGTCGCGAATGCGCGCGTACAAGTCCTCGGCCTCCCAGCGCGCGAGCGTCTCGGGCTCGCGCTTGGGCAGGTCGCCGCGCATCGGGAAATCCGTCGCGGGCAGGTGCAGGGTGGATTTGTACGGGTTGGCGGAAGCGTCGGAATTCACGCGAGGGCTCGTTGTTGGTAGTGCGCAAGGAGGTCGCGTGCCTGTTGGGCATCGCGATGCATCTGCTCGGTCAATGCCGGCAGGTTGTCGAACTTGAGCTCATCGCGCAGCTTTGCGACGAACTCGACCTCGATCCGGCGTCCGTACAGATCGCCGTCGAAGTCGAACAGATGGGCTTCGAGCAAGGGTTCGACGCCGTCGACCGTGGGCCGGGTACCCAGGCTGGACACCGATGGCCACGGCTGGGGCCCCACGCCGTGCACGCGCGTGGCGTAGATGCCCGACAGCGCCGGCGTCTTGCCGCCGAAGCGAAGATTTGCGGTGGGGAACCCAAGCGTGCGCCCCAGTTGCTTGCCACGCACCACCCGCCCGCCGATCGCATACGGCCTGCCCAGCAGCTGGGCGGCCGTGGCGAAGTCGCCGGCCTGCAACGCAGCGCGGATGCGGGTGCTGGACACGCGCTCCCCGTCGAGCAGCACCGGGGCGATCTCGCCAGCGACGAAGCCGCACTCTTCGCCTATGCGCTGCAGCAACGCCAGATCGCCGGCGCGGCCCTTG
Source organism: Montanilutibacter psychrotolerans (assembly GCF_003719825.1). Taxonomy (GTDB): domain Bacteria; phylum Pseudomonadota; class Gammaproteobacteria; order Xanthomonadales; family Xanthomonadaceae; genus Montanilutibacter; species Montanilutibacter psychrotolerans. The sequence continues at coordinate 225,743 of NZ_RIBS01000002.1, read as the reverse complement.
CCGAAGCGGAATTCGGGTCCGACCCAGACCTCGCGTGCCGACAATCGCTGCACCAGCACCTGCTGGACGAACGCCTCGGCCGATTGGCTGCACAGGCGCTTGTCGAAGCGAAGCAGACCGACCTGGTCAACGCCCAGGTCACGCAGGCCTTCGAACTTGGCCCGCGCAGACAACAAGCGCGGCGGCGGGTTGGCGGGGGCGAAGAACTCGCGCGGCAGCGGCTCGAAGCTCAACGCCACCGACGCAAGGCCCAAATCGCGCGCACGCGAAATCGTGTGGCGCACCAACGCCCGATGCCCAAGGTGCAGGCCGTCGAAGGCGCCGATGCAGACCACACTGCCGTGCGGGCACCGGGGCCCGCCTTCGACGTCACGAAACAGCCTGCTCATTGCGTTGAAGTATAGCCGTGGTGCGGCTTCTCAAGGTTCCACGGCCGTATCAATGGCGCAGATGGCGTGGCCGAAGGCCCAGCGCCAGCACCGTCGCGCCATACGCGGCAGCCCCGGCAGCCACCGCGGCCATCAGCCAGATCCAGCGCCACAGGGCCGGCAGGACCGTCCAGTCGCCGACGTGCTGACGCACCGCCAGCACCACCGCGGCCATTACCACCAGCCCCACGAGGATGCGCAGCAACCAGCGCCCCCAGCCTGGCTCGGCGTGATACAGCCCCTGTCGACGGAGGTAGCGCCACAGCAGCGCGGCGTTGAGCATGCCGGCGATGGCCGTCGCGGCGGCGATGCCGACATGGGCGCTCTTGTAGCCCGCCAGCCAAAGTGGCGTCACCAGGGCGATGGTCAGCAGTACGTTGGCGACCACCGTCCAGATCGCCGCACGCATCGGCGTCCTGGTGTCCTGGCGCGCGTAGAACGCTGGCAGCAGCACCTTGCTGAGCATGAACGTCGGAATGCCCACGCTCATTGCGGTCAGTGCGTAACCGACCATGCGAGTGTCCTCGGCGGTGAAACGGCCGTGCCGGAACAGCGCGGCAGTCAGCGGCTCAGACAGCAGGGCCAGCCCCAGTGCGGCCGGCGTGCCGATCAGCATGACGATGCGCAAGCCCCAGTCCAGCGCCTTGGAGTAACCGGCGGCATCCGCATCGGCGTGGTGGCGCGACAGCTGCGGCAGGATCACCGTACCGATCGCGACGCCGAACAAGCCCAGCGGCAGCTCGGTGAGACGGTCGGAGTAGTACAGCCAGGACTGCGCGGCGGGTACCAGGAGCGATGCGAACATGGTGCCGACCAGCACGTTCACCTGGGCCACCGACGAAGAGAAGATCGTCGGCAGCATCAGCTTGCGCACCCGCTGCACCCCTTCGTGGCGGAAATTGAAGCGGAATCTCGGACGAATCCCCAGCCGGCCCATCGCCGGCCACAGCACCGCCATCTGCAGGATGCCCGCGGCCAATACGCCCCAGGCCATGGCCTGCTCGGGCACCTTGAGGTAGTCCGCCAGGAACAGCATCGCCGCAATCATCGCCAGGTTGTGCAGCACCGGCGTCAGCGCTGGCAGGCCAAAGTGCTTGAAGCTGTTGAGCGCCGCGCCCGCCAGCGCGGTCATCGAGATGAACGTCAGGTACGGGAAGGTGATGCGCAGCATGTCCGCGGCCAGCGGCACGGTCTGCGCGTCCTTGTCGGCAAACAGCAGGAACAGCCTGGCGATCCACGGCGCCATCAACATGCCCAGCGCACTGACCACCACCACCGCAGCCAGCAGCGCGCCGGCGATGTGATCAAGGAACTCCTGCAAGGCCTTCTGGTCACCCTTCTGCTTGAGCTCGGACAGGACCGGCACGAACGCCGACGAGAACGACCCTTCGGCGAAGATCCGCCGCAGGTAATTGGGGATGCGATACGCGACGACGAACGCGCTGACCGCCGGCCCGGCGCCGAACAGGCTGGCCTGCAGCCAGTCGCGCAGATAGCCGGCGATGCGCGAGATGAAGGTCATCAGGCTGAACACCGCGGTCGAACGCAGCATGCCGCCCTGCCGGCGGGCGTTGCCCGGGCCGCCACCGCTCACGCATCACCCCACATCGCAAAGTCTCCACAGCAGTTGACGCAAGCCACTGAATCCTCCATACTTTTGGGTCTGATTTTCCGTAACACGATCTTCCACCCAGCTTTATTCAAAACTTTCCAGGAATTCGCCGTGGCAAACATCAAGTCCGCCAAGAAGCGCGCCAAGCAGGCTGTCGTGCGCAATGCCCGTAACGCCAGCCAGCGTTCGATGCTGCGCACCGCCGTGAAGAAGGTGCTCAAGGCCCTGGGCGAGAACGACGCCGCCGGCGCCGAGACCGCCTTCGCGATCGCCCAGCCGGTCCTCGACCGCCTGAGCTCGCGCGGCCTGATCCACAAGAACAAGGCTGCTCGCCACAAGAGCCGCCTGACCGCTCGCATCAAGGCCCTCAAGGCCGCTTGATACGCCGGTAGCAAGACACGAAAAAACCCGGCTCCGGCCGGGTTTTTTTGTGCCCGCGATTTGACCGCTGCGAGCGTCGAGCCGAGTGGTCGACCCGGGCGCATTGCACCGACGCGCACGCGCACGCGTCGCCACGAGATCCGCGCCGCCTGCAGCGCGCACCCGACAAAACGAAAAGCCGGCGTGGGCCGGCTCTTTCGATGGGACAGTCACCCCGGACACGCCCTGGCCTCAGCCGGCGCCGCCATTGGCGGCTGCTTCCAGTTCATCCTCGCGCTGGCGATCGAAGAACGCCATGACGTCCAGCATGATCGGCATCGTGCCGTCGCGGCCGATGGCCGACACCAGGTACCAGCGGTCCGTCCAGCCGAGTTCGTCGATCACCGCCTGGGCCGCCGCCTTCTGCTCTTCCTCGAGCAGCAGGTCGGCCTTGTTGAGCACCAGCCAGCGAGGCTTCTGGAGCAGCTCGGGATCGTGCTTGCGCAGCTCGTTTTCGATCGCGCGCACCTGCTCGGCCGGCGTCAGTCCCGCTGCCTCGCCCTCGTGCAACTCCATGGGGGCGATATCGACCAGGTGCAACAGCAGGCGCGTACGCTGCAGGTGGCGCAGGAACTGCGCGCCAAGGCCGGCACCGTCGGCCGCCCCTTCGATCAGGCCGGGAATGTCGGCGATGACGAAGCTGCGGTACTGCTCGACGCGCACCACGCCAAGGTTGGGGTACAGCGTGGTGAACGGATAGTCCGCCACCTTTGGCGTTGCCGCCGACACGGCCCGGATCAGGGTGCTCTTGCCGGCATTCGGGAAGCCAAGGAGGCCAACGTCGGCAAGCAGCTTGAGCTCCATCTTCAGCATGCGCTGCTCGCCTTCCAGGCCGGGTAATGCGCGCTGCGGAGAGCGATTGGTGGAACTCTTGAAATGCATGTTGCCAAGGCCGCCCTTGCCACCCTTGGCTACCAGCAACCGATCACCGTGGCGAGTCAGGTCGCCGATCACCTCGTCGGTTTCGACATTGGTGATCACCGTGCCAACCGGCACCGTGATGGTCAGGTCATCGCCACCTTTGCCGTACGCCTGCCGACCCATCCCGTTCTCGCCACGCTTGGCGCGGAACATCTTCTGGTGGCGGAAGTCGACCAAGGTGTTGAGGTTTTCGTCCGCGACGAGCCAGACGCTGCCGCCGTCACCGCCATCGCCGCCATCGGGACCACCGAGCGGGATGAACTTCTCGCGACGGAAACCAACGCAGCCATTGCCGCCATTGCCTGCGATGACCTGGATTTCGGCTTCGTCGACGAGTTTCATGAGGGGAACCTTGGATATTGCGGGAATGGTGATACGGAACTGACGCGCAAGGCGAGGCCGGATCCGGTCGCGTACGGGCGAGTTTAGCCCCGAGCCGCAAGCCCGGGCGGCATCGCCCGAGGATTGCCCCGGTGAATGCCCAGCTCCACAGAAACGAAAAGCCCCGCCGAAGCGGGGCCTCCCGGACTGCAGCGACCGGCGATTACTCGCCGATGACGCTGACGGTGCGGCGCTTCTTCGGGCCCTTGGTCGAGAACTCGACCTTGCCATCGACGAGCGCGAACAGCGTGTGGTCACGGCCGAGGCCGACGCCGCTACCCGGATGGAACTGGGTGCCGCGCTGACGCACGATGATGTTGCCGGCCTCGATGGCCTGGCCGCCGTAGATCTTCACGCCCAAGTACTTCGGGTTGGAGTCGCGGCCGTTGCGGGTTGAACCTACGCCCTTTTTCTGTGCCATGGCGGCTTCTCCTTACTTGGCGCCACCGGCGATGCCGGTGATCTCGATTTCGGTGAAATGCTGACGGTGACCCATCTGCTTGCGGTGATGCTTGCGGCGACGGAACTTCACGATGCGCACCTTGTCGGCGCGGCCGTGGCCGATCACCTTGGCAGAGACGACGGCACCCTTCACGGCATCGCCAATCTTCACGCCATCGCTACCGCCCAGCATCAGGACGTTTTCGAGTTTGATCTCGCTGCCGGCTTCGACATCGAGCAGCTCGACACGCAGGGTTTCACCCTGCATCACGCGGTATTGCTTACCGCCTGTGACTACAACTGCGTACATGACCAGATTCCTCTGTAGTTATTTTTGGTCGCTGCCGCACCCGAAACCGGGCGGACAGAAGCGGAATTGTAGAGGCTTCAGCGAGTTACGGCAACCACCCCCACATCCACCGGGGAGAGTCGGCCCAGGACGCGCGCCCGCGCTCGGCAACAGCGGCCCGGGGCGCGCAATGGCCCGAGAGCCGCCAGAAATGCGACGGATGTCACAGCCCGCACGCCCTCGGGTGACGGCGGAGGCGGCGGCAGGGCGATCAAGCCATGGACGGCCCCGGGGCAGGCCCGATTTTGAAGGCGTAACACCGCCCCCGGGAGCACTTCGACCCGACGGAACGCGGTGAACTGCCATCCCCCTACCCCACGAATCTGCCAGTCACCCCCTTGACGGAGCACTGTCGCGGCTTTGCGCGAACTCGGCCACTCGTTCACGCAGGAGTCACTTGCGCGACGACAACACGTCCTCTAGGTTCGATTGCGATCGCCTCCGGCGGTCGTTCGCAATCCCGACGGCACCTCGCGTGACCATGCCCCTGGGCACTGGCCAGCGCGTGATGGCGTCGCCATCGAGTGATGCGCCCCATGCGACAGGATGTCGTACAAGAGTTCGCGGCCAAGCTGGCCAAATCGTGGCCGACGTGCACCCGGACGGGCATGTCCGGCCAAGTGCGGCGGCCCGATCCTGCGAGTTCGGCGCACTCGCCTTGCTTGCGCATCCAGGCGCTACAGGCGCAACACGCTATCGGCCCGTTGGGCCGGCCCCATCCGCAGCATGCCCGCCGGCAACCCGATCCGAGGTTGCCCGGGCCACCGCCATTCGTCCGCCTGCCCCGCCCACATGGAAGGCGAACGGGCCGGTGACGACGCAAGTCCCTGCGACGTGCCATCAGGCCCGACGCGGGAAAACACCCGGAACAGCACAGGGGATGTGACGGGATTCCTGAAGCAACAGAAAAGGATTTTTGTGATGACTCGTAAAGCTCCTTCGATCAAGCTGACCTTGCTCGCCATCGCCACCGCGGTAGCGATCTCACCCGCGGCCTATTCCGGCAGCAAGTTCGCTGCAGTGGCCGGACAGGACCGTCTGGCAGCGCCGGCAGCACAAGGCGCGGCCAAGGCCGAGCAGTACGACCGCTTCATCGTTTCCTATCGCGCCGACGCCAAGCGCCTCGTCGCCAACACGCGCAGCCAGCAGCTGACGACCGCCTCGCGCACGCTGGGCTTCGCGGTCCGCCCGATGCGCACGCTCGCCACCGGTGCCGAGCTGCTGCGTACCGATCGCAAGCTCGACGACGCGGCGATGAAGCTGCTGGCGATCGAACTGATGAAGGACCCGAACGTCCTCGCCGTCGAGCCCGACCGCCTGCGCAAGCCGCTGATGGTTCCCAACGATCCCGGCTACGCGCAGCAGTGGCACTACAAGAATGGCCCGGGCGGCATCAACGCCGAACCGGCGTGGGACCTGTCGACCGGCACCGGCGTCGTGGTGGCGGTGCTCGACACCGGCATCACCCCGCATAGCGACCTCAACGGCAACATCGTTCCGGGCTACGACTTCATCAACGACCCCGAAGTGTCCGTCGACGGCGACGGCCGCGACGCGGACGCCAACGACCCGGGCGATTGGCACGACGGCTCGTGCAGCATCTTTGGCACCCCCGATGACAGCAGCTGGCACGGCACCCACGTCGCCGGCACGATCGCGGCGGCGACCAACAACGGTGCCGGCGTGGCCGGCGTCGCGCACGGTGCGAAGGTCCAGCCGGTGCGTGTGCTTGGTCGCTGCGGTGGCTACGAGTCCGACATCATCGATGCAGTGACCTGGGCTTCGGGCGGCACCGTCGCCGGCGTGCCCGCCAACCCGACCCCGGCCGAGGTCATCAACCTCAGCCTGGGCGGCAGTGGCGCGTGCAGCGTGGCCGAGCAGGCGGCGTTCGATGGCGCGGTGGCACGCGGCACCACGGTGGCGATCGCCGCCGGCAACTCCGGTTCCGACGTCGCCAACTTCTCGCCGGCCAACTGCAACAACATCATCGCCGTGTCGGCGGTGGGGCCGACCGGCGCGCTGGCCGGCTACTCCAACTTCGGTGCCAAGGTCGACGTCGCCGCTCCGGGCGGCTCGGGCGCGGCGCCGGCAGAGGCCAACATCCTGTCGACGCTGAATCTCGGCGCCCAGGGCCAGGAAGGTGAAGGCTTTGCGTGGTACGCCGGCACCTCGATGGCGGCACCGCACGTGGCCGGCGTGATCGCGTTGATGCAGGCAGCCGCGGCCGCCCCGAAGACCCCGGCGGAGATCGAGAAGATCCTCGTCAACACCGCCTATGCCAACGGCGGCTTCCCGGTGTCGTGCGGCTACGACAAGCCCTGTGGTTCGGGTGTGGTGGATGCCCGCGCCGCGGTCGCCGTTGCCAACGGCAGCGAGCCGTTGCCGTCCGACCCGCCGCCGCCGCCGCCGCCGCCGCCGGCAATCCCGCTGTCCAACGGTGTGACCGTCACGGCCATCGAAGTGCTCAAGAACGGCCGCATCCGTTACGAGCTGGCCGTGCCCAACGGCGCGTCGAACCTGCTGTTCGCCATGTACGGCGGCACCGGCGACGCGGACATCTACGTGCGTTATGGCGCCGAACCGACCGATACCGCCTACGACTGCCGTCCGTTCTCGGCTGGCAACAACGAGAACTGCTTCTTCCCGACCCCGCAGGGCGGCAAGTGGTACGTGACGATCAAGGGCTTTGCCGCGACCAGCACCGGGATCTCGCTGTACCCGAGCTTCGTGGACGGCAACTGGCCGCGAGCACTTGAGGCCGAAGCCACCGCGCTCAGCAGCCACCGCACCCGGGTGAACCTGAGCTGGACCCACGGCAAGCGCAACGTCGACGTCTGGCGCAACGGCGCGATCCTCAAGACCGTCCGTAACAACGGCGCCACCATCGACACGTTCCGGATCATCGGATCGGGCACGATGGCCTACAAGCTGTGCAACAACGGCACCGCGGAGTGCTCGGACGAAGTCTCCATCGACTACGCGTCGAAGAAGAAGTAATCGCGGCAACGCAATCGGAAGGCCCGGCAACGGGCCTTCCCTTGTCGGAGCGGGCCACGCCCGCCCCGGCACGTTCCGCCCGCCACGCCACGTTCCGGAGAGCTACATGACCGCAGCCGTTCCACGCGATGCCACCACGTCCGGGCATCGCGCCATCGGGAAGACCCTTCCGCTGGCCCTGTTGATCGCCACCGCCCTCGTCGGCGCGTGCTCGCAGGCGCCGCCACCCGCGCAGCCGGCCGCTTCCGCGACCGCCGAGCCCGCGCCACCCGCGCCCGCCAAGCCGGTGAGCAGCGCCAACATCGTCCCCTCCGACGCCCGCATCAGCCTGGTCAACAACAACGGCCAGTTGCGCTACGACGGGCAAGTCGACAACGAAGCCACCGCCAAGCGCATCGTCGCCGCGCTTTCGGGCACCCACGCCCAGAGCCGCCTGTCCGGTCACCTGGCCACCGAACCCGGCACGCGTCCGGCGTCGTGGCAGGACAACCTGGGCGCGTTCGCCGCCGATTTCGACGTCTCCGGCGCCGCCGTCAGTTTCGAAGCCGACCGGATTGTCCTGTCCGGCCAGGTTGCCCAGGCCGATCGGCGCCGGCTGCTTGAACGGGCCCGGGTCCTGTTTCCCAAGCACCGCTACCTCGGCCTGTTCGAAGGCCTCGACGCCGACGCGGCGCCTCCGTCCGGGCCGGCCCGTGCGCTGGCTGATTTCAAGCCCGGCGGCTCGGAGGTGGAGTTGTTGATGGCGCTGAACCAGTCCTCGATCGGTTTCGCTCGCGAAAGCGCACAGATCGACGCATCCAGCCTCGACCTGGTCAGCCGTGCCGCCACCGCGCTCAAAGCCGCCCCCGGCGATGCGCGCATCGAGATTTCCGGTCCGGTTGACGACACAGGCGACAACGAACGCGACCTTGCCTTGTCCAAGCAGCGCGCCGACGCGCTGAAGGCGCAGCTGATCATCAACGGCGTCAATCCTGCGGCGATCGAGACCCGCGGCCGCACGCGGGCCACCGCCGACAAGGCATCCTCGCCGCACCAGGGCAATCTGGGATTCCGCCTGCTGAGCCAGTAGCGACACGCTGGCAGCACCGCCACGCAAGGGTCGCGGGCGCCATTCCCGCGACCCGGCCCGGGACTTTCCTTACGCGGATTTGCCCCCACATCCTGCAGTGCCTAAGCTCACTGGTTCGCCGTTGCCAGCTGACGGCGCCCCCACCCCACTGCAGGCTCCCGATGGCGCTGGATTTCATCCGCATCCGCGGTGCGCGGACGCACAACCTCAAGAACATCGACCTCGACCTGCCTCGCGACAAGTTGATCGTGATCACCGGCCTGTCGGGCTCGGGCAAATCGTCGCTGGCGTTCGACACCATCTACGCCGAAGGCCAGCGTCGCTATGTCGAGTCGCTGTCGGCCTACGCGCGGCAATTCCTGTCGGTGATGGAAAAGCCCGACGTCGATCACATCGAGGGCCTCAGCCCGGCGATCTCGATCGAACAGAAGTCGACATCGCACAACCCGCGGTCGACGGTCGGCACCATCACCGAAATCTACGACTACCTGCGCCTGCTGTACGCACGCGTCGGCATGCCGCGCTGCCCCGACCACGACTACCCGCTGGAAGCCCAGACGGTCAGCCAGATGGTCGATCAGGTCATCGCGCTGGGCGCCACCGACGAAGGCCGCGAGCAACGCTGGATGCTGCTGGCGCCGGTGGTGCGTGAGCGCAAGGGCGAACACGCCCAGGTGTTCGAGCAGTTGCGCGCGCAAGGCTACGTTCGCGTGCGCGTGGACGGCGTCCTGCACGAGATCGACGCGGTGCCGCCGTTGGCGTTGCGCGTCAAGCACACCATCGAGGCCGTGGTCGATCGCTTCAAGCCGCGCGAGGACCTCAAGCAGCGCCTGGCCGAATCGTTCGAGACCGCGCTCAAGATCGGCGACGGCATGGCGCAGGTGGTGTCGCTGGACAACGCCGACGCCGCGCCGCTGCTGTTCTCGTCCAAGTACAGCTGCCCGGTCTGCGATTACGCATTGCCGGAGCTGGAACCGCGGCTGTTCTCGTTCAACTCGCCGGTGGGCGCATGCCCGACCTGCGACGGCCTCGGCGTCGCGCAGTTCTTCGATCCCGCGCGCGTGGTCGTGCACCCCGAATTGGCCTTGTCGGCCGGCGCGGTGCGCGGCTGGGACCGTCGCAATGCGTACTACTTCCAGCTCATCCAGTCGCTGGCCAAGCACTACAGGTTCGATGTCGACACGCCGTGGCAGCTGCTGACCGATGACGTGCGCAACGCCGTGCTGTTTGGCAGTGGCAACGAGCTGATCAACTTCAACTACCTCACCGAGAGCGGCACGCGCAGCCAGCGCAAGCACAAGTTCGAGGGCATCGTGCCCAACCTCGAACGTCGCTACCGCGAGACCGAATCCTCGGCGGTGCGCGAGGAACTATCGAAGTACATCAGCGAGCGCTCCTGCACCGAGTGCGGCGGCGCGCGCCTCAACCGCGCGGCGCGCAGCGTGTTCGTCGCCGACCGTCCGCTGCCGGAGCTGGTGGTGTTGCCCGTCGACGAGGCGCTGACGTTCTTCCGCGGCCTCAACCTGCCCGGCTGGCGCGGCGAGATCGCCGGCAAGATCGTCAAGGAGATCGGCGATCGACTGCGCTTCCTCGTCGATGTCGGCCTCGATTACCTCACCCTTGAACGCAAGGCCGATTCGCTGTCCGGTGGCGAGGCCCAGCGCATCCGCCTGGCCAGCCAGATCGGTGCGGGCCTGGTGGGCGTGATGTACGTGCTCGACGAGCCGTCGATCGGCCTGCACCAGCGCGACAACGAGCGCTTGCTCGGCACCCTCACCCGACTGCGCGACCTGGGCAACACGGTGATCGTGGTCGAGCACGACGAGGACGCCATCCGGCTTGCCGACTACATCGTCGACATCGGCCCGGGCGCTGGCGTGCACGGCGGCGAGGTGGTGGCGCAGGGCCAGTTTGCGGACGTGCTGAAGGCGCCGCGATCGCTGACCGGCCAGTACCTCAGCGGAAAGAGGCGCATCGAGGTGCCCGGAAAGCGCCACAAGCCCAATCCCAAGGCGCTGTTCAAGCTGCGCGGCGCCAGCGGCAACAACCTCAAGGACGTCGACCTCACGATCCCGGCCAGCCTGTTCACGTGCGTCACCGGCGTGTCCGGTTCGGGCAAGTCGACGCTGATCAACGACACGCTGTACTCCATCGCCGCCAACGAACTCAACGGCGCGTCGCACACCATCGCGCCGCACCGTTCGTACGAGAACATCGAGCTGTTCGACAAGGTGGTCGACATCGACCAGTCGCCGATCGGTCGTACCCCGCGCTCCAACCCGGCAACCTACACCGGCCTGTTCACGCCACTGCGCGAGCTGTTCGCGCAGGTGCCCGAGGCGCGCGCGCGCGGCTACTCGCCGGGCCGTTTCAGCTTCAACGTGCGCGGCGGACGCTGCGAAGCCTGCCAGGGCGACGGCCTGATCAAGGTCGAGATGCACTTCCTGCCCGATGTGTACGTACCGTGCGACGTCTGCGGGGGCAAGCGCTACAACCGCGAGACGCTGGAGGTGCTGTACAAGGGTTACAACATCAACGACGTCCTGGGCATGACGGTCGAGGATGCGCTGTCGCTGTTCGAGGCGATCCCGTCGATCTCGCGCAAGCTCGAAACGCTGATGGACGTGGGCCTGAGCTACATCAAGCTCGGCCAATCGGCGACCACGCTCTCCGGCGGCGAGGCGCAACGCGTCAAGCTGTCCAAGGAGCTGTCTCGCCGCGACACGGGCCAGACGCTGTACATCCTCGACGAGCCCACCACCGGCCTGCACTTCCACGACATCGAGCACCTGCTCGCCGTGCTGCATCGTCTGCGCGACGACGGCAACACCGTGGTCGTGATCGAGCACAACCTGGATGTCATCAAGACCGCCGACTGGGTGATCGACCTGGGTCCGGAGGGCGGCCATCGCGGCGGCACCATCCTGGCCACGGGCACGCCCGAAGACATCGCGGCACTGCCGCATTCGCATACCGGCCACTTCCTCGCCCCGCTGCTGGGCGTGGGCAAGCCCGATACCACCAAGGGCCGCTCCGGCGCCCGCAAGACCGACAAGAAGACTTCCGCCGCATGAGCGACACCCGTTCCCCCAGCTCCTCCAAGCCCGGTTCCCACGAGTCCCGTCCCGACAAGTCCGGTTCCGAGAAGGCCCGCACCGAGAAGCCCGGTTCCGAGAAGCCCCGCTCCGAGAAGCCCAGCTCCGACAAGCCCCGTGCCGACAAGCCGGCCGACGCATCGGCCGCCAAGCCCGCCGGCAAGGCCCGCAAGCCGCGCAAGCCCGCACCCCGCAAGCGCAAGGCCGCTGTGGCCACGGCCGACATCGCCGTCGCCCAGCCCGAAACCGGGGCCGCACAGGCCGCAACCTCGTCCCATGACGATCCGTCGGCACCGGCGCACCGTCCCATTGCAGACGTGATCGTGACCACCGATGCGCCGGCCGGTCCGGCCGTCGCTGACCTCGGCGCGGTGACGCCGGTCGCCGCCGCGGTCGCGATCGCGGGCAGCGCCGCACCCGCGGCCACGGCGCCCGCCACGCCTCTCGATGCGGCTCCCGCCGCAGCGCCAGCCGCACCGGTTGCCGCTACCGAAGCCGTTGTCGCGCCGGCCCCGGAACGCGCGGTTACCCAGCAACAGCGGGCACCCGACAGTGGCAAAACCACGCAACGTCACGACGAGAAGCCGCGCCAGCAACACGGCAAGCGCGCCCAGCACGGCGCCGGCATCCAGACCCTGATCCGCGTGCCGATGCCGGTGCGCTGGCGTGACCTGGACGCGTTCAACCACGTCAACAACTCCAAGTACCTGAGCTACCTGGAGGAAGCACGACTGCAGTGGATGCTGACCGTGCCGGGCCAGGGCCTGGACGAGCACGTCGCCCCCGTCGTCGCCGCGGCCAATCTCAACTACCGGCGCCCGATCGAGTGGCCGAACGAGGTGATGATCGAGCTGTTTGTCGAGCGTCTGGGCAACACCAGCCTCAGCATCGGCCATCGCATCGTCGATGCACGCGACACCTCGGTGTTGTACTGCGACGGCCAGGTGGTGATGGTCTGGATCGATCGCGGCACCGGCGCGGCCGCACCTTTGCCGTCGGCGGTCCGCACGGCCTGCGCCTGACAGGCGCGCTTCGGCGGCCGCTATTTCGGCGGCCGCGATTCAACGTCGCCCCGGCAGTCGCTGCGACCTCGCGGGCGGCTTGGGGCACCCTCAGCGGTTCGCGGCATGCGAGGCGAAGCGGTCGCACCGGTCGCCGCGTTCGTTGGCGCGGCCGGTGGGGCGATTACTGGCCCGGTCGACGAACGTCGAACTCGCCCCGCAGTACGCCGCCTTCCTTCAGTGCGAATTCCACCACCACCTTGCTGCCCGGCCGCAGCGGCGCGGTCGGACGCATCAACATCAGGTGCATGCCGCCGGGCTTGAGCACGGCAACGCCGTCTGGCGCGATGCGCAGCTCGGGCATCGCGCGCATGCGGCTGATGCCGTCGACGATGCGCGTTTCGTGCAGCGAGGTGTCGGCGAACGACGGGCTGCTGGCACCGACGATCGTGACCGGCGTGGCGCAGCGGTTCTCGATGCGCGCGAACCCGGCGAGCATCGGCATCTGCGCAGGCGGCATGCGAACCCAACCTTCGCTGATGGTGGGCGTGCAGGCACGTGCACCGGCAGGCAGGAACGCGGCTGCAATCAGCGAAACCGCAAGGACAATGGAGGCGCGTGGGCTGTTCATCGGCCTATGATACGGCAGCGTCTTTCCGCAGCCCGTCATGTGCCGCGCTTCGCCCTGCTCCGCGGGCATGCACGTCCTCGGCGGACCTTCACCGGAGTCGACCTGCGACAGTCACCAACGCCCGACTGTCGCCGTTCGCGCGCCGATGCACGGAAGGATGCGGAAACGCCGAATTCGACGTCGACGTGCCGGCTCAGCATCGCGCACGACTCGACCGTACCGCCCATTGCCGCTGGATCCAGGGAGTGAACCCATGAGCCTCATCGAGACCATCCACCACGGCGACGTGGTCGAACTGCAACTGGCTCGCGCGCCGGTCAACGCCTTGAACCCCGAGTTGTGCCTGGCGCTGCGCGCGGGCATCGACAAGGCCGTCGCGGAGGGGGCCGGCGGCATCGTGCTCAGCGGTGGCCAGAAGGTGTTCTCCGCCGGCCTTGACGTGCCGCATCTGCTGTCGCTGGGTGAGGACCGCGCGGCATTGACCGCCGCCTGGCAGGCTTTCTTCGACGCTGCGCTCGCGATCGCGGCGAGCCCGGTACCGGTGGTCGCGGCGATCGCCGGACATGCGCCGGCCGGCGGCTGCGTGCTCGCGCTGTGCTGCGATTACCGGGTGATGGTGTCGGGGCCGGCGCGGATCGGCCTCAACGAGACACAGGTCGGGCTGGTCGCCCCCGAAGGCATCCAGCGGCTGCTGCGGCGTGTGGTCGGCGACTACCGCGCCGAGCGTCTGTTGGTCGCCGGCGAGATGGTCGATGCCGGGCAGGCCCTGCAGATCGGCCTGGTCGACGAACTCGTCGAAGTCGAACACGTGGCGCAGCGAGCGCGTCTTTGGCTCGAACAGCTGCTGGCCTTGCCGCGCGCGGCCATGCTGCAGACGCGCGCGATTGCACGCGCCGACGTCGCCGCCGCACTGCAGCCGCAGAACATCGAACTGCCGCGCTTCATCGAAAGCTGGTACTCGGCCGGCACCCAGCAGGCGCTGCATGCGCTGGTGGACCGGCTGCGCAAGTAGGTTCGTTGCGCGATCACGGGGCACGTCGTGACGCGGTTGCGTCACGACGGCCTTTTACCGGATTGCGTGGCAGGTGCGACTCCCTGCCTCGTACAGACCGCTGCCGTCCGGCAACGGCCACCGTACCTCGGCGCTCAGCCTTCGCCGGTCGCCACCGGTCGCGACGGGTCTTCCAGCCATCCGCTCCACGAGCCGGTGAATAGACGCGCGCCCGGCAACCCGGCATGCGCCATCGCCAGCAAGTGATGGCAGGCGGTGACACCCGATCCGCACATCACCACGGCCTGCAACGGCGCGCGGCCGTCGAGCAAGGCGGTGAATTCGGCGGCCAGTTCCTCGCGCGGCTTGAAGCGACCGTCGCGCAGGTTGTCGACGTACGGACGGTTGAGCGCACCCGGCACGTGTCCGGCAACGCGATCCAGCGGCTCGATCTCGCCGCGGAAACGTTCGCGCGCACGTGCATCGACCAGCAGCCCACCGGCCTCCACGTGCAATGCCGCCTGCTCGGCATCCAGCAGGAGGCCGCGCTCGAACAGTGCCTCGTAGACCGTCGCCGCGGGCGTCGGCACCTGATCGTCGACCGGCAGCCCTAGCGCGGTCCAGCGCGACCAGCCGCCGTCGAGCACGGCGACCTGTTCGTGGCCGAGTGCGCGCAGCAGAAACCAGGCACGCGCCGCGGCCAGAGCGCCGTCGCCGGCGTCGTACACCACGACACGGTGGGCCTGCGTGATACCCCAGCGCCCCAGCGCCGCGGTGAAGTCCTCGGCGTCCGGCCAGGGATGACGACCGCCGGTCTTGCGATGGTCGGACAGATCACGGTCGAGATCGGCATGGCGAGCGCCCGGAATGTGCCCGGCCCGCCAGTTCGCTTCGCCAGCCGTGCGGTCGGCGAGCACCACGCGCGCATCCAGCACCACCAGGTCGTCGTCGCCCAACGCATTGGCCAGTTCCTCGGCCGATACCAACGCTGTCCAGTTCGTCATCGCACGCCCTCCAGGCGTTGCCTCAGGTTGTACAGCATCGATGCGGTCGCGCCCCAGATGCGTTGCGCCGGGTAGCGGTACTCGAACACATGGCGGATGCGACCGCGGAATTCCAGCTCCCGTCGCTCGAGGCGATCGGGATCGAGCAACAGCGCCAGTGGCACTTCGAACACTTCGGCGACTTCGCCGGGGTCCGGGAGTGCCTGGTAGTCGGCTGCAATCAACGCGACCAGTGGCGTAACCCGGAAGCCGGTGATCGTCGCCAGCGGATCCAGATAGCCCAGCGGTCGGATCTGCGCTTCGTCCAGACCGATCTCTTCGCCGGCCTCGCGGATTGCGGCGGCACGCACGTCGGCGTCGCCGGGCTCGGTCCGGCCGCCGGGGAAACTCACCTGGCCACCGTGGTTGCGCAACCGATCGGTGCGCCGGGTCAACACGACCTGCAAGCCCTCCTCGCGCGGCACCAGGCCGACCAGCACCGCGGCGTCAACCAGGCTGTCGCCGTCGAGCAGGCCATCGAGCTCGTCGAGGTTCCAGCATGGCCCATCCGGTGGCGCGTCCAGCGGATGCAGCGCCGGTACCAGCTCGGAGACACTGGCCTGCAGGGTGTTCACCGAAGCCGCGACTCGCGTTCGGGCAGCACGGTTTCCATGAGCCGGAGGCGCTCGTCGTCGTTCATCTGCGACCAGCGGGCGATTTCCGCACCGGTGCGCAGGCAGCCGCCGCACAGGCCGTCATCGCGCAGCGTGCAAACGCCGGTGCAAGGGCTGAGGACGGCGCGGAACGATGGAGAAATCATGGGAAGGTTGTACCGGCACAGCCACGCCCGGAGGGCAGGCTGGCCTTGATGGTAAAAGCACGGTCGAGACCGGACGGAACCGCGAACGGCCGCAGCGGGCGGTCCACATTGTGCAGGACGGCACGTGTGCGGTGGCACATGCAGGCAGGATCGCGCGATTCGCACGGGCCTGCACCCACCATCCCACCAGGCATCACGCCGGCCAGAAATGCGTTGCGCCGGCAAGCCGGCGCAACGCGGAAACCGCTGGGCATGCCTGCCCGGCTGTTTACTTGACGCTGATCAGCTTGACCTCGAACTGCACCGCCATGTTCGGCGGGAACGGCGTGTTCGGGTTGGCGCCATAAGCGTGTTCCGGCGGCAGGGTGATTTCCCACTTCGAGCCGGCGGGCATCATCAGCAGCACGTCGCGCATCGCCTTCATCTCGATGTCGCTGAGCTTGATGTCCGGCATCGCGCGGCCCTGGGCGTTCTGCGGCTGGCGCTCGCCCCATGCAAACGGGCCGGCGACTTCGAGCTGCACGGTGCTGGCCAGCGTCGGCTTGGCGCCGGTGCCGGTCTCGACGATGCGGTACTGCACGCCGCTGGCAAGGCTCTGCACGCCCGGCTTGCCCTTGTTGGCGGCAACGAAGGCATCGCTCTTGGTCTTGTTGGTGGCCGCGGCAGTTTCCCACTCGGCCTTGGCCTTGGCGGTCTGGCGGGCCTGCATGGCCTGAACGGCAGCGCGCAGCTGGTCGACGGGAACCGTCGGCGGCGTCTTGCTGTTGCCGTCCCGCAGGCCCTTGATGATGGTGTTGATGTCGACCTGCTCACCGCTCTCGGCGACGTTGCGACCAAGGTCGTAACCCAGCGCGTAGCTCAGCTTGCCCTTCTCGGTCGAAGTGTCCTGTGCAGCGGCGTTGCCGGCCAGAACCATGGCCGCGACAGCGGCAGCGATCAAACGCAACTTCATTCGGTGGAACCTCCGGGGGTTGATCGAGGCCGTGATGCGGCTTCGACGGAATAACGCAATGTCGGTCTAATCGGCCCGAATTGACGCGCTAGGATAACGACGCCCGCCCTTAACCGCCACTGACGTCGCCGGGGTCTGACCACGGCAGCGCCAGCGAGTTCCATCGTGGCTAAGTGCTTGTCCTGCTTGCCAAACCACGCCCCCCCCCGCGACCCCAGCCGGAACCCACATGTCCGAATCGCCCCTGCTCGTTTCCGATCACGGCGCCGTGCGCCGCATCACCGTCAATCGCCCCGACAAACTGAACGCGCTCAACGCCGCCACGCTCGACGCCCTGCTGGTGGCGTTCGACGCGGCCGCCGACGACGCGTCAGTACGCGCGGTAATCCTGACCGGCGCTGGCCCGAAGGCCTTTGTCGCCGGTGCCGACATTGCCGAGATGAACCAGCTGACGCCGGTGCAGGGCCGCGATTTCTCGCTGCGCGGGCAACGGATGATGCGTCGCGTGGAGAAGATGCCAAAGCCGGTGATCGCGATGGTCAACGGTTTCGCCCTGGGCGGTGGTCTGGAACTGGCCATGTGCTGCCACCTGCGCATCGCCGCCGACACCGCCAAGGTCGGCCAGCCGGAAATCAACCTCGGCCTGATCCCCGGTTTCGGCGGTACCCAGCGCCTGCTGCGCCTGGCCGGCCGTGCGGCGACGCTGGAGCTGTGCCTGGTCGGCGCACCGATCGACGCCAACCGCGCGCGCGAGCTCGGCATCGTCAACCGCGTGGTCCCCGCCGCCGAGCTGGAGGCCGAAACGATGAAGCTGGCCGAACAGCTGGCCGGCGCCGCACCGCTGGCCCTGCGCGGCACGCTCGACTGCATAAACGTCGGTGGCGAATGCGGCATCGAGGAAGGCCTGGAGTACGAAGCCGCGCAGTTCGGCCTGATGTTCGCCACCCAGGACATGCGCGAAGGCACCAGCGCGTTCCTGGAGCGTCGCAAGCCGGTGTTTGGCGGCCAGTGAGTCCGATCGGCCACTGCCCGAACTGCGGCTGCCGCGATGCCGGCGGCACCGCCGTGCATGCGGTGGTCGCGGCATTGCTCGACGGCGACGTCGATGCCGCGCTGGAACGCGGACTGCTGGTCACGCCGGCGTGTCTGGCCTGCGATGGGGCCTGCACCGCCGTGTTCGCCAACGCACGCGGCGAGCGCCAGCGCGCGCTGGCCGCCCGCGAACGCTACCGCGAGCGCGCGACGCGGTTGCAGCGACGGGCCGACGAGCGCGCGCAACGCCGCCAGGCCGGCGCGGGCGCAGCAACGGGTCCCGCCTCCGAGGCAACCCAGACACCGCAAGCCCCGGCGCCTCGCCCCGCACTCCCGTCGGCCGCCGCCGCGGCACTGGCTCGTGCCAAAGCGCGCGCCGCGGGGCAGGAACCACGATGAGCAAGACGACAAGTCCGCCGGCAAGATCGCGCACGCCCGGTGCCGCAAAACCCGGACTGCGCAAGGCGAAGACGGGCACCGCCGCAGCGTCCCCAGCTCGCAAGCCGGCCGCGCGTGGCAGCACTGCGCGCATGCCAGCCGCAGACGCCGAGCGGATGTTCGAGCGACTCAAGGCGCTCAACCCCAAGCCGGTCACCGAGCTGGAGTACACCAGTCCCTACGAGCTGCTGGTGGCGGTCGCGCTGTCGGCGCAGGCCACCGACGTCGGCGTCAACAAGGCCACCCGGAAGCTGTTCCCGGTGGCCAACACGCCGCAGGCGATCGCCGCGCTCGGCGTCGAAAGTCTCAAGCGCTACATCGCCACCATCGGCCTGTACAACACCAAGGCAGCCAACGTGGTGGCCATGGCCCATCGGTTGATCGAGCACCATGGCGGCGACGTCCCGCGCGACCGCGTCGCGCTGGAAGCCCTGCCCGGCGTGGGCCGCAAGACCGCCAACGTGGTGCTCAACACCGCGTTCGGCGAACCGACGATGGCCGTCGATACGCACATCTTCCGCGTTGCCAATCGCACCGGCCTGGCGCCGGGCAAGACCGTGCGCGCGGTCGAGGACGGCCTGTTGAAGGCCGTGCCCGCGGCCTACCTTCACGACGCGCACCATTGGCTGATCCTGCACGGCCGCTACGTCTGCAAGGCCCGCAAGCCCGATTGCCCGCACTGCGCGATTCGCGACCTGTGCCGATTCAAGGACAAGACACCGGGGGAGCCGGACGCAGTGACGTGACGGGGACGGCAGCGTGGGCGTGATGGCGATGCCCCTGGCGGCTTCATCAAAGCGTCATCCCGCGGACACAAGTCAGCGTTGTCACATTTACGCAATCTTCACAACCTAGGCTGCGCCGCACCTCTCCACGTTCCAGGCCGCCGCAATGAAACTCTCCCGCAACATCCTCGCCGTCGCCCTGCTCGGCGCCATCGTCGCCCCGGCCGCGCACGCGGAAATCGCGATCGACGTGATCGGCGGTTCCGAGATCACGTTCGAAGGCCTGGTCCAGGCCGACTACAACAAGTTCAACAGCGACGTGGCCAACCTCAATGCCGACGCGCCCGATGGCACGGACGCCGACCAGGAGCTGCGCCGCGCCGAGCTGGTGCTCAAGGGCAAGGGCCCGGGCAACATCGAGTGGGTGATCGGTTACGACGCCAAGGCCGACAAGTGGCTCGACGTCAACGCCAAGTACAAGCTCGGCGGCGACAGCAACCACTACCTGCAGCTGGGCCAGTTCAAGCAGCCCAACAGCCTGGAAGAGCTGTCCTCGACCAAGAACAACGACTTCATCTCCAAGGCGATGGTGACCAACACCTTCGCCGTCGCCCGCCGCCTCGGCGCTGGCTACACCTTCGGCACCAACGACTACAGCCTGACCGCCAGCTACTTCGGTCGCGAGCTGACGCGCAACCTGGCCCACGGTTCGGGCTACGGCCTCCGCGGCACCTGGGCGCCGATCAACGACAAGGGCAACGTGCTGCACCTGGGCCTGTCGTACGTGAACTTCGACACCGATGCCGACACCCTGCGCTACCGCGCGCGTCCGGACGCCGACCTCGCCGGCGCCCGTCTGGTCGACACCGGCAACCTCACCAACACCGACCGCGTCTCGACGATCGGCCTGGAAAGCTTCTACGTGCACGGCCCGCTGAAGCTGCAGGGCGAGTACATGAAGTCCGATGTCAGCCGCTACGGCACCAACAGCGACGACTTCAGCGGCACCTCGGGTTACCTCAGCGGCGTGTACAACATCACCGGGGAGACCTGGGGCTACAAGGCCGGCGTGCCGACCACCGGCCTGCCCGACGATCCGGCGACCGGCATGTGGCAGGTGGGCCTGCGCTACGACACGATGGACCTGGACGACGGCAGGGTGCTTGGCGGACAGATGGACACCGTCACCGCCGGCGTCAACTGGTACTGGCGTTCGAACTTCAAGTTCATGCTGAACTACGTCAAGGCCACCAGCGACCGCCGCGGCGTCAGCGATGACCCGAGCATCATCGAAGGCCGCGTGCAGTTCTTCTGGTAAGCCACATCAGCCAGGTCGGGCGCTACCGCACCCGTCCCGGCGATACCGGGCCCGCACGTCACAGCCACAGTGCCGGGTCCTGAACGAAGAAAGGCGCGACTCCGGTCGCGCCTTTTTCGTATCCCGCGTCGGAGATTCCCATCCTGCGCGGAACGCCGCCATCGGACCGTGGGGCTTCGCCGCGCACGCATGAGCACAAGAGCGTCCGCGTGCCACGCACGTCGTTCTCACACCCTGCCAACTCCCGACGCACCCGCTGAAGGCGTGGTGCGCCGGAAGTGCATGCCCGTGGCGACGCGACGGAATTACTCAGGCAACGGACGCTGGCACTCGATGCTGCCGCCCGCGTAGTACGTCAGGTCCTGATAGGTCACCGACGCCGTGCTCGACACGCGGCTGGCCAGCGATTCGATCAGTTGCCCACCGCGACGCAGCTCGAACTCCGGCCGGGTGCCGGGCACCAGCGGCACCTTGAACGAAACCAGTCCGGCGTTCGCGTTCAATTTGCGGATGTTGCTGCCCTGGCGGATCGTTAGCTCACCCGGTGCGGTCAGCAACGCCAGGAGCTCGACGTTGTTCTCGGCCGCCGGACCGGCCGGGATCTTGAACGCGCCCGCGGTCTGCTTGGTGGTGTCGTACGGCGCATCGGCGCGCTGCTTGCGATGGAAGTAGTACAGGCCATCACGCTGGATCGGGGGCGCCACGCCGGTCTTGAACCACGCGGTGTAGTACGCGGTCAGGTCGGCCACGGCATAGCCGCGGTCACGCGATGGTGCGATCTGCGTCTCGCTGTAGTCGTTCCACGTCAGCAGCGTCAACCAGTCGGCATCGCTCTCGATCGCCTTCTGGAAGAAACCGCGCATCGTCGAGCTGTTGGAGGGCTCCCAATGGCGCAGCTCGAGCAGGGTGTCCTTGCGCACGCGAATGTCCTGGAACGCGGCACGGGCGATCCACTTGACGCCGTGATTGCGCGCTTCGGTGGCTTCGGTGACGTTGGAGGAAGCCTGCGTCGCCCAGCGTCCATCCCAGCGCGAGTAACCGTCGATGGTGCGGTACCACTCGTCCGGGTCCGGCAGCGCGGCTATGGTGCTGCGCGAAAGGAAGAACGGGTACCACGCGGTCTCCACGCCTTGGGCCTGCAACTGGTCGAACAGCAGTTGCCACCATTGGATCGGCTTGCCGCCGCTCGACGCCGGCCGCTCCGGATAGAACGTCACCAGCGGCAGGCGCCCATCGGGCAGACGATAGACCGACGGGTGGTTGGCGACGGCACGGATGGTTGCCGCCAGCTCGTCGGGCAGTGCGTTCGCTTCCTTCGGGAAGCCGGGGCCGAGCACGATCTTGAAGCCCGGATCGACCGCCTGCGCGGCGGCCAGCATGGCGTTCACGCGGTTCCAGCGGTCGTCGGAATGCTGTTGCCGGTGCGACATCTCAAGGATGAAACCGTCCAGGCCCATCGCAATGGCCTGGCGGATCTCGACCTCGAAGTTCAACTGCCGCCAGTTGGATTCGGGCCGCTTGGGCATCGTCAACGGCCGATCGCGCAGGGCGCCGCCGGTGTTGCTGTACTGGCTGCTTCCGCCGGTGGGGCTCAACCAGCGGTCGTACCAGTTGCTGCTGTCGGCCTCGTTGCTGATCGACAACGGGTACGGCGGAAAGTACCAGGCGAAAACCTTCTTCTCGGAGGCGCGCAGCACTTCGATGCTGGGCTGCGCGAAGGCGTAGCACTGCGACGAGGCATTCGCGGCGACGTTGGCGGGCGTGCGAGGCCCCGCGCTCATCGCGGGGGGCGCCATCGCCAATGCGATCAGCACGGCGGCACATCGGACCAGGCGCGGACATGAAGCGATCATGACGGTCTTCCTTGAGGGTCGTTGTTGGCGGCACGACGACACGCGTGTCGTCTGCCGGACGGTGAATCCTTGCGTGCAGGCGACGCTAGTGAGCGAGTGCCGTGGATGCAACGGCGCGAAAAAGAAAGTGCTAAGCCACGCACACAAACCTCGCCAGAAGCTGTGTTCCAGCCGTGGACGCAATGCACCAGCCGCGGTATGTCGCGAGGCGATCGACCGGCGTCATGGGACCGAAACATTCGCGACGCGCGGCTGTCACGAGACCGTTATGAAATGGCCGCGGGCGGGCTACGCCCGTGTCGTCCTCCAGGAGTCCTTCGTGTTCAAGTCCATCCAGTTCCGCCTCGCCGCGATTGCGTTGTCCGTCGCGTTCGTGGCCAATGCGCAGGCTGCCGACGTAACCGGCGCCGGTGCTTCGTTCGTGTATCCGGTCATGTCGAAGTGGTCGGCCGATTACGCCGCCGCCAGCGGCAAGCGCGTCAATTACCAGTCGATCGGCTCCGGCGGCGGCATCGCGCAGATCAAGGCCGCGACCGTCGACTTCGGCTCGTCCGATGCGCCGCTGCGTCCCGAAGAGTTGGCGCGCCACGGCCTGGCACAGTTCCCGTCGGTGATCGGCGGCGTGGTGCCGGTGCTCAACGTGCCGGGCATCCAGGCCGGTGCGATGAAGCTCGACGGCGCGCTGCTGGCCGACGTTTTCCTGGGCCGGGTCACCAAATGGAACGACCCGCGCATCGTCGCGCTCAATGCCGGCCTGCAGCTGCCCGACCTGAAAATCACCGTGGTCCACCGCTCCGACGGCTCGGGCACCACGTTCAACTTCGTCAACTACCTGTCCAAGGTCAGCCCGCAGTGGCAGTCCACGGTGGGTGAAGGCACCGCCGTGAAGTGGCCGATCGGCATCGGCGGCAAGGGCAACGAAGGCGTCGCGGCTTACGTCAAGCAGATCCGTGGCGGCATCGGCTACGTCGAGATGTCCTATGCCCTGCAGAACCGCATGGCCTACTCGCGCCTGCGCAACGCCGCCGGCAACTACGTCAACCCGAGCGATGACAGCTTCCAGGCCGCCGCCGCGAGCGCCGACTGGGCCTCTGCCCGCGACTTCTACCTGGTGATGACCAATGCCCCGGGCGAGAACTCCTGGCCGATCACCGCCACCAACTTCATCCTGATGTACAAGCAGCCCAAGAATGCCGCCGGCGCCAAGAACGCCAAGGAATTCTTCCGCTGGGTGTACGCCAACGGTGACGCGCAGGCCAAGGCGCTGGACTACGTCTCCCTGCCCGACGCGCTGGTCCAGCGCATCGAGGCCTACTGGACGCAGAACATGGCGTACTGAGCCGGCGGCTGACCGGATCAAACCGAGGCGCACTCCGGCTTCGTGCACGACCTGCGACGGGCCTTCGGGCCCGTCGTTCGTTGGGCCGACCGGGCCGACCGGGCCGAGCGCCGCGCATCCGCGCCATCTCGGGGCCCGCAGCGGACGCCCGCCCGGCCGGCCCACAACCCGGAAAGCCTTGCGCACCGGCACCCGCCCCCCGTGAATGAAGGGCAGGTTGCCGGTGTCATTGCCGTGTAACAAAAACATCATTTCATGGCGCCATCGCCGACCGCCCGGTCGGCCTTCGTCATGGAGTTACGCATGAAGTCCTCGCCGGTACGCCTTGCGGCCCTTTCCCTCGCCATCGTGGTGGCCGTTGCCGCGTGCAAGCCCGGTGCCGACGCTCCGGCGACCGCCGACGGCGCCACCGCGCCCGCAGCCGGTGCGCCTGCTGGCGACCGCGTCGCAGCCGAGATCACCGGCGCCGGTGCGACCTTCATCTTCCCGCTGATCTCCAAGTGGTCGGGCGATTACCACCAGGCCACCGGCGCGAAGGTCAACTACCAGTCGATCGGTTCCGGCGGCGGCATCGCGCAGATCAAGGCCGGCACGGTGGACTTCGGCTCGTCCGACAAGCCGCTGTCGAGCGAGGAACTCGCTGCCGCCGGCCTGGGGCAATTCCCGTCGGCCATCGGCGGGGTGGTGCCGGTCGTCAATGTCGAGGGCGTCGCGGCCGGCAAGCTGCGCCTCACCGGCCCGCTGTTGGCGGACATCTTCTTGGGCAAGGTGGCCAAGTGGAACGATCCGGCCATCGCCGCGATCAATCCCGGCGTCGCCCTGCCCGACCTGAAGATCAACCTCGTGCACCGCTCCGACGGATCGGGCACCACCTTCAATTTCGCCAACTACCTGTCCAAGGTCAGCCCGGCCTGGAAGGACAGCGTCGGCGAAGGCACCTCGGTCAAGTGGCCAGGTGGTGTCGGCGGCAAGGGCAACGAAGGCGTGGCGTCGTACGTGCAGCAGATCAAGGGTTCGATCGGCTATGTCGAGCTGGCCTATGCGATCCAGAACAACATGGCCTACACCACGCTGCAGAACGCCGCCGGCAACTGGATCGAGCCCAACGCCGCGTCGTTCCAGGCCGCGGCCGCCACCGCCGACTGGGCCGGTGCGAAGGACTTCAACCTCGTGATCACCAATGCCGCCGGCCCGCAGGCATGGCCGATCACCGCCACCAATTTCATCCTGATGCACAAGCAGCCCAAGGACGCCAAGCGCAGCGCGGATGCGCTGGCGTTCTTCAAGTGGGCCCTCGAAGGCGGCCAGCCGCAGGCGCAGGAGCTGCACTACGTGCCGCTGCCGGCCGAGCTGGTCACCCAGGTGAAGGCGTACTGGGCCGCCGAGTTCAAGTGAGGCTGGCAGCCCGTCCGCGCCCCGCGCGGACGTGGCAGCCGCGTCGTACTGGCCATGCCCCCGACGCGGGGCCGTGACACGAACCGGGTTGACCGCAACGCCTGCCCACCACCCGCGCGCCTGCTCCAGGACGGAGCAGGCAGGACATCGCCCTTGCGAGTACCGATGAACACCACCACCCTCCCCGCCACCGCGCCCAGCCGCCGCGACGTGCTCGATGCGCGCAACGACCGGCTGTTCCGCTACGCGCTCAATGCCACCGTCGCCCTGGTGCTGGTGGCCCTGGCGGGTGCTGCGCTGTCGATGCTGTGGGGCGGCCGCCACGTGCTGGCGACCTCCGGCCTGGATTTCTTCATCACCACCGAGTGGAACCCGGTCGAGGACAAATACGGCGCACTGGTGCCGATCTACGGCACGGTGATCACCGCCCTCATCGCCATGCTGATCGCGGTACCGGTGAGCTTCGGCATCGCGTTCTTCCTGACCGAAGTCGCACCGCGCTGGCTGCGCGCGCCGGTGGCCACCGCCATCGAGCTGCTGGCCGGCATTCCGTCGATCATCTACGGCATGTGGGGCCTGTTCGTGCTGGTGCCGGTGATGACGGAATACGTCACGCCCTGGCTCAACGACCACGCTGGCGAGCTGCCCGTCATCGGACGTTTCTTCCAGGGTCCGCCGCTGGGCATCGGCATGCTCACTGCCGGCATCGTGCTGGCAATCATGGTCATCCCGTTCATTTCCTCCGTGATGCGCGAGGTGTTCCTGACCGTGCCGACACGACTCAAGGAATCGGCCTACGCACTGGGTTCGACGCGCTGGGAAGTGAGCTGGGACATCGTACTTCCGTACACGCGCTCGGCCGTGATCGGCGGCATCTTCCTCGGCCTGGGTCGCGCGCTGGGCGAAACGATGGCGGTGGCGTTCGTGATCGGCAACAGCGTCAACTTCTCGGCTTCGCTGCTGGAGCCGGGGACCACCATCGCCGCCCTGATCGCCAACGATTTCGGCGAGGCGACCGAAACCTATCGATCGGCGCTGCTGCTGCTGGGCTTCGTGCTGTTCGTGGTCACCTTCGTGGTGCTGGCGCTGGCACGCTTGATGCTGATGCAGCTGTCGCGCAAGGAGGGCAATTGATGAACGCCACCACCGCTTCGGTCGTGTCGCCTGCCGCCGCGTCCCTGTATCGCCGTCGTCGCATCGCCAACGTGGTCGCACTGACGCTGTCGTGCGCGGCCGCGTTGCTGGGCCTGTTCTTCCTGGGCTGGATCCTCTGGACGCTGGTGGCCAAGGGCCTGGGCGGCATCGACTGGGCGCTGTTCTCCCAGGACACGCCACCGCCGATGCAGGTGGGCGGCCTGCGCAACGCGTTCTTCGGCAGCGCCGTGATGTGCGCGATCGCGATCGCGATCGGCACCCCGCTGGGCATCGCCGCCGGCACCTGGCTGGCCGAGTACGGTGCCGGCCGCAAGCTCGGCACGGTGGTGCGCTTCGTCAACGACATCCTGCTGTCGGCGCCATCGATCGTGCTCGGCCTGTTCGTCTACACGCTGGTGGTGATGCAGAGCGGCGGCAACTTCTCGGCACTGGCAGGCGCGATCTCGCTGGCCTTCATCGTGCTGCCCGTCGTCGTGCGTACCACCGACGAGATGCTGCGGCTGGTGCCCTCGCAGATGCGCGAAGCCGCGCTGTCGCTGGGCGTCCCGCAGTGGAAGGTGATCGTGCAGGTGCTGTACCGCAGTGCCTCGGCGGGCATCGTCACCGGCGTGTTGCTCGCGCTGGCACGCATCTCCGGCGAAACCGCACCGCTGTTGTTCACCGCATTCGGCAACCAGTACTGGAGCACCGACGTATTGCAGCCCATCGCCAGCGTGCCGGTCGTGATGAACCAGTTTGCCGGCAGCCCCTACGAAACCTGGCAGACGCTGGCCTGGGCCGGCGCCCTGGTGCTGACCCTGTTCGTGCTGGTGATCAGCCTGCTGGCGCGTGCTCTCATACTGCGCAACCGGGTGAGCCATGACTGACCTTTCGATCCAACCCGACCTGCGAACCCCGCCCATGAACGACGCCCGCATTTCCCTCGCCATGCCCGCGCGCGCCCCTGCGGCCGAAGTCGCCCCGGTCAAGCTCGCCGCGCGCGGGCTGAACTTCCACTACGACAAATTTCACGCGCTCAAGGACATCCACCTGGAGATCCCCGAGAAGCGCGTGACCGCGCTGATCGGACCGTCGGGCTGCGGCAAGTCGACGCTGTTGCGCATCTTCAACCGCATTTATGCGCTGTACCCCAAGCTGGTGGCATCGGGCCAGGTGCTGCTCGACGGCGAAAACATCCTTGACGCCAAGTACCCGATGAACCGGCTGCGCAGCAAGGTCGGCATGGTGTTCCAGAAGCCGGTGCCGTTCCCGATGACGATCTTCGAGAACGTCGCCTACGGCATCCGGCATCACGAGAAGCTTTCCAAGGCCGAGATGGCCGTCCGCGTCGAGGGCGCGCTGCGCCAGGGCGCGCTGTGGGACGAGGTCAAGGACAAGCTGGGCCAGAGTGCACTGGGACTGTCCGGCGGCCAGCAGCAGCGGCTGTGCATCGCCCGCGCGGTGGCGCTCAAGCCCGACGTGCTGTTGCTCGACGAGCCGACGTCGGCACTGGACCCGATCTCCACCAGCCGCATCGAACAACTGGTGGAAGAGCTCAAGAAGGACTACACGATCGCCATCGTGACCCACAACATGCAACAGGCCGCGCGCGTGTCCGACTTCACCGCCTTCATGTACCTGGGCGACCTGGTCGAGCACGGCCCCACCGAAACCATCTTCCAGAGTCCGACCCGGCAGCAGACCGAGGACTACATCACCGGCCGGTTCGGCTGAGCCGGACGCGTCACGCCGACACGACGACGGTGGCGCAGCAGGTGCAGGCGACGCGACGTCGCCGCATGCAGCGCGCGCCCTTTCCCATCCCGCCCATCGGGCACCTTCTTCCGGAGGAAGGAGGGAACCACATCAAGGACGAAGGAGCACCGACATGAGCCCCCCAATGCACGACCACATCGTCAAGAGCTACGACGACGAGCAGCACCGCCTGCTCGACGAGACCCTGCGCATGGGCGAGATGGCCGCCTCCCAGCTGGAGGCCGCGCTGGACGTCGTGCGACGCCGCGACGGCAAGGCCGCCGAGCGCATCATCGCCAACGACGAGGCGATCGACGCGCTCGAGCAAGAGATCAGCCACGACGTCATGAAGCTGGCGCTGCGCGGGCCGATGGCGCGCGACCTGCGCCAGATCCTCGCCGCGATCCGCATCGCCTCCGACATCGAGCGCATCGGCGACTACGCGGCCAACGTCGCCAAGCGTTCGACGGCGCTGAACCTGTCGCCGCCGCTGCCGCACGTCAACGGCCTGCATGCGCTGGGCACGCTGGCGGTGACGCAGCTGCGCGATGTGCTGGCCGCGTACCGGACCAGCGACGTCGAAGCCGCGCAGCGCGTTCGGGCGCGCGACGCCGAGGTCGACCTGGCCTACACCGCGCTGTTCCGCGAGCTCCTGACCTACATGATGGAGGACGCACGCAGCATCACTGCCTGCACCCACCTGCTGTTCATGGCCAAGAACATCGAGCGGATCGGCGACCACGCCACCAACATCGCCGAGAACGTCTGGTTCCTCGTGCGCGGCGAGGAGCTGCTGCCGCCGCGCGAGAAGCGCGACGACAGCAACACCGCCACCGGGCCGTAATCGACCGGTTGCACTTGCTGGCTGGACTCGCTGGCTGGACCCGGTAGTGGTGGGCCGAGCTCGGTTGGCTGAACCCGCAGGGTGGAGCGCGGGGGCCGAATCCCCAGCCTGAATCCGCGCAAAACCACGGCCCGGGGCATCGCACCCGGGCCGAACCGTTTCGGCCCTCGCTTGACTCTTCTCCGATGCGTGGTGGGCAATCCCTGCCCTACTGCCGGAGAATCGTCCCATGGCCGCCATCGTGATTGCCCCCGACGACCTGCACGCCGCCCGCCGTGGCGATGCGATGGCGCTCGAGCGCGTGCTGGCCCATTCGCGCCAGGACCTGCGCCGCTACGCCGAGTACCACTGCGTCATCAACGACGTGGAGGACGCGGTGCAGGAAACCCTGATCACCGTCTCGCGCAAGCTGGCCGACCTGCGCGCGTTGGAGTGTTTCACCTCCTGGCTGTTCCGTATCGTCAAGCGCGAATGCAACCGCCTCAAGCGCGCCATGCGCACGATCAGCGGAGACGTGATCACCGACGACATCCTGCCGCCGGTGCAGCACGAACCGGCCGAATGGCGGCACGATGTCGCTGCCGCACTCGAGTCCCTGCCGGCCCACTACCGCGAAGTGGTGTTGCTGCGCGACCTCGAAGGCCTGACCATCGCCGAGATCGCGGACCGGCTCGACATCGGCCGCGAAGCCGTCAAGTCGCGGCTGCATCGCGCACGTCTGCTGGCGCGCGAGTACCTCGACCGCTGACCGTAATGCGACGAATGCGTCAACCTGCCGGCTCGTCACTGGCGTAGATTCCTGCCTTCAGTTCCCCCAACCCCGTCCATCCAAGGAGAGACCCGCATGAACAGCAAGAACCGCAAGCCGATGTCGCTCGCCGTTGGCGCCGCCCTGATTGGCGGCCTGAGTCTGAGCGCGTCGGCCTTCGCGATGAGCGACCTGACCCAGGGCTACCTGCTCGGCGCGCAGGAAGCCGCAGCCGCCGCGGCCCCCGCCGAAGGCAAGTGTGGCGAAGGTGCGTGCGGCATGACCAAGATGGACACCGACCAGGACGGCAGCCTGTCGCAGGCCGAGTACACGGCCGCGCACGGCGGCGACGGCAGCGGTTTCGCTGCACACGACACCAACGGTGACGGTTCGATCAGCGCTGCCGAGGTGGAAGCCCACCACGCCGCCAAGGCCGGTGAAGGCAAGTGCGGCGAAGGCCAGTGCGGTGGCGACAAGACCGCCGGCGAAGGCAGCTGTGGTGGCCACGCCGCCGCAGGCGAAGCCAAGGCTGCCGAAGGCGGCTGCGGTGCCCACGCCGCTGCAGCGGCACCCGAGGCGGCCGCTGCGGCTCCGGCAGCAGCTGCCGCTCCGGCGCAGACCGCACCGGCTCCCACCTTGGTCCCGGCCGCCAAGAAGGCCGCCGAAGGCAAGTGCGGCGGTTCGACGCCGTAATGGTTGGCATCGTCCGCTCGCAGGCGTTGGTGCTTTCCTGTGCGGACTGCCGCTGAACCATGAGCCGACCGCTGCCTGCAACGAGCGTCGGACTCGGACTGCGGCGGGCCCTGCTGGGCCCGCTGCAGGACGCGCCCACCGGCGACTTCGATTTCCTCGAATGCGCGCCGGAGAACTGGATCGGCGTGGGCGGTCGCCTCGGCGACGCGCTCGCGCAGCTGGCGTCCCGTCACCCGCTGTGCTGCCATGGCCTGTCGTTGTCGCTGGGCGGTTGCGCGCCGCTCGATCGCGAATTGTTGGCGCAGGTGCGCGATTTCCTCGACCACTACCGCGTCCCGCTGTACAGCGAGCACCTGAGCTACTGCAGCGACGACGGCCAGTTGTACGACCTGTTACCAATTCCGTTCACCGAAGAAGCCGTGCGCCACGTCGCCGCGCGCATCCAAGAAACACAGGACCTGCTCGGTCGCCGCATCGCCATCGAGAACGCTTCGTACTACGCCGCGCCGCACCAGCGCATGAGCGAGCTGGAGTTCACGTGCGCGGTGTTGGCCGAAGCCGATTGCGACCTGCTGCTGGACGTCAACAACGTCTACGTCAACGCGATCAATCATCGCTACGACGCCAGCGCGTTCATTGCCGGCCTGCCAGGTGATCGCATTGCCTGCCTTCACGTCGCCGGCCATTACGACGAAGCGCCGGACCTCAAGATCGACACCCACGGCGCACCGGTCAAGGATGCGGTGTGGTCGTTGCTGGGCGAAACCTACGCACGTTTCGGCGCGCGTCCGACGGTGCTCGAACGCGATTTCAATTTCCCGCCCTACGCCGAGTTGGTTGCCGAACTGGGCACCGTCCGTTCGATCATGCGCGATCACGCGCGCGCCGACCGCCATGCCCACGCCTGACCGACCCACTGCCGACACACCGATCGCCCAAGCGCCCGCGCGCCTGCGCGAGCAACAGTTCGAGCTGACACGGCACCTGCGCGATCCGCAGTCCATCCCTGCACCGCCCGGCATCGAGGAACGCCGCCTGGCGGTGTATCGCGAGTTGCTGTTCAACAATCTCGCCGGCCTGCTGGCCGGCAGCTTTCCGGTGATCCGCAGGCTGCTCGACGACGGTGCCTGGCGCACGCTGGTGCGCGATTTCTATCGCGAGCACCGCTGTCGCTCGCCGCTGTTCACGCGCATCGCGGGCGAGTTCACCGACTACCTCGCGCAGGTGCCGTTGCACGAGCGCGACCTGCCGGCATTCCTGCCCGAGCTGGCGCATTACGAGTGGGTCGAGCTGGCGCTGCAGATCGACGAGTCGGCGGCGCCCGCGCCTTGGACGCCTGCCGACGAATCGGACCTGGTGGACACGGGCCTGGCGCTGTCGCCACTGGCCTGGCCATTGGCTTACCGGTGGCCCGTGCACAGGATCGGCCCGGACCATCGCCCCGACACGCCACCGGACACGCCCACGTTGCTGCTGGTTCGACGCGAACGCGACGGCAATGTGCGCTTTTCCGAACTGAGCCCGCTGGCATTCCGCCTGCTCCAGCTGCTGGAAGCCGGGCCGGGAGCGACGGGCCGCACGTTGCTGCTGGCGCTGGCCGTCGAGGCTGGCAGCGACGATGCCAGCGCATTCGTCGCGCACGGCGTGCCGCTGCTGCGCCAGATGCAGGCCAGTGGCGTCCTGACGGCTACCTCGAGCGCGGACTGACAGCCGCATTCCGACGACTCGATGACCCGGCGCGACGGCGCGCCAGCCAAGCGCACCGGCGTCAGCAACCCCGCCGACCGCCGACCGAAGGGAGCCGCAACGTCCGGGTTCCGGGTCGGTCTGCTAGGCTTCCGCACCGCACCAACGCCGTACCGAGTCCCGCCATGCCCGCAATGCCCGTCGACGTCCCCTCCGGGATCGCCGCCCCCGCCCCTGCCGCCGAAGCCACCACCACATCGGCGCCCGGCACGCTGGCGTCCCGCTTTCGCGGCTTCCTGCCGGTGGTGGTGGATGTGGAAACCGGCGGCTTCGACTGGAACCGCCATGCCCTGCTCGAGATCGCGGTCGCTCCGCTGGACCTCGACGAGAACGGCCAGCTCGTGGTCGGTGAGATCACCAGCAGCCATGTGATGCCGGCACCCGGCACCGAGATCGACCCGAAGTCGCTGGAGATCACCGGCATCGATGTCGACCACCCGTTCCGCGCGGCACGCAACGAGCGCGCGGCGCTCGATCACGTGTTTGCGCCGGTGCGCGAGGCAGCCAAGCGGCACGGCTGCCAGCGCGCGATCCTGGTCGGTCACAACGCCCACTTCGATCTCAATTTCCTCAACGCCGCCGTCGCGCGTTGCGGCCACAAGCGCAACCCGTTCCATCCGTTCAGCGTGTTCGACACGGTCACCCTGGCCGGTGTCGCCTACGGCCAGACCGTGCTTGCGCGCGCGGTGCAGGCCTCGGGCCTGGAGTGGGACGGCAACCAGGCGCATTCGGCGGTGTACGACACCGAGCGCACCGCGCAGCTGTTCTGCCGGATCGTCAACGCGCTGCCGCGGTTGACGTCGGCCGGTTGATGCCGCCCGGCTGAGGCTCGTCGGGCGACATCGGCGCGACATCGCCGACGCATTCGTCACCGCGGGAGCCGCGGTGACGCGCTCACTTCAAGCGACGTTGACGCCGCTGACCCGCGCCACCGCATCGTGCGGGTGCAGGCTTTCGTAGTGCTCGACCTCTGCCTCGAATCGCTCGATGCGCGGATCGGCGGCGAGCACCGCAGCGACACGGCGCGCAGCGTCCTCGCAGAACATGAGGTTCTCGGCATTGAGGCGGGCGAAGGCCTGCTCGTCGTCGCGCTTGACGGCGGTCTGGACCGGCGTGCCCAGCGCGTGCTCGACCGCATCGATCAATGCCGCCAATGGCAGTTCGTCGAACTGCGGGCGCAACTCGACGCGCATCGAAGCGCGGCTGCGCTGCGCGTGCGGCGTGGCGGCCAGGCCACGCTCCGACGCCAGCCAGTCACTCACCACCGCGGCCGACAACGGCCGGGCGACCGCGAAATCCTCGCTGAAGCGCTCGGCGTTGAGCTGGCGCGACAACGCGGCAGACGCCGGACACGTACTGGAATATTCGACCGAGAACTTCAGCGCCAGGCGCAGGTGACCGCCGCTGAGGTTGGCGTCGATCTCGACCGGATAGCGCTTCCAGCCGGCGTTGCCGCTGGCCAGCGCGGGCCGCAGCAGCAACTGGTCGTAGCGCAGCGCCAGGCGTGCCTGTGAGGAGATGCCGGCCTGCGAATCCACCAGCGACTGCAGCACGCGGCGCAGGCCAGCCGGGGTCACCACTTCGCTGGCAAACGCGTCCTGCAGGCGCAGGTAGAGCCGCGACATGTGGATGCCGCGCGTGTCGGCCGAGGTCAGGTCGACACCGACGTCGACCGAGGCGGCGACCTGGATCGGATCGCCTCCCGGGGAGGCGACGCGCAGTGGCAGGGCGATGTTCGACATCCCGACCCAGTCGAGCGGACGCGCCATGGCGGCGGCGTCGAACGCCACGTCGGGGAGTTCGCGTACGACGGCGGGATGGAGGCTATGCGGGGGATTGGTCACGTCAGCACAGGTGGGGGCGGCGCGTGGGGTTCGCAACGGGGGCCATTCTAGCCGGCCCGCCGGCCGCCCCCTCCCTCGCACCTGCAACAGTCAGTTGCGGGCGGCGCGCCAGGCCTGCCAGAGCGTCGACCAGGCCGGCAGCGGACGGACCGCATCGCCGCGGCGCAGCCGTTCGCGTGCCAGGGCCGCGTGGACTCGTCGCAGCCGGGTCGACGCCCGCTGGCCGGGCCACCGGGCGGTCTGCTCGTTGATCCAGGCGGCGCTCGCGTTGCCCTCGCCGGCCCGCGCCAGCATCGCCAGTGGCACCTGCGTCTCGTCGCCGTGCAGGCCACGCGCCTGCAGCAGGCAGGCCGTGATCACGGCGGCATCGGCCGTAGCGCGAGCCTCCGTGCGATCGGCGTCGCCGTCGGCGGACGCCTCCGCTGGCGACAGCGCCGCGTCGATGCGGGCGATGGCCAGCGCGAACGGCTGCAGCATCGCGGCGGCTTCGTCGAGATCGCGCGGGCGCTCGCGACTGGCGGCCAGCGCCGGCAACGCCGCCGCCAGTGCCGCCCACGGCGCCGGCAGACGCTGCAAGGCGACGCCCAGCGGGTGGCGGCGGGCGCCCCGGGACCAGCCAGCCAGCTCCTCCTGCCACCAGGCCAGCTTGGCCGCGCCCGGGCGCGCATCGCTGCCGCCCCAGGCCGCGTCGCCCAGTTCCTGCTGCAAGGTGGCCCAGGCCAGGGCGGCGGCGCGTTGCCCGACGGGCACAAACACCTCCGCCAGCGGCCATTCCGGCCAGCGCACCCGCCACTTGCCGATGAAATCGGCCAGCGCTTCGCCGCCGTCGTCACGGCTGTCGATGTCCGGCGCGCTCATGGTGTTGCCGGCCAGGCCGCTGCTGCGCACAGCTCGCCGGCGTCCTCGATCAGCACGTCGCCGTTCCAGGCCAGCGGATCGTCCTCGGCCAGGCGGTAGCCCCACAGCGCGACCACCGACGGCATGCCGGCGGCGCGCGCGGCGATGATGTCGCGCTCGTCGTCGCCGACGTACACGCAGTCTTCCGGCGCCACGTCGATGCGCTGCGCGGCAACCAGCAGCGGCAACGGATCGGGCTTGCGTGCCGCCAGGGTGTCGCCGCCGATCAGCACCGCACAGCGGTGTTGCCAACCCAGCAGCGGGATCAGCTGCACCGCGAGGTACTCGGGCTTGTTGGTGACGATGCCCCAGACGCAGCCCTGCGCCTCGAGCGCGGCGAGCATGGCTTCGACACCGGCAAACGGCGCACCGTGCCGGCCCAGCTCGCGTTGGTAGAGCGCGAGAAACTCGGGGATCCAGCCATCGCGCTGTTGCGCGTCGACATCGTCGAACGCCGCACCCACCATCGCCCGCGCGCCCTTGGACACGTGCGGACGCAGGTCGGCCAGGGCCATGTCGGGCCGGCCGCGCGCGGCGCGCATGGCGTTGACGGCGGCGAGCATGTCCGGCGCGCTGTCGAGCAGCGTGCCATCGAGGTCGAACAGCACGGCTTTGGGGAATCGGGTGGGCATGGGACTCGGGGTTCGGGGGTCGGGGGTCGGGGGTCGGGGGTCGGGGGTCGGGGGTCGGGGTGCGGGGTGCGGGGTGCGGGGTGCGGGGTGCGGGGTTCGAGGTTCGGGGTTCAGGGTTCAGGGTTCAGGGGCTTGATCTTGATCAGCTCGGTAGGAGGAGTGGTCTCAGATCCCATTGCACTGAACCGCCTCGCCGACCCGAATCACGATGTCGGCCACAGACCACAGGCGCCACAGGTCCCGAGTCCCGAGTCCCGAGTCCCGAGAGTCCCGAGCCCCGAGCCCCGAGTCCCGAGAGTCCCGAATCCTCACGTCACTCCCCGCCTGGCTTCACCGCGCAGGCCAGGTAGTTCACGTCGGTGCGCGAGATCACCTTGGCCGAGTTGTTCCACGGTTCGTACATCAGTCCGCTGACGTCCTCGAGTCGCAGGTCGGCCTCGCGCAGCCAGGCGGCCAGTTCGGACGGCTTGATGAAATCGCGATAGGTGTGGGTGCCCTTGGGCAGCAGCCCCGCGACGTACTCGGCGCCGACGATGGCCAACGCGAATGCCGCCGGTGTGCGGTTGAGCGTCGACAGGAACAGACGCCCGCCAGGCTTCAACAGCGTTGCGCAGGCGGCGATGATCGCGCCCGGGTCGGGCACGTGCTCGAGCATCTCCATGCAGGTGATCGCATCGAAACTGCCGGGCAGCTCCGCCGCCAGCGACTCCACCGACTGCAGGCGGTAGTCGACCTCCACGCCGGTTTCCAGCCGGTGCAGCTTGGCCACCTTGACCAGTTCCGGCGCCAGGTCGAGCGCGGTGACCTGCGCGCCTTCGACGGCCAGCGCTTCGCTGAGCAGACCGGCGCCGCAGCCGACGTCGAGCACGCGCGCACCGCGCAACGTGGTGCGCTGGGCCACATAACCCAGGCGCGCCGGGTTCAGCGCGTGCAGTGCCTTCTGCGGGCCTTCCGGGTCCCACCAGCGGTTGGCCAGTGCGCCGAACTTGTCGAGCTCGGCCTGGCTGAAGTTGTCGTTGGGCGCGGCGGAAGGGTCGGTCATGGCGGCACATCCAGGAAAGCATCGTTACGGCTGGCCCGCCTCATCGGACGCGGGCCGGGAGGGCCGGACTTCGGGCGCGATTCACCCAGTGACGCCGAGCCCAGGAAACGGAAACGAAATGGCGGAAGTTGCGAGGTGCAGATCATGAGATCCGGATACCGGCGATCCGGCTGCGCCATTGGCGCGCGTTGGCCACCAGCGCCTCGACATCCAGGTCGACCAGCACGCGCTGGCGCAGCTTCGCACGCCCTGCGATCCACACATCGCTGATCTGGTGCCGGCCGGTGGCGTAGACCAGTTGCGAGATCACGTGGTGCAGCGGCTGGGTTTCCAGTTGACCCAGGTCGACGCAGGCCAGGTCGGCCATCTTGCCCGGCTCGATCGAGCCGATCCGGTCGTCGAAGCCCAGCGCCTTTGCGCCACCCAGCGTGGCCGCATGCAGCGCGCTGGCGGCGTCGAGCGCGGACGCGTCGCCGGACACGGCCTTGGCCAGCAGGGCCGCGGTGCGCATCTCGCCGAACATGTCCAGGTCGTTGTTGCTGGCGCAGCCGTCGGTGCCGATGGCGACGTTGACGCCGCCGCGCTGCAGATTTCCGACCGGGCAGAAACCCGAGGCCAGCTTGAGGTTGGATTCCGGGCAATGCACCACGCTGACGCCACGCTGCGCGCACAGTGCGATCTCGGCGGAGTTCAGCTGGGTCATGTGCACGGCGATCAGGCGATCGTTGACCAGGCCCAGGCGGTCCAGCCGCGCGAGCGGGCGCTGGCCATGCGTGGCCTGAGATTCGTCGCACTCGTGGGCCGTCTCGTGCACATGGCAGTGCACGGGGATGTCGAGCTGGTCGGACAGCATGCGGATGCGTTCGAAGCTCGTATCCGACACCGTGTACGGCGCGTGCGGGGCAAACGCCGTCGCCACCAGCGGGTCATCGCGCCACTGGTCCCAGACTTCGCCTGCCTTGTCGAAGTACTCGTCGTCGGACTTCGCCCAGGCGGTGGGGAAATCGATCACCGGCAGGCCAACGCGCGCACGGAAGCCATGGCGCTTGTAGACGGCGGCCTGCACGTCGGGGAAGAAGTAGTTCTCGTTGGCGCAGGTGGTGCCGCCGCGCAGCATCTCGGCGATTGCCAGGGTGATGCCGTCGGCGACGAACTCCGGCCCGATCACCGCACCCTCGATCGGCCAGATGTGGCCCTGCAGCCATTCCATCAGCGGCAGATCGTCGGCGATGCCGCGCAGCAGCGTCATCGGGTTGTGCGTGTGGGCGTTGACCAGGCCCGGGATCAGCGCCGCATCCGGGCGCGAGACGGTCTCGCCGGCGACGTAGCGTCGACGGGCCTCGGCGGTGGGCAGCACGGCGACGATGGCGCCGGCCGTGACGACAACGGCGTGGTCCTCGAGGGCCACGCCGTGCGGGATGACCGGCACGACCCAGCCGGCTTCGATCAACAGGTCGCAGGGCTGGGGTGCGTGTTCGGTCGTCATGCGTTTCCTTTGTCGTGGTCCCGGGATGGCCGGGCGTCCCTGTCGAGGGCGGGCATGCACCTGGCGAGATGCCACGCCGCACCATCGCGTCCTGCGATCGTGTTCCGCGATCGGCCGCCATCGCGCCGGGCACGACGGCGGTCGTTCCGCGCGCCGGAGCGCGCGGGGTCGGCGGTCTTACTTGACGCGGCTGACGTACTCACCCGAGCGGGTGTCGACCTTGACGGTCTCGTCCTGGCTGACGAACAGCGGCACGCGCACCACCGCGCCAGTCTCGAGCGTGGCCGGCTTGCCGCCGCCACCCGAGGTGTCGCCGCGAACGCCCGGGTCGGTCTCGACGATCTTCAGCTCAACGAAGTTCGGCGGCTGGACCATGATCGGCACGCCGTTCCACAGCGTCACCACGCACTCTTCCTCGCCCTTGAGCCACTTTTCGGCGCCGCCCATGCCGGCCTTGTCGGACTGGACCTGCTCGAAGCTCTCCGGGTTCATGAAGTGCCAGTACTCGCCATCGGCGTACAGGAACTGCATGTCGGTGTCGACGACGTCCGCGGCCTCGACGTCGTCGGTGGCCTTCATGGTCATTTCGACCACGCGGCCGGACTTGATGCTGCGGTACTTCACGCGGGTGAAGGCCTGGCCCTTGCCCGGCTTGACGTACTCGGTCTCGGTGATGATGCACGGGTCGCGGTTGACCAGGATCTTCATCCCGTTCTTGACGTCGTTCATGCCATAGGTGGCCATGCTGGAACTCCTGCGGAAATGTGAGGGGGTTGGAGCAGTCCGTCGGAACGGCTGTCTCCGGGCCGCCTGGATCGGCGGGCGCTAGAATGCCGGGCTGCGCGGCCGCCAAAGGCCGCACCAGCGCAAAAAACGGACCCGCATGATACCCGCAGCCCCGGCCTCCTTGCAGCCGCCCTCCGCCATCGCCCCGATGCCGACTCCGCGCTGGCAACAGCTGTGGCGCGACGCGGTGCGCGATCCACGCGAACTGCTGGCGATGCTCGGCCTGGAATCGGCCGCCCTGGCGATCTCCGACGAGGCGGCCGCGCAGTTCCCACTGCGGGTACCGCGCGGCTTCGTGGCACGCATGCGCCACGGCGACCCGAACGACCCGTTGCTGCGCCAGGTGCTGCCGCTGGATGCCGAGATGCACCCGATGCCGGGCTTCAGCCTGGACGCGGTAGGCGACGGGGCCGCCAAGGCCGGCGACGGCGTGATCCGCAAGTACCGCGGCCGGGCCCTGCTGGTCAGCACGGGCAGCTGCGCGATCCATTGCCGCTATTGCTTCCGCCGGCACTTCCCGTATGCCGAGGAGACCGCGGCCGCGGCCGGGTGGCGCAACGCGGTCGAGTTGATCCGCGCCGACGCGTCGATCGACGAGGTGATCCTGTCGGGCGGCGACCCCTGGTCGCTGTCGACGTCGAAGCTTGCCGAACTGACCGATGCGCTGGCCACGATCGGCCACCTCAAGCGCCTGCGCATCCACACCCGCCTGCCAGTGGTGCTGCCCGAACGCGTCGATGCCGCCCTGCTGGAGTGGCTGTCGGCATTGCCCTGGCCGGTGACGGTGGTCCTGCACGCCAACCACGCCCGCGAGTTCGACGCCCAGGTGGACGCCGCCCTGGCGAGCCTGCGCGGCACCGGGGTGATGCTGCTCAACCAGGCCGTGCTGCTGCGCGGGGTCAACGACTCGGTGGAGGCACTGGCCGAGCTCAGCGAACGCGGCCACGCCGCCGGCGTGCTGCCCTACTACCTGCACCAGCTCGACCGGGTCCAGGGCTCGGCACACTTCGAGATCGGCGACGACCGCGCGCGCAGTCTGCATGCTGCATTGGCCGCGCGGCTTTCGGGCTACCTTGTGCCAAAGTTGGTGCGCGAGGTCGCAGGGGACACCGGCAAGCGCCCGCTGTAGCACGTCGACAGCCGCCCCGGCGCGGCCATCAGCGACGCCCTGGGTCACGAAACGCCGCGTTGCGCATGGACGGCAGACGCTGCTTCGTGTCATAACGCCGGGCCTAAGGAGGTGGCTATGCAATTCGGTAAAGACGCCGCACTGCGCCTGCTGATCGTCGACGACAGTGTCGAAGCCGCCGAGGCGATCGTCAGCGGACTGCGCAACGGTGGCATCGCGGCCCGGCCCAGCCGGCCCGAAAACGAGGCCCAGTTCGACGAGTTGCTTGGCAGCCAGCCGCCAGACATGGTGGTGGCCGCGCGCGATGCGCGCAGCGTGCCGCTGGCCACGGTGATGCGGCTGGTCGACGCCAGCGGCAAGGACCTGCCGGTTCTGGTCGTACAGGACACCATCGACGACGCCAGCGTGCTCGAAGCGGCCCAGATGGGCGTGCGCGCGATCGCCTTGCGCGGTCGCATCGAACACGTGCAGAGCGTGGTTCGCGCCGAATGGGCCGACCTGGAGGCACGCCGCTCGCAACGCAAACTGGCCGCCCAGGTCCGCGAGACCGAGCGCCGCTGCGACTCGCTGATCGAGTCCTCGCGCGACCCCATCGCCTACGTCCACGAAGGCATGCATATCCGCGCCAACTCGGCGTACCTGGAAATCTTCGGATACGAGTCGTTCGACGAGATCGAGGGCATGTCGCTGCTCGACATGGTCGCGCCGCACGACGTCGAAGGTTTCAAGCACCTGCTCAAGCAGTTGTCCAAGGGCGAGGCACCCCCGCCACGCCACGAACTGACCGCCCGCACGCTGGACGGAACCGACTTCCCCGCGGTCATGGAATTCACCGCCGCCACCTACGAGGGCGAGTCGTGCCAGCAGGTGGTGATCCGCCGTCACGAACCCGAGTTCGACCCCGAGCTCGCGCGAGAAGTCGAGGAACTGCGCCAGCGCGACCAGGCCACCGGCCTGCTCAACCGCGCAACGTTCCTGCGCGCGCTCGAGGACGTCATCGCCGACGCCGCCCAGAACGCCAGCAGCCATAGCCTGCTGCTGGTCGAGCCCGACCACTACACGCAATTGCTGCAGGACATCGGCCTGGACGCCGCCGACCAGCTGATCGGTGCCTGCGCCGCCCGCCTGCGCAGCGCGCTGGGTCCGGACGACATCGCCGCGCGCTTCGGCGAGCATCAGTTCGCCGTGCTCCGTCGCAACACCGAGCACCGTGGCACGCTCGAGCTGGCCGAAGCCGTGCGCAAGGCATTCGCTGAAAACCTGCTCGAGGCCGGGAGCCGCTCGCTCAACGCCACCACCAGCATCGGCGGCGTGCAGATCGGCCAGCGCATCGCCAGCGTCACAGCGGTGCTGGGCAAGGCCAGCCAGGGCGTGCAGTCCACGATCGGCGTGGGCGGCAACCGTATCGAGCTGTTCGACCCGGGCGCGGTCGATCGCGCCGAACAGGAGCGCATCGAAGCCTGGGTCGCGCGCATCCGCGATGCGATCGACAACGACCAGTTCCTGATGCACTACCAACCGGTGATCAGCCTGCACGGCGAGCCGGAAGAGAAGTACGACGCCTACCTGCGCATGCGCGGTGAGCACGGCGACCTGGTGCAGCCGTTGACGTTCCTGCCGATTGCCGAGGAGCACGGGCTGCTCTGGGAGATCGACCGCTGGGTAGTCGGACGCGCCATCGCGGTGATCGGCGAGCGCCTCAAGCTCGGCCGGCGTACCACCCTGATGGTGCGCATCACCGAGGCATCGCTCCAGGACGACAGCCTGGTCGTGCTGATCCGCGAACAGCTGACCAAGCACGGCGCCGAAGGCAACCTGCTGGTGCTGCAATTGTCCGAGTCCAAGGTGTTCACCAACCTCGGCGCGGCGCAGACGTTCCTGTCGCAGGTGTCGGCGCTGGGCGTGCAGGTCGGCCTGGAGCAGTTCGGCAGCGGCCTCAATTCGTTCCAGCTGCTGAGCCATTTCGACGCGTCGCTGCTGAAGCTGGACCGGGCATTCATGGAGGAGCTGGCCGGCAGCGCCGAACACCAGCAGCGCGTGCGCGCCATCGCCGACAAGGCCCACGAACTGGGCAAGCAGACGATCGCCGAATTCGTGCAGGACGCGGCCAGCATGACCCACCTGTTCGCCGCGGGCGTCGACTACGCCCAGGGCCACTTCCTGGCAGCGGCCGGCCCGGAAATGGACTACGAGTTCCAGTAAAGCCCTTGGCGGTGCCCACCCGGCACCGCCGTTGCACCGGCGGGGCCGGAGTTGAACTGGCGGGTGTGGGCGAAACAGCGACTGGGGCAAGCGAAGCGAACCCCGGCATCGCGAAGCCCCCACAACCGCGGAACCAGCGCGCAGCGGGCGCCTAAAGTGCCCGTCGCAAATCACCGCAACGCGTCGTTGGGTGTTTGCGTCGGCCGACGCCGCCTGTCACCCCGCGTCATTGGGTTTTCGCTGCGGCCGACGCCGCCATCGTCACACGCCGTGGGCTCCGTCTCGCTCAGCTCAGCTCACGCGTCACCCCACCCATGCGTTGCGCATGGGCGGGGGAAGCACAGGGCGTCCTGGCGGGAGCCCTCGCCTCGTCAGCGCCTCAGCGGCTGACCACGCGACCCTGCGCCGACTGCATCGGCGAGACGTTGCGCAACGCTTCGATGCGCTGCTCCAGCGGCGGGTGGCTCATCAGCAGCTTGC
Source organism: Montanilutibacter psychrotolerans (assembly GCF_003719825.1). Taxonomy (GTDB): domain Bacteria; phylum Pseudomonadota; class Gammaproteobacteria; order Xanthomonadales; family Xanthomonadaceae; genus Montanilutibacter; species Montanilutibacter psychrotolerans. Next base: position 183,134 of record NZ_RIBS01000002.1, on the reverse strand, counting down.
TCAGGCCGTGGCCGACGGCGCCGCTGATGCCGAATGCCGCCACCTGCTTGGGCAGCGTGCTGGCGCCGTAGGTCTGCGACAGGCGCTGCAGCGCGGCAATCATCTTGTCGCGACCGGCCAGGCTGGCTCCGCCCGCATCGGCGCGGAACTCGCGGTAACGCGAGAACCACATCGCAATCATGCTGGCGAACAGGCCGAATACCATGTCCAGCACGAACACGATCACGTAGTAGCCGATTCCGGGGCCGCCTTCGCGGTTGCCGCTGATGTAGCTGTCGATGACCCGTCCGACCACGCGCGCCAAGACGATCACGAAGGTGTTCAGCACGCCCTGGATCAGCGCCATGGTCACCATATCGCCGTTGGCGACGTGGCTGACCTCGTGCGCCAGCACCGCTTCGGCCTCCTCGCGGCTCATCGCGCGCAGCAGGCCCGTGGAGACGGCGACCAGCGAGTTGTTGCGGCTGGGACCGGTGGCGAAGGCGTTGATCTCGGGCGCGTCGTAGATCGCGACCTCGGGCATCTTGATGCCGGCGGCCTCCGCCTGGCGACGCACGGTGGTGACCAGCCACTGTTCGGACTCGTTGCGCGGCTGTTCGATCACGTACGCGCCCGTGCCGCGCTTGGCCATCCACTTGGACAGCATCAGCGAGATCATCGATCCGCCAAAACCGAACATCGTGGCCATCAGCAGCAATGCGCCGTTGTTGCCCAGCTGGATGCCGAAGACGTTCTGCAACACCGCCATGACGATGCTGAGCAATGCCAGCACGGCCAGGTTGGTGGCAAGGAAAAGTGCGATTCGCTTGAACATGGGGCCTCTGCTTTCCGGACCGGAGGGTTGCCGGGGTTTCTGCCTAGATTGGGTAGACTCGCCGCCACTTCAAGCCCACCCGGAATCCCCTCACGCATGGACCTGCACCGTACCGGCCTCGCCCTGGCCCAGCACGCGGTCTCGCCGCTGGCCGGCGCGCGCTACCTCCTGCGCGGTTATCGGATGCTGTTCAACCCCGGCATCCGCCGCTTCGTGGCGTGGCCGCTGCTGGCCAACCTGGTGCTGCTGACGCTGGCGTTCGCCGGCGCGCTGTGGGGCATGGACTGGCTGCTCGACCGCTGGATCAGCGAATCGTGGAGCTGGGTGAACTGGATCCTCAAGCCGCTGCTGGGGTTGCTGCTACTGGCGGTCACGGTGCTGTCGTTCGGCCTGGTCGGGCAATTGCTGCTGGCGCCGTTCTACGGCCTGCTGGCGCGACGGGTGGAAATGCGCCTGCGCGGCGGCAGCCAGGAGGTGGAGATCCCGCTGATGGTCGAGCTGCGCCAGTCGCTGCGCCTGCAGCTGCGCATCCTGGGCTATGTCGCGGTGCGCCTGTTGCTGGTGCTGGTGGTCAGCCTGATCCCGGGACTTGGCCTGCTGGCCGCGCCGATCAACCTCTTGTTCGCCGGCTGGCTGCTGGCGATCGAAACCGCCGGCAACCCGCTGGGCAACTGGGGCTGGGCGCCGCAACGGCAGCTGGCATTCCTGCGCCGCCATCGCAGTGCGGCGATCGGCTTCGGCGTGTGCGTGGTCGCCGCGAGCCTGGTGCCGGTGCTGAACTTCGCGGCGATGCCCGCGGCGGTGTGCGGCATGACCGCGTTCTGCCTCGACCACGCCGGCCCGGAAGACTGACGTCACGCGCATGGCCTCGACACACCCGCACGATGCCGCGTCGGCGCCCGACGGCTACCGCGGTCGCTTCGCACCCTCGCCCACCGGTCCGCTGCACATGGGCTCGCTGGTGGCCGCGTTGGGTAGCTGGCTGCTGGCCCGTCATGCCGGTGGTGCGTGGTTGCTGCGGATCGAGGACATCGACCCACCGCGCGAGGTCGCCGGCGCGGCGGACGCGCAACTGGCGGCATTGGCTGCCTTCGGCCTGCACGGCGACGGACCGGTGATGCGGCAGAGCCAGCGCGACGTGCCGTACCAGGAGGCGCTCGATGCCCTGCTCGCCACGGGTGCGGCGTTTGCGTGCCATTGCAGTCGCAGCGACCTGGCATCCAGCGGCGGCATCCACCGTCTTTGCGTCGCCCGCGCGCCGCGCAGCGGCCAGGTGCAACCGGCGATACGCCTGCGGGTTGCCGATGGCGCGGTGGTGCGTTTCGACGATCTCATCCAGGGGCCGCAGCAGCAGGATGTCGCCGGCGTGGTTGGCGACTTCGTGTTGCGCCGCGCCGATGGCTACTGGGCCTATCAGCTGGCCGTGGTGGTCGACGATGCCGCGCAGCGCATCACCGACGTCGTGCGCGGAGCCGACCTGCTCGGCTCGACCGCCCGCCAGATCCTGCTGCAACGCGCGCTCGGCCTGCCGACGCCGCGCTACGCCCACCTGCCGCTGGTGCTCGACGCACACGGACGAAAGCTGTCCAAATCCGATGCGGCGCAACCGGTCGATCCCGACCAGCCCGTGGCAGCGTTGCGCACGGCCTGGCAGTTGATCGGCCAGGACGCGTCCGCGCTGGCGGAGGCAGGCGATGCCGACGCCCTGCTGGCCTGTGCACTGGCCGCGTTCAAGCCGCAGGCGATACCGCCCGGACAGCCGCCGGCCGACATTGCAGCGCAGCGTAGAACTTTCATGATTGGCGACTAGAATCCATGGCGGACCGCACCTTGCGGTCGACATGGAGAGCACGGCATGCAGTCACGCGTTGCACTGGTCACCGGCGGTACTGGCGGCATCGGCACCTCGATCGTGAAGCAGCTCGCCCGGATGGGTCACCGCGTCGCCACCAATTTCCGCGACGAAGCCAAGGGACTGGCGTGGCAGGCGCAGTTGCGCGACGAGGGCGTCGACGTCGCACTCGCGCAGGGCGACGTGGCATCGCCCGAGCAGGCAGAAGCGCTGGTGCGCGAGGTCGAGCGGCAACTCGGACCGGTCGAGATCCTCATCAACAACGCCGGCATCACCCGCGACTCGACGTTCCACAAGATGACCGCGCAGCAGTGGAACGACGTGATCGGCACCAACCTCAATTCCTGCTTCAACGTCACCCGCCCCGTCATCGAGGGCATGCGCGATCGCAAGTGGGGGCGGATCGTGCAGATCGCCTCGATCAACGGCCAGAAGGGCCAGTACGGCCAGGCCAACTACGCCGCCGCAAAGGCCGGCATGCACGGCTTCACGATCTCGCTGGCGCAGGAAAACGCGAAGTTCGGCATCACCGTCAACACCGTCTCGCCCGGCTACATCGGCACCGACATGGTGATGGCCGTGCCCGAGGAAGTGCGCAACAAGATCGTCGCGCAGATCCCCACCGGGCGCCTGGGCACGCCGGAGGAAATCGCCTACGCGGTGGGCTTCTTCATGCCAGACGAAGCCGCCTGGATCACCGGCGCCAACCTGTCCGCGAACGGCGGCCAGTACATGGGCTGGTAGGGCCCGCCGCCGCGCCAGCGGATAGCACCCCGGAAAAGGCCAGCCGCAGGGCTGGCCTTTTTGCGTCTGGAGCGACAGCGAGGCAGTCGCGCGGCGCGCACGTAGTTGGGCCGGACGCAGGGTCGGACTCCCACAGGGCGGCGCGATGCTCGCCGTCACCCGGGTCGAGCGCCACACTGGTTTTGCTGACGTGCGTCACATCGGCGAGGGGGGGAGGCTTGTGTTCTGCGCGTTTTTCGTTGTGACCCGGTAACGACACCGGCTCCGCCCGCCACGGAAACCGCCATGCAGGACCCCCGCCCCACCCCGCTCCCGTGCCCCGTTCCGGACCCCGAGCCGGCCCGAGACGTCGGACTGGCCAGTCACGACGCAGCGCTCGGCCTGACCAGTCTGTTGCTGGGCACGCCAGGCCTGACGGCCAACGGCGCGGTCCTGCTGGATCTGTCGACGCCGGCCTACACCATGGCCATGCAGGTGCCGGCGGAACTGCGGGAGCGGATCGAATCGCAGGTCATCGACAACGCCGAGCTGCAAGTGATGGACGCAACCACGTTCGAACAGCAGGGCGCGGGCCTGTTGCTGGGGCGTCTGGGCGTCGACGTGGTACGCGCACGCGAACAGGTGCAGCGCTTCGTCGAGCGTCTCGCCGGCTCACGCGGCGCCCCACTTGGCCTGGCATGGGACGGCACGATCATGGTCACCGCCAGCGATTACCAATTGGCCGACACGCGCTATCGGCACTGGTTGGGGGAGTCCGTACCGGCACCAACGATCTCCAAGGCGGTTGGCTAGCCCGCCGTAGGATGGGTTGAGCGCAGCGATACCCATCACCGCGATCCGAGCGCGCACCAAGGCCACGGCCGGGCAGTGGCCGGCGAGCACGCCGTAGGATGGGTTGAGCGCAGCGATACCCATCACCACGATCCGAACGCGCGCGCCAAGGTGGCCGGCGAGTCGAGGCGATCCCCTGCGTAGCCGGTTGCCGAGGGCGACAACACCAGACGCAATTGGTCGCCGTGGCGTGCGATGGGTATCGCTGCGCTCAACCCATCCTACTGGGCTAGTTCAGCCAACCTCATCTGGATGAAATGACCGTTCGCGATCCCACTCACTCTTGGGCTTCTTTAGGAACTGCCAAAACGCGTAGGCGTAGCCTGCCAAGAAGACAACGACAAAACCGCCGTCCGGCCAGCCCAAAGTGAATGCCATAAATGGCCCGACCACCAGCAGGATGGCACTCCAAAGGATGTTCATGCCAATGGCGTGACTTCTCAATTCTCGGTAAGACCTAAAGCCCGCGTACTTGTGGAGCACGCTTTGGCCTTGACGCTTCAGGCAGACCCCCCAGAAGGTCAAGTAGCCCAACCCCCACGCGGCCGGCAAGCCGAGCAGTATCGACAACAGCATCGCGTTTCCCCCGGGCATCACTCGGAGAATTATGTCGGCTTTCGGTAGCCGTAGGATGGGTTGAGCGCAGCGATACCCATCAACCGCAATCCGAACGCGCGCCAAGGCCACGGCCGGGCAGCACGCCGTAGGGTGGGTTGAGCGTAGCGAAACCCATTAACCGCGGTCCAGCTGCGCACGCCAAGGTGACCGCGCGGCGGTGGCCGGCGAGTCGAGGCGATCCCCTGCGTATCCGGTTGCAGAGGGCAACAACACCAGGCGCAAATGGTCGTCGTGGCGTGCGATGGGTATCGCTGCGCTCAACCCATCCTACTGGGCCCTCCAAGACGGTGGGTTAGCCAGCCGACCGAGCCGGTGGCAACCGAATCAGAAGTCGAACACCAGCCCAAACGGTTCTGACAGGGGCGCATCCCCGGCCAGGGCCTGCAGTTTCGTGCGCGACTGGTGCAGGCGTTGCGGCGCCGGTCCCGCGCCGCCGAGGTCGTGCGCCAGGCGGGCGTGTAGCAGGTCGAATTGCCACAGCAGCGGATGCTCGGCCGCATTGAGCGCAGCCGCGTATCGCGGCCGCATCGCAGCCAGCACGAGAACCGCCGACGCATCGCGCGACTGCACCGCGCGCGCCCATTGCAGGTGGATCTCGCTGCGCACCAGACGCGGGTCCACGCGGGTCGCCTGCGATTTGCGCTGGCGCATCATCGCCAGGGCACGTTCGAACCAGTCGATCGCCCCCGCACTGTCGCCGGCCAGCAGGCGGCAACGGCCGAGCGCGTCCATCGCGCCGGACGCGCCGGCATCGGGCTTGCCTTCGGCCAGTAGCAGGCTTTCCTGCAACGCCGCCTGGAACGCGCGCTCCGCTCCGGCCAGGTCGCCTTGTTGCAGCGACACCTCGCCCAGGATGTGACGCACATTGGCGTGCACGTCATCGGGACGATCGGCCGCCGCCGCGAAACCGGCCGGATTCAGGCGCTGATCGGCCTGGCGTGCCAGCGGCGCGGCAAGGTCGGGGCGCAGCGCGGCGTTGAGCAGTTTGGCGGCGAACCCTTCCGACTGGGCCAGCACCTCGGGGTCGATGTCCTTGCCGCGCAGGTGCGGCAGCTGCGCCATCATCAGGTCGGCGCCGCGGCGGTAGTCGCCGCGCACGCCGTAGGACAGCGCCAGTTGCAGTCGCAGCGTGGCCACGCGCGGATGGTGGACGCTGAGCAGCTTGGTCATCCGTGGCAACACGGCCTCGTAGCCGGCAATCGCGATATCGGTCTCGCCCAGCCTGGACTGGGCACGGGCCAGGTTGTAGCGGGCGACCAGCTGATCGGCCTCCAGCGCGTCTGGCGTCTGCTGGTGCAGGCGCAGGGCCTGCTCGTAGACCGGGATGGCTTCACGCACCTGACCGCTGCGCACCAGCGCGATCGCCACGTTGGTGTGCGCGCGTGCCTTGTACTTGGTGGCACCGCCACCGTCGGCCATCAGCAGCGCAAGCGCCTCGCGGTAGTCCACCAGTGCCCGCTCCTCCTGCCCCAGACCGGCCAGTGCGTTGCCGCGCTCCAGCAGCAGGCGCGCCGCGGGCGGCTCGTTCACCTGCGGCAGACTGCGGGCGAAGGCCATGTTGGCGTCGATCACGTCGAAGGCGGCCTGGTGGTCGTGGTCCTCGGCGCTGGCATAGGACAGGTACTCGACCAGCTGCAGGTACTCGTCGGGACGCGCGTCGCGCTCCGGCGCCAGCTGCTCCATGGCGTACCGCAGGTGCGGCCGCGCCTTGGCCATGTACCCCATGCTCATGAAGACCGTGCCCACTTCACTTTCCAGTTGGCCACGCGTGCGCGGGTCGTCACCGAAGCGCTCGGGCAGCCCGGCGGCGGCGCGCTCCAGCAATTGCGCGGCGGTGAGGGCCTCGCCCTCGGTCTGTTCGGGCTTGCTCTCGACGAACACGTCGCGCAGGAACGCGATGGTGGCCTCGGCACGCTGGAACTGCTCGCGTTCGGCCTGCAGCTTGCGCCAGCCGAACCCGCCGGCACCGACGGCAACCATCGCCAGCACCGCCACCAGGCTGCTGGCGACGCGATGCCGGCGCACGAACTTTCGGCCCCGGTAGGCCCAACCGTCGCGGTGCACGCGCACCGGCAGATGCTGCTGCCAGCGTCGCAGGTCGTCGGCCAGCGCCTGCGCGGTGGGGTAGCGGTCGCCGGGTTCGTCGGCGGTGGCCACCGCGACGATCCGTTCGAGGTCGCCGCGCAGCACGGCCTGCAGGCGCGACGGTGCGAGTCCGCGCGCGGAGGCGATCGCCAGCGCGCCGGCGGCGTCATCGCGCATGCGTGCGGCGTAGTCGGCCGCCAGGCGTGGCCACGGCGGCGGCCCGGCTTCGCCCGTGCGCGCGGGCAGCGGACCGCCGAGCATCTCGCGCAGCAGCAGACCGAGCTGGTAGATGTCGGTGGCGATCGTCGGTGTTTCGCCCCGGCGCTGTTCGGGCGCGGCGTAGCTTGGCGTCATCGCCAGCAGTTGGGTCTGGGTGGCATCGCCGTCGTCGAGCAGGCGGGCGATGCCGAAGTCGAGCAGCTTGGGTTCGCCGTCGGCGCCCACCAGCACGTTGGCCGGCTTGATGTCGCGATGCACGACCAGATTGGCATGCGCGAACTGCACGGCCTCGCACAGCCGCGCCAGCAGCCCGACCCGGGTGTCGACACCGACCTTGTGCTGGTCGCACCAGCGCGTGATGGTCTCGCCGCGCACGTACTCCAGCGCAAACCATGGGTTGCCGTGGTCGTCGATGCCGCCGTCCAGCAGCTGCGCGATCTGCGGATGCTGCAGGCGCGCGAGGATCGCGCGCTCGCGCAGGAAGCGTTCTGCCAGCGGCGCGTAACCGGCGCGGATGCGCTTGATGGCGACCTCGCGCTCGAACGCACCGTCGGCGCGTTCAGCCAGCAGCACCTCGCCCATGCCGCCATGGCCGATGCGCCGTCGCAGTCGCCATGGGCCCAGGCGTTCGCCATCCACTGCCGGTTGCATCGGCGGCGGTAGCGGCCCGTGCGTTTCGTCCTCGTCGACGCGCGCAAGCAGCGCCTCGACGCGTTCGCGCAGCTCGGGCCTGCCCTCGCAGCGCGCGGCGATCGCGCCGGCTCGCGCTTCGGGCGCGTGCTCGAGCACTTCGCGCAGCAACTGCAGGGCATCACGATCGAGCTGGGTGTTGGCCATGGCGTTCCGTGTGTGGGCGGCATGGAGACCGCGCCTGGAATGGGACTACGAACTGTCGGCGACGAACCTGACATTGCCGGCGCCGCGCCTTCTGCAACCGGCCGGCGCGCCGGCCGCTCGGGCAACCCGACGCCGACATCGCGCGGCCACCTGTCGCCGGATCAGTCCTCGAGTCGTTCGCGCAACCAGGCGCGTGCGGCCGCCCAGTCGCGGTAGATCGTGCGCTCCTCGACATCCAGCAAGGTCGCGACCTCCGCCACGCTGAGGCCCACGAAGTAACGCAGCTCGACCACCTTGGCCATTCGCTCGTCGATCGTCGCCAGCTCCCGCAGCGCGTCGTCCAGCTCGGGCAGACGCGTGTCGTCGGGGATCGGCAGGTTCAACGCCAGCGTGAAGTCGTCGCGCCGCCATTGCCCGCCGTGCTTGTCGCTGGCGGCCTTGCGGGCGCGATCGACCAGCAACTGGCGCATGATCCGCGCCGCGGTGTTGAACAGGTGCGCGCGGCTGTGCAGCTGCTGCGGCTGCTCGGCCCCCAGCAGACGCAGGAACACGTCGTTGACCAGGGCGGTCGGCTGCAGCGTGTCGTGGCCGCGGTGGCCGCGCAGTTCGCGATTGGCGATCGCGCGCAGCTCCGAGTAGACCATCGGCAACAGCTGGTCCAGCGCCTGGGCATCGCCCGCGCTCCAGCGCTGCACCAGTACCGTAGCGTCGTGGCCAGTCGTGGCGTTATCGTGCATTCGCGTGATCTCCCCACGGCCGGGGCCGCGGGGCGCATGGTTGCCGGCGGCGGCGCCGTGCGTCAACTGGCGCCGGACGGGTCCGCCGCGGTGGCGACGGGGCCGGACGGACTCCCGGAAGGCTCAGTCGAGCTGGTCATAGCTCAGCACGTCCAGGCTCTGGGTGTCCTTGGTGTTCCAGGTGAAGTTGTCGACGCGGGTGATGAACGCGTAGCGGCGCCCCTGCGCCAGCGCGCCGCCCGGCATCAGGCCCTGGGTGTTGGGATCGACGTACAGGACCACCTTGTGGCCCTCGGCCACCTGCACCTGCAACGGGAGGAAGCCCTGGCGAAGCCGGACGGTGCTGACCCATGCCGCCTTGTCGCCGGTCGGCGGATTGAGCCGGAGCACCGTGCCCTGCATGCGCACGATCTTGCCGCGGGTCGGGTCGCTGTTCGGATCGCTGGCGACGCCGCGCTGCATGGCGGTATCCCAGGCGCTCTTGAACGTCGTCCAGGCCTGGCCGTAGCTCTGGTAGGGAATCGTCCAGTCGAAATTGTCGGTGTCGCGGCGGAAGCGGTCGCTGCGACCGAAGAACATTTCGCTGGCGCCACCGCGACAGCCGTGCTTGCAGCTGAAGGCGATGGTCGACAGCACACGTCGCATGTCCCGGGTTGCCTCTTCGACGTCGGCGCTGCCCACCATGGTGGTTGCCAGTGCCACGCCCGGGCCCATCGCCAGGCCGGCCTGCTGGACTTTGGGCGCATACACCAGCACGACGCCGTTGCCGACATCGAGCTTGCCCACGCGCAGCTGGCGCAGCATCGCCTGGGCATAGGCGTTGGCGTCCAGTCCGTCGAGGTCGTCCACGACCAGGGTCACGATCTCCACGCCATGTGCCTGGGCGTGGTCGAACATCGCCTTTTCCACCTTCGCACGCACCACAGGCTCGACCATGCCGGTTTCGTCGTAGACAAACCGGCTGAACTTGGATGGCGTGGCGCTGGCACTGACGGCCGGCAGCACGTCGCGCACGCCGCCGGGCGCCGGCGCGCTGACCGCCACGGTGTCAGGCGTGACGCCTGCCGTTGCCGGGTGGGCCGGCGTCGGAAGCGAGGTTATGGGGCCGGCGGACGATGCCGGTGCAACCACCACCGGGCTCTGGTTCTGCGCGATGGGCGGCGCTACGCCGCTGCTGCAGCGGGTCCCGCCCTGCTGCAGGCAGGCCTGCTTCCAGCCGTCCTCGATCGCCGCCACGCGCTTGCCCCGCCCGGGATGCGTCGGGCCGTCGCCTTCGGGCACGAGGGTGACCATCGCCTTCTGCGCATCGACCAGTTGCGCGCCCATCTTGTAGAGCACGAAGCCGCTGAACTTGTCGGCCTCCAGCTCGATCGGCGGCTGGCTGCCACCGGGGGTGATGGTGTGCCCGGACAGGTGGTGGCCGATCTCGTGCGCCATGATGCTCACCGGCGCCCAGTCGTTGTTGCCGGTCGCGCGGCGGACTTCGTCCATGAAGTTCTTGTTGAACGCGATCACGCGGCGCGGCAGCTTGTCCGGTCCCAGCACGATCAGCGCGGCGGCGTTGGGCACGTTGGCCTCGACCACGTGGAAGTTCTGCGGCAAGCCGGTGAAGTTCATGATCCTGGCGACCATGTCGCGGCAGTCCGTCGGCGGATTGCCGCCCATGCCGTTCGCGTCCACCGTCACCGGCGAGCCGTCGTACGAGCACGCCTGCAGCGACAGGGCCAGCTGGTCGACCATTTCCGTCTCACTCATCGCCAGCGCCACGCTGGGCGGGGTCGCGGCCGGCACGACGCCGCCGCGCGCGTCCTGCGCGACCGCTTCGGCCGGCGAGCCGCCACAGCCTGCCAGCGCCACTGCCAGGGCGGTCGGTATCGCGGCCAGGGTGAGGGTGCGGCGCAGCGTCTGATTGCACTTCATGGTTTGGGTTCCAATGGGTAAGGAGACTCGGGATGGGCATCGGTCTCGTGTCCGGCGCCCGTGATGCGACTCAGGCCAGTTGTGCCATCACTGCCTTGATCAGGGCCCACGCGTACAGACGCTGCAGGCCGACCTTGATCGCGACGAACAACGCGATCGCCAACAGCAGCCGCGGCCATTCGCGCCGCAGGTCGATGACGAAGAACTGGCGGAACGCGACGGTCACGATCGTCGCCGCGACCAGGTTCATGTAGAGGACCGACCACTGCTTGTGGATCTGCAGGTAGTCGGCGCTGCGCAGCAGCAGGGGCGGCAGCATGTTGAGCAGCTGCGCGCACAGGATCAGGAACTGGCAGTAGGTCGCCAGCACCAGGTGCTCGACAGAGTTGTAGCCAAGCCGACGACGGAAGATCAACAGCGAGCTGGCCAGTACCGCGACGATGCCGAGCGAGAAGCTCCACTTGCCGTACGACTGCAGCAGCTCGCCGGCCTTGCCGAGGTTTGCATCACCGGCGGCAAACCAGCGGTTTTCGCTCAGCAGCAGCAACAACAGCCCCACGGCCACCAGCAACAGTTTCAGTGGATGGGTGTGGCGTTTGCGCGCGCCCAGCACGTATTCGCGCGCCACCCGCCCTGGCCCGGTGGCCAACGCCCACGCGGCCTTGACGATGTCCAGCTCGAACCAGCGCCAGCTCTGCCAGATCTCGGTGCGCAGGTCGCGACTGCTGAACCGCACCACCTTCTTCTGCCCGCATTGGCCGCAGAACGGCGTGCTCAGTCCGGCGCCGCAGTTGCGGCAGATGGCCCGTTCGAAATGCGCGCCGTCAACGTCGGCCGGCAGCACGCCCGGCGCGATGCACTCGTCCGCCGCCGATCGCGGCAACGACGCCGGCTGGCGCTCCGGCTGCGCCACTGAGAGCAGGCGCCCCGGTGGTGATGTGGTCGAGGCTGGATCCATGGCGCTCCCTTCCCGTCGGTCGCCGTTCGCGTCACGGCGTCGTCGCCTGGCGCAGTCGCGGAACAGCCCGCGCTCTACTGTCGGGTACGAAGGAGTGGATCGATTCCTGACATTCCCCGCCTGGACGGCCGGCTGCCCGCCGGCGGTCGAGCAACGGCGATGGCTGCTTGCATGGCCCGTTCCCCTGAGCCATGCTCGGCTCCATCAGGTTTTAGAGCCTTTGCCCAATATGACCTCGCTACGAGTCATCAAGAAGTACCCGAATCGGCGGCTCTACGACACCGAGATCTCGAGCTACATCACGATCGAGGACGTTCGCCAGTTGATCGTCGACGGTGAGGATTTCGAGGTGCGCGACGCGCGCTCGGGCGATGACCTCACCCGCCAGGTACTGCTGCAGATCATCGCCGAGCAGGAGCAGGACGGTGAGCCGGTGCTGTCCACCCAGTTGCTCAGCCAGATCATTCGCTTCTACGGCGACTCGTTGCAGGGTTTCATGGGCAGCTACCTGGAGCGCTCGATGCAGGTCTTCCTCGACCAGCAGCAGCAATTCCGCAGCCAGGTCGGTGGCATGCTCGGCCAGACGCCCTGGGCGATGATGAACCAGCTCACCGAACGCAACATGGCCATGTGGAAGGAGTTCCAGCAGAACCTTTCCGGCAGCGTCGGCCAGACCCCTTCGGCAACCAAGGCCCGTCCGGAAACCAAGCGCGGGCGCTGAACCCGGGACGACGGGCGCGCGCCGCATCGGGCGCCGTTCGGGGTTGCGCACGCGGCCGACGCGTGCGACGAAGCGGCAGTGCCCACGGTGGCGCGCCGCGCCCGGGACCCAGCCCCTGCGCCCCTCGCCCGCCACCAACTTCCATTGCGCCGCCCACACCGGGTGCGCATCGGCCCGCGGCGCCGTCCGGGCCACGAACCCTCAGGCAAGCCCCATGAACAAGCGCATCGCCGTCGTCAGCGGCGGCATCGGCGGACTCGGCACCGAGATCTGCAAGACCCTCGCCCGGGCCGGGCGCCGCGTGGTCGCAATCGACCTGCCCGGGCACCCGGATCGCATCGACGCGTTCTCCCGCGCAACCCAAGGCCTGGATGTCAGCTTCGAAGCAGCCGACGTCGCGGACTTCGAGGCCTGCGCGGCACTGGTGCGCAAGGTCGAGGACGAACACGGCTCGCTCGACATCCTCGTCAACGCTGCCGGCATCACCCGCGACACCAGCTTGCGCAAGATGGACCGCCGGCAATGGGACGAGGTGCTGTCGGTCAATCTGGACGGCGTGTTCAACCTGTGCCGGCACGCGGTGGACGGGATGACCACGCGCGGCTTCGGCCGCATCGTCAACATCAGTTCGGTCAATGGCCAGACCGGTCAGTTCGGGCAGACCAACTACTGCGCGGCCAAGGCCGGCATGCACGGTTTCACGATGGCGCTGGCACGCGATGTCGCCCGGCGCGGCGTCACCGTGAACTCTGTTTCGCCGGGGTACTGCGAAACGGCGATGGTGATGGCGGTGCCCGAGGAGATCCGCGCGCGGATCGTCGACAACGTCCCGGTGGGGCGCCTGGGCAAGCCCGAGGAGATCGCACGCGCGGTCGAGTTTCTTGGCGCCGACGACGCGGGCTTCATCACCGGGGCCAACATCCCGGTGAATGGCGGGATGTTCATGAGCTTCTGATCGGCGACGGCCGCACTCCCGGCCGTGCCGATGGCACGCCGCACTACGGCGCGCGTTGCCCCTGGCAGTACTTGGCGCGGAACGCCTCGGCCTGCGGCATCAACGATTGCAGATGGGCGATGCGGTTGTCCGGATCGGGATGGGTCGACGCGAACTCAGGCGGGCGTTGCCCGCTGCCCAGCTGCGCCATGCGTTGCCACAGCGGGATCGCCGCGGCCGGGTCGTAGCAGGCGGCGGCGGCCAGCATCAGGCCCACCTGATCCGCCTGCGTCTCGTGGGTGCGGCCGTACGGCAGGATGAACCCGTACTGCGCGCCTGCCCCCAATGCCGCCATCACCGCTTGCTGCTGTTGCGGGTCCATGCCGCCAAACGCGACGCCGGCGGCCATTTGCCCCATCTGCACGAGCTTCTGCTGCGCCATGCGTTGCGAACCATGTCGCAGCAACGCATGGGCGATCTCATGGCCCATCACCACGGCCATCGCGTGCTCGTTCTCGGCCACGGGCAACAACCCGGTGTACACCGCCATCTTGCCGCCGGGCAGGCAGAACGCATTGACCTCCTCGGACTGGATCACGCTGACATCCCACTGGAACCCCTGATAGTCGGTCGGCGCCTGCTGTTGGTTCTGCGCGGCCAGCGCCGCGGTGACCTCCGGTACCCGGGCCACCAGGCGGTTGGCGATCTCACGGATCTGCCGGCTGACCTGCGCGTCGGGGGGCAGCAACGCACCCTGCGCGGCAGCGTCGCTCTGCACCTGCTGGTAGGCCTGGGTGCCGAGCTGCACTTCCTCCTCGGCGGTGGCGCCGTAGTGGGCTTTCTCGCCGGTGTAGGGATCGACCTTGGCGCTGCCGAACCACGTCCATGCCGCGTAGCCGGCAAACAGGATCAGGATCCACCAGCGCACACCGCCGCCTCGCCGTTTGCCGCCCTGTGCAGCGGCGCCACCCATCGGATCGATCCTCATGCCTGCCACCCTCGCCTGTCAGATGTCACGGACCACGCGGAATCCCACGCGGGCGTTGGTTGCGTCGGTGTCGGCGCTGGCGCGCCAGGCCGAACGCGTCTGTGCTGGCGAGCTCGCCCACGAGCCGCCACGCACCACCGCCGTCCGACAGCCGGGATTGACCCAGGCCTGGCCGCCGTCGGGCGCGCGTCGGTAGCTGTCGTGCCAACAGTCGGCCACCCACTCGCTGACGTTACCGGTCATGTCGTGAAGGCCATAGCCATTGGCGCGGTAGCTGCCAACCCGCACCGGCCCCCAGGCACCATCGCCGTACCCGGCAAAGGCGTTGCGCCATCGGCGCCCACTGGGCGACGGGTCCTCGGCACCGGTGAAGTTGCCCGTGCGCGGCGGCGGCACATCCGCGGCCCACGGAAAGCGTCCGTCGCTGCCCGCCCGCAGCGCGTACTCGAACTCAGCTTCGCTGGGCAGCCGGTAACGCTTCCCGGTCTGCTGCGACAACCACTGCGCGTAGGCCAGCGCGTCCTTGTGGCTGACGTGCAGCACCGGCTGGTCGTCCGCGGCGGGCTTGCCGGCATAGTCGGCCCGCCAGTCGACGCCGCCGCGGCGCACCAGGTTGCCACTGCGTTCGTCGTAGGCGGTGGAATAGCCACGGCGCGTGGCACGCGCGCGATGACCGCTGGCGGTGATGAAACGCCGGAACTCGGCGACGCTGACCTCGGTGCGCGCCATCGCGAATCCGCGCGCGAAGCGCACGTTCCGGGCCGGGCGTTCTGCATCGCCGGCGTCGGCCTCGCCCTCGGCCGCCCCCATGCGGAATGCGCCGTGCGGCACGATCACCAATTGCGGTCCGCGGCCGCCGTCACCCAGCGCGTCGGTGAAAGTCTGACCAGGGCGGAACAGGCCGTAGTGCACGGCCAGGTCGATGCGCTCGCGCAGTTCCACCGCCGCCGGATCGCCGCTGGGCGCGATCCGCAACAGCTGCGCCAGATGCTCGCGGGCGGTGTCGATGCCGTCTTCCTGCGACAACGCGGCAATGCCCTGGTCGCGAAGCTGGCCGACGCGCGCCACGCGCTGCGCCTGGATACGCGCGCGCGCGTGATCGACGGTATCCAACTCGGGTCGGACCTTGCCGGCGTGTGCCAGCCAGGTTTCGACCGCTGCATAGTCGCTGCTCTCGGCGGCGGACTCCGCACGACGGATCAGCGCGCTTTCGGCGGCAGCAAGCCCCTGGGACGCACGCGCATCGCCAGGACGCAGCTTCAGCGCCTCGCGGAATTTCGCCAGCGCACCGCCCTTGCCGCTTTCGCCGATGCGGCCATCGGCGAGTTCGCGCTCGCCCAGACGGTTGGCCTGCTGGGATTGGTCGGCCGTGTCCAGCCGCGCCAGGTAGGCCAGCACGGCGTCGGCGTCGCGATCGATCGTGCGCGCGACGGCGCCGATCTCGTGCGCATGGCGCAGTTGCAGTGGATCGTCGTCGATCGTGGCCAGCGCCGCGTCGCCCTGCGCCAGCAGTCGCGTGGTGGCGTCGCCCAGCGCCTTCGCAGTGGCTGTGTCCGTGGCGTCGTGGGTGCGCAGGGCCAGGTAGATCGGAATCGCCGCATCGGCGTCGCCGTACAGGCGGCCCTCCGCCAGCGCGGTGGCGGCGCGCTTGCGCAATGCGGCGGCGTTGTCGGCGGTGACCTCGATGACCGGCGCGCGCCACGGCGGCACCGGCGAGACTTCCTGGTCCGCGCTGACGGTGACGGCAGGCGCGCGCGCATCCGGGGCCGCTGGGGTGCGCGCAGCCTCGTCCGGTGACGGCCGGCTGCAGCCAACCGCCAGTGCACTTGCGATGGTCGCCACCAGGGTGGCCGTCAGGATCCCGCGCATCGTCCTCCGTACCCTGCGACTGCGCCCGACACGGGGGCTGCCGAACTGTCCGGAACGAGCCCGGGCCTCTGAAATTAGGCTATTGTCGCCCGCCCCGGCAAGTTTGCCGCGTGACCGTAGCGCCTGTGACCGACTGGATTACCGACCCCGCCCTCCTGCAGCAGCGCCTTGCCTTCCGCCCGGCGCGGATTGGCCTGGACACCGAGTTCATTCGCGAGCGTACCTTCTGGCCACAGCTGGCCCTGGTGCAGATCGCGTTCGAGACCGCCGACGGCGCCATGGAGGTCCTGCTGGTCGACCCGCTGGCCCCCGGCATCCTCGATGCCCTCGCGCCGATCCTGGCCGACACGGGCATCCTCAAGCTCATGCACAGCCCCAGCGAGGATCTGGTCGCGTTCCGGCACAGCTGCGGCGTGGTGCCCCAACCGTTGTTCGATACCCAGCTGGCCGCGGCGCTGGCCGGGATCGGCAGCGGCCTGGGCTACCAGAAGCTGGTCGAACAGTTGACCGGCATCGCACTGGCCAAGGGCGAGACGCGCTCGGACTGGCTGCGCCGCCCGTTGTCGCCCGCGCAGTTGGAATACGCCGCCGACGACGTCCGTCATCTGTTCGCGATGCACGACATCCTGCACGGTCAGTTGGAGCGGTTGGGCAGAAGCGAATGGCTCGCCGAAGACGCTACCCGCACCGTCCTCAACGCCGAGAACGAAGGCCCGGAGCGCTGGCCGCACCTGTCGCTGCGCAGCGCGCAGTTCCTCGATCGCGACAGTCAGCAGCGTCTGCTGCGTCTGCTGCGTTGGCGCGACGTGTACGCGCGCGGCAACGACCGCCCGCGCAACTGGATCCTCGACAACGAACTGGCCGTCGCGATCGCGCGCACCACGCCGGGCGATCGGGGCGCGATGCTGCAACTGCTCGACAGCCATCCCAAGGCGCCGCGCAAGCTGGCCGACGTGATCTGGGACGCGCTGGGCACGCCGCTGGCGGACGAGAACGACGCACCGGATGCATCCGTCGCCGAAACCCGCGACAAGCAGCGCCTGCGCAAACTGCAGGACGCCGTGGCGGCGCGCAGCAGTGAACTCGGTCTCGCCGATGGCGTGCTGGCCTCCCGCCGCTGGCTGGAAGCATTGCTCGACCAGGGCCAGTGGCCGGAGGCACTGGCGGGATGGCGCCGGCAGTTGCTCGAACCGGTGTTGGCGCCGTTGATCGCGCAGCCACCGGCCACGCAACCGGCGAGCTGACCGGCTCGGCGCGGCGTCCCGCATCGATGGATGCGCGAGGGATGCAAAGGGCTGGCGCTGGTCGAATCATGCCGCTAAACTGGCGGCCACTTTCGTGGGGCGGTAGCTCAGCTGGGAGAGCGCCACGTTCGCATCGTGGAGGTCAGGGGTTCGATCCCCCTCCGCTCCACCACGAAATGAGAAGGGCCGTGAGCAATCACGGCCCTTTTTCTTTGGATCTTCACGCTCGCCAGGGCTTCCGTGCAGAACCCAAAAAAAGAGCGGCCCTGAGGCCGCTCCTTTTATCCATCGCCGTTGGCGCTCAACCGTTGACCACCAACTGGATGTTGTGCTTTTTGGCATACACCTTCTGTGCAGCGTCCAGCGCCTCGCCGTCGGTGTCGTAGGTGTCGGATGCGGCCTGCAGCCGCTCGAGCAACGGCGCCAGCTGCGCTTCGGTGTAGCCATCGGGCAGGGCTGCGATTTCCTGCATCGTGGCCAGCACTGTGTCGACGCTCTTCTGGAAGGCCTTCAGTTTGACGTCGAGATCCTGCGCGTCTTCGGGAATCCCGAAGCCCTCGTAGCCCTTGCCGTAGTTGCCCAGTTCCTTGCGCGGATTGTCCAGCGAGTTCTTGTACCCCTTCATCGACTTGAGCTCGCTCGCGTCTGCCAGCATCTTCTCGCCGCGCTCGCCGCCGATCCAGGGCTCGGTCTGCGAGACGACGCCGTTCCAGATCGAGATGTTGTGAGTCAGGTAGTCGTCCGGCGACATGTTCTTGTTGCCGGTGGTGGGATCGCACGCGGACACCAGAGTCGCGCACAGCGCAAGAAATACGAGGGTTACGAGATTCTTCAAGAGGATTTCCTTATTAAAAACGATGCCTGCCAACAATCGGCGTGGTAGCGGAGGGCAAGGGAGTCGACGCATGGCAACATGCCGAGTCGGGGCCGGCGAGATCTTCCTTGATGGGTGCATTGGCTACAGGCCAGGCCGATGTACGACCCGAGCGAGCGATGCGCGGCGATTGTACCGCCAACGCCAGCGCCGACCGCATGCGCGCCGCCATTGCGTAAGGCGACGCTCCCAAATGCGCGCGATCCACGCAGGCGGACACGATGCGACCTCCCCCGATTTCGGGTAGCACGCCGATCTGAAGTCCCATCCCACCAGGGCTGGCGTAACGAAAACGCCCCCACATCGCGAGCCGATTCCTCGCGTCGCCCCGAATCATCGACGCGATCGTGCATCGCGTCGCTCAATCAACCGATGCACAGCCAGCGGCGCCGCTGAGATCCCTGCGTGCGCGCCGACTCGATCACGCCAAGGATCGACGGTGCTTGCCAGCGCTGTCCGACGTCGCGGGTGCGCGGTTGGCGTGGCTTGGCCTGCTTCTAGAATCGCTTGAAGAACCCGTACTCCTGCCACTCGAGGATCGACATTGCCCCTTCGTCGTCCCCTTCGAACTCCATGAGGTTTCCGAACGGGTCGCGAATCACGGCGGTCAGGCCACCGGGGTGCATGTAGACCGCCTTGAACTCCACCCCGCGTCGTATCCACTCCGCGCAACGGCCGGAGATATCGCCGTCGAAACCGAGGCTGAAGAGGGAATACTCCTGTGGCGTTACGACGCCATCAACGTACTTGAGCTGAAGTTCAACCTCGTCACTGGGCCAGACCGAGATGGCGCCGTGTGTCATGGGAAATCCAAGCTTTCCTGAGTAGAACTCGAGCGCCTGATCCTTGCGCGCGCGCGGGATGTGCAAATGGACAACCAACCTCATCAGACGCACCTCGTCATGGAAGGGGGGCGGGTGCTGACCGACGAGGCAGCACGGACCGCCGCAATCAGCGTGGATTTTCCACGGTGGACCGTTGCCCCAACTCTGTTGAGGGCTTCGACCTCCGCCTGGTAGAACGGACTTCTGTTCACCGCGCCATCCACTCCGATGTCGATGAAGTGGTACCCCTCGCGGTGCATTCTCTCTATCCAATCGACATTTCCCTGGATGGCCAGCTCTTCCCACTCCCTGGTACTCATGTCGTAGGCGCTCGCCCCCGAATCGCGGACGATGCGGCTCCAGTCCTTGGATATCGTTCTGAACTCGGTATTGGGAAGCTTCTTCCTCACCTCTTCGGCATATTTGTTGACGGCATTCTGGCCCTCGCCAAAGATGACGTACTTCTCGAGCCCGAGCGGGTCGATCCAGCCAAACGCGTTCGCCGCGTACGCATACAGATTGCTCCCGCCGATGATTCGAATCGGGTCCTGCCCGACGAACATGCCAAGCGACGGAGCGTAGTAGCGATGGCGGTTGTAATGCAGGCCCGTCTCCGCATCGAAGTACTGCCCCTGGAAACGCAGCGGGTTGTCGACCTTGGCAACGTGCTGGGTGGTGATCTCACCCCAGGCGGCATGACTGGCTGACCACAGCAGCTCGCCGTCGGCGGCGGTGATGCGCGTGGGGCAGCCGTTGGGGTCCACGTGGTAGTGGCGGATGCGGGTGACCCAGCGGGTGGTGTCTGTCGCCGGGGCGGCGGAGAACAACGCGACCACGGTGCTTGCGGCGTTGGACGGAGCAGTCGATGCGCCGTTGGGATTCGTTGAATCCTGTGCTTGGGAAACGGGCACTCCTGAAACGGGCGCAATGGAAAACGCGTCGGCCTCGGTTTTCCTCTCGGCCGGGGCCGTGACTGCCGCTGGCGGCGCGACGATTGCCCGCGCAGGTTTGTCGCCAGCGGCGCCCAATGCCATTCCACCCAGGCCGGATTCCCCGGCCTCCGGACGTGCTCCCTGCAAGGAGCCGGTGTCCGGCTCGCGAGGCGCGGCGATGGCATTGAGGGCGCCGGTAGACGGTGTGTCGGCGGGTGCGACGCCCAGCCTCATGCCGCCGAGGCCGCCGAAACCGGCGGTGGCGGCACTGGCGTCGGCCGGTCCTCTCGCCGGCCGATCCGCGAAACGCTTCAGCGAGGGATCCGGTGCGAGAGTCGCCGCATTCCCAGGCGACTGCGCGGCCGCCCTCCCCGTCAGGGGCTGCGCGGGGGCTGGCTCGACGGGGGCAAGCGCTCCCGCGCCGTCGCCTTTCGTGGGCGCGACGGCGCCGGTAGCCCCCGGCGACTCGAAAGCACCGCCATCCACGCGGTTCGCGTCGTTCGCCGCACTCGCGTCCTCCGGCACCGCCACGCGATCGATCAGCGCCAGCGGGACGAAACTGCCGGGGTAATAGACGTACTCGCGCACCTGCGCGTGCAGCGGCTCGAAGGCGCGCTGTCGTTGGCGTCGGGTGAGGAAATCCAGCGGCACGCCATCGTCGCGCAAGGCGGGGGCGTTGGTTTGGCCGTTGGGGTGGGTGACCTCGCCCAGCAGGGCGTCGCCGTCCCAGAAGAACCAGGTGGTGTGGGTGGGGTTGCGTTTGAACACCCGCCGGCCCAGCGCGTCGTAGCCGTAGCGCGTGCGTTGACCGAGGCGGATGCTTTCCACCAGGCGCTGGTTGACGTCCCAGTGCAAGTGCAGGTCGCGGACGTCGTCGCCGGGGCGGTCAAAGCGGCGGGTTTCGCCACGGCGGACCAGGTTGCCGGCGCGGTCGAAGACGTAGCGCTGGCCCTCATGGTCGCCTTCCCGGGACCAGTGTTCTGGTTCGGCCGCACCGCCAACCACCTGCTTCGCGCGGATCTGCTGCACGCGGGTGCGCAGGCGATCGCCGGCCGGGTCGCTGAGGTGGTGGGTCAGCTGGCTGCGTGGGTCGAGGTGAGTGAGCAGGCGGCCGATGGGGTCGTAGGTGTAGACATCATCGCCCTGCTGGCTGTCGCGGCGTGCGGTCAGGTTGCCGCTGCGATCGTAGTCGTACGCGGTGTCGAACAGCGCCGCTTCGCCGCGCATCACGCGCTGCGCGCTGAGCATGCCGCGCTCGTCGTAGTGCAGCTCGCGTTGTACCTGCGGGCTCAGGTGCTCGGTGGTGGCGCGGCCCAGTGCATCGCGTTCGAAGACGATTGGCGCGTCGTCGTTGAGGATGATGCGGCTCACCTGACCACGCGCGTCGTAGTCGCAGGCGACGCGGTGCCCGGCGCTGGTCTGTCGCAACACGCGCCGGCCGCAGGCATCGAAGGTGTTGGCGATGCGGAAGCCGTCCTGGACTTCTTCGCTCAGGCGGCCCTCGGCATCGAAGGCGCGAGTGATGCGCCGGTGCGGATTGCACACCTCGACCAGGTGACCCTGCCGGTCGTACTTGAAGGTCTCCCTGAAACCGTCCGGCAAGGTCTTGGCGGTGAGGCGGCCGAGCCGATCGGTGGCGTAGGCGATTTCGCGACCCAGCGGGTCGCTGGTGCCGGTCAGGCGACCGGCAGGGTCGTAGCGGTACTGGCGCGGCTGGCCCCAGTAATCCACTTCCTCGACGATCCGGCCCATTGCGTCGCGACGCAGCTGGTAACGCTCGCCGCGCTGGTTGATGAGCGCGACCAGTTGCTCCTCGCTGTCGTACTCGTAGCGCATGCTGTGGCCGTCGGCCTGCACGCGCCGCGCGATCTGGCCGATGCCGACGTACTCCAGCCGGGTGACCTGGCCGGCCTCGTCGGTGTGGCGGACCAGCTGGCCCTCGGCGTCGTACTCGCAGCGGACAACGCCGCCGGGGTGCTCGACACGCTGCAGCCGGCCCCGCGGATCGAACTGGTAACGCGTGACCTGCCCCGCCGCGTTGGTCTGCGACTGCAGCCGGCCGAGTCCATCGTGCGCGTAACGGTCGCTCGCACCGAGCGGGTCGGTAAGCCGATGCAATTGGCCGTGGCGATCGAACTGCAGTTGCGTCACCGCGCCCAGCGGGTCGGTGTGCGACTGCAGTTGGCCGGCGTCGTCGTACTCGAACCTCGACACCGCGCCCAGCGGCGTGGCCTGTTCGATCAGCAGGCCGCGCTCGTCCCAACACTGCCGCCACACCGCCTGACCCGGATCGGTAACGGCGACCGGGCGGTCGTCGGCGTCGTAGGCGGATTCCAGGGTGCTGCCGTCGGGCCGCGTGAGCGTGAGCAGGTTGCCGCGCTCGTCGTACGCGAACTGCGTGCGCGCACCGGCGGGGTCGGTGGTGGCGACGGTGCGGCCGACGTCGTCGTACTCGAACACCGTCACGCCGTCGAGCGGATCGATCTCGCACAGCGGCAGGCCGTTGTCGTCGAACTTCACGATCGACACGTGGCCCAGCGAGTCGGTGATCTCGGTTTCGTTGAGTTGGCTGTCGTAGCGGAAACGGTAGTCGTGCAGACCGCCGTCGCCCCACGCGTGGATGACCTGCCAGCGGGCGTTGTAGGCGTAGTAGAACGACAGACCGACGCGGTCGGTGTGACGCAGCAGGCGGTGCTGCTGGTACTCGAACGTGCGCGCCGCGTCGAGGGCGTCCAGCGCCGCGACCAGGTCGCCCTCGGCGCTGTAGCGATAGCTCACCAGCGGATGGTTCAGACCGGTCGCCGGATCGTGCAGTTGCAGACGCTCGATGCGACCGCCGCGCGATGCCACCTCCAGGAACCGTCCCTGCAGGACCTGTCCGGTGCCGGCATCGTCAATGCCGCTTTCGACAATGCGAACCAGTTGGCCGTCACGGCGTTCGAACCGCCAGTGATTGCCGCACAGGCCCTCGATACGTTCGATCGGCAACGCCTGTGGTTGCAATGCCGCGACGTTCGCCGGACCCGCGACAAAGCCGTGCCGCAGGCCGTCCTTGGTGCGCACCCATAGTTCGTCGCCTTCACGGAACAACCGCGCGCCGTCGACGAACTCGCGCACCGCATGCTCGATGCCCTCGCCCGCCGGCAGCTGCGGAAACACTGCCGTGCTGGCCGCGTCGACGAACAGCACCGTGCCGTCGGGTTCGATCTCCAGGCGGATGTCGGCCGGGGTCTGCCAGCCGTGGCCGCACACACCCGCATGCGCGTTGTTGGAACCGTAACGGCGCGTCCACGCCAGCGGCAGGCGGCCGGGAATGCTGAAGTCTTCGTGCGCGACCGACACGCTGCCGTCGCGGATATCCACTGGCTCGGCGCGCAGCACCTTGCACTTCAGGAACCCCGGCTCCATGTTCTTGAACAGCTTCTGCCGCACTTTCTTGAACGCATCCGCCGCGCGCCCGGCGATGCCGGTCTTCTTGAGCACCTTACCCAGCCCCGCCAGGCCCGCGTTGAACAGCAGCGAGGTCCACGACACCGTCGGCGGACCACCGACAAACACGTTGGTCGGGATCGCCAGGTTCAGCGTGGTCGGCAGCAGCAGCGACAAGTGCGGCTTCTTCGGCTTCTTCAGCCGGAACGGCGCCACCATGCCCACGATGTTGCACGCCAGCACCGGCATCGCCACCCGCGAGAACGGTTCGCCGTCGGCGAGCACCGTCTTGCTGCCCATGAAGATCTCGTCGTCCCATTGCGGGCCCATCGGCATCTTCATGGTCGGCATCCACACCCCGCCCACCGGGATGTGGATGTCCAACCCCATCGAACCGGCCGTGGCGCGCTTGATGCCGTTGACCTGCACGGTGCCGCCGATCACCGGGATGTAGTCGAACGGATCGAGCACGATGCCGATGTGCGGCGTCGGCAACGGGATCGGAATCGGTGACGGCGGAATCAGGTACAGATGGATATCGATCCCGAGTTGCGGATCGAAATGCTTGGCAGCGATGGTCATCGTGGTGCGTGTCCTGCGGTCCGTGCAGTGGTCGTCCAGAAGGGCCAGTCGAACAACAGTTGGGCCCCTCGATCCCTGATCATCGGCATCGCAGCAGAGGCGTCACCGATCCGCATCGCGCGAAAGTCACGCGACGGTGCACAAAGATTACTCCGCCAACGCGTGCAACTCGGGTGCCGCGGTCAGGGCCTTCGTCACGTTCTGCACAATCTCGTCCCGCGACAACCGCCGGGATCCCCAGCCCGCTCACCAACCCGTTCGTCCGGCACCGGTCACGCGCCGGCGCCACTGCGCGGCTGGCGAATCGCCAACGCCCAGATCGCGTCGAATCACGGAGTGGATTCAGACCAGGCAGTCGCCATCGCCGGGGTGACGCGGAGTGGTGTTGCCGACGGTATTGGAGCTCGCCGCATTCCTCGGCATCGCCGGACCGGGCTACGCTAGATGCCCTCCACTCGGCCGCGCTGCATGCATCCCTACCTCGACTTGCCCTGGCCTGCCGACGAAGCCGCAGCCGAAGACCAGCAACGGCGACTCGCACCGCTGGTCGAGCGCGAGGACCGGTTCGCCGACATCCGTTACGTGGCCGGCGTCGACGTGGCCTACGCAGCGCACAGCGACCGCCTGGTCGCCGCCGCGGTGGTCTTGGATGCGACCTCGCTGGCAGTGGTCGAACAAAGTCTGGTCGAGGACGTGGTGCGCTTCCCCTACATCCCCGGGCTGTTCTCGTTTCGCGAGTTGCCGCCCATCGCCGCCGCCCTGCAGCGGCTGCAGACCCCGCCGGACCTGATCGTCTGCGATGGCCAGGGGCTGGCGCATCCACGCCGCTTCGGCCTGGCTTGCCACCTGGGCGTGATGTTCGACGTGCCGGTGATCGGTTGCGGCAAGACCCGGCTGGTGGGCCGCCATGCGCCGGTCGGGCCCGCACGCGGCGAGCATGCCGACCTGCTCGATGGCGACGAGATCATCGGCAGCGCGCTGCGAACCCGAACCGGAATCAATCCGTTGTACGTGTCGGTGGGCCACCGCATTGGACTTGCCAGTGCGCGCGACTGGGTGTTGCGCTTGAGCCCCACCTACCGCCTGCCGGAAACGACGCGGGCCGCGGACCACCTGGTGCAGGAGGCCCTGAAAGTCGCCGACTGAAGGACCTCCTCGCCCTGGCAGCGCCCTGGGCGCAGGCCGCCCGTGCTCAGCCCGCCGGTCCGCGCGCCTTGCGCTCACGCAGCTGCAGCAGCAACGTGTGCAACGTCGACCCGGGTTCGAGCACACGGTGCACCTGCAGCTGCCCGCTTTCGTCCCATTCGTTGTATTCGGTCTCGACGCCCAGCTCGGCCCGCTTCACCGACGCCAGCACGCCGTTCTCGTGCCAGGTCGTGAGCTTGTCCGGGCCGCACCCGTGCTGGGCAATCCACTCGTGGCTCAACTGTCCATTGGGGTGCCACTCGCGGCAAAGACCCTTTGGCAATCCGTTGACCATCGTCAACTCGTAGCTGAGCTGCCCGTCCGGATAGGTGCAGTACGTCACGCCGGTGAACGGTTGCCCATCCAGCGTCATCTGATCGCCTTCACCGGGCTCCAGATCTTCGTCCGAAACCCGCAAGACCGGGGGAGATTCATTTGACAAAGTGCACTCCATCGAGCAGATGCTCGCAATGTGGACAGGCCTCTTTGTAATCGCCGATGGCGACACCGGGCTTGCCGTAGGACTCCATTGACCATACGGCGATGTCGCTCAGGGTTGCGCCCTTCCGCGCATTCAACAGTTCATTGACCGCGTAGATCTCGGAATGCGTGCCTGGACCCTTGCTAATCTCCTCGCCATTGTGTGCCCGATAGGGCGGCACGCTGGACATCCTTTCGTTGATCGACGGGTGGAGATCGCTTGGAAAGTAGCCAGCGAGATTGTTGGTGTAGACCTTGCTCATTTTCCCTGTCTTGAGGTCGACGGCAATGGAAAAGCAGGGCCCGCGCTTCTTCTTGCCGATACGGCCTTTCATGCCTGTATATTCCTCCCAGGTCGCCTTCTTCATCGCGGCTTCCTGCGCCGCGGTGGGGCACTTCTTCAACCCCAGTGGATCGATCCACCCCACCGGGTTGATGCCGTAGGCGTAGAGATCATCGCCGCCCACCAGGCGCAGCGGGTCCTGCGTGACGTACTGTCCGGAGTGCGGGTCGTAATAACGAAAGCGGTTGTAGCTCAGCCCGGTTTCGGCATCGTGGTACTGCCCTTGGTAGCGCAGGGGGTTGTCCACTTCATCGGCGTGCAGGCACGCGATCGCGCCCCAGGTGGCATAGCTGGCCGACCACACGACGTGCCCTGCGTCGTCGAACAGGCGCACCGGGAGGCCATTCGGGTCGACGTGGTAGTGGAAGACCTCGCGATCGTCGGCGTCTTCAGGAACCGCACCCTCGGGCGACGGAGCCAGTGGTTGCGATGTCACCGGCGCGTCGGCGTGCCGGTCCGTTCCGCTGGCGGTCCCAGCGGGGCCCGCGTGCGAGGACGACGACGGAGTCGCTGTATCGCTCAGGCCCTCCGCCTGCACGGCAAGGCCGCGTGACGGCCCCTGTGTCATCCCTTCCGCGCATCCCAGCCTGGTCAGGGCCGCATCGCCATCCGACACGGGCACCGCCGTGCTCACCGCGTTCTCGCGGGTCTGCGATGGTTCGGCGTGGAC
This sequence comes from Montanilutibacter psychrotolerans, assembly GCF_003719825.1. Classification (GTDB taxonomy): domain Bacteria; phylum Pseudomonadota; class Gammaproteobacteria; order Xanthomonadales; family Xanthomonadaceae; genus Montanilutibacter; species Montanilutibacter psychrotolerans. The sequence goes on along the minus strand of NZ_RIBS01000002.1, from coordinate 156,444 downwards.
AGGCTCACGACCGCCGAGGGCAAGCCCCCCCAGTCCGCCAAAGCCCAGGCCGGACGCGGAGCGTGTCGAGGATACTGGCGCAAGCATCGCGATCGGCTTTGCCGGTGGTGCGCACGCGAGACCTCCCGCGGCCGCTGACGAAGGCGCGACGGGAAGCAGGCCTGAGCGCATCACAGCCCCAGGCTGTGGAGCGGCAACAAGTGCGGCGGCGCACGGCGCTTGTGGCGACGCCGCTGCCGTGACTGCGCGCTGCCGCCTCGATGATGCCGACGAGCGCCGGTCCACCAGCGCCAGCGGCACGAAACTGCCCGGGTAGTAGATGAACTCGCGAACGCGGGCATGCAGCGACGCCGAGGACTCACGGCGCTTGCGGGCAGCCATCAGGTCGGCGACGGTGCCGGTGGCGCGCACGGTCCCGTGTGCCTGCGCGTTGCCTTCGCGAACCTCGCCGAGCAATGCGTCGCCATCCCAGAAAAACCACGTGGTGTGGGTCGGCCCGCGCTTGAACGCCCGACGGCCGAGGGCGTCGTAGCCATAGTGCGTGGTCACTCCATCGCCGCGGCTTTCCACCAGCCGGTGATTCCCGTCCCAGCGCAGCTGCAGCCCGTCTTCTTCGCCAGGGTTGCCCGGGCGGCTCGTCGTACGACGGCGCCGCACGAGGTTGCCGGCCCGGTCGAAGCTGTAGTCCTGGCCGTCCCAGCTTCCCTCGCGGGCCCAGTGTCCGGGGGCGTGGCCCTCGGCTCCGGCGGCCTGCTGCAGGCGAACCTCCTGCACGTGCGTGGTCATGCGGCCACCGGCCGGGTCGTGCAGGAACTGCGCGCTGCGTCCAGCCGCGTCGGTGTGCGCCAGCAGGCGGCCAATCGGGTCGTAGGCAAAAGCTTCAGCCCCATGCTGGCTGTCGCTGCGCCGGGTCATGTTTCCGGAGCGGTCAAAGTCGTATGCAGTCTCGAAGGCCGTCGTCTGTCCGACGAGCACCGTCTCGCTGGCGGGCAGGCCCAGCGCGTTGTAGCGGCGCAGACGCTGCAGGCGTTCGCCCATGCGCTCGCCGACGATGCGCCCCAGAGCATCGCGCTCGATGACCATCGGCGAGCCGTCGTTGATCGTGATTGCCGACACCAGCCCGCGGACGTCGAACTGCTGCGCAACACGATTGCCGGCGCTGGTTTCGCGCAGTACACGATTGCCGAGCGCATCGTAGGTGTTGCTGATCCGGAAGCCGTCCTGACGCTCCTCGACGAGCCGTCGCTCCGCGTCGAAAACCCTTTGCACCAGACGATGCGCGCTGCGCATCTCGACCAGCTGACCGCAGCGATCGTAGCGAAAGGTTTCCTGCACTTTGTGGCCCGGGCGCAGGGTATCGTCCATGTGGCGGGCGGTGATCCTGCCCAGCCGATCGTTGCTGCAGGTGACCACCTGACCGGACGGATCGATTGTCTCGATCAGCCGCCCACCCGCGTCGAAACGGTAATGACGCGCCTGGCCCCAGTAATCGACTTCACGGACGATGCGGCCCAGCGGATCGAACTCGAACTCGCAACGCTCCCCACGCTGGTTGACGAAGGCGACAAGGCGCTCTTCGGTGTCGTACAGATGGTGCACCGCGTGCCCATCGGGCTGGACGCGCCTGCTGAGCTGGCCGGTACCGGCATACTCCAGGCGCGTGACCGCGCCGGCCGCATCCACGTGACGCAACAGACGATCCTCGGCGTCGAACGTGTGGTGCAGCTCGCCTCCGCCTGGCAGCAAGACCCGGACCACTCGCCCCTTCGCGTCGTGGTGGTAGCGCGTCATCGCGCCGACGACATCGACATGACAGATCAGGCGCCCCATCGCGTCATGCTCGAAGCGATTGGCGTGCCCCAGCGGATCGGTCATGCAGGCCAGTTGCCCATGCCGATCGAACGCAACAAGCGTGCTGGCCCCCAGCGCGTTGGTAACGCTGTGCAACTGACCGTGGTGGTCGTAGTCATAGCGGGTGGTTGCCCCCAGCGGCGAGCACTGGGCGCGCAGCAGGCCGCGCTTGTCCCACTGCCGGGCCCAGGTGGCGCCGTCCGGTTCGATCGTCTCGATCGATCGATCCTCCTCGTCGTAGCGGACCTGCAACTGGCTGCCATCGGCACGGGTGAGTTTCAGCGCGTTGCCGCGATCGTCGTACGCGAACTCTGTACGCAGGCCCATCGGGTCGACCACGGCCGTGGTGCGGCCGACCTCGTCGTACTCGAACACGGTCACGCCGTCGAGTGGATCGATCTCGCACAGCGGCAGGCCGTTGTCATCGAACTTCACCAACGACACGTGACCCAGCGAGTCGGTGATCTCGGTCTCGTTGAGCGCGCTGTCGTAGCGGAACCGGTAGTCGTGCAGGCCGCCGTCGCCCCAGGCGTGGATGGCCTGCCACCGGGCGTTGTAGGCGTAGTAGAACGACAGGCCGACGCGGTCGGTGTGGCGCAGCAGTCGGTGCTGCTGGTACTCGAACGTGAGCGCCGCATCGAGGGCGTCCGACGCCGCGACCAGGTCGCCTCCGCCATCGTGACGATAGCTGACCAATGGGTGGCTGATGCCGGTGGCGGGGTCGTGCAATTGCAAGCGTTCGATCAGGCCACGACGCGTCTGCACGTCCAGATAGCGCCCCTGCAGGCCGTCGACACCGCTTTCGACAATGCGAACCAGCTGGCCGTCACGGCGCTCGAACCGCCAGTGGTTGCCGCACAGGTCCTCGATGCGTTCGATCGGCAGCGCCTGTGGTTGCAGTGCCGCGACGTTCGCGGGGCCCGCGACAAAACCGTACCGCAGGCCCTCCTTGGTGCGTACCCACAGCCCGTCGCCATCGCGGAACAACCGCGCGCCGTCCACGAACTCGCGCACCGCGTGCTCGATGCCCTCGCCCGCCGGTAGCTGCGGGAACACCGCGGTACTGCTCGCGTCGACGAACAGCACCGTGCCGTCGGGCTCGATCTCCAGGCGAATGTCGGCCGGGGTCTGCCAGCCGTGGCCGCACAGCCCGGCGTGGGCATTGACCGAGCTGTAGCGACGCGTCCACGTCAGCGGCAGGCGGCCGGGAATACTGAAGTCCTCGTGTTCCACCGACACGCTGCCGTCGCGGATGTCCACCGGTTCGGCACGCAGCACGACGCACTTCAGGAACCCGGGCTCCATGTTCTCGAACAGCTTCTGACGCACTTTTTTGAACGACTTCGAAGCGCGCCGGGCGATGCGGGACTTCTTCAGCACCTTGCCCAGCCCCGCCAGGCCCGCGCCGAACAGCAGCGAGGTCCACGACACGGTCGGCGGACCACCGACGAAAACGTTGGTCGGAATCGCCAGGTTCAGCGTGGTCGGCAACAGCAGCGAAACGTGCGGCTTCTTAGGCTTCAGCCGGAACGGCGCCACCATGCCCACGATGTTGCACGCCAGCACGGGCATCGCCACCCGCGCGAACGGTTCGCTGTCGGCGAGCACCGTCTTGCTGCCCATGAAGATCTCGTCTTCCCACTGCGGCCCCATCGGCATCTTCATCGTCGGCATCCACGCACCGCCCACCGGGATGTGGATGTCCAGGCCCATCGAACCGGCCGTGGCGCGCTTGATGCCGTTGACCTGCACGGTGCCGCCAATCACCGGGACGTAGTCGAACGGATCGAGCACGATGCCGATGTGCGGCGTCGGCAACGGAACCGGAACCAGCGACGGCGGAATCAGGTACAGATGGATGTCGATCCCGAGTTGCGGATCGAAATGCTTGGCGGCGATGGTCATCGTGGCGCGCTTCCTGCGGTCCGTGCAGTGGTCGTCCAGAAGGGCCAGTCGGACAACAGCCGTGCCCCTCGATCCCTGGTCATCGGCATCGCAGCGGGCGTCGCCGATCCGCATCGCGCCAAGATCACACGACGTGCTCAAAGCGTATGCCGCCAATGCGCTGAACTTTGTGCCGAAGCAAAGGACTTCATTGCGCTCTGCGCGATCACGCGTCCCGCAGAAATCGCGCCGGGATCACCTACCCGCTTGCCGGCGCCTCGTAACGGTCACGCGCCCACCCGTAGTGGACGAAGGCTAGACCTAATGCATGGGGGCTAACCCGATCGTCTCGATCCGGACGCGGTTCCGCTGGTTGGCGCGGCAGAACTACATCGTCGCCAACCGGGCCAGCCACATGGAACTGCCGCAGCTGGAGCAGCGTGCGACAAAAGCAACACCGCCCGGCCGTGCCGAGCGATGGGTTGGTTCTTGGCGGCTAGGAAAGAAGGCTACGAGGCCGCTGGCGGCTTTGAGAAGTCTTTGTAGAAGACATCATCTCTCACCTGCCCGATGACCTCGCGCAATGCCTCCTTACGGGCAATAACCCACGCGTCCCCATCGCTCTGGATCAACATTCCGTCGACCTCAGGTAAGTCGCACACCGTTTGTGCCGCTCGAATCAGCGGCATCCCTGTGAACTCTTCACCCAGCCTGACGTCATCCATCGACGTGTAGAACAACCCAATTCGGCCCAGATCAATGTTCGCAATTTGCAGCCTGAGCCCCATGCCGGAAGGCGCGTCCAAAGATCCTCGACACGCCGCAATTGCGGTTGCATCCACCGAGGAAAAGACGTCTGAATTGCTGAAGCGGCGAAAAAATCCCGCATCGGCCTCGCGATCAGTGCTTTCGATGATGCACTCGTTGAGAGTCATTGAACCGAGCCAGTAGGTGGTCGAACCGAACATCGAATGAGCAGCCAGCAATGTCCCTTCGGGTACAACGGCTATGCCACTGCCAGTTTCATCGCCACTATCGCCGCTGGAGACGGTTGCACTTGCAACGCTGACGACGGTCCGCCCTTCAGACCGCAGGCTACCGCTTGCCGCTCCGAAGCGAACAATTCGACCACGCGACGCCGCACGCAACGACCGACGATCGGCCGTGACTGACCGCAAGGCGCGCGTCACGTCTCCTTGCGTCGCTGATAGACAGCGGAGGTATAGGCGCGTGGTTCGACCGGCAGCCTTCCGTACAACTGCTCAGCGTCCTTTCGCCACCAGTAGTCCGAATACTGCCCCGGCGTGCTCGATTCATAGATCGCCACCATGCCCAGCAGTGCAGATGGCGTGTCGGCCAGGAAGTCCCAGCCATCCCGCTCCGCTCCGAACATCTCGGAGGCCGGGTTGTACCAAAGCTGATACCCCTTCTCTTTCAGCACAGCCAAAGCCGTGTTGTAGACATTCGTATAGTCGCAAAGCGCTGGCATGACATTTCCTTGAAGAAGGGGCGAGTCGGTCAGGTGCAACGACCGGAATTGGGCAACAACGTCATCGCAGAGAACGGTATCCCGTTCTTGAATGGCCGCCTGCACCGCGCAACTCGGGTGCCCAAGCCGGGGCATTCGCCACGTTCTGCACAATCTCGCATCCCGCAGCACCAGTCGGGATCACCTACCCGCTTGCCAGCGCCCTGCACCGGTCACGCTCCAACACCACCGCGCGGCTGACGCATCGCCAATGCCCAGACCGCGTCGAATGCTTCGTCCGGAATGGGCTCGGCCCGCTCCGTCGCGGGATCGAACTCGGGGCGGCTGGTGAAGTCGTACTCGCCGTCAAAGCTGTCCTCACGCGTGGCCCAGTAGTAGACCCCGTTGAAGACGCTGACGTGGCGGACGATCATTCCGTCCACGACCTCGCAGAAGAACTCGCCCTCGTCCCCTTCGTGGGACTCCATGTACATCTTGTAGTAGTTACCCACGACACCCCACCGGTCCGTGACTTCTAATTCGTCCAGTCAAATCGAGGTTTCCATCGTTGAGCACGAACTGGATACCCCTTCTTGCGTTGTTTCCATTGGCCGTCAATCCGTGCCGAACTTCCAGATCGCTGACGTCGATCTCGATGTAGTGGGTCAGATTGTCGATGTTCGATCCTCGATTGTAGAAGAGCGAGGACAGCTGCCCAAGCGACAACTTCTTGTCCCTGAGTTGCTGCTGGTTGAGATCCTGCTTCGTCGCCACGCCGACGACATCCTCCGGAACGATATCGGCAAGGTACTGTCCGTCGCCGTAGCGGGCGTGGTCGAATCCGGTGGAACGCCACAGTTCGTTCGAATCCAGGATTCTCTGCAGGTTCTCCCCGCTGGTGTAGTGGAACAGTGTCGTCCTGCCGCCGTCGTACACGATGCTCGGGAGGCGCTCCGGGCCGCCCGCGTACGTGCCACCGAAACTGCCGACGGGTTCGACCGGCGGATCGACCGGTGTGCTGGTAAGGCCCAGTGGATCCGCCCAGGCAATGGCGTTTCGCGAGTACTCGTACGTGTTGGTGCCGCCGAGCAGCCGGATCGGATCCTGACCGACAAACTGTCCGATGCCACTGTCGTAATAGCGATGCCGGTTGTAGTGCAGCCCGCTTTCGGCGTCGAAGTATTGCCCCTGGAACCGCAGCGGGTTGTCGATGCGAGCAACGTGCTGCTGTCGCGTCGCTCCCCACGCAGTGAAGCCCATCGACCAGGCGACCTGCCCGTCCATGGTCGTCACTCGTGTCGGACAACCGTTTGGGTCCACGTGGTAGTGATAGACCACCGTCTCCCATTCGACACTTGCCTGCCGTTCTTCGGACAGATCCGCGCGCGCGATGACCGGGACAGAGGCCGCCTCGAAAGCGTCTTCGTTCGCGGGCACGGCCGTGTCGACCGTCGAACGAATGATCTCGCTCGACGTCACTGGCGCTGCAGCCAACAGGCCGGGCCCGGATTGACCTGACGTGCCGCCGGCGCTTGCCAGCATCCCCAGTCCGCCCAGGCCGCCCAATGCCGCAACCGGACCTGTGCTCTGGGCTTGCGCTGGAACGTCCGAGGTCGGTCCCGAATCACTTGGCGCCGCTGGCTGCGCCGTACCCGATGCCTCAGTCGCCTGAGCGAGGGCGAGCGATCCAGTTGCGGGCTCCTTGGCGGTCGGCTGGCCGAGGGTCATTGCGCCCAGCCCGCCAAATCCACCGCCAGTCATTGGCGAGGCCCGCGTGCCCGCTGGCGTGGGCGCTTTCGCGTGTGCCGGTGCTGACTGGATGACCGCGGCCGCATGTGGCGCGACAAGCGGCACGAGTGGAACCTTTTTCGGCGCAGATGCGTCACGGGAGGCGTTCGGGTGCCGCATGACCGGGTCGCCGGCCTGGCTCGCAGTCGATCGGACTTCCTGCTTGTCCAACATCGCCAGCGGCACGAACGTGCCCGGGTAGTACACGTACTCGCGTGCGCGCTTGTGCAACGCCTCGAACGCCTGCTTGCGCTTTCGCGCCGCCAGGAGGTCGAGGACGTTGCTTTCGCCAAGCGCCGGCATCTTGACCGCGTCGTTGGCGTGAGTGACTTCAGCCAGCAGCGCATTCCCATCCCAGAAGAACCAGGTGGTATGGGTCGGATTGCGCTTGAAGACACGGCGACCAAGCGGGTCGTAGCCGTATCCCGTGCACTTGCCGTCCTTGCGGCTTTCGACCAGGCGGTTGTTGGCGTCCCAGCGCAGGTGCAGGTCACGGACCTCGTCGCCGGGGCCATCAAAGCTGCGGGACTCACCACGGCGGACCAGGTTGCCCGAGCGGTCAAATACGTAGTGCAGGCCTTCGTGGCTGCCTTCCCGAGTCCACTGGTCAGGCAGGATGTCGGCGCCAACGGCCCGCTGCAGGCGCAACTCCTGTACCCGGGTACGCAGGCGGTCGCCCGCCGGGTCGTTCAGGAAATGGGTGATCCTGTTGGTTGGGTCGACATGACTCAACAAGCGTCCCAAGGGGTCATAGGCGTAGTGATCATCGCCGTGTTCGCTGTCGTTGCGTCCCGTCAGGTTGCCGCTGCGATCGTATGCATAGCGCGTCTCGAACAGTGGCGCCTCGCCGTGCGACACCGATTGCGCGGTCAGCCGACCGCGGGCGTCGTACTTTCTTTGGCGCCGCACCTGGGGGCCGAGACGCTCGCCGACGATGCGGCCCATCTCGTCGCGCTCGATGACGATCGGCGCTTCATCGTTGAGCGCGATGCGGTCGAGGTGTCCGCTCCGGTCGTACGCGCAAGCGACGCGATTGCCGATGCTGGTTTCGCGCAACACGCGCCGACCGAGGATGTCGTAGGTGCTGGTGACGCGGAATCCGTCCTGATTCTCTTCGACCAGCTGCCCCGCCGCGTCGAAGGTGCGCGTCACGTGGCGATGCGGGTTACGCAGCTCGATCAGGCGACCCGCCCGGTCGTACTTGAACTGCTCTTTGAACGGCTTTGCTCCTCCGTCCGGGTGCAGCAGCGTCTTGGCGGTGATGCGTCCCAAGGGATCGGTGACGTAGGCCGTTGCCTGCCCCAACGGGTCGACGATGCCGGTCAGGCGTCCGGCGGCGTCGTAACGGTATTGACGCGCCTGGTTCCAGTAGTCCACCTCTTCGGTGACGCGCCCAACCGGGTCGCGGTGGAGACGGTGCGTCTCTCCGCGCTGGTTGGTGACGGCGACGAGCCGTTCTTCGGTGTCGTACTCGTAACGGACGCAGTGGCCGTCGGGCTGCACGCGCTTGGCGACCTGGCCCAGGCCGACAAACTCCAGTCGGGTGACTGCGCCGAAAGTGTCGGTGTGGCGGGTCAGCTGGTCTTCGGCGTCGTAGTCGCAACGCACCCTGCCGGAGGGCTGTTCCACTTGCAGCAGTCGGCCCTTGGCGTCGTAGTGGTAGCGAGCAACCTGGCCATCGCGGGTGGTCCGCTGCTGCAGGCAGCCCAGGCCATCGTGCGTAAACGTGCTCGCCGCACCCGCCGGATCAACCAGACGTTGCAAGTGACCATGGCGATCGAACTGCAATCGGGTCGATGCGCCCAATGGATCGGTGTGGTTGCGCAGCAGTCCGTTGTCGTCATAGTCGAAGTGCGATATCGCACCCAACGGCGTGACCTGCTCGATCAGCAGACCGCGCGCGTCCCAGCGTTGCGTCCAGGCGGCTCCACCGGGGTCGGTGACCGTGAGCGGGCGGTCGTCATCGTCATAGGTGCTGCACAACGTGTTGCCATCGGCCCGGGTCAGCGTGAGCAGATTGCCGCGCTCGTCGTATTCGAACTCGGACCGCAGGCCCATCGGGTCGACCACGGCCGTCGTGCGGCCGACGTCGTCGTACTCGAACACCGTCACGCCATCGAGCGGATCGATCTCGCACAGCGGCAGGCCGTTGTCGTCGAACTTCACGATCGACACGTGGCCCAGCGAGTCGGTGATCTCGGTCTCGTTGAGCGCGCTGTCGTAGCGGAACCGGTAGTCGTGCAGGCCGCCGTCGCCCCAGGCGTGGATAACCTGCCAGCGGGCGTTGTAGGCGTAGTAGAACGACAGACCGACGCGGTCGGTGTGGCGCAGCAAATGGTGCTGCTGGTACTCGAACGTGCGCGCCGCGTCGAGTGCGTCCAGCGCCGCGACCAGGTCGCCCTCGGCGCTGTAGCGATAGCTCACCAGCGGGTGGTTCAGACCGGTCGCCGGATCGTGCAGTTGCAGGCGCTCGATGCGACCGCCGCGCGATGCCACCTCCAGGAACCGTCCCTGCAAGACCTGTCCGGTGCCGGCATCGTCAATGCCGCTTTCGACAATGCGGACCAGGCTGCCGTGCGCGCGCTCGAACCGCCAGTGGTTGCCACACAGGTCCTCGATACGTTCGATCGGCAACGCCTGTGGTTGCAATGCCGCGACGTTCGCCGGACCCGCGACAAAGCCGTGCCGCAGGCCGTCCTTGGTGCGCACCCATAGTTCGTCGCCTTCACGGAACAACCGCGCGCCGTCAACGAACTCGCGCACCGCGTGCTCGATGCCCTCGCCCACCGGCAGCTGCGGAAATACCGCCGTGCTGCTCGCGTCGACGAACAGCACCGTGCCGTCGGGTTCGATCTCCAGGCGGATGTCGGCCGGGGTCTGCCAGCCGTGGCCGCACACACCCGCATGCGCGTTGTTGGAACCGTAACGGCGCGTCCACGCCAGCGGCAGGCGGCCGGGAATGCTGAAGTCTTCGTGCGCGACCGACACGCTGCCGTCGCGGATATCCACTGGCTCGGCGCGCAGCACCTTGCACTTCAGGAACCCCGGCTCCATGTTCTTGAACAGCTTCTGCCGCACTTTCTTGAACGTATCCGCCGCGCGCCCGGCGATGCCGGTCTTCTTGAGCACCTTACCCAGCCCCGCCAGGCCCGCGTTGAACAGCAGCGAGGTCCACGACACCGTCGGCGGACCACCGACAAACACGTTGGTCGGGATCGCCAGGTTCAGCGTGGTCGGCAGCAGCAGCGACAAGTGCGGCTTCTTCGGCTTCTTCAGCCGGAACGGCGCCACCATGCCCACGATGTTGCACGCCAACACCGGCATCGCCACCCGCGAGAACGGTTCGCCGTCGGCGAGCACCGTCTTGCTGCCCATGAAGATCTCGTCGTCCCATTGCGGGCCCATCGGCATCTTCATGGTCGGCATCCACACCCCGCCCACCGGGATGTGGATGTCCAGGCCCATCGAACCGGCCGTGGCGCGCTTGATGCCGTTGACCTGCACCGTGCCGCCGATCACCGGGATGTAGTCGAACGGATCGAGCACGATGCCGATGTGCGGCGTCGGCAACGGGATCGGAATCGGTGACGGCGGGATCAGGTAGAGGTGGATGTCGATCCCGAGTTGCGGATCGAAATGCTTGGCAGCGATGGTCATCGTGGTGCGTGTCCTGCGGTCCGTGCAGTGGTCGATCAGAAGGGCCAGTGGAACAACAGCTTGGCCCTTCGATCGCTGATCATCGGCATCGCAGCAGAGGCGTCGCCGATCCGCATCGCGCGAAGATCACGCGACGGGGCGCAAAGAATAATCCGCCAATGCGCGTCGGACTCGAATCGCAGCTGTACGAAATCGCAACACTGTGTCGTCGCGCAGGTTTTCGATGGCCTGCCGCGCGACCTGGCGTCGCGCGGCGCGTGCGGTCAGCGTGCGTCTGCCTGGTTGGCCAGCTCCGGCAATCCCGCCTGGCGTCGCGCCTGCACGATGTAATCCAGGTAGCGCGGTGCGTTGTCCTGACTGCTGCGATAGGCGTTCAGGCGCAGGCGCCAGTGCTCGTCCCAGCTCGGCGTACCGCCCGAAGGCCGCTCGCCCGAGCGTTCACGCTCGATGTCCCGATCCACCGATCCGGTGAAGTCGGCCCACATCCGATCGGTGTCGCGGATCATCACGTTACCTTGGGTATCGCGACGCGAGTCGACGAACGGCTCCTCTCCCCGCGCCCCACGGCTGCAGGCGGCCATGACCAGCCCGGCAACGACGACGATGCCCAGCCCGATCCACATCCATCCGCTCATCGATTTGTTCTCCATCAATCTCCGCCCGGCGGCAAGCCACGCTGCAGTCCGTTGTCGGTGTGGATATTCACCGTGTTCTTCCAGTTTCGTATCACGCCCCACAGCCGCTTGGGATTGATCGTGGTGTAGGCGTTGGCGACATCGCCGTAGGGCTGATCGTAGATCAGGGTACCGCCGTTGACGTTGACCGCGTCCTGCGCGCTGTTGCGGCTGAGCGCGGGGCTGCGCATGTCGAACGTCGACCCCGGTGGCAGCAGGCCGCGGCGCGCGGCGTTGGCGGCGGTCAGCGTGCCCTGGCTGTGGGCGATGATGCGCATCGGGTGATCGACGCCGCGGAACGCGTCAGCGAAACCGTCGGTCAGCGGATCGATTCTTGGGTTGCGACCGCGGAACAGCCGCTGCATGCCCGCCTCCCAGATATCGCCCAGGCCGCCTGCGGACGAATGGTTGAAGTAGGCCGGCTGTCGCGTCTGGTTGACGATGCGCACGATCTCGTCGCGATCACCGCGGATGCCGTTGGTCCGCACTTCCTGGTAGTCATTGAGATTGCGCGACCCGCCGTCCGGGAAGATCCATTCACCGCGCCGGCATGCGGCCAGCCCCCACGGGTCCACCCACGACAACGGCCCGCCGTTGCCATAGAGATACGGATTGATGCCGCCGGCCAGACCTGCGGGATCGGCGCTGATGTACGCGCCGACGTGCGCATCGTAGTAGCGGTGCAAGTTGTAGTTCAGGCCCGTCTCGACGTCGTGGTACTGGCCCTGCAGGCGCAGCGGATTGGCGACGGCGGAATCCGGATGTGGTGCCGGCGCGCCCCAGGGATCGTGCGGGGCGCTCCATACCACCGCGCCCTGCGCATCGGTGATGCGCACCGGGCAGCTGTTGGCGTCGTTGTGGAAGAAGTACATCGTGCGAACACGCTGCATCGCCGGAAGTGCGGGGCTGGTGGAAGGCTTCGGCGGCCCCGCCGTGGTGCGTTCCGGCGACGAGGGCACGGACGACGCTGCCGCTTCCGGCCTGCCTGGGGCGGGTGGTGTCGGTGTCGGTGTCGGCGCTGGCGTGACCGCGGACGCCGAAGGCGAACCGGCCATGCGCAGTGGCGACTGCGCGGCCAGTCGCATTCCCTGCCCCAACTTTCCGGCCATCGGCGCGGCCGTTGGCGTTCCCAGTGGGCCGCCCAACGACAGGCCCTGGCCCAGGCCAGCCGGCGGCGCAGCCGCGGGCGGGCTGTCGCCGGTGTCGCCGGTGTCGCCGGTGTCGCCGGTGTCGCTGGGGGCGGAGCCAGGCGCCGGCACACCGGCATCGCGCACATCGGTCGCGTCGTGCGAGCGGCTTGGCGGCGACCCCGGCAGCATCGGCGATGGGTCGCGCAACGCAAGGGCGCCTTCGCCCGCGGCAGGCATTCCGAACCGTTCCGCTGCGGGCGCGGGGACAGGTGCTTCGACCGCGTCTGCCGCCGCGCCATCCTCCACACGAAGCGCCGCGCCGCCCGCCGCACTGTCGCCATCGCACGCGTCATGGTCGCTATCGACCGGTTCCAACCGGTCCTCGACCAGCACCAACGGCTCGAACGTGTCGGGGCGATACACGTACTCGCGCGCTTGCGGATGCAGCGCCTTCAGCGCACGCAGGCGCTCGCGGGCCGCCACGAAGTCGACCACCTGCCCCGAGTGCAGCGCCACCGGGGTGTCCTGCGCGGCATGGGGCTGCTCCACTTCGGCCAGCAGTGCATCGCCGTCCCAGAAGAACCACGTGGTGCCCGTGGCACGCCGCTTGAACACGCGGCGACCCAGCGCGTCATAGCCGTAGCGCGTGCACTGGCCATTGCGTTCCCCGCCTTCCCAGCGGCTTTCGACGAGACGCTGCTGCGCATCCCACACCAGGCGCAGGCGCGGCGATCCGGGCAGGTGCTCGGCGACGCGCTCGAGCAGGTTGCCGGCGCGGTCGTAGGTGTAACGGACGCCGTCGTGCGTGCCTTCGCGCGACCAATCGACCACCGCCTCGTCGGCACCACCGGCAGCGCGGCGCATCTCGACCGCGCGCACGCGCGTGCCCAGTCGGTCGCCGGCCGGATCGACCAGCCAGGCGTGGATGCGGCCGGCAGCGTCCACGCGCTCCAGCAACCGACCCATCGGGTCGTGCACGTAGCGATCATCCCCCTGGTGACTGTCGTAGCGGGCCAGCGGCCGGCCGGCACGATCGTGGTCGTACGCCGTGCCGAACAACGGCTCGGCGTCCTTGAGCAACAGCTGCGCGCTGATGTGGCCGTCGTCGCTGTACTCGAACTGGCGTGTCAATGCCGGACTGAGACGCTCGACGACCGTCTGCCCCAGCAGATTCCGGCCGATCGCGATCGGGGCGGCGTCGTTGACGGTGATTCCCTGCGGCCGGCCAGCCGGATCGTAAGCAATCGCGACGGTGTTGCCGGCATCGCTGCGGCGGAGCACGCGGTTGCCGCTGGCGTCGTAGCCGTAGTCGACCGCGAAGCCGTTCTGCACTTCGCGGGTGAGCCTGCCGTCGCCATCGAACGCGCGGACGATGTGGCTGGCAGGGCTGCGCAGTTCGATCAGCTGCCCGCGGCAGTCGTAGCGGTAACGCTCGCTGACCTGGCGTTGCGGGTCGTCGGTGTCGGGCATCGTGCGCGTGGTGATGCGCCCGAGCGCATCGGTCTCGTAGGCAACCTGACGACCCAGTGCGTCGTGCGTGCGCCGCAGGCGTCCGGCCGGGTCGTAGTCGTAGCGACGCGACTGGCCCCAGTAGTCGACCTCTTCGATCACCCGGCCCAGCGGGTCGCGCCGCAGTGCATGCCGCTCGCCGCGCTGGTTGAGCACCCCGACCAGCCGCTCCTCGGTGTCGTACTCGTAACGTACCGCGTGCCCGTCGGGCTGCACGCGTCGTGCGATCTGGCCAATGCCGGCGTACTCGATCCGCGTCAGCGCACCGGCCTCGTCGCGGTGCGCCACCAGTTGCCCTTCGCCGTCGTACTCGCACGCAACGGTCGCGCCGTTGGGGCGCACGATCTTCAGGACGCGGCCCTTGTCGTCGTTGCGGAACACCGTGGCCGCGCCATTGGCATCGACCAGCCGCTGAAGCCTGCCCAGTGCATCGTGTTCGTAGGCGGTGGCATGGCCGAGCGGATTGGTGACCGATGCGACCAGACCGTGGCGATCGAAGGCGATCGTGCTGCGTGCGCCAAGCGGGTTCACCTGGCCCTGCAACTGTCCGCGCTCGTCGTACTCGTTGCGCGTCGCCGCGCCCGACGGCAGGACGTGCTCGAGCAACAGGCCGCGAGGATCCCAGCGCTGGGTCCAACTGGCGGCACCGTCAGCGAACGCGATGGGCAGATCGTTGTCGTCGTAATCGATGCGCATTGCGCTGCCGTCGGCGCGGGTCAGCGCCAGCAGATTGCCGCGCGCGTCGTACGCAAACCCGGTGCGCAGGCCCATCGGGTCGACCACGGCTGTCGTGCGGCCAACGTCGTCGTACTCGAACACCGTCACGCCATCGAGCGGATCGATCTCGCACAGCGGCAGGCCGTTGTCGTCGAACTTGATGACCGAGACGTGCCCGAGCGAATCGGTGACCTCGGTTTCGTTGAGCACCGTGTCGTAGCGGAACCGGTAGTCGTGCAGGCCGCCGTCGCCCCAGGCGTGCACCACGCGCCAGTGCCGGTCGTAGCCGTAGCAGAACGACAGCCCCACGCGGTCGGTGTGGCGCAGCAGGTGGTGCTGCTGGTACTCGAAGGTGCGCGCCGCATCGAGGGCATCCAGCGCGGCGACCAGGTCGCCTTCGCCGTCGTACTCGTATCGGACCAGCGGATGGTTGCTGCCGGTCGCGGGGTCATGCAACTGCATCCGGTCGATCCGGCCATGACGGGATTCGACCTCCACGAAGCGGCCCTGCAGACCGTCGAAGGCACTTTCGACGATGCGAATCAGCCGCCCGTCGCGACGCTCGAAGCGCCAGTGGTTGCCGCAGTGGTCCTCGATACTCTCGATGGGCACGCGGCGCGGCGCCAACACGATCACGCTACCGAGCTCGTGCGGGAAGCGGTGAACGACGCCGTACTTCGAACGCACCAGCAGCCAGCTTCCACGCTCGTCGTCGCGCCGGATCAACCGCGCACCGTCGACGATCTCCAGCACTGCATGCTCGATGCCCTCGCCCGCCGGCAATTGCGGGAACACGGCGGTGCTGGCCGCGTCGACGAACAGCACAGTGCCGTCGGGCTCGATTTCCAGGCGGATGTCGGCCGGGGTCTGCCAGCCGTGCCCGCACAGGCCGGCGTAGGCATTGACCGAGCTGTAGCGACGCGTCCACGTCAGCGGCAGGCGGCCGGGAATATTGAAGTCCTCGTGTTCCACCGAGACGCTGCCGTCGCGGATGTCCACCGGTTCGGCACGCAGCACGTTGCACTTGAGGAACCCCGGGGGCAGGTTTGCAAACAGCTTCTGCCGAACCCTCTTGAACGCATCCGCCGCGCGCCCGGCGATGCCGGTCTTCTTGAGCACCTTACCCAGCCCCGCCAGGCCCGCGTTGAACAGCAACGACGTCCACGACACCGTCGGCGGACCACCGACAAACACGTTGGTCGGAATCGCCAGGTTCAACGTGGTCGGCAGCAGCAGCGACAAATGCGGCTTCTTCGGCTTCTTCAGCCGGAACGGCGCCACCATGCCCACGATGTTGCACGCCAGCACCGGCATCGCCACCCGCGAGAACGGTTCGCCGTCGGCGAGCACCGTCTTGCTGCCCATGAAGATCTCGTCGTCCCATTGCGGGCCCATCGGCATCTTCATGGTCGGCATCCAGATCCCGCCCACCGGGATGTGGATGTCCAGACCCATCGAACCGGCCGTGGCGCGTTTGATGCCGTTGACGTGCACGGTGCCGCCGATCACCGGGATGTAGTCGAACGGATCGAGCACGATGCCGATGTGCGGCGTCGGCAACGGGATCGGAATCGGTGACGGCGGAATCAGGTACAGATGGATGTCGATCCCGAGTTGCGGATCGAAATGCTTGGCAGCGATGGTCATGTTTCCGGCATCTCCCTTTGCCTGGCTTCCGGCCCCATCGGCGCGCGCTCGCGAACCGGATGAAACCGTGCCTCGTCAACGTTCCTTCGCCTAGCCCGGACGCCCCTGTCCGCAGCCCGACGCAAACCGATACTGCCCCTCAACAACCTTCCGCCGCCAGTGACCGGGACCCGTCCGAACGGATCGGAACACCCCCGCCTGCAGCCAACGCCAGTGCTACGCCTTTATCACTCCCCGATCCGTGCGTGCGTTCGCAATCGCACACTTCCAGCCCACGCACCTGCGCTCAGGCAGCAAACCCGAACACGCCCACCAGGACCAGGTCGTTGTAACGCTGGCCCACCCGGGTGGTGCCGTCGAAGTCGACCATCGTGAAGCAGGCGTTTGCCTGGGCAATGCCGTGGGCCTCGCATGCGGCGTTGATTTCCACGTCGAACTGATCCGAGTAGGGCACCACGCCGATGACCTGCTGCACATCGACAATGTCGCCTGCGTAATGCGACGAGAAGAAGTCGAAATCGAACCATTCCACACCGGTATCGCGGCAGAACCCGCACGCGCAGCCCCGCCCCTCCAGGTCGAAGTAGCTGTGCCAGGCGTCATCGTCGCGCTGCTCGCTGGTTCCGATCCAGACGTGGATTTTCCGGTTGGGTGCGGGGGGCGTTATGTCCATGGGCAAGGCATTCCTCCGTTCACGCGTTCATCCGGGACGGCAGGATGCCGCGCAGTGTCTGACTCAACTGGGCGGAGTACGCGCCCGGATTGGTGATGATTCCGACAAGCCTGCGCGGCAACTGCGGCACACCGGTGGTTGATGCGCCGGGTACATCGGGCTCATGCCAGCGTCGGAACAAACTCGGGAGACTGGTCGGCCATCGCCGCTGTCACGCGATCCAGGAATGCCTGGAACGAGTCCGCGACCCGATAGAGGTCGCCCGATTCGTCGACCTCGGCAAAATGCACGCGGCGCCGCTCCTGGCTGTGCAGATGGGTGCGGTCCCAGTAGAACAATCCGGCGTGGGGGCCGCTGCCCACCAGCACGTACGGGTTCCCGCCCGGATCGCTGCCGACGATCGTCGCGTCCTCGACAAAAGCAATCTCGTCAACGAACTCGCCGTTGAAGTCGACGAGATTGAAGTTCTCGTTCTGCAGGCCGTAGCCCAGGAAGGTGTCGAAGGAAATCTGCCCGTTGTCGACGCCGTCGTACGTCAGCTCGCAATAGTTCGGACGGTCGATGTACCAGCCGTTGTAGCGCTCGAGGAAGCCCCGGTAGTCGCCGGGAAGCGTCCGTTCCAGTTCGGCCTGCAATGCGTCGATCTCGTCGGCCGTCAGGCCCTTCGCGTACTCAATTGCCATGCGGTGTGCTCCTCACGCCATGCCGCCTGTGCAGTACGACGAGAAGATGTCGACATCGAGCCATTCCCCGTCGCGATCATCGTACTCCCGGCACCTTGCCTTGACTGGACGTCGACTCCAACGGTGCGCGAACTCGCTCAATCCGGCAAACCGGCCTCGAGCAGTTCGGACAAGGTCTCGGCAACGAACGGGGCGGTGGCCAGTTCGTAATCGATCTCGCCGTCCGGCGAGCGGCAGACGATGCGCTGGCCATCGACGCCGGCCGACAGCAACTCAACACGTTGCCACGGGCTGGGAATCACCAGAAACAACTGACCGTCCTTGCGCGTGATGCGGATCGATTTCTCAACCTTTCCGTCGACGGACCGGATCACGTTGAGCAAGGTGATGGCTCCCTGTTGCAGGTTGACCTCGATCACGTCGTGCGCGTCGGGCGGAAGCGCGTGCCCGCCCTGCAACAAGCGGTGCGTGAGTCGGTGCATCACCTGGTCGCTGTCATACGTGCTCGTGACCTCGAACGATTCCGGCTCGCCCCGATAGACGGCTTCGAGCTGCATGGTCCGGAAGTCATCCGAGAACCCGGCATGCGTCACCGGTACCAGCGATCGCTCGCCCGCGGGGTTCTGGTCGATCTCCAGCGTCTGCGTCGCGGTGTCGAAGTACAAAGAAGGCTCGGCTGAAACCCGGATCTTTCCGGAGCGGTAGTCACAGGAAAATACGGCGTTTTTCGGATTTTTCACGGTATGCATGGTGCGACGTTCTCCAGAGCCTCCCAGGCCCGCTTCGACTTCTGTGGATCGGTTCCGTCCCCGGCGTGGATGCCGTGCAGCGTCTGACTCAACTGGGCGAAATGCGCAGCTGGAATGGTGATGGTTCCAACGACCCTGTTACCCACGCTCTTGGGAATCGTCACACTAGCGGCGTTGCCTTGCTGGAGCACATCGAAGATGTTCGCACGGCAACCGGTGCAAACGCCCACCGGCTTGATGCCGCTGTCCCGGAAATGGCCGACCACGTCGCTGATGGTGACGTGCTGGTTGTCGAAACCTCCGCCCTCGTCGAGGAACCAGTTGAGGGCGTTGATTTCCGCATGGCCCGGACCGTCGGTGCTTGCCATGCGCTTGGAGACATTGCCTACCGTGATCGTCGCCGTAGCACCGTTCATGGGGTCGTCTCCCCACAAGCCCAGCGGATCGATCCAGCCGGTCGGGTTGTCGACGTAGGCGTAAACGTTGAGTCCCCCCATCAGGCCGATCGGATCCTGGCTGACGTACTGTCCGATCGTCGGGTCGTAGTACCGATACCGGTTGTAGTGAAGGCCCGACTCGGAATCGAAGTACTGCCCCTGGAACCGCAACGGATTGGCGATCTCCGTCACCGTGGTACCTGCCACCGCGCCCCAGGCGGAAAGACCGGTTGACCAGACCACCCTGCCTTCGGCATCGGTGATCCGGCGCGGGCAACCGTTTGGATCGTTGTGAAAGTGGTAGATGGCGCGCGGCGGCGTCGGTGCGTCCGCGTGGCCCGACGCTTCCGCGTCTTCATCGGCCCCGGGAGTGGCGTCAACCACCGCAACCGGCTCGATGGCGTCGGCTTGGCGGATGACTGGCTCGTCAATCGCTTCCTGCTGAGATGGCGTCGCGGCCAACGACCACCCGCCACCCAGGCTGGCTCCCAGTCCCAGCCCGGGCGGCTTCTCCGATGCGGGACCGGCATCGGCGAGAGGACCGCCAAGTCTGGCCAATGCACCCGCCGAGGCGTCGCGACCGGAAAACGGCGATATGGCATGGGCGACGCCGGGCATCGGCGTCACCTCGAGCGCCTTGCGCGCCGGCACCGACCTGACGAAAGCGGACGAATCGCCGCTGTCGAGAGGCTCGATCAGGAACAACGGCTCGAACGAACCGGGCCGATACACATACTCGCGCGCCTTCGCATGGAAATTCTTGCGCGCGTCGGCATGCCGGCGCGCGGCAAGCAGATCGATCACCTTGCCGCTGGTGGCATTGGTGGTCTCGGCAGCATCGTCGTTTGGCCGTGTAACTTCGGCCATCAAGGCATCGCCGTCCCAGAAGAACCAGGTCGTCTCGCGCGCACCGCGCTTGAACACTCGACGCCCCAGGGCATCGTAGCCGTAGCGCGTGCGGGACTCGACACCGTCTGCACCGAGCACGCGGACCTGCGTCAGGCGTTGGTGGGCATCCCAGTCCAGGCTGAGCGGTGATTCGCCGGACCGATGGGGGGTACTGCGACTGCCGAGGTTGCCGGCCGCATCGAAACGGTATCGCCGGCCACCGTGATCACCCTCGCGCCACCACTCCGATACGACGTCGGCGTCTCCTCCCATGACGCTGCGAACTTGCGCCTGTTGTACCCGCGTCTGGAGCCGGTCGCCGGCCGGGTCGCTGAACCAGTTGGCCAGCCGGCCTTCGGGGTCCGTGTGCTCGATCAGTCGGCCCAGGGGGTCGTAGGCAAACCGGTCCGTTCCCTGGCCGGTATCGGCGCGACGCGTGAGGTTGCCCTTGATGTCGTACTCATAGGAGGTTTCGAACACCGGCACCTGGCCCCGGTGCAAGACGAGCGCCGCCATGTGGCCATCTAGGTAGGTGCGCTGTCGTACCAGCGCGGCCCCCAACAGTTCGCGCACGGGGAGGCCGGCGGCATCGCGCTCGATGCGGATGGCATCAGCATCGTCGACCGCAATCCGTACCGGCATACCTCGCGCATCGAGTTCGAACGTCAAGGCGTTGCCGACATCGCTGCTGCGCCCGACACGCCGCCCCATCGGATCGTACGCATACTTGATGTGGAAGCCGTTTTGCACCTCCTCGATGAGACGGTCCTCGGCATCGAAGCGGCGGGTCACCTGGCTGGCCGGACTGCTGAACTTGATGAGCTGTCCCGCTGCGCTGTAGCAGAAGCGCTCCTTGAGCTGGACGCCAGGATGGGCGTCGTCAGGCGTACGCTTCTCGATGATGCGTCCGAGCGCATCGGTCGTGAAGAACATCACCCGTCCCAACGGATCGCTACTGCTCACGATCCGGCTGGCCGCGTCATAGCGATGGTGTCGCGACTGGCCCCAAAAGTCGGTCTCGCGGACCACCCGGCCCAGTGCATCGCGATCGAACTGGTAGGTTTCGTCGCGCTGGTTGACGACTGCCGTCAACTGCCCTTCGCTGCCGTAGCGGTAGCGGACGCTGGCTTGCCCAGGCTGCGAGCGCCGCGCAATCCAGCCGATTCCGCAGTACTCAAGATGCGTCACCAGACCGCTTTCGTCGCGGTGGCGGATCAAACGGTCCTCGCTGTCGTACTCGCAGTTGACGCGCTCCGCGCCCGGTCGAACGATCTCCACCAAGCGTCGCTTTGCATCGTAACGATACTGCGTGCTGCGACCGTCGGGGTGCTGCTCCTCCAGCAGGCATCCCATCACGTCGTGACGACGATGGATGGTGCGATCCAGCGCGTCGGTCACCTCGGCAAGCAGGCCATACCGATCAAATGCCAGCCGAAGCTGGGCGCCGCAGGCATCGGTGTGCTCAGTCAGCAATCCGCACGCATCGTATCGATAGTGCAGTTCATGGCCCAACGGAGTCCGTTGCGCGGTCATCTGACCGCGCTCGTCCCAATCCTGGCACCAGGCAGCGCCCAACGCATCGACGACCCGAACCGGACGATCGTTGTCGTCGTACTCGGCGGCGTCGGCGCCGCCATCGGCGCGGACCAGGCGGAGCACGTTGCCGCGCTCGTCGTACTCGAACTGGGTACGCAGGCCCATCGGGTCGACCACGGCCGTCGTGCGGCCGACGTCGTCGTACTCGAACACCGTCACGCCGTCGAGCGGATCGATCTCGCACAGCGGCAGGCCGTTGTCGTCGAACTTCACCAACGACACGTGGCCCAGCGAGTCGGTGATCTCGGTCTCGTGCAACAGATCGTCGTAGTGGAACCGGTAGTCGTGCAGGCCACCGTCACCCCAGGCGTGAATGACCTTCCAGCGGGCGTTGTAGGCGTAGTAGAACGACAGACCGACGCGGTCGGTGTGGCGCAGCAGGCGGTGCTGCTGGTACTCGAACGTGCGTGCGGCGTCGAGGGCGTCCAATGCCGCGATCAGATCGCCTTCGCCATCGTGGCGATAGCTGACCAGTGGGTGGCTGATGCCGCTAGCGGGGTCGTGCAATTGCAGGCGTTCGATCAGACCGTGACGCGTCTGCACATCCAGGTAGCGCCCCTGCAGGCCGTCGATGCCGCTTTCGACAATGCGAACCAGTTGGCCGTCACGGCGTTCGAACCGCCAGTGATTGCCACACAGGTCCTCGATACGCTCGATCGGCAGCGCCCGCGGCTGCAGTGCCGCGACGTTCGCCGGACCCGCGACAAAGCCGTGCCGCAGACCGTCCTTGGTGCGCACCCACAGCCACTCGTCTTCGCGGAACAACCGCGCGCCGTCGACGAACTCGCGCACCGCGTGCTCGATGCCCTCGCCCGCCGGCAGTTGCGGGAACACCGCCGTGCTGCTCGCGTCGATGAACAACACCGTGCCGTCAGGCTCGACTTCCAGGCGGATGTCGGCCGGCGTTTGCCAGCCGTGGCCGCACAGGCCGGCGTGGGCATTGACCGAGCTGTAGCGACGCGTCCACGTCAGCGGCAGGCGGCCGGGAATGTTGAAGTCCTCGTGTTCCACCGACACGCTGCCGTCGCGGATGTCCACCGGCTCGGCGCGCAGCACCTTGCACTTCAAAAACCCCGGTTCCATGTTCTTGAACAGCTTCTGCCGCACTTTCTTGAACGCATCCGCCGCGCGCCCGGCGATGCCGGTCTTCTTCAGCACCTTGCCCAGCCCCGCCAGGCCCGCGTTGAACAGCAACGACGTCCACGACACCGTCGGCGGACCACCGACGAACACGTTGGTCGGGATCGCCAGGTTCAACGTGGTCGGCAGCAGCAGCGACAAATGCGGCTTCTTCGGCTTCTTCAGCCGGAACGGCGCCACCATGCCCACGATGTTGCACGCCAACACCGGCATCGCCACCCGCGAAAACGGTTCGCCGTCGGCGAGCACCGTCTTGCTGCCCATGAAGATCTCGTCGTCCCACTGCGGGCCCATCGGCATCTTCATGGTCGGCATCCAGATCCCGCCCACGGGAATGTGGATGTCCAACCCCATCGACCCCGCCGTGGCGCGCTTGATGCCATTGACCTGCACCGTGCCGCCGATCACCGGGATGTAGTCGAACGGATCGAGCACGATGCCGATGTGCGGCGTCGGCAACGGGATCGGAATCGGTGACGGCGGGATCAGGTACAGATGGATGTCGATCCCCAGTTGCGGATCGAAATGCTTGGCAGCGATGGTCATGGCTGAACTCCTTGTCCGTTGCCGGACTCAACGCCTGACCGCATCCCTCACAGGATGCGACGTAGCCCTCGCAGAAACGCGCGAACCTCTTCGTTGTGCTGGTCACCCAGCCAATACACGACCGCGATGCCCGCCACGATGAACGCGCCCAGCACGATCCACCGACGCAGGATCACGCGATCTGCTCCGCCAGCTCAGGCGCCGCGCTCTTCGCGCCGCCGGCCTTGGCATCACCCTCCAGCAGGTCGGACGGATCCGGCAGCTCGGCGAACTTCGGCGGCGCGCTCCATTCCGGCACGTCCTTGTCGAGCGGGTGCTTGACGTCGGGCAAGCCGTTCCAGGTGGCGTGCAGGAAATCGCGGCCCACCGCGACCACCTTGCGGAAGAATTCATCGCCGCCGGCGATCAGGCGCTCGCGCTCATGGCAGACCTTGGCGAAGCTGGTCTCGAAACGGCCGAACATTGCCGATTCGATCTTCTCCAGCGCCGCCGGCACCGGCACTGCGCCGAGCTTGGTCGAATCGGTTTCGGCCTGCGCATGGGCGGCCGCGATCTCGGCCTGGTATTCGGTGGCGCATTGCTCGATCTTCTCGACGCGGCGCGCGTCCTGCAGACGCAGCATGTCCTGCAGCAGCAGCGGCAGGGTTGTCATCGGTCGGTCGGATGGCGGCATCGCGCGCGCCTCGGCCATCGCGGCCAGATAGTGCTCGCGCGCGGGCTCACGCTTGCCCGCCGATGCCAGGCAGAAACCCGCCATGCGCAGGCCTTCCAGCACGAACATCGCGTTGGGCACGCGCCGAGCCGCCTCGGCGCCTTCCACATACGCCTGCGCGGCACGTTCGGGCTGCTCGGCCGTCAACCACGCGCCGGCTTCGCCGAACCAGGTCTGCATGACCAGGTTGGCGCCGGCCGGGTGCTGCGCCAGCTCGGCCTTGGTGGCGCACTCGCGCGCACTGCGGTAGCGCGCGATCGCTTCGGGAAGCTGCTTCTCCTTGAGGTGCCCGCCGGCCACGGCCATGTGCAGCACCACCTGCTGATCCGGCCATTGCTGGCGCTCGGCCAGTGCCAGCGCCTTGTCGGCACGCTTGGCGGTCTGCGCCGCGGTGCCGCGCTCAAGCAGGGTCATCACGTCGGCCAGCATCTGCCGGTACGCCGTCTGCGGCCCGGCACCGCCGGATTGCGCGGCGGTCGCGCGGGCGATGTCGAACATGTCGATCGGCGCATCGATCACCCGCACCGCCTTGCCGTGGCGTTCGACCAGCGCCTGCCACTGCTTCGACTCGGCATGGTCGACGATCGACAGGCGCACGTTCGCAGCCACCGGCGCAGCAAGGGCGTTGTCGAGCCAGTGTTCCAACGCCTGCGCCGAACTCACGCGCGAGGGCGAGAGGTTGGCGGCGAAGTAGCGAAGATGCGGCTGGTAGTGCGTGGCGAAGGACTCGAACATCTTCACCACACCCATCGGACTATCGGGGTACTCGGCGTGGGCGCCTTGCCAGTCGATGGCGGCGCCCTGTTCCTTGAGGCTTTCGCGACTGCCCACGTAGCCCACCTGCAAGGTGTCCAGCAGCGCGCGGCTGTAGCCGAAACCGGTTTCGAAGGGGGCGTCGAAATTGACGAACAAATCGGGCGTCATCGCGACCTCCGAGTGCTTGTGCGCCTCGAAGAACGCCGCGAGCATCCGGTCGGCATTGCCGGGGATGCGCCAGACCACCAGACGCACGTCTGGCGATTCGGTCGCCTCGATCCAGAGATCGCGCAGGTCGTCGATCCGCTTTTCGACGGGGCTCTTGGCTTCGCTCATTGCTTGCTACTCCCTGCGGCGGCGATCGCATGGTGCGTTCGCCGCATACGGCGTCCTGGGTGGCCGCGTGGCGGCCACCAAACGACTCAGTTCAGATTGATCTTGGCGCCGTTGACGGTGACGCCTGCGGCATTGATCACGATCGTCGAGCCACCCGAGGAGATGGTGATCTCGCCGCTGGTGATCGAGATGCCGGAGGCTTCGCCTACGCCCATCGCGACCAGGCTGTCCGACACCACCGCCATGTCGCCCTTGGACGCGTTGACCTGC
The DNA here is from genome assembly GCF_003719825.1 of Montanilutibacter psychrotolerans. Classification (GTDB taxonomy): domain Bacteria; phylum Pseudomonadota; class Gammaproteobacteria; order Xanthomonadales; family Xanthomonadaceae; genus Montanilutibacter; species Montanilutibacter psychrotolerans. The sequence goes on along the minus strand of NZ_RIBS01000002.1, from coordinate 131,333 downwards.
GTGCCGGTGGCGAAATGGGTGAGGTTGCCCGTCACCGTGACCGTGCGCTCGCCCACATTGGAATCCTCGACCACGCCTTCGACATGGCGCTTGTCCAGGTTGTTCACGTTGACGTTGCGCCCCGACTGAAGGGTTTCGGTCAACTTCTTGGCCACGGTCCACTCGGCCGGACCCTCGATGGTCTCCGTCCACGGACCACCGGAGCGCGTGCTGGTGTAGGGGCCGGTCAGGGTGGTCTTCAGTGGGCCGGTGATGGTCTCGGTGTAGCCGACCCCGGGAATGGTGAGCGTCTGGCCGGTCTCGAAGGTTTCGGTAACCGGGCCCTTGACGGTGCTGGTCTTCATGCCCGTCACCGTGCTGGTTCGCGCCCCGGTCACGGTCAGGGAGTCGTCGCCGGTCACGCTGATCCCGCGCTTGCCGCCGACCGAGATGGTCTGGTCGACGCCGACGCTCATCGTGTGGTTGTTGGCCACGTCGGTGGACTTGTTGTTCTTGACCGACGCGGTCTGGTCGTTCTGCACCGTGGTCGCCATGTCGCGCTGGGCGTGCATGTTGAGCAGCTGCTTGCCGGCGCCGTCGTGCATGGTGACTTCGTTGTGGCCCTCGCCCTTGACGGTCCGGGACTTCATGCCGCTGACCTCAAGGCCGAACGGGGGCATGTTGTCTTCGTTGTAGACACGACCGGTGATGATCGGACGGTCCGGGTCACCATCGAGGAAGTCGACCACGACCTCCTGGCCGATACGCGGCGCCGACACGCCGCCCATGCCGCTGCCGGCCCAGGGGCTGGCCACGCGCACCCAGCACGAGCTGCTTTCGTCGAAGCGGCCGAGGCGGTCCCAGTGGAACTGCACCTTCACCCGGCCGTACTTGTCGGCGTGGATCTCCTCGCCCGGCGGGCCGACCACGGTCGCGGTCTGCGGACCGGGCATGCGCGGACGCGGGGTGTTGCGCAACGGCCGGTAGGCGATCTTGCGCCGCAGGCAGGTCACCTGGCAGCGGTAGATGCCGCCGACCACGTCATCGAAATCCTCGTTGAAGTTGTTGCGCGCCTCGTGATGGACCTCGAGAAGCAGGAACTCGCGCGTCTCGGATTCGGCTTCGGTGTGGTCGTAGTGCCCGTACAGCTCGAAGTGACGGCCCGCCTGCAGCAGGCGGTGGCTGCCGGCACCCTCGAACAGCTTGGTCTGCCACGCCTCTTCCTGCGCGCGCAGGCCCGCCAGTGCCTCGCCGATGCGGCTGTCGGCATAGCGCGCGGCGCCGTCGTAGCGGTACGTCTCCAGCTTGGGCAGCACGCCGCTGGGGATATCGAGCAGGCGGTCGGCCGCGAGCGGGCTGCGCGGCTGCTTGAAGTCGAAGCTCTTGAGTGATTGCACGTTGGAGCCGACACGCCGGCGCGTTGCCCAATGGTCCAGGCCGTTCTCGACCTGCACGCCCTGCTCGGCCTGCCAGGCCACGCGCGGTGCGTGGTCGATCGGCTTGCTGGTGGTCGAGTCGTCAGCCAGGACCATCGTGTGGCCTTCCTGGTTGTGCTCGAAGAAGTAGTGGATGCCCGCATCCTCGAGCAGGCGCGACACGAACGCGAAGTCGGACTCGTTGTACTGCACGCAGTACGAGAGCTTGGGGTAGGCGCCGGCGGTGACGTCGTAGCGCACCGTCGCCAGTCCCGAATAGCCCTCGAAGACCTGCTCGACGATCTCGACCACCGACAACGCCTGGAAGATGCGGCAATTGGCGGAGTGTTCGAGGAACGCGAACCACGGGCTGACGCTGGCGCGGTAGCGGGCCAGGCCACCGTCGGTGCCGGTGCGGGCGAACTCGCGCACGTAACCGTGGAACTGCCGGTCGCCGGCCGGCGTCTGCAGGTTGAGCATCAGCGGTTGGCCGACCAGCTGCTTGAGCTCGAGGTGGGCGTCGGGCGAGAGCAGCTCCACGTCGTAGGTGAACGGCCGCGACACGAACTCGCTGCCCTGGAAGCGCGCCACGACGAAGGGCTCGGGGCTCAGCGGCGAGGTCACACGGATCAGACGGGTGTCCTGGTTGAAACGGACGACGCGGGCCAAGGCCTCGGGGGTGTATCCGTACACGGTGCATCTCCTTTGCATGCCGCCGTTGCGGCTATCGGTCAGGCGTCGCCTTTGCCCTGCGGGTGCAGGTCCGGCGCACGTCGCTCACTGGTTTCGCCATAAAGGCTAGTCGGTTCACGCCCTGCTGTATGAACCGATTCTGAGCCCGAACGTACCTGACCGCACGTGATGGCGTTCGCAGGTCAATCGCATCGTGCCGACGTGTCAGCCCGATGACAGATCAGCCCGGTGACAAGGCCGGGCCGGGACCGGCGATTTCCGGCCGGCCTGCGGTTCGTGCAAAAATGGCAAGCTTGGCCCCGTAGCTCAGCTGGATAGAGCGGTCCCCTCCTAAGGGACAGGTCGCACGTTCGAATCGTGTCGGGGCCGCCAGACCACCATCTGTCGCGCGTTTGTGCGCAAGAGCCCGGCCCGAGACGGCCGGACTTCTCAATAGCTTGCCGTGTCGGGGCGTCCATCCCGGCCGGCAACCGCCCCAGGGAGTTACCGCAATGACCCACCCCGTCCTGACCGCCCTCGGCCTGAACGACACCGAGTCGGGCACCTACCTCGGCAGCGGCCAGTGGTCCGCGACCGCTGACGCCGGTGTGCTCGAATCGATCAATCCGACGACCGGCGACGTCCTGGCCCGGGTCCAGGCGTCGTCGCAGTCCGATTACGACACCATCGTCGAGCGTGCCCAGGCCGCCTTCAAGGTGTGGCGCACCACGCCGGCCCCGCGCCGCGGCGAGGCGATCCGCCTGTGCGCGGACGCCCTGCGCCAGCACAAGGACGCACTGGGTTCGCTGGTCGCGCTGGAGATGGGCAAGTCCAAGCCCGAAGGCGACGGCGAAGTGCAGGAGATGATCGACATCGGCGAGTTCGCCGTGGGTCTGTCGCGCCAGCTGTACGGCCTGACCATGCACTCCGAGCGCCCGGGCCACCGCATGTACGAGCAGTGGCACCCGCTGGGCCTGGTGGGCGTGATCTCGGCGTTCAACTTCCCGGTTGCCGTGTGGGCCTGGAACTCGTTCATCGCCGCCATCTGCGGTGACATCACCATCTGGAAGCCGTCGCCGAAGACCCCGCTGTCGGCCGTGGCCTCGATGAAGATCTGCAACGACGCGCTGAAGGCCGGCGGTTTCCCGGACATCTTCTTCCTGTTCAACGACGCCGGCACCGAGCTGGCCTCGTCGTTCGTCGACGACAAGCGCATCGGGCTGGTCAGCTTCACCGGTTCGACCAAGGTCGGCCGCATGGTCGGCGAGCGCGTCGCGCGCCGCATGGGCCGTTCGCTGCTCGAGCTGGGCGGCAACAACGCCATCATCGTCGACGCCAGCGCCGACCTGAAGCTGGCGATCCCGGCGATCGTGTTCGGCGCCGTCGGCACCGCCGGCCAGCGCTGCACCACCACGCGCCGGTTGTTCGTCCAGGAATCGATCTTCGATGACGTGCTGGCCAAGCTGGTCGCCGCGTACAAGCAGGTCGAGAAGAAGATCGGCGACCCGACCGACCCGACCAACCTGATGGGCCCGCTCAACAGCCGCGACGCGGTGCAGGCCTACCTCGATGCGGTCGAGAACGCCAAGGCGGCCGGCGGTACGGTGCAGACCGGCGGCGCGGCCATCGAGGGTCGCGGCAACTTCGTGCTGCCCACCATCGTCACCGGCCTGGAAAACGATGCCGAGGTCGTGCAGACCGAAACCTTCGCCCCGATCCTGTACGTCATGAAGTTCAAGACGCTGGACGAGGCGATCGAGCTGCAGAACGCCGTGCCGCAGGGCCTGTCGTCGTCGATCTTCACCGAGAACCTGAAGGCGGCCGAGGCGTTCCTGTCGGCGGCCGGTTCGGACTGCGGCATCGCCAACGTCAACATCGGCACCAGCGGCGCCGAGATCGGCGGCGCGTTCGGCGGTGAGAAGGAGACCGGCGGTGGTCGTGAGTCGGGTTCGGATGCCTGGCGCGCCTACATGCGCCGCCAGACGAATACGATCAACTACTCCGACGCGCTGCCGCTCGCCCAGGGCATCAAGTTCGAGTTCTGATCGTTCGAGTTCTGATCCCACGCCGCGCCAACCGACACAGGGAAGCACCATGCAGACCAGTACCCGCCAGACCAGCACGCTCGCCGTCGTCAGCCTGGTTGCCGGCATCCTGGGCTGGACGGTGCTACCCCTGCTCGGAAGCATCGGCGCGATCATCCTCGGCCACCTGGCCCGCGCCGAAATCCGGCGCGAGCCGCAACGCCTGGAAGGCGATGCGATGGCCGTCGCCGGACTAGTGCTGGGATGGGTTTCGGCACTGCTGTGGGTGCTGGGCATCCTGGCCTTTCTGGCGTTCTTTGGCGGACTGGCCTGGCTGGCCGCGCTGAACTGAGTCACGGACCGACATGTACTCGCTAGCACGCCCCTTCCTGTTCCACCTCGACGCCGAGCGCGCCCACGGCCTGGGCCTCAAGGCGCTCGAAGCGGCTTACCGCAGCGGCTTCAACCCGCTGCTGGCGGCCACGTCCGAGCCGCTGCCCACCAAGGTATTCGGCCTGACTTTCCCTAACCCGGTCGGCCTGGCCGCCGGGCTGGACAAGAACGGGGAGCACATCGACGCGCTGCTCGCGCTGGGCTTTGGCTTCGTCGAAATCGGCACGGTCACGCCGCGCCCGCAGGCCGGCAACCCCAAGCCGCGCATGTTCCGCCTTCCCGAGCACCAGGCCGTCATCAACCGCCTGGGCTTCAACAACGCCGGCGTCGATGCGCTGGTGCGCAATGTCGAACGCGCGCGCCGCAAGGGCGCGGGCCTGCTGGGCATCAACATCGGCAAGAACCGCGACACGCCCAACGAGTCGGCCGAAGACGACTACCTGCACTGCCTCGAGCGCGTCTACCCGCTGGCCGACTACATCACCGTCAACATCTCCTCGCCCAACACCGCGGGACTGCGCGAGCTGCAGGAAGAACAGTCCCTGCGCCGCCTGGTGACCATCCTGCGCGACATGCAGGAACTGCTGGGCGCCAAGCACGGCAAGCGGGTGCCGATGCTGGTCAAGGTGGCGCCGGACCTGTCCGACGCCGACATCGAAGCGGCCGCGCGCGTGCTATCGGACCTGCACGTCGACGGCGTGATCGCCACCAACACCACCATCGCGCGCACCTCGGTCGAGGGCTCGCGCCATGCGGGCGAAGCCGGCGGCCTGTCCGGCAAGCCGTTGATGGCCCAATCGACCATGGTGCTGCGCATGCTGCGTACGCGCCTTCCCGAATCCATGCCGCTGGTCGGCGTGGGCGGCATCCTCACCGGCGCCGACGCGGTCACCAAGATGGCGGCCGGCGCGAGCCTGGTGCAGTGCTACAGCGGCCTGGTCTATCGCGGCCCGGCGCTGGTGCACGAATGCGTCGAGGCGATCCGCCGACGCAAGGAAGCCCCCAGCCGCGGCAACGTGCCACCAACGCTCTGAAGGACCGGTCTGCCGCATCGCATGAATGACGCCATCCGCATCACCCGCGATGCTCCGCTGCAGTCGCGCAACTCCTTCGGCGTGCGTGCGCGTGCGCCGATGCTGGTCGAAGTCGCCGACGCCGGCGCCCTGCCCCAGGTGCTGCAACGCCCCGAGCTGAGCGACGGGATCGCGCTGGTGCTCGGTGGCGGCAGCAACCTGCTGTTCGCCGGCGACCCGGCCGGCGTGGTGCTGGCCCTGGCCGGCCGCCGCACCACCGTGGTTCCCGGCAGCGACAACGACGACGGCGCCATCGTGCGTGCCGACGCCGGCGTGATCTGGCACGAGCTGGTCCTGCGCACGCTCGATATCGGCCTGTCCGGGCTCGAGAACCTGGCGCTGATCCCGGGCACCGCCGGCGCTGCGCCGATCCAGAACATCGGTGCCTACGGCGTCGAGGTCTGCGACTACATCCACGCGGTCGAAGCCTTCGAGCCGGCGACCGGCAAACTGCACCGGCTGGACCGCGACGCCTGCCGGTTTGCCTACCGCGACAGCCTGTTCAAGCAGCAGCCCGATCGCTACATCGTCACCGCCGTGGAGTTTGCGCTGCCGCGCAGCCCGCGACTGAAACTCGACTACGCCGGCATCGGCGAACAGCTCGACGCCGAAGGCATCACCGCACCGACGCCACGCGATGTCGCCGACGCGGTCATCGCGATCCGTCGCCGCAAGCTGCCCGACCCGGACCGGCTGGGCAACGCCGGCAGTTTCTTCAAGAACCCCATCGTGCCGGCAACGCAGGCCGACGCCCTGCTGGCCGAACACCCCGCCCTGCCCGCATTCCGTGGCAACGACGCGCACAGTCGCAAGCTGTCTGCGGCCTGGCTGATCGATGCCTGCGGCTGGAAAGGGCATCGCGACGGCGACGCCGGCGTCGCCGCGTCGCACGCGCTGGTGCTGGTCAACCACGGTCATGCCAGCGGCCAGCAGTTGCTCGACCTCGCGCGTCGTATCGCCGAGTCGGTGCACGCACGCTTCGGCGTCGCGCTGGAGCCCGAGCCTCGCGTGATCGGCGCCAGCTGGTAGTCCGATGCCGAGACGGCACTGCAGCGCCCACGGCGGCGCGCCCGATCACCGGCGTGCGCGCCGCGCCGTCGGCGATCTCCCCGGAGCGGCGCCAACGCATGCTGCAACCGGATCCGCGGGTCCCGGACCACGCCACCGCTGACCCACCCGAGCCCCATGCCGACAACGCCCCGTCACCCGCACGCTCGCGCCGCCCTGCTCATGCTCGGCAGCACCCTGTTCTTCGCGTTGATGACGGTGGCGATCCGGCTGGCATCGGAAACCCTGCATACGTTCGAGATCGCGTTCTTCCGCAACTTCTTCGGTGTCGTGGCCGCGTTGCCGCTGGTGTTCAAGCACGGCCCGGGGCTGCTGCGGACCGACCGCCTGCCCAAGTACCTGTTCCGCTGCCTGATCGGCGTGGTGTCGATGTTCTGCAGCTTCTGGGCCATCGGCAACCTGCCGCTCGCCCAGGCCGTGTCGCTGTCGTATTCCACGCCGCTGTTCGTGACCATCGCCGCGGTGTGGTTCCTGCACGAGCACGTCCGCGCGCGACGCTGGGTGGCGGTGGTGGCCGGCTTCATCGGCGTATTGGTGATCGTGCGCCCGGGCAGCGCGGAATTCTCCGCCGCCAGCCTGGTGGCGGTGGCGGCCGCCGTGCTCAGCGGACTCGTGTCGATCCAGATCAAGCAGCTTTCGGCCACCGAACCGGCCGACCGCATCGTGTTGTGGACCACGCTGCTGTGGGTGCCGATGTCGCTGGGCCCGGCGCTGTTCGTGTGGGAATGGCCGCAAGGCATCACCTGGCTGTGGGTGGCTGCCGCGGGCGGACTGGGCACGGCGGGTCACATGCTGTGGACGCGCGCGATCAAACTGGGCGACGTGTCCGCGCTGACCCCGATCAGCTTCATGCAATTGCCGGTGGTGGCGCTGTTCGGGTTCCTGCTGTTCAACGAGGACATCGACCGCTGGACGGCGATCGGCGCCGGCATCATTTTCGCCGCCAACGCCTACATCGCGCGCCGCGAGGCGGTGCTGGCGCGCAACGCGCAGACCTCCGCGCCACTCACGGGTGCCAAGCCGGGCGAGTGACTGGCGGTGCGCTTGCCCTGATGAGCCAACGGTGGTGCCGCCCGAGATGGCCGGCCCATGAACCACCGGCCACGTCTCCGCTTGTGCAACGCAGCGAAGACACGCCGCCTGGCAGCGCGAAAGGGGGGTAAACCGGCCGCCGCGCGGGCAGTTCGCGGCCGTATTCGGCGCCAACCGGCCGCCGTCGTTGACCCCGCCGGAAGCCGGCCCGTATCACTACGCAGCCGTATGGTTACGGCAACCGGCGCCCAGGATTGGCTGCTCATTCCTTGCAGGGCGTGCTGGCACGGCTCACAGGACTGACCGGAGGGATACGCCCATGGACCGCAAGCACTCGGCAAGCCTCGCACTCGGCATCGCACTGGCCCTGGCCGCTCCGGCCGCCCTGGCCGAAGACGGCGACTACTGGTGGTGGCAACAGATCGCCAACCTGTTCTCACCGCCGCCGGCCGACAACCGCGTCACCAGCGACCAGGCCAACGCGGCCAGCTACCCGCTGCGCGATCACGCGGACGGCTTCAGCGACGGGTTCCAGCCCGGGCTCTACTACAGCTGGCAGACCGTGCGCATGGCGCCGGAAACCGGCGCGGTGTGCAGCAACGGTTCGCCGTTCAAGATCTTCGTCAACCGCGTGCCCAACACCCGCAACACGCTCATCTACATGGAAGGTGGCGGCGCATGCTGGGACTACGACAGCTGCCAGGGCCTGACCAAGCGCGGCGCGCGCAATCCCAACGGCATCCCCGACGACTACATGAGCCTGCTCAACCCTTCGGCGAGCCTGGTCAGCCCCTTCGTCACGCGGGTGTCGATCACCGCCGATTACGTCAAGACGCAGAACTGGAACCTGGTCTACGTGCCCTACTGCACGGGCGACATCTATGCCGGCGACAAGGTGGCCGTGTACCCCGACCCGCGGGGCGAGAAGCCGCCGCTGGTCTATCACCACAACGGCCTGCGCAACCAGCGCGCGGTGGTGGCCTGGATGAAGAACCACCTGCCGCGTCCCACCCAGCTGGTGCAGACCGGCTGCAGCGCCGGCGGCGTTGGCAGCCTGATCAACTACGAACACATGCGCGGCGATCTGGCCGCCGATCGCGGCTTCCTGATCGACGACTCCGGCCCGGTGTTCAGCGCTCCGGTCGGCGCCGATCCGAACCAGTACCCGTCGCAACCGCTGTTCACCACCATCCGCTCGGCCTGGGGCATGGACGCGGCCAACGGGCCGCTGGCGTACGCCGCGGCGGGCCTGGGTGCTCACGGCTTCAACAGCACCGACCTGGGTACGGTGGTTCCTGCGCTGGCGGCCAAGCGTCCGGGCGACCGCCTGGGCATCACCTACTTCTGGCAGGACCTGAATTACTCGTCGTACTCGTACGAGCGCTTCCACGACGACATCGCCAACGCGCCGACCCAAGCCGCGAAGGAAGCGCTGATCCACCAGAAATGGGCGGTCGACACCCACCGGCTGCGCCAGACCACCGATGCGCTGCCCAACGTCGGCGGCTACTACCCGCAGTTCCGCGCGCTCAACGAGAGCCACTGCGACAGCATCGTCGACTTCAAGCATGGCGACGTGCAGGAGCGCAATCTGCAGCTGGGCAACTTCATCGACAACGTGCTCAACGGCCAAGGCGCGGTGATGGACGCCTCCGAGGCCAACGACGCGGCCGATCGCGCCAAGCCGTACAACATCTTCTACGCGCTGATCGACCAGTTGCTGGCCGGTGGTTGAACACTGCCGAGCGTCGCCGGGGCCCGCCGCGATTGACCGCGGCGGGTCCGTCGGGCGGGTGTGGGCAAGCCAGGGGCGGCTTACCCACGCCTCAGGCGCGGCGCGGCGGCGCCCCGGAGCAGATGCCGCGATGGCCGCACGTCGCGGCACGGTCGAACCCACAGGGAGCTTTCGATGAAACGACGGAACCTCGCGGTAGTGGTGGTGCTCGTGCTCGGCATCGGCGGAACGCTGGGCGTCGCGCAGTGGCGGCAAGCCGCGCCACCCGTGGCGGCCGCCACCGACCGGACGGACAACCCGGGAACGGCGCGGGGCAATCCCGGCGTGCCCGAGGCGTGGCGCAACGATCCGCGCGTGCGCGCCTACCGCGACCGCCTTGCCTTCCAGCGCGACGCCCGATTGTTCGCGCGCCAGGCCGCCGGCCTCGACCCGGCCGAGCGCGCACGCCGCGCAGGGCGCCTGGCCAGCGCGATCGATCACTACGAACGGGCCGGCGAGCTGTCCGCCGGCGAAACCCTGATGCTGCGCATCGGCCTGATCCGCGCCGACGACGGCGACGAAGCCACCCAGGTGCGTCGCATCACCGACCTGGTCGAGCGCTACCGCGCGCATGCCCGCGCGCGCAACGCGGCCTTCCTTCAAGCGCAGCGCAATGACCCCGCGTTCAACGACTACAAGCATCGTGAGGCGCGCATCGTCCGCGAGGTGATGGCCATGACCCGGATCCCCGGCGGACTTCCCCGCGACACGTACCTGCGCCAACGCCTTCAGCAGGAGCGGCAGCTGGCGTACGCGGACACGCATTGATGCGTGAACCGGCGCGCTCCTGCGAGATTCGGGGTGAGGGGCGCGATGTCCGATGACGGGTGAGGAGGAAATGCGTCGGCGGTTGCGGGTACGTCGCGTGCCGATCTCGTATGCCGGGGTGCGCTTTGCTTCCCCGGCCTAGGCTGTTTGCGAGCGCCAAGGCCGGAAGTCGCCCCGGAACACCAGCAAGTACACCGCCACCGCCCATACCGAGGCCGCGGCCCAGCCGGCCAGGATGTCGGACGGGAAATGCACGCCCAGGTAGATCCGCGACAACCCAACCAGCGGCACGAACACCGCCATGGCCGCGACCACCGGCCAGCGCCATCGCGTGTGCCACGTCAGCAGCACCAGCACCCACGCCAGCGTCATCGAGCCCATGGCGTGGCCACTGGGAAAACTGAAGTTGTGCTCGGGTGCGATCGACTCCCACAGCGCCGGTCGGTCGCGCGCAAACGCCGGCTTGGCCGCGAGGTTCAGCAACGCCGAACCCGCCAACGCGATGGCGGCAAACGCCGCTTCGCGAAACCGCCGGCACAGCGTCAGGCCCAGCACCAGCACGATGTCGAACGGCACCACGCCCTGCAGATAGCCGATTCGGCTGACCAGCACGAACAGGCGGTCGAAGCCGTCGCGCGCCAGCGAATGCGCCAGGCGCAGGATCGGTTCGTCGAACGGGATCTCCGCTCGCTCGTGAATCTCGTCGGCCAGCTCGGCAAACCCCCACAGCGGCAGCAGCAAGCCCATGAACACCAGGGCAAGGCGCATGCCATGCCGGCGCAGCAGGCGCGCGATCAGGCCTGCTTCAACCTGCAGTGCCGTGCTGGCGGCCTGCGACGCAACGTCGACCGCGTCGCGCCCGGGTTCAGGCGACGCGGGCATTCCCGCCATAGTTCCGTTCGACGTAGAGGTCGATGAGGCCGACGAACTCGTCGGCGATGTTCTCGCCGCGCAAGGTCACGGTCTTCTCGCCATCCTCGAACACCGGCGCTGCCGGTGCCTCGCCCGTGCCCGGCAGCGAGATGCCGATGTTGGCGTGTCGCGATTCGCCCGGGCCATTGACGATGCAGCCCATCACCGCAAGCGTGAGGTTCTCCGCGCCCGGATGGGTGACCTTCCACTCGGGCATCTTCGCCCGGACGTGCTCCTGCACCTTCTGCGCGAGCTCCTGGAAGAACGTGCTGGTAGTGCGTCCGCAGCCCGGGCACGCGGTGACCATCGGCGTGAACGCGCGCAGTCCCATGGTCTGCAGCAATTCCTGAGCAACGATGACCTCGTTGCTGCGCGCCTGACCCGGTTCGGGCGTCAGCGAGATGCGGATCGTGTCGCCGATGCCTTCCTGCAGCAGCACGCCCAGCGCCGCGCTCGACGCCACGATGCCCTTGCTGCCGATGCCGGCCTCGGTCAGGCCCAGGTGCAGCGCGTAGTCGCCGCGGCGGGCCAGCTCGCGGTACACCGCGACCAGCTCCTGCACGCCACTGACCTTGGCGCTGAGCACGATGCGATCGGCCGGCAGGCCAATCTCCACGGCGCGGGCGGCCGACTCCAGCGCCGACAGGATCAGCGCCTCGCGCAGCACGCGGCCTGCGTCCCAGGGTTCGGCGCGCAGGTGGTTCTCGTCCATCAGCCGGGTGGCCAGCGACTGGTCGAGCGACCCCCAGTTGGCGCCGATCCGCACCGGTTTGTCGTGCTTGATCGCCAGCTCGATGAGCGTTGCGAACTGCGCATCCTTCTTCTTGCCGAACCCGACGTTGCCGGGGTTGATGCGGTACTTGGCCAGCGCCTGGGCGGCGGCCGGCTCGGCGGTCAACAGCTGGTGCCCGTTGTAGTGGAAGTCGCCGATGATGGGGACCTCGATGCCCATCATCGCCAGCTTGTCGACGATGCGCGGCACCGCGGCGGCGGCTTCGGCGGTGTTGACCGTCACCCGCACCATCTCCGAACCCGCGCGCCACAGTTCGGCCACCTGCTTGGTGGTGCTGGCGACATCGGCCGTGTCGGTGTTGGTCATCGACTGCACCACCACCGGCGCGCCGCCACCGACCTGGACGCCACCGATGGTGACGGCTCGGGTCAGGCGGCGCGGCAAGGGGCCGAATCCGGGGTTGGCGCAGGGCAGAATCTGGTCGGTCGTCATCCCCCTATTGTAAGCCACCGCCCAGCGGCGCTTGCCCTGTTCCGGGTTCAGCACGCCCCGTCACGACGTGCCCACCGGTGGCTGCCCGCAGCGCCGCCATGCGAGCCCGGCGTGACCGGGGACGGCGCCTGCGTTACCTTGGCCCGCCCGATCGCGATGCCCCACCGCAGATGAACCGCGACGACGCCAACCACGTCCTCAGCCCGAGCCAGCTCAACACGCTGGCGCGCGACCTGCTGGAAGGCGCGTTCGGGCTGGTGTGGGTCGAAGGCGAACTGGGCAATCTCTCGCGGCCGTCCTCGGGACACCTGTACTTCACGCTCAAGGACGCGCGCGCGCAGGTGCGCTGCGCGATGTTCAAGCCCAAGAGCAGCTGGCTGAAATTCGTGCCGCGCGAGGGTTTGCGCGTGCTCGCGCGCGGCCGGTTGACGCTGTACGAGGCGCGCGGCGACTACCAGCTGGTGCTGGACCACATGGAAGAAGCCGGCGAAGGCGCGCTGCGCCGCGCCTACGACGAACTCAAGGCGCGCCTGCAGGCCGAAGGCCTGTTCGACGCCGAGCGCAAACGCGCGTTGCCGGCGTTTCCGTCGCGAATCGGCGTGATCACCTCGGCCAGCGGCGCGGCGGTGCGCGACGTGCTCAGCGTACTCGCCCGGCGCTTTCCGCTGGTGGACGCCGAGGTGCTGCCGGTGCCCGTGCAGGGCGACGGCGCGGCCGCGCAGATCACCCGGATGCTGCAGCGCGCCGATGCCTGCGGGCGTTACGACGTGCTGGTGCTGGCGCGCGGCGGCGGCTCGTTGGAAGACCTGTGGGCGTTCAACGACGAGGCCCTGGCCCGAGCGATCGCGGCGAGTTCGACACCGGTGGTGTCGGCGATCGGCCACGAGACCGACTTCAGCCTGTCCGATTTCGCTGCCGATCTGCGCGCGCCAACGCCGTCGGTCGCGGCCGAACTGCTGGTGCCCAGCCGCGACGACCTGCTGCGCCGGTTGGCCGCGATCGACGCGCGCCTGCGCAACCTGCAACTGCAACGCCTGCGGCAGGCGATGCAACGCGCCGACCGTGCCGCGCTTCGCCTGCACGCCTTGCGACCTCGCGCGCGCCTGGACCTGCTGCATCGTCGCCAGGCCGAAGCGCTGCGACGCCTGTCCGCGGCCTGGCAACGCCGCCTGGAGCGCGAGCGTGCACGGCTGCGGCATGCCGAGGCGGTGCTGCGCGCTGGCCATCCGCAACGCCGCATGGACCGCCTTCAAGCGCGCCTGGCCGCAGTGGCCCAGCGTCCACAGGCGGCGATGGCGCGCCGCCTGGCGCACGACGCGTTGCGCCTGCGCGGCCTGGCCCGTTCGCTGGAAGCGGTGAGCCCGCTGGCAACCGTCGCCCGCGGTTACGCGATCCTGCGGACCGAAGACGGCCGCGTGGTGCGCAGCGTGCTGGATGCCGCGCCCGGCGATCGCGTGGCCGCCCGCCTCGTCGATGGCGAGCTGCGGCTGCGCGTGGAGTAGTCCCGCGCGGGCCACCCGGGCTGGCCTGGTCGCAAGCGAAGGCACAGCGAGTGAACGCAGCCAGCGCACGTGCACGCCGGCGCATCCCGTTTGCGCTTAACCTCGCCACTCCAGCGCCGGTGGAAAGGAGCCCCGCATGTTGAAGAAGCGCTACCCCTATTACCTGGCCAATCGTCCGGTCATGGCCGACAGCCAGCTCGACGTCCACGACAAGTACAGCGGCCGGCGTGTCGCGCGCGTGGCGATGGCCGATGCGGGCACGGTGAGAAAGGCGATCGTCGCCGCGCACAAGGCGCGCGACGCCATGGCCGCCTTCACGCCCGATGCCCGACGCGACGTGCTCGAACATTGCGTGCGCCGCTTCGGTGAGCGCAGCGAGGAACTCGCGCGCGCGCTGTGCATCGAGGCAGGCAAACCGATCCGCGACGCGCGCGGCGAAGTGGCCCGGCTGATCGACACCTTCCGCATCGCCGCCGGCGAGGCGACGCGCATCGAGGGCGAGACGATCGAGCTGCAGCTCTCGCCGCGCACACGCGGCTACCGTGGCATCACACGACGGGTGCCGGTGGGCGTTTGCAGTTTCATCACGCCGTTCAATTTTCCGCTCAACCTGGTCGCGCACAAGGTTGCCCCGGCCATCGCCGCGGGCTGCCCGTTCGTGCTCAAGCCGGCGGCCAAGACGCCGCTGGGCGCGCTGATCATCGCCGAGGTGCTGGCCGAGACCGATCTGCCCCGCGGCGCGTTCTCGGTGCTGCCGTGCTCCAACGAGGACGCCGCGCAACTGGTCGAGGACGAACGCATTGCGCTGCTGAGCTTCACCGGCGGTCCGATCGGCTGGGAGCTCAAGGCGCGTGCCGGACGCAAGAAGGTGACCCTGGAGCTGGGCGGCAACGCGGCGTGCATCGTCGACGCCGATCCGGGGGCGTCGCTGGATCATGTCGTCGAACGGCTGGTGTTTGGCGCCTACTACCAGAGCGGCCAGAGCTGCATCAGCGTGCAGCGCATCTACGCGCACGCGGCGGTGTACGACAAGCTGCGCCGCAAGCTCAAGGCGGCGGTCGGCAAGCTGCGCATGGGCGACCCCGGCGACGAGGCCACCTTCATCGGCCCGATGATCGACGAGGACGCGGCGATCCGTGTCGCGTCGTGGATTGACCAGGCGCGCAAGGCCGGCGCCAAGCTGATCGCCGGCGGCACGCGCGAAGGCAACCTGCTGCCGGCGAGCCTGCTGGAGAAGGTGCCGCGCGATGCGTTGCTCAACCGTTGCGAGGCGTTCGGGCCGGTCGCACTGCTCGAGCCGTTCGAGGACTTCGATGCCGCGATCGACGCGGTCAACGACAGCGAGTTCGGCCTGCAGGCCGGCGTGTTCACTGGCCGCCTCGACCACGCGATGCGGGCCTGGGACCGGCTCGACGTCGGCGGCGTGATCGTCGGCGATGTGCCGAGCTTCCGCGTCGACAACATGCCCTATGGCGGAGTGAAGCACTCCGGGCTGGGCCGGGAGGGTGTGCGCCACGCGATCGCCGACATGACCGAGCCGCGTTTGCTGGTGATCCGCACGGTGTGAGCCTGCGCGGCGTGAGCAGCGAGCGGGCTCGCGCCCCGCTCGCTGCCCGCTCGTCACTGGCCGAAAGGTTTTCTTCGCCAGGGCAACCCCACCCGCCAGCACCGTGCGTTCGAGCTTCCGTCCACCACGGGAGTACCCCATGAAACGCCATCTGCTGTTCGTCGCGATCCTCGGCTGCGCCGCGCTGACCTCCTGCCAGACCGCCGGCGACTCGGCCGCTTCCGCGTCCGACAAAGAGTCCGACCCCACCGAAGGCCGCGCGCCGGAAGCACCGCTCGAGTTCGTTGCCGTCACCGGCAGCCGCGAGCAGCGCGCCGAGCTCGCCCGCCGCGCACCGGCTGGCGCGCCGTCTCTAAACGGCTACCTGGCGCAACCCATGCAGGCGATCGCCGGACATCCGGTCGCCAACACCGAGAAGTACGCGCAGCGCGACGACAACCCGGTGCAGCGCACGTCCGAGCAACCGGTGTCGACGTTCTCGATCGACGTCGACACCGGCAGCTACAGCAACGTCCGCCGCATGCTGACCCAGGGCCAGCGCCCGCCGGCCGACGCGGTGCGCGCGGAGGAGTTCCTCAACTACTTCGACTACGGCCACGCCGCACCGCAATCGCGCGAAACGCCGTTCCGGGTCAGCACCGAACTCGCGCTGGCCCCGTGGAACAGCAAACGCCAGCTGCTGATGATCGGCATCAAGGGCTACGACGTGCCAAAGGCGAGCCTGCCGCCGGCCAACCTGGTGTTCCTGATCGACACCTCCGGCTCGATGAACTCGCCCGACAAGCTGCCGCTGCTGAAGGAATCGTTCGCGATGCTGACCCGGCAACTGCGACCGCAGGACCGCGTCTCGATCGTGGTCTACGCCGGCGCCGCCGGACTGGTGCTCCCGCCCACCGCCGGAGACCGCCAGGAGGAGATCCTCTCCGCGCTCGATCGCCTGTCCGCCGGCGGCAGCACCAACGGCGGCGACGGCATCCGCCTGGCCTATGCGACGGCCCGGCAGGCCTTCGTGGAAGGCGGGAGCAATCGGGTGATCCTGGCCACCGACGGCGATTTCAATGTCGGCACGGTCGATGGCGGTTCGTTGGAGACGATGGTCGGCGACCAGCGCAAGTCCGGCATCGCGCTGACCACGCTCGGCTTCGGCCAGGGCAACTACAACGATGCGCTGGCAGAGAAGCTGGCCGACGTGGGCGACGGCAACCACGCCTACATCGACAGCGTGCAGGAAGCGCAAAAGGTGCTGGTGCAGCAGATGGGCGCCACGCTGATGACCATCGCGCGCGACGTCAAGATCCAGGTCGAATTCAACCCGGCCACGGTGGCCGAGTACCGTCTGATCGGCTACGAGAACCGCCTGCTCAATCGCGAGGATTTCGCCAACGACAAGGTCGACGCCGGCGACATCGGCGCGGGCCACCAGGTCACCGCGCTGTACGAGATCACCCCCACCGGCACCGACGGCGACCGGTTGCCGGCCTTGCGTTACGGCGCCGATGCCCCTGCGGCCGGCAACACCCGCGAGGTCGCCCACGTGCGCCTGCGCTACAAGCGCCCCGAACAGGACACCAGCCGGCTGATCGAAGCGCCGATCCTGCGCAGCCAGCTCAAGCCGGCGGCCGGCGAATCGATGCGATTTGCCGCGGCCGTCGCCGGATTCGCCGACCTGCTGCGCGGCGGCAGCCGTTTCGATGGCTGGAGCTGGGACGCGGTTGCGGCGACGGCGCGTGGCGCCCAGGGCGACGATCGCGGCGGCGAGCGCGCGGGCTTCATCGAGCTGATGGAACTGGCTCGGCCGATGCTGGCCGGCGATGCCGCCGCCCAGGGCGAGGTGGCGGTCAGCGAATGACCGCGGTCAGTGCCCCACGGCCAGCGCAACCGCGCTGACCATGTTCTCGGCCGGGCGACCGAACAGGTAGCCCTGGCCCTGGCCGCAGCCCAGCTCGCGCAGCACGCGACGCTGGGCTTCGGTCTCGATGCCCTCGCCGATGGTGTGGATGCCCAAGGTGCCGGCCAGCGCCTGGATCGCGCGCACGACGGCGATGCTTTCGGTCTGGTTCTCGCCGACCAGGCCGGCGACGAAGCTCTGGTCGATCTTCAGGCATTCGATCGGGAAGCGGTGCAGGTACGACAGCGCCGAGAAGCCGGTACCGAAGTCGTCGAGCTGGGCAAGCACGCCGTGGCTGCGCAGCGTGCGCAGGGTGCGCAGCGCGCGCGGCACGTCGTCGAGCAGCGCCACCTCGGTGATCTCGATGCGCAGGCGGCTGGGGTCGGCGCCGGCATCGTCCAGCAGGTGCAGCAGGCGGTCGGCGAAATCGGCCGAACGGAAGTGGCGCGGCGAGACGTTGATGGACAGATAGCCCTCGCCGCCCATCGCCAGGCGCTGGGTGACCTGGCGGTACATCACCCAGTCGACTTCCTCGATCAGGCCGCTGTCCTCGCCAAGGCCGATGAACTCGCCCGGCAACAGCAGGCCGCGGCGCTCGTGCCGCCAGCGCAGCAACGCCTCGTGACCGACCACGGCGTGGTCGGACAGCCGCACGATCGGCTGGTAGAACGCGACGAAACCCTCGCCGTTGATCGCCCGGCGCAGGTCGGCCTCGAGATCCAGGATGTGCACGGCCTGCTCGCGCATCGCTTCGTCGAACACCGCCCAGCGATCGCGCCCCGCGGCCTTGGCGCGGTACATCGCCGCATCGGCGTCGCGCAGCAGTTCGGCGCCGGTGCGGTAGCGCTGGTGCCACAGGGCGATGCCGAGACTGGCCGACGGGAACACTTCGCGCCCCGCCACCCAGCACGGCTGGCCAAGCGCGGTCAGGATGCGCTGCGAGAGTTCCTCGGCCACATGCAGCGCCTCGAGGTCCTCGATCAGGATCGCAAACTCGTCGCCGCCCAGGCGCGCGACGGTGTCGGCGCCGCGCACCGCCGAGACGATGCGGCGTCCGGCCTCGATCAGCAGTTCGTCGCCGGCCGAATGCCCGGCGCTGTCGTTGACCAGCTTGAAGCGGTCGAGGTCGAGGAACAGCACCGCGAACAGGCGCGAGGGGTCGTGATGGGCGCGCGCGATGGCGGCGCTGAGGCGGTCGAGCAGCTGGTTGCGGTTGGGCAGGCCGGTCAGCGCGTCGTGGCGCGCCTGGTGGGTGAGCTGCTGTTCGGCGCGCAGTCGCTCGCCAATCTGCTCGAGCAGCTCGGCATTGGCCTGGGCCAGTTCGCGGGTGCGGTCGAGCACGCGCTGTTCCAGCTCGGCATGCGCGCTGACCAGGCGGTCCTGCGACTGCTTGCGCGCCAGGCCGATGCTGATGTGATGGGCGACGAAGGTCAGCAGGTCCTGGTCGCGCGCGCTGAAGGTGATGGCCGGCGAGTAGCTCTGCACGGCAATCACGCCGACGACCGAGTCATTGCGCACCAGCGGCACGCCAAGCCAGCAATGCGCCAGCGCGCCGTGGCTGCGAGCCACGCCGCGTGCTTCCAGGCCGTTGATGCGCGCGCGATCGGCCAGCAACGGCTGGCCGCTGGAGATCACGTACTCGGTCAGGCCCGCCGACAGGCGGCGCGGCAGGCGGCTGATGTCGCGTTCGTCGATGGAGTACGGGAAGTCGAGGTTCTCGCCGTTCTCCGACAGCAGCGCGATGTAGAAATTGCGCGCGTACAGCAGCTCGCCGACCACGTCATGCACCTGGGCGTAGAAGCGCTCCAGGGTCTCGGAAGTGATCGACAGCTCGGCGATGCGGAACAACGCGCGCTGCAGGCGTTCGGCACGCTGGCGTTCGACGATCTCCGCCTGCAGGTCGCGGTTGCTCTGCTGCAGCGCGCGGGTGCGTTCTTCGACGCGCAGTTCGAGTTCCTCGCGCGCCTGGTGGCGGTCGAGCGCGGTGAGGATGTGCTGGGCGACGAACACCAGCAGTGCACGCTCCTCGTCGCGGTAGCTGTCGGGGCGGTCGTAGCTTTGCACCACGATCGCGCCGCAGACGCGGTCGTCGCGGCGCATCGGCACGCCCAGCCAATCCTCGCTGTCGGGCCCTTGGTCCTTTTCGAGCGCCGCCGTGTCGATCTCAGCGTCGGAGGCCACACCCAGTTGTTTGCGGATCTCCACGGAGTTGCCACGCAACGGCTCGCCGTGGCGCAGCATCGCCAGCGTGAGGCTGTTGGGCATGTCCTCGGCGCGGATGTAGCGATCCGGATCGGCCTGGTAGGGGTCGAGCTGGTCGGCGAAGTACAGGAAGCGCATCGTCTGCCGCACGTCGTCGTACAGCACGATGTAGAAATTGTCGGCGTACATCAGGCCGGCCACCACGCCGTGGATGCGGCGCAGCATGTCGCTCAACTCGAGGTCGGAGCCGGCCAGGTCGGCAATCTCGTACAAGGCCTGCTGCAGGCGCTCGGATTTGCGCAGCGACTCGGCGCGCGCGTGCTGTCGTGCCGCCGCCAGGTGCGCCTCGACCAGCGCCTGCGCCAGCCGCAGCCAGCCCAGTGCCGCCGATGGCGCCATGGGCTGCGCCGGGGCGGCAACCAGCACCACCGACGTTTCCTCGTCCTTGTCCAGCCAGGTGCGTTCGAGCCGGACCGGGCTGCAGACGGCTTCGCTGCGGCTGTTCAGCAGGCGGTCGGCGCGTGTCGCCAGGGCCGCCACCTCGATGCCGGCGCCCGCTCCGCCCTGGGCACCGCCGCCATCGCGCCAGCGCAACACCAGCGTGGAGCCAGCCGGAAGCGCCGCCAACAGGGCGTTTGCCAGTGAATCGGCAGGGATCTGCAGTTCGCCTGCCATCCCGGTCGTGTGCCTGTTGCCCTTCGTTTGCACCGCGCCCAGCCCCTCTTGATTCCTGCAGGATACCGCGCCGTACAGGTGCCGGCCCAACCCCATCGCACGCCCCCGGCCGTTGCCATGAGGGTGACCCAGCTATCGCCCCTGCCCCTGTCCCGCCCGACGCCGCGCCTTGCCTCGGTACCTGCACCTTGCCGCAGCGGCTTCCCGTCGGCAACGTCAACCCGTAACCTTGCGCCGATGAATTCCGGTGCGGACCACGCTGGCCTGGAGCCGGGCGACGATGTGTTGATGCAGGCCTGGGTGGCCGGCGACGTCGCTGCGTTCGAAATTCTGTACGCCCGACACCGCGGCCCCTTGTACCGCTTCCTGTTGCGCCAATTGCGTGACGCAGCGCTCGCCGACGAGTTTTTCCAGGACGTCTGGCAGCGCGTGATCGCCGCCCGTGCCGGCTGGAAGCCCGATGCCGCATTCAGCACCTGGCTGTTCCGCATCGCCCACAATCGGCTCAACGACTATTGGCGCGGACTGCGGCATCGGCCTGCCGCGCCGACGGATGCCGACGAGCGCGCCGCGCGCGTGCCCGACCCGACCACCCCGGAGCGCGAGCTGTCCGAGTTCGAGCAGCGCCGCCGCCTGCAACTGGCCATCGAGGAACTGCCCGAAGAACAGCGCGTGGTGGTGCAGCTTCGACTCGAACAGGAGCTGAGCCTGGAAGAGATCGGCGACATCACCGGCGCCGGTCGCGAAACCGTCAAATCGCGGCTGCGCTACGCGATGGACAAGCTCCGCGCGAGGCTCAACGAATGAACCGCCACCCCACCGAACCGCTGACGCCCGAAGAGCGCGCGCTGGCCGACCGCCTGACGCGGTTGGGTCCGCACGACGGGCCGCCGCCCGCGCTCGACGCCCGGATCCTGGCCGCCGCACACGCTGCGGTGGCCGCTCCGGCGCGTCCGCGGCGCCGGCGCTGGCTGGCATTGACCGGCATGCCGGCGGGCGGCCTGATCACTGGCGTCGGCATGGCGGCCACCCTGGTGCTGGCACTGGGCGTGGTCTGGCAGATGCGGCCGATGGAGCGGGTGGACAGTACGGCCGCCGAGGGTCCGACGGCGGAGGACGACGGCTTCATCGTCGTCGAGCCGATCGCCAGGCCAGATCGCGACCTGACCGTACCGGCGCCGCCACCACCGCCGGGCGAGCCGCCCGCCACACTGCCGCCGACCGCGATGCAGCAGGCCCCGGGCGCAGCGGCCAACGCACCGATGGGCGCGCAACGGCAGGAAGGCGTCGACGGATCCGTCGCGGCCGCCAGCGCGCCAGCACAACCGGCGCCGGTCGTCGCAAGCGAACCCGAGGCCGACGCCGCGGCAGCTGCCGCCGACACATTCGCCAGCGACGCCGCCGCTGCCCCGGCGATGGCCGAAGCCGCCGCCCCGGCCGCGCCCCCGGCGCCGGCCGCGGAACAGCGACAGCGCGCCACCTACACCAACTCCGCGCGGGCCACCGCGGCCCAGCGCGCGCGCGAGGAAGCGCCCGTCGCGCGCAAGGCCGCTGCCGCGCCCGTGGCAGCCGGTGTGCCCAGCCCCGAGGGTTACCGTGACCGCGCGGCCGCCGACGCCCTGGACCGCGTCGAAGTCACCGGCAGCCGGGTCAAGCGTGCCGACCTGGATGCGGACAAAACGTCCCATGCCGCGCAACTTGCCGCGGACGCCACGCTCGACCCGGCCGACTGGCTGCAGCGCATCCGCGACCATCGCTCGCACGGGGACATCGACCTCGCCCGGGCCAGCCTCGCGCGCTTCCGCAGCACGCACCCCAGGGTGCGCGTGCCCGACGACCTGCGCGCGCTGGAACGCTGAAGGTGCCATCTGGCTTCGCACCCGCGGGCGTATTGCCGGCCGCATCGGGCCGGCTCGCCGCGCGATGCGACCGGGCGCGGGCCGTGACGTGAGCCTGGACACCCTGGCCCGCCGCGCCACACACGCGCTGGAGGTCAAGCACAGCCGCTTCCTCGCACTGGCCGCGCCGGTGGCCTCCGCCGAGGCCGCACTCGCGTTCCTGGCCGAGGTGGGTGACCCGGCGGCGACCCACAACTGCTGGGCCTACCGCATCGGCGGGCAATACCGTTCCAGCGACGACGGCGAACCGGCAGGCACCGCCGGCCGCCCGATCCTGGCCGCGATCGACGGCCAGGGCTACGACCGCGTGGTGGTGGTGGTCACGCGCTGGTACGGCGGCATCAACCTCGGCGCGGGCGGGCTGGTGCGCGCCTACGGCGGTTGCGCCGCCGAGTGCCTGCGCCTGGCCGAACGCGAACGGCTGGTCGCATACGCGGGCCTGCGCCTGGCCTATCCGTTCGAGCACACCGGCGCGGTGCATGCCGCGCTGGCGCAGCACGGCGCCGAGAAACTCGACGAATCCTTCGACGCCGGCGGCGCGCAATTGCGCATCCGCGTGCCCGCGCACGCCGTCGAACCCTTGAAACTGCAGCTTCGCGACGCCACCCGTGACAGGGTCCGCACCGCCGCGGCCGACACCCCCGACGAGATCGAATGACCGACGCCACCACTCTCAAGGCGCCCATCGGCAGCCTGCGCACTTTGTGGCCGTTCGTGCGCCGGCACATGACGCTGTTCGTGGCCTGGCTGGTGGCGCTGGCCTGCTCGAGCGCCGCCACGCTGACCTTGCCCTCGGCAGGACGCCGCATGATCGACGAAGGCTTCGCTGCCGGCAGCGGCGCGGCCATCGACCAGTCCTTCCTGTTCCTGTTTGGCGTCGCCTTGGCTCTCGCCTTCGCTACAGCTGCGCGCTTCTTCTTCGTCTCGCTGCTGGGCGAACGCGTGGTCGCCGACCTGCGCGAACGCCTCTACGCGCACCTGATCGGCCTGGACGCCGGTTTCCACGACCGCAATCGCAGCGGCGAGTTGGTCTCGCGCCTGACCGCCGACGCCGAACTGCTGCGCAGCGTGGTCGGCTCGGGCATGTCGGTGGCCCTGCGCAGCTCGATCACCGTGATCGGCTCGATCGTCATGATGTTCGTCACCAGTCCGCGCCTGGCGGTGTTCGCGTTGGTGGGCATTCCGCTGACAGTGCTGCCGATCGTCATCGGCGGGCGTCGCCTGCGCAAGATTTCCCGCGCCAGCCAGGACAGCGTGGCCGACGCAAACGCCCTGGCCTCGGAAACGTTGGGGGCGGTACGCACGGTCCAGGCGCACGCGCGCGAGCCTTACGAGCGCGGACGCTTCGGCGCGGCGCTGGAGACCGCCGTGCGCACGGCGCGCAAGCGTATCGGTGCACAGGCGATCGTGACCGCCGTGGCCATCACCTTGGTGTTCGGAGCAATCACCGCGGTGCTGTGGTCGGGCGCGCACTCGGTGGTGTCCGGCGCGATGAAGCCGGGTGTGTTGTTCGAATTCCTGTTCTATTCGCTGATCGGTGGCGGCTCGATCGCCGCACTGGCCGAAGTCTGGAACGAACTGCAGCGCGCCGCTGGCGGCATGGGCCGGATCAGCGAACTGCTGCAGGAAGCCCCGACCGTCGCGCCGCCGGCCCAGCCGACCGCGCTGCCACACCCGGTGCGTGGCGAGATCGCGATGGACAACGTGACCTTCCATTACCCGCAGCGCCCCGACCTGCCCGCGCTCGAACACTTCACCCTGCGCGTGCATCCGGGTGAGACGGTCGCCCTGGTCGGCCCGTCCGGCGCCGGCAAGAGCACGGTGTTCTCGCTGCTGCTGCGCTTCCACGACCCCGAGCACGGCTCGCTGGCAGTCGACGGCATCAACCTGCGCGCGCTCGATCCGGCGCAACTGCGCGAAGCCATCGCGCTGGTGCCGCAGCAACCCACCATTTTCGCCAGCAGCGCGCGCGACAACATCCGCTACGGCCGGCTCGATGCCAGCGATGCGGACGTCGACGCGGCCGTCACCGCCGCACACGCGGCCGATTTCATCAGCGCGTTGCCGCAAAAGCTCGACACCGAGCTGGGCGAGCGCGGTGCGCGCCTGTCGGGCGGCCAGCAGCAGCGCATCGCGATCGCGCGCGCGCTGCTGAAGGACGCACCAATCCTTCTGCTGGACGAGGCCACCAGCGCGCTCGACGCGCAAAGCGAACGCGCGGTGCAGCAGGCGCTGGAAACGCTGATGGAGGGTCGCACCACGATCGTGATAGCGCACCGCCTCGCCACCGTGCTCAAGGCCGATCGCATCGTGGTCATGGACCACGGCCGCATCGTCGCCGAGGGCAGTCACGCGGCGTTGATCGCCCAGGGCGGCCTGTACGCCGAACTGGCCAAGCTGCAGTTCCTGGACTGAGCACCCGCGCTCGTCCGCTTGAACACGCCACCGCCACGGATGTCCGGGCGGTCATCGCATCCACCCGACCGGGGCACGCGCACGACGCCGCCCGACCTGGACACACGCCATGCAGGACCCTCTCGACTTCGGTACGCTGCGCCTGGCCACCCGCGACGAAATCGTCCGCACGCTCGGCATTGCCCGCCAGCGCCACCCCGACGACCGCATCGCCGGCTACGCGCTGGTCACCGACGACGCCGTGGCGACGATCTCCTACGTGTTCTGCCTGCAGTCGCAGTTGGCCGGCGATGACGACCCGCTGCGCTTCGATGCCGGTTCGTGGCAGCTGGGCGGCGAGGCGGGCAGCTTCGCTTCCACCTGGCAGTGGCTGGCAATCCGCAAGGCCGGTGAACGGCAAGGCGATCGCCGGCAGAACTGGGATCGCTCGTTCGACGCCCTGGTGCAGGCACTGCACGAAGTGAAAGCGGCCGGGTTGGTCGACGACCGGGTGTTCCTGAGCGTCCACAACCACGAGGCCTGCGCGCACATGCAATGGAAAGAGCACGACGCCATCGCGCGCCTCAACGCCCCGCACCTGCTGCAGTGCCACCCCCGCTTCGTCGACGCCCTGCTCAATGGGCTGGAATAGCTAGCCAGGCCTTGAACTCGAGCAGGACGCCAGTTCGCAGGGCTGCTTCCCTGGTTACGCCTGACCGGTAACAGCCAGCTTCGCGACTTCCTCTGCACTCAGTGCCCGACCGCCGGTCGCAGCGATGATTTCCGGCGGGAACTGCGGCAGCTTGGTGCGATCGAGGTCGCGTAAGCACTCGCCGGGAAGTATCGACGGGTCGTCTTCTTCCCTGTAGTTGCGATCAGCTTTGCACTTCGACGCTGCCCTTGCTGCGCGGGCAGTCCTGGTCGATCGCGCCGTGCAGGAGATGCGCGTCAGGCGCCACGGGAGCGAGCGTCGATTTCCGGCGGCCAGCTCGGCTCGGGCGCCACGCGCATCACGATGTAGTGGCACAGCCCGAACGGCAGCAGGATCCAGAACAAAGGGGTGGTGATGGCGGCGATAAACCAGCCGATGGCGGGGAGGTCGCGGCGGAAGGCGCGGCCTTCCTCGGTCGGGTCGAACCACGGCATGTAGAAAAACAGGCTGTGCCAGAAGTTGGCGCCCGGCTTTTTCACGGGATATTCGGGCAGGCCGACTCGGCCGTGCTCCATGAAATGCCGGCAATAGGCCCAGGTGGCGCGCAGGCCCGCCGTGGTGACGACGTTGCCCTTCAGTTGGATGCGATCCACCACTTCGGTGGTGCCGGGCTTGCAGCTGACCAGGAACAACGCATAGCGCACGATATAGGCCTTGCCGCTGAAACCCGCCTGCCTTGTCAGTTCCGCGTGGACCGTATCCCAGTCAAATTCCTTGATGGTTGCCGGCCAGCGGCCGAAGGGATTCCACGTGTGCCAATGGTGATACACGAACACCTTGCCAATCCGCCGATTGAAGCGCACTGGCATACCCAACGATATAGCTGAATCAATACGAATCAACAAGAAGTTGAAAACCATCAGCGCCACCACAGCGGCCATCAGAAGTAGGGTAAAGATTGCATCCTGATCGAAGTCCCTAGAAAAATCCGACGAAAATATCGACATAAGACTCAATGCGCCGAGCATCCCAACGACGCCGAATGCCAGCAAGACACCGCGCAGGAGACTAGACGCGCGCGACAGTTCCAGCGACACGTCATCGATGGAAAGGAAATCGTCACGGATGTCGGGCGCATCCATCTCGGACGCATCGCGCTCTGGGAGATCCTCATGCCAGTGCAGGTCTTGTGGCTGGAAACGCGACCGATCGCTTGTCATTCCCTCAATCCTTGTCCTTCAAGGTCAGCGTTGCCAGCGCATCCTTGTCACTATAGTCGGGCCAGTAATCCACCTTCAGCCGGGCCGTCTGGAATTTCTCTCGCTGCACGTCGAAGCTGCCCTTGATCGACCAGAGGCCGCCTTCGCCCTGGCTTAGCTGGCCGCCTTCGAAGTTGCGGAACCAGTCCTCCGGCTTGTCGCGGGAGAACCAGTCGGATACTCCGCGACTGGGCGATGCGGAGACATAGTGCTGCGCGGGCGGCAGTCCCAGCCTGCCACCGTGCGCGGTGATCTCCCCACGGCGCTCGTGAACTGCGTACAGCCGCCACTCCAACGCCGACCGACCCGGGGAATAGCTGCCCAAGGTGATATCGAAAGTAATGGTTTCGTACCCCGTTACGCGCTCCTCAAGGCCCAACCAGGCGTCGCTGAAGCCCATCTGTGCCGAGAGCCCGACCAGGATCGCGTTCAATTCCGCGAGTTCCTCGAAGCGCATCTCATCGGACCATTTGCCCTCGCTGCGCTTGCCGTATCCGAAACAACAACGGTCGAGCCAGATCTCGGCTTGTGTGTCTTCGGCATTGATCGCCGCCCAGGTTGCGATCACGCCGATCGCTACGAGGGCAAGCGCGATACCAAGCGGACCTAACAGGGATGACATACCAACGTATGCCGCGAAACCACCGAATCCTGCAGCGAAGAAGTAGGCTGCCGCAGCAAGGCCATACCACCTCTTGGCGTCATCATCGCCTCTTTCGCGGGCCCGCAGTAGCGCGAAGATTGACTGTACTGAATCAACTACCGAAGCAACCGCTGCGACTGTAGCGCCCACCCTAACGACGGCCTTACCCGTCGCTTCCAGTGCGCTTCTACCAAGCAGTGCGCCGCTTTTCTCCATGGCGGCACCCACCAACTCAACCGTACCGCCGACCACGCCGATGCCGGCGGAGGTCAGTGCAAGCTGCGCCTCGGTGGCACGCGGCCCCAGCTTCTCGTCCAGGTCCTTCATGGAGTTCTTGAACGCCCAGCCCTGCATGAACACCGCGCCCGCGGCAAGGATCACGCTGCCGCTTCCGGCCACGCGCAACGACTTGCCGGCCACGTCTCGGCTGAAACCCAGCAGGCGCCCTGCTGGCACGGTGATCCCGGCGCGCAGGCTGGCCAGGTTTCTCGCCGCTTGTTCGCTCAACAACATCGCGCCCAACTGCGCATTGCGCAGTGCGTTGTTGGTCGCGTGGATCACGCCGCCGGCCTGGCGTTCACGCTCAAGGAACTCCTGTCGGGCTCGGCGCACGTCATCGCGCACACCCTGGCCGTCAACTGCGCCCCAGGCCTTGCCGATGTCGTTCCGCAAAGCGGCAACCTGGCGCTGCACCTCTGCCGCTTTTTCGAACGACCAGATCGTGGCGTTGATGACGAAATCGCGGATCTTGGGGTCGTCGATATCCAGAAGACCGGCAACGGCCAGTGAACGCACCCTGCGTCCGGCCGAATCCAGCACCTCCTTCGCTGCGGCGCTGGCTTTCCCTAGCCCCTTGAAGGCTTGTCGCGCCAGCATGCGCTGGTACTCGCCCACAGTGAGTTGGACGCGCAGCACCGTGGTCTCGACACCCTCGTAAAGCAGCATGGCACCCTGCTGGGCACGCAGAACGATGTCAAAGACGCGCTGGTTGATGGCCTCGCCTGCAGCGAGCATTCGCGATTCGACCTCGCTCGCTGCACCGGCCAATGCCAGAAGCGTGTCGGCGACAGCCGCTTTCGCAGGCGCTGCAACGTGCTGTTTGAATTGATCGCTGTCTGCTAGTCCCTTGATGACGTCGTAGAGATCGTCGGCCTTGTTTTCGCCGTTGGTCGGATCAAGGAACTGCAACGCCCTCGGGGCATTGCCAAACAGGACTTTGTAGACCGGGTTGTCCTTTGCATCCGGCTTTGCGGCAAGCCATGTCTTCCAACGCTCATAGCTTGGCGTTCCGATCACGCCACCAGCCAGGCAAGGCGCGCAGTCGCGGACCAGTTGCACGCGATGCTCGGCACCGGCGTTGTCGTAGTCAGCGATCCAGGCCGTCCACTGCGGCGTCTTGGCAAGCTCGGCCCAATCGTGGTCGCAGTACTCGATGGTCTTGGCGAAGGAGTCCATCGCACTGTTGAAGCGGTCCTCGAATGCCTTGCGCGCCCCCTCGTCATAACGCTTTGCCAAACGGGACCATGCATTGGTCGCGTCGGTGCGCGCTCGCTCGGCGCGAGTGGTTGTGATTTCCAGTTGCTGACTCATGCGGGGCAGGTCGTCCGGAAGGAAGATTCGCTCGGTCTGTACGTCCGGCTTGCCTTCTTTGATTTCCTGCGCTGTTCGCGCGCTCAGCGTGCTGGTCTCGATGACCTTCTTCAGGCCCATGATGGATTGCGAGACCGTCAGGCGACGCATCTCGACCTCGCATGTCTTCTGCCGCGCCTCAACAAAATGCAGGCGGGTGGCATTGGCTTCCTGCACGGCCCCCATTGCGTCGTGCAAGACGATGGCAGCCGCCGTGTGGCCGGCGCCTCGCGTGTCGCGATAGCACTGGACGTACTGCTCCATCGCTTGCGCCTGTGCCGGACGGCCACCATGGCCGTGCGCGCTCGTCCAAGTCATAAGGTCGGACTGTCCGCTCATCGCTTGCCGAGCGTTGTAATGCCGCTCGGCAAGGCACGCGATGTCGGTTGCGGCGTATTCGTCAACGAGTCCCGTGAGTTTGGTTGCCGCTCCGTCGAGGTCAAAGGCGTCCGGCTGTGTATCCGGCGTGGTTTCCAGTGCCTTGCAATCGAAGCGCTGCATCCGCTCGGCGGGTCTTCTTTCGTACTTCTCACGCACGGCCTTGGTCCAACGCGCGCTGCTGAAGCCAATCCAGACTACCGGCGTGGCCTTGACATACTTGATGTGGATGAAGCTGGCTGGGATGTTGTCGCCAGAGCGCGTGCAGGATGTCGACATCTCCTGCCCTACCTTGCGATCGATGTCGTCGGGGTCCGGCAAAAGGCGCAGGTTGCCCTGCTCGGTCACGGCGTACACCTGCCACAGCCCGGGCTTGTTCAGATAGACGTAGACAAAGCCTTCGCGCAGGGTCCGCAACGTGTACCGATGCATGTCCATCGCCGGCATCTGGCCCAAGCCACTGGCCTTGCCAAGCAACGCTTGCAGAGAGGCCTGCCCTCGCCGCTTGTTCAAATAGGAAGGGACAACGGCGTAACGCAGAGGCAACAACGGCAAACCCTGGCGAGAGCAGAACGGGCAGCCCGCCGCCGCCCCAGCTGCTACCACCGCCGCGGCAGATGCGTTGCTTGAAAGTGCCGCCGAGCCGCCGGCGCTGCCCTGACCGGTCTTCTGGGAATCCATCGAAGTCATTCCATTGAAATCGCAATTGAGGATCTGTGCGAGTAAGCCGCGATGTCGCTCAGCATCGGCTCCGAAAGCCGCGCAAGCCCTTCACGAAGTGATGCCGCTCCCTGCACAACCGCTTCGATACAGTACTGGGCCGCGGGATGCAGATGCCAACCTGGTGAAACGGTGAGGCAGTTCAGTGCGTAGAGCACGCGATCTTCCACATCGTGCATACCCGCCGATTCGGCCAGTTGCAGCGCTGCATCGACCTTCTTTTCCGCGTCGACTGGTATCGCATGACCGGCCTTGGATAAAGCCAGGACCACCTTGCGCGCCAGAGGGACGCGCGCCTGGGATCGCGCGTGCTGTGGACCAAGGATTTGGGCACTCAGCTCCTGGGGCTCCACCCCACCTCCCGGAACGACTTCACGCAGCACTCCCGCGCTGTCTACGAAGAACCATGCCGCGATGCCGCGCAGCCAACCGTCGATGCACGCTGGCGTTTCCATCTCAATCGCCAGCGCCAGTCGGTACGGCTCAAACCATGGAAAGACGCGACGCTGCCTTTTGATGGGATCAAGAACGACCGTGGCACGGGCCAGGTGCCTGGCCAGTTGATCCGCCGTCATCGACGACACCAGCCATCCGCACACATATGCGCCGTTGATGCTGGCGCACCGCTCCAGGGCGGTAGCGACTGTCTGTTGGATCAGCGCGTCGTCGACATAGCCGCGGCTCTCTGCGCTGCGCAGTTGCAGCAGAAGGGGGCAAATCGCCGGGTCATGGGCAAAGTCCTTGCGCCGAACCGTTGTCATCGTCGATCTCACCTTCCGGACGGCAAGACGCGACGGATGCAGTGGATCGAACTGGGCTACCGGATGGTTCGTATCCAGCAAGGCCCACACCTGCATTCCCTCCGCAGCATCAACCTGCTCGAACATGCGCTCCTGCAAACGGCTGGCCAGTTGGCGCACCACTTCGGGAAGATCGTCGAGCCGAGAGTTCATTGCTTCCACTCGCATTCCGCCAGCGGTCCGCTCGGCAACGCGTCCTTTTCGACGCTCGCGCTCTTCGGCCCGGTCCATTCCTTCTTGCTGGCCTTGAACTCGATGGTGCCCGGCGCGCCCAGTTCGATGTTGCCGCCCTCGAGTTTCAGGTAGGCGCCGGCCGCGGTGACCAGCACGTGTTTGCTGGGGGCGGCGATGCTGACGTCGGCCTCGGTGCTGGACAGGGTGACGTTGAGCTGCGCGGCAACGCGGGCGATTTCCTTGTGCGCGCGGGCGCTGACCGCGCCTTGTGCCGCGTGCAGGGCGATGCCGCGCTCCTGGTTGGGCTTGCCCGCCGGCGCTTGCCCGCCTTGGGTGAACAGCACGATGCCGCCGGCCGCCGCGTGCACCGTCTCGCCCTGGCTCAGCCACTGCAGGTCGCCGTCGGCGGCCAGCAGGGTCTGTGTGCCCGATACCCACACCTGGTCGGCCGGGGTCACGCTGACCAGACCGGCCGGGCTGCTGGCAACGATGGCCGAGCTGGACCAGCCGGGCACCTCGCCGTCGCCACCGCCGATGCCGTCGCCGGGGGCGCTGCCGCTCTGCGTGGCCTTGAGGGTTTCGGCCGTGGTCGCCAGGGTGGTCTGCACCGGCAGGTCGCCGCTGTCGTCGGGGAGCCCCGCGGTCTGCGCGCTGGCCGCACCGGCCAGCGACTGCACCAGCTGCGTCGACTTGCCCAGCTGCGATTGCGCGCCGCTGGCGGCCATCTGCTCGCGGCCGGGCTCGGTGCTGATCAACAGTCCGGCACCGGCGCGCAGCGCACCGCTCGCCCGCGTTGCCAGTTCGGCACCGAAGCCGCGCTCGGCCCCGCGCAGGTTGTCTTCGCCGCCCTTGAGGTGGCCCAGGTTGAGTTCGCTGTCGTGCTGGGTGGTGGTGGCCTGGGCGCGGCCCTGGCCGGGCGTGTCGTCCAGGCGCAACTGCTGGTAGCCGCCGCTGCCGCCCTGGCTGTCGGCCAGCGCCTGGCTCTTGAAGCCGGTGAACACCGGCGCGTGCGCGTTGCCGTCGAACCACGCGGCCGCATTGCCGGTGGCACCGGCAGCACCGCCGGCCACCCGGTTGTGCGCGGCGTCGGCCTGGCCGCGACCGTTGTAGACCGCGCCGATCACCACCGGCCGGTCGATGTCGCCTTCCAGGAACGCGACCAGCACTTCCTGGCCCTTGCGCGGCAGCAGCACGCCGCCCCAGTTGTCACCGGCCCACGGCGTGGCCACGCGGACCCAGGTCCAGGCCGCGTCGTTGCCCGGCGCGTTGTCGTCGCCGGCCGGGTGCGATTGGCGGTTGCTGGCGTCGCCGCCGCGCTGCCAGGCGAACTGCACCTTGAGGCGGTGATCGCGATCGGTCTGCAACGGCGCGCCGTCGCTGACCACGATCGCGGTCTGGGTGCCGTGCACGGTCGGCTTGGGGTGCCGACGCAGGCCGTGGCCGTCGACGGTCTGCGGCCGGTACGGCACCGCCGCGGGCAGTGCGTCGAAGGCGTTGCGGTAGAAGTCGGTGGCGGTGTCGTCGTCGGTCCCGTCCGACAGGCCGTCGTCGGCCGGCGCCGCGCCGCCGAACGCCTCGCCCAGCGGCAGCGCCGGCAACCCGACCAGGCCCAGTTGCGCCTCGACCTGCTCGAACACCTCCGCGCCGAGGTTGTTGCGTGCGCGGTGTTGCACGCGCAGGCAGTGGAACGCCGCGCCCTCGTGGTGGGGATGCTGGCGCAGCACGAAGCGCGCGCCGGGCGCGAGCACGCGCCAGCTGCCGCCACCGTGAACGCTGTCGGCGGCGACCTGCAGCGCTTCGAGCTGCTGGCGCGCGTAACGCGCGCCGGTGGCCGCGTCGGGCCAGGCGTACGGGCCGGCGGTGTCGACGTCGGCAATGGCCACGCCGCCGTGTTGGGTGCCCTCGGCTTCGCTCGGACGCAGGCCGCGGCTGCGGTAGTCCCAGCTGGCGCGTTGCAGACGCGTGGTCTGCCAGCGCCGCGTGGACGACCAGTGCTGGATGCTGTCGCTGCGCTCGGTGGCATCGCTGCGGTGGAAACGCACCGCACCGGCATCGACGAACGCGTCGTTGTGGTCGGCCAGCACCAGGGTGTGCGCGCCCAGGCTCTCGCCGCCGGTGTCGCCGCGGTGCTCGAACCAGTAGCCGATGCCCTCCTCGGCCAGCACGCGCTCGACGAACGCCAGGTCGCTCTCCTGGTACTGCGTGGTCAGGCTGCGCTTGCGGTACACCGACTGGTCGGCCAGCTCCCAGCGCCAGGCCGGCGCCAGCTTGCCGGCATCGGCGTAGTCGGCAAACACCGACTCGACGATCTCGACCACCGTCATGTCCTGGAACACGTAGCTGTCGATGCGCTGGCGGGCGAACGCGAGCCACGGCTCCAGCACCAGCCGGTAGCGCGCCAGGCCGCCGTTGCTGCCAAGCCGCTCGAAACGGGTGACGTGCGCGTGGAACGGCCGCAGCTGCGTGCGCGACGCGTCGGTCAGCAGCTCCAGCAGCACCGGCTGGCCCAGCAGCTGCGCCAGGTCGATGTGGGCATCGACCGACAGCGCCGTCAGCTCGAGGCGGAAGCCGGCCTCGACATGCGCTCCGGGCGACAGCGACTCGACGCCATCCAGCGTCTCGGCGACCAGCACGTCCGGGCCGAGTGCGCTGTGGAATCGAAGCAGTCGATCAACGTGTTTCGATCCGCCGACCATTGCGGTCAGCAGGTGAGTCATCGCATCCATGCGTTAACACTCCTGGTTCCGCGGGGAACCCGGGAACGAGGATATCGACGCTTCGCAATTAATCAGTAGGCGCGCGGCCCGTCGTTTGGTCAGACTTTCCCTAACGATGGCATGTATCCCGCGCACCGCGACGATCCAGGCCACCCTGCCCACCGGTCGAGAACGACGGCGAGACCTCGCTGCTGTACGGCGGGCGCCTGAGCCACGTGGTCAACAAACGCCACGAGTCGGGCGCGTTCCGCGTGCAGACGCAGTTCGGCGGCGTCTACACGCGCTGGACACGCCCCCCCTGCCAGCGCGCTGGCACTGGGCGAACAAACCCTGGCGGCCATCGAGACGCCGCTGCCGCACGCACGCACGCATCGACATCGTGCCTGACGTCGATGGCCGCTGGCATTGATTGGAGCCCGATCCCATCGAGCACGATTTACTTCTCGATGCGGATGCACAGGCAGGCGCAGGGTGCGCGGCGCGTGAGTTGCTCGACGCGGTGACGGGCTCGACCGACATCGCGATGGCCAACGTGGTCGGCTAGCTGGCGCGCAAGTCGCCACGGGTACAGCCGGGCAAACCGGCGGCGCTGAACCTCCTACGCCGGCAACGCGCGCTCGATCCACGCCGCGTCCGCCAGCCCCGCTGCCAAGGTGCCGAAAGTCGCGCCGCGCCCGTCGGCCAGGCGACTGAGGCAGTAGGCCTCGGCCATCGGGCTGTCGGCGCGCAGCAACGCCGCCGCCTGCAGGGCCAACGCCAGCCGCTCGACCAGCACCCGCGCCTGGCCCTCCTCGGGCAACTGGCTGCCATCGAGTACCGGACGCAGCGCCGCCAACGCCTTGGCGCAGAGCGGGTGGATACCGGCAGCGAACGCCAACTCGTCGACCAGCGCCGTCGCACTGGCCGGCTCGCGCGCCAGCGCACGCAGCACGTCCAGGCACTGGATGTTGCCGCTGCCTTCCCAGATGGAGTTGAGCGGCGCCTGACGGTAGATCCGCGGCAGCATCGACTCCTCGACGTAGCCGGCGCCACCAAGGCACTCCTGGGCCTCGTTCACGAACACCGGCGAACGCTTGCAGATCCAGTACTTGCCGATCGCGGTGGCCACACGCGCGAACGCGGCAGCACCGGCATCGTGGGGCGCGGCGTCGACCGCGCGCGCCACACGCATCGACAGCACGATGGCGGCCTCGGCTTCCAGCGCCAGGTCGGCAAGCACGTTGCGCATCAGCGCGTGCGCGAGCAGCGGCTTGCCGAACGCCTGCCGGTGACGGGCGTGGTGGATCGCCTGCGCCAGCGCCATGCGCATCTGCGCCGAGGAACCGAGCATGCAGTCGAGCCGGGTGAGCATGACCATCTCGAGCACCGTCGCCACGCCGCGTCCCTCGTCGCCGATGCGCCGTGCCCAGGCGCCCGTGAACTCGACCTCGGACGACGCGTTGGACCAGTCGCCGAGCTTGTCCTTCAGGCGCATCAGCGTGAATGCATTGCGGCTGCCGTCGGGCCGCCAGCGCGGCAACAGGAAGCATCCCAGGCCACCGGGCGCCTGCGCCAGCACCAGGAAGCCATCGGACATCGGCGCCGAGAAGAACCACTTGTGGCCAACCAGTTCGTACTCGCCCTCGGTCGCCAACGGCGTGGCCACCGTGGTGTTGGCCCGCACGTCGCTGCCGCCCTGCTTCTCGGTCATGCCCATGCCCAGGGTGACGCCGGGCTTGTCGTCGATCGGCACATTGCGCGGGTCGTAGTGCGGCGCGGCGGCCTTGTCGCGCCAATGCGACAGCGCTGGCTCGCGCGCAAGCACCGGCACCGCGGCATGGGTCATCGTGAGCGGGCAACTGCTGCCCGGTTCGACCTGATGATGCAGATAGCTCAACGCCGCACGCGCGACGTGCGCGCCGGGCCGCGGCTGCGACCACGACAGACCGGCCACACCGTGTTCGATCGCCGAGCGCATGATCGCGTGGTAGTTCGGGTGGAACTCGACCACGTCGATGCGGCGTCCGTGGCGATCGTGCGTGCGCAGTCGCGGGCGGTCGCGGTGCGCATCGAACGACTGCGCGTAGATCGCGTCGCCGGCCAGTGCGCCGTAGCGTTCCAGGTGCGGTCGCCATTCGTCGGCGCCATCGCGCGCGATGGCATCGCGCAACGCCCGGTCATCGGCAAACAGGCTGCGCGGTGCGAATTCCGGCGGCTGGTTGTTCACCTGGTGCGTGGCGAACGGCGTGGTGGTCATGGGCGGGTCCCTCCTGGTCCCAGCATAGTGCCCCGCCACGCGGGGGAATCGACCCGCACGTCCTGCGATGCGAGACGACAGCGCACCGCATCACACACACGCGTCAACCGGCGACCAGGTCCCCGTGCATCGTCCTGGAGCCGTCCAGTGCCTCAAGGAACTCCGGCGCCAGGCGCAGGGTGCCGAACCAGCCGCTGCGCGTGCCGGTCAGCACGCGCAGCATCTGCCCTCGCCCGCCGGGCACACGCGACATCGGGTGGAAAACCAGATCGCGACAGGCGGCGATCCGGTCGTGCTCGGACTGGAAAAGTGGCGTCAGCCAGCGACTCCAGAAATGGTAGATGCCGACGTGCTGTTGCCTGCCGCGCTGGAACGCGTCCAGCGCCTCGGGCAACGCGGCGTGCTGGCGCAGCGCATCGCGCAGCGCCCGTGCATCGAGCAACGCCATGTTGACGCCCTGGCCCAGTTGCGGGCTCATCGCGTGCGCGGCATCGCCCAGCAGCACAGCGCGGCCACGATGCCAGTCGCGCGTCACCGCGTCGCGGTAGCGCGCCTGTGCCAGGCCGTGCGGCACCGGCGTGTTGTGGAGGCGATCGGCGGCGTCGGCCCAGACGGCGCGCACGTCGTCGCGCCATCGCGTCGGGTCGATGCCCTCGTGCTGCAGCTGGCAGGCCGGCACGCTCCAGAAGAAGCTCAATCGCGGCACCGGATCGCCGGGACGCGTGCCAACCGGCAGCATGCCGATCATGCGGCGCGCGCCGACGTAGCGCTGCTGCAACTCCCCCGGCCAGGCCCAGTCGCCCTGCTCCACCAGGCACCACTGCGCGCCCCACGGGTAGGGCCGATCGATCCGCGGTGCAGCCACCTGGCCGCGTAGGCGCGAGGCCGCGCCGTCGGCAACGATCACCAGATCGAACGGGCCGTGCCGCTGGCCGTCGGCGTCCTCGACCCATCCACGCTCCGCGTCGACCGCGACGATGCGACAACCGACGTGGACGCTGCGACCTTCGCGCCAGGCATCGTCGAGTAGCCCGAACAACGCGCCGCGCTGCAGGCCCAGCCCGAACAGGCGTCCGTCGAGTTCGCGATAGCGCATGTCCATGACCGCGCGGCCGCGGCAGGTTTCGCCGTACAGGCGTCCGACACGGGCGCCATGGGCAAGCACGTCATCGAGCAGCCCCAGCTCCCACAGCACCTCCAGCCCGATCGGCTGCAACATGAAGCCTGCGCCCACCGGGCCCGGCGCCGGTGCCTGCTCGAACACGTCCACCGAATGGCCATCGCGCCCGAGCAGCAACGCCGCGGCCTGGCCGCCGGTGCCGTAGCCTACGATCCCGATCCGCATGGGTTTGCTCATCCTCGCGACCCTTCCGTACGACGTCGCCATCGGCGGCATGAAAAAAAGGCCCCGCCGTAGCGGGGCCCCAGACCCTGGATCTTGCCGGCCCGGCAGGCCCGGACCGCCACGCAGGTGTCGACGGGTCAGGCCGCCGGTGCGACTTCGGACGCTTGCGCGCCCTTCGGGCCCTGCGTCAGCTGGTAGCTGACACGCTGGCCTTCCTGGAGGCTGCGGAAACCCTTTGCTGCGATCGCAGAGAAATGCACGAATACATCCGCGCTGCCATCCTCTGGCGAGATGAAGCCGAAGCCCTTGGCGTCGTTGAACCATTTCACGGTGCCGTACTGCATATCCTTATTGACCTCATGCTGGGTGCGGTGATGGCGCCGGCGCTTTGGGCCGCCAGACGCCGGGCGAGTATGCAAACTGAACGGGGCGTTGACAATCGCCACGCGCCTCGCGCGGTCACCCCTCCAGCAGCGCGCCCAACAGCGACGGCAACTTGGCCGATGCCACGGCCACGTTGTCGAGCACGTCCTGCAGCGTGATCACCTCGTCCGGGTCGGGCCCAGCGCCGGCGGCCCAGTTGGCGACGATCGCCAGGCAGGCGTACTCGAGGCCGAGTTCGCGCGCGATGCCGGCCTCAGGCATGCCGGTCATGCCGACCAGGTCGCAGCCGTCGCGGCGCATGCGCGTGATCTCGGCGCGGGTCTCCAGGCGCGGGCCCTGGGTGGCGCCATAGCAACCGCCATCGGCCACCGGAACGCCGGCCTTCTTGGCTGCGGCCAGTACCGCCGCACGCAGGCTGCGCGAATACGGCTCGCCAAAGTCCACGTGCAGCACCTCGGTGCCCGGCTCCTCGCAGATCGTCGAGACGCGGCCCCAGGTGTAGTCGATCAGCTGATCGGGGCAGCCCAGCGCGCGCGGCGCGAACGCGGTGCTGATTCCGCCGACGGTGTTGAGCGCGAGTACGCGCGTGGCGCCCAGCGCCTGCAGTGCGGCCAGGTTGGCGCGGTAGTTGACCCGGTGCGGCGGCATCGAATGGCCTTCGCCATGACGGGCGAGGAACGCGACACGACGCCCGGCCAGCATGCCCACGCGCACCGGCCCGGACGGCGCGCCGTAGCGCGTGACCGGCTGGTGACTCTCGACGTCCTGGAGTTGCGCCAGCTGGTAGAGGCCGGTGCCGCCGATGATGGCCAGTTCGATGTCTCTCATCTCAATCCTTCAACGCGTAGATGTCGGGCAGGTTGCGGCCCTGCTCGTGGTAGTCCATGCCATAGCCGAACACGTAGCGATCGGGCACATCCACCGCCACGTAGTCCGCGCACAGCCCCGCAACGCAGCGATCGTGCTGCTTCACCGACAACGCGGCGATGCGCACCTCGGTCGCCCCCTGCTCCTTGCACCAGGCGCGCACCGCGGCCAGCGTGTGGCCCTCGTCGACGATGTCGTCGGCAAGGATCACCCGGCGCCCCTGGAGCGATGTCGCCGGGCGGTGCTTCCACACCAGTTCGCTGCCGGTGGTCTGGCCGCGATAACGCGTGGCATGCAGGTAATCGAATTCCAGGTCCAGGCCGAGCGCGCCAAGCTCCATCGCCAGCAGCGACGCGAACGGCATGCCACCGTGCATGACGGTGAGGTAGACCGGTACGCTGCCGATGTAGTCGGCGTGGATGGCGCGCGCCATCG
Source organism: Montanilutibacter psychrotolerans (assembly GCF_003719825.1). Taxonomy (GTDB): domain Bacteria; phylum Pseudomonadota; class Gammaproteobacteria; order Xanthomonadales; family Xanthomonadaceae; genus Montanilutibacter; species Montanilutibacter psychrotolerans. The sequence goes on along the minus strand of NZ_RIBS01000002.1, from coordinate 92,633 downwards.
CGATGACGCCCGCTTCGATGGCGAAGCGGTCGACGACGATTTCAGCGTTGGCCAGTGCGGCCGCGAGTTCCGGGCGCTCCATCACGCCAGCCCTTCGATGCGGCCGCGGGTGTTGCCGTATCGCGCGTCGGCCAGCAGGCCATCCCAGCCCATCGGACCGCGGCCGAGCAGGCCCGCCAGGGCCATGGTGTTGAGCTTGCGGTCCTTGATGGCGCCCAACGACTCCTCCACCAGCTCCGGGTGACAGACCAGCACGACGTCGCAGCCGGCATCCAGGTGCAGGTCGACGCGCGCCTTGATGCCGCCGGCCGAGAACGCCGCCGCCATGCCGATGTCGTCGCTGAACACCACGCCGCGGAAGCCCATTTCCTTGCGCAGGATGTCCTCGATCCAGACCTTCGAATAACCCGCCGGCTCCGGCGCCACGGCCGGGTACGCCACGTGCGCCATCATCACCGCGTCGGCCTTGGCCTCGATGCCGGCGACAAAGGGAACCAGGTCGAGCGCGCGAATCTCGTCCAGCGGACGCGGATCGACCGCATCGTCGAAATGCGTGTCCTCCAGCACCGAGCCGTGACCCGGGAAGTGCTTGAGGGTGGCCGCCATGCCGGCCGAATGCATGCCCTGCACGTAGGCGCGCGTGAACTGCGCGACCACGTGCGGATCGGCGGAGAACGCGCGATTGCCGATTGCCAGGTTGCCGCGGCCCAGGTCGACCACGGGAGCGAAGCTGAGGTCGATGCCGGTCGCGCGGATCTCGCTGGCCATCAGCCAGGCATGCTCCTGCGCGAGCGCGAGTGCGCCCTGCGGGTCGTTGGCAAACCGCGCGTCAAAGCCTTCCAGCGGCGGCAATGCGCTGTAGCCCTCGCGGAAGCGCTGCACGCGACCGCCTTCCTGGTCCACGCAGATCAGCTGCGGGCGCGACGCGGCCTCGCGGATGGCCTGCGACAGTTCAGTGACCTGCGCCTTGGACGCGAAGTTTCGGGTGAACAGGATCACGCCGGCGCAGGCATCGTGCTGCAGCCAGTCGCGCTCCTGCGCGGTGAGTTCGGTGCCGGCTACGCCGATCACGAGCATGCGGGGGACTCCGGTTCTGTCGAGTGACACGCCGTTGGGCGCGGACCGGCATTGTCGCCCAGATGGCGCGGCGGGCGCAGCCCGGCTGGCGATCGGGCGGGCTGGCGTCGGGCTGCCTGGCGATCGGACCGGCCGGCGATCGGACCGGCTGTGATCGGGCTGGCGACGATCGGCACCACAGGCGGTGCCACGACGCCGCCGTAGCGGCGACGGTCGAACCGCGCGTTCAGTCAGCGCGGTTCCGGCGATGAGGTCAGCTGCCGCGGTCGCTCATGCGCTGCGAGCGACGCACCCGCCGCCACAGGGCGACCGCGGGCGCGGGGCGGGGTCGTTCAGACCGCGCAGCCGGTGGGGCCGCACGCATCGCCCGAAGCGGCTTGCGCGGCGTCGATCGCCGGCACGGTCAGGCCCAGCTTCGCGAAGATCTCGAGAAACGCCTGCGGTGGCTGACCGCCCTGCACGCCAACGCGGCCGTCGATGATGAACGTCGGCACCGCGGTGATGCCCAGCGCGCGTGCCTGGCCAAGCTGCGCCTGCACCTCGGCGATGCCTTCGTCCGACGCCAGCATCGCGCGCACGCGCGCTTCGTCCAGACCACCGGCGATGCCCGCCTCCACCAGCACCTGCGTATCGGCGAGATTGCGGCCGTGCGCGAAATGCGCGCGGAACAACGCTTCGCCCACCGCGCCGGCATCGCCCTCGCGACCGGCCAGCCACACCAGGCGATGCGCCTTGAGTGTGTTGACACGCACCTGGCCACGGTCGAAATCGAACGGCAACCCTTCCGCCCGGCCGGTGGCCTGGGTGCTGGCAAGAATCTGCTCGGTGCGCTCGATGCCACCGAACTTGCGCACGTAGGCCTCGCGCAGCGGCACGGGGGTTTCGTCGCTGTCGGGGTCGAGCTGGAACGCGTGCCAGTGGATGTCGACCGACGTGCCGGCCTGTCCGAGTTGGTCCAGCGCGGCCTGCAGGCGATGTTTGCCGATCCAGCACCAGGGGCAGACCAGGTCGGACCAGATGTCGATGCGCATGGGGGGTTCCGTCGTGTGGCTATCGACGGGAGGTGGGGGCGCGGGCGCCCTCAGTCAACCGCGGCGCCGGGCGTGCCGGCGCGCTCGTTCGGGCTCCATTGCACGTACGGGCGGCTGGCCAGCGCCAGGTTGTAGTAGCGGGCGGCGTCGGTGACTTCAGCGCCAATCCACGGCGGCAGCGCGAATACCTCGTCGGCCGACGCCAGTTCGATCTCGGCCACCACCAGTCCGGCGTTGTCGCCGAGGAATTCGTCGACCTCCCACAGGTGGCCTTCGAACTCGACCAGGTGCCGTCGCTTGTCGACCAGCCCGCCGACACTGAGCGCCAGCAGCGCGCGTGCGTCAGCAACCGGAATCGGATACTCGAACTCCTGGCGCGTGTGGCCCAGCTCGCGCGACTTGAAATTCAGGTACGCCGCGTCGCCGGCGATGCGCACGCGCACCGAGGCCTTCATCGCACCGCTGTCCATGCTCGCCAGGTCGTTGAGGTAGCCCTGCGCCATCGGCACGACCTCGCGCGCCGCAGCACGCCAGCCGTCGCCGGTGACCAGGAACTTGCGTTCGATCTCGATGGGCATTGCATTTTCTCCAGCGCCGGCGGCACGGCCGGCAGGTTCCATCGCACCCGTCGCGCGACAGGCATCAACGCGGACGGTTGCCTACGGCTCGAACACCGCGATCGATTCCACGTGCGCGGTGTGCGGGAACATGTCCATCACGCCGGCGGCCTTGAGCTTCCAGCCGCGCTCGTTGACCAGGTAACCCGCATCGCGCGCCAGCGACGCCGGATGGCAGCTCACGTACACGATGCGCTTGAACTGCTTGAGCGGCAGCTGGGTCAGCACGAAATCCGCGCCCGAACGCGGCGGATCCAGCAGCAGTCGGTCGAAGCCCTCGCCCATCCACGGCTGGGTGGACAGGTCCTTGCCCAGGTCAGCAGCATGGAACTGCGCGTTGGCGATGCCGTTGGCAGCGGCATTGTCGCGCGCGCGCTGCACCAGGCCGGCCTCGCCTTCCACGCCGACCACTTCGCGCACTTGGCGCGCCAGCGGCAGGGTGAAGTTGCCCAGGCCGCAGAACAGATCGAGCACCCGGTCGTCGGGGCCGGCGTCGAGCAGGTCGAGCGCGGACTGGATCATCTTGCCGTTGAGGCCGGCGTTGACCTGGATGAAGTCCAGCGGACGGAATGCAAACCGGAGGTCCCACTGCGGCAAGGCGAAGGCCAGCGTGGGTTCGGCCGGCCACAGCGGGTGCACGCTGTCGACGCCACCGGGCTGCAGGTAGATCGCGAAATCGTGCTGCTGCCCGAACGCGACCAGCGCGTCGCGATCGGCCTGGGACAGCGGCGCCAGGTGGCGGAAGGTCAGCGCGATGCCGCTGAAGTCCGGCGTGGGGTCGCCGGCGATGAACTCGATCTGCGGAATGTCGCGGCGGCCATCGAGGCCATCGACCAGCTGCGACAGTGCGCCGATGCGCTCGCCGATCTGCGGGATGACGGTGTGGCACTCGCCGATGTCGGCCACGAAGCGCGGGTCGGTCTCGCGGAACCCGACCAGGGTCTTGTCCTTTTTCTCGACGCGTCGCACCGAGAACCGGCCCTTGCGGCGGTAGCCCCAGGCGGCGTCGGTCAGCGGCGCGAGCACGCGCTCGGGCGTCACGTGGCCGATGCGCTCCAGGTTCTCGATCAGCACCCGCTGCTTGGCGACGATCTGCTGCGATTCGTCGTAGTGCTGCAATGCGCAGCCGCTGCACACGCCGAAATGCGGGCAGCGCGGGCTCACGCGTTCGGGAGCGGCCTGCAGCACCTCGACGGTACGCGCCTCGTCGAAACTCTTGTGGCGGCCGGTCTGGCTGGCCATCACCCGCTCGCCAGGCAGCGCTCCGGCGACGAACACCGCCTTTCCGTCGGCACGCCGCGCAACGCCGCGGCCGTCATGGGTCATGCCGGTGATGTCGGCTTCGAAGGGGGTCTGGTCGATACGGTTGCGGGCCACGGCTGCTAGCGGTGATTCAGGGGGCGCGCATTGTGACAGAAGCGGTTGGATCGGGACTCGGGACTCGGGACTCGGGACTCGGGGTTCGGGGTTCGGGGTTCGGGGTTCGGGGTTCGGGAAGCGGGAAACGAATTCCGGGACTCGGGGTTCGAGTCCCGAGTCCCGAGTCCCGAAAAGTGGACTACTTCTGCTTCCAGGTGCCAGCGGCGTCCTGGTAGTACCAGCCGGCTCGGGCGCTGGCGACCCACTGGCGGGCAAACACGTCGCGGATCTGCGACTCCCACTCGGGGTGGCCGTTGGCGACCGCGACTTCGCGGTACACCGCCTTGCGATCGCGGTTGTCGTCGGCGACGGCGCTGTTGACCGCAACGCGATCCTTCAGCGCGAGCTTGGCGGCATCACGCACCACGATCGTGCCGTCGCGGCCGAAGCCAAGCGCGCCGGCGTCGAAGCCCGCACGCAGCTGCGCGTCGAACCGCCCGGCCATGCGTGCCTGAATTGCCTGGATGGCCGGCGTCTTGATGGTGATGTCGGGCTGCCCCTGCGCGTGCGCGGTGCCGATACCCACCAGCGACAGCCAGTCGATGCGCAGGGCGAGCTGGCGCGTGGGAGCGTGTTGCAGCGAGGCGCTTGGCCCGCCCGAAGACGGCGCGGGTTCGGTCGCCGGGGTGGTGGCTTCATCGCCGATCACCTTCTCGACGAATTCCTTGGCGGCTTCCTTGGCCTCGGCGGCCGGGAAGTACACGTTGATCGTGACGCACGCCGTCAGCATCACGGCGGCGATCGGCAATCCCATCCAACGACGCATGGTGTTTCTCCCGTTGTTCGCGCAACTGTGCGCGGTTGTGCGCATGTCGCGCGCTGGTTCAAGGATCCGTCCGCGGGTTTGCGATCCGTCCACGCCGCGAAGGATTCGCACGCGGGCGCTACCTTAACTCGACTCCACTGCCCTCGATCAAACACTACCGATCAATCACCACCGATGAATCGCCGTCGATGAACCGTCCTCGACGAATCGACTTCAAATGTCGCGCCCAGCACGTGCCGCTAGTCGAACACCGGCTTGACGTCACCGCTGCCCACCGCCGCGAGGCGCTCGAGCAGGGTCGGCCAGTCGACGCGGCGGTTAAAACCCACCACCCGCAGCCTCGGAATGCCTGAGCCGTCCACGATAATGAAGCCCTGCCCGGCTGAACCGATGCCGTCCATCTGGCACACCTCGTCAGCCAACCGACAGGCGATGCCCAATCGCGAATAGCCAAAGTCGTCGAACAGCCCGATCAGTTGCGATTGCAGACTGTTGGCGAACGAGGCGTCGCCGACGCTCGACAGGTCCTGCACGGCGCGCTGGCTGATGCGCTGGCGCACGCCGTCGTGGCGCTGGCTGTGCAGTTGCGCGTCGAACGCGACGGGCGTCCAGTCGACCAGTCGTAGTGCGTCGATGCGACCGTCGAGGCGTCCGGTGATCGAGCCGAAATCGAAAGCGCCGGTCAGCGCTTCCATGTCGAGATCGTCCAGCGAGATGTCCGCCGACAACGTCGGTGCCGTGCCGAATGGCCGCTCCATCGCCAGCGACGACACCGCCACGCGGCCATCGAAGACCTGCATGTCAAAGCCGCCCTCGAACTCGAGGCGGTCGTTGGCGTAGCGCGCCTGGGGAATGCGACCGCTGAGCTCGCCGCCGAATGCGGGCCACTCCAGCGCCTTGGCCAGTTGCCCGACGTCGAGCCGATCGAGCGCGAGCCCGAAGCCAACCTCGAACGGATGGCCGTCGGCGGGAGGACGGATGCGCAGGTGATCGAAGCCGGCACGCCCACCGAGGATCGGAAACGCCACCGGCTCGCGCAGGCGCAACTCGCCCTGGCTGCTGGAAAACGGCAACCGCGCGGCGCCGAACGCGAGGCCGTAGAGCTCGCCCCCTTGCCACTGCAATGCGCTTTCGACGGCGGTGGTGGACGAGAAACGCAGGTCTCCGTCGAGCCCGTCGAAGCCGAATCGATGCTGTGGATCGCTGATTCCCAGCGCCTGCAACCGGGCGTCGGCAGAACGCAACGCGCCGTCGACCAGGTGCAGGTCGGCCTCGAGCCTGCCGCGCAGTTCGAGATCGCCCAGGCCCGCCAGGCCAAGCCAACCGGAGAGGTAGCCGTCGCGCAGGGGCTGCAGGTTGCCGCTGCGCGCGTGCAGTTCCAACGCGCGCAGGCTGCCGTCGGCGCCCAGCGCGGCGCTGCCGGACAGGGCGAGGATCTCTTCGTCGCGCCAGGCGAAGTGCGGCAGCGACCAACCGCCACTGCCACCGCGCGCCGCCTCGAGCGCCACCGCCACCGATCGCTGCTGCAACGACACGTAGGTGTTGCCAAACAGCAGTTCGCCGCCCACCAGGTGGCCACGCAGCGCCGCGTGGGTCCGCTCGCCCAGTTGCATGTCCAGCTGCAGTCTGGCCGAAACGTTTTCGGCGGCAACCGCACCATCGGGTGTGTCCAGACCAAGCGCCTGCACGGACAGGGGCCCGGTGACTCGCACCGGCCGGTCGGTCGCGGCGGTGATGGCCAGGGTGGCGTCGACGCGTCCCTGCTTGAGGCGGGCCTCCGGCCAGGCCTTGGCCAGCAATGCGGCGCTCCAGGCGATCGGAACCTGGCGCAGGTCGATGCGGGTCAGGTCCGGTGTCGCGGCATCGCGGTGCAGTCCGATGACGGCGTCGCCACGTGACAACCGCGCGTGCGTGTCCGCCACGCCAATCGCCAACGACAGGCGCAGCGGTTTGCCGCGATCGCCGCGGACCGCTCCATCGCAGTGCCAGCCGCCGTTGCCGACGCGCCGCAACGGGCATTGCCAGTCCACGTCGCCGAAGCGGTAGCCCAGGTCCGGCGCGTCGATGCGGGCGGCCTGCAAGCGCAACACGCCCTCGGTCGCGCCCTCGTGCCACTGCAGGCGCACGCGGACGTCATCGAGCGTGGCCACCGCGGTGCTCACGCGCGCGATGCGGGCGCTCACGACGCGTGCCTGCGCGTGCGTCGCCAGCGGCAACAACACCGGCAGCAACAGGGTCGACAGCAGGCGTAGCATCGTGCGCGTCATGGACGAAGGATAACCAGACCAATGGAGAGGACGATGAAACACCAGGCAACGAATGCCGACGCCGGCCGGGCTGCATCGACCGGGAACGCGGCGCTGGCCGGTACGATGCGTGGGACGGACGCGGTGCCGCGCCTGCTGCTGGTCGAAGACGATGCAACGACGAGTGCGTTCCTGGCTGCTGCCGCCTCGGCGCTGCCCGCCCAGGTGGACACGGCCGACAGCGTCGCGACGGCGCTGGAACTGGCCACGCACGGCGAGTACGCGCTGTGGATGTTCGACGCGCAGCTGCCCGACGGCCGTGGCAGCGACCTGCTGCTGCGCCTGCGCGCGCGCCACCCGCACACGCCCGCGCTGGCCCACACCGCCGACCGCGAAGCCTCCTCCACGGCGGCGTTGCTGGCGGCCGGATTCGCCGAGGTGCTGGTCAAGCCGCTGCCCGCCTCCACGGTACGCGACGCATTGCGCCGGCTGCTCGGCGATGCGGTTGCCGACACCCCCGAGCGCTACCGCCCCGAACCCGGCGAACCCGGCCTGCCGGCATTGCCGGTGTGGGACGACGAGGTGGCCAGCCGCGCGCTCAACGGCAATCGCGAACACATCGCCAGCCTGCGCCAATTGTTCCTGGACGAACTGCCGCAGGCGCGCGAGGTGGTCCTGACGGCGGCCAACTCAGGCGACGTGGCGGCAGTGCGAGGCCAGTTGCACAAGCTCAGTGCCAGCTGCGGTTTTGTTGGCGCGGCGCGGCTCGCCGCCTGCGTAGAGGCCCTGCGCGAGCACCCGGAAGACGGCGCGCGACTGGCTGCGTTCGAGCGCTGCGCCGGTGAGCTCCTGGACAACGCTGCTCGCTGACCGTTGCGCGCGCCGCGAGGCCGCCACCGGATCTGCTGGATTTGCCGTCAAGCGGTGCCGTCGTCGTGCTGGCGGGTCGACGCGGGCGGCAAACGGCGGGGGGTGACCCTGGCCAGCGATTCGAGCATCTCCCACGACTTCAGGCCGCGCGGCCCGAGGTGGTGGGCCAGCACGCCGCGCAGCGCGCGTCGCAGGCTGGACAGATCTTCTGCGCCGGGCCGCGTGTCGGCGCCCAGCGCCAGCAGGCCCGCGCCGGTCGCGGCGCCGGCGCGATCGGCCTGGCCGCGGTCCATGAGCAATCGACGCGGACCGTGTTCGGGGTCGAGGCGGTAGCGCGCGGCCGCATCGATGGCGACGCCGTCGCCATCGCAGTGCCATTCGAAGCCGACACCGAGCTCGTCGAGCAGGTCGCGCTCGAACCGCCGCAGGGTCCAGGCGACGGAGTCGTCGCTGCCCAATCGCGCGCGCGCGCGTCCGTAGGCGGCGAACAGACCCGGCTGCGGGTCCTGGCGCGGCGCCAGGCGCAGGGTCAGTTCATTGAGATAGAAGCCCGCAAGCATCGCGTCGCCCACCAGGCGCGGCGCGGCATCCAGCGCCTCGGCAGACACCAGGCGCGCCAGCTCGCCCTGCTGGACGGCATCGAATCGGATCCATTGCAGGGGTTGCAGTGCCGCGCGCAGGACCTGCCGCTTCGGCCCCTGCACGCCGCGTGCGACCAGCCCCATCCTGCCGTGCCGCTCGCTCAGCACCTCGACCAGCAGGCTGGTCTCGCGCCACGGACGGGCGTGCAGGACGAAGGCGGGTTCGGCGGTCAGGCGCATGGAACAGGCGTGCGGCTCGCAGGACGGATGGCTGGAGCGGGCGGCATCGTCAAGCCGTTCGCGTCGACCGGCCGCCGGCCACACCGGCCCCGATCAGTCGTGGTACCCGAAGGCGCGCAGTGCGGCTTCATCATCGGACCAGCCTTCGCGCACGCGCACCCAGGTTTCCAGGAACACCTTGGCGCCGAACAACCGCTCCATCTGGATGCGCGACTTGCTGCCGATCTCGCGCAGCCGCTCGCCGCCCTTGCCGATCACGATCGCCTTCTGGCCATCGCGCTCGACCCAGATCACCGCACCGATGCGCAACATCGTGCCGTCGACCTCGAATTTCTCGATCTCGACCGTTGTGGCGTACGGCAGCTCTTCGCCGAGTTGGCGCATGAGCTGCTCGCGCACCAGCTCGCCGGCGAGGAAACGTTGGCTCTTGTCGGTGATCTCGTCTTCGGCGTACATCGCCTCCTGCACCGGCATCAGCGCCAGCAGGGTCTTCACCAGTGGATCCAGGCCGTTGCGCTTGAGCGCCGACACCGGGTGCACACCGGCAAAGTCGCGGCCTTCGCTGATCTTGGCCAGGTACGGCAGCAGCACGGTCTTGTCCTTCATGCGATCGACCTGGTTGACCACCAGCACCACCGGCACGCCGGCGCCACGCAAGGCCTCGTAGGCAAAGCTGTCGGCGTCGTCCCATTGCCCGGCGCGCACCACCAGCACCGCCGCGTCGACGCCCTCGACGGCGCCCCGGGCGGCGCGGTTCATCCAGCGGTGCATTGCGGTTGCCGACGACTTGCCCTGCTCACGGTGGATGCCGGGGGTGTCGACCAGCAGCAACTGGCCTTCGGGGAAGGTCGCGATGCCAAGCAGGCGATGGCGGGTGGTCTGCGGGCGCGGCGAGACGATGCTGATCTTGGCGCCGACGAGCGCGTTGGTCAGGGTCGACTTGCCGACGTTCGGGCGGCCGATCACGGCAACGTGGCCGGTGCGATAGGTGGAGGTTGTCATTCGGGGATTGTCCGCGTGACGCGCCCCGGGGGCAAACCCGGCGGAACGTCGTGGTTGGGGGCGGGGATGCCGATGGCGTCATCCTCGCGTGAAGTCGGTACGGCCGCGGCGGCATCGGCCGTTGCCGTGGCGGGTGCCGGGGCGTCAGGGCACGGGGTCGGGCGGCGGAAACGGCGGCAGCACCGCGGGTCGGGCCGCGACGGCGACGTTGGAACCGCGCCCGGGATCGGTGGCAACACGGCCTTCGCGCCACGGCCCCCTGGACCCTGGACCTTCACCGGCCACGCGACGCCGGGGACCTCGGGTCAGGCGTCGACCTTGAGCGCTCGAAGGGCGGCTTCGGCAGCAATCTGCTCGGCAGCCCGACGCGAACCGGCCTCGCCTTCGGTCACGATGTCCACGTGGGCCAAGCTGCAGCTCACCCGGAAGGTCTTGGCGTGGTCCTCGCCGCTCTCGGCCTCCAGCGCGTAGACAGGAAGCGGCTTCTGCCGTCCCTGCAGCCATTCCTGGAGTCGCGTCTTGGCGTCCTTGCCCACCTTGTGGGGCGGTGGCAACGCGGCCATTGCCGCGGCAAACCACGGCAGCACCGCATCGCGGCAGGACTCGAAGCCGGCGTCGAGATAGATCGCCGCCACTACCGCCTCCAGCGCGTCGGCGAGGATCGAGTCGCGGCGGTGACCGCCGGACTTCATCTCGCCGGGACCCAGGGTCAGGTGCGCGCCGAGATCGAGCTCACGCGCGATCGGCGCCAGCGCGGACTCGCGCACCAGCTCGGCGCGCGCACGGGTCAGCGCGCCCTCGTCGGCCTGTGGCCATTGCCGGTACAGCGCCTCGGCGATGAACTGGTTGACCAGCGCATCGCCAAGGAATTCCAGCCGTTCGTTGTGCGGCGCACCGGCGCTGCGGTGCGTCAATGCCTGGGCCAGCAGTTCCGGACGCTTGAACGCGTGGTTGACGTCAGGCAATGGCGACACGTTACTCGGTGCCGTCGGGACGCAGCGGCTGCTCGACCTTGAAACGGCCCACCACGTCGATGTTGGCGATCAACGGCTTGCGCACTTCGTATTCGGCGAGAAGGAACGCGTTGGAATCCTTGCGGACGATCTTCACGTCCTCGGGCTTGACGCTTTCGATGTAGCTGGTGTCGAAACGGCGCGACAGCGACTCACGGAGCCTGAAGGCGTCCATGGTGGCGGCGCCGGGCTCGCTGGCCAGCGCGGAGAGCGAACGCTTGACCGAATAGTATTCCGAGTACATCGGCACCAGCTTCATTCCCATGTAGGCGAACACGCCCACTACGGCGAGCACCATGATGAAACCGATCAGAGTTATGCCACGCTGGTTGTGCTTCATCCGAATACTCCCCTTGAGCTGTCAGTAACCAGTATCACGACGCGATCTGGTGTTAAGGAATTCGCGTGCCGATACGCGAGAAATCGACCCCACCGTCGATATGCATCCACACCAGGAACGCCCTGCCCCGCAGGTTCCGTTCCGGAAGGACGCCCCAGTATCTACTGTCCTCGCTATTATCGCGATTGTCGCCCATCACGAAATAGTGACCTTCGGGCACCTGCCATTCGCCTTCCTTCTCGTCGAACAACGTCGGTCCGGGACGTTCGAGGACGCTGTGAAGGTGGTTGCCGAGCTGCTCGCGCAGTTCGTCCGCCCCGCTCATCTCGCTCCCCTTGCCCCGGCCCTCGTAGGTCCCGACCGTCTTGTATTCCATCTGCTTGCCGTTTACGTACACGCGATTGTCGCGATACGCAACCACGTCACCGGGCAATCCGACCACGCGCTTGATCCAGTATTCGTCCATGTGCTCGGGCGGATTGAACACCACCACGTCGCCACGCTCGGGCTCGTTCAGCGAGATGATCTTCTGGTTGCTGATCGGCAGACGCAGCCCGTAGGTGAACTTGTTGACCAGGATGAAATCGCCGGTCAGCAAGGTCGGCATCATCGAGTTCGACGGAATCCGGAACGGTTCGGCGATGAAACTGCGCAGTATCAGCACCACCAGCAGCACCGGGAAGAACGACTTGGAATAGTCGATCAGCACCGGCTCGGTCCCATCGTCGAGCAGGCCTTCGCGGGCCGCGCGGCGCTTTGCCAGGAACAGCTTGTCGAGCAGCCAGACGAGGCCGGTCAGCAACGTCAGCACCACCAGGACCATCTCGAACCAACGCATGCGTGTTCCTTCTGAAGATCAGAGTTGAGGGGATGGGGAAAAGGGGAAGAAAGTTCCGCGCCGCCCCCGTGATAACGGGAGGCCGCTGAGCTGCCCCGTCCCCTGCTCCGCTGCCCGTCTTACTTGTTGTCGACCGTGAGAACCGCCAGGAAAGCTTCCTGCGGAATCTCCACACGCCCCACCTGCTTCATCCGCTTCTTGCCCTCTTTCTGCTTCTCGAGGAGCTTCTTCTTGCGGGTGATGTCGCCACCGTAGCATTTGGCCAGCACGTTCTTGCGCATCGCCTTGACCGTGCTGCGGGCGATGATCTGCGAGCCGATGGCGGCCTGGATCGCGACGTCGAACATCTGCCGCGGAATCAGCTCTTTCATCTTCTCGCACAGGTCGCGGCCACGCCGGTCGGCATGGCTGCGATGGGTGATGACGCTGAGCGCGTCGACCTTGTCGCCGTTGATCAGCGTGTCCACGCGGACGAACGGGCCCGCGTCGAAACGCAGGAAGTGGTAGTCCAGCGAGGCATAGCCACGCGATACCGACTTGAGCTTGTCGAAGAAGTCCAGCACCACTTCGGCCATCGGCAGCTCGTAGCTGATCTGCACCTGGCCGCCCATGTAGTTGATGCCGACCTGGCTGCCGCGCTTTTCCTCGCACAACGTGATCACGTTGCCGACGTAGTCGGGCGGAGTGAGGATGTTGGCGCGGATGATCGGTTCGCGGATTTCCTCGACCATGTTCACCGGCGGCAACTTGGCCGGGTTGTCCATGGGAATGACGGTGCCGTCGGTCTTCAGCACTTCGTAGACCACCGTCGGCGCGGTGCTGATCAGGTTGAGGTCGTACTCGCGCTCCAGGCGCTCCTGCACGATTTCCATGTGCAGCATGCCCAGGAAGCCGCAGCGGAATCCGAAGCCCATCGCTTCCGAGCTCTCGGGCTCGAAGCGCAGCGCGGCATCGTTGAGTCGCAGCTTGTCCAGCGCCTCGCGCAGGTCCGGATAGTCCTCGGCATCCACCGGGAACAGGCCGGCGAACACGCGCGGCTGCATCTCCTGGAAGCCCGGCAGCGGCTTGCTGGCCGGGTCGCTGGCCAGCGTCAGCGTGTCGCCGACCGGCGCGCCGTGTACGTCCTTGATCGATGCGTTGATCCAGCCCACCTCGCCCGCGCCGAGCTTTGGCAGGTCCTTGCGCTTGGGCGTGAACACGCCGACCTTGTCGACCAGGTGGGTGCGGCCGGTCGACATCACCAGGATCTTGCTGCCCGGGGTGATCTCACCCTGCATCACGCGCACCAGCGACACCACGCCCAGGTAGTTGTCGAACCAGGAGTCGATGATCAGGGCCTGCAGCTTGTCGGTGTCGCGCGGCTTCGGCGGCGGGATGCGGTGCACGATCGCCTCGAGCACCTCCACCACGTTCAGGCCGGTCTTGGCGCTGATGGCGACGGCGTCCTCGGCGTCGATCCCGATCACCGCCTCGATCTCGGCCTTGGCGCGGTCGATGTCCGCGGTGGGCAGGTCGATCTTGTTGAGCACGGGCACGACTTCCAGGCCCTGCTCGACCGCCGTGTAGCAGTTGGCGACCGATTGCGCCTCGACGCCCTGGGCGGCATCGACCACCAGCAGGGCGCCTTCGCAGGCGGCCAGCGAACGGCTGACTTCATAGCTGAAGTCGACGTGGCCGGGGGTGTCGATGAAATTGAGCTGGTAGGTCTTGCCGTCGCGCGCGGTGTAGGGCAGCGACACGGACTGGGCCTTGATGGTGATGCCGCGTTCGCGCTCGATCGGATTGGAGTCGAGCACCTGCGCCTCCATCTCGCGCGCCTGCAGGCCACCGCAGAGCTGGATGATGCGATCGGCGAGCGTCGACTTGCCGTGGTCGACGTGGGCAATGATGGAAAAGTTTCGGATCAGCTGCATGCGGGGGCGGCGGCTCGCGCCTTTGGACCGGAAAGGTTAACGCGCGATTATCGCATACCCCATCGCGTCTCCCGCCACCGGGCCGGGCGCCCGATGCGATCGCCTCGGCGCCCCGGCTTGCCTTGCCGGGACGCCTGGGACGCAGGTTCAGCCGGCCTGGGGGTCCGGCGTGACCGCGACGAACTGGGTGCCGTTGCCACGCCGGATCAGCAGCATGACGGTCTGGTCGGGCTGCACGGACGCCAGCGCGCGGTCCAGCGCGGCGGCGGTGCCGACGCTGTTGCGCCCCACCGCGAGGATCACGTCGCCCGGCTGCAATCCGGCTTCGCCGGCGGCATCTCCGGTGATGCGGGCCAACCGCACGCCTTCGCCGCTGGCCAGGCCAAGCCGCTGCCGCTCGACGGCGGTCAGATCCTGGGCAACCAGCCCCAGCGCGTTGCCGCGACCCGGAGCCGCCGGCGCGGTGTTTCCGCTGCCCGCTGGCGGGGCACTGGCGATGGGGGCGTCCAGTTCGCCGACCACCACGTCCAGTTCAATCGGCTTGCCGGCACGGATCACGCTGACCTTGGCGCGCGAGCCGGGCGCCACGGCGCCCACCAGCGGCGGCAATCCCGAGGACTCGTCCACCGGGCGGCCGTTGAACGCGCGAATCACGTCCATGCGTTCGATGCCGGCCTTTTCGGCCGGGCTGCCGGCCACCACGTCGGCGACCAGCGCACCGCGGGAGTCCGGCAGGCCCAGGCCCCTGGCGGTGTCTGCAGTGATCTGCTGGACCTGCACGCCCAGCTGGCCGCGACTGACCCGGCCGGTGGCGCGCAGCTGCTCGGCGGCGTTCATGGCCAGGTCGATCGGGATGGCGAAGCTCACGCCCATGTAGCCGCCGGAGTTGGAGAAGATCTGCGAGTTGATGCCGACCACCTCGCCTGCGGTGTTGAGCAGCGGGCCACCGGAATTGCCCTGGTTGATGGCGACGTCGGTCTGGATGAAGGGCACGTACTGCTGGCCCGAACCGGTGCTGCGGCCCACCGCGCTGACGATACCGGCGGTGACCGAGTGCTCGAGGCCGAACGGCGAGCCGATCGCGATCACCCACTGCCCTGCCCGCGTCAGGCTGGCGTTTGCGACGCGCAGCGACGGCAAGCCCTTGGCGTCGATCTTCAGCAGGGCGACGTCGGTCGCCTGGTCGCTGCCGACCACCTTGGCGGTGAATTCGCGACGATCGGACAGGCGGATGCTGACTTCATCGGCGCCGTCGACCACGTGGTGGTTGGTCAGCACGTAACCGTCATCGGAAATCAGGAACCCGGTGCCGAGCGAGGAACCGCGGCGCGGCCCGCGAGGGCCGTTGGGATCGCCCGGCATCGGCATCCCTTCCGGGCCGAAGAAGCGTCGGAAGATCTCCGGGATGTCGCCCTCGTCCGGCATCTGCCCGCGCGCGACACGGCGCGGGGCGCTCTGTGCGCTCACGCTGACAACCGCCGGACCCACCTTCTGCACCAGGGCGGTGAAATCCGGCAGGCCCGTCACGAGCGGCGCGGCCGGCGCGGCAGCCGGCGGCGGCGCGATCGGATTGGCGGCAACGGGAGATTGCGCCGTGCAGGCGGCCGGGACGGAGAGGGCAATGGCGCTGACCAAAGCAAGCGCACGGAGCGGTCGGTTCATTGAACGGCCTCGGAGGATGGACTCTGGATTGGACGGCCGGCGCCAGGGCGCCGGCGGTGCTCAGCGCTGCCCGTCGGTGCCCGACGCCCGGCCCTGCTGCGGATCCGGATTGGCGACTGGCTGATGCAGGCGCGGCTCGAACGGGTAGAACGACGGCGAATCGCCGGACTGGGACGTACCGAAGCTGGCCGTGAGGCCGCCACCGGACGGATAGGCCGTCAGCACGGCGCGTGGCCAAGGCCGCGCAACGGCCTCGGCGGGCGGCTGGAACGGTCGGAGCGCATCCTGCGTGACGGTGCCGGACGTCGCCACGACAACCGCACCGGTGCTGGAGGTGGCGATCATCGGCAGGCTATCCGCCCGCTGCGCGATACGGCGTTGCGCGCGCTGCACCTGGCCACGGGAGCGGCGTTCGGCGACACGTCGAGGCACCTGCGCGACGGCGACCACGGCGGCGCTCGCGTCGGCGAGCGATGCCGCGGGCGATGGACTGACGGGACGCTCCGGGCTGGTCGGCGAGGTCGGCGCTGCTGTAGCCAGCGAGGGAACGGAAGGTTCGGTGCCGTTGGACGACGGCCCGGTGGAGAACGGCCGCGACACGAACAGCGCCGCCATGGCGACCGACGCGGCCAGCGCCGCGCCGCCGACCCAGCGACGACGCGCGCTGCGCTGAAGCGTCGTGGAAGCCCCGCGCGCGTCAGCCGCGCCCGGTACCGGCACCGGCACGGAAACCGGCCGCGACGGCCGCTGCTCGGCTTCGATGCGCTCAAGCACCGCCTCGGCGAACCCACGCGGTGCCGATGCCGTGGCCCGCCCGCGCAACGCGTCGCCAGCCAGCTGCCAGCGGCTGCAGGTCTCGCGCCAGGCCGGATCGTGGCCGAGGCGCTTCATCGCGAAGCGTTCGGCATCCCCCCGCAGTTCGCCGTCGAACAGCGCGCTGAGGGTCTCGAGGTCGGATTCGTGATTCATGGCGGACATCATGGATGGGCACGTTCCCGGGGCTGGTGGTCCAACAAGGGGCGCAACTCGTTGTCGATGGCTTCGCGGGCACGGAAGATCCGCGAACGCACCGTGCCGATCGGGCATCCCATCCGCTCGGCGATTTCTTCGTAGCTGAGGCCATCGACCTCACGCAGGTTGATCGCCACGCGCAGTTCCTCGGGCAGGGCCCCCACCGCACGCATCACCGTCTGCTCGACCTCCTGGCGCAGCAGCTCGCGCTCGGGAGTGTCGTTGTCGCGCAGGCGGATGCCGGCGTCGTACTGCTCGGCGTCACCCACGTCGATGTCGTCCGTCGGCGGACGGCGGTTCTGCGCTACGAGATGGTTCTTGGCGGTGTTCACGGCGATCCGGTGCAACCATGTGTAGAACTGTGCATCGCCACGAAAGTTCGCCAGCGCGCGGTAGGCGCGGATGAACGTTTCCTGGGCGACGTCCTGGCATTCGCTCCAGTCGGAGATGTAGCGCCCGATCAACCCGACGATGCGGTGCTGGTACTTACGCACCAGCACGTCGAACGCCGTGCTGTCGCCACGCTGGACCCGCAGGACCAGTTCCTGGTCCAGTTCGGTCTCTTGCGCTGCATCCCGCTTCTGGTGTGTCTCTAATTCGGCCATGCCGCGCCGGCGCTCCTGTCAGCTCGGCCTTGGCCGAGCAATGGGACATCCCTGTCGGGGAAAAGTTCAACGCGATATCAATGGGGCCGCATCGCGTCGGCCGCAACTGCCATCCGGCATGCCCGAGGGGCGTTCGCGGAGGCCCCGGCCGACCGGCCGATTTGACGGCCGTCGAACAAGATCGGGATGATAGTGGCTCCCCCATACCTGAACGGATGGTGCCGCATGAATGCTGGCGTCAATGCACTTGCGAGCTTCGACGGGCTGCGCGCCCGCCACTGGCTCACCGAAATGCGCGACGACGGCGTGCTGGTGCTGTCTTTCGATCGCGAGGCGTCGCCGGTCAACACGTTCTCGCAGGACGTGCTGATCGAGCTCGACAGCGTGCTCGAGCGTCTGGCGCTGGACCCGCCCAAGGGCATGGTGATCCGGTCGGCCAAGGCCAGCGGCTTCATCGCCGGTGCCGACATCAAGGAATTCCAGAGCTTCGACGAGAAGGGCGTGGTCGGCGACGCGATCCGACGCGGCCAGCAGGTATTCCAACGCCTGTCCGAGCTGCCTTTTCCGACCGTCGCGGCCATCCACGGCTTCTGCATGGGCGGTGGTACCGAGATCGCCTTGGCCTGCCGCTATCGCGTGGCCAGCAACGACGGCTCGACCCGCATCGGCCTGCCGGAAGTGAAGCTGGGCATCTACCCCGGCTGGGGCGGCAGCGCACGCCTGCCGCAGCTGGTCGGCGCGCCATCGGCGTTCGACCTGATGCTGACCGGGCGCACGCTGTCGGCGGCGAGCGCACGCGCGATGGGCGTGGTCGACAAGGTCGTCGAACCGGCATTGCTGGTCGATGCCGCCGCCGCGCTGGCGCTCAAGGGCACCCAGCGCCCGTTCAAGCAGCGCTTCACTGCATGGGCGACCAACACCTGGCCCGCGCGCCAGGTGCTCGCGCCGATGCTGGTCAAGCAGGTCGCGCGCAAGGCCCGCAAGGAGCACTACCCGGCGCCGTTCGCGTTGATCGGCACCTGGCAGCGCACCGGCGGCGGTATCCAGGCGCGGCTTGCCGGTGAACGCAAGTCCGTGGTCAAGCTCGCCTCGACCTCGACCGCGCGCAACCTGATCCGGGTGTTTTTCCTTCAGGAGCGCCTCAAGGGCCAGGGCGGCAAGGATCACGGCATCGCCCGCGTGCACGTCGTCGGCGCCGGCGTGATGGGCGGCGACATCGCCGCCTGGTCGGCCTACAAGGGCTTCCAGGTGACCCTGGCCGATCGCGAGCAGCGTTTCATCGACGCCGCCCTGGAGCGCGCCCAGGGATTGTTCGCCAAGAAGGTCAAGGACGAGACCAAGCGTCCGGCGGTCGCGGCACGCCTGAAGGGCGACCTCGCCGGCGAAGGCGCGGCCGACGCCGACCTGGTGATCGAGGCGATCATCGAAAAGCCCGAGGCCAAGCGCGACCTGTACGCGCAGGTCGAACCGGCAATGAAGCCCGGCGCGCTGCTGACCACCAACACCTCATCGATCCCGCTCACCGAATTGCGCGGCCACATCCAGCGTCCGGCGCAGTTCGGCGGGCTGCATTACTTCAATCCGGTGGCGCTGATGCCGCTGGTCGAAATCATCCGCCACGACGCCATGGCGCCGGAAACCGAGCAGCGCCTGGCCGCCTTCTGCAAGGCGATCGACAAGCTGCCGGTGCCGGTCGCGGGCACGCCCGGCTTCCTGGTCAATCGCGTGCTGTTCCCGTACATGCTCGAGGCCGCCACCGCGTTTGCCGAAGGCATTCCGGGTGCGGCGATCGACAAGGCCGCCGTGAAGTTCGGCATGCCGATGGGGCCGATCGAACTGATCGACACGGTGGGCCTGGATGTGGCCGCGGGCGTCGGCGCGGAGCTGGCGCCGTTCCTCGGCCTGCCGATTCCGGCCTCACTCTCGACGCCCCCGGAACAGGGCAAGCGCGGCAAGAAGGACGGCCAGGGCCTTTACCGGTGGGAGAACGGCCGGGCGCAGAAGCCCGAGCTGCCCAAGGACTACCAGATGCCGTCCGACCTGGAGGATCGCCTGATCCTGCCGCTGATCAACGAAGCGGTGGCCTGCCTGCACGATGGGGTGGTCAGCGATGCCGACCTGCTCGATGCCGGCGTGATCTTCGGCACGGGCTTCGCACCGTTCCGTGGTGGCCCGATCCAGTACGTACGCGAAACCGGCGCCGATGCCCTGCTCGAACGCCTCAAGACCCTGCACGCGCGTTACGGCGATCGCTTCGCCCCGCGCCAGGGCTGGGACAACCCGGCGCTGCGCACGAAAGCCTGACCGGGTTCGCCCCCAGCGGGG
The DNA here is from genome assembly GCF_003719825.1 of Montanilutibacter psychrotolerans. Lineage (GTDB taxonomy): Bacteria > Pseudomonadota > Gammaproteobacteria > Xanthomonadales > Xanthomonadaceae > Montanilutibacter > Montanilutibacter psychrotolerans. The sequence continues at coordinate 73,077 of NZ_RIBS01000002.1, read as the reverse complement.
GCGCTCGGCGATGACTTGCGGCGAGGGCGCACCGTGCCCTCTCCGCCCGTACCGTGCTCCGCCGGCGCTGCCGGGCACGCCGCCGCACCGGACTTGCGACCCGTGTCTACGGTCCGCTCAGCAACCCATCGGGGGCAGGAAGTCGATCGTGTGGATCACCCGCCAGGCGTCGCCGTGGCGCTGCTCGATCCGCACCCGCACCTTGCTGATGCCAACGTACGTCGGCAGCTCACCGGGCACGCGGACCGAGCGCGCCAAGTCCAACCAATGGGCGCCGTCGGCCACCATGCCGTTACGCACCAGAACGCGCTGGGTTTCGGCGACGATCTCGTCGGTGGTGGTGGGCGGAAAGCACGTCGATTCGTGTTCGGCAGGAACCGGGAGCGCGAACTCCAGACCGCGCGAATTTCGCGCCGGACGCCATTCCGATCGACAATGTTTCCAGTCGACGAAATCCAGGTGCGGGCCTTCGCCACTGAGCGCCATGCTGGTCTCGAACTGGACGCTGACCCGGTACTGCCCGCCATCGGCTTGGGCCGGCAGCAGGCGCAACGTGGCGCCGGCGATGTCATCGCCGAGCTCGAGATCCACCTGCTGTTGCTCGGGAACCGGTGCGTCGTAACGCCATCCACTGAACTGGCGTTCGTGGCCTGCTGGCGAGGGGTCGATCACGATGCTGCGCAACCCGCCTGCCTGCGCGAACGGGGCAAGCAACAGCAGCACACACGGCAGCCAGCGGTACATGGGCATCGGGCCTGAAGGGGAAAGGGTGCCCGGGGCCCGGGCTCGCCGGATTTACATCGTGTAGGTCGGGCGATCCGCGGCCAGCGTGCCGGCCAGCAATGCTTCGATCTTGCCCTTGACCGCTTCACCCTCGGCGGTGTCGGCGAACTGCACGCCGATACCGGCCGGGCGGTTGCCCTGCGCGCCGGTGGGCGTCACCCACACCACCTTGCCGGCCACCGGCAGACGCTCGGTCGAGTCGGGCAGCGTGACCAGCAAAAACACCTCGTCACCCAGGAAATAGCGTCGCGGCGATGGCACGAACACACCACCATTCTTGAGGAACGGCATGTAGGCGTTGAACAGCTGCGCCTTGTCCTTTACCGCCAGCGACAGAATGCCCTGTCGTGCCGCACCCGCACCCGTTGCACTCATTCTTATCCCCTTGTCGCGTGCCTGCCGTGGGCGGCACGCCAAGCCATCAACAATTCAACCATCGCAAGGTCCGCCCGTACCGTACTGCGCAGCAGGTCGCGAACGCGATTGGCCTGATCAAACCATGCCGCAAGACTGCGCGCGCGCGCCGGGGCGGTCAAGTCGGCAGCGGCCTGTGCGAGCGCCAGATCGGCGGCATGGCGCAGGCGCAATTCGGCGTACTCGTCGCCGGCCCAGCGTTGGGCAACCTCGACCACCGACGCATCCGGACGCGCGAGCCGGTCCAGGTCGCCGGACACCTCGCGGCGCAGTGCCAGGCCATTGCCCTGCAGCCACTCGTGGGCAAGACCGGGGTGACCGCGCGCCGCATCCAGCGCCTCTTCGGCCACGGCCGCGGTGTGTCCGTTGCCGCGCAGCCAGGCCAGCGCTTCCGGGCGCGGCGGCAGGCGGAACTCAAGCCGCTGGCAACGGCTGCGGATGGTTGCCGACAGCCGCGCGGGGTGCGCACTGATCAGCCACAGGTAGCGGCCCGGCACCGGTTCTTCCAAGGTCTTGAGCAGGGCATTGCTGGCCGCGTGGTTGATCGCTTCGCCCGGATCGATGATCGCGACCTGCGCGCCGCCGTACTGCGGCGTCAACACCAGTTGCTCCGACAGTCGCCGCACCTGTTCGATGACGATCTCGGTGCGGAGTTTCGTTCCTTCCTTGTTGGGAATGAACGACACGCACTGGTAGTCCGGGTGCGTGCCCGACGCGAACAGGTGGCACCCGCGGCAGCTCCCGCACGGCTCGCCGTCGGCACCGCGGGCGATGCACAGCAGGCGCCGCGCCAGACGCTCGGCAACGGCGCGCTTGCCCAGCTGGGCGGGGCCGCACAACAGCAGTCCATGGCCTAGCCGGCCGGCGTCGATGGCGGCGGCGGCCTGGTCGTAGATGCGCTGCTGCCAGGGTGCGAAGGCGCTCATCGCACGGTTCGCAGGTACGCGTGCATCGCCTCGAGCGCCTGCGTGGCAACTTCCGCGGCAGGCTGGCTGGCGTCGATCACGTGGAAGCGTCGTGGCTCGGCAGCCGCACGCTTGAGGTAACCCGCGCGCACGCTTTCGAAGAAGTCGTCGTGCTCACCTTCGATGCGATCGGCCGGCCCCCGCCCGCGCGCGCGCTGCAGGCCCACCGCGACCGGCACGTCGAGCAGCAGCGTCAACCCCGGAACGATTCCCACCACCCGCCGCTCCAGGTCGGCGATGAAGCCACCGTCGAGGCCGCGCGCGGCGCCCTGGTAGGCGTAGCTGGCGTCGGTGAAGCGATCGCTGAGTACCCAGGCGCCGCGCTCCAGCGCAGGCAGGATGGTCTGGCGTACGTGCTGGGCACGGGCGGCGAACATCAGCAGCAGCTCGGTATCGGCCGCCGGCGCTTCGTGGCCGCCGTCGTCGGTCGACGTGCCGAGCAGCAGCTCGCGGATGCGTTCGGCCAGCGGCGTGCCACCGGGCTCGCGGCTGCTGACGACTTCGGCACCGGTCGCCAGCAACGCATCGCGCAAGGCCGCCAGCACGGTCGACTTTCCGGCGCCCTCGCCGCCCTCAAGCGTGACCAGTCGGGGCCAGACCACCAGTCCGTTCGATGCGTCGCTCATTGCGAGCTCTTCGCCCGGGCCGCGCGGTAGTTGCGCAGATAGGCCTGCACGTTGGCCTCGTGCTCGGCCAGGGTCCGCGCGAACAAATGACGTCCGCTGCCATCGCCGATCGCGACAAAGTAGAGGTGCTCGCCAGGTGCGGGCTGCGCCACCGCGGCCAGCGCATCCGCGCCAGGCATCGCGATGGGCGTCGGCGGCAATCCCGCGCGCGTGTAACTGTTGTAGGGCGTGTCGGCGAGCAGGTCGCGCTTGCGGATGTTGCCGTCGTAACCCGGGCCGAGTCCGTAGATCACCGTCGGGTCGGTCTGCAGGCGCATGCCGATTTTCAGGCGCCGCTCGAACAACCCCGCGATCTGCGGACGCTCGGACGCGACGCCGGTTTCCTTTTCGACGATCGACGCCAGCGCCAGCATCTCGTCCGGGGTCTTGAGCACCGAATCGCTGCGGCGACGCTGCCATGCCGCGTCCAGCGCCTTCTCCATCGCGTCGTGCGCGCGACGGAGCACGTCCAGGTCACTGTCGCCGCGGGTGTAGACGTAGGTCTCGGGCAGGAAGCGGCCTTCCGGATGCTGGCCCGCATGGCCGATCGTCTTCATCAGCGTCGCATCGTCCAGCTGCGCGGCCTCCTGCTCCAGCGGGCGCGCCCTGGCAAGCGCGGCGCGCAGCTGGCGGATGTTCCACCCTTCGACGATCGTGAAGCCGTGGCTGACCACGTTGCCGTCGCGCATCGCGATCAGCAGCGCACGCGGCGACATGCCGGCCGCGAGCGCGTACTCGCCGACCTGCAGCCGGCCCGCCGCGCCGAGCTGCTTGGCCAGCACGCGCCATTCGAGCGGCTGGCCGGTGTCGATGCCGGCTGCGCGCAGCTTGCGCACCACCACCGGCAGCGAGTCGCCGCGCTCGACGGTGATGCTGGTGCCGGGCTGGAGCCCTTCAAGCGGGCCGTCGGCGAAGTGCGTGAAGCGCTGCCACGCCCAGAACCCCGCGCCGGCGGCGACGATCATCAGGAACAGGAAAAAGGTGCCAATACGGCTCTTGCGGTTGCGACTCACGAAGACTCCGTGGCGGAAAGACGGTGGCGTATCACGTGAACAGGGGCGCAGCCGACACGAAGGCGGGATGGGCGGTTGCCAGCCTCCGCTGCAGCGCTACCACCTCGGGATCCATCGACCAGTGGCGCGTTCCCAGCCGCGCGACCGGCAGGATACCGCGCACCGCGTTGCACAGGAAAACCGCCGTCGCAGACTCGATCTCGACCACAGCAAGTCGGCCGACATCGGCATCCAGCGCCGCCAGCACCCAGTCGCGGCAAACGCCGGCAACACCACAGCGATCGACCGCCGGCGTGCGCCAGCGTCCCCCGACGTTCGCGAACAGATTGGCCGACGTGGCACAGACCACGTCGCCCTCGCCGCTGCGCATCAGCCCTTCGTCGGCATCGCGGTCCAGGGCCAGTGGATCGTCCCATTCGCCACGCGCGAGCACCTGTTCGAGTCGGTTGCAGTGCTTGAGTCCAGCCAGGGCGGGCTGGATGGCCAGCGTGGTGGTGCACCAGCGCAGGGCAAGGCCAGCCGCCGGCACCGGCGGGGGCAGCGGGTGCCGCGACAGCACCCAGGTCGGCGTTGCATCGACAGGCGGCGCGTAGCCACGGCCACCGCTGCCACGGCTGAGCAGCAACTTGATGACGCCGTCGCCTCCGTCCAGCAGCGCCAGTGCTTCGTCGCGCACCTGGATCGGGTCCGGCAACGGCAGGCGCAGTCGCTGCGCCCCACGCGTCAGTCGCGCCCAGTGCGCGGGCCACCATGGCAGCGTGCCGCGGTGCGCGCGCAGCGTTTCGAACAGGCCGTCGCCGTAGGCCAGCCCGCGGTCGTTGCCGGCAATCGAATCCACGCGTTGCCGCCCCTGGAAAATCGCGATCATCGCGCTCCCCCTCGATGGCCCGCCACGCATCGGGCTGGATGCACGGCACCTGCGGGCGCCAACGCGGGCGCGCGCTTCACCCGGCGACTCCAAGGGCGCGGAACATGCCGCGGGCCTTGGCGCGGGTCTCGTCCAGTTCCTTCTGCGGGTCCGAGTCGGCGACGATGCCCGCGCCGGTACGAAAACGCAGGCGATCGCCTTCCAGCTCGGCACTGCGAATCAGGATGTTGAGGTCCATGTCGCCGTCCCGGTTGAGCCAGCCCATCGCGCCGGTGTAGGCGCCCCGCCCCTCGCCTTCCAGCTCGGCAATGATCTGCATGCACCGCACCTTCGGACAGCCGGTGATGGTGCCGCCCGGGAACGTCGCGCGGATCACCTCGCCCGGGCTCACGCCGGCACGCAGGCAACCACGCACGTTGCTGACGATGTGGTGCACGTGCGCGTAGCTTTCCACGCTCATCAGCTCATCGACCTCGACGCTGCCCGGCGTGCACACGCGTCCCAGGTCGTTGCGCTCGAGATCGATCAGCATCACGTGCTCGGCACGTTCTTTCGGGTGGCCGACCAGCTCGCGGATACGCGCGGCATCGTCGTCGCCGGCTGACCGCGGTCGCGTGCCGGCGATCGGTCGGGTTTCGACGAGCTCGCCGCGCACCGACACCAGGCGCTCGGGCGATGCGCTGACCACCGCCCAATCGGCACCGGCGAACACGCCCGCGAACGGTGCCGGGTTGTTCTCTCGCAGCCGCTGGAACAGCGCGGCCGGCGTCACCGGCGTCGCGAACCGCGCCTGCCAGGCGCGCGACAGGTTGACCTGGAACACATCGCCGGCCCGCAGGTAGTCCACGACCCGTGCGACGCCATCGGTGTAGCGCTGCGGTGCGTCCTCGTCCAGCGCCACCGGCGCCTGCCACGTGGCCGGCATCTGCGCGGCCGCGGACACCGCATCGGCCGCCATCGCATCGAGCATCGATTCGTGCCCGCGCTCGACAACCATCACGCATTCGCCGGTATTGCAGTCGCGCAGCAACGCACCGGGACACCGCAGCGCCATCGCCACCGGCAACGAGCCGGGGGCGGGCGGAAGTCGCAGCACGGGCTCGACCTGCATCGCCAGCTCGTACCCCAACAGCAGCGCCCAGCCGCCACGGAACGGCCAGCGCGGCTCGTCGCGATCGACGCGCAGGGCACGCCAGGCCTTGTCGAGCTCGGAAAGGAAATCGCCGGCCAGCGGCCGGTCATCCTGGTCGCGGGTGACGCCATCGCGATCCAGGCGCAGCGACCCGCCATCGGCGGCAAGCAGCATGTCCCAGCGTCCCTGCGCGGTGCCGTGCGCGCTGGACTCGAGCAGCAGCGGGTAACGCGCGGGCGCGCTGCGCTGCAGCTCGAGCAGGTCGACGGGGGTGGTCAGCGCACGGGTCAGCAGCATGGTCGTTTTCCACGGGAGCGCTGGCGACGGCAGGCGCGGGTCGAAGGTTCGGCGCGATCACCGGTGGGTCGAACGCCACTGTGGCACGGACGGCCGGGATTGCCATCGGCGGGACCTGGCCGCCAGGGCGACGCCGCAGCGTCGCGGCCCCGGCGCGCCGGCGACGAATCGATCGCCGCCAGCGCGCTTCACCGTCCGGGCGTGCCCGCCGCGGACGGGAAACGCAAAGCCCGGGTCAAAGACGCTTGAACACCAGGGTGCCGTTGGTACCGCCGAAGCCGAAGCCGTTGGACACCGCGACGTCCACCTGCACTTCGCGCGCGACGTTGGGCACGTAGTCCAGATCGCAGCCCTCGCCGGGCTGATCGAGGTTGATCGTCGGCGGGATGATGCCGGTGTGCAGCGCCATCACCGAGAAGATCGCCTCGGCACCGCCCGCGGCGCCGAGCAGGTGGCCGGTCATCGACTTGGTCGAGCTGACCATGGTGGTGGCGGCGTGCTGGCCCAGCGCACGCTTGATCGCCAGCGTCTCGGCAAGGTCGCCCAGCGGCGTCGACGTACCGTGTGCGTTGAGGTAGCCGACTTCATCGGTATTGACGCCCGCATCCTTGAGCGCGGCGACCATGCAGCGCGCCGGGCCTTCGCCGTTCTCGCTGGGCGCGGTCATGTGGAACGCGTCGGAGGTCGCACCGAAGCCGGCCAGCTCGCAATAGATGCGTGCGCCGCGCGCCTTGGCGTGCTCGTACTCTTCCAGGATCAGGATGCCGGCGCCATCGCCCAGCACGAAGCCGTCGCGATCCTTGTCCCACGGCCGCGATGCGCGGGTCGGGTCGTCGTTGCGGGTCGACATCGCCTTCATCGAGCAGAAGCCGCCCACCGACGTCGGCGACGAGCCACGTTCGGCGCCGCCGGCCACCATGATGTCGGCATCGCCGTACTGGATCATGCGCATCGCCATGCCGATCGAATGGTTGGACGTGGCGCAGGCGGAAACCGCCGAGAAATTCGGGCCCTTGATGCCGGTCAGCAACGAGACCTGGCCGGGCAGCATGTTGATGATGGTGCTGGGTACGTAGAACGGCGAGATCTTGCGCGGGCCGCCCTCGTGGAACTTGATCGTCTGCTCTTCGATGCCGAGCAGTCCGCCGATGCCCGAGCCGATCAGCGCACCGATGCGCTCGGCGTTGGAATCGTCGACGGTGAGGTTGGCGTCTTCCATCGCCATCAGCGAGGCAGCAACGCCGTAATGGATGAATTCCTCCATCTTGCGAGCGTCCTTCGCATTCACCCACTTGGTGATGTCGAAGTCGCGCACTTCACCGGCAATGCGGGTGGTGAACGCGGACGCGTCGAAATGGGTGATCGGGCCGATGCCGGAGCGGCCGTTGACGATGCCGTCCCAGCTGCTGGCAAGATCGTTGCCAAGTGGGGAGACGATGCCGAGGCCAGTAACCACTACGCGTCGCGAAGCCGGACGGTTTGACATGGGTAACTCCGTGCTGTTGCCACTGATGGCCTGCCCGTCCGGTGTGCTCACCGGCAGGGCCGCCACGTTCAAAAACGCGGGGCCGCAAAGCGGCCCCGGTTTGGTTGTGCTGGACGCGCGACGGACCGGCTTCCGGGCCGTGCGTTCCGGTCAGGCCGCGGGCCCTCAGGCCTTGACGTGCGCCTTGACGTAGTCGATCGCCTGCTGCACCGAGGTGATCTTCTCGGCTTCCTCGTCCGGGATCTCGCACTCGAACTCTTCTTCGAGGGCCATCACCAACTCGACGGTGTCGAGCGAATCCGCACCAAGGTCGTCGACGAACGAGGCATTGTTGGTGACCTCTTCTTCCTTGACGCCCAGCTGCTCGACCACGATCTTCTTGACGCGCTCTTCGATGCTGCTCATTTCTGCTCACTCCTCCCGGACGGGATGTTAGATGGAATAGTCTAATGGAATAGACGGCGATCGCGAACCTTCGCAAAAGCCGTTCGGATTCAACAACTTGGAGCCCATCCAGGGGCTCACGGCATGTACATGCCGCCGTTGACATGCAGGGTCTCGCCAGTGATGTAGGCCGCCGACGGACCCGCCAGGAACGCCACCGCGCGTGCGATGTCGGCCGGCTCACCAAGACGACCGAGCGCGATCTGGCCCAGCATCGCGGCTTTGGCGTCCTCGGGCAGCGACTTGGTCATGTCGGTGTCGATGAAACCCGGTGCGACCACGTTGACGGTAACGCCGCGCGAACCGATCTCGCGGGCCAGCGATTTGCTGAACGCGATGATGCCAGCCTTGGCGGCGGCGTAGTTGGCCTGCCCGGCATTGCCGGTCACGCCGATCACGGACGCGATATTGATGATGCGGCCGCGGCGCGCCTTCATCATGGAGCGCATCACCGCCTTGCTGGTGCGGAAGACGCTGCTGAGGTTGGTGTCGAGGATGGCCTGCCAGTCCTCTTCCTTCATGCGCATCAGCAGGTTGTCGCGCGTGATGCCGGCGTTGTTGACCAGAATCGAGACCGCGCCGAATTCCTTGCTGATGCCATCGATCAGCGCTTCGACCGCCGCGCCGTCGACGACGTCGAGCACGCGGCCGTGGCCGCCCTGCGCTGCAAGCCGCGCACCGATTGCCTGCGCGCCCGATTCGGACGTGGCCGTACCGATCACGGTGGCGCCTTGTGCGGCAAGTTCGTCGGCGATGGCCGCACCGATGCCGCGGCTGGCGCCGGTGACAAGGGCGATCTCGCCCTGCAATGGAAGCGTCATGGGTTCTCCTTCAAGACGTCTGGCGCGGGTCACGCGGACTGCAGCGGACAGGGCATTCGAACGGCGTGCCGTTGCCTGCGTCAAGCCGCGCCGGGATTCAGTGGTTCCAGTCCGCCAGGGCGGATTCGAAATCGGTCGGCATGCCAAGCGCGCGCGCGTCGAGCGACTTGTCGATGCGCTTGGCCAGACCGGTGAGCACCTTGCCGGGGCCGCATTCGCCGATCCGCGTCGCGCCACCGGCGGCCAGCGCCTGCACGCAACGGGTCCACTGCACCGGAAGGTAGAGCTGGCGCACAAGCGCGTCACGGATCGATTCGACGCCCTCATGCACTTCGCCATCGACGTTCTGCACCACCGGCACCGACGGCGCCTGCCACGGCAGCGCGGTCATCGCCTCGGCGAGGCGGTTGGCGGCTTCGCGCATCAACGGTGTGTGCGAGGGCACGCTGACAGCCAGCTTGACCGCCTTGCGCACGCCACGTTCGGCGAGCTGCTCGAGCGCGGCATCCACCGCGGCGGCATGGCCGCCGATCACGATCTGTCCGGGCGAGTTGAAGTTGGCGGGCACGACCACTGCATCGCCCGACACGGCCTGGCAGACCTCCAGTACCACGGCATCTTCGGCGCCAAGCACGGCGGCCATCGCGCCGCTGCCAGCCGGGGCGGCATCCTGCATCAGCTGCCCACGCAGGCGCACCAGGCGGGCGGCGTCATGCAGCGACAACGCACCGCCGGCCACCAACGCGGCGTACTCGCCAAGGCTGTGGCCGGCGAACAGGGCAGGAATCGCACCACCGCGTGCCTGCCAGAGGCGCCAGACGGCGACACCGGCCGCAAGCAATGCCGGCTGCGTGAATTCGGTGCGATTGAGCTGGTCTTCCGGACCCTGTTGGCACAGCGCCCACAAATCGGCGCCAGCGCCATCGCTGGCCTCGGTAAAGGTCTCCACGACCAGCGGCGCGGACGCGGCCAGATCGGTCAGCATGCCCAGCGACTGCGAGCCCTGCCCCGGGAACACGAATGCCAGTTGATTGTTGGCTGCCTGCGATTCCATCACGCCCGACCCAGCAAAAGAGCGGGCAATGATACGAGCGAATCGCGTGCTGCGTCTGTACCGCCACGTACAGTGACGGCCAGCGTCAGGTTGATGAAGAAACGTACCAGCGCCAACGCATTGGGCTGCGCCGGGCTTTCCAGTCGTCGACACCCGTATCGCAAGCGATCGCAGTCGCCGATGCGTGGCCTGCATCGCGACCACGCTGCACCGTCCGGCGGGTCGATGGCAACGCCACAAACGACGCGGGCCCGACCAGATGGCCGAGCCCGCGAAGGACATTCGACGCTGCGCACTGCGCGATGCGTCACGTCGATGGATCAGCCGTGTCGACGGATCAGTAGCGCAGCAGTGCCGAGCCCCAGGTGAAGCCGCCGCCGAAGGCCTCCAGCAACAGCAGCTGGCCGCGCTGCACCTTGCCCGAACGCACCGCCTCGTCCAGCGCCAGCGGCACCGAACCCGACGACGTGTTGCCGTGCTTGTCGACAGTGACGACGACGCGCTCCATCGGCATGTCCAGGCGCTTGGCCGTGGCTTCGATGATGCGCAGGTTCGCCTGGTGCGGGATCAGCCAGTCGATCTCGTGACGATCCAGGCCGTTTGCCTCGAGCGTTTCCTCGACCACCGAGTCGAGCGCCTTGACCGCGTGCTTGAAGACTTCGTTGCCGGTCATCAGCACCTTGACGCCGGCGTTGTGCTCTTCGGGCTTGAAGCCCACCGAGACGCCCACCGGGTTCCACAGCAGTTCCTTCTTGCCGCCGTCTGCGTGCAGATGGGTGCTGAGGATGCCGGTCTCGCTGTCGGCCTTGAGCACCACCGCGCCGGCACCGTCGCCGAACAGCACGCAGGTGCCGCGATCGGTCCAGTCGAGCATGCGCGTCAGCGTTTCCGCGCCGACCACCAGCACCGTCTTGGCGGCGCCGGAGCGGATGAACTTGTCGGCCACCGTCAGCGCGTAGACAAAGCCCGAACAGGCGGCGTTGACGTCAAACGCGGCGCAGCCGTCCGCGCCGAGACGGTGCTGCAGCAGGCAGGCCGTAGAGGGGAAAATCAGGTCCGGCGTGGTCGTGCCGAGCACGATCAGGTCGAGATCCTTCGCCTCGACGCCGGCGGCCTCGAGCGCACGCACGGAGGCGTGGTAGGCCAGGTCGCTGGTAGTCTCACCCTCGGCGGCCACGTGACGCTGGCGGATGCCGGTACGCGCGGTGATCCATTCGTCGCTCGTGTCGACGAATTTCGCGAGGTCATCGTTGGTGAGGCACTTTTCCGGCAGGTAACTGCCGGTACCCGCGATGCGGGCATAGATCTGTTCGGTCATCTGGGGGATCCCGCAGCGGAAGCATTGCCAGGAGCCGCCGGCATACGCCGGGGCCGGAGCCTCACCGCGGGCTACCGCCAGATTGCAACGGCTGAAACCACCACCGTCCAACCATGCCGGCAAGGCCGGCAGCGACGGCCGCGCGCATCGGGGATGCAGGCGCGGCGCGGCGGGTAGCGACGAAACTTACTCTTCGTCGGCAACCTTCGACTGGGTGTTGATGACCTTCTTGCCGCGGTAGTAGCCGTCGGCGGTCACGTGGTGGCGCAGGTGGGTCTCGCCGGTGGTCGGATCGGTGGCCAGCTGCTTGCTGGACAGCGCATCGTGCGAGCGGCGCATGCCACGCTTGGACGGGGAAACTCGGGACTTCTGAACAGCCATGGTCTTGCTCCAAGGAATACGGCAGGTGACTAGCTTGCGGTGACTATTTCGGTTTGTTCTTCAATGCCGACAGCGCAGCGAACGGGTTGACGCGTTCCAGCTCGGCCTCCTGGGCCGGCCAGTCGCGCTCCATCGCTTCCGTGCCGGGCATTGTCGGCACGACCGGAACGGCAAGGATCAATTCGTCCTCGACCAGCCCGATGGTCTGCAGCATGCCGTCTTCCGGCATCAGCAGGGGTTCGTATCCCGGCGGCAGCGCGGCTTCGTCCGCCTCTTCGCGGATCAGGCCAAGCCGCTGCACGACCTGCACCGGATACAGGAAACGTTGCAGGCTGCGCTGGCAAAGCAGCGGCAGCTCGGCATCGATCCGCATCTCCAGGTACGGGACGCGCAACTCGTCCTGGCCGAAATCGAGGGCGAAACGGACGTCGCCTTCGCTGTCGACCAGGTAGTCGTGCAACCGGGTCAGCGCCGCCAGCGGGACACGGCCTTCCACGCCGCGTCGCGCTGCGACCATGCGCCAAGCATCCAGCATCTCGGGCAGGTTCGCTGACATAAGCCGCGGAATGGTAGAGACCGCAGCCCCGGCTGTCAAACCGGAAAGCCTTTGCCGATCGGGATTTGCCCCCGCCCCGCGAGCCACGGCAGACTGCCAGCCCACCTGCAGCGCCCTGCGTCCGTGAATACCACCCTTCTGCTGTTGAGCGCCGCGGTTTCCGCCGGCGTGCTGGTCCTGATCGTGCGCCTGTTCAGCGGGCGCCGCCGGCGCGCCGTGCGCGCGGTGCTCGACGCCGCCGACGCGCTGGAGGAGCGCCTGCGCACGGCCCGCGCCGAGATCAAGGCGGTTGCCGGCGGCGAAGGCGATGACCCGGTCCGGGACGCGATGCGCGAGATGCTGCGCCAGCGGGTCTGGCTGCGCGACTACGGCAGCCAGGCCAGCCTTGCCCAGCTGGCGGAGGTACGCGGCTCGATCGACGCTGCCCGCAACCGCATCGACCAGCAGCTGGTGCGCATCGAGCGCGCGCGCGCGGTGAGCTGAACGATGCCGTTCCACGACAACCCGACTGCCCAGCAGCCACTGATCCTGGCCTCGACCTCCCGTTACCGGCGCGAACTGCTGGAGCGCTTGCGCCTGCCGTTCAGCATCGCCCGGCCCGAGAGCGACGAAACCGCGCTGCCGGACGAAACGCCGGCGGCATTGGCGCTGCGACTGGCCCACGCCAAGGCGGCCGCCGTGGCGGCACTGCACCCCGACGCCTGGGTGATCGGCTCCGACCAGGTGGCCGAGCTGGGCACCGCCACGCTGGGCAAGCCCGGCAACCGGGAAGCGGCCGTCGGGCAGCTGGCCGCGATGTCGGGCCAGCCGGTCCGGTTCCGCACCGGCGTGTGCCTGTATCGCCAGGGCGTCACGCCGCACCTTTGGCTGGATACCACCACCGTTCGCTTCCGGACGCTGCGGGGCGACGAGATCGGACGCTACGTCGATGCCGAGCAACCGTTCGACTGCGCCGGCAGCTTCAAATGCGAGGGGCTGGGCATCAGCCTGTTCGACGCGATCGAAACGCAGGACCCGACCGCGCTGATCGGCTTGCCGCTGATCGCCACCGCACGGCTATTGCGCGAGGCCGGTTTTTCGGTGCCTTGACGGGCGCCCTGGCCTGACGAGCGCCCGACACAGCTGACGCCGGGGGCGCTAGCGGACGACCTCGATCGGCTGCTCGGACCAGTCCTCGATGCTGCCATCGCGGCCATGCAGACGCAGGCCGAGCCAATGGCGACCGGCGGGAACGCCGCCCAGGTCAATCTTGCCGCCCAGTCCGACGAGCGGGTGCTGGGGATCGGTCGAGATCTTCCAGTAGCGGGCCACGCCGTCGTTGTGCCGGCCGTACTCCGCCGGGCCGATCACCTTTCCGTCCAGGGTGACGTCGACCCGCGCGATGCCGACGCCGTCCTTGAAGGCCCAGCCGGCCAGTTCCAGCGGGCCTGCGACCTTCGCCCCCGCAACCGGCGCGTCGAGCCAGGCCATCGCCGGCGTGGTGCAGCGGCCTGCACGGGGCCGGTCGAGCCGGAACAACAGGAAGCGCTGGCGACCGTGATCGACATTGATCACCCGTGGCGGCGGCAACGGACCGACCGCGTCGCACAACGCGTGGTAACGCGCGAGCAGGGTCTTGTACTGGACGTCGCTGGCGCCGACCACCAGCAGCACCGGCGCGTCGCCCCACGCAGCGCGACCCGGCGTCTGCAGGCCCCACAGCTTCAGTTGCGGCGCCCGGCCGTGCTTGTGGTTGAGCGGATGGTCGAGCACGGGGATGTTCGCGTCGCCCAGCGCGAAACCCAGCTCGGCACCAAGCTTGAAGTTCTCGGCCACGATGCGGGTGTTGGCCGGCATCGCCGACCACTCCAGGCGCACCGCATCGGCAAGCCGGTCCCAGCCGGCGAAGTTGGAGGGATACCACTTTTCGGCCGCGCTTTGCGCGCGCACCTCGGGCAACGACACCACGACGTAGTAGCCCAGCATCGCCACCAATCCGACGGCGGACAACGACCACGTCGCCGCGCGCAGCCAGGCAGGCCAGCGCGCCAGCAATGCCGGCAACAACGGCAGCAGCGCCAGGTAGCCCGGCAGCGGCCAGTGGAAACTCACCCGCTCGGTGTCGGCAAAAAAGCCCAGCGCGAAGAAGCCCAGCACCACCAGCCCACCCAGCAGCGCTAGGTAACGCGAGGCCGGCAAGGCGCTTCGACCACCACGCCAGGCCGCGATAGCCAGCGCGGCAAACAGTAGCGGCGTCACCAGCAGCGCCTGGATGACCACGAACGAAATGCCGTCGGCATGAAATGCCCACGGGTGACGATCGACCAGCTGGAAGCGCAGCCCGGCATCGGCGTTGTCGAAGTTCCAGGCCAGCAGCGGCGTCCATGCCGCGGCGCCGAACGCGACGGCAGTCCATACGCGCACGTCGCGCAGCGCCTGGCGGCCGTCGGCGAGCAACAGCAGGGCGACGAAGCCCACGGCAATCACGCCGATGAACCGGTAGTGGGTGAGCGCGCCGATCGCAAGACCCAGCGCGAGTTCGAGTGCACCGCCGGCATCGACCCGGCGCAACAGTCGCGCACCGGCGTCGACGCACAGCAGCGTCGCCAGCGCCATCGCCGCATCGGGCAATGCCAGCAGCCCCAGCGTGCCGGCCAGCGGAAGCAGCAGCGCGAAGCAGCCGGCCTGCCATCCGTAGGCCTCACCGAATTCGCGGCGCGTGATGTGGACGACCAGCCACGGCAAGGCCGCGGCAATCATCAGAAACGGCGCGCGCAGGCCCAGCGGCGTGTTGCCGCCGAGCGTGACACCGAGCCGTGTCAACCACGCCGTCAACCCCGGCAGATCGGAGTAGGCCGCGGCAAGGTGCTGGCCTTCCAGCCAGTAAAACGCCTCGTCGACGAACAAGGGCAGGCGGGCGGCGACCAGCACCTTGATCGCCAGCACCACCGCGAACAGCACGAGAAAGCGCTGTCGCGCACGCAATTCGTCCTGCATCGTCTCCTGACCTCGCTAAACTCAATCGGATTCAAGGAGACTTCCGATGTCGGCATCCCCCAAGACAGCAAGCATGCTACCCGATGGCCTGCGCGACGCCCTCGACCGCGCCCAGAACCAGGTGAACGGGCTGGTGCTTGGCAAGGTCCAAGAAGTCAGGCTGGCGTTCGTGGCGCTGTTGTCGGACGGTCACTTGCTGATCGAAGACCTTCCCGGCCTGGGCAAGACCACCCTCGCCCACGCGCTCGCGGCAACCCTGGGCCTGGACTTCCAGCGTGTGCAGTTCACCTCCGATCTGTTGCCGGCCGATGTCGTCGGCGTTTCGGTGTTCGACCCGCAAGCGCGTCGTTTCGAGTTCCACCCGGGACCGGTGTTCACCCAGGTGCTGCTGGCCGACGAAATCAACCGCGCGCCACCGCGCACGCAAAGCGCCCTCCTGGAGGCGATGGCCGAACACCAGGTGACCGTCGACGGGACCACCCACGCGTTGCCGTCACCGTTTTTCGTGATTGCCACCCAGAACCCGGTCGACCTCTCGGGCACCTACCCGCTGCCCGATTCGCAACTCGACCGCTTCCTGCTGCGCCTGGCGCTGGGTTATCCGGGCGAGGCCGCTGAACGCGACCTGCTGTCGGGCAGTGACCGCCGCACCCTGATCGCACGGGCCCAACCGATGCTCGGCAGCGACGACGTGCTGGCTGGACGTGCGGCCGTGTCGGCGGTGCATGCCAGCGAAGCACTCATCGACTACGTGCAGGCGCTGCTGGCGCGCAGCCGCAAGCACCCGGGCGTGCGTGTCGGCCTGTCGCCACGCGCGGGTCTGGCGCTACTGCGCGCTTCACGCGCGTACGCGCTGCTGCTCGGTCGCAATCACGTTTTGCCCGACGACGTGCAGGCGTTGTTCACCGCCGTCACCGCGCATCGACTGGTGGCCGACGCCGACGCCGGCAGCGACGCGGCATTGGCCAAGGCGATCTTGCACGCCGTACCGGTCGATTGAATTGCGCGATGTCCAGCAGGCAATGGCAGACCACCCACGGCAGATGAGCATCCGCAGGTGAGCAATCGAACACCAACCGGCCGGCGCCCATCGACCGGCGATGACGCACCAGCGGGCCGGGCGCAACGGCTGTTCCGCCGCGCGTACGCACGCATGCAGGCGTGGACCCGGCCGCGCGACCCGGAGCCCCTGCCGGTGCATTTCGTCCGCCAGCGCATCTACGTGCTGCCGACCGGCTTCGGCCTCTTCTACGCGGCGCTGCTGTTTTCGATGGTGATCGGCGCGCTCAACTTCAACAACAACCCGGCCCTGTTGCTGGCGCTGTTGCTGGCCGGTGCCGGGCTGACCAGCCTGGTGGCCGGACACCTCCAACTGGCCGGGCTGACGGTGGTGGCGGTCGAAGCCGAACCCGTGGCCGCCGGGAGCCCCATTACCCTGCGCCTGCACGCGCACGCCGCCGATCAACGCCGACGCCGCGGCCTCCGCGTTGCATTTGCGCACTCCGACGGATCGGCCAGCCAACGACATGCCGTGCTGAACCTCGAACAGGACCACGGCGAGGCGGCGCTGGACATCGAGACCGAGCGGCGTGGATGGCTGGAACTGCCGCGTCTGCGAGTGTCCACGACTCGTCCGCTCGGCCTGGCACGTGCCTGGGCGTACGCCTGGCCGGATGCGCCGCTGCTGGTCTATCCCGCCCCCGAGGCGCACGGACCGGCATTGCCTGAAGGCGCCGGCCAGCAGGTGCACACCCGCCTTCATCCGACCGGCGACGACGTCCATCACCTGCGCGCCTACCGCGCGGGCGATGCCCGCCGCGCGATTGCGTGGAAACATTCGGCTCGACGCGACACGCTGCTGGTGCGCGAGTACGAACAGCCGCTCGGCGCAGAAGTCGTGCTGGCCTGGAACGCGCTGTCGGGCCTGCCCTACGAGGGACGGATCGCGCGACTTGCCCGCTGGGTCGACGAGGCCGAGCGCGAAGGTCGCCGGTACCGCCTCGATCTACCCGCGCAACCCGCGCTCGGCCCCGACCAGGGTGCCCAGCATCGCCACGCCTGCCTGCGCGCCCTGGCCTTGTTGCCCCATGACTAGTCGTCGCACAAACGCCAACCGGCTCGATTCGGTCAGCCGCGCGTGGGCGTACGCGGCGGGCATCGGCGGTCTGTTGCCGCTGCTGACCCAGCTGCCCGGGACCACTGCGGCCACGATCATGGTGACCTGCGCATTTACCACGGGCTTGTCCTGGCGTCGCGCGATACCCGCGATTCCCCGGTTCCTGTTGCTGATGGCGGTGGTGGGGACAGTGCTGTCGCTCACCGGCTACTCCATCGGCCGGGACACAGGCGTTGCCCTGCTCGGCGCCATGCTGGCGATCAAACCGGCCGAAACGTCCACGCTGCGAGATGCGCGCAGCCTGGTCGGCTTTGGCCTGTTTGCCCCGTTCTCGACCTTCCTGCTGGACCAGGGCCCGCTGGTGCTGACACTCGGCCTGTTGGCGGCGTTCTTCTCGCTGGCCGCGCTGCATCGATTCGCCGATGTCGAGTCCGAGGACAGCGTCTCGCCGCCACTGCGCCAACGCCTGACAGGCGTCGGACGCCTGCTCGGCATCGGATTGCCGCTCGCCCTGGCGGCGTTCTGGTTATTCCCGCGACTGACCACGCCGTTGTGGGGCTTGCCCGAGCGCGCGCTCGGCCGCTCCGGACTGTCCGACCGGATGACCCCGGGGCAGTGGCTGGACCTGATGGGCGACGGCACTCCAGTGCTGCGCGCGCAGTTTTTCGGCAAGACACCGATGCCGTCGCAGATGTACTGGCGCGGCCCGGTGCTGTGGGACTTTGACGGGCAAAGCTGGACGCAGCCGTCGTTCACCCGCGACATGCCGCCCCCTCCGGTCCAGTCGCAATCGGTGGTGTGGGATTACCAGGTCGAGATCGAACCCACCGATCGCCGGCAACTCGTCGCGCTGGACCTGCCAAGGGCAGCGCCCGACGGCAGCCATCTGGACTACAACCGCAGCCTGCGCACGACGTCGCCACTGTTCTCCATGACGCGCTGGCGCATCCGGTCCTCGCCACCGGCGGCCCATCAGCCCGACCTGCCGCCGGCAGTGCGCGCGCGCGCACTGGCGTTGCCGGACGGCTACAACCCCCGCACGCTCGCCCTGGCGCGCCAATGGCGACTCGAGGCGGGCAACGATGACCAGGCGCTCATCCGTCGCAGCCTCGCCTGGATCCGCAGCGAGTTCGCCTACACGCTGGAGACGCCATTGCCGGGGCGCGACGGCGTCGATGAGTTCCTGTTCGACCAGAAGGCCGGGTTCTGCCAGCACTTCAGCTCCTCGTTCGCGGTGCTGATGCGCGCAGCGGGCATTCCCGCCCGCGTGGTCACCGGGTATGCGGGCGGCTACCGCAACCCGATCGGTGACTACTGGCTGGTGCGGCGCCTGGACGCGCATGCCTGGACGGAGGTTTGGCTTCGCGGGCGCGGCTGGACGCGCGTGGACCCGACCGCCGCGGTGGCGCCGGAGCGCATTTTCGACACGCTGGCCGATCGCACCCTCGACACGCAGGGTGGGCTGCTGGGCGGCATCGCCACGGCGGCGCCGTTGCTGGATGTCAGTGACTGGATGCGGCGCGGCTGGAACGATTTCGTGCTGGGCTTCAACGCCGAACGCCAGCAGCACATGCTGCGCCCACTGGGCATCCCGCGCCTGGACACCTCCCACCTGATCGGCCTGTTCACCACGTGCGCCCTGCTCGGCCTGTTGTGGATGACCTGGCTGAGCTCGCGCGGCGAGCGCCAGCGCGACCCGGTACTGCGTGCCTGGCATGCGCTCAGCCGGCGTTATGCGCGCCTGGACCTGGCCCGGCAGTCGCACGAAACCGCCGACGGCTGGGTTGAGCGCGTCACGGCGGTACGTCCGGACCTGGGCGATCCGCTGCAACGGCTCAGCCATCATTTCAACGAATGGCGGTACGCTCAGGCCGACCCAGCGCGGGTCGCGCATCGACAGCCGCGTGGCCTCATCCGCGAACTGCGCGCGCATCGTCCACAACCGCTCGGAGAACGCCGATGAACAGCAGATTCGCGGTAGTCGCCCTCGCCACGGCCGTGCTGGCGGCCTGCGCCTCGCAGCCTCGACCGTTGCAGGGCGAATTCAATCCGATCACCCCACGCGATGCCACGACCGGCGATTCCACTGGCGCGATGGTGCGCTGGGGTGGTCGCGTGGTGGCGGTGGAACCCCAGACCGACCGCACCTGCTTCGAGATGATCTCGACGCGACTGGACACCTACGGCCGGCCGTACTGGGCCAGCGACGACACCGGCGGGCGCTTTCTCGCCTGCCGCGTGGGCTTCTACGACCCCGCCCTGTTCCAGGTCAACCGTGAAGTGACGTTCACCGGACGCGTCGCCGGGTACGAAAGCCGCCGCATCGGCCAGTACGACTACCGATTCCCCAAGGTCGAGGCCGACGTCGTCTACCTGTGGCCCGTGCGCGATCGCGTCGACGTCATCACCCGCCCGGCCCCGTGGCCGTGGTGGGGCTGGTGGTGATCGACCGGCGCGGTTAGCGAGCCGGGCATCATCGACCCCAGAACGCGGCCAGCCGCACCGATCGCCCGTCAGTACTCGTTGCGGGCGATCGGGTTGCGCGCGGCTACCGCGGTGGGTTGCGGTGCGTTGGCGGCGAGGGCGAACGGCTGAAATTGGGCCGAACCACAAAGCGGCTTCGGCTTGAATGAATCGTCGTGCCCTACTGATCCGCTAACCATCCCAGATAGGAAGCGGCACCGTCCGGAGACAACGCCAACGCCGCCTCCGCCACGGTGGCATCGCCTTTGACGGCAGCTATGGCAGCAAGCACGCAAGCAACCATGTCTCCGTCCCATGGGCGAGATGCAGCTGCCGCGGCCAGGGCAGGCAACTGGCTCAGGGCGGCAAAGTAGGCCTGCTCCAGATCCGCGGGTACGGACATGCCTTGGTGCTTCCGGCAGATCTCGACCCACGCGGGAAATTGGAAGTACGTCGAGCCAGCCTGTTCCGGTTGGGACGCAAGGGCGCTCACGACGTGGGGTACTGCCGCAAATGAGGCTGAATACACGTCGCCTTGATGCGCCAATGAACTCCATAGAGTGAACCAGGGCTCCGACTCTCCGGCGGCTTCCGGTAGAGATTGAAGCTGGCGGAGCAAGGAAGGGGTGTCCAGCGCGGGGCCGTATGCATGCTGGAGCTCTCCCCAGCGCGAACTGTCCAGACTCAGCATGCGAGAAACTTCCTTAGGGGCATGACCTGGGCCCTCGCCGCGGCCGGTGGAGGACTCCCGCCGCGGCTGCCCATCCGCGCCTCAGCGCGACGTGCCGAAGCGACCCAGCGGCGCGCCGGCCAACAGGTGCAGATGCACCTGGAACACGGTCTGGCCGCCGTTGCCGTTGCAGTTCATGACCACCCGGTAGCCGTCGTCGGCGAAGCCCTGCTGCTTGGCGTACGCAGCCGCTGCCAGGGTCAACCGGCCGATGACCTCGGCCTGCGAAGGTTGCAGGTCGTTGAGCGTGGCGACGTCGGTCTTGGGCACGAACAGCACGTGCACGGGCGCCTGCGGTGCGATGTCGCGGAACGCGATCAGGTGCTCGTCTTCGAACACCACGTCGGCGGGGATCTCGCGACGGATGATCTTGTGGAAGATGGTGTCGTCAGTCATGGCGCTTCCCGGTTGCGAAATGAAGGGGATTGCTGCGTTGCATGGCGTTGGCGTTGCATGACTCTGAAGCCGAAATCGTGGAATCGGGCCAGTTGCCGGGTCACTCGGGCATTTCGCCACGGCTGCCGAACGCGTGCGACAGCGTGCCGCGATCGACGTACTCCAGCTCGCCGCCCAATGGGACGCCGTGCGCGAGCCGACTGGGCCGTACCCCGTGCTGTCGGGCCAGCTGGGCCAGGTAGTGCGCGGTGGCCTCGCCTTCGACCGTGGGATTGGTGGCAATGATCAGTTCCTGCACCTCGCCCTCGGCCAGGCGCTGCGCCAGGCGGTCCAGGCCCAGCTCGCGCGGGCCGACGCCATCGAGCGGGCTGAGCCGTCCCTGCAGCACGTAGTACAGGCCGCGGTAACCGGTGGCCTGCTCGATGGCCAATCGGTCGGCCGGCGATTCGACGATGCACAGCAGGTGCGCCTCGCGCGCGGCACTGGCGCAGGTTGCGCAGACCTCGGTTTCGCTGAAGTCGCGGCAGCGCACGCAATGGCCGATCTTCTCGACCGCTACCGCCAAGGCTTCCGACAGACGCTGCCCGCCCGCGCGCTCACGTTCGAGCACGTGGTAGGCCATGCGTTGCGCCGACTTCTGCCCGACACCGGGCAGCACGCGGAACGCTTCGATCAGTTGTTCAAGCAGGGATGACGACATCGGTCACGGCAATCCGTCAGCGCCAGGCGATCGCACGCGGCGAGGCGCGGGCCCGGCGGCAAGTCCGACGGGCGAACGCGGGCCAGAACCCCGCCTTCGGCCCGCTGCTGCGCCCGGGGCGCGGCGTTGCGCCGCACTCCGGACGATGCGATCAGAACGGCATCTTCATGCCGGGCGGCAGCTGCATGCCCGCGGTGGCCGCGCCCATGCGGTCCTGCGACGCGGCGTTGACCTTGTTGACCGCGTCGTTGAACGCCGCCGCCACCAGGTCTTCGGCCATTTCCGGGTCGCTGACCACGCTGGGGTCGATGCGCACCTTGCGGCACTCCATGCGACCGGTAAGCACCACGCTGACCATGCCGCCGCCGGCGTTGCCGGTGACTTCGAGCTTGGCCAGCTCTTCCTGGGCGCGCTGCATGTTTTCCTGCATCTTCTGCGCCTGCTGCATCAGTTGGGCGATATTTCCGCGCATCGGGTCCTGCCTTTCTTCTGTCAATGGCCGGGGCGATGCCCCGACTGGGATGGTCCCGCCGGCTCGGCCGCGGGGTTGTCGATTCAGATGGGGGCGCGGCGGGCAAACGCCACGTCCCGGTTCAGGCTTCGTCGAACGGCCGGATCGAGTCGGGAACCACGCGCGCGCCGTGCTCGTCGATCAGGCGGCGCACGTCCGGGTCGGCCATGAATGCGGCCTCCGCGGCGGCCTGGCGCTCGTCGCGCGCACGCTCGTTGCGCTCGCGCAGCGACACCACCGATTTGTCGGCGTCCTGGAAATGGATCTGTGGCGCCGAGCCGAGCTTGATTGCCAGCGCGTCGGCCAGCGCCTGCACCAGGCCGGTGGCACGCAGGTGTTCGTCGTCTGGCGGCAACGACAGGCGAAGCACGCCCTCACGACAGGCGATGAAACCGGCGTGCTCGGCCAGCAACCGCGCCGGACCACGCAGGCCACTGCCCAGCACGAAGGCATGCCAGTCGTCGGCGTCTTCGATCTCGGGGAAGTCCTGGAGGGCGACAACCGGTGCTGCGGCGGTGGGCGGGTGTTCGATGGGCGCTGCAGTCGACATCGGCGGCGCCGGCGCCGCCTGGACGTCGGAAGGCGAGACGCCCTCGGCGTCCGGCACGCGCGTCTCGGGCGAGGCCGGCGGACGCGCCAGCGATGCATCGAAGGTGATGGGCCGGGACGCCTGCGGCGGCGCCCACGGCGGAAGGTCGTCGCCCGAATCCGGCAGGGAGCCGGTGCCGCGCGGCATCGCCGCCGCGGCGGGCAGATCGCTCCCGAGCGATTCGGACGTCACTCGCGGCTGGGCCAACGGTTCGTCGATCGGCCCCGGCGGGACGGGCATCGGTTCACGGTGCACTGGCGTGGAAGCCGAGGCCGCTTGGGTCGTCATCGCCGGCGCATCGCCCACGGTTTGGCTCACGGAGGTGATCACGGCGCGCTCCCCGCTGGCCGCCGGCATGGCGGGCAGCGCTGCGGCCGGGAGTGCAGCGAGGTTGTCGACGACGTCGCGCACCGGCGCATCGGGTGCGGCGGACGCCGCGGCCGAAGCGTCCATGCCGCCACGCGTCGCCGCGGGCGCCACCGAGCTCGATTCGCGTCCGGGTTGTGTGCCACCGGCCTCGTTGCCGGCCGGCCGGAACGCGAGCATGCGCAGCACGCTCATCTCGAATCCGGCGCGCGTGCTGGGCGCCAGCGGCAGATCGCGGCGCCCGTTGATGGCCATCTGGTACCACAGCTGCACCACTTCCGGGCGCAGCTTCGCGGCCAGCCCCTCGATGTCCACGGCATCGGCCTCGATCGCCACATCCGGCACCAGCTGTCGCACCTGCACGCGGTGCAGGGCGTCGCCCAACGCCTCGAGCACGCTGCCCCAGTCCGGCGAGAACTCGGCGAGCACGCCGACCTCGGCCATCAGTGCGGCGCCATCGCCGTCGGCCAACGCCCCGAGCAATGCACCCACGCGGGTGCGGTCGACCGATCCGAGCATCGTCGCCA
Source organism: Montanilutibacter psychrotolerans (assembly GCF_003719825.1). GTDB lineage: Bacteria > Pseudomonadota > Gammaproteobacteria > Xanthomonadales > Xanthomonadaceae > Montanilutibacter > Montanilutibacter psychrotolerans. The sequence goes on along the minus strand of NZ_RIBS01000002.1, from coordinate 49,506 downwards.
CCGCGGCATCGCCCAGGGCGATCTCACCGCCGGCGCCGGTGTAGCCGATTGCCTGGTCGAGCAGCGACAAACCATCGCGCAGGCTGCCATCGGCGGCCTTGCTGATCTGGCGGATCGCGCCGGGGTCGGCGGCGATGCCCTCGGCGGCGAGGATGCGGGTGATCTGGCCGCTGATCTGCGCCTCGTCGAGGCGCTTGAGGTTGAACTGCAGGCAGCGCGACAGCACCGTGACCGGCAGCTTCTGCGGGTCGGTGGTGGCCAGCAGGAACTTCACGTGCCCGGGCGGTTCTTCAAGCGTCTTGAGCAGCGCGTTGAAGGCCGATTTCGACAGCATGTGCACTTCGTCGATCAGGTAGACCTTCACCCGGCCGCGACTGGGCATGTACTGGGCGTTGTCGATCAGGTCGCGCACGTCATCCACGCCGGTGTTGGACGCGGCGTCGATCTCCAGCAGGTCGATGAAGCGGCCCGCGTCGATGTCGCGGCAGGAATTGCACTCCCCGCACGGGTCGGCCGAGGTGCCGGCCTCGCAGTTCAGCGACTTGGCGAAGATCCGCGCGATCGTGGTCTTGCCCACGCCACGGGTGCCGGTGAACAGGAACGCGTGGTGGACGCGGCCCGAGTCCAGGGCATTGCTGAGCGCGCGCACCACGTGCTCCTGCCCGACCAGTTCGGCGAAGCGCCTGGGGCGCCATTTGCGGGCAAGGACGAGGTAGGACATCGGAGCCTTTGCGGGAAGTCGAAGGGGGCCCAGCGCCGCCGATTCCGCGCCCGAAAACCGGGCGCGACCGCCAGCGGGGCGATGCGCAGGCCGCGAGAACGCGGCGCGGGTTCATTGTGCCATGGCCATCCGTGACAACCGTGGCCACGACGACGCGATTGCACCTCCCCCGGAAGGCGACTTGTCCGCGACCGCCGCGACGGCTAGACTCTGCGCCCCTGAAGCCGGCCGGACGCCGCTTTCAGGTGCAGTACCCGGAGAGGTGTCCGAGTGGTTGAAGGAGCACGCCTGGAAAGTGTGTAAGCGTCTAAACCGCGCTTCGGGGGTTCGAATCCCCCTCTCTCCGCCAGTTCCACGGGCCCGCCGCTACACCGCACACCGTGCGGATGCAGCGACGGGCTTCGTATAAGTGCTGTCGTGAATGCAAGTGCCGTCGTGAATGTGGTTGCAAGTGTCCATGGTGGCCCCGTCGGCCCCTCGCGACGCTAGGTCGAAAACCCCGCCAGGGCCGGAAGGCAGCAACGGTATCGACTGACGCGGGTGCCGAGGTCAGCCGGCGGGGCCATCGCCTTTTTCGGGCACCGCCGATCGCGCAACGCCTCGTCCGGATTCCTCGCCCCGTGCGCCCCGCCTCACTTGCGCCGCCTCGCGTGCCTCGCCTCACACGCCTCTGGGGACGTGTTCAGCGCGATCCTTCCTGTGGATGCAGCCAGCCGGCGTCGCCGTCGGCATAACGCTCGTGCTTCCAGATCGGCACGCGCGCCTTGACCTCGTCGATCACGAACCGGCACGCGGCAAACGCCGCATCGCGGTGCGCGGCGCTGACGCCGACCCAGACCGCCAGCTCGCCCACCGCCAGCTCACCGACTCGGTGAATGCAGCACGCATCGGCAATGGAGAAACGCTGCACGGCCTCGGCCAGGATCGCCTCCCCTTCAGCCTGCGCAAGCTCCGCGTACGCCTCGTAACGCAGGCCCAGCACCGCACGCCCCTGATGGTGATCACGCACCCAGCCCTCGAAACTGGCGTAGGCGCCGGCATCGGCGCGCAGCAGGCGAGCGCGCAGTGGCGCGATGTCGAAGGGCGCGCTGGCCAGTTGGAAGCGTTGCGGGGTGGTCGGGCGGGTGTCGGTCATGCGCTTGAGGCTCGTTGTGCACTTTGCATCGGGAATGCGGGCTGCGGATGTCGGTAGAACCCGGCCTACCGTGATCGCGTGGCGTCAGCCGCCGCTGACCGGCGGAATGAATGCGACTTCACTGCCCGCGCGCGGCACGTCACCCCAGTGGGCGAACGCGCCATCGACCGCCACCCGCAGTCGATCGACTGGCAGTGCGAAGCCGTGTCGCGCCTGCAGACGCAGGTAGAGCGCGCGCAGGTCGGCGGCATCGGCGACCACCGTTTCGGTCTCGCAGCCGGCGGCATCGCGCAGGCTCGCGAAGTACAGCACGGTCAAGGTGCCCGACGGCAATGCGCCAGGCGACATCGCGCGCTCGGAGGTCATGCCTTCCGAGGTCATGTTTTTCGAGGTCGGGCTTTCCGATGTCATGGCGTCCCCACGTCGCGCTTGCCGCCGCGCTTTCCCAACAGCTTGGCCGGCCCGATCACGATGGCGTGCGACAACGCCTTGCACATGTCGTAGACCGTCAGTGCGGCGACCGTGGCGCCGGTCAGCGCTTCCATCTCGACGCCGGTGCGGTGGACGGTCTTCACCGAGCACTCGATGCGCAGTGTGGTCGGGCCGTCCCAGTCGATCGTCATCCGGCAGCCGTCGATCGGCAACGGATGGCAGAACGGAATCAGCTCGTGCGTGCGCTTGACCGCCATCGTGCCGGCGATGATCGCGGTATCGACGATGCCGCCCTTGGCGCTACGCAACCCACTTTCGTGCAACTGCGCGGCCACTGCACGAGGGAACGTCACCCGGCATCGCGCGCGTGCCTCGCGGGCCGTCGCCGGCTTGGCCGACACGTCGACCATCGCCGGCCGTCCGGCCGGGTCGATGTGGGTGAGGCTGCGCTTGCTCGACTTGCTCAACGTGGGTTGCTCCAAGGCCTTTGGATGCACAACGGGAGTGGCTGGCGAAACAACGCCGCATCAGCCGCCAACGAGAAACATCTCGACATGCCGACGCGACGCCACCGCGTCACTGCCGCGCAGTTCGCTGTAGCGGTCGCCACGACGCGCCCACAGCTCGGCGACACGGTCGGCCAGGGCCAGCTCGCCGGCGGCGATCACCGGCCGCAGCGGCACACCCTCGCCAGCGAACAGGCAGGTGTACAGCGCGCCGTCGGCGGAAACGCGGGCGCGATGGCAATCACCGCAGAACGGCGCGCTGACCGAGCTCACGAAACCGATCTCGCCACCGCCATCGACGAACCCGTAGCGCGAAGCGACTTCGCCGCGATAGGTCGGCTCCAGCGGTCGCAGCGGCCAACGCGCGTGGATCCGCTCGAGCAGCTGCGCAGACGGCACCACACGTTCGCGGCGCCAGTTGTTGCAGTTGCCGACGTCCATGTACTCGATGAAGCGCAGCACGTGGCCATGCACGCGCGCGTAGTCGACCAGCGCCGGCACTTCGCCGTCGTTGACACCCCGCTGCACCACGCAATTGAGTTTGACCGGTGCCAGGCCCGCGGCCTTTGCGGCGGCAATGCCCGCCAGCGTGTGCGCCACTTCGCCGCGTCCGCCGGACAGTTCACGGAACATCGCCGGATCCAACGCGTCCAGGCTGACGGTGACCCGGCCGAGACCGGCGTCGCGCAGGGCCTGGGCCTGCGTCGCCAGCAGCGCGCCATTGGTGGTCAGCGCGATGTCGTCCAGTCCGTCGATCGTCGCCAGCCGTCGCACCAGGTCGGCCAGGTTGCGCCGCAGCAGCGGTTCGCCACCGGTCAGGCGCAGCTTGCGCACGCCCAGTCGCACGAAACCGCGCACCAGCGTCTCGATCTCGTCGAACGACAGGCGCGTGGCGGCATCGAATCCGTAATCGTCCGGCACGCGATCGGCCGGCATGCAATACGGGCAGCGGAAGTTGCAGGCCTCTATCACCGACAGCCGCAGGTCACGCAGCGGCCGGCCGAGCAGATCGCGCGGCGGCGGCAGGAAATCGGGCACAGCGTTCACTCCGGCGTGGCGCGGGCGGCGCTCGGCTCGGTCAGCACAACGACCTCACCCGGACGACCGACGCGATAACCGCGTGCCGTCAGGATATCGCCGTCGGCGGCGCTGGCGTAGTGGTAAAGCATGCAGCGCGCCAGCAGTTCACGCGGGTACTCGCGCTCCAGGTCGTCGATGCCACTGTGCGACGGATTGCCGTGCAGGGCGCAATCGTGCGCGACCAGCTCGCCGGCATCGGCGAATTTTGCCAATTGCTCCGGGATCGGCCGGGTATCGCCGGTCCACACCACGCTGCCGTGCAGGCGCAGGCCAAACGAGGTATCGGGCCAGTGGTGACGCGTGCCAAACACCTCCAGCCGCACGCCGTCATGCCAGAACGCGTTCGACACCGGGATCACGTGGAACGCGTCCCAGAAATTCACGCCGCCCTCGGCCAGTGCGTTGGGGTAGTCGCCCACGCGCTGGTGCAGCAGCGGCACCAACGGCGCCGGCACGTACAGGCGCACCTTGCCGCGCCATTGGGGATCGAACCAGCTGTCGACGAACAGTCGCTCGAAGCCGGCGACGTGGTCGAGGTGTACGTGGGTCAGGAACAACGCGCGCGGCGGCTCGCCGTAGTGCGCCATGAACGAGGTCAGGCCTTCCCCGCCGCAGTCGACGGTGAGCCACGGCTTGCCGTCGCGCTCGATCGTGGCCATCGCCGAGCCGAGCTCGACGGCCGCCGCGTTGCCCACGCCGTTGAGTCGCAGTGTCCAGGACATGTCAGTACCCACGCGACCAGACATTGTCGTAGGCCGCTCGCAGGCGGGCGTAGTCGCGCTCGACCTCGTCGACCGAGCGCCCGCCACGCAGCTTCAGCAGCGATCGCTTGAGCCGGGCGAGGTTGCGCTCGCGCCACGGTGTGGCCGGGATGCGCATGCGGCCCCGGTCCAGGTCGATGATCCAGCCGCGGCCGGTCGGGTCGAACAGCAGGTTGTGCGCATTGAGGTCGGCATGATCGAGCCCGGCGCGATGCCCGCGCGCGATCAGCCGGCCGGCCTCCTCCCACGGCGCACCATCGCCCGCCACGCCGGCGCGATCGGCCAGAGTGCGCACGTGGTCTAGGCGATCGAGCAGGATTGCGGCGCGGTAGTACATGCCTTCTCGGCGATAGTAAGCGGCGATCGGCTGCGGTACCGGCACGCCCTTGGCGGCCACGGCGCGCGTCAGGCGAAACTCGGCGAAGCTGCGCGTGCGGGCCGCGCCGTGCCACAGGTAGCGATCGCGGTTGAAATGGGCCATCACGCCGCCGCGCAGGTAGCAGCGCAGCAGCGCAGGACCGGCAGGGCCGTCGACAAACCAGGCGCCACCGCGGCCACCGCTTTGCACCGGCCGCGCCTGCTGCCCCCAGAATGCCGGGGAAAACCATTGCGGGTCCGCTTGCCGCACGCGCGTGGCGTCGAACAGAATCGCGCCGTAGCCGCTGTCATCGCGGAACGGCGTCAATCCTTCGGTCGCGTCATACCCCGTCATCAGTCGGAGTCTAACAATTCACGCATCTCACGCACCTGCCTCGCTCTCCCTGCTGCGGCTTTCCGCGCTTGGTGATGTCACCCACGTGGTCCCACTGGTGCGCACACTACGTGACGCCTGGCCAACGCTGCCACTGACCTGGGTAATCGGCAAGGGCGAGCGACGCCTGCTCGACGGCCTCGAGGGCGTCCAGTTCATCGAGTACGACAAGAAGACCGGCCTGGCCGGCATGCGCGCACTGCGCCGGGAGCTGCAAGGCCAGCGCTTTGACGTGTTGCTGCAGATGCAGGTGGCAGCGCGCGCAAACCTCCTTTCGGCATTCATCCCGGCCAAGCGCCGGATCGGCTACGACCGCGCGCGCTCCAAGGACGGCCACGGACTGTTCATCAACGAACGCATCCCCGACCGACCCGGCATCCACGTGCTCGATGCGCTGGGCAGCTTCTGCGAACCACTGGGCCTGAAGCAGACCACGGTGCGCTGGGACCTGCCGGTGCCGGCGGAGGCTCGCGACTGGGCGCGCGCGCAATGGCCCCAGGACGGCGTGCCCACGCTGCTCATCTCGCCGTGCTCGAGCCATGCACTGCGCAACTGGTATCCCCAGCGCCATGCCGCGCTTGCCGACCACGCGATCGCACGCGGTTGGCGCGTGGTGCTGTGTGGCGGGCGCAGCGAGCTTGAACGCAGCACCACTGACGCCATCGTCGCCGCCATGAAAGGCACGGCGCTGGATCTGGTCGGCAAGGACACGCTGAAACAACTGCCTGCGCTGCTGGAGCGTGCGGACCTGGTGGTAACCCCCGACTCGGGCCCGATGCACATCGCCAATGCGATGGGCACCAAGGTCATGGGCCTGCATGCAGCCAGCAATCCGGCGCGCAGTGGGCCCTACAGCGACCGCCGCTATTGCGTCGACCGTTACGACGACGCGGCCCGCAAGTACCTGGGCAAGCCCGCTGGCGAGCTGAAATGGGGCACCAAGATCGAGCACGAGGGCGTCATGGACCTGATCACGGTCGAGGACGCCATCGCGGCATTCGAACGCTACGTCAGCGACCACCCATCCAGGTGACATCGCCGCGCGCACGCGCGGCTGGCCGGATCGGCGGCCGCGACACTGGGAACATCGCCACTACCGACCAACCGGATCGGCGCACGTGGGGCGTCAGCCTGCCGGGGCCGTACCGGTCCCGTAGTCCTGGTACGACTTCTCCTCGACATAGCTCGATCCGAGCGCGAGGTTGATGTCCTTCTTGATGCGCGCGCGCGTGTCGTTTTCGAAGTACACGCTGCGGGCCAGGCGGATGAATTCCGCATCGAACGCCTGCGCCTTCTCCTTGATGCGGATGTCGTCCTCGATCACCCACAGCCGTTCGTTGACGGCCTTGAGGTCGGCGCGCAGCCGCACGATGTCGCTGCCGGCGGCCGGATGGGCCATCCAGGTGTTTTCCAGCGCGGACAGCTCGTTGCGGACATTGACCAGCTTGGCCGGGTCTTCCATGCGCTCGGACTTGATCTGCAGGATCGCGATCTTGTCGAGCAGTTCGCCAAAGGACACCGGAACCAGGATCTCGGACATGGACGCCATCTCAGTCATTGTGGGGGGGCGACAGTGTAACGGCCTGCCATTGCCGCTTGTCGAACGGCGCCTGGCCCCGTATCATCCCCCGGCTGCAACCCGGAGAGGTGGCAGAGTGGTTGAATGTACCTGACTCGAAATCAGGCGTGCGTTTATAGCGCACCGGGGGTTCGAATCCCTCCCTCTCCGCCAGATTTGCCAACGCCTCCGCAAGGAGGCGTTGTTGTTTTTGGCCAACGAGCCGCTCGATCCGAGGCGAGTCTGACTAGGTCTTTGCCTTGCCTCGCGGCCGCTCGCCCGCGATGATTCCGTTACCCGCCCTAAAGACCCCGAAGCGAAACGGCATGATCCACTCATGATCGAATTCGGACACCTGACGCACGTCGGCCTGCGCCGGGAGCTCAACGAAGACACCTATTACGGAGACAGCGACCTGGGGCTGTGGCTGGTCGCCGACGGCATGGGCGGACATGAATACGGCGAAGTCGCCAGCGCCCTTGCGCGCGAGGCCATCGTTCGCGAGATCCGTGACGGCACGTCGCTGGCGCAGGCGATCCGCATCGCTGACGAGGAAATCATCCGCACTTCGCGACGTCGCAACGACGCCCTGCCGATGGGCACCACCGTGGTAGCGGCGCGCGTCAGCGGCAATCGCTTTGAAGTGGCATGGGTCGGTGACAGCCGCGTTTACCTGTGGCGCGACGGCCAACTGGCGCAACTGTCGCAGGACCACAGCTACGTGCAGGAGTTGATCGCCAACGGCGCCATCACCCACGAGCAGGCACGCAGCCACCCGCACCGCAACGTGGTGACCCAGGCCCTGGGCGTGACCGATCCCCGCAACCTGAACGTCGAAACGATGACCGGCGAGCTGCGTCCCGGCATGCAGCTGTTGCTGTGCAGCGATGGCCTGACCGAAGAGGTAGACGACGGCAACATCGCCACGGTTCTCTCCCAGCAGGGCTGCAGCGCACAGGAATGCGTCGATTCCCTGGTGGCCGCCGCGCTCGACGGCGGCGGTTCCGACAACGTCACCGTGGTGCTGGTGCGCAACCACTGACGCGGCGCGCGGCGCGGATGCGCCGGCTCCGCCCCCGCGTTCCGGGGACGCGATGAAGCACGGCAGGACGTGTCAGGCGGCGACTTCGTCGACCGGCACCAGCCACTGGTCCCAAACCGCCTTGCCAGCCTTCTTGCGCAGCTTCTCCAGGCGCGCCTCGTGCGCGGCAAGGTCTTCGTCCTCGATCGCCACCCGCGGACGTGGACGGCTGGCATCGAGCTGCACGGCGACCGCCTCGACCGGCGCGTCGACGCCATCGGCACTGCCGAAGCCGATTTCTTCCTGCCCCGACGTCAGTGCGATGTAGACCTCGGCGAGGATCTGCGCATCGAGCAACGCGCCGTGCAGCTGCCGGTGACCGTTGTCGACGCCCAGGCGCTTGCACAATGCATCCAGCGAATTGCGCTGGCCCGGGAACTGCTTGCGTGCCAGCAGCAGCGAGTCTTCGATGTTGCTCGCGTGTCCGGACACCGTGCCGTACTGCGGCCCGAGGCGAGACAGCTCGTGATCGAGGAAGCCCACGTCGAACGCAGCGTTGTGGATCACCAACTCGGCGCCGGCGATGAAGGCCAGGAATTCGTCGACGATCTCCTCGAACCGTGGCTTGTCGGCCAGGAATTCGAGGGTGAGGCCGGTGACTTCCTGGGCGCCCTGCTCGAACTGGCAGTCGGGTTTGAGGTAGGTATGGAACGTTCGGCCGGTGGGTCGGCGCTCGACGAACTCGACGCAGCCGATTTCGACGACGCGGTTGCCGTTGCGCCAGTTCAGGCCGGTGGTTTCGGTATCAAGGATGACTTGGCGCATGCGGTTCAGTGTAGTGGGCGGTTGGGCCAGGAGAAAACGACGGTGCCGTGCCGCGGCGACTGCATGGGGCTCAGGCGGTGCGGGTCGCCCGTCCGCTGGCGCGCACCGCGGCCGCGGCCGCGCTTGCCAGTCCATCCACGCGCTCGTTGTCGGGGTCGCCCGAGTGGCCCTTGACCCACTTCCACTCGATCTGGTGACGCAGCGACGCCGCGTGCAGGCGCTCCCACAGGTCGCGATTCTTGACCGGATCGCCGCCGGCCGTCTTCCAGCCGCGCCGGACCCAGTTCTTCATCCATTCGGTGATGCCCTGGCGGACGTACTGGGAATCGGTGGTCAGGGTCACGATGCACGGCTCGGTCAGCGCCTCCAGCGCCATGATCGCGCCCATCAATTCCATTCGATTGTTGGTGGTGTCGGGTTCGCCACCGGAGAGCTCGCGCTCCTGGGTCTTGTAGCGCAGCAGTGCGCCCCAGCCGCCAGGGCCCGGATTGCCCAGGCAGGCGCCGTCGGTATTGATGTTGATCGTCTTGCGAGGGGATTCGGTCATCGCCCCATTATCACCGAGCGTCGACGGTCACCGGCAGTCTTCGCGTGTCCGCGCGGCACTGTCGCGTCGCAACGCGCCGCCGGCATGCCAGCGCAACTGGCGCAGTGGCGTTGGCGGCACGAGTGCGTGCGCACGCTTGCCGGCGGTCAGCACGAACGCCGCGCGCAACCGGTCGGAGGCCGCGACGCCTGCCTGCGTCGGCTCATCGGGCCGCCAGCGCGGTCCCACCCATTGCAGGCTCAGCGAGTCGGTCGCGAACCCTGCGCCGCGCAACGCCGCCTGCCATTGCCCGGGAGCGCGCGCGCGCAGCCCGGACCCGGTCCAGCGCAGGCGGTACGGCGTCCAGGGGTTGAGCGCCGCCAGCCACAGCATGCCGCCCGGGATCAGCACGCGCGCGCATTCGTCGAGCAACCCGTCGATGTCGTCATCGCCGTCGACCACGTGCTGCAGCAGCACGACGCCCAGTGCCTCGCTCGCCAGCGGCAACGGCAGCGAACAGCGCAGGCTGCCCGAGAACCCGCCGCCGTCGCGGACCAGGGTGACGCCCCGTCCATCGCTTGTGATCGGCGCGGTGGCCGCGGACAGGCCGAACCAGGCCCAGGGCAGCGCGGGCCGCCCGGACAGCAGGCGCGTCATCGCCGCCGATTCGCTTGCAAGCACGGCCTGGCCGGCCGGTGTGTCGAACCAGGACCGGGCAGTTTCGGGTTGACGGCCGTAGGACAGGGCGGGCATGGTCGCCTTCCGCAACAGGGCGCGACAAGGAAGGAGCGTTGATTCTGCGACAAACCCGCCCGTCCGGGTGACTTGTCGTACCGACGCCCGCAGGGGCAGCCACGGAGCCTGTGACGATGCGCCTGAAACCGCTGTCCGCATTCAGCGACAACTACATCTGGACGCTTGAGGGGCCGGCAGGCAAGGCGCTGGTAGTCGATCCGGGCCAGGCCGCACCGGTGCTGGCTGCGGCAGATCGTGGCCTGGAACCCGTCGCGGTACTGCTGACCCACCATCACGACGACCATATCGGCGGCGTCAGGGCCTTGCTGCAGCGATGGCCTGACCTGGCGGTGTTCTCGCCGGCCGACGAACGGATCGCCTTCCCGGCCATCACCGTCGGCGACGGGCAGCAGATCGAAGCGGCTGGCATCGCGTTCGAGGTTATCGCCGTCCCCGGGCACACCCGCAGCCACATCGCCTACTACGCCGCCGAAGCGGGCGACGGCCCGCTGCTGTTCAGCGGCGACACGCTGTTCAGCTTGGGCTGCGGGCGCCTGTTCGAAGGTAGCGCCGCCCAGATGCACGCATCGCTGTCCCGTCTGGCCACCCTGCCCGCAGAGACAAGGGTCTGCTGCGGCCATGAGTACACGCTGTCCAACGCCGCATTCGCGTGCGTGGTCGACCCCGACAACCCGGCGCTGCGGCGCCGCCTGGAAGAGGCCCAAGCCATGCGCGAAGCCCATCGTCCCACCCTCCCGAGCACACTGGCCGGCGAACTTGCTGCCAATCCGTTCCTCCGCGTCGCCACGCCCGGGGTCCGCACCGGGCTGCAGCAGCGCCTGGGGCGTGAATTGGTCGACGATATCGACGCGTTCGCGGAACTTAGACTATGGAAAGACGGGTTCCGCGCATGAGTCGTGGCCTACGTCCCATCGCGCGGGCCATCGCGGTGGCGGCCCTGATGGGCGCGGGGCTTGCCTGCGCCGCCGCCCCGCCCCGCCCCGCTGTCGATGCACCCGCCCGCGATGCGCCTGCCACCGCGCAACGTGGCGACGCCGACCCGGCCGCAACGCGCAGTGGTCGTGAGATCTACCAGCGCTTTCGCGAGGGACTGGCCGACCCGGCGTGCGGACCTGCCACGAGCGCCCGCTGGAGCGAGCATTTCGCGTCCGCGCCCAGGCGCCTGGCCAGTCGCAACGACGACACGCTGCCGTTGTTCGGCTACGTCGTGGATGCGCTGCGCGAGGCCAACCTGCCGACCGAGTACGCGCTGATCCCGTTCATCGAAAGCGGCTACAAGCCCGAAGCCCGAAGCGCGGCGGGCCCCGCCGGCTTGTGGCAGATGATCGCGCTGACCGCGCGCAACCACCACGTGCCGATCCGCGACGGCTACGACGGCCGGCTCTCGCCGGTCGATTCGACGCAGGCCGCGGTGCGCTACCTCAAGACGCTGCACGGCATGTTCGCCGGCGACTGGCGGTTGGCCGTGATGGCGTACAACGCGGGCGAGTACCGCGTGTTCGGCGCGCTCAAGCGCAGCGGCCAGACCGCGCGCAACGCGCGCCCCGATCAGCTGGCGAGCCTGTCCGACACCACCCAGTCGTATGTCCGCAAACTGCATGCGCTGTCGTGCCTGATGGAGCGCGCGGACGATCGCGAGGAATGGCTGCGCGCCCTCGACCGGCCGGTCCCGCGGCTGGAGGCGGTGGAACTGCCGTCGAACACGACGCGCCTGCAGGATTGGGCGACGCGGACCGGCCGGGACGCGGCGCAACTGCAACGCCTGAACCCCGCGCTCGCGAACGGACGCATCCAGCCCGCACCCGGGCGGCCCACCCGCGTCCTTGCCCCGACCGGCACCGCTGTATCGGCCGATGTCGCCTCGGCGCAGCCCCAGGTGCCGGACGCCCCGCAAGCCCTCGACACGCCGGAGCAGCGCACGCCCGCCAGGTCCCGATCCGCAACCGGGACGACGGATCCCGCGGGCGCGCCACGCCGCCATACCGTTGCCGCCGGCGACAATCCGTGGACGATCGCGCGGCGCTACGGCATCCGGGTGGCGGAACTGCTGCGCCACAACGATCTGCCCGCCGGAAGCATTCTCCGGCCCGGCCAACGTCTGTGGATCGACGGTCACTCGGCAAAGTCACCCTGACCGGGCGGTGCGCCGGATCGCCCGGCGTGCCGACAGCCCATGCCCGTGGCCTGGAATCGGAACCTCGATGTGGCCGACGACGGCCGCCCAAGGCACACTAGAGTCTTTGCTCGGCCGCGTTCCGGCCCCTTCCCCACTTCCCTGGAGCACCCATGGGTTTCCTGCAAGGCAAGCGTGCACTGATCACCGGCATCGCCAGCGAGCGTTCGATCGCCTCGGGTATCGCTGAAGCGATGCACCGCGAAGGCGCCGAACTGGCGTTCACCTACCAGAACGACAAGCTCAAGACGCGCGTCGAAAAGGCTGCGGCGGAGTACGGCAGCAAGATCGTGCTGCCGCTGGATGTCAGCGACGACGCACAGATTGCCGCCTGCCTCGAGCAGCTCGGGCAGCACTGGAGCGACGGTTTCGACATCCTCGTGCACGCGATCGCCTATGCCCCGCGCGAAGCGATTGCCGGCCAATTCCTCGATGGCCTGACCCGCGAGAACTTCGCGATCGCCCACGACATTTCGTCCTATTCGCTGGCGGCGATGGCCAAGGCCGCGCGTCCGTTGATGGCCGGCCGTAACGGTTCGATCCTCACGCTGAGCTATCTCGGCGCAGAACGGGCGCTAGCGGGCTACAACGTGATGGGCGTGGCCAAGGCGAGCCTGGAAGCGACCGTGCGCTACCTGTCGTACAACCTCGGTCCGGAAGGCACGCGCGTAAACGCGATCTCCGCCGGTCCGATCAAGACGCTCGCCGCAGCGGGCATTGCCGGTTTCCGAAAGATCCTCGGCCACGTCGAGGAAAACGCTCCTCTGCGTCGCACCGTCACGATCGAAGACGTCGGCAACGTTGCGGCCTTCCTGTGCTCCGACCTGGCTGCCGGCGTCACGGGCGAGATCACGTACGTCGATGCCGGCTACAACATCGTCGGCATGACCGGGATCAGCGAGTAAGTCGATCGAATAAGCCGATCGAACGCGGGCAGGCCGAGAGGTCATCGCCCGACGCAGACAAGCAAAAGGCCCGGTGAAAACCGGGCCTTTTGCCATGCGTCGGTACGGAAACGCTTACAGATTCGACTCGACCACCTTGATGCGATAGCGCTTGCGCAGCGCGCTGAGCATTGCCTTGGCGTCCTCGTCACCACGCATCTGGGCAATGCCCTGGCGCAGGCCCGCACTCTGCTCAGGCGGCACGGTGGCCGGATCGGTGGGAATCACTTTGTTGACCGTGAACAGCACGATGCGGCCATCGGCAAGAACCGCCTTGCCAGGCGCGCTTTTGCCCTCCGCCGGCGGCGCGGCGGCAAACGCCGCTTCCGACACCACCGGCTCGGGCATCGGCGCGCCGCGCGGCAGGTCCGGAATCTCCTGCGGCGGCTCGGCCTGCTTTTCCGTGGCAATCGTGGCCAGCGACTCGCCGGCGCGCAGCCGGGCAACCAGGGCATCGGCGTCCTTCATGGCCGCCTTGGCCGAACGATCGGCGCGCACGCTGGCGATTACCTTGGCCTGGACCTCGGACAGCGGCAGGGTGCGCTCGGGATTGCTCGCCACCACGCGCACCAGGACGCTGTGGTTGGGCGCGATCTCGATCGGGTCGCTGACGGTTCCGTCCTCGATCAGGCTCTCGGAGAACACCGCGCGCTTCACCGCGGGCGTGGCGAGGATGCCCTCGCTGGCATCGCGCGCGAACGGCCCAAGCTTCTGGACCGGCAGGTTCATCGCGCGCGCCGCTGGCGCGAGCGACGACGGATTCTTGTAGACCAGGTCGATCAGCTTGGTGGAAACATCGTTGAAGGCGCGATCCCGGTCAGCCTCGGCCTGCTCGCGGGCGAGCTGTTCGCGAACCTGCTCGAACGGTTGCTGGGTTCCACTCTTGAGCTCGCGCAGCTGGATGACGTGCCAGCCGAAGTCGCTCTTGATCGGACCGCTCACCTCGCCAAGCTTCATGGCAAACAGCGCGTCTTCGAACGGACCGACCATCATGCCCTTGCCCACCCAGCCCAGGTCGCCGCCGGTGCCCTTGGATCCGGCATCGTCGCTGTTGGCGCGGGCCAGCGCCGCGAAATCCGCGCCGGGCGCTTTCGCGTCGGCGGCCAGCTTGGCGGCCTTGTCCTGCGCCGCCTTCTGCGCGGCAGCGTCGCCACCTTCCGGGACACGCACGAGGATGTGCGACGCCAGGCGCTCTTCAGCGGCGGCGTAGCGCGACTTTTCCTGCTCGTAACGAGCACGCAGCGCGGCTTCGTCGGCGGCCGCCGGCACCGGCATGGCAGCGGCGTCAAGTTCGACGTACTCGATGCTGACCGTCTGCGGGGCGCGGAACTGTGCGGGATGCGCGTCGTACCAGGCCTTGATCTCGGCCGCGCTGACAGCAGACGTGTCCGGTGCCGGTGACGGGAGCATCACGAGACTGACGCTGCGGCGTTCGCCAAGCAGCTTCATCAGTCGATTGAGCTCACCGTCGGTAACGAACCCGGTGGTGCCAACGCCGCGAGACAGCAGCGACTGACGCAGTTGGATGCGGACCCCGTCCTCGAACTGGCGCGGGGACTGCGCGGGGACCTGCGATGCGAGCACGAGCTGGTAGCGCGTGGCGTCGAACTTGCCATCGACGTGGAAGGCCGGTACCGACTGGATCGCGTCGCGCACCTGCAGATCGCTGATCACGATCCCGGCGTCCTGCAGCGCGATGCCCTGCACCTTCTGGTCGATCAGCGATTCGAGCACGGCACGTTTGCTGTCCATGCTTTCGAATGCACGCGGATCAAACGCCTCGCCCATCTGCGTCCGCTGCTGCTGGCGCATCAGTTCGAACTGCTTGCGGAACTCGTCGGCACTGATGGTTTCGTGCTGCCAGAACACCGACACCGGCCACCACGAAGGTGCGGATTTCCACCAGCTCGGCGGTGCGTCGATGCGCACAACAGCGTTGTCGTTGCGCTGGCCCATGTACTGCTCGATGCCGACGAAGGCAAACGGAATGGTCAGCAATCCCAGGACCACGGTTGCGATCCAGCCGGAGGTCTTGTCGCGAAGTGTTTGCAGCATGTCGAGATCGGGTCGGGACGGAAGCCCGAGAGTGTAGCGTGCCTCTGCCCGTCTGGCGTCCGTCGGCGTCTGCGCCAACTCACTGTACTGACACCCGAACGTCGAGCAGGACGCCAGATGGCGCGCGCCGGGATCCTCAAGACGAAAAAAAAGCCCCGTTTCCGGGGCCTTTGGTAAAACTGGCGGAGTGGACGGGACTCGAACCCGCGACCTCCGGCGTGACAGGCCAGCATTCTAACCGACTGAACTACCACTCCGCACTTTGAAACTTGCTGCCCGACAATTATAGCGTGATGAACCAACCATCGCACCACGTTGCCTTCTTCAAAAACAGAGGCGCCGATGAGGGCGCCTCTGGCAAAACTGGCGGAGTGGACGGGACTCGAACCCGCGACCTCCGGCGTGACAGGCCAGCATTCTAACCGACTGAACTACCACTCCGCACTTTGAAACCTGTCGAACCAACTCGTGGTGCTGTTGGTGGGTGCTGAGGGTTTCGAACCCCCGACCCTCTCCGTGTAAAGGAGACGCTCTACCGCTGAGCTAAGCACCCGAGCGAGTTGCTCAGTTTACAGCATCCTTCAGCGCCTTGCCAGCCTTGAATGCAGGATTCTTCGAGGCCTTGATCTTGATCGTCTCACCGGTCTTCGGGTTGCGGCCCTGGCGAGCAGCGCGCTTGCGGACCTGGAAGGTGCCAAAGCCGACGAGCGTCACGGTGTCGCCCTTCTTCAGCGCCTTGGTAATGACACTGACCATCGCGTCAACGGCACCGGCGGCGTCGGTCTTCGACAGCTCGGCCGCATCGGCGACGGCACTAACAAAATCAGCCTTGTTCATTCTTTTTGACTCCCTTTGCGGCGCGATGCCGCAGTGTTCTGAGAATCGGGTGGAGACTCACGTGCACTCCCCCGACCGACCTTGCCGAAAGGCGCTGGTACAAGCCAGCCGCCAAACGGTTGCGTTCGTTATACCAGTGGCATTTTGGGGGTGCAAGACTGAAAGCTAGCAATGACGGGGCTTCCAGCCGATTCCGCCCGATTCCGACCAAAGGTCACGTCAGTGCTTGACGTTCGGCGCCGATGATGATTTGCCACGACGCCTGACCGGCACCTCGGGGACCACCGGCGTGGTCGCCGGGGTGACGGGTCGCTCGAGTGCGATGTCGAGCACTTCGTCGATCCAGCGCACCGGCACGATCTTCATTCCCTGCATGACGCTCTTGGGGAGGTCGGACAGATCCTTCTTGTTCTCGTCGGGGATGATCACCGTGGTGATGCCGCCACGCAGCGCCGCCAGCAGCTTCTCCTTCAACCCGCCGATCGGCAGCACGCGGCCGCGCAGCGTGATTTCGCCAGTCATGGCCACCGCGGCCTTGACCGGATTCTTGGTCAGCATCGATACCAGTGCCGTCGCCATCGCGATGCCTGCACTGGGTCCGTCCTTCGGCGTCGCGCCTTCCGGCACGTGCACGTGCACGTCGTGCTTCTGCAGGAAGTCCAGGTCGATGCCCAATGCCTCGGTGCGCGCACGCACGACCGACAGCGCGGCCGACGCGGACTCCTTCATGACATCGCCAAGCTGCCCCGTCAGGATCAACTGGCCCTTGCCCGGAACCAGGGTGGCTTCGACCTGCAGCAGGTCACCGCCGACCTCGGTCCAGGCCAGTCCGGTGACCAGGCCGATCTCGTTCTGTTCCTCGGCGCGGCCAAAGTCGTAGCGCCTTACGCCCAGGTACTTGTCGAGATTCTTCGAGGACACGTTGATCGCGCCGTCCTTGCCCTTGCGGACCTTGGGGCCGGCCAACGCGATTTCCTTGACCACCTTGCGGCAGATCTTGGAAATCTCGCGCTCGAGGTTGCGAACGCCCGACTCGCGCGTGTAGTAGCGGACGATGTCGCGCACCGCGCTCTCGGCGATCTTCAGCTCGTCGACCTTCAGGCCGTTCGCCTTGATCTGCTTGGGCATCAGATAGCGCATCGCGATATTGAGTTTTTCTTCCTCGGTGTAGCCGGGGATCCGGATGACTTCCATGCGATCGAGAAGCGGACCGGGGATGTTGAGCGAGTTGGACGTCGCCACGAACATCACTTCGCTGAGGTCGAGGTCGACCTCCAGGTAGTGATCGTTGAACGCGTTGTTCTGCTCGGGATCGAGCACCTCCAGCAACGCCGAGGACGGATCGCCACGGAAGTCCATCGACATCTTGTCGATCTCGTCGAGCACGAACAGCGGGTTCTTGCTGCCGACCTTGTTGAGGTTCTGCACGATCCGGCCCGGCATCGATCCGACGTAGGTCCGACGATGACCGCGGATCTCGGCTTCATCGCGCACGCCGCCCAGCGACATGCGCACGAACTTGCGATTGGTGGCCTTGGCGATCGATTGGCCGAGTGAGGTCTTGCCGACGCCTGGCGGGCCCACCAGGCACAGGATGGCCCCCTTCATGTTCTTGACGCGCGTCTGCACCGCCAGGTACTCGAGGATTCGCTCCTTGACCCTCTCGAGGCCGAAGTGGTCGGCATCGAGGACGTCCTGGGCGGACTTGAGGTCCTTGCGGATCTTGCTGCGCTTCTTCCACGGCACGCCGAGCAACCAGTCGAGATAGTTGCGAACGACGGCGGCTTCGGCCGACATCGGCGACATCTGCTTGAGCTTGTTGAGTTCGGACTTGGCCTTGACCTCGACCGGCTTGGGCATGCCGGACTCGGCGATCTTGCGGGTCAGCTCATCGATGTCGTTGGGCGCGTCCTCGCTCTCGCCGAGCTCCTTCTGGATCGCCTTCATCTGTTCGTTGAGGTAGTACTCGCGCTGGCTCTTCTCCATCTGCGACTTGACGCGGCCGCGGATGCGCTTTTCCAGCTGCTGCACGTCGATCTCGCCGTCGACGAGTCCAACCAGTTGCTCCAGTCGTGCACCGATCGCGTGCGTCTCCAGCAACTTCTGCTTGTCGCCGATGCGCACGCCCAGGTGGGCGGCGATGGTGTCCGCCAGTCGGCCGGGTTCATCGATGCCGGCGAGGGTCTGCATCAGCTCGGGCGGCAGCTTGCGATTGGTCTTCACGTACTGCTCGAACAGTCCCATGAGCGACCGCGTGATGGCGTCGAGTTCCCGCGGTTCGCGGTCCAACGCCGGCTCGATCATCGTCGCTTGCCCGACCAGCACCGAATCGCGCTCGTTGACGTTCTCGACCTCGACGCGTGAGACGCCTTCCACGAGCACCTTGATCGTGCCGTCGGGCAGCTTCAGCAATTGCAGCACCTGGGCGAGCGTGCCGATCGCATAGAGATCCGTCGCGCCCGGATCGTCGGTTTCGGCGGATTTCTGGGCCACCAGCAGGATGCGCTTGTCCGATTCCATGGCCTGGTCGAGCGCGCGGATCGACTTGTCGCGCCCCACAAACAGCGGGATCACCATGTGCGGGAATACGACGACGTCGCGCAGCGGCAACACCGGCAAATCGAACGTGTCGCGGTCGGTCGGGTCGGTCATGGGGGCTCCGGGGAAAGCAGGGCCAGCGTCGCACGCGGCCGGGAATTTGGTGGGCGCGATGGCCCATGGCGACGGTTATGGGGGCCGGCGCAGACGGATGCAAGCAGGCCGCGCTCGATGGCGCGGCCTGCTTGTCAATTTCCCTTTTTTATCAGCCACTTATGGCTGAATGCAGCACGCCATGAGCGTGCCGCCAGCACCGGATCAGTCGCCGGACGCCGCCTTGGGCGCCGCCGCCGGGGGCGTCTGGTAAATCAGGTACGGATCGGTCTTGTGATCGATGACCGATTCGTCCACCACGACCTTGCTGACGTTCTCCAGCGACGGGAGGTCGTACATCGTGTCCAGCAGCACCGATTCCACGATGGTTCGCAGGCCGCGCGCGCCGGTCTTGCGCTTGAGCGCCTTGCGCGCGATCGCCGCGAGGGCGTCCGGCCGGAACTCCAGCTCGACACCTTCCATGTCGAACAGCTTGCGGAACTGCTTGGTGATCGCGTTCCTGGGCTCGGTGAGGATCGTGATGAGCGCAGCCTCGTCGAGTTCCTCGAGCGTTGCGACCACCGGCAGGCGACCCACGAACTCGGGGATCAGACCGAACTTGATGAGATCTTCCGGCTCGACGTCGGCCAGGATCTTGCCCGTGTCGGCCTTGATCGTGCTGCTCTTGACCTTGGCGCCGAAGCCGATGCCACCCGCCTCGGTGCTGCGCTGCTGGATGATCTTCTCCAGGCCGGCGAACGCACCGCCCACGATGAACAGGATGTTGCGGGTGTCGACCTGCAGGAACTCCTGCTGCGGATGCTTGCGCCCGCCCTGCGGCGGCACGCTGGCAACGGTACCCTCGATCAGCTTGAGCAGGGCCTGCTGTACGCCTTCGCCGGACACGTCACGGGTGATGGACGGGTTGTCGGACTTGCGCGAGATCTTGTCGATCTCGTCGATGTAGACGATACCCTGCTGCGCCTTCTCGACGTCGTAGTCGCACTTCTGCAGCAGCTTCTGGATGATGTTCTCGACGTCCTCGCCAACATAGCCGGCTTCGGTCAACGTCGTGGCATCGGCCATCGTGAACGGCACGTTGAGCATGCGCGCCAGCGTTTCGGCCAGCAACGTCTTGCCCGAGCCGGTGGGACCGACCAGCAGGATGTTCGACTTGGCCAGTTCGACGTCGTCGTTCTTCTGGCGGCTCTCGATGCGCTTGTAATGGTTGTACACCGCGACAGCGAGCGTGCGCTTGGCGCGCGCCTGGCCGATCACGTATTGATCGAGGACCTCGAGGATCTCCTTGGGCTTGGGCAGGTGGCTGCGCGCCGACTGCGCCTTCTCCTCGAGCTCCTCGCGAATGATGTCGTTGCACAGCTCGACGCATTCATCGCAGATGAACACGCTCGGGCCCGCGATGAGCTTGCGGACTTCATGCTGGCTCTTACCGCAAAACGAGCAGTAGAGAATCTTGTTGCTGTCGCCCGTACCGCGGCCTTGTCGCTCTTCGCTCATGCTTCCGCCCAAGTGGTGCTCTTAGTCTCCGCAACCCCGCCACTGCGGGGTTTGCGGGTGTTACGGCCCGAGAATAGCACAGCGATCCGGCCAGCCACGAAGGCTGGAGCCCGGGCCAAACCGCTGGTACATCAAAGGCTTAGGAAGCCTGGATCGAATCGTCCGGGCGGCGCTCGAGGACCTGGTCGATCAAACCGTACTCGCGCGAGGCCTCGGCGCTCTTGAAGTTGTCACGTTCGGTATCGCGCGCAATCGTCTCCAGCGCCTGCCCGGTGTGCTTGGAAAGCACCTCGTTAAGGCGTTGGCGCAGGGTCAGGATCTCGCGGGCATGGATGTCGATGTCCGTGGCCTGGCCCTGGAACCCGCCCAGCGGCTGGTGGATCATCACGCGCGAATTCGGCAGCGCGTAGCGCTTGCCGGGTGCACCCGACGCCAGCAGCAGCGCGCCCATCGAAGCAGCCTGGCCGACGCAGATCGTGCTCACGTCCGGCTTGATGTACTGCATGGTGTCGTAGATCGCCATGCCCGCGGTCACGACGCCGCCGGGCGAGTTGATGTACAGGCTGATGTCCTTCTCGGGATTGTCGGCCTCGAGGAACAGCAACTGGGCGACCACCACGTTGGCCATGTAGTCGTCGATCGGACCGACCAGGAAAATCACGCGTTCCTTGAGCAGGCGCGAGTAGATGTCGTACGCCCGCTCGCCACGGCTGGTCTGCTCGACCACCATCGGAACGAGGTTCAAGGCTTGGGTTCGGTTATCCATTCGACGGCACCTGTGGGCATGCGAGTTGGGCGCTGGAAGCAAGCGCGGTCCGGTCAACTTGGGGCCGACCGGACCGCAGCGCAAGACCTAGCGAATCGGAAACGCGCGTTGCTGCGTGATGTTACTGACGGATCGCGTCGCTGAACGACATGGACTGCTCGGTGTGCTGGGCGCGCTCGGCGATCCAGTCGATCACCTGCTCTTCCATCACGCGTGCCTGCAGGCCGGACATCAGCTGCTGGTCGTTGCGGTAAAGCTCGATCACCTGCTGCGGCTCCTCGTAGGTCGAAGCGATCAGCTTGAGGGTCTCGTTGAGGCGCTTGGGATCCAGGGTCAGTTGGTTGCGGCGGGCGATCTCGCCCACCAGCAGGCCCACCAGCACGCGCTTGCGCGCCGGCTCCATGAACGTCAGGTGGGCATCGGCCGGCGCGTCGACCGGACGGCCCTGGCGACGGGCCTGCTCGATTGCCTGGCGGGCCATGTCGCGGGCCTCGCCCTCGACCAGCTTCGGCGGCATTTCGACCTGTTCGTAGGCGGCGATCAGCTGCTCGCCCACTTCACGGCGCAGGCGGGTCATCAGCGCGCCCTTGAGCTCGCGCTCGAGGTTGCTGCGGATGTCGGCGCGGAACTGCTCGGCGTCGCCGCTCTTGATGCCGAAGCTCTTGATGAACGCATCGTCCACCTCGGGCATCACCGGCTCGGAAACCTTGGTGGCCTTCAGATGGACAGTGACCGTGCGGCCGGCGAACTGCGGCACGCGCCAGTCAGCCGGGAAGTCGATCTCGGCCTGCTTTTCCTCGCCCGCGACCATGCCGGTCATCGCCGCTTCGATCGCCGGGAACATGGCGCCCGAACCGATGATGCTGGCACCGCGCTCGACGCCCTCGGCGGGCACGCGCTCGTCGCCGGCCACCGACCAGGTCTCGATCTCAACCGCATCGCCTTCCGTCGCGGCGCGCTCGACCGGGTTCCAGGTGCGGCGCTGCAGACGCAGGTTCTCGACCATGGTGTCGAGGTCGGCGTCGCTGACCTCGGCGGTGTGGCGGATCACGTTGAGCTTGGCGACGTCGATGTCGCCGAAGTCCGGCACCACCTCGAAGGTCGCGACGAACGACAGCTCGGCGTCGGCCGCCGGTTCGATACGCGGATTGCCAGCCAGCTGCAGCGCGTTCTCGCGCACGGCGTTGCTGAAGCCTTCGCGCAGCAGACCGTCGAGGATCTCAGCGCGGACCTGCTCGCCGAAACGCTGCTCGATGACCTTGGCGGGCACCTTGCCCGGACGGAAGCCCTTGATCTTGGCGCCACGCGCGATCTCACGCAGGCGACCGCCGACCTGGCTTTCGAGGCGGTCGGCCGGAAGGCTGAAGGTCATGCGGCGTTCAAGGGTACCCAGCGATTCGACCGAAACTTGCATATCCACTCCTGCTACCGCGGCGCTCGGGCGCGGAACAATGTTGATGACCTGGTTGGCCGCGTGCGGGCACGGCAGCCCCGTACCGCCCATGCGGAACGCAGTAGTTTGGCTGATTACGCGCGTCGCTGCCAGCGCCCCGGCGGAGGCCAGGGGGCAACGGATCGTCGGGTGGTGCGAAAGGCGGGACTCGAACCCGCACGGGGGTTACCCGCTGGAACCTAAATCCAGTGCGTCTACCAATTCCGCCACTTTCGCGCATGCCGCACCGGCACTGCCGGGGCGTTGAGGAGCGTACCGCACATAAAGAAAAAAGCACCTGGGGATACCAGGTGCTTTTTAGTATTGGTGGGCTGTCAAGGATTCGAACCTTGGACCTATTGATTAAGAGTCAACTGCTCTACCAACTGAGCTAACAGCCCGAAACGTCTGCGAATTGTACTGCAAAAAAACGTGGGGTGGAAGACGGGATTTGAACCCGCGACCCCCGGAATCACAATCCGGTGCTCTAACCAACTGAGCTACATCCACCACAGAAACCACATGAAGCATTCTTGCATGACTTGGCGCGCCCGGCAGGAATCGAACCTGCAACCACCGGCTTAGAAGGCCGGTGCTCTATCCGGTTGAGCTACGGGCGCCAGTCGGACATCTTAACTGACGCCAGCCCAGTGGTCGGGGCAGAGGGATTCGAACCCCCGACCCTCTGGTCCCAAACCAGATGCGCTACCAGACTGCGCTATGCCCCGAAGCCGGGCTTTCGTTGCGCGCCAACGCCGCGAAAGGCCGGCTATTTTGCGTGCAACCAGGCGCCGTGTCAACGTGCGTCTGCGCGCCGGCCGCGCGGCTGTGTATGCTCGCCCCCATACCCTGGCGCCAATCAAAGGAGCAACCATGCGCAGCGGCAATCCTGCATTGAAGGAATCCACGTTCCTCGACCTCGGCACCGGTGCGCTGAGCCGTGGCGACAACGAGGTAATGTCCCTCAATGGCACCGTCAACAAGACCGGCGCGCTGCTGTTGCTGTGCGTGCTTACCGCAACGTTCGCGTGGCACCAGGTGAGCACGCCGGACGGGATCGTCGGCGCAGCCCCGTACGTGTGGGGTGGCGCCATTGGCGGCCTGGTGCTGGCACTGATTACCACGTTCAAGAAGACCTGGTCGCCGGTGACCGCGCCGCTGTACGCCCTGGTTGAAGGCTTCTTCCTTGGCGCGATCTCGGCGATGTTCAACCATCGGTACGAGGGCATCGTGCTGCAGGCGGTGATGCTGACGATCGGCACGCTGTTCGCGCTGCTGTTTGCCTATCGCACGGGCCTGATCAAGGCCACCGAGAACTTCAAGCTGGGTGTCGCTGCGGCCACCGGCGGCATTGCCCTGCTCTACCTGGTCAGCTTCGGACTGAGCTTTTTCGGCATCCGCGTGCCCTACATCCACGAGTCGGGCCTGATCGGAATCGGGTTCAGCCTGTTCGTCGTCGTGATCGCGGCACTGAACCTGGTGCTCGACTTCGACTTCATCGAGACCGGCGTCGAGCAGCGCGCACCCAAGTACATGGAGTGGTACGGCGCGTTCGGCCTGATGGTCACGCTGGTGTGGCTGTACATCGAGTTCCTGCGCCTGCTGGCCAAGCTGCAGTCGCGCAACTGAGACAACGCGGCATCGACAGGAAACGAAAAAGGGGCGCGGTTGCGCCCCTTCTTCGTTTCAGCCTGCCGTGTCGCGCCGGGGCGCTCAGCCGGCAGCCGTGGACGGCGCCGGTTGTCGCGCGCGATTGCGTGTCGGCCACAGCATCACCGCGATGGTGATCGCCCCCAGCAGCCAGCTGTAGTAGACGCTTCCTGCCAGCGCCAACGGCGACACGGCGCCCAGCGACGCAGCCAGCAGGATCTGCGCGCCATACGGCAGCACGCCTTGTGTGACGCACGCAAAGATGTCCAGCACGCTGGCCGCGCGCGCAGGCGCCACGCCATGCTGCTGGGCGATGTCGCGGGCGAGGCTGCCGCTGATCAGGATCGCGACGGTGTTGTTGGCGGTGAAGACGTCGGCCGTCGTCGACAAGGCGGCAATGCTGATTTCACCGGCGCGGCGGCTCTTGTGTCCGCGTGCAAATCGACCGATTGCCTGGGCCAGCCAAGCCAGGCCGCCGGTAGCCTTCATCAGTGCGCCCAGCCCGCCAACCAGCAACGACAACAGCGTGATCTCGACCATGCTTTCGAAGCCTTCCCAGACGTGGGAGGCGTAGGCCGCGACGCCGAAATCCTCGGTAAGGAACGCACCGAAGGCGCCTGCCACCAGCAGTCCAACGCTCAGGACGATGATCACGTCGACACCCGCCAGGGCCAGGCCGAGCACCACCAGGTACGGCACGATCAGCCACGGCGAGACGGGGTCGAGGGTCTGCACCGGCGCGGTATCGCCGACAAACCCGAGCACCACGAGCGTGATCAGCGCCGCGGGAAGCGCCAGCTTGAAGTTCTCGCGGAACTTCGCGCGCATCGTGCAGCCCTGCGTGCGGCTGGCGACGATGGCGGTGTCGGAGATCACCGACAGGTTGTCACCGAAGGTGGCACCGCCGATCACCGCACCGAGTACCAGCGCGCGATCCAGGCCCGACGCATCGGACACGCCTAGTGCAATCGGCGCGACCGCGGCAATCGTGCCCATCGACGTGCCCAGCGACAGCGAAATGAATCCGGCGACCAGGAACAGGCCCGGCAGCAGCAGCGCCGGCGGCACGTTGCCGATGCCCAGCGCGACGATCGCGTCGACTGCGCCAATCGCCTTGGACACTTCGACGAAGCCGCCTGCCAGCAGGAAGATCAGGCACATCAGCATCACGTTGCTGTCGCCCATGCCCGACAGCAGCGTGTCCAGCGCCGGAAGCTTGCGGCGCCAGGCGATGAACGCCGCCAACGCCAACGCCGGCAGGATCGCCACCGGCGCGCGCAGCTGGTAGAAGCCCATCGCCTCGCCGTGCGCGGTGAAGTACAGCCCGGCACCGAAGAACAGCGCCAGGAACAACAGCAAGGGGGTCAGCGCGATCGCGCTGGGGCGGACCGCCGGGGCCGGTGGCGCATTCATCTCTTTATCCGAATGGAACTAATCAGATCATTTTGCAGTGCAACACGGGCGCTGTCGAGTAACAGGGCCAGAACACAGCCTCCCCGCCCGCCCCTCCAATCCCATCAGGCTCCCGGACGATGCGCCCTCGGCGCCGCGAGGGCCCAAAACGCGCAAAGGGCGCCGAAGCGCCCCTTGCAAGACCTGCTAAACCGGGCGAACCGGCTCAGGCTGGCAGGCCTCAGACCCGGCTGGCGATCGCCTTGGCGAACGACATCGTGTTGCCGGTGCCGCCCAGGTCGGCGGTGAGCGAGTCCTTGGCCTCGAGGGTGGCAATGATCGCCGCGCGCAGGCGTTCGGCCTTCTCGGTCTGGCCGAGGTGATCGAGCATCTGTGCCGCGCCCAGCAACAGCGCGCACGGGTTGGCCTTGCCCTGACCGGCGATGTCGGGCGCAGTGCCGTGCACCGCCTCGAAGATCGCCGCGTCGGTGCCGATGTTGGCGCCCGGCGCCAGGCCCAGGCCGCCGACGAGACCGGCACACAGGTCGGAGATGATGTCGCCGAACAGGTTGGTGGTGACGATGATGTCGAACTGTTCCGGGCGCATCACCAGCTGCATGCAGGTGTTGTCCACGATCATCTCGTTGCACTCGATGTCCGGGTACTCGGCCGCAACCGCACGCGCGGTGCGCAGGTACAGGCCCGAGGTCGACTTCAGGATGTTGGCCTTGTGCACCACCGTGACCTTCTTGCGGCCGGTACGGCGCGCCAGGTCGAAGGCGTAGCGGACGATGCGCTCGGAACCACGACGCGTGGTGCGGGTGATCGAGGTGGCGGTTTCGCCGTCTTCAGAGAGCGCCTGGCCTTCGGCGCTGTAGGCGCCTTCGGTGTTTTCGCGCACGGTGATCAGGTCGACGCCAGAACCGAAACGCGACTTGGTGTTCGGGAACGACTTGGCCGGACGCACGTTGGCGTACAGGTCGAAGCGCTTGCGCAGCTCGACGTTGATCGAGCTGAAGCCTTCGCCGACCGGCGTGGTCAGCGGGCTCTTGAGGGCGATGCGGTTGCGGCGGATCGAGTCCATCGTCGCCGCCGGCAGCAGCTCGCCGTGCTTCTCGAGTGCGACCAGGCCGGCATCGGCGAACTCG
The DNA here is from genome assembly GCF_003719825.1 of Montanilutibacter psychrotolerans. Taxonomy (GTDB): domain Bacteria; phylum Pseudomonadota; class Gammaproteobacteria; order Xanthomonadales; family Xanthomonadaceae; genus Montanilutibacter; species Montanilutibacter psychrotolerans. The sequence continues at coordinate 22,888 of NZ_RIBS01000002.1, read as the reverse complement.
TACTGCAGGCCGACGTCCATCACGTCGAGCACGTGCAGGGTGGCGTCCATGATTTCCGGGCCGATACCGTCGCCACGGATGACCGTAATGGTCTGCGTCATAAGGGGTTTCCTGCTGGTGGGCGCGCCGGACCCGAGGTACGGCGGCGGATGGTTTAGCCGCGGAATTATGCCGGAAGCGGCCCCGGCCTGCAGGTAAACGCCCACCCGACGATGGTCCAAGGCCGGTTCGGCAAACCCGTCCGGGTCATGCGCGCGCCTGACAAAATGCCGATACCAGCCGGTCCGGCCCGAAGACGCTCGCGGTCGCACACTCTGCGCAGGCAGGCGCCACATCCGGCAGGCGCCCCGTCCCGGGCCGGGTCGTCGCAGCTGCCCCGGGCATGCCGGGCAGCCGGTCATTCGATCGCGGCGTCAGTCGTGGTCGTGCACGGGCGGCGTGGCGGTGTCGCCCTGCTCGAGCCGGTCCAGGAAATCGACCGCCCGGCGAAGGTGCGGAATCACGATCGAGCCACCCACCACAAGACCCACCGAGAACGCCTCGAACATCTCGTCCCGGTTCACGCCGGCGTCCTTGCATTGCGCCACGTGGTAGCTGATGCAGTCGTCGCAACGCAGCACCATCGAGGCCACCAGACCAAGCAGTTCCTTGGTCTTCAGGTCCAGCGCGCCGGGCTGGTAGGTCTGCGTGTCGAGCGCGAAGAAGCGCCGCACGACCTGGTTGGGCTCGGCGAGAATGCGCTCGTTCATGCGCTTGCGGAATGCGGTGAACGCCGCAACGCGATCTTCCTCGCCGCCGTCCGGCTTCTGGTTGTCGGCGCTCATGCCACGGACCCCGCCAGCAGCGGATCAAGTCCACCGGCACGGTGCAGCGCGATCATGTCGTCGTAGCCGCCAACGTGCGTGTCGCCCACGAAGATCTGCGGGACGCTGGTGCGTCGGGTCAACGCCATCATCTTTTCGCGCTCCGCCGGGTCCAGATCGATGCGGACTTCCGTCCACCCATGGCCTTTGCTCTTGAGGAAGTTCTTGGCCGCGACGCAGTAGGGACAGATTGCCGTCGTGTAGATCACGACCTGCGGCGTGGTAGTGGCGTTGTCACTCAAAACGGTTCTCCTGGGCGCTGTGATTGCTCGGCGGCCGATGCTGCGTGAACTCGGCCGGCCCGGCGCGGTCGAACCCCCGTCGCCGTGGCCTGCGAGGGTATATGGTCCCATGCCCGCGGCATTTCCACCCCGCTGTCCGCACCATCACCCGCCACCCGGCCCGCGTGTTTGCCCGTAGCCTTAACGGGGATTCACCCAGCCTGCGCCGCGCGGCCGCATCCTGCCGCAGTCGCATTCCAACGACCCGAGGGGACCCCGCTTGCGCCGCATCACCCTGCTCACCGCCGCTCTGACCCTCGCCCTGGCCGCCGTCTGCAGCCCGGCCCAGGAGTCGCGGCTGCCCGATATCGGATCCTCCGCCGGCGAGCTGCTGAACCCAGCGCAGCAGGCGGAGTACGGCGAGATGTTGCTGGCGCAGTTGCGCCATTACGACTACGTGCTGGAAGACCCGTTGGTGGACGAATGGCTGGACCAGCTCGGCAGCCGCCTGGCCAACAACAGCGATCGCCCGCAACAGCCGTTCACCTTCTTCATGCTGCGCCAGCGCCAGATCAACGCGTTCGCCACGCTGGGCGGCTACATCGGCGTCAACGCGGGACTGGTGCTCAACGCCGAACGCGAGGACGAGGTCGCCGGCGTGCTCTCGCACGAGATCGCCCACGTCACCCAGCAGCACGTGCTGCGTGCGGTCGAACGGGCCCAGCGCGACCAGTTGCCGATCCTGTTGGCGATGCTCGGCGCGATCGTGCTCGCGCAGTCCGCCGGTGGCACCTCCTCCACCGACGGATCCAACGCGGCGATCGTCTCGGCGATGGCGCTGCTGCAGCAGCGCCAGATCGACTACACCCGATCCAACGAATCCGAAGCCGACCGCGTCGGCATCCAGACGTTGTCTCGCAGCCAGTACGACCCCGCGGCGATGGCGGATTTCTTCGAGCGCCTGCACGTTGCCAGCCGCAGCAACCGGGCCAACGAGTACAACACCAGCGACGATTACCTGATGACCCACCCGGTCACCACCACGCGCATCAGCGAGGCCAAGGAGCGCGCCGAGCAGATCGCGCGCGCGCCAGGCCGCTTCAACGCGGGCACCACCCTGGCCAGCGACAACCCGCTGTTGCCAGGTGGCCTGCGCATCGGCGATGCCATGCCGACCCAGGGCGGGACCGGACGCTTCGAGTTCGCCCGTGAGCGCCTGCGCGTGCTCAGCGCCGACACGCCGCGCGCGGCCATCGACGAATACACGCGGCTGGCCCGCGCCGGCAAGGCCAGCCCCGCGCAGCGCTACGGCCTGGCGGTCGCGCAACTGCGCGGCAACCAGCCGGCCGCCGCGGCCGCAATCCTGGGGGAACTGCTCGAACAACGTCCCGGTGACACCTGGGTGCTGCTGGCCCTGGCCGAGGCCGAGGCGCAGAGCGGCAAGCACGCTGCGGCCGACGCACGCCTGGATGCCCTGCTCAAGCAAAGTCCGCACAACCGCGCCGTGGCGCTGACCTTCGCGCGCCTGCTGGCGGAGCGGAACAACGCCGCTGCCGGCCAGCGGGCGCAGGCGCTGCTGCGTCCGTTGCTGTCGCAGTCGGCCGATGACGCGGTGTTCCAGAAGACCTACGCACGTGCCTGCGAGCTGGCCGGCGATCGCATCCGCGCCGGCGAGGCCTATGCCGAAGCGGCCTACCTGGGCGGACGGCCGGAGCAGGCACTGGTTCAGCTCAACACGCTCAAGAAGAACACCGAGCTGGACTACTACGCCCGGGCGCGGATCGAAGCGCGCATCGCCGCGATCACGCCCACGGTGCTCGAACTCCGCCGCCAGGGCGTTCGCGACGAAGACCTGCAACGCCGGTAAGGGCGCACCGGTCTCGCATGTCACGGAGCTGTCACTAAACGGTAGTGTACTGACGCCGCTCAGGGGAGTCGGGTTGTCCCGGCTCCCTACGGTGCAGGGATGCACCGTGCGCGCCGTGGCGGCTGTCGCCGCGACGCGCGGAGCCGGACCGGCCTGAAGGCCGGCCGCGTCACCCCGGACGGCGCCCTGAGGGCGACGTCGGGGCCACTCCTGGTCTTTCCCCCGGTGACCACGTGCAAAAGCGCATCCTGATTGTCGAAGACGAGCCCGCCATCCGCGACATGGTCGCCTTCGCCCTGCGCAAGGGCGACTACGACCCGATTCATGCCGGTGACGCCCGCGAAGCCCAATCGGCCATCGCCGATCGGGTGCCGGACCTGATCCTGCTCGACTGGATGCTGCCCGGCACCAGCGGCCTGGAGCTGGCCCGCCGCTGGCGCAAGGAATCGCTGACGCGCGAAGTGCCGATCATCATGCTCACCGCGCGCGGCGAGGAAAACGATCGCGTCGGCGGGCTCGAAGCCGGCGTCGACGATTACGTGGTCAAGCCGTTCTCGGCACGCGAACTGCTTGCGCGCATCCGTGCGGTGCTGCGGCGGTCCCGTGAAGACGACGAGGACGGCAGCGTCGGCGTCGGATCGCTGCGCATCGACGGGGCGGCTCACCGTGTATTCGCCAACGCCGAAAGCGGCGACCAGCCGGTGCAGATCGGCCCGACCGAGTACCGGCTGCTGCACTTCTTCATGACCCATCCCGAGCGCGTGTACTCGCGCACCCAGTTGCTCGACCACGTCTGGGGCGGCAGCGTGTACGTGGAAGAGCGCACCGTCGACGTGCACATCCGTCGCCTGCGCAAGACGCTCGAACCGCACCTGCTCGATGGCATGGTGCAGACCGTGCGCGGCGCGGGCTACCGGTTCTCGGCCTCGCCAGAAGTGTGATGCCGCCGGCTGGCGCCCCTCGCCGGCCGGCACCGCTGCGAACGCCCGCCGGCCGCACCGCCGGCGGAAACTTCACCCGCGCCGCGTTCCCGCGTCCGCCGCTAGACTCCAACGCATGCCCCCCAGAGCCCGTTCCGCCTGGTTCCGCACCCTCGGCCAGCTCGCGCTGATCCTCGCCGCCGCCGCGGTGGTGGGCGCGCTGGTGGGGCAGCCCTGGCCGGTGTTGACCCTGGCTGCGCTGGGCGTGGTCGCCTGGCACTACTGGCAGCTGCGCGGCCTGCTGACGCGCCTCACCGCCCGCCAGCGGCTCGAACCGGTTGCCGGTGCCGGCGTCTGGAACGAGCTCGACCACCTGCTCGCCCGGGGCCAGGGCGAGATGCGCGGCCGCAAGCGGCGCCTGATCGAGATGCTGCGCGCCTACCGCGCGGCCGCCGCGGCATTGCCCGACGCGATCGTGGTGGTCGAACGCAACAGCCAGCGCGTGCAGTGGTTCAACGAGGCCAGCGGACCGCTGCTGGGCCTGCGCTACCCGCAGGACATCGGCGCCGCGCTGGTCGACCGACTGCAGCCGCTGCCGCTGTCGCACTGGCTGGCTGCCGGGCGCAATGCCGAAGCGCTGGAGACGCCTTCGCCGTTCAGCCCCGGCACCACGCTGAGCCTGCGACTGATTCCGTACTCGGAAAACCTGTGGCTGCTGGTTGCGCGCGATGTCAGCCGATTGCTGCAGTTGGAACAGATGCGCCGCGATTTCGTCGCCAACGTGTCCCACGAACTGCGTACGCCGCTGACGGTGGTGCACGGCTACCTGGACATGCTCGACCCGGCCGAACACCCCGACTGGGCGCCGATCCTGGGCGAGATGCAGCGCCAGTCCCAGCGCATGACCCAGCTGGTCGAGGACCTGCTGACGCTGTCGCGCCTGGAATCGCAGGACAGCCTGCACGAAGAGGATCACGTGGCGATGTCGTCGATGGTCGGCACGCTGCGGCGCGAAGCGATGGCGCTGAGCCAGGGCCGCCATGAGGTCAGCGCACAGGACACCGCCAACGTCGACCTGTGGGGAGCGCACAAGGAGCTTCACAGCGCCTTCTCCAACCTGGTCAGCAACGCCGTGCGGTACACGCCGGCGGGCGGCAGCATCCGCATTGTCTTCCGTCGCGACGGCGACGGCGTTTCGCTGGAGGTCACCGACAGCGGCTACGGCATTCCCGCCGGGCACCTGCCGCGCCTGACCGAACGCTTCTACCGCGTGTCGACCAGCCGCTCACGCGAGAGCGGCGGCACCGGCCTGGGCCTGGCGATCGTCAAGCACGTGCTGAACCTGCACCAGGCACGGCTGGAAGTCGCCAGCGAGGTCGGTCGTGGTAGTACCTTCTCCTGTCACTTTGGCGCTGAGCGCCTGCGTACCAGGGAAACCACCGGGATGACGCCATGAACGCTCCGAACAGCAACGCCAACGCCGGCCACGACGCCACCGCGATCGACACGGACGCCGCCGGAACGCCACGCCGGCCGTCGGAGGCGGCGGGCGAATCATCGGGACGCGTGCGCGAACCCGCCCACGCACCCAGCCGCCCGGAGCCCTTGCCCTTGGACACCAGCCCCATGCAGGACCTGGGCGACAGCGATCCGCTGCGCGACAACGCGTTGTACTTCAACCGCGAGTTGTCGCAGCTGGACTTCAACTTCCGCGTGCTCGCGCAAGCGCAGGACCCCCAGGTGCCGCTGCTGGAACGCCTGAAGTACCTATGCATCAGCTGCACCAACCTCGATGAGTTCTTCGAGATCCGCGCCGGCACGCTGCGCCACGCCCAGGACCTGGGCCTGCCGACCGGCGCCGACGGCCTGCCGCCGGCCACGGTGCTGGCGCGCATCCACGATCGCGCCGCCGAACTGGTGCAGGCGCAGTACGAATGCTGGAACCACGTGCTGCGCCCGGCGATGGACGACGCCGGCGTACGCGTGCTCGGCCGCGACTGCTGGAGCGAATCGCAGATGCGCTGGCTGCGCGACTACTTCCGCGACGAGGTCATGCCGGTGCTGTCGCCGCTGGGCCTCGATCCGGCGCACCCGTTTCCGAAGATCCTCAACAAGTCGCTCAACATCGTGGTCGTGCTGGAAGGCAAGGACGCGTTCGGCCGCCAGGGCAACCTCGCCATCGTGCGAGCGCCGCGCTCGCTGCCGCGCATCATCCAGTTGCCCGAGGACGTGTCCGGCGGCCCGCACGACTTCGTGTTCCTGTCGGCGGTGTTGTCGACCTTCGTCGACGAGATGTTTCCGGGAATGCTGGTCAAGGGCGCGTACCAGTTCCGCGTGACGCGCAACTCCGAGCTGATCGTCGACGAGGAAGAAGTCGACAACATCGCGCTGGCCCTGCGTGACGAACTCGTCGGCCGCGGGTACCTCCGCGCGGTGAGGCTGGAGATCGCCGAGCAGTGCCCCAAACCGATCGTGCGCACCCTGCTGGAGAACTTCGACCTGCCCGAGAACGCGGTCTACCGCATCAACGGACCGGTCAACCTCAACCGCGTGACCCAGGTGTACGACCTGGTGCAGCGCGCCGATCTGAAGTTCCCGCCGTACCAGCCGCGCCAGCTGCCGGGTGTCGAAAACATCTTCGACACGGTCGGCAGCGGCGACGTGCTTCTGCACCACCCCTTCGACGCGTTCACCCCGGTGCTGGAACTGGTCCGCCAGGCCGCCGAAGACCCGAACGTGCTCGCGATCAAGCAGACCCTGTACCGCTCGGGCAAGGATTCGCAGATCGTCGAGCAGCTGGTGCAGGCCGCGCGCAACGGCAAGGACGTCACCGTGGTGGTGGAACTGCGCGCGCGCTTCGACGAGGAGGCCAACCTGGGCTTCGCCGACCGCCTGCAGGAAGCCGGCGTGCAGGTGGTGTACGGCGTGGTGGGCTACAAGACCCACGCCAAGATGCTGCTGGTGGTGCGCCGCGAGGGCAGCAAACTGCGCCGCTACGTGCACCTGGGCACCGGCAACTACCACGCCGGCACCGCGCGGGCGTACACCGATTTCGGCCTGATCACCGCCGACCCCGACATCGGCAACGACGTCCACCTGATCTTCCAGCAGCTGTCGGGGCTGGCGCCGGCAATCAAGCTCAAGCGCATGCTGCAATCGCCGTTCACCCTGCACGCCGGGGTGCTCAAGCGCATCGACCGCGAGACCCGGCTGGCGCGTGCCGGCAAGCGGGGTCGCATCATCGCCAAGATGAACGCACTCAACGAGCCGCAGGTGATCCGCGCGCTCTACCAGGCCTCGCAGGCCGGCGTGCAGATCGACCTGATCGTGCGCAGCGCCTGCACCCTGCGACCGGGCGTGCCTGGCATTTCGGACAACATCCGCGTGCGTTCGATCGTTGGACGCTTCCTGGAGCACCACCGCATCTACTGGTTCGGCAACGACGGCGAACCCGAGCTGTTCTGCGCCAGCGCCGACTGGCTGGAACGCAACCTGCTGCGGCGTGTCGAGACCGGCTTCCCGATCCTCGACAACGGCCTGGCGCGGCGCATCCACGACGAGGCACTGACCAACTACCTGGCCGACAACGTCAATGCCTGGCAGTTGGAGGCCGACGGCAGTTACCGCCGCGTGCAGCCCGAGATGGGGGCCTCGGCGCACTCGGCGCAGGCGTCGTTGTTGGCCCAGATCTGCGAATAGCCGATCATTCCCCCATGAACGGAATGCTCCACACGGCCCGGTTGCCGCTACAAGACGGCGATCTGCTGGCCGCGGTCGACCTTGGCTCCAACAGTTTCCACATGGTGGTGGCCAGCTACGTGCTCGGCCAGCTGCGCGTGGTCGATCGCCTGCGCGAGACCGTCCGCATGGCCGAAGGCCTGGACCGCAGGGGCGGCCTGGACCCCGAGTTCCGGCAGCGCGCGCTGGACTGCCTGTCGCGTTTCGGCCAGCGCCTGCGCGACATTCCGCCGCAGCGGGTGCGTGCGATCGCCACCAACACCGTGCGCCGCCTGGCTGCGCCGCAGAGCTTCCTGATGCCGGCGGAGTCGGCGCTGGGGCATGCGATCGAGGTTGTCGCCGGCCGCGAGGAAGCACGCCTGATCTACCTCGGCGTCGCACACGCGCAGCGCCCGCGCGACGGCGGCCTGCGGCTGGTCATCGACATCGGCGGCGGCTCCACCGAATGCATCATCGGGTCGGGTTTCGAGGCGATCGAGCGCGAGAGCCTGCAGCTGGGCTGCATTGCCAGCACCCGCCGTTTCTTCGAAAACGGCAAGCTCAGCCGCAAGCGCTGGAAGGATGCGCTGGCCGAGGTCACCGCCGAGTTCCAGCAGTTCGCCGGCACCTACCGCGCCCTGGGTTGGGACGAGGCCCTGGGCTCGTCGGGCACCTGCAAGGCAATTGGCGACGTCTGCGCGGCCATGAAGCTGACAAAGGGCGCCATCACCGCCGAGGCCCTGCCGCAGTTGCGCGACCGCATGCTGCAGGCCGACCGGATCGACGCGATCGACCTGCCCGGCCTGTCGGCCGATCGCCGTCCGATCATCGCCGGCGGCGTGCTCGTGCTCGAGGCGGCCTTCGCCGCACTTGGCCTGCAACGGCTGATGGTCAGCAAGGCCGCGATGCGCGAGGGCGTGCTTTACGACATGCTCGGACGCGGCGGCGTCAACGACCCGCGCGACGTCGCGGTGGCGGCGCTGATCCAGCGCTACGGCATCGACAACGTCCAGGCCGGGCAAGTCGAGGCGAGCGCACTTCGCATGTTCGACCAGGTGGCAGCGGCCTGGATGCTCGATGACGACGACCGCGTGATGCTGGCCCGCGCCGCACGGCTGCACGAGTTGGGCCTGGCCATCGCGCACAGCCAGTACCACGTTCACGGCGCGTACGTGCTCGAGCACTCCGACATCTCCGGCTTCTCGCGCCAGCAGCAGCAGTTCCTCGCCGCACTGGTACGCACCCACCGCCGCAAGGTGCCCAAGTCCGCGTTCGACGCGCTGCCCGATCGCCTGTTGGCGACCGCGCGTCGCAACGCCGCCCTGCTTCGCCTGGCAGTGCTGCTGCACCGCAGCCACGATACCGATCCGATCCCGCGCCTCGACGCACGCGCCGACGACAGCAGCTTGCGCCTGACGCTGGACAAGCGCTGGCTGGAAACGCGCCCCCTGCTCAAGGCCGACCTGCACGGCGAACCCGACGACCTGGCAGGCCTGGGCATCGGGCTACGCATCGAAGCCCTGTAGCGCGACGCCCCGCGCGTTACGCCGCCGCGCGCGTCGATCGCGCGGCATGGCACTGCTCAGCCCGCGCCCCACTGCGCCATCAGGAAGTCGACCAGCACCCGCACCCGCAGTGGCATGTGCCGGCTGCCGGGGTAGATCAGCGAGAAGGGTCGCGAACGTCCACCGTATGGGCTCAGCACCTCGACCAGCCGCCCGTCGCGCAGGTCATCCTCGACGATGAAGCGGTAGGTCTGCAGTACCCCCGCGCCATGACGCGCCAGGGTCACCGTGGCCAGCAGATCGCCGCTGCAGCACGCGCCGCCTTCGGTGGCCAGTTCGACATCGCGATCGACATCGCGGAACAGCCACGGCACGCGCTGGCCACTGCTGGGCAGCACGAACTGGATGCAGTCGTGGCGGTCCAGATCGGCCAACGTCCGTGGCGTGCCGCGCCGCGCCAGATACTCGGGCGTCGCCACCACCACCAGCGCCGCGTCCTCCAGCTTGCGCGCCACCAGTCCCGAGTCCGGTGGCGTGCGCCCGCGGATTGCCAGGTCGAAACCCTCCGCGATGAAGTCGATGTTGCGATTGCTCAGGTGCACGTCGACCTGGACGTCCGGATACAGCGCCCGGAACGCCGCCAGTCGCGGCAGCAGCCGGCAGTGTCCGAGCGGCGTCGAAACGCTGATGCGCACGATCCCGGCCGGGCGAAGTTGCTGGCCGGTGAGCTCGCGCTCGGCCTCGGCCAGCTGGCTCAACGCCGGCCGACATTGGGCGTGATAGGCACGGCCCGCATCGGTCAGCCGGACCTTGCGCGTGCTGCGCACGAACAGCCGCACACCCAGGCGCGATTCCAGCCGGCTTACCGAGCGGCTGACCGCCGCCGGCGTGAGCCCGGCGCGCGTCGCGGCCAAGGTGAAACTCTCCAACTCGGCGGACAGGCAGAACAGTTCGATGCTGCCCAGCATCAGCGCGTCGAACTGTCGGGCCATCTTGTTACTCCATGTAACTTGTGGAGTGAATGATTCCACGTTTATCGCGCCAGATCACCGCAATAGCATCACCGTCGTTCCTCCCCCATTCCTTGGAGTCACGACGATGAAGCTGTACTTCGCCCCCGGCGCCTGCTCGCTTGCCGTCCACATCGCCCTGCGCGAGTCCGCGCTGCCGTTCACGCTCGAACGTGTCGACACCAGCAGCCACACCACCGAGACAGGTACCGATTTCCACGCCGTCAACAGCCGCGGCCAGGTGCCGGTGCTGGAGTTCGGCGATGGCCAACGCATGACCGAAGGCGCGGTGATCGCCCAGTACGTTGCCGACCAGGCCAACGCCGGCAACCTCATCCCCTCCGTCGGCAGCCTGGCCCGCTACCGCGTGTTGGAGTGGCAGAACTACGTGGGCACCGAGCTGCACAAGGCGTACACGCCGCTGTTCAATCCGGCGCTCGACACGCAGGCCAAGCGCACCCTCGTGGCCGTGCTGCGCGGCAAGTACGAGTGGCTGGACGCGCGCCTGCGCGAGCTTTCCGCCACGGGCCACGACTTCCTGACGGGTGCGTCGTTCACCGTCGCCGACGCCTACCTGTTCACCGTGTCGCGTTGGGCGCGGTTCGTCGACCTCGACCTGGGCGGCCTGCCGTCGCTGCACGCCTACCTGGCGCGTGTCGGCGAACGCGATGCCGTGCGCGCGGCCCTGCAGGCCGAGGGTCTGCCGGCGTGAAGCGCTGGCCCGCCACGGACGCGATGCGCCGGCTCGGGCTGCGCCTGCCGATCGTGCAGGGACCGTTCGGTGGCGGGCTGTCGTCGGTTGAACTGACCACGGCCGTCAGCGACGCCGGCGGGCTCGGTTCGTTTGGTGCGCACCACCTCGATGCCGCGGGGATCGACGACACCGCGTCGGCGATCCGCGCCCGCAGCGCCGGGCCGTTCGCGCTGAATCTGTGGGTGCCGTTCGAGGACAGCGAAGCTCCCGACGTCGACGACGAACAATTCGCCCGCTACGTCGCCCTGCTGCAACCGTACTTCGACGAACTCGGCGTGCCCGCGCCACAGCGTCCAGCGCGGTACATGCCGCGCTTCGACGAACAGGTCGACGCGGTGCTGGCCGCCCGGCCGGCCGTTTTCAGCTTCGTGTTCGGCATTCCGCCCGAGGACGTGCTGCGCCGCTGCCGCGACCTGAGCATCACCACGCTGGGCGCGGCAACCACTCCCGACGAAGCCGTTGCACTGGCCCAGGCGGGCGTCGACATGATCGTGGCCACCGGCTTCGAGGCCGGCGGCCACCGCGTGTCGTTCCTGCGCCCCGCCGAGGAGTCGCTGACGGGGACGTTCGCGCTGGTGCCGCAAGTGGTCGACGCGGTCGACTGTCCGGTGATCGCCGCCGGCGGCATCGGTGATGGCCGCGGACTGGTCGCGGCGATGGCGCTGGGCGCGCAGGCGGTGCAGATCGGCACGGCGTTCCTGGCCTGCAGCGAGTCCAACGCCAGCGACGTCCATCGACGTCGTCTGTTCAGTGGCGACGCACGCCACACCGCCCTGACCCGTGCGTTCAGCGGCCGCCTCGCCCGTGGCATCCGCAACCGGCTCATGGACGAACTGGCCGATCACGCGACCGAACTCGCCCCCTACCCCGTGCAGAACTGGCTGACCGGTCGCTTCAAGTCCGAAGCGGTCGCCCAGGACCGCCCCGACCTGATGTCGCTATGGTCCGGCCAGGCCGCCCCGTTGCTTCGCGAACGAAACGCCGCCGCGCTGATCACGCACCTGATGGCGCAAGCGCAGGCCGTGGCCGCGCGAATGGGTGCCTGACGACGATCCGGCCGGGCGCGCGGCCGGCGACGGAGCGGAAAGCCCTCCAGCCGGGGACTTTCCGTAGGGCGCATTAGCCGAAGGCGTAATGCGCCGGATGGAACGCGAAGATGGATCCGACCTCCGCGGCAACCAATCCGGCGCAATGCGCTTCGCTTATTGACGCCCTACGAGTGCTGATTGTCCAAGCGCAGGCCGTGGCCGCGCGAATGGGTGCCTGACGCTGATCCGGCCGGGCGCGCGGCCGGCGACGGGGCGGAAAGCCCTCCAGCCGGGGACTTTCCGTAGGGCGCATTAGCCGAAGGCGTAATGCGCCGGATGGGGCGCGAAGATGGATCCGACCTCCGCGGCAACCAATACGGCGCAATGCGCTTCGCTTATTGACGCCCTACGAGTGCTGAATGTCCAAGCGCAGGCCGTGGCCGCGCGAATGTCCGAGCGCGCGGCCAGCGAGGGGTCGAAAGCCCTCCAGCCGGGGACTTTCCGTAGGGCGCATTAGCCGAAGGCGTAATGCGCCGGATGGAACGCGAAGATGGATCCGACCTCCGCGGCAACCAATCCGGCGCAATGCGCTTCGCTTATTGACGCCCTACGAGTGCGCCTTGCGGCCTTCCGCTTGGGAAACGGGGATTTTTCCCTGTCATCCCATGCGAACGCCAGCGCGTGGTCGATCTGGGAGGTGCCGGGGCTGTCCGGCCACGACACGCGGCGCACACACCAGTCCGCCTATCCTGCCAACACGCAAACACCGTGGCCGTTGCTTGACACGGAGCGGTGGGAATGAAACCGTCGGCGAGGAAAGGCAAGCCGTCGTCGCACGCCCCGCAGGTTCCGCACCCGCAGTCCCTGCGTCAGGAAGTCCTTCGCGCCGGAGAGATGCACATGACACGGATCCAGTCGTTGCTTTCCACCGTACTGCTCGCCACCGCCGCACTGTACGTGCCCGCTGCGCACGCACAGACGGCCACCACCACGTTTGACGTCACCATCACCATCCAGAGTAGTTGCACCGTCAACACGCCGGCCGCCACCGACGTCGCCTTCGGCACTCACCCGTCCACCGACACCAACATCGACGCCGCCGGCCAGTTGAACGTCAACTGCACGCCGGGCACGGACTACACCATCTCGCTGGACGAAGGCCTCAACGCCGGCGGCGGCGGCGTTGCCGCGCGGGCGATGATCAACGGTGGTACCGACCTGGTGCCCTACCAGCTCTACACCGACTCGGGACGCACCGACATATGGGGCGAGACCATCGGCACCGACACGGTGGCAGGCACGGGCACCGGCGCGGTCCAGGCCTATCAGGTGTACGGCCGGGTACCCAGCGCCGGCTTCCCTGCCGACAGTTACTCAGACACCGTCACCGCAACCGTCACCTACTGAGCGTGCCCATCACGATGCCCACACGGCCCTCGTCCGGGGCGCCGCTGGTCGTGTTCGCGCTGGCAACGCTCGCATGGCTGGCCATGGGCCACGACAGCCGCGCGGCGAGTCTGCAGGTGGCACCGACCACGATCACCCTGCAGGCACGACAGGCCGCCGAAGGCCTGACGCTGAGCAACACCGGAGCGCAGACGCTGCACGCACAATTGCGCGTTTTCCGTTGGACGCAGCACGATGGCGTGGACCGGCTCGACGCCACCGGCGACGTGGTGCTGAGCCCACCGATGCTCGAACTCGCCCCTGGCGCGCGACAGCTGGTCCGCATCGTGCGCACCGGGCCGGCACCCGTCGACCGGGAAGCCAGCTACCGCGTCATCGTCGATGAACTACCCATCGATGCTCACGACGCATCACGCTCCGGGTTGCGGCTTGCGCTGCGCTATTCGATCCCCGTGTTCCTGATGCCCGTCAACCGGCCTCAATCGGATGTGTCACGACCGGATGCGTCCCAGGCACAGCTCTCCGCAACCCTGCATGCACGGCTCGGGGGGGCCCACCCGACGCGCTTCATCGAGATCGACAACACCGGCGATGCGCACGCGCAGATCGCGGACCTGGCGTTCGTCGGCGACGACGGCCAACGCGTGGCCGTCGCACCCGGATTGTCGGGCTACGTGCTGCCGGGCCAGCGCATGCGCTGGAACCTGCCGGTCACGCTCGACCTCGAACGCGATGCCGGGCGCGACGGCGCGTTCAAGGCAAGGATCAACGGCGAACCGGGCGAACGCACGTTGGTGCTGGATGCGACGGCCCGGTGATGCAGGGCCGCGCACAGCGCCGCCGATTCCCTCGTGCGTGCCGGGTGCGTCGCAACCCACCGCGCGGCAGTCGGCCAACAGGCGACTGGCCACGCTGGTGGCCGCCATGCTCGCGCTGCTTGCCGAAGATGCCGCCGCGCAGCACGCACCCGACGGCGGCGTGGCGGCCGCGGAACTTCCGCCGGCCCAACCGGGCGGCCATGCGAGCGCGCAGGTGCTGTACCTCGAAGTGGTGCTGAACCGCACGCGGCTGCCGCAACTGGTGCGCTTCATCCGTCGTGACGGCCGCATGTTCGCCGACAGCCGCGACCTGCGCGGCATGGGGTTCACTCTCCCCGGCCACGAACTCTCCGCCGAAATCGCACTCGATCGGCTTCCCGGCGTGCAGACCCGGTACGACCTCGCCAACCAGCGCATCGACATCGACGCGCCCCTGTCGCAGCTCACGTTGCCGACCACGCGATTGAACACCCGCGACGGGCGTGCTGCGCCGATCACCGCCACCGCACCCGGCCTGCTGCTCAACTACGACCTGTACGCCAGTCACGACAAGTCGAACAGTGGCCTCACCGCCACCGGCGAACTACGCGCGTTCGGCATCGGGCCCGGTGTGTTCAGCACCTCGGCCGTGACACGCGGCTACCGTTCCGACGACGACGGCTGGCGCGGCCAGACGGTGCGCCTGCAGAGCAACTGGGAGTTGTCGTTTCCCGCAGCGGCGCTGACGTTGACCGTGGGCGACACCTTCAGCGGCTTTCTCGACTGGACCCGCCCGGTGCGCCTGGGCGGTGTGCAGATCGGCCGCAACTTCGGCCTGCAGCCCTATCGCGTCACCACCCCAATGCCGGCGTTTCTTGGCGAGGTGGCGGTGCCGTCGGTCGTGGATCTGTACGTCAACGGCGTGCGCCAGTACCGCGGCGAATTGCCGGTGGGTCCCTTCCAGTTGTCCACCGTGCCGGGCATCAGCGGTGTGGGCAACGCGCACCTGGTCATCACCGACGCGTTTGGCCGCACGCGCAACCTCGACTTCCCGTTCTATTCCACCCGGCAGCTGTTGGCCAAGGGTCTGTCGGACTGGTCGCTGAGCGCTGGCACCGTGCGGCAGGACTACGGCGTCCGCTCGTTTTCGTATGCCAGCGAACCGGTCTTCAGCGGCAACCTGCGTCATGGCATCAGCGACAACCTGACCCTGGAATCGCACGCCGAAGCCGGCGGTGGCCTGCGCAACGCAGGGCTCGGTGGCGTGTGGCTGATCGGTCGCGCAGGTGTGTTCAGCGCATCGCACGCGCGCAGCCGACTGGATCGCGAACACGGCTCGCAGACCACCCTGGGCTACGCCTGGAACAACGGCCACTTCAACGTCTCCGCTGACAGCCAGCGCACGTCCGGCGACTACCGCGACATCGCCTCGCTGTACGGCCCGCGTGCGCCTGAGATCAGCGAACGCGCACTGGCGGGCTTCACCACCGCATGGCTGGGCAATGTCGGCATCAACTACGTCCGCCTGCGCCAGGACGATACCGATGCGGCATCGACCGTGGGCCCCGCCACTGCCCGCTATGCCGGCGTTTCGTGGACGCGCAATTTCGCGCGCGACTGGTCGGTCAACCTGTCCTACAACCGCAATCTCGACGACCACAACGACCGCAGCCTGTACCTCAGCATCGCGGTTTCGCTGGGTCACGACCACCGGCTCGACACATCCTGGCAACGCAACAACGGACGCGACAGCACGGTCATCGATCTGACCCGACCGGTTCCCGGCGATGGTGGCGCGGGCTGGCGCGTGCAGATGCACACCGGCGACGGCGGAGATGGAGGCCTGGCCGAAGTGGGCTGGCTGGGAGCTCACGGTCGCGTCGGATTGGGTCTCGCGCGCCTGGGCGGCTACGGGCACGGCTACGCGCAGGCCAGCGGCGGCCTGGTATGGATGGGCGGGCACGGGTTTGCGTCGCGTCGTATCGACGATGCGTTTGCGGTGATCACCACCGACGGGATCGGCGGCGTTCCGGTGCAGCTGGAGAATCGTCCCATCGGTCACACCGATGCCGACGGGGTGCTGCTGGTGGCGCCGCTCAATGCGTGGCAGCACAACAAGCTCTCCATCGACCCGATGTCCCTGCCCGCAGCGATGCGCATCGCTGACACCGAATTGATCGCCACGCCCAGCGACCGCGCCGGTGCGCGCGTCCGCTTCGCGATCACGCCCATTCGCGCGGCCCTGGTGGTGCTGCACGACCGCGCGGGCAAGCCGCTGCCGCTGAACACCCGGGTGCGCGTGGAAGGCAGCGCGGCCGACGTCATCGTCGGCTACGACGGCGAGACCTACATCGAAGACCTGGGCACGCACAACCGGTTGCGCGTGCAGACGCCGTCGGGCACGTGCGTTGCCCGCTTCGACTACCCGGAAACCGTCAACGCCATTCCGCGCATCGGCCCGCTGCCGTGCGGCGACGAGACGCCACGATGAACCCGCTGCCACGTGCCATCGGACGGCTGCTGGGCGCATTGCTGCTGGCTGCGCTGTGGTGGTGTCTGCCCGCGCCCGCCCAGGCCGCCACCAGTTGCAACACCACGCCCACGCCATTGAGCTTCGGCACCGTGACCGGCGCGGCCAACGTCGACAACACCGCCACCGTCGGCATCACCTGCTCGACCAGCGGGCTGACATTGCTGGCCACGGTCCGCGTTCGGATGTGCCTGAACATCGACGCAGGCGTCAACGGCGCCGGCCAGACAAACCCCCGTCGCCTGACCAACACCTTCGGCGATCCCATGCAGTTCCAGATCTATCGCGACGCCGCGCGCACCCAGATATGGGGAAGCACGTCGACGCCGGCCACGCCCACCCCGGTGCAGATCGATCTGCAATACAACGCACCGGTGCTTGGCGGCAGCGGCAACACCTCGGCCACCCTGTTCGGGCGCGTGGCCGCGCAGCTGGGTCTGTCCGCAGGGCTGCACAACAACCCGTTCACCGGTGCCCACACCCGCCTGGACTACCGGTACGCCGAGCAACTGCTGGGCACGCCGCCCTACCCCGCGTCGTGCACGTCCGGCGGAACCGGCGGCGGCAGCATCACCTTCCCGTTCACCGCCAGCGCCACGGTGCCCAACCACTGCATCATCGACAGCGCCACCGACCTGGATTTCGGCAACGTGCCCGGGCCGATCGCCGCCGACATCGACCAGACCTCCACCGTCACGATGACCTGCACCAACCGCACACCCTGGAACATGGCGCTGGACGACGGCCAGAACGCCAGCGGCGTGCTGCGCCGCATGCGCCTGGGCGCCACCGGCAACTACCTCGGCTACGAGCTGTACCGCGATGCCGGACGCACGTTGCGCTGGGGTGCCGCCATCGGCACCGACACCGTTCCCGGCACCGGCAGCGGCTCGTCCCAATCGCTGACCGTCCACGGACGCGTCCCAGCGGTCCAGTCCGTACCCCCAGGCGACTACGCCGACGTGATAACCGTCACCGTGACGTACTGAGCCTCCCCCACCGTAGGATGGGTTGAGCAACGCGATACCCATCAACGCAACCGTAGGATGGGTTGAGCGAAGCGACCCCCATCATCACCGCTCGCCGAACCCACCATCAACGCCAACCCCGACACCCCAATCCACGGGCAACCGGCCTTCGGCCACGTAACGATGAAACGTCGAATGCGGCCAATCCACGGTCCGTTCCACATGCCGGTGTTTGACTGGATTGAAGTGGACGTAATCGACGTGGCGACGCAGGTCGTTTTCATCGCGAATCAGATGCTCCCAATAGCGACGCTGCCAGATGCCGCGCTCACCCTTGGCGACACGGCTGTCGCGACGGCCTTCTCCAAACGGGATCTGTCGTGAAAACCAGGTCTTGACAAGGCGCCAGCGCAACGAATGATCGGCGTCGCCATCGGGCAGCGTCCAGACCGCATGCAAGTGCTCGGGCATGACCACCATCGCGTCGATCACGAACGGATGCCGGCCACGCGCATAGCGCACCGCATTGCGAAGGTCATCGATGCGGTCGGTCAGCAGCGTGGTGTCGCGGCGGGCGAGATTGACGGTGAAAAAGTAGCTGGCGCCGGGTACGCGGGCGCGTCGGTAATCGGTCATCCATGACCTCGTGTGACGGCGCTGATGGGTATCGCTTCGCTCAACCCATCCTACGGCCTAACGCGTTTCACCAAGGTCGGCCAAGGCCCACCTGGCCCCGCAACGCAGGATGGGTCGGGCGCGACAATACCCATCAACAGAAACGTAGGATGGGTTGAGCGCAGCGATACCCATCGACAGTGATTAGCGAACTCGCGAATACGGCAGTTCCCAGAGTGGCCGGGGCAGAAGACGTTGCGCCGCCGCACGACGACAAAGCGGACCACGCATTGCAGTCGACGTGGCGCGTGACGGGTATCGCTTCGCCCAACCCATCCTGCGCAGAGGCCCTTCGGAACGCGTCAGGCCACGACCAGCGACTCAAGCGATCGCGTCGCCATGTTTGCCGTGAACTGCACGACCTGGAAGCTGGCCACGTCGTGAATCTGGAAAGGGTCTTCGGCCAGGATCGCCTGCAACCCCGCCAAGGACGAGCCGTTCGCCAGGATCACCCCGCCATCCCGCGGCTCCTTTGGCCCGGAGAGAAGAAACACTCCCGCGTCGTAGTTCCTCTTCAGGAACTCCCGATGTGCCGGGAGATGCGCATCCACATCGGCAAGCGGCTTGGTGTAGGTCAACAGCACAATGAACATGGCATTCCTTCGCGAGGCGGGCCCGCATCTTGAAGGCTATCGCAGCGCCACTCCATCCCCCCGACTGGCTTTCACGATGGTGGTCCAACGCCCACCGCCCCCCCCAACGTAGGATGGGTTGAGCGCAGCGATACCCATCGACAGTGATCAGGGAACGCGCGAACGCGGCGGATCCACGGATGGTCGGGGTAGAGGAGGCTCTGCCGCTGCACGGCGAATCACGGCATGCAAGGCCGTCGATGTGGCGAGTGATGGGTATCGCTGCGCTCAACCCATCCTACGGCGCTGCACCCTGTCTATCTGGCGCTGGGATCCCTGCCTGCCGAGCGCCATGCCTCGTATGACCAATGGTTGCGAGCGGGCGTCAGCGAGGACGACAGTGGCCTCGCGGATCAGCACCTGACGCGTGCTGCCGCTGGGCGTGACGCCGACTTCGGTGGTGCGGCCCATCGTGTCGCGCACGTAGTCAACCGCCATGCCGCCAGGGTACGTCATCGACGTCAGCTGCCCGAAGGCAGAATCCGCCTGGCCAGCGGCGGCGCGGACTATAACAAAGGGGGTCGTCCGCCCGACCACGCGCCTCAGGAGGATTTGCCGGGGCGCAAACGAGCCACAAAGGCCTCACAGCGCCGCCAGCCTTCGCCGCGGGCGCAAAACGCAACCCCGCCAAAGGACAGATTGCGGCAAGCTCCTCCGAACGGGTTGCCCCGGCCATTTGCCCCAGCCCCCCTGTCCCGGCTACAATCCCGCGGCTTCGTGTCGCCCTGGCTCCGTCCAGGCCTCGCGCAGTCGCCCACGCCGGGCGTCATCGGCGAATACACACCTGCTGCCACAGCCCGTGCCGGGGTGCTTCACACGTCCGCCAGGACCGCGAAGTTCGGACACGGAGGCCGCAGGGAGGCCCAACCCCGGAACCATCGCCCCAGCCTCGCGCGGGGCAGCCGCCACACCTTTCCGGCGGCCGGTTCCACTGCCTTGGAGTTACCGCAATGCCCCAGATCACCATGCGCCAGATGCTCGAAGCGGGCGTCCACTTCGGCCACCAGACCCGTTACTGGAACCCGAAGATGGGTCCGTACATCTTCGGTGCCCGCGGCAAGATCCACATCATCAACCTCGAGAAGACCGTTCCGCTCTTCAACGACGCGATGAACTTCCTCTCGGGCATCGCCCAGAAGCGCGGCATGATCCTGTTCCTCGGCACCAAGCGCAGCGCGCGCGAGTCGATCAAGGAAGAAGCCGAGCGTTGCGGCATGCCGTACATGAACCAGCGTTGGCTGGGCGGCACGCTGACCAACTTCGCGACCGTCAAGAAGTCCGTGCAGCGCCTGAAGGAGCTGGAAGCGGCCGAGACCGACGGCACCTTCCTGAAGCTGGTCAAGCACGAAGTGCTGGGCCTGCGTCGCGAGCGCGACAAGCTGCTGGCCTCGCTGGGCGGCATCAAGGAAATGAACCGCCTGCCCGACGCGATCTTCGTGATCGACATCGGTCATGAAGACATCGCGATCAAGGAAGCCAAGAAGCTCGGCATCCCGGTCATCGCCGTGGTCGACACCAACTACAACCCGGAGCTGGTGGACTACGCAATCCCGGGCAACGACGACGCCATCCGCGCCGTGCAGCTGTACGCCCGTGCCGCCGCCGACGCCGTGCTGGAAGGCAAGGCTGCCGCTCCGTCGGCCGCCTCGGTCCGTGAAGACGAGTTCGCCGAAGCCGCCGAAGGCGAGAACGGCAAGGCCCCGCGCCGCGCTCCGGCCAAGAAGGGCAAGGCTGACGAGGCTCCGGCCGAAGACGCCCCTGCTGCAGAGTAAGAACCGCGTCATGCGGCCGCGCGATGCTGCGCGGCCGCTTCCCAATTTCCCGCCGCCCTGACGACACGGATTCCGCACACGCCTTTCGGCGTGCCCGCGGCCTTCCACGCCACGTCCGGGATGGCAATGCACCTGAGGCAACCCCCATGGCAGAGATCACCGCTTCCCTCGTCAAGGAACTGCGCGAGCGCACTGGCGCCGGCATGATGGAATGCAAGAAGGCCCTCACCGAGAACAACGGTGACATCGACGCGTCGGCCGAGTGGCTGCGCAAGTCGGGCCTGGCCAAGGCCGACAAGAAGGCCAGCCGCGTCGCCGCCGAGGGCCGCATCGTCGCCGCCCAGGCCGACGGCCGCGCCGTGCTGGTCGAGATCAACTCCGAGACCGACTTCGTCGCCAAGGACACCAACTTCCTGTCGTTCACCGACACCGTCGGCCAGGCCGCGCTTGGCGCTGCCGACGTCGACGCGCTGAAGGCCACGCAGCTGGCCAACGGCCAGACCGTCGAGGAAGCCCGCGCCGAACTGATCGCCAAGGTCGGCGAGAACGTGCAGGTCCGCCGCATCGCCCGCATCGACAGCGCCAACACCCTGTCGGCCTACGTGCACGGCGGCCGCATCGGCGTGCTGGTCGAGGTCAAGGGTGGCGACGCCGAACTGGCGCGCGGCCTGGCGATGCACATCGCCGCGATGAACCCGCCGCACATCAAGGCGTCGGACGTCCCGGCCGAGTTCGTCGAGAAGGAAAAGGAAATCGAGCTGGCCAAGATGACCGACAAGGACAAGGCCAAGCCGGCCGACATCCTCGAGAAGATCATCGGCGGCAAGATCGCCAAGATCGTCAACGAAGTCACCCTGTACGGCCAGCCGTACGTGCTCGACACCAACCTGACCGTCGAGGCCGTGCTCAAGGCTGCCGGTGCCGAGGTTGTCACTTTCACGCGTCTCGCCGTCGGCGAAGGCATCGAGAAGGTGGTCGAAGACTACGCCGCTGAAGTCATGAAGCAAGCCGGCCTGGCGTAAGCCGCGCCACCCGCCTCGAAGCTGCAAGGAAAAGGCCGCGGATTCCGCGGCCTTTTTCTTTGGCGCTGCGCCGTCCATTCCGGAGGCGCCTGAGCGGCACGCGAGGTGACGGATGCGGCGTGGCGGCGCTTCCACGCCAGCCACGCGCACCCGAAACTCGCGCCCGACCTCAGCCCTGCTGCTGGAAGTAGATCTCTTCGTACGGCTGCACCACCACCCAGCCGTTGCCGGAGAACTTCATCTGCACGCTCTCGCCCGAGCCGCGACCGAACAGCGTGCCCAGCGAGATGTCCGTGACCATGTCCGGGCTCAGGTTGCCCGACCAGGCCACGGTCGCATTCGGATCGGTGAACACCGGCTGGTCCGGCGTCACGACCAGGGTCATCGGCTCGTAGTGCGAGGTGATCGCCACGACGCCGCTACCGGTCAGCTTCATGTTGAACAGGCCACCGGACACCATGCCGGCCACCTTGCGCATCATCTTGATGTCGGACTTGATGCCATCCTCGTAGGCGAGGATGTCGTTGCCGTTGACGAAGATCGACTCGCCGGCCAGACGCAGCAGCGTGATCTTCTTGCCGGCATCGGCCACGTACACGCGCCCCTGGCCTTCCATCTTCATCATCTGCGTGCCTTCGCCGCTGATGGCCTTCTTCAGCAGGTTGCCCAGGCCCTGGGCGAGCATGCCTTCGCGCACGAACTTGACGCCGCCGCGGTACGCGACCATCGAGCCGGCCTTCGCCCACACCCGGCCGTTCAACTTCACCTCGAGCATGTGCGAGCTTTCCAGCTCGAACACGTCCGGGCTGAGGTCCTTCTGCTTCGAGTCCTCGAGAAAATCCGCCAGGTTCTTGATCGCCATTGCCACTCCTTGGGTTTAAGCCGAGCCGCATCGTGCGGCATCGACAGGACCTTGAATGATAGTGGGTGATTGCGACGGACGAGTCGGCTGTCGCACATTGCGGTGCTTTGGCGCGATCCATGCCGAGGTGGATCTTCATGGCGACGCAACCCATCCGGCGCATTACGCCTGCGGCTAATGCGCCCTACGGGTCTGCGATTGCAACCGGACCGCCCGGATCTCGTAGATACCGTCTTGGCCGTCAACTGCCGGGCAAGTAGTTTGGATCGAACGGCCGGCCGGATTTCACCACGCCAAAGATCAGGTGCAACAGCTTGCGCATGGCGGCGCCGATCTGC
>NZ_RIBS01000019.1 GCF_003719825.1 Montanilutibacter psychrotolerans | reverse complement strand
TGCGCGCCGCTCACGCCGGCCACGGTCTGCCCGGCCGCCAGGTGCGCATCGTCCTGCACGGTCAGGTGCAGGTGGCCGCCGGCGTAGGCCAGCGCGCTGGACGGCGTGGCCAGGGCGATCTGGTCCGGGCCTTCGACAAACAGCAGCGGCTTGGCGAAGCGTTCGACCGGATCGCCGCCGTCGCGCTGGCCCGACGCGGGCTTGGTGGCGCTTTGTCCGGCCACCTCGCCGTGGTAGCGGCCGTCCTGTCCGGCATCGAGCGTGGCGATGAACGCCGTCTGCGGCACGTTGCCCTGGAGCGGCGCAACCTGCTGCTGCTTGAGGGTGTCGTCCAGCGTCTTGGCGGTCTGTTGCGCGCCCTTGAACTGGGTGACCGCCTCGGCCACATCCAGCTGCGTGGACACCGCATTGCTGCGGGCGCTGGCCGACAACAGCAGGCCGTCGCCGGCGCGCACGTTGCCCCAACCCAGCGTGGCCAGATCGAAGCCCTGGCCGCGCAATCCGCCGCGCTGGCCGTTGCTGTGCTGGACCAGGTAACCGATCTCCAGCCGGCTGTCGGCCAGCGTGGTGTGCAGGCGCTGGCGCAGCTGGCCGGGGGCGTCATCGAGCAGCCACTGCTGCTGGCCGCCGCCATCGAGCGACTGGGTGTGCAGGCCGCTGAGCGTGCCGGGGTGGTTGCTGTCGCCGTCGACGCCGGCGGCGAACGGCAGGGCCACCTCGCCGTTGTAGAGCTGGCCGGTGACCACCGGCTGGTCGATGTCGGCGTGCAGGAACTCCACCAGCACCTCGCTGCCGATGCGCGGCAGGGCGTTGCTGCCCCAGTTCGGCCCGGCCAGCCACTCGGCCACGCGCACCCAGGTGCCGCTGGTCTCGTTACCGGGCGCGTGGCCGTCGGGATGGGCGCTGGAGCCGGTGTCGGACAGCCCGCCCGGGTTGGGCACGCTGCCGCGCTGCCAGCCGAACTGGATGCGCACCTGGTGCTCGCGGTTGGCGGTGTTGGCCGCCTCGGGCAGGCCGACCACGCGGGCGGTCTGCGCGCCGGGCGCAAGCGGGCGCGGGCGCGGCAGCGGCACGATCGCGGTGTCGCGCGGCACGGCCAGGAAGCGGTTGCGGTAGGTGCCGCGCTCGGTGCCGGCGGCATCGAGCAGGGCCGCGACACCGTGACCGG
>NZ_RIBS01000018.1 GCF_003719825.1 Montanilutibacter psychrotolerans | reverse complement strand
GTAGATACCGTCTTGGCCGTCAACTGCCGGGCAAGTAGTTTGGATCGAACGGCCGGCCGGATTTCACCACGCCAAAGATCAGGTGCAACAGCTTGCGCATGGCGGCGCCGATCTGCTGCATGGGTGTCTTGCCGGCTTGGGCCAGACGCTGGCAGAAGGCGTGGATGACCGGATTGCGATTGCGGGCGACCAACGCGGGCATGTAGAGCGCTTTGCGTACGTCAGCGGGCCCACGTTTGCTCAGCGCACTGTGGCCGCGTACGGAATGTCCTGACTCCCGCCGCGCGGGGGTCAGGCCGGCGTAGGCGGCGAGCTGGCGGGCCGAACGAAATCCGGAGAGTGGCGGCAGCAGACCGATCATCCGGCTGGCGGTCAGTGAACCGATCCCCGGAATGCTCTGAATCAGCGCATGTTGCTCACGCACGCCCGGGTGCCGGTCGATATGGTCATCAATGTCCTCACGCAGGTGCTTGATCTGGGCATCCAGGAAGTCGATGTGTTCCTGAATACTGCGTCGAACCATCGGATCCGAAACGGTCTCCAGCCGATTGGTTTCCTGTTCGCGCATGGCCATCACCGCATCCAATCGCCGGACCATTTCGCGTAGCTGGCGTACCTCTGGGGGCGCCGGGATCCACTCCGGTGGAGACTGCGCCAGGACGAAGCGGGCAATGACCCGGGCATCGTCAGGATCGGTCTTGTTGCGCGTGCCCAGGCTCATCCCAAAGGCCTTGATCTGAGCGGGATTGATCACGCTGACGCGGTGGCCGGCAGCGAACAGCCATTCCGATAATGCCTCGCCATACGTACTGGTTGCTTCCAGGCCGACGTGGACGCGGCCCGCGTCCAGACTGGATAGCCAACCGGCCAACGCCTGAAAGCCGTGCGGGGTGTTGGCGAACGTCTTGTTCTTGAACTTGCCATCGCGCAGCAGCGCGACAGCAAACGTGCGTTTGGCGATATCCACGCCCAGTGGGTTCATAGCAAGTGCTCCCGATCTCGCGCGACGGCACTGCAGCAAACGACCCGGGCCAACCTTGTGAATACGAGCTTCGCCAGAGGCGGCTCAAGATACCGTTCGGCCTTGAAAGTCGTGGCGGTGCAGGGAGCTCATCTACGTTTCAGACTCGCAGTCTCAGGGCGCAAACAGTCTCTCCCTGCACCGATCCGAGTGCCCCCGGATCACCAGCCCATCGCTGGTGGGTTGAAGATACAAGGGCGCA
>NZ_RIBS01000017.1 GCF_003719825.1 Montanilutibacter psychrotolerans | reverse complement strand
ATTGGAGTGCTGATGGGGGCTTCCTATCGCTACCTGCCAGGCTTTGAGCTGACGCTTGGCTGGCGCCTAGCCGCCGCTCTGCCGGTGCTGTTACTCGGGCTCGGCGTATGTCTTGCTGCGGATTTCGGAGCACCGTGACCGGCCGTTTCGGTTGATCGTGACCGCTCATTTCGCTAACGCGTGACCGCTCATTTCGGTAGCAACGTGACCGATTCTCCGCCTGTTCCGAAACAGGTGGTCACGGCTTACCGAAATCGCCGGTCACGACTTAGCGAAAGCCTTCCCCTTCGTTGCGCATGACCTGATGCGCCGCCATCCTCGACCGATTTCGGGAGAGGAAGATGGCGGCGCCGCGAGTAGCCATGCGAAACATCAAAGAATGTCTGCGCCTCAAGTTTGAGGCCGGCTTGTCCCACGAGAAGATTGCCCGTGCCTTGCAGCTGTCCAAGGGCGTGGTTAGCAAGTACATCGCGGCGGCGCGGGTGGCCGGGCTGGACTGGCCGGCGCTGGTGGCCATGGACGAGGCCGCGCTGGCGGCCGCCTTGTTTGCACCGACGTCGACGAACAAGCCGCGCGGTGAGCGAGTGCTGCCCGATGTGCTGAGCATCCACCGCGAGTTGCGACGCAAGGGCGTGACCTTGCAGCTGCTGTGGGAGGAATATCTCGCCGCGCATGCGGGCCAGCCGACCTACCGCTACACCCAGTTCGTCGAGCACTACCGGCGCTACGCCCAGACGCTCAAACGTTCGATGCGTCAGCTGCACCGTGCGGGCGAGAAGCTATTCATCGACTATGCCGGGCCGACGCTGCCGGTGGTCGACCCGGCCACCGGCGAAGTGCGCCGGGCGCACATCTTCGTCGCCGCCCTGGGCGCCTCGAATTACACCTATGCCTGCGCGACGCCAGGCGAAACCCAGGTGGACTGGCTGACCTCGCTGGGCCAGGCTCTGACCTACTTTGGCGGCGTGCCGGAAATGGTTGTGCCGGACAATCCGCGCGCCCTGGTCGCCCAGCCGGATCGCTACGAGCCGGGCCTGAACCGGGCCACGCTGGAGTGCGCGCGTCATTACCAGACGGTGATCCTGCCGGCACGGCCACGCAAGCCTCAGGACAAGGCCAAGGCCGAGGTGGCGGTGCAGGTGGTCGAGCGCTGGATCATGGCGCGGCTGCGCCATCGGCAGTTCTTCAGCCTGCATGCGCTTAACCAGGCCATCGCCGAGCTGCTGGAGGATCTGAATCGGCGCCCGTTCAAGCGGCTCGATGGCTGCCGGCGCGACTGGTTCGAGCGTCTGGATCGCCCGGCCTTGCGAGCGCTGCCGGTGCATCCCTACGAGGTCGCCACCTTCAAGCGCTGCAAGGTCAGCATCGACTACCACATCGAGGTCAATGGCAGCTTCTACAGCGTGCCCTCCGCCCTGGCCCGGCAGAACGTGGACGTGCGACTGACGGCACACACCCTGGAAGTGCTGCATGGCAACCGGCGGGTGGCCAGCCACCTGCTGCTGGGGCGACGCGGCGCTTACAGTACCCAGCGCGAACACATGCCCGCAGCGCACCAGGCGCATCGTGAGTGGACGCCGCAACGCCTGCTCGACTGGGGCGAGCGGATCGGCCCCTACACGCGCCAACTGATCGATCACCAACTGACCCACAAGCCGCACCCGGAGATGGGCTACCGCGCCTGCCTCGGCCTGCTCTCGCTGGCCCGGCGCTATGGCAATGCACGCCTGGAAGCCGCTGCCGAACGTGCCGTACACCTGCGCGCCTTCACCGGGCGCAGCGTGCGCAACCTGCTCCAGCAAGGCCTGGATCAACAGCCGCTGCCCCAGCGTGCCGCCGAAACGACCTTACCCGGCGACCACGAGAACGTCCGTGGCGCCGACTACTACCAACCCCCGCAACAGGAGCTGTTCGATGATGCCGCAACACACCCTGAATCAACTGCACCAGCTACGCCTGGACGGCATGGCCCGCGCCCTGGAAGAGCAATGGACGCTGCCGGCCAGCCACAGCCTGAGCTTCGATGAACGCCTCGGCCTACTGCTCGACCGCGAACTGGCCTGGCGTGACAACCAGCGCCTGGTACGGCTGCGCAAGAAGGCCAAGCTCAAGTACGCCAACGCCTGCCTGGAAGATCTCGACCGCCGCTCCGGACGCGCCCTGGACGAGCGTCTGATCGCCACCCTGGCCAGTGGCGACTGGATCCGCCAGCAGCACAACCTGCTGCTGACCGGCCCGACCGGTGCCGGCAAAACCTGGCTGGCCTGCGCCCTGGGCAACCAGGCCTGCCGCCAGGGCTATAGCACCCTGTACCTGCGCACCCCGCGCCTGCTGGAACAACTGCGCATCGCTCATGGCGACGGCAGCTTCGGCCGTACCCTGCAACAGCTGGCAAAGGTCGACGTCCTGGTGCTGGACGACTGGGCGCTAGCCCCGCTGGAGGAAGGAGCCCGGCATGACCTGCTGGAGGTGATCGACGACCGCGCTGGCAGCCGCTCCACCATCCTGACGAGCCAACTGCCCATCGAGCACTGGCACGGCTGGATCAACGACCCGACCCTGGCCGATGCCATCCTCGACCGCCTGGTGCACAACGCCTACCGACTGACGATGAAAGGCGAGTCGCTGCGCCGAAAAAAAGCCGAGGAACAAGCCGCATCGTGACCGATGCGATTACAATCCAGAACCCGCGCAACCGGGGTGGAAGCACCGGTCACGTATTAGCGAAACGCTCGGTCACGTTCACCGAAATCCGCAACCGTCAGGCTGTGGAGCCGGTCGGCAACCACTTTGAGGGCTGTCGTGTGGTGTTCTCTGGTCGCGTGTAGGTGGACGATTCGAGTAAGGAACTGTTCGGTGGAGGACACGCGGTTGTTCTGCGCGATGCACAGCGCTCCACGGAAAATCAGGGCGTGGGTGTCGTTGCTGTTGGACTTCGTGCCGATGGTGCGCAAGGTGCCGTTGTGGTCGAACAGGTTCTTGTATTCGTCCCAGTTGAACTGGTTGACGATCACCCGGCCCTGGCTGTCGGTGGTTTCGCTGTCGGACTCGATCAGCACTACCGGCAGGTTGC
>NZ_RIBS01000016.1 GCF_003719825.1 Montanilutibacter psychrotolerans | reverse complement strand
AGATCGCCCTGGCCACGCCGTCCAGCGCGCTGGCCTACGCCGGCGGCCACCTGCACCTGACCGTGCAGGACGATGCGCACCTGGCGGCCGGGCAGACCGTGGCCGGCGTGAGCGGCGCGCATCTGGCGCTGTTCGCGCAGAAGGGCCCGCTGCGTGCCATCGCCGCCCACGGCCCGCTGAGCCTGCAGGCCCACGCCGGCACGCTGGAACTGCTGGCCGACCAGAGCGTCACCGTCACCGCCACCGATCAGCGCATCGACGTGATGGCCAGCAAGAAGATCGTGCTGCAGGCCGGCCAGACCCAGGTCACCCTGGAAGGCGGCGACATCACGTTCGCCTGCCCTGGCAACTTCACCGTCAAGGCCAGCGAGCAGCCGTTCAAGGGCGGGGCAAGCAATGCCGCGTCGTTGGATGCACTGCCCCTGGGCACTACCAGTTTCGCCACTGTGCTGGAGCTGCGCTACACCTACGACGACCTCAAGCCCGTGGTGAATGCCCCCTACCGGATCGAGTTCGAGAATGGCACGCGCCGGGAAGGCCAGCTCGATGCGGACGGCTACGCAGAGATCGAAAACCCACCCGGCCCAGGCATCGTCTATTACGGCTTCGACCAACGTGACGCGTTTGCGCTGCGCGAACGCCCCGCCAATGCCTTGCACGGATTCCGGCCAACTTCGCCTGAGGAAGCCAAGGCCGCACTGGAACGATATCTCGCGCAGGAAGCGCAGTACATGAAAGATCACTACTTCCCGGACGAAATCGCGGCCATCGACAGCGGCGCGGACGAGTTCGAGGACCTGATCGCCGACTACGAGTACGACGGTGAATCCGAGCCGGACGACCACGACGATGACGACAGCCCCGGCAGCCACGAAGAAGTGCTGCTGACCGACAACGCCGGGGACCGCGCATGAGTGCCACGGCCATCCAGCGGGCGCAGGACGACACGCTGGCCGAGATCCTGGTGTGGGTGCAGGAGGTAGCCGAAGGCCGCGGCGAGTCGATCGCGCAGATGGTGGTCACCACCGTGCTGGGCTGCCTGCCCTTCGTCGGCCAGGCCCTGGATGCCTACAACATCCTGCGGTCCATCTACGGTCTGACCCGCGACCCGCGCAACAGCGAACACTGGATCGAACTGGTGCTGTGCCTGATCGCGCTTGTGCCGGGCGTGGGCGACGCGCTGAAGAACGTCTTCAAGGCGATGCGCAATGGCAAGGCGCTTGGTCGCATCCTCGACGCCATGCCCCGCACCGTGCGCGGCAACATCGAGCGCTGGTTCCGGGAGCTCGACTGGGCCGCCTACGGTCGGCAGATGGCCGGCTCCACCGACGAGATCCTCACCGGGATGGTCGACGTGCTGGACGCTTACGTCGTCGAATTCGCGATGGGCAAGAACGGCGTCCGGCGTCTGGTGCAGCAGTTGCAGTCGCTCAAGGGCGTGGCCCGGCAGAACATCGACGAGGCGATGGAAAGCTTGCGGCAAGCCCACCAGCGGGCGATCCAGCAGCCGTTGCCCAACACCACCGCACACGTCTCGGCGCGACCACAGGCGCCGCGCGTGGCACCGCCACGATCAGCGGCACCCGCGCCGCGCGCCACGCCACGGGCCGCGCCGCCGCCGGCCTCCCGTGCGTCTGCCCCAGCCGCGCGTCCGGCGCCGCCGCCATCACCGACCGGCAACAATCTGCCCGCCAACACCGGCGGCACGGCCACGCCACGCTCGGGCCAGGCCACCGCAACCCAACGCCAAAGCCAGCGGGCACGTCAGTCGCGCACGGTAACCGGCGCTTCCGGCGAGCACATCGCCGATTACTACTACGTCAAGCGGCAACGCGCGCGCGCCAAGGTCAGCAACAACGGCACGCTGTTCGAAATGCAGCAGCCAGGTCACAACGGCATCGACCACGTCTGGCACGCCAGCCGCCTGCCAAGCACCTACCGTGTGAGCGACACCAAGGGCACGGCTGGCGCGTTCCACAAGCTGGAAACCGCCAAGGCGGTGTTCGAAGGACTGCGCTACGGCATCGACGCGTACCTGGGCGACGAGGACGAGACGCGGACGCGCAATGCGGTGGGCGGTACAAACAGCGACGGAAAGCAGTTGAGCCACCGTTGGGTCGCGAAGAAGATTGCCACGGCAAGGCTGCTTCCGGCGCACAGCGCGGCGCTGCTGCCGGCGATCAGAGCGTGGGAGCGGGCGGAATTCCAGCTGGGTGCCCAGACAGACTTCGAGAATGGTGCGATGAACCGCACGCTGGTGAGGTGCCCCTATGACCGCAGCCTGATCACTGTCGTCGGCCCGAACCACAACACGCACAAGCGGGCCAAGGGGGCGACCACCCCGAGCTGCCGTAAGTCGGTCGTATCGCACCAGATCGCCACCGAGTTCGTGCTGCCCAACAGCATGCTGAGAGAGTGAGACCGCAACAATGACGATTTCGACGGTCGACTGGCCGCGGTGGTTTACGTGGAAGCTCAAGGGAAGCCATTTCGACCAACGCCGCGAGCCGCATATGCGCTATGCAACGTATGAGTCGCAGTTCAGCGAGACCCTCAACGGTATCGCCATGGTGACCACCGAGTTGCCAAAGCACGTCGCCAAGGCGCGCCCTGGCGGGTTGATGACTTCAACCCGTCGCCGACTTTGGGACACGCTGGACTGGATGAGCATGCAGTACTCGGCGGGCGCGCCGGTCGAGCAGTTGATCGAAGTGTGGCCACATGCGATGGATTGGGCCGAGGAGTACGGCAGGTTCCACGAGGCCTACCACCGCTCGGATGAGAACGACACTCGCGACATCACGCCGCATGCGACGCTGCGCGACGAGGAGTACTGGATCGTCGCCTTGCGTCTGATCTGCTTCGGTCTGCTCAGCGGGCATGGCCACGCCATTCCACGTGTGATGGCGTTTCTCGATTACTGCAATGAGGACATGGGCGTACGCGATGGCCTGCTCGAACGCCTGGTGGCGCCGTTTGTTCCCGGCCGCGGCACACCGCCCGACGAAGCCACCCGACACCTGCCGTACCGCAAGCTGTTCAAGGTGTTTGACGCCGCCCCCGAACAGCGTCCCGCCCTGATGGCGACCTACCTGGACGAGTGGTATCACGCCAGTCGGCGCGAACCGTATATCGACCAGCACGGCGAGGGCGACGTGGCGTTCTATGGCTACTGGTCGTGGGAGGCCGCCGCCACCACGTTCGTGCTGGGCGTCGACGACACGTCCTATCGCGAGATGGCCTTCTATCCCAGGGACTGGGTCGACCATGCCCGCCTGCTGGCCGCGCATGCTGCCGGAACCGCGCCGCCGGAACGTGTCGCTGCCGGCCAGCCCGCGCCGCGCAACGGCTGGTGGCACACCCCGGCCAAGACCGGCTCGCGACGCTACTTCAAACAGGGTGATGCCTTCCCCCACATCGAAGGCAGCAGCTACGGCGCCACGTTCTGGTTGTGGTCGCCGGACCAGACCGATCCGACGCTTTAGACCATGCAGCGTGATCGAACACACTGCCGCACTCCGTGGATCCGACCGGGCCGGCCGCGCCGACTGTCACGCGAACAGCATGTCGCCGACATCGGCGGGGGCGAGCATGCGACCATGGGGGCTCGGGCACGCGGGCCATCGCGCGGGTGCCTTCTGACCACGCCAACACCGTGAACCACGTCACACTGCGTCCTTGACTGGCGAGCAACCCGTCGCCGGCTTTGGCTGACGCGGGGGCCAAAACAAGGTAAATAGGGTATGAGTTGCAACTCCAGTGCTGACCGTATGGTGTGCCTGGTGGTTGCCGGGCACTGAACCGAGGTCATCGGATATGGATATCCACTCGCTTGCCGCAACGGCCGGCAACTGGCTCAACCTTCTTTCCCAGCACGGGCGCCTGATCGAGATCGACAGCGCGCTCGACGGTG
>NZ_RIBS01000015.1 GCF_003719825.1 Montanilutibacter psychrotolerans | reverse complement strand
ATCCGGAAAAGACAAAACCCCCACCTCTTGCGAGGTGGGGGTTGCCTTTCAATAAAGCCCCTGGCGATGACCTACTCTTGCATGGCTTAAGCCACACTACCATCGGCGCATGTGCGTTTCACTTCCGAGTTCGGGATGGGATCGGGTGGTTCCACACAGCTATTGTCACCAGGGAGAGGGTGGAGGGTCGCAGGTCTCGGTGTATTGAGTTGCGCGCACGCTCTCGTTTGGTTGCTTCGGACGGACCCGTACTGCGGTCAGCCTTCGGCGAATAAGTTGGGACGTAGCGAAATTGGTTTGGAATGTCGTCGACGCGTCGTCGAGTCCAAGGCCACTTGAGGTTATATGGTCAAGCCACACGGATCATTAGTACAGGTTAGCTCAATGCATTGCTGCACTTACACACCCTGCCTATCAACCACCTGGTCTTGATGGTTCCTTTAGGGGAGTCAAGCTCCCGGGAGATCTCATCTTGAGGCGCGCTTCCCGCTTAGATGCTTTCAGCGGTTATCGCTTCCGAACATAGCTACCCGGCAATGCCACTGGCGTGACAACCGGAACACCAGAGGTTCGTCCACTCCGGTCCTCTCGTACTAGGAGCAGCCCCTCTCAAATCTCCAACGCCCATGGCAGATAGGGACCGAACTGTCTCACGACGTTCTGAACCCAGCTCGCGTACCACTTTAAATGGCGAACAGCCATACCCTTGGGACCGACTACAGCCCCAGGATGTGATGAGCCGACATCGAGGTGCCAAACACCGCCGTCGATATGAACTCTTGGGCGGTATCAGCCTGTTATCCCCGGAGTACCTTTTATCCGTTGAGCGATGGCCCTTCCATACAGAACCACCGGATCACTAAGACCTACTTTCGTACCTGCTTGATCCGTCGA
This sequence comes from Montanilutibacter psychrotolerans, assembly GCF_003719825.1. Classification (GTDB taxonomy): domain Bacteria; phylum Pseudomonadota; class Gammaproteobacteria; order Xanthomonadales; family Xanthomonadaceae; genus Montanilutibacter; species Montanilutibacter psychrotolerans. The sequence continues at coordinate 4,753 of NZ_RIBS01000015.1, read as the reverse complement.
TCTTGCAGTCAAGCACGCTTATGCCTTTGCACACAGTGCGCGATGTCCGACCGCGCTGAGCGTACCTTCGTGCTCCTCCGTTACACTTTGGGAGGAGACCGCCCCAGTCAAACTACCCACCATACACGGTCCCCGATCCGGATAACGGACCTAGGTTAGAACGTCAAGCACGACAGGGTGGTATTTCAAGGATGGCTCCACCTCAGCTAGCGCCAAGGTTTCATAGCCTCCCACCTATCCTACACAGACGAACTCAACGTTCAGTGTAAAGCTATAGTAAAGGTTCACGGGGTCTTTCCGTCTTGCCACGGGAACGCTGCATCTTCACAGCGATTTCAATTTCACTGAGTCTCGGGTGGAGACAGCGCCGCTGTCGTTACGCCATTCGTGCAGGTCGGAACTTACCCGACAAGGAATTTCGCTACCTTAGGACCGTTATAGTTACGGCCGCCGTTTACTGGGGCTTCGATCAAGAGCTTCGCCTTGCGGCTGACCCCATCAATTAACCTTCCAGCACCGGGCAGGCGTCACACCCTATACGTCCACTTTCGTGTTTGCAGAGTGCTGTGTTTTTGATAAACAGTCGCAGCGGCCTGGTCACTGCGACCCCTCTCAGCTATAGCTCGCACGAGCCACCGAGGGGGGTGCACCTTCTCCCGAAGTTACGGTGCCATGTTGCCTAGTTCCTTCACCCGAGTTCTCTCAAGCGCCTGAGAATTCTCATCCTGCCCACCTGTGTCGGTTTACGGTACGGTCTGCGTAAGCTGAAGCTTAGGAGCTTTTCCTGGAAGCGTGGTATCGGTGACTTCGTCCTAAAGGACTCGTCTCGCTGCTCGGTGTTAAGACCCCCCGGATTTGCCTAAGGGATCCACCTACCTGCTTTCTCCGGGACAACCAACGCCCGGTACACCTAACCTTCTCCGTCCCTCCATCGCACTTACGCGAGGTGCTGGAATATTAACCAGCTTCCCATCGACTACGCATTTCTGCCTCGCCTTAGGGGCCGACTCACCCTGCGTCGATTAACGTTGCGCAAGGAAACCTTGGGCTTTCGGCGTGCGGGCTTTTCACCCGCATTATCGTTACTCATGTCAGCATTCGCACTTCCGATACCTCCAGCAGACTTCTCAATCCACCTTCAACGGCTTACGGAACGCTCCTCTACCGCGCACAAACAAGTTGTGCACCCCAAGCTTCGGTTTATCGCTTAGCCCCGTTAAATCTTCCGCGCAGACCGACTCGACCAGTGAGCTATTACGCTTTCTTTAAAGGGTGGCTGCTTCTAAGCCAACCTCCTGGCTGTCTGTGCCTTTCCACATCGTTCACCACTTAGCGATAAATTTGGGACCTTAGCTGTGGGTCTGGGTTGTTTCCCTTTTCACGACGGACGTTAGCACCCGCCGTGTGTCTCCCATACAGTCCGTCTCGGTATTCGGAGTTTGCAATGGTTTGGTAAGTCGCAATGACCCCCTAGCCATAACAGTGCTCTACCCCCGAGAGGATACATATGAGGCGCTACCTAAATAGCTTTCGAGGAGAACCAGCTATCTCCGGGTTCGATTAGCTTTTCACTCCTAATCACACCTCATCCCCTACCTTTGCAACGGGAGTGGGTTCGGGCCTCCAGTCAGTGTTACCTGACCTTCACCCTGGGCATGACTAGATCACCCGGTTTCGGGTCTACTGCCCGCGACTATGCGCCCTTATCAGACTCGGTTTCCCTTCGCCTCCCCTATACGGTTAAGCTTGCCACGAACAGTAAGTCGCTGACCCATTATACAAAAGGTACGCAGTCACTCTTTCGAGCTCCTACTGCTTGTACGCACACGGTTTCAGGGTCTATTTCACTCCCTTCACCAGGGTTCTTTTCGCCTTTCCCTCACGGTACTGGTTCACTATCGGTCGGTCAGGAGTATTTAGCCTTGGAGGATGGTCCCCCCATGTTCAGACAGGGTTTCTCGTGCCCCGCCCTACTCGATTTCATCGAAAGAGTCTTTTCGCATACCGGGCTGTCACCGTCTATGGCCGAGCTTTCCAACTCGTTTTGCTAAAACTCAATCAACTTAAGGGCTGTTCCCCGTTCGCTCGTCACTACTCAGGGAATCTCGGTTGATTTCTTTTCCTCCGGGTACTTAGATATTTCAGTTCTCCGGGTTCGCTTCGTACAGCTATGTATTCACTGCACGATACCTCTTGCGAGGTGGGTTTCCCCATTCGGACATCGCGGGATCAATGCTTATTGCCAGCTCCCCCACGCTTTTCGCAGGCTATCACGTCCTTCATCGCCTCTGACCGCCAAGGCATCCACCGTGTGCGCTTATTCGCTTGACCATATAACCCCAAGTCGCCTCAGGATTACATCGTTGCGAACACAACGATTACACTTCAAATATTTAGGGGATCAAGTCCCCCGCCTTAGCCTCTACGACACATCTTGGACATTCCGTCTCAAAACGCTCGCTACGTCCCAGTTTTCAGAGAACGCGGTGCGGGCCACAATGCCCGTCCGCTTTCAGATCTTTATGTGTGCGCAGTTCAGAGTTCTTGCGGGATGTGGTGGGTCTGGGAGGACTCGAACCACCGGCCTCACCCTTATCAGGGGTGCGCTCTAACCACCTGAGCTACAGACCCAATGTGTCTTGCCAAGTGGTGGAGCTTGTCGGGATCGAACCGACGACCCCCTGCTTGCAAAGCAGGTGCTCTCCCAGCTGAGCTAAAGCCCCATTAAAACGGGACATTCCCGCGGAAAATCACCCTGTGGCGATTTCCGGGAACTCTGAATGCAGGTCACTTGTGCGGACGTCTGACAGGCAATTTGCTGTCTTTAGTCTCTAAAGGAGGTGATCCAGCCGCACCTTCCGATACGGCTACCTTGTTACGACTTCACCCCAGTCATGAATCACTCCGTGGTAACCGTCCCCCTTGCGGTTAGACTAGCTACTTCTGGAGCAACCCACTCCCATGGTGTGACGGGCGGTGTGTACAAGGCCCGGGAACGTATTCACCGCAGCAATGCTGATCTGCGATTACTAGCGATTCCGACTTCATGGAGTCGAGTTGCAGACTCCAATCCGGACTGAGATAGGGTTTCTGGGATTGGCTCACCCTCGCGGGTTTGCAGCCCTCTGTCCCTACCATTGTAGTACGTGTGTAGCCCTGGCCGTAAGGGCCATGATGACTTGACGTCATCCCCACCTTCCTCCGGTTTGTCACCGGCGGTCTCCTTAGAGTTCCCACCATTACGTGCTGGCAACTAAGGACAAGGGTTGCGCTCGTTGCGGGACTTAACCCAACATCTCACGACACGAGCTGACGACAGCCATGCAGCACCTGTGTCACGGTTCCCGAAGGCACCAATCCATCTCTGGAAAGTTCCGTGCATGTCAAGGCCAGGTAAGGTTCTTCGCGTTGCATCGAATTAAACCACATACTCCACCGCTTGTGCGGGCCCCCGTCAATTCCTTTGAGTTTCAGTCTTGCGACCGTACTTCCCAGGCGGCGAACTTAACGCGTTAGCTTCGATACTGAGTGCCTAGTTGCACCCAACATCCAGTTCGCATCGTTTAGGGCGTGGACTACCAGGGTATCTAATCCTGTTTGCTCCCCACGCTTTCGTGCCTCAGCGTCAATGTTGGTCCAGGTGGCCGCCTTCGCCACGGATGTTCCTCCCGATATCTACGCATTTCACTGCTACACCGGGAATTCCGCCACCCTCTACCACATTCTAGGTCGCCAGTATCCAATGCAGTTCCCAGGTTGAGCCCAGGGCTTTCACATCAGACTTAACGAACCGCCTACGCACGCTTTACGCCCAGTAATTCCGAGTAACGCTTGCACCCTTCGTATTACCGCGGCTGCTGGCACGAAGTTAGCCGGTGCTTATTCTTCCGGTACCGTCATGACACCAGGGTATTAACCCAGTGCTTTTCTTTCCGGACAAAAGTGCTTTACAACCCGAAGGCCTTCTTCACACACGCGGCATGGCTGGATCAGGCTTGCGCCCATTGTCCAATATTCCCCACTGCTGCCTCCCGTAGGAGTCTGGACCGTGTCTCAGTTCCAGTGTGGCTGATCATCCTCTCAGACCAGCTACGGATCGTCGCCTTGGTGGGCCTTTACCCCGCCAACTAGCTAATCCGACGTCGGCTCATCTATCTGCGCGAAGCCCGAAGGTCCTCCGCTTTCACCCGTAGGTCGTATGCGGTATTAGCGTAAGTTTCCCTACGTTATCCCCCACAAATAGGCAGATTCCGACGCTATCCTCACCCGTCCGCCACTCGCCACCCAAGGAGCAAGCTCCTCTGTGCTGCCGTTCGACTTGCATGTGTTAGGCCTGCCGCCAGCGTTCACTCTGAGCCAGGATCAAACTCTTCACTTAAGTATTGCGACTCGATCCGAAGATCTCGTCAATGCTTCGAGTGCAGTCGTCTATCCAGGCCCAAATTACTCGATTACTCGCATTTGCATGCTTTCTTGAATTGATTTGGGACTCTGTTTCGAACGTCTGCTGATGGACAACCATCCACCGGCCAGACGCCCGCACAAGTCACCTGCGCACACTGTCAAAGATCCTCGGAAGCGGCCTCAGCGCCTTCTTCCGTACTCGTTGCCGAAGCACCCGAGTGAGCCGCACATCTTACAGCAAGTTTCGATTCCGTCAACACCTCAACCGAATCTTTTTCTTGCCGCCCCGGGGTCCGTACTGGCTACCAACCGGGCCGATCATCTTACCGCAATTCCGTGTCCCGTCAAC
>NZ_RIBS01000014.1 GCF_003719825.1 Montanilutibacter psychrotolerans | reverse complement strand
CAACGTGAAGATGGTCGTGTCGCTGATCAACCCGGTGGCGATGGACGAAGGCCTGCGTTTCGCGATCCGCGAAGGCGGCCGCACCGTCGGCGCCGGCGTCGTCGCCAAGATCCTCAAGTAATCGGTCCTCTGCGACAGCCCCAGGCTGTCGCGAGTGCGATGGGCGGGCCGAAGATTGTCGACCAATCTGCGGTCCGCCTTCGCCGTTTAGAGGAAAATGCGCAACAACAACTTTTCGGCATACGCCAGTAGCTCAATTGGCAGAGCAGCGGTCTCCAAAACCGCAGGTTGGGGGTTCGAGTCCCTCCTGGCGTGCCACCTGATGACGCGGTCGCGAAAGCGCATCGTGCGACGAGTCGGATGAACAGCAAGGTCGAACAATCCAAGACCGGCGGCGCCGGTGATCTGGTCAAGCTCGCACTCGCCCTGGTGCTGGTTGCGGCCGGTGTTGTCGCCTACATCTGGTTCAGCAATCTGGCCGGTGAGCTTCGTTCGCTGATGGTCGTCGCGGGCCTCGTGCTGGGCGCGGCGCTGTTCATGACCACGGTCAAGGGCGCGCAAACCCGCGAATTCCTGTCCGAGTCGCGTTTCGAACTACGCAAAGTGGTCTGGCCGACGCGCCAGGAAGCCATGCGCACCACCTGGGTGGTCATGATCGCTGTTGCGCTACTGAGCCTTATCCTGGCCGGCTTCGACGTGGTCATCCAGTTCGGCGTCAAGTACCTCTTGGCGCGCTGAGGAGATGAGCGACGTGCAGAACGCGGAATCGAACAACCAGCACGACGCCAGCAAGCGCTGGTACGTGGTCCATGCCTACAGCGGCTTCGAGAAGTCGGTGGCGCAGGCGCTGCGCGATCGCATCGTGCGCGCCGAGATGCAGGATCGCTTCGGCGACGTGCTCGTACCGACCGAAGAAGTGGTCGAGATGCGCTCCGGCCAGAAGCGCCGTTCCGAGCGCAAGTTCTTCCCGGGCTACGTGCTCGTGCAGATCGCCACGCACGACGAAAACGGCATTCCGCGCATCGACAGCGAAAGCTGGCACCTGATCAAGGAAACCCCGAAGGTCATGGGCTTCATCGGCGGTACCGCCGATCGTCCGTTGCCGATCGGTGACCACGAAGCCGCCGCGATCCTCAACCGGGTCCAGGAAGGCGTCGAGAAGCCGCGCCCGAAGGTGCTGTTCGAGGCCGGCGAGATGGTTCGCGTCATCGATGGCCCGTTCAACGACTTCAACGGCGTGGTCGAGGAAATCAATTACGAGAAGAGCCGCCTGCGCGTTGCAGTGCTGATCTTCGGCCGCTCGACCCCGGTCGAGCTGGAGTTTGGACAAGTCGAAAAGGCCTGACGGCCGAGGTCTGGCAGGGCATCAGCCAAGCCAGATCTGCAGGAAACGCCAGCCGCGAGCGATTCGCGGCTTTGCGCGTTTCCGGCGCTAGTGGATTCGCCGGGTCGAATGGTTCGTCCCGGCCAACAACGCGAGGAGCCCCGCAGCCGCAAGGCGTGCAGGCGTCACTACTCGCAGGAGCAAAGCAATGGCTAAGAAAGTAGTTGGTTACATCAAGCTGCAGGTCAAGGCTGGCCAGGCCAACCCGTCGCCGCCCGTGGGTCCTGCCCTCGGTCAGCGCGGCCTGAACATCATGGAATTCTGCAAGGCCTTCAACGCTGCGACGTCGAAGCTTGAGCCGGGTCTGCCGACGCCGGTCATCATCACCGCCTATTCCGACCGTACCTTCACCTTCGTCACCAAGAGCACCCCGGCCTCCGTGCTGCTCAAGAAGGCTGCCGGTGTCGCGTCCGGTTCCAAGCGCCCGAACACCGACAAGGTGGGCAAGGTCACGCGCGCGCAGCTGGAAGACATCGCCAAGGCGAAGGAAGCGGATCTGACCGCTGCCGACCTGGAAGCGGCAGTGCGTACGATTGCGGGTTCCGCCCGCAGCATGGGTTTGGTGGTGGAGGGCTGATCATGGCAATGACGAAGCGCGAAAAGGCAATCAAGGCCGCCGTTGTCCCGGGGAAGAGCTACGGGTTTGACGAAGCCATCAAGATCATCAAGACCGCCACCAAGGCCAAGTTCGTCGAGTCCGTCGACGTGGCCGTGCGTCTGGGCGTCGATGCCAAGAAGTCCGACCAGCAGGTGCGCGGTTCGACCGTGCTGCCCGCCGGTACCGGCAAGTCGGTGCGCGTGGCGGTGTTCGCCCCGGCCGGTGCCAAGGCCGATGAGGCCCTGGCCGCTGGCGCCGAAGCCGTCGGTATGGACGACCTCGCCGAGAAGATGCTCGGTGGCGACCTGAACTACGACGTCGTCATCGCGACGCCGGATGCGATGCGCGTGGTCGGTAAGCTCGGCCAGGTGCTTGGTCCGCGTGGCCTGATGCCGAACCCGAAGGTCGGCACCGTGTCCCCGAACCCGGGCGAAGCGGTCAAGAACGCCAAGGGCGGCCAGGTGCGTTACCGCACCGACAAGGCCGGCATCATCCACTGCACCATCGGCAAGGCGTCGTTCGAAGACGCGTCGCTGAAGGACAACCTGCAGGCGCTGCTGATCGACCTGGTCAAGGCCAAGCCGGCCACCGCCAAGGGTCAGTACCTGCAGAAGATCTCCATCAGCTCGACCATGGGCCCCGGCGTCACCGTCGACCAGTCCTCGTTGACCCTGAAGTAATTCGATCCACGCCGGCGGCGTTCGCGCCGCCGGCGGCAAGTTTTGAAGGCAATCGCCGCGGGAGCCCTCGGGCACCAACGCGATAGCCGTCAAAGACCGCAGGCGCGGTCAGCGCATACCGACGACGGGCATGGAAGCTCGAACTGGCAAGGAATCGCCGTCGGTGGAAGCGGGATCGCTTAATCCGGCCCCTCGTGGGGCAGGGCCTGCGTAGATGGTGTTGCCCTTCTGGAATCTTTCTGGAGTGGCCACCACCGGGATGTCAGCCGACGTCCCCGGCGCCGAAGGAACGGTGCCGTCCCTGGACCGCAAGCGGCAGGAGCCGTAAGCGGAGTTCAATTGGAGGAGTGCAATGGCTCTCAACCTGTCTCAGAAGCAAGAAGTCGTAGCCGAACTGGCAGACGTGGCCTCGAAGGCTCACTCCCTGGTCGCCGCCGAGTACGCGGGCACCACGGTCGCCCAGATGACCGCGATGCGCAAGAAGGCTCGTGAAACCGGTGTGTACTTGCGAGTCGTCAAGAACACGCTGGCCTCGCGCGCCGTTGCCGGTACCGAATACGAGTGCGTCCAGGACGCCCTCGTCGGTCCGCTGCTGTACGCGTTCTCGACGGAAGAACCCGGTGCTGCCGGTCGTCTGATCAAGGAATTCGCCAAGGGCAACGACAAGCTGCAGGCGAAGGTCGTCTCGATGGGTGGCCAGATGCTGGCCGACCTGGACGTGTTGGCGACGCTGCCGACCCGCGACCAGGCCCTCGCGATGCTGGCACGTGTCCTGGCCGAGCCGGCCAGCATGTTCGCCCGCGCCGTCAAGGCGGTCGCCGATCAGCAGGGTGGTGGCGAAGTCGCCGTCGCCGAAGCCGAGGCGGAACCCGCTTGACGCCTGGCGTCAAAGCGAACGCTTTCCTGAATCCGATTCGTAAGATCAATTTCCAGAGGTAATTCAAATGTCCCTGACCAACGAACAGATCGTCGACGCAGTCGCCGGCAAGACCCTCCTCGAAGTGATGGACCTGGTGAAGGCCATCGAAGAGAAGTTCGGCGTCACCGCCGCCGCCCCGGTCATGATGGCCGGTCCGGCCGCTGCTGCCGCCCCGGTGGAAGAGCAGACCGAGTTCAACGTCATCCTGAAGGCTGCCGGCGAGAAGAAGGTCGAAGTCATTAAGGCCGTCCGCGCCATCACGGGCCTGGGCCTGAAGGAAGCGAAGGACCTCGTCGAAGCGACCGGCACCGTGAAGGAAGCCGTGTCGAAGGACGACGCTGCAAAGATGAAGAAGGACCTCGAGGCCGCTGGTGCGACCGTCGAAGTGAAGTAAGCAGTACTTGCGTCGCCGGATCTCACTGGCGACCACTGAAGGCTGGGGACGAAAGTCCCCGGCCTTTGGCCGTTCCTGAAGCAGTGCGACAAACAGCCACGAGTTGGCAGTTGGAAGTAGCGGGAGATGGCGTGCTGGTGCCGGCAATACCAGCGACTTCCAACTGACAGTTCCTTGTTTCCCCCACGGGCCGCGGACGCGCGGTCCGCCCGGTGCCGCACAGCGGCATCGTGAAAACCAGAGGCGGTAGCTCACCATGACGTACTCGTTCACCGAAAAGAAGCGCATCCGCAAGGACTTCGGCAAGCGCAAGTCGATCCTCGAAGTGCCTTTCCTGCTTGCGATCCAGGTCGACTCCTACCGGGAGTTCCTGCAAGAGAACATCGATCCCGCCAAGCGCGAGGACCGCGGCCTCCACGCCGCGCTGAAATCGGTGTTCCCGATCTCCAGCTACAGCGGCAATGCCGCACTGGAGTACGTGGGCTACAAGCTCGGTGAGCCGGCGTTCGACGAACGCGAGTGCCGTCAGCGCGGCATGAGCTACGGCGCGCCGCTGCGCGTGACCGTGCGTCTGGTGATCTACGACCGTGAGTCGTCGACCAAGGCCATCAAGTACGTGAAGGAGCAGGAGGTCTACATGGGCGAGATTCCGCTCATGACCGACAACGGCACCTTCATCGTCAACGGCACCGAGCGCGTCATCGTCTCGCAGCTGCACCGCTCGCCGGGCGTGTTCTTCGACCACGACCGCGGCAAGACCCACAGCTCGGGCAAGCTGCTGTACAGCGCCCGCATCATTCCGTACCGCGGCTCCTGGCTGGACTTCGAGTTCGACCCGAAGGACGGCCTGTTCACGCGTATCGACCGTCGCCGCAAGCTGCCGGTGACCGTGCTGTTGCGTGCACTTGGCTACAGCAACGAAGAGATGCTGGCCGAGTTCTTCGAGGTCAACACCTTCCAGATCGACCCGAAGGAAGGCGTCCAGCTCGAGCTGGTGCCCGAGCGCCTGCGCGGCGAAACCCTGGACTTCGACCTCGCCGATGGCGACAAGGTCATCGTCGAGGCCGGCCGCCGCATCACCGCGCGCCACGTCAAGCAGCTCGAGCAGGCCGGCGTTGCCGCGCTGGCCGTGCCGGACAGCTACCTGGTCGGCCGCATCCTGTCGCACGACGTCATGGACACCCGTACCGGTGAGCTGCTGGCCTCGGCCAACGACGAGCTGGGCGAAGACCACCTCGAGAAGTTCCGCAAGGCCGGCATCACCACGATCGGCACGATCTGGGTGAACGACCTCGATCGCGGTCCGTTCATCTCCAACACGCTGCGCATCGACCCGTCCAAGACGCAGCTCGAAGCGCTGGTCGAGATCTACCGGATGATGCGTCCGGGCGAGCCGCCGACCAAGGACGCCGCGCAGAACCTGTTCCACAACCTGTTCTTCACCTTCGAGCGCTACGACCTCTCGGCCGTGGGCCGCATGAAGTTCAACCGCCGCATCGGCCGCAAGGAAACGATCGGCGCGTCGGTGCTGTACGACGCCAAGTACTACGCCGAGCGCAAGGACGAAGAGTCCAAGCGCCTGGTCACCGAGCGTGGCAACAGCTCCGACATCCTGGATGTGATCAAGGTGCTGACCGAGATCCGCAACGGTCGCGGCGTGGTCGACGATATCGATCACCTGGGCAACCGTCGCGTGCGTTCGGTCGGTGAAATGGCCGAGAACACCTTCCGCGTCGGCCTGGTCCGCGTCGAGCGCGCCGTGAAGGAGCGCCTGTCGATGGCCGAGTCCGAGGGTCTGACCCCGCAGGAACTCATCAACGCCAAGCCGGTGGCCGCCGCGATCAAGGAGTTCTTCGGCTCCTCGCAGCTGTCGCAGTTCATGGACCAGAACAACCCGCTGTCGGAAGTCACGCACAAGCGTCGCGTCTCGGCCCTCGGCCCGGGCGGCCTGACCCGCGAGCGCGCCGGCTTCGAAGTCCGCGACGTTCACCCGACCCACTACGGCCGCGTCTGCACCATCGAGACGCCGGAAGGCCCGAACATCGGCCTGATCAACTCGCTGGCCGTGTTCGCGCGCACCAACAAGTACGGCTTCCTCGAGACGCCGTACCGCAAGGTCGTGGACGGCAAGGTCACCGACGACGTCGAGTACCTGTCGGCGATCGAAGAAAACGAGTACGTCATCGCCCAGGCCAACGCGCCGCAGGATGACAAGGGCAACCTGACGTCGCAGTTCGCCGCCTGCCGTTACCAGGGCGAATCGCTGCTGAAGCCGCCGTCCGAGATCCACTTCATGGACGTCTCGCCGATGCAGACCGTGTCGGTCGCTGCCGCGCTCGTGCCGTTCCTTGAGCACGATGACGCGAACCGCGCACTGATGGGCGCCAACATGCAGCGCCAGGCCGTTCCGACGCTGAAGGCGCAGAAGCCGCTGGTCGGCACCGGCATCGAGCGCGCCGTGGCGCGCGACTCGGGCGTGACCGTGAATGCGCTGCGTGGCGGCACGATCGAGCAGATCGACGCGGCCCGCATCGTGGTCAAGGCGAACGAAGACGAGATCAGCGGCGACACCGATGCCGGCGTCGACATCTACAACCTGATCAAGTACACCCGTTCGAACCAGAACACCTGTATCAACCAGACCCCGCTGGTGAACGTCGGTGACGTCGTCGCTCGCGGCGACGTGCTGGCCGACGGCCCGTCGACCGACATCGGTGAACTTGCGCTCGGCCAGAACATGCTGATCGCGTTCATGCCGTGGAACGGCTACAACTTCGAAGACTCGATCCTGCTCTCCGAGCGCGTGGTCGAAGAGGATCGTTACACCACGATCCACATCGAAGAGCTGACCTGCGTCGCCCGCGACACCAAGCTGGGACCGGAAGAAATCTCCGCCGACATCCCGAACGTCTCCGAGCAGGCGCTGAACCGCCTCGACGAGTCGGGCGTGGTGTACATCGGCGCCGAAGTGCGCGCCGGCGACATCATGGTCGGCAAGGTCACGCCGAAGGGCGAGAGCCAGCTGACCCCGGAAGAGAAGCTGCTGCGCGCGATCTTCGGCGAGAAGGCGTCCGACGTTAAGGACAGCTCGCTGCGCGTGCCGCCGGGCATGGACGGCACGGTCATCGACGTGCAGGTCTTCACCCGCGACGGCATCGAGAAGGACAAGCGCGCCAAGCAGATCGAAGAGTCCGAGATCAAGCGCGTCAAGAAGGACTTCGACGACCAGTTCCGCATCCTCGAGGAAGCGATCTACGGCCGCCTGCGCAGCCAGCTGATCGGCAAGGTCGCCAATGGCGGCGGCGGCCTCAAGAAGGGCGACACGGTCACCAGCCTGGTGCTGGACGGCCTGAAGAAGTCCGACTGGTTCTCGCTGCGCATGAAGGACGAGGACGCGATCGACGCGATCGAACGCGCCCAGAAGCAGATCGAGGTGCACAAGGCCGAGTTCGAGAAGCGCTTTGCCGACAAGCGCGGCAAGATCACCCAGGGCGACGACCTTGCCCCGGGCGTGCTGAAGATGGTCAAGGTGTTCCTGGCCGTGAAGCGCCGCATCCAGCCGGGCGACAAGATGGCCGGCCGCCACGGCAACAAGGGCGTCGTGTCGACGATCGTTCCGGTCGAGGACATGCCGTACTCCGCCAGCGGTGAGACCGTCGACATCGTGCTCAACCCGCTCGGCGTGCCGTCGCGTATGAACATCGGCCAGGTGCTGGAAGTCCACCTGGGCTGGGCCGCCAAGGGCCTGGGCCAGAAGATCCAGCGCATGCTCGATGCACAGGCCAAGATCGCCGACCTGCGCAAGTTCCTCGACGAGATCTACAACCACGACAGCAAGCTCCACGGCCAGCGCGTCGACCTCAAGCAGTTCAGCGATGCCGAACTGCTTGCGCTCGCGCAGAACCTGACCGATGGCGTGCCGATGGCAACCCCGGTGTTCGACGGCGCCGCCGAGTCCGAGATCAAGAAGATGCTCGAACTCGCCGACCTGCCGCTCAGCGGCCAGACGGTGCTGCACGACGGTCGTACGGGTGAGGCGTTCGAGCGTCCGGTCACGGTCGGCTACATGCACATGCTGAAGCTGAACCACCTGGTCGACGACAAGATGCACGCGCGTTCGACCGGTCCGTACTCGCTCGTCACCCAGCAGCCGCTGGGCGGCAAAGCGCAGTTCGGCGGCCAGCGTTTCGGCGAAATGGAAGTCTGGGCACTCGAGGCCTACGGCGCGGCCTACACCCTGCAGGAAATGCTGACGGTGAAGTCCGACGACGTGCAGGGCCGCAACCAGATGTACAAGAACATCGTCGACGGCGAGTACGAGATGGTTGCCGGCATGCCGGAATCCTTCAACGTGCTGGTGAAGGAAATCCGCTCGCTCGCAATCAACATGGAGCTGGAAGAGAACTGATGACCGGGGCAGGGGAGCGCAGCGACACGCGCGTTCCCCCGCCGCCGTTTCGGTAATCCACAGCCTTCGACGAATTCCTCCGATTGGAGAAAGAAATGAAAGACCTGCTCAACCTGTTCAACCAGCAGCGTCCCGCGCTGAACTTCGACGCGATCAAGATCGCGCTCGCCTCCCCGGACCTGATCCGTTCGTGGTCCTTCGGTGAAGTGAAGAAGCCGGAAACGATCAACTACCGTACCTTCAAGCCCGAGCGTGACGGCCTGTTCTGCGCCGCCATCTTCGGACCGATCAAGGACTACGAGTGCCTGTGCGGCAAGTACAAGCGCATGAAGCACCGCGGCGTGGTCTGCGAGAAGTGCGGCACGGAAGTGACGCTGGCCAAGGTGCGCCGTGAGCGCATGGGCCACATCGACCTCGCGTCGCCGGTCGCGCACATCTGGTTCCTGAAGTCGCTGCCGTCGCGCATCGGCCTGATGCTCGACATGACCCTGCGTGACATCGAGCGCATCCTGTACTTCGAAGCGTTCGTCGTGACCGAGCCGGGCCTGACCCCGTTCGAGCGCGGCATGCTGCTCAACGAAGAGCAGTACATGCAGGCGCGCCAGGAGCACGGCGACGACTTCGAGGCCGCAATGGGCGCCGAGGCGGTCTACGACCTGCTGCGTACCATCGACCTGCAGTCGGAGATGGTCCAGCTCAAGGAAGACATCGCCGCCACCGGTTCGGAAACCAAGCTCAAGCGCCTCACCAAGCGCATCAAGCTGGTCGAGGCCTTCCTCGAGTCGGGCAACCGTCCCGAGTGGATGGTCATGACCGTGCTGCCGGTGCTGCCGCCGGACCTGCGTCCGCTGGTTCCGCTGGACGGCGGCCGCTTCGCGACTTCCGACCTCAACGACCTGTACCGCCGCGTCATCAACCGCAACAACCGCCTGCGTCGCCTGCTCGAACTCAATGCGCCCGACATCATCGTGCGCAACGAGAAGCGCATGCTGCAGGAGTCGGTTGACGCGCTGATGGACAACGGCCGTCGTGGCCGCGCCATCACCGGCACCAACAAGCGCCCGCTCAAGTCGCTGGCCGACATGATCAAGGGCAAGCAGGGTCGCTTCCGCCAGAACCTGCTCGGCAAGCGCGTCGACTACTCCGGCCGTTCGGTCATCGTGGTGGGCCCGTACCTCAAGCTGCACCAGTGCGGCCTGCCGAAGAAGATGGCGCTTGAGCTGTTCAAGCCCTTCATCTTCGCCAAGCTGCAGCGCCGTGGCCTGGCCACGACGATCAAGGCCGCCAAGAAGCTGGTCGAGCGCGAAGAGGCCGAGGTGTGGGACATCCTCGAAGAGGTGATTCGCGAACACCCGGTGCTGTTGAACCGCGCACCGACCCTGCACCGTCTCGGCATCCAGGCGTTCGAGCCGGTGCTGATCGAAGGCAAGGCGATCCAGCTGCATCCGCTCGTGTGTACGGCATTCAACGCCGACTTCGACGGTGACCAGATGGCCGTGCACGTCCCGCTGAGCCTCGAGGCCCAGCTGGAAGCGCGCGCATTGATGATGGCGTCCAACAACATCCTGTCGCCGGCCAACGGCGAGCCGATCATCGTGCCGTCGCAGGACGTCGTGCTTGGTCTGTACTACATGACCCGCGCCCTGGAGAACAAGGCCGGCGAAGGCATGGCGTTCGCGAACGTCGCCGAAGTGAAGCGCGCGTACGACAACCGCGTCGTGCAGCTGCACGCCAAGTGCAAGGTGCGCATCAGCGAGATCGTCGCCAACGAAGACGGCAGCCGCGAAAGCAAGACGTCGATCGTCGACACGACGGTCGGCCGCGCACTGCTGCGCGAGATCCTGCCGGACGGCCTGCCGTTCGCGCTGGCCAACGTCGAGCTGACCAAGAAGAACATCAGCCGCCTGATCAACTCCTGCTACCGCATGCTGGGTCTGAAGGACACGGTCGTGTTCGCCGACAAGCTGATGTACACCGGCTTCGCCTACGCGACCCGTGCCGGCGTCTCGATCGGCATCGACGACATGCTGATCCCGGGCGAGAAGAAGGACATCCTGGCCGAGGCCGAGACCGAGGTCCTGGAAATCCAGGAGCAGTACCAGTCGGGTCTGGTCACCGCCGGCGAGCGCTACAACAAGGTCGTCGACATCTGGTCGCGCACCAACGAACGCGTCGCGAAGGCGATGATGGACGCGATCGGTACCGAGAAGGTGCTGAACGCGAAGGGCGAGACCGTCGACCAGAAGTCGATGAACTCGATCTACATCATGGCCGACTCCGGCGCCCGTGGTTCGCAGGCGCAGATCCGTCAGCTGGCCGGTATGCGCGGCCTGATGGCCAAGCCGGACGGCTCGATCATCGAGACGCCCATCACCGCGAACTTCCGCGAAGGCCTGAACGTTCTGCAGTACTTCATCTCGACCCACGGTGCCCGTAAGGGCCTGGCGGATACCGCGCTGAAGACCGCGAACTCCGGTTACCTGACCCGTCGTCTCGTCGACGTGGCGCAGGACGTGGTGATCACCGAAACCGATTGCGGCACGGTCGAGGGCCTGATGATGACCCCGATCGTCGAAGGCGGCGACGTGGTCGAGCCGCTGCGCGACCGCGTCCTGGGTCGCGTCGTGGCCGAAGACGTGTTCCTGCCGGGCAACGACGAGGATCCCATCGTCACCCGCAACACCCTGCTCGACGAGCAGTGGGTTGCGCGCCTGGAAGACGCCGGCGTCCAGTCGATCAAGGTTCGTTCGACCATCACCTGCGAATCCTCGTTCGGTGTGTGCTCGCACTGCTACGGTCGTGACCTTGGCCGCGGCCACCTGGTCAACCACGGTGAAGCGGTCGGCGTCGTTGCCGCCCAGTCGATCGGTGAGCCGGGTACCCAGCTGACGATGCGTACGTTCCACATCGGTGGTGCGGCATCGCGAGCAGCGGCCATCGACAACGTCACCGTCAAGACCACCGGTTCGATCAAGTTCAACAACCTCAAGCACGTCGCGCACGCCAACGGCCACCTGGTCGCGGTGTCGCGTTCGGGCGAGTTGTCGGTGCTCGACAACCACGGTCGCGAGCGCGAGCGTTACAAGCTGCCCTACGGCGCCACCATCACCGTCAAGGATGGCAGCGAGCTCAAGGCTGGCCAGCAGGTCGCCAACTGGGACCCGCATAACCACCCGATCGTGTCGGAAGTCGCGGGCTTCATCCGTTTCGTCGACTTCATCGACGGCGTGACGGTGATCGAGAAGACCGACGACCTGACCGGTCTGGCGTCGCGCGAGATCACCGATCCGAAGCGTCGCGGCACCCAGGGCAAGGACCTGCGCCCGGTCGTGCGCATCGTCGACAAGTCCGGCAAGGACCTGTCGATCCCGGGTACGGACCTGCCGGCCCAGTACATGCTGCCGCCGCGCTCGATCGTCAACCTGCAGGATGGTGCGCCGGTGGGCGTTGGTGACGTGGTCGCCAAGATCCCGCAGGAAGCGTCCAAGACCCGCGACATCACCGGTGGTCTGCCGCGCGTGGCCGACCTGTTCGAGGCGCGCAAGCCCAAGGACCCGGCCGTGCTGGCCGAGCGTTCGGGTATCGTCTCGTTCGGCAAGGACACCAAGGGCAAGCAGCGCCTGATCATCAAGGACACCGAGGGCAACGAGCACGAAGAGCTCATCCCGAAGTACCGCCAGATCATCGTGTTCGAAGGCGAGCACGTCGAGAAGGGCGAAACCGTGGTGGACGGCGAGCCGACGCCGCAGGACATCCTGCGTCTGCTCGGTGTCGAGCCGCTGGCCGTGTACCTGACCAAGGAAATTCAGGACGTCTACCGCCTGCAGGGCGTGAAGATCAACGACAAGCACATCGAGGTGATCGTTCGCCAGATGCTGCGCAAGGTTGAGATCACCGACCAGGGCGACAGCAAGTTCCTGCACGGTGAGCAGGTCGAGCGCCAGCGTTTCGTGGAAGAAAACGCCAAGCTCACCTCGCGCAACGAGATCCTTGCCAAGTACGAGCCCGTGCTGCTGGGTATCACCAAGGCCTCGCTGGCCACCGAGTCGTTCATCTCGGCGGCCTCGTTCCAGGAGACCACCCGCGTGCTGACCGAGGCTGCCGTTCGCGGCACCCGTGATGGCCTGCGCGGCCTCAAGGAGAACGTGATCGTCGGCCGCCTGATCCCGGCCGGTACCGGCCTGGCGTACCACACCCAGCGCCGCAAGAACGCCTCGGGCCTGACCGAGTCGGAAATGGCGACGTTGTCCGCCCCGGCGGCCGCCGTGGCCGTGGTCGAGGTTGCCGAGCCGGCCGATGCGGGCGAGGAATCCAACGCGTCGTAATTGCCGGCAGGTTGGGTTACAATCCGCTGCTACGTAATACCAGGGCGGCCCTCAAGGCCGCCCCAGATCACCAAATGAGGCGCATGGAGCGCCTCGTGTTGGGCCCAGGAAGGGCGGGATCAATCGAATCGACCGGGTCGTTGCGCACATGCGCAGCGCCTCCGGTGTTCGTGCATGGCTCGCGTTGACGGCAGCGTCTGACGCGAGCTATACTTTTCCGTCTTGGTTGGCCGGATGCAATGGCCTGCCGTTCGTTTTCCCGCAGAGGCCTTGCGCTCCCTTGAGAGGGCGGGCCGCTAATCGAAGAGCTTTAGATGGCGACGATCAATCAGCTGGTCCGCAAGCCGCGGCAGGCCCCGACCTACAAGAGCCCCTCTCCGGCGCTCGACAACTGCCCGCAGCGTCGTGGCGTTTGCACCCGCGTGTACACCACCACCCCGAAGAAGCCGAACTCGGCGCTCCGCAAGGTGGCCAAGGTTCGCCTGACCAACGGTTACGAGGTCATCTCGTACATCGGTGGTGAAGGCCACAACCTTCAGGAACACTCGGTCGTTCTGATCCGTGGCGGTCGCGTCAAGGACCTTCCGGGCGTGCGCTACCACACCGTGCGTGGCTCGCTCGACGCCGCCGGTGTCGCCAAGCGTCGCCAGAGCCGTTCCAAGTACGGCGCGAAGCGTCCGAAGTCCTAAGGCCGGCTGGCCGCCTGGGCGGTCGCCGTACAAGAATCACAGAATAGGTACGCACCATGTCGCGTAAAGGTTCCACTCCGCAGCGTTCCGTCCTGCCTGACCCGAAGCACGGGAGCGAGACGATCGCGCGTTTCATCAATATGGTCATGCAGAGCGGCAAGAAGTCGGTCGCTGAGAAGATCGTCTACGGCGCAATGGACGTGATCGGGGAAAAGAACCCGAACGCGCTCGAGCTCGTCGAAAAGGCGCTCGGTAACGTGTCCCCGGCGGTCGAGGTCAAGTCGCGCCGCGTCGGCGGTGCCACGTACCAGGTGCCGGTCGAAGTCCGTTCGTCGCGTCGCATGGCGCTGGCAATGCGCTGGTTGATCGAGTCGGCGCGCAAGCGCGGCGAGAACACCATGCCGCGTAAGCTGGCTGCCGAGCTGATCGATGCTTCGGAAAGCCGCGGTGGCGCGATCAAGAAGCGCGAAGAAACGCACCGTATGGCGGAAGCGAACAAGGCGTTCGCGCACTACCGCTGGTGACCTGAGGGCCCCGTCCGCGGGGCTCCAGCAGCACATCCTGTGCTGCCGCGGCGGCGAAATCGCCGCCCTGCGAACCGGAGGCCGCCCACGAGGCGGCATCCGGCCATTTGGAATTCCCAAAATTACGAGAGGGTCCCGTGGCTCGCACCACTCCCATCGAGCGTTACCGCAACTTCGGCATCATGGCCACATCGATGCCGGCAAAACCACCACGTCCGAACGCATCCTGTTCTACACCGGTGTCAGCCACAAGATCGGCGAGGTGCATGACGGCGCCGCGACGATGGACTGGATGGAGCAGGAGCAGGAGCGCGGCATCACCATCACGTCCGCTGCGACGACGGCGTTCTGGAAGGGCATGGACAAGTCCCTGCCGGAGCACCGCTTCAACATCATCGACACCCCGGGCCACGTTGACTTCACCATCGAAGTCGAGCGTTCGCTGCGCGTGCTCGACGGTGCGGTGTTCGTGCTCTGCGCCGTCGGTGGCGTGCAGCCGCAGTCCGAGACAGTCTGGCGTCAGGCCAACAAGTACTCGGTGCCGCGTCTGGCCTTCGTCAACAAGATGGACCGCACCGGCGCGAACTTCGACAACGTCGTTTCGCAGCTGAAGGCCCGTCTGGGTGCCTATCCGGTGCCGATGCAGGTGCCGATCGGTGCCGAGGACGGCTTCGAGGGCGTGATCGACCTGGTCAAGATGAAGGCGATCCACTGGGATACCGCCTCGCAGGGCACCTCGTTCGAGTACCGCGAGATCCCGGCCGAGCTCGCCGACAAGGCGACCGAAGCCCGTGCGTTCATGGTTGAGGCCGCGGCCGAAGCCAGCGAAGACCTCATGGATAAGTACCTCAACGACGGCGACCTGTCGGAGAGCGAAATCCTGAACGGTCTGCGCGAGCGCACCCTGAAGGTCGAGGTGATCCCGGTCTACTGCGGCACCGCGTTCAAGAACAAGGGCGTGCAGGCCATGCTCGACGGCGTGATCCAGCTGCTGCCGTCGCCCACGGATCGTCCGCCGGTCAACGGCGTCGACGAGGACGAGAAGGAAGACTTCCGCAAGGCCTCGGACACCGAGCCGTTCTCTGCGCTGGCGTTCAAGATCATGACGGACCCGTTCGTGGGTTCGCTGACCTTCTTCCGCGTCTACTCGGGCACGCTCAACTCCGGCGACCAGGTCTACAACCCGGTGAAGTCGAAGAAGGAGCGCGTGGGTCGCATCCTGCAGATGCACTCCAACAACCGCGAAGAGATCAAGGAAGTCCGCGCTGGCGACATCGCCGCTGCGGTCGGCCTGAAGGACGTGACCACCGGCGACACGCTGTGCGCGCAGGACCACATCATCACCCTCGAGCGCATGGTGTTCCCGGAGCCCGTCATCTCGATGGCGGTCGAGCCGAAGACCAAGTCGGACCAGGAAAAGATGGGCATCGCCCTCGGCCGTCTGGCCCAGGAAGATCCGTCGTTCCGCGTTCGTACCGACGAAGAGTCCGGCCAGACCATCATCGCCGGCATGGGCGAGCTGCACCTGGAAATCCTCGTTGACCGCATGAAGCGCGAGTTCAACGTCGAAGCCAACGTCGGCAAGCCGCAGGTTGCGTACCGCGAGACCATCCGCAAGTCGGACGTCAAGTCGGACTACAAGCACGCCAAGCAGTCCGGTGGTAAGGGTCAGTACGGTCACGTCGTGATCGAGCTGTCGCCGATGAACGAGAAGGATCGTGCCAACCCGGATGTCGAGAACGATTTCCTGTTCGACAATGCGATTACTGGCGGTGTGATTCCGAAGGAATTCATCCCGGCGATCGAGAAGGGTCTGCGCGAAACCATCACCAGCGGTCCGCTGGCTGGCTTCCCGGTGGTCGGCGTCAAGGTCAAGCTCGTCTTCGGTTCGTACCACGACGTCGACTCGTCCGAAATGGCCTTCAAGCTCGCGTCGTCGATGGCCTTCAAGGAAGGCTTCCGCAAGGCCGATCCGGTCCTGCTGGAGCCGATGATGAAGGTCGAGGTGGTGACGCCGGAAGAGTACGTCGGTGACGTCATGGGCGACCTGAGCCGCCGTCGCGGTCTGTTGCAGGGTCAGGACGACACCCCGTCGGGCAAGACCATCAACGCGATGGTGCCGCTGGGTGAGATGTTCGGCTATGCGACCACGATCCGCTCGCTGACGCAGGGCCGCGCCACCTTCACGATGGAATTCGACCACTACGCCGAAGCGCCGAACAACATCGCCGACGCAGTGATCAAGAAGTCCTGATCTATCAGTGGGCCGGCGTGGCCGGCCCATGTTCCAGCAATCAATACGCAAATTTTAAAGAGAGACAATCATGGCTAAGGGTAAGTTTGAGCGCACCAAGCCGCATGTGAACGTGGGCACCATCGGCCACGTCGATCACGGCAAGACCACGCTGACCGCGGCACTGACGAAGGTGGGCGCCGAGCGTTTCGGTGGCG
>NZ_RIBS01000013.1 GCF_003719825.1 Montanilutibacter psychrotolerans | reverse complement strand
GCAGATCGGCGCCGCCATGCGCAAGCTGTTGCACCTGATCTTTGGCGTGGTGAAATCCGGCCGGCCGTTCGATCCAAACTACTTGCCCGGCAGTTGACGGCCAAGACGGTATCTACGAGATGTGCGAGATCTTCTCGCTTCTCGACTCGCGCCCCTGACGCTTCGCTCCTCGCCGCCACGTCTTGCCGCTGCTATCGTTCGTGGCCCCGATACGGAACCGCGCCCGATGTCTGGAAGCCAACCACCGCCGACGCCTTCGACGCCGCTGTCGTCGCCCTCCGTGCGCGCGCTCGCCGCCAGCGGCGCCGTGCTCGCCGCGTTGTCGGTCGCGCTGTCGGCCTATGCCGCGCACGGTGCCGGCGGCGAGGTCAGGGCGCACCTGCAGACGGCCGCGTTGTTCGCGTTCGGCCACGGCATCGCGCTCGCCGCACTGGCGCCGCACGCGCTGCGCGGCCTCGCGCGACTGGCGCTGGCCGGGCTGCTTGCCGGCGTGCTGATGTTCTCCGGCAGTCTCGTTGCCACGCACGTGTTCGGCGTATCGCTGGGTCTGGCGCCGTTCGGCGGCAGCCTGATGATCCTGGCCTGGCTGGTGTACGCAGCCGATGCCGCGAGGCGCTGAGCGATGCCCCGATTCAGTCGTGGATTCGATACCGAGGCAGCGCACGCGCACCTGGCGCGACGCGATCGCAAGCTGGCCACATGGATGCGCAGGATCGGGCCGATCGAGGCTGACCCGCGTTGGCGAAAATCGTTTGATCCGGTGGATGCACTGGCACGGGCGATCCTGTACCAGCAGCTGAGCGGCAAAGCGGCCGGAACCATCGTCGCGCGCGTCGAAGTGGCCATCGCCAGCGACCGTTTCCACTGCGACACGCTCGCGCGCTGCGATGACGCGACCATCCGCGCCTGCGGGGTGTCGGGCAACAAGCTGCTGGCGTTGCGCGACCTGGCGCGGCGCGAAGCACTGGGCGAGATTCCGGACCTGCGCCGGATGAGCACGATGGACAACGACGCGATCGTCGATGCGCTGGTGCCGGTGCGCGGCATCGGCCGGTGGACCGTGGAGATGATGTTGATGTTCCGCCTGGGGCGCGCGGACGTGTTGCCGATCGACGACCTGGGCGTGCGCAAGGGCGCGCAGCTGGTCGACAAGCTGGACCAGGCACCCACGCCGCGCGAACTGGCCGAGACCGGGGAGCGCTGGGGCCCGTATCGCACCTACGCCAGCCTGTACCTGTGGCGGATCGCCGATTTCGGCGTCCAGGCCAAGGCGCCCGTCAAGCGCTCGCAGGAATAAGCCGGCGTTCGTGGTCAGTGGCCCGACGCGGCCACGGCCGGTGCGGGCACGACCCAGAAGCCCGGGAAGCGGAACTGCCGTCGACGTCCTTCACCACCATCACCACACGCTCGTACGGGTCGCCTCCTCCGGAAAGGGGGCCACACCCCGCCCTGCGACGACGGCCAACGCGCGGTTGCCGCGCGTCGCCCTGAATGTGGTGTCAGCGGTTGCTGCCCATCAGCGCCATGAACGCCATGAACGCCCAGATCGCGCCCTGGGCCAGCAGAAATGCCGCCGTGCCGAGGCTGCGTGGCATGGCGGACAGCGAGCGCCCCAGCCACCAGAACAGGCCGGACCCGGTCAGCCCGATCGCCGCCAACAGCCACAGCAACGCGACCAGCGCGCGCCCGGCGTCGCGTACCGAGCCGTCGTTGGCAATCGTCAGGCCTATGGCGACGACGAGGAAGTCGACGATCACGACAGCGGCCAGCAACGCCATCGCCCAGAGAAACCATTTGAGAGCAGGGTGCATGGCAGCGCGCGTGCAGGGGAGGGTGACGTTGGTTACGCGTTCCGGCCCCGTGGGCTGACATCGGCCACAGCGCGGGTCAGCGCGCCGGTTGCCATCGCCAGTGCCAGGGCTCGTAGACGATGCCGTGCGGGTTGTCGCGTGGATAGCTCATCACGAAGCCGTGCCCGCCGGCGTTGGACTGCAGCCAGGCGAAGGCCGGGGTCTGCTCGAACGATTCTTCCGCCGGCGGTTCGCCGGGGGCGCCGATGTCCAGGGCGAGTCCGGAGTGGTGCTCGCTGTACCCGGGGGCGGCGTTGACGTTGAGGATCTCCTCGAGCGTGAGGCCACGGGCGAACTTCCGCTCGAAGATGCCGAGCTGGTAATCGTGGCTGCGGTACCCCGAGATCGCCTCGAGCACCACGCCGTCACGCAGTGCCGCGGCGCGCAGGTGTGTCCAGCCACGCGCGGCGTCGACGTGCAGCCACAGCGGGCGGCGGTAGCGGTCGACGCCGGCGAACGCGAGCCAGTCGGGCTCGGCGACCAGTGCCAGGCCGCTGCGCTGGCCGTAGTCGTCATCGATGCCGAGGGCGTCGAGGCGTTCGCACAGACGCGCCAGAGGCAGCGTGCCGACGCGGTCGACACCCACGTGCAGCAGACGGTGGTGACGCAGACCGGCGTGGTCGAGCGCATCGAGCGCGGCGTCGATGCCGGGTTCGTGGAACAACCGGTGGACCAGCGGCAGCACGCCCTCGGGCAGGTCGGCAGCGAGGTAGCGGCCGTCGCGCTTGCGGCGCAGCACGTGACGTGCGCGGGACAGGGCACGGGCATCGTGGTTGCCGCGCGCGCGCAGCAGGCCGCCGGGCCACAGCTCGATGTCCGGGGTGTTGATCAGCAAGGGGGAAAAGACGCGCATGGCCGAAGCCTACCGCTGTGGCGTCTCTATCGCGACCCGCCGGTCACCGGCGTGATGCGTTGCGTGTCGGCATGCCGGTGCCGTTTGCCCCTTGCAATCGGCGCCGCGGATGGCGGCGCGTTGCTCAGACCGCTTCGGGCTTCTTCAGGTACAGGCGCGTGTTGCCGCTCAGCGGCACGAACTCGGCTGACACCAGCTCCCACCCCTGCGCGCCCAGACGGTTGAGTTCGTCGGTCATGCGTTCGGTATGCGGGGCATCGAAGATTTTCGGGCCGCTCTCGAGAATCTTGTAGGTCCACTTGGTGTTCATGGTGTGTCGTCGTCCGTGGAAGGTGGTGGATGGCCAGGCAGGCGCCCGCTCTTGCGTAGGGCGTCGCGCAGCACGTACTCGATCTGCGCGTTGAGGCTACGCAGCTCGTCATCGGCCCAACGCTGCGCGGCCGCCAGCACTTCGGCGTTGATGCGCAGCGGATAGGCCTTCTTCTCGCTCATTGCCGGCCCGTCCCATGGTGGCGACCGGCCCGCATCACCGTAACGATCATGGCGATTGCCAGTGCATTTACCAGCACGACCAACGGCACGGCCACCGCCATCGTGCGCGCCTCGTCGCTGCCGGCCCACAGCAGTCCCGCGCCACCGGCGACCAGGCTGAAGCCAACCAGCATCAACAGGTACGACAGCCTGCGCGCCAAGGCTTCCGGCCGCACGTAACCGCGCGCAACCAGGCGTGGCAGGGCGCCCAGGTTGCCACGCCGCAGCATCCCGGCCAGCAGGAAGGCCGGCATGCCGGTGATCGCGACCACGCTGGGTACCACGAAGCTGGCCCAGTCCATCACCGGCCTCAGTACAGGCTGCCAGCGTTGACGACCGGCTGGGTCGAGCGATCGCCGCACAGCACCACCAGCAGGTTGCTGACCATGGCCGCCTTGCGTTCCTCGTCGAGGCTGACGACGTTGTTCTTCTGCAGTTCCGCCAGCGCCATCTCGACCATCCCCACCGCACCGGCCACGATGCGCGTGCGCGCGGCGATGATCGCGTTGGCCTGTTGGCGCTGCAGCATTGCCTGGGCAATCTCGGGCGCGTAGGCCAGATGGCTGATGCGTGCATCCAGCACTTCCACGCCGGCGTCGGAGAGGCGCTCCTGCAGTTCGTCCTTGAGGTGCGCGGACACTTCGGCGGCGTGGCTGCGCAACGCCAGCTGGCCGTCCTCGTGCTGGTCGTACGGATAGCTGGTGGCCATCGTGCGCACCGCCGACTCGGACTGGATGTGGACGAAGCTCTCGTAGTCGTCGACGTTGTAGACCGCTTCGGCCGAATCCACGACGCGCCAGACGATCACCGCGGCGATCTCGATCGGGCTACCGTCGAGTTCATTGACCTTGAGCTTGCTGCTCTCGAAGTTGCGCACCCGCAGCGAGACCTTGCGCTTGCTCAGAAACGGGTTGTTCCAGCGCAGGCCGCTGTCCTTGACGGTGCCGACGTACTTGCCAAACAGGCTGAGCACCGCCGCCTGGTTGGGTTCGATCATGTACAGGCCGGTGACCAGGAACAGCGCGAGCACGCCCAGTGCAACCGCCATGCCGATGTCGGCGATGGACTCGTCGCGCGCGCCGCTGATGAACATCCAGGCCGCCGCCAGGCCGGCCACGAGCAGCAACAGCAGGGTAGGGATTCCGGGAAGGGAGCTGGTCGGGTTCTCTTTCATGGCGGGGTCTCGGCTGGATTTCCCGCAATGTGATATCAAAATGGTATCTAGTCAACTGGCTTCGGTAACGGGGCGGCCGCGCGTCCGACCAACGGCCGGATGCGGTAGAGCGGAGCCGGGATGAACTCACCGCTGGCGAACAGGTAGTTGCCGTCGGACGACCAGCCCAGCGCCTCGGCCTGCGGCAGCCACGGCAGGGCTTCGACGTGGGGCGCCTGCGCCACGGCGCTGCCCCAGGGCCGGTTGCCGTCACGGCGGTACACCAGCAGGTAGCGGTAGGTCATCACCGCCAGGCTGTGGCCGTCGGGCGAGATGTCGGCCGCGGTCACCTGCCCGTCGAGCCTGGCGCGCCGAGGTGAACGCTTGAGCGCGGCGGCATCGGGTTGCGGCACGCCGGCCAACAGGCCGATCCGTCGCGCGGTCAGCAGCTTGCTGCCGGACGGGCGCAGCGGCAGCGCGAACAGCTCCGGCGGCACGCGCTTCTTCGAGATCAGCAGGATCCAGCCGCGCCGGGGGTCGACCGCGATCGCCTCGCAGTCGCGCGCGCCATCGGGCCAGCGAAACGCAATCGACCAGGCCGGCCTCAGCCGTGCGTTCTGCAGCTTTGCCGGCTCTTCCACCACGTGTAACTGCAGCGTGCGGCGCAGGCCGCCGTTGTCGCCGGTATCGGCCAGCATCAGGTAGGACTTGCCGCGGTATTCGAACGCGGCGATGTCCTCCCAGTCGGTCTTGGTCACGCCCTCGATGCGGTACGTGGCCAGGCGCTGGCCGCGCGTGCTGACGGCGAACAATCGTTCGGGGTTGCCGCCGTCGTCGTGCATCCACAGCACATCGGGGTGGCGGCGCGATGCGGCCAGTCCGCTGGTTTCGCCCAACTGCGCGTCGAGCATCAGGCCGACCATGTCCGAGCCCGGCTCGTCGGCATCGTCGGCGCCGCAGCCGGCAAGCAGCGCAAGTGCCAACGCCAGCACGCTGCCAGCGATCGTGCGCGGCTTCGCTCGAGTCGACGGGGGTGGTGGGCACGCGTGTTGCATGATCGAAGGATCGCATGCGCAGAGGGCGGCTTGAACCACGCAAGGCCTGCGCCTGCGCCGGCCGTCACGCTCATGCGCCAGGGCGCGGGCCACGGCCAGGATCGGCAAAGTCGTGCGCTTGTCGCCATTGCGCGGATTCGCCGCTCCGGCATCGGCTGCCGCGGTGCGCGGCTAAACTAACCGCCCATCTCGATCGGACCTTCGCATGACCACGCTCGGCACGCCGCTGTCCCCCCACGCCTTCCGGGTGCTGCTGCTCGGCTCCGGTGAACTCGGCAAGGAGGTCGCGATCGAGCTGCAGCGCTATGGCGTCGAGGTGATCGCCGCGGACCGCTATGCCGATGCGCCGGCGATGCAGGTTGCCCATCGCAGCCATGTGCTGGACATGCTGGACGGCAACGCCATTCGCGCGCTGATCGCGGCCGAACGTCCGCAGCTGATCGTTCCGGAGATCGAGGCGATCCATACCGAGACCCTCGTGGCGCTGGAGGCCGAATTCGCCGAACGCGGCACCGAAACGCGCGTGATCCCGACCGCGCGCGCCGCGCGCCTGACGATGGACCGCGAAGGCATCCGCCGACTCGCCGCCGAAACGCTGGGCCTGCCGACCTCACCGTACCGTTTCGTCGACACCATCGAGGACTACCGCGACGCCATCGCGGCGATCGGCATCCCGTGCGTGGTCAAGCCGGTGATGTCCTCATCTGGCAAGGGGCAGTCGCTGGTGCGCCGCGCCGATGACGTCGACGCGGCCTGGCAGTACGCCCAGACCGGTGGCCGTGCAGGCGCCGGGCGCGTGATCGTCGAAGGCTTCGTCGACTTCGATTACGAGATCACTCTGCTGACCGTGCGCCACGCCGGTGGCACCACGTTCTGCGCGCCGATCGGCCACCTGCAGCGTGACGGCGACTACCGTGAAAGCTGGCAGCCGCAGCCGATGTCGGCCCTGGCTCTGCAGCGCGCGCAGCAGGTCAGCAAGGCCGTTACCGATGACCTCGGTGGCTGGGGCGTGTTCGGCGTCGAGCTGTTCGTGAAGGGCGACGAGGTGTGGTTCAGCGAGGTCTCGCCGCGTCCGCACGACACCGGCCTGGTCACGCTGGCCTCGCAGGACCTCAGCGAGTTCGCGCTGCATGCGCGCGCGATCCTCGGCCTGCCGATCCACGCCGATGCCGATGGCGCGATCCCGCACAAGGGGCCGGCGGCGACGTGCGCGGTACTCGCGCAGGGCCATGGCGTGCCGGTGTTCAGTGGCGTCGCCGACGCGCTGGCGCAACCCGGGACGCAGCTTCGCCTGTTCGGCAAGCCGCGCGTGGAAGGTCATCGGCGCGTCGCGGTGACGCTGGCGTTGGGCATCGATACCGAATCGGCACGCGCGACCGCGCGCGACGCCGCGGCCCAGCTGCAGGTCGACCTTCGCTAAGTGCGGACCAGGAGAGAGGGCGCATGAACGACACCCAGGGTTACGCCGTATTCCTGTTCCCGCAGGCGATCGAAGCACTGGGCGATGCCGTCAAGCCCTACCTGGTCGAGGGCCCCGTCGGCCCGCACCTGTTGTGTCGCGAGATCGACACGGGCGGGGCCCTGGTCGAGATGACGATCGACGGAGTGACCGCGCAGGGGCAGCCGCTCTCGTTGGAGCTGATGATTCCCACGCAGATGGTCCGGATGATCGTCTCCGCGCGCGGCGATCTGGCCACGTTCGGCTTTGCGCCGCGTGGCGTGGTGGCGAAGGTTGCGGTGGCAAGCGCCACCGGGCCCGCCGACGCGCCGACCGAGACGGCGCCGGATGCCGAGCCGTCGTCGGACAGTGCGCCGGCGAAGCCCTAGCCCGGGCGACGTTTCCGCGGCGATCGCCTTGCATCGCCGCAGGCCCATGAAGGTCGAAGCAAAGCGCGCCGTGTCGCACGACACCTGCGGTGTTTGCCCGGGTTTCGCGGCGCGTTGGTCGCGGTTGCCTCAGTGCGTTGGCGCCGAGATGTCCAGCCAGACCAGATGGTGGTCGCTGGCATCGCCGATCGCGGCATCCGCATCGCCACTGGCGGGCCAGAACACGCCGCTGCCGCGCACCTGCAGGCCCCGCGAGGGCAGTACGTAATCCAGTCGCAGCGTGCCGCCCTTGGGGCCGAAATCGCCGGTGTGGGTGGCGACGTCGCCGCGCCGTGGCAGGTCGCGGTCGGCGGCACGCTCGACCGCTCCCACACTGCGCGGCACATGCGTGGCATCCACCCGCGGGTGATCGAGGAGCTGTGCGATGGCGCCCGGGAGGCCCTCGCCGTCGTGCGGGTCGGCGTTGTAGTCGCCGGCGATCACGAAGCGCGCATCGGCGGCCAGGCCACCGCAACGGCCTTGGTCGTCGCACAGCCACGGCGCGGTGGCCGGTGCGGAAGCACCGGCCGAAAGGTACTCCGACCACAGCCGGATCTCGTCGAAGTTGCGCGCGCCGTTGCGGTTCTCGACGCCGTCGAATACCGGCGGCGTCGGGTGCGCGGCCAGCAGATGGACCGTGCCAAAGGGCGTGCGCACCGGGACGTCCCAATGCGATTTGGACGACAGCCGCAACTGCGGCCAGACCTCCGGTCCGTACCAGGCCTCGCCGGTGGCGGGGTCGCGGGGCTGTCGTGCGCCGGGCAGCGCACTCCATTTCAGTTGCTGGAAGCTGCGCACCGCCGCGGCGTCGATCGGATGGCGCGACAGCACCAGCATCCCGTACTGGCCGGGGTGCAGGCCGTAGCCCCAGGCGTCGTTGCCGCGTTCGCGGCCGCTGCCGCCGGCACTGCCATTTCGATCGAGGTCGAGTCCGCTGGACACCCCGGTGTTGACCGGCGCGAGGTAGCGATAGGCGTAGTGCAGTGCCTCGCCACCGCCGGTTTGGCCGCGTTCGAGGTAATCCCTCTGGAACAGGTCTGCGGCGCGGCCTTGCGCGTCGTAGTCGAACTCATTGAGCAGCACCACGTCCGGGCGTACGCGTTGCAGCACGGCCGCAATCTTGCGCGCGTGCTGGTCGCCGGCGGCGAGCCGGCGTACCAGGCCGCCGTCGGCGTCGTCGTACAACGAGGTGTTGTAGGTCGCGACCCGGATCGTCGGCGTCATTTTCATGGTCTCCGCGACGTGTTCGGTCCAGGCCTTCGGATCACCGTGCACCTGGATGCGCAGGCAGGCGGTGAGCGACAGTGCCAGCAGCAGCGCCGGCAGCGAAATGGACAGCCATCGAGGACGAGTTTGCATGCGGCGATTCTGGCACGCGCACGCGCAACGGCGATGACATCGCCACGGCGATCGGCAGGTGGCGGAAGGCGCGTGGGGTGATGGCTACAGCGTGCAACCGTGCACGGCGTACGTCGCGCGGGCCTGTTCGAGCCTGACCCGGCACGACTGGCCAATGCCCATGCGGTCGCGGCCGCTTGCGGCGGCCTGCACCCAACCCTGGCGCGCGATCAACAGCGATTGCTCGTGCTTGGCGCGCTCGGCTTCCGGCAACTGGCGCAGGCAGGTGGCGACGCGTGTCAGGAAGTGATCGCACTCGGCGATGCCGATCTGGTTGAGCGCCACGATGGCGCGATCGACCTCGACCGGCTTGGCGGGTGCCACGGGCCGGGCCGGCGCGACGCGTACCGACACCGCCGCGGGCGGCGGCAACGGTGTGGACACGGCGTCGGCCTGCGGCGCGGCGACGGCAGGTTCGTCCGCGCCAGGCGACGCCACGGACGTGTCCGTGGGCTTGCAGGCGGCCAGTGCAATGGCGGCGACGAGGGTCGACAGGACGAGCGCGGTGTTCATCGATTCTCCATGGAGTGGCCATCCGTGCCGGACAGGCGCGGGACGCGGGGCGCGATGGCACCAGCATGCCAAATCGGCCACGGGTTTCCGGTGGTTGCCGGTGTCGCCTGTTCAGGGTGACGGCGCAACATCGCCAATTCCGCGCGTCACGTCAGCGCGTGCGGCGGGCGTGACGCGGCGCGTGTTGGGGTTAAAGATCGACCCAGTTGCGCCCGTCGAAACCTTCCAGCGGCCGGTAGCGCCGCTTGTAGTCCATCTTGCGATGGCCGTCGATCCAGTAGCCCAGGTACAGGAAGTGGCGGCATTCGCGACGCGCCCATTCGATCTGCTTGAGGATCGCCAGCGTGCCCAGTCCGCGATCGGCCTCGTCGGGATCGTAGAAGGTGTAGACGGCCGACATCGCATCGGCGATGAGATCGGTGACGGCCACGGCGAGCAACGGTCCAGGCCCATCGGGACCGTGGTCGCGCAGCTCCAGGAAACGCCCTTCGCTCCATCGCCCGACCAGGAACTGGTCGAATTCGACCGCGCCGTGGTTGTCCATGCCACCGCCAGCGTGCCGTGCGGCCAGATACCGGCGATACAGCGCGAGCTGCTCGTCAGTGCGCTGCGCCGGCAGCACGCGCATCTGCACCTGCGCGTTGCGTGCCAGGCAACGGCGCTGGCTGCGGTCGGGCACGAAGCGGTCGACGGGAATGCGCACGGCCACGCAGGCGTGGCAGCCGTTGCAGTGCGGGCGGTAGACGATGTCGCCGGAGCGGCGGAAGCCCCAGCCCAATGCGAGCGGATACCAGTGCGGCATGCGCGGATCGCGTGGATCGAGCACCAGGTCGCGGGCAACGCGCGCGGGCCAGTATCCACAGGCGTGCTCGCCGGTGTGGAACAGGCGCAGGTCGTCGTCGTTGCCTGGGGGGGCGTCGCGCATGCGGTGAGCATACCGCCGCGAAAGCAACGCGGATGCACCGTCGGTAACGCGATCGGCTACGTCGGGCGCATCGCGTCGATGGGCTGTCCTTTTCCGCGTCCGCGCCGCGTTTCGGCGCGCCGGTTTTTCGCTTTTTCCCGCCTCAGCCCTGCATCGCCACGTGACGAATCACGCGCGTGACTTTCCACTGGTTGCCGATGCGCTTGACCTCGAGGGTCTTGTAGCTGCCGTACATCTGGTGGTGGTAGGCGCTGAATTCGATCACGCCGGCGTCCGCCGCAGACGGTCGAAAGCCGCTGACCTCGAGGAAGATCGCTTCCTGGCCGGTGCCCGGATGGCGACTGCCGCGCTCGCTGTCGGCGATACGCTCGCAGTGGCTGGAAGGCAGCAGTGCAGGGCCGCCCGCCTTGGACAGGGCGTCGATGACGCGCGCCGGTGCAGGTCGGCCATCGACCGCCAGACAAAGCACCGGGAACCGCGCGCTGCCGATTTCGCTGGCGAACACCGCCTGTGCAACCGGCTGCAGCGTGGCGGCGACCTTGCCGTCGAACGGCGGCGACGCCAGTTGCGGCGTGGTTTCGGAGGTCAGCAGACGCATCACCGCCATCACCATGATCGAGGCGATGCCGCCCAGCAGGGCGATCTTGACCATCAACGCGCGTCGCTTCGCCGGGTCGCTGGCGGCAATGGGTTCTTCACTGCGGAACGACGGCAGCGCGTAGCTGTTTGCGCTGCCGCGGGTGGTGTCGATCAGGCCGGCTTCGCGAAGCAGCTCGCGCGCACGCGGCTGGTCATCGGACTTGACCACCCACACCGCCGGCTGCGGCGAGTCGTTGTCGCTGTAGCTGAACTCGCGACGCCGACCGCCCTGGTACGAACGGCCGTTGGTGACACGCACCTCGATGCCGGCCTCGCGCAACAACGCGGCGACACCCTCGACGTTTTCCAGGCGCGGACTGGTGAATATCTGGCGCATCGATCAACCCTTCGCCGGTACGTGCGCCGCCGCTGCGGCGTCCTGGACCACGCGGATCAGGCCTTCCTGCGCGGTGCTGGCCACCAGACGGCCGTGACGGTCGTACACCAGTGCCCGGGCCAGACCACGGCCGCCCTGCGCACTCGGGCTGTCGATCGAATACAGCAGCCAGTCGTCGGCGCGGAATGCGCGGTGGAACCACAGCGCATGGTCGAGCGAGGCCATCTGCACGTTGGGCTGGTAGTAGCTGATGCCGTGCGGGAACGTGGCGGTGCCCAACAGGTGGAAGTCTGACGCGTAGGCCAGAAGCGCGCGGTGAAGTTCGGGCGCGTCGCCGACCGGCTCGCTGAGACGGAACCAGACCTGCTGGTACGGCGGCCGCTTGGGCGGGTTGAGCTCGTCGCGCGGGTAGACGTGGCGGAACTCGAACGGCCCTTGCCGGGTCAGCCAGCGCTGCACCTTGGTCGGCAGCGTCGCCAGAACGTCCTCGGGCACCGCCGGCGCGGGCGCGATGTCCTCGGGCTTGGGTACTTCGGGCATCGACAGCTGGTGTTCGCCGCCGTCCTCTTCCTTCTGGAACGAGGCGGCCAGGAAAAAGATCGGCTGGCCGTGCTGGATCGCCGTGACCCGGCGCACCGAAAAGCTGCCGCCGTCGCGGGTGCGGTCCACCTGGTAGACGATTGGCGCCTCGATGTCGCCGGCCTTGAGGAAGTAGGCGTGCAGCGAGTGGGCGTTGCGCGGCTCTTCCATCGTCGCCTGCGCGGCCGACAACGCCTGGCCGAGCACCTGCCCGCCGAAGACGTACTTGGTGCCGATATCGCGGCTCTGACCACGGAACAGGTTGTCCTCGAGACGTTCGAGCGAAAGCAGGTCGATCAGCTCGGAGACGGGGGAGGTCATGGCAGCACACCGCATGGGACGAGGGCGGCGAGTATACCGGCGGGGTAGGGCCGGACAGGCGCGCGGTGTACCGCGATGGGGCCGAATGGGGCCGCCAGCGCCGGGCGGGCGGCACCAGCCGTTCACGTCCGCGCGCCGAGGGCCGCGAGAGGCGTTCAGAGTCGCCCGACGGTGCCCGGTGTTATGCCCCCAGCCGCTCCAGCGCCACCGCCTGCAGTACGGTCGGCCACGGAAACAAGGGCCCCGGGTCACGCTTGCGCCGCACCCGCTGGCCGGGGTCGTCGGTCGCGTCCACTTCGGTGGTGTCCAGGTCCTCGTGGCCGGCGATGTAGCGCAGCGTCGGCAAAGTGGCCTGGAGATGGCGCAGCAGGGTTTCCAGTGCCGCGATCTGGGCGCCGGTGTAGGGCTCGTCCATGGTCTGGTGGGAGGCCGCCAGCCAGTCGGGATAGCGACCGCGGTTGACCAGCTCGATCCCGACCGATCGCGGGTTGTAGCCCCGCGTATGGTGCGCGACGCGCTCCACGGCGACATAGCGGTGCACGCTGCCGTCGCGGTCGATGTAGAAGTGGCCGCAGTTGCCGGTGCCCGAGGCGGGGTACAGCACCTCCTCGCCGAAACGCCGCGCCATGGCCATGTCCGGCAACTCGGTGCAGTGGATCACCACCAGGTCGACCTGCGACAGTGGACGCGCTTCCAGCCGGGTCTCGTAGGGCAACGGTTCAACGCGGACGGAGGGGAGTGTCGGGTCGGGCAACATGGTCCGGATGCTAGCATTCACGCCCCTTGGGGCCCGGATCGGAGCCAGCGATGACACTGCCCCCCGCCGATTCCGCACTCGGCAAGCTGATGGCCACGTTGCCGCGACCCGGCCGGGTGGAGTGGATCGGCGTGAGACCGGCGCGCGGCCAGGTGGTCGAAGCGATGGACGCGGCGATCGCCGTTGCCGGCGGTGGCCTGCAGGGCGACCGCTACGCCGGCGGCAGCGGCAAGCGCGGCGTGACCCTGATCCAGGCCGAGCACCTGCCGGTGATCGCGGCCTTGGCCGGGCTCGACGCGGTGGCGCCGCAGCTGCTGCGCCGCAACGTGGTGGTATCGGGCCTGCCGCTGGTGGCGCTGAACGGCAGGCGCTTTCGCATCGGCGAGGTCCTGCTGGAAGGCACCGAACCCTGCGATCCGTGCTCGATGATGGAAGCCGCGCTGGGGCCCGGTGGTTACAACGCGATGCGCGGCCACGGTGGCCTGTGTGCGCGCATCCTCGAAGGCGGCACGTTCCGTCGCGGCGACGCACTTGTCGTCGTGACCGACTGATCGCCTTCACCGAATGACCGAGACAACGATGACGACCCGCGGACACTGCATCCTTTCCCATGGCTTCGAGAGCGGCCCCGACGCCACCAAGGTCACCGCCCTGGCCGAGGTCGCGCAGCGCCTGGGTTGGAGCCACGAACGTCCCGACTACACCGACCTGGATGCCTGTCGCGAGGTCAGCGACCTGGGCGACGTGCCCACCCGCCTGCAGCGCCTGCTCGGGCTGGCCACGCAGGCCGCCGCGCGCGGACCGCTGGTGTTGGCTGGCTCCAGCCTGGGCGCCTGGATCAGCGCGCGCGTGTCGTTGCAGGTGCCGGTGGCGGGACTGTTCCTGATGGCGCCTCCCATCGCCATGGGGCCGGCGCCGCGCCTGGACGCCGCCGCGGTGCCGACCAGCATCGTCCACGGCTGGGACGACGAACTCATCCCGGCCGCGGACGTGGTCGAGTGGGCGCGCCCACGCCGTGCGCGAGTGCTGCTGGTCGACGACAGCCACCGCCTTTCCGACAACGTGCAGGCCAGCGTCGATGCGTTCGCCGCGCTGCTTGACGGCCTTTCGCAGGGAGCTGCCCGATGAAGTTCTTCGCCAGTTGCGGCAAGGGCCTGGAATACCTGCTTGCCGACGAGCTGATCGCACTGGGTTGCGCCAAGGCAACCGCGGCGATGGCCGGTGCCAACGCCGACGGCACCCTCGCCGACGCGCAGCGCGCGGTGTTGTGGTCGCGCCTGGCCAGCCGCGTGCTGTGGCCGATCAGCGAGTTCGACTGCCCCGACGAGCACGCGCTGTACGCCGGCGTCGCCGCGATCGACTGGCCGGCGCACCTCGAGGGCCATCACACCATCGCCGTCGACGCGCACGTCTCGGGCGAGGCGATCACGCATGCGCGCTATGCCGCGCAGCGCGTCAAGGACGGCGTGGTCGACGTGATGCGCGCGCGCACCGGCGCGCGGCCGGACGTCGATGTCGAAGCGCCGGACCTGCGCATCAACCTGGTGGTGCGCAAGGGCAAGGCCATCGTGTCGATCGACCTGGGCGGTGGCCCGCTGCACCGCCGTGGCTGGCGCGAAACCCAGGGCGAGGCACCGCTCAAGGAGAACCTGGCCGCTGCCGTGCTGTTGCGCGGCCAGTGGCCCAAGCTGTACGCCGAGGGCGGCGCATTGCTCGACCCGATGTGCGGCAGCGGGACGCTGCTGATCGAAGGCGCGCTGATGGCCGCCGATGTCGCTCCCGGCCTGCTGCGCCTTGGTCGTCGACTGCCGACACGCTGGCGTGGTTTCGATCAGGCGCAATGGCAGGCGCTGTGCGATCAGGCGCGTGAGCGCGAGACCGTGGGCCGCGCCAACCTGCGTCCGGTGTTCCATGGCAGCGATCTCGATCCCCATGCGGTGCGTGCCGCGCGCGAGAACGCCGCCGTCGCTGGCGTGCGCGAGGCGATCTACCTTGATGCGCGCGACGTGCGCGCACTGCCCGAGCACTTCATCACCACCGATGGCGCAAGCGCCGGGACTCCCGACGACGCCGCGTCGGCACCGTCGCGCTTCCGTGGCCTGGGCAATCCCGACGACAGCGGCCAACACCTGCCGCCGCGGGGGCTGGTGGCCTGCAATCCACCCTACGACGCGCGCCTGGCGGCCGATCCGGCGCTGTACCGAGCGCTGGGCAACGCGATCCGCGCCATCGCGCCGGGATGGCGGGCGAGCGTGCTGTGCGGAGATGCCGAACTCGCGCACGCCACCGGCCTGCGCGCAAGCAAGAAGTACCAGTTGTTCAACGGCGCGATCGAGTGCACGTTGATCGTGGTCGATCCCATTGCGCCGCCTCAGCGCGAGCGCAGCGACGAGCCGATGCCGGCGCTTGGCGAAGGCGCGCAGATGGTCGCCAATCGCCTGCGCAAGAACCTGCGCAAGCTCAAGTCGTGGCGTGAGCGCGAGGGCATCGCCTGCTATCGCGCCTACGACGCCGACCTGCCCGAGTACGCCGCGGCGGTCGACGTCTACGAAACCGACGAGGCCGTGCCGCGCCGCTACCTGCACGTGCAGGAGTACGCCGCGCCGGCGGAGATTCCCGAGGAGACGCAGCGCCGTCGCCTGGGCGAACTGATCGCCGCGGCGCGCGAGGTGTTCGAGGTTCCGCGCGAACAGATCGCGTTGAAGACGCGCGCCAAGGGCAAGGGCGGCAGCAAGTACGGCCGCTTCGACCAGCGCGGCGAGTTCGTGGTGGTGCGCGAAGGCGACGCGCGCCTGCGCGTGAACCTGTTCGACTATCTCGACACCGGTCTCTTTCTCGACCACCGCCCGATGCGCCTGCGCATCGCCGCCGAAGCCGAGGACACGCGCTTCCTCAACCTGTTCGGCTACACCGGCGCCGCCACCGTGCACGCCGCGGTCGGTCGTGCGCGCCAGACCACCACCGTCGATCTGTCCGCCACATACCTGCAATGGTGTTCGGACAACCTGCAGGCGAACGGCATCGGTGGCGCCCGCCATCGGCTGGTACAGGCCGATGCGGTGAGCTGGCTCGAGGAGGATCGTGGCGAGTACGACCTGGTGTTCTGCGATCCGCCGACGTTCTCCAATTCCAAGCGGGCCGACGACTTCGACGTGCAAGGCGAACACGTGCGCCTGCTGCGCGCCGCCGTGGCGCGCCTGGCGCGCGACGGCGTGCTGTATTTTTCGAACAACTTCCGCCGATTCCGCATGGATGACGCGGCCATCGCGGGTTTCGCCGAATGCGTGGAGATCAGCGCGCAGACGGTGCCGCCGGATTTCGCCCGCGACCAGCGCATCCACCGTTGCTGGCGCCTGCGCCGACTCGAACAAGGCCGTCCTACCGCATGAGCAAGCACAAAAAGCCCAGTGGTTGGGCGTTCTTCCTGCAGTGGCTGAAAAACCCGTTGCGCACCGCGGCGGTGGCACCATCCAGCGTTGAACTGGCCGAGGCGATGTTCGCCGAGCTGCCCGAGCACGCACGCCGCGTGATCGAGCTGGGCGGAGGCACCGGCGCGATCACCCGCGTGCTGCTGGAATCGGGCATCGAAGACGACGCGTTGCTGGTGCTGGAACTCAACGAGGAACTGCACGCGCACCTGCATGTCAGTTTTCCGGACGTGCGGGTACTGCTGGGCGATGCACGCTCGCTGCCGCAGCTGATCGCGCAGGATGGTTACCTGGACGACGGTCCGGCGGACGCCGTGGTCTCGGGCCTGGGGTTGCTGACGATGCCGCACGCACTGCAGCGCGACATCCTCACGGCGGCCTTCGCGTGCATGCGCGACGACGGCGTGTTCGTGCAATTCACCTACGGCCCCGCCAGCCCGGTTGCCGATGTGGTGGCACGCGATCTCGGCCTGGAAGTGCGCCGCGGCAAGCGCGTCCTGCGCAACGTCCCGCCGGCGACGGTGTACGTGTATTCCCGTCAGCGCTAGCGCTGCGCAGCCTGGCAACCCCGGCCGTCTCGGGTTGTCTCGGGGCAACCCAAGCGCATCGTCCGGGTGCAAGCGCAGCCTCGTAGCCGCGTAGGATGGGTTGAGCGTAGCGATACCCATCGCACGCCACCGCGACTGGTGCGCCAACGGCAATCCCGAGGGTGGGGCAGATCGACCTGCCAGCTTCGCATTTGCCAGGGTTGCCGCCTTTGCTCGCGCCTGAAACCCCGATTGATGGGTATCGCTGCGCTCAACCCATCCTACGTCCGCTGGCGATTCCATCGGGGCCGAAGCCGCTCCGCCGGGCCGGCGGGTGGATGTGAATTCATTGGTAATCAGTCAGTTAATTCTTGATTACGCGCAAATACAGAACAATCACTTCCGACGCGACGGCTCGATAAAATCGGGGCCGCTGCCATCCTGTTCTGGCGTCGATCCGACGCGAAACGCCCGGAGCACGTCGATGGCCACCACCGATACCACCGTCCATTACGCCCGCGTCGCCCGCAAGCTGCGCGGCATGCCCGCGTCCGACGGCGCCGGTGTGCGCCTCACCCGGGTGATCGGCACCCCCCAGCTGCCGGACCTCGATCCGTTCCTGATGCTCGACGAGTTCGGCACCGATCGTCCCGAGGACTATCTGGCCGGCTTTCCCGAGCACCCGCACCGCGGCTTCGAGACCGTCACCTACATGCTCGACGGTCGCATGCGGCACAAGGACAACCACGGCAACGAAGGCGTGCTGGTGCCTGGCAGCGTGCAGTGGATGACCGCCGGCCGCGGCCTGGTTCATTCGGAAATGCCCGAGCAGCACGAGGGCCGCATGCGGGGCTTCCAGCTGTGGGTGAACCTGCCGGCGCGCGACAAGATGAGCGAGCCGCGCTACCAGGAGTTCGCGCCCGACCGCATCACCCGCCTCGATCCCGCCGCGGGCGTGCACGTCAAGCTGATTGCCGGGCGCGTGGGGGATGCCATTGGCCCGGTGTATGCCGACGGCGCCGCATCGGCAGCGACCGAGCCGATGTACCTGGACGTCGAGCTGGCCGCGGGTGCGACCTGGGACGTTGCGCTGCCCGAGGGGCACAACGCGTTCGCCTACGTGTTCGAGGGCGGTGCGGTGCTGGGTGCCGACGACGAAGCGCGTCCCCTGGACGCCCAGGAGCTGGCCGTGCTCGGCGGCGGCGACGTGCTGCGCATCCGCGGCGGCGATGCCGGTGCGCGGTTGATCGTCGTGGCCGGGCGCCCGCTGCGCGAGCCGATCGCGCGGCACGGGCCGTTCGTCATGAACACCCGTGAGCAGATCATGCAGGCGTTCGTCGACTTCCAGGAAGGGCGCTTCTGAAGCGGTGGCATGCCGTTGGGGCATGCCATCTGGAGTTGCCGGTGAGCAGAAAGCAGAAAGGCCACGTCCTGCGACGTGGCCTTTCGTGTCCTGCGGTGCCGCTCCTGATTCATCGCCCTTGATGCAGCGCTGC
This sequence comes from Montanilutibacter psychrotolerans, assembly GCF_003719825.1. Lineage (GTDB taxonomy): Bacteria > Pseudomonadota > Gammaproteobacteria > Xanthomonadales > Xanthomonadaceae > Montanilutibacter > Montanilutibacter psychrotolerans. The sequence continues at coordinate 29,603 of NZ_RIBS01000013.1, read as the reverse complement.
CGATGCGGCGGTTCCGTGTGCCGGTTGGCGCGGGATTACTGACCCGCCACCTGGGTATCCGCCGAGGCCGGGCCGAAGCGCAGGTTCTGCGTTTCGCCGAGCGTGGCGTTGAGAGCTTCCTGCGACGGCGCCTGCACCCAGATGTGCGCGGTACGTCCATCGCGCAGCGGCAGGAGCGTTTCGCGTGCGACCAGCGTTTCGCTTCCTGCGATCTCGGAGCTGTACCACGTCACCGGCTGCCCGCCGATCTGCGTGGTTTCCTTGCTGTTGCCTCGCTTGGGTTCGAACGACGGCTTGGGTGAGATGTACATCCCGAATGCCTCAGTACCGTCGGCGCGCAAGGCCCGGCAGAAGTCGGCATCGCCGGTTCCACGGTGTTCCCAGGCCAACGTGGAGTCGACCGGAAGCTGTGGACAAGAGCCGGCGTCCTGCGCGTTGGCTGCCCCGATGAGCAGAAGCGCGCCCAGAACGGGCAGGTAACGCAGAGCATTGTGCGTGCAAGATGCTGGCTTTTTCATCGATCGCCCCCCTGTAGCGGTCGTTCTGGGAGAGAAGTCCCGGCTCGACCATAAAACAGTTTTCGGGGATTGACAAATGATCTCGAAACCGGTGCGGATTCAGGTTCCGGGCAGCGGAATCCGCTCGTGCTCGCCCGGGATCGTGCCGAAGCTGTCGGCTTCCCAGTCCAGCTTGGCCTGTTCGATCCGCTCCTTCGAGCTGGACACGAAGTTCCACCAGAGATGGCGATGACCGTCCAGCGGTTCGCCCCCCAGCAGCATGGCCTTGACCGCCGTGCGGGCGCGCAGCCGCGGTCGGGTGCCGGGGTCGAGAACCACCAGGTGCTGCACGGGCAGGTCGGCCCCGTCGAGCTGGGCCACGCCCTCCAGCAGGTAGAGCGCGCGCTGCACGTGGCTGTCGTCCAGGGCCAGCTCGGCGTCTGGATCGAGGTCGATCGCGACGAACAGCGTGTCGGCGAACACCCGCACCGGCGATTCCTCGCCGTAGCCGCGCCCGGCCACCACGCGCAGCCAGCTGCCAGCGTGGCGCCGCTGCGGCAGCGTCGCGGCCGGGTGGTGGTGGAACTCGGGCGCGATCTCCTCGTCGCCACGCGGCAGTGCGACCCAGGTCTGCATGCCATGCAAGGGGTGGTGACCCGCGCGCAGCAGGGTCGGGGTGCGCTCGGAATGGGCGATGCCGCGGCCGGCGGTCATCCAGTTCACGTCGCCGGGTTGGATGTCCTGGACGCTGCCGAGGGTGTCGCGGTGGGTGATCGTGCCGGCCCACAGGAAGGTCACCGTGGCCAGGCCGATGTGCGGATGGGGGCGGACATCGATGCCGTGGTCGGGCTCGAACAGCGCCGGTCCCATGTGGTCGACGAACACGAACGGTCCGACGCTGCGTGCCTGCACGCTGGGCACCGCGCGACGGACCTGGAAGCCGCCGAGGTCGTGCACGCGTGGGGTGATGATCGTGGTCATGGGCAGCCTCCGGGCGGGGAAGGCCAGCTTGTCATGGCCCGCGCCGCCACGGTGGCGCGGGGGTGCAACGGGCTGTTGCGATGCCGTGCATTCCATTGCCGGGATGCGCGGCCCGGATGCGCTGTCGAATTCAGGGCGCGCCGTCGATCCGCAGCGTGGCTTTGGGGGCGTCGCTGAAATCCAGTGCCAGCAGGTGCAGGTTCCAGGCGCCCAGGCGGGTCGGCGTCGGTTTGCCGCTGACCACGACCGCGCGCTCGGCCGCGGCGCCGGCACGCGTGAGTTCGAACTGCAGTCGCGCTTCGCCGGCCTGGATGCACTGCACGCCTGGCGGGCAGCGCGAATCGGATTCGACCTCGACATAGCGCAGCGTGGAATGGTCGGGCAGGCCGACGCGGTCGCCGGGGACCATGTCGATCGGCTGTCCGGGCACGACCTGGCGAACGCCCGGGGCATCGGTGCCGCTGGCGGCGCCGTCGCCGGGCGTCTTGCCGGTGTTGCTGCCAGCGCTGCTGCAGGCGGTGGTCATGGCCAGGCACAGGAGGGCAAGGGTGAGGTGACGGATCATCGCAGGTCTCCGGGGGAGGCGGGGGAAGGGCTCACCGGTGGTTGTCGTCGAGCGTGGCCGTTCCGGATGCATCGAACCGCACCCAGATCTGGCGGCCGAACTGATCTTCGGCGATTGGCGCGACCTCGCAACCGCACAACGCCGCGGCGATGTCCGGTGCGGTGTTGCTGTGGGCAACCACCAGCACCCGGCCGCTGCGGTGCAACTTGCGAAGGCGTGCGGCGAACGTCGCGGCCGGTTCGCCTGCGTCGTACGCCTGCACGTCGACGCCGTGCTGGCGCGCGCTGGGCGCCGCGGTCTGCTGCGTGCGGCGGTACTGGGTGGCGTAGGCGGCGTCGAGCGGCGATTCCCACAGCAATTTCGCCAACGCCTGCGCACGCTGCTCGCCGGCGGCGCTCAGCGAAGGATCACGCGGGTCGTCGCTGGCCTTCTCGGCATGGCGCACGACGAGAAACTCGATGTGCGGCACCTGTGCGACGGCCGGCGCGGACGGACGTGTCGGCAGGCCGCACGCACCAAGCGCCAAGGCAAGTGTGGCGACGCACAGGAGCGAGAGCAGGCGGTGCATCGGCGAGGGTGTTACCTGTTGGCGGAATGGGGATGGCATGTCGGACTGCGGACGGGGTCGCGTGGCGTGTGCTCGTGGTGCCCGATGCCCGCCATGCTTGCCGCAATCTGGCCGCATGCGCGTCACGAAAGTGCGAAAAGCTTCACCAGGTTGTCTTCCTGCTGGTCTTTGCCCGGTAGGCGAACTTCGCGCTGGAACCGAAAGCCGAGCGATTCCAGCACGCCGATCGACGCCACGTTGCCGGGCGAAGTGAAAGCCGCCACGCGTTGCCGGCCCAGGTCCTGGCGTGCGTGCTCGATCACCGCGCGCACGGCTTCACGCGCATAGCCACGCCCGCGATACGCCGGCATCAGTGCATAGCCCACGTCGACGTCGTCCAGCCAATCCCGTTGCAGCAAACCGCACAGGCCCACGGGCGCGCCGTCCTCGGCCTGCTCGATCAGATAGAGGCCAAAGCCGTGCTGCGAGTACGACGCGAGCGGACCATCGCGAAGGAAGCCACGTGCATCGTCGAGGTTGTGCACGCCGCGGTCGCCGATCTGCTCGAGCCAGGACGGGTCGTTGACCTGTTCGAGAATGAAGGGCGCGTCGTCGAGTTGAAGGCGGCGTAGCCGCAGGCGTTCGGTCGTGATCATCGTTCGAGCATGCCGGGCGCGCGCGGGCCAGCGCAAGGGCCATGGCGCAGGGTTCGGTGGCGCGAGTCGCCCGCGAACACGGCGTGCGCGCGTCGCCGCCGAACTCCGCAGGTTTCAGCCGACCCGCAGAGCCAGCCGCACGGGCGCGAAGCTGCGGCGGTGGTGCACGCAGGGGCCGTGCTCGACCAACGCGGCCATGTGAGCGGCGGTCGGATAGCCCTTGTGAAGGTCGAAGCGGTAGAGCGGGAACTGTGTATGCAATGCCAGCATCGCGCGATCGCGAGCGACCTTTGCCAGGATGGATGCGGCCATGATCGCCGGCTCGATGGCGTCGCCGCCAACGAGGGCCTCACCGCGACAGGGCAGGCCTTGGGGCACCCGGTTGCCGTCGATGCGCGCCAGTTGCGCGGCCGGCGCGAGCGCCGCGACGGCACGGCGCATGCCCACCATCGTGGCCTGCAGAATGTTGAGTTCGTCGATCTCGGCAGGTTCGACGAACTCGATCCGCCAGGCCAGCGCGCGCTCGACGATCAGCGGGTACAACGCTTCGCGCCGGGGTTCGGACAACTTCTTGGAATCGTTGAGCCCGTCGATGGGACGCGCTGGATCGAGGATCACCGCCGCCACCGTCACCGGCCCGGCCAACGGCCCGCGTCCGGCTTCGTCGACACCGGCCACCCGCAACGTCGCATCGTCGACGTCATCGCCGAACAGCCCGGGTTGGCGGCTCATCGCGCGGCTTCCGGTGCTGCGCCATCGCGGGCGCGTTCGGACAGCAGTTCGGCGACCGCATCGGCCGCGGTGGCGGAGGCGTCACGACGCAGCTGCTCGTGCAGGCGCTCGAAGCGCGGCCGCACGTCGCGCCGGAACTCGGACGGATCGCGCAGTCGCTGCAGCACGGCATTGGCAAGGTTGTCGGGCGTGCAGTCGTGCTGCATGAATTCGGGAACGACGCGCTCGCCGGCCAGCACGTTCGGCAGCGAATAAGTGTCGACCTTGAGCAGGCCCAGGCCCTTGACGATGGTGTAGGTGAGCGGCGCGACCTTGTACGCCACCACCATGGGCTGCTTGGCCAGCATCGCTTCCAGCGTGGCAGTGCCCGACGCGAGCAGGATGACGTCGCTGGCGATCATCAGCGTGCGCGCGCCGCCGTCGCAGATGCGCAATGCCGGGCGCAGCGCATCGGCATCGGGATGCGCGGCCAACACGCGCATGAACGCATCGCGTGCCCTGGCGCTCGCCATCGGTGCCACCACCTGCAGCGTCGGCTCGGCGGCCAGCACGCGCGCGGCCGCGCCAAGGAAATCGGCGCCAAGCCGTGTGATCTCGCCGACGCGCGAGCCGGGCAACAACGCCAGCAACGGGCGGTCTTGCTCCAGCCCGAGCGCCGTACGCGCGGCGGGGGGATCGGGTTGCAACGGCATGTCGTCTGCCAACGGATGGCCAACGAAGCGCGCATCGACCGCGTGTCGCGCGTAGATCGGCGGTTCCATCGGAAACAGGCACAGCACGCGGTCTGCGCTGCGTCCGATCTTCTCTGCGCGCTTTTCGCGCCACGCCCAGACCGACGGGCTGACGTAGTGGACGGTGGCGAAGCCGCGCTGCTTGAGCCAGCGCTCGACGCCGAGGTTGAAGTCGGGTGCATCGATGCCGACGTACACCTGCGGCTGCCAATCCAGCAATCGCTCGCGGAACGCGCGTCGCAGGCGAAGCAGGCGAGGCAGGTGGCGCAGCACTTCGGCCAGGCCCATCACTGCCAGTTCGTGCGCGTCGAACCACGTATCGCAACCGGCGGCGCGCATCTGCTCGCCACCAATACCGGCGAACTCGGCGGTGGGGTAGCGACGGCGCAGCGCGGCGATCAGGCCGGCACCGAGCAGGTCGCCCGACGCCTCGCCCGCGCATACGGCGATGCGGAGCGGAGCGGAGGCGGAATGGGGAGAGTCGGGCATGGACACGTCGCGGGAGCTTATCGGTGCGTCGGCTACTGTGCCATCCGCGCGGGCAGGAAGGTGGGCCGGCAAGCGATGCCGCGAGTGCGGCATGCGGGGCGTGCCGACGGACAGGCGATGCGGCGCGGTCCGCGAAGGGCGAGATGCGCTGCGCTCGCAATGCGGGCGCCAGAGGTCAGGGGGTGCTGGCGCACCCCCGTAACGTCGTCGTGGCCGGCTCAGCGCAGCAGCGGGCGCTCGCCGGCGTCGATGAACTCGAGCAGTGCGCGCACGTCGGCGCTGCCGTCGGCGAGTTCGACGAGCTTGCCGCGTGCTTCCTCCAGCGATGCACTGCCCAGGTACAGGGCGCGGTACGCGCGCTTGATGGCGGCAATGCGTTCGGCGTCGAAGCCGCGACGCTTGAGGCCTTCGCTGTTGATGCCACGCGGCCGGCCGTAGCCGTCCTGGGCCACCATCACGAACGGCGGAACGTCGCCGTTGACGAACGCCCCCATTCCGACGAACGCGTGCGCGCCGATACGGCAGAACTGGTGGATGCCGGCGAAGCCCGACAGGATGACGTGGTCGCCCACGCTGACGTGGCCGGCAAGCGTGGCGTTGTTGGAGAACACGCAGTGATCGCCAACCACGCAATCGTGGGCGACATGGGTGTAGGCCAGCAGCCAGTTGTCGTTGCCGATGCGGGTGATGCCGCCACCGCTCCCGGTGCCGCGGTTGATCGTGACGAACTCGCGGAACGTGTTGCGGTCGCCGATCACCAACTCGACGCGCTCGCCGGTGTACTTCTTGTCCTGCGGATCGCCACCGATCGCGCAATGGCCGTGGAAGTGATTGTCGCGGCCGATCGTGGTGGGGCCGTGCACGCTGCAATGCGGGCCGAACACCGTGCCGTCGCCGATCTCGACGTCGGAACCGATGTAGCACAGCGCGCCGATCCGGACCCCGGCACCGAGCTTGGCGCCGGGCTCGACCACGGCACTGGGATGGATGATCGCAGCGTCCATGGTCAGGCCTTCACCTCGGCGCAAAGGATGTCGGCGCAGGCGGCCTGCTCGCCGTCGACGCGGGCGATGCCGCTGTACAGCGCCATGTTGCGGATCGTGCGCTTGAGCGTGACGTCGAGTTCGAGCCGATCACCGGGCACCACCATGCGCGAGAACCTCGCACCATCGACCTTCACCAGGTAGTAGAGCTTCTTGGCAGCCGGTTCGTGCAGATCGCCCTTTTCGGCGGCGGCGATCCGGTGCGACAGCTGCGTGAGCAGGCCGCCGGCCTGCGCCAGTGCCTCGACCACCAGCACGCCCGGCATCACCGGATGTCCGGGGAAATGCCCGTTGAAGAACGGTTCGTTGGCGGTGACGTTCTTCCAGGCCAGCACGCGCTTGTGCGGTTCCAGTTCGATCACGCGATCGACCAGCAGGAACGGGTAACGGTGCGGCAGCAGGTCCTGGATGGCGGTCACGTCCAGCGGCAGTTTCACTTCAAAACTCATCGATTGATTCCTTGGTAATTGCGTCCGGCGCACCGGCAACGCCGTCCATGCGCCTGCTTGCCGATGCAGTGGGCCCCGTCGGTGCACAGCCTGTGCGCGGGGCCCGGGAAGGTGGTCGGCCGGGGCCATGGCAACCTGGCTCCAGCGAACGCGGGCCCTGTCCGGCCCGCCGGGCGGGTCACTCGTCGCGGATCGCAGGCAAGCGCCTGGCAATGCGGTCGAGCTGCTTGAAACGGGCGGCGTTCCGACGCCAGCTGCGATTGTCCATCAACGGCGTTCCGGAGGAGTATTCGCCCGGTTCGCGGATCGAGCTGGTGACCAGACTCATCGCCGTGATCACCACGCGATCGCAGATTTCGAGGTGGCCCAGGACGCCGACGCCGCCGCCGATCAGGCAGTAGTTGCCGATCCGCGCGCTGCCGGCGACCGCCGAACACCCGGCCATCGCTGTGTGCGAGCCGATGCGGGCGTTGTGGCCAACCTGGATCTGGTTGTCCAGGCGCACGTCGTCGCCCAGCACGGTGTCCTCGATGGCGCCCCGATCGATCGTGGTGTTGGCGCCGATCTCGCAATCGTTGCCCAGCACCACGCCACCCAGTTGCGGCACCTTGATCCAGTGGCCGCCGTCCATCGCCAGGCCGAACCCGTCGGCACCGAGCACGGCGCCAGGGTGCAGCAGACAACGTGCGCCCAGGCGCACGCGGGTGACCAGCGTGACGCGCGCGATCAGTTCGCTCCCGGCGCCGACCACACAGTCCTCGCCGATCACGCAGCCCGGGCCGATCACCGCGCCGGCCTCGATGCGGCTGCGCGCGCCTATGCTGCAGAACGCGCCGACGTGGGCGTCGGCGGCGATCGTGGTGCTGGGGTGGATGTCAGCCGAGGGGTGGATGCCCGGCTCACGCTGCGGGAGCTGCGCGAACAACGCGGCCAGCTTCGCGAACGCCGTGTACGGATCGCTGGCCAACAGCGCGGTGCCGGAATGGTCCACTGCGTCGTCGGCGCGCATGACCACCACGCTGGCACGGGTCTGGCCCAACTGCGAGCGGTACCTGGGATTGGCCAGGAAGGCCAGTTGGCCGGGCTCGGCGCCGGCCAGGGTGCCGACGCCAACGACGCGCTCGGCGCCATTGCCGTGCAACTGCAGGCCGAAGCGTTCTGCCAGTTCCGCGGCAGAGAAATCAGGGGGGCTGGGCATGGATCGCCTCGTGTTCCGGAGCTGCGCATTGTAAAGGCCAGCGACGTGCTGTCGCATTGACCGATGACAGGCTTCGGATTCTCCTGGCACCATCCGGGAGCGCATGGAATCGCGTGCAGGGTTTCCATGTCCGGACCGCGACCAGTAGCGGGTCAATCCAATCGGAGCGGATTTCCAAGATTCACGTTGGTGCGTGGATCGGCAAAGAAGGGATCGACGAGATTCTTCAGTGCCTCGGCGGTCAGCGCGGGAAACGGGGCTTCCCGCAGATAATGGCCGCGCACGTACTGCCAATGCAGTATCGAACGGTCCATCACCTGTTCAAAGTGCCGGAACATCCGCAGCGTCACGCCGTAATCGAGGTGGACGGTGTCGTCATCGTCCAGATTCCCGGCGGCGCTGTCCCGGTGTTCCTCGGAAGGAGCGATGGGGTCCCCGAAAACATTCCGGAATCCCGGTGCCCGCTCCGTCGGTAGGGAAACCAGCGGCAGAATCACCGAGTGCGTCTTCCGGGCGATCGACGCGGTGCCCAGCGGCACGTTGAGCTGCCTGCCGCAGAATGGGACCAGGAAGGTGTCGTTCTCGTTGCGGTAGACGTCGGGCATGATGATGACGGCGGCCCCTTGCGGTAACGCCCTCAGGGCCCGGGCCAGGCCGGACCGGTTGTCGTGGATGACATGCACGCCAGGAAGATGGCCAAACAAGTGGGCGTGCAGGTCGTCGAAAATCTCGTTTCCGGCATGCGTCTTGGGCGAGCCGAAGAAAATGAACACCTCGCGCGCATCGCGCAGGCGCTCCACCACGGCGACGATCGACAGTATGAAATGGCCGTGGTGGGGCAGGGCAACAAGCAGCCCCCTGGGGTCGTCGCGCAGCCGGTCGAGGGGGGAGTAGTCGGTAGTGTCCAGGGCCGCGACCATTCTCAGGATGGATTGCTTCTTCAATCGCCGGATGTGGTTGTTGACCAGGGTCTTCTGCAATTGCCAGTAGTAATACGCTCCGAACGGAACCCCCGCGCGGTCGGATGCGGTCTGTATCGATCGGGCTTCCCGTTCGTCCAGGCGGAGTTCGAGGTACCGTTCGATCAGCGGGGTCTGACTGCGCAGCCGGCGTATTGGCGCGGCCGCCTTGATGAACATCGAGCGCAGCAGCATGTCAGGCCGCCCTCGCCGAATCGACCAGGTGCTTGTGCATTCTCCCGATTCTGCTGACGATCGATCGATAGTCGGCCGGAAGTGGCGAGTCCTGGAATTCGTGCATCACCAGCGAATGCAGCAGCCGCAGGCGACGGCGCGCCTGGTTGACACGATTGGCAGGAGAGCGGGTTTCCTGGGACTCCCGCATGAGCCATCGGTCGCCAAGCGCCTGGCAACCGGCTTGGTACCGGAGCAGGAGGCGCAGGACATCCGCCGGTGCACATTCGGGCGGCGGCATGTCAAAACCATCGCCAACCCAGACGCGAAGGTCGAGGCCGTAATTCAGGTGCGCCACTACCTCCAGCGCTGGCAGGTACTGCGTCGTGCCCAGGTGCTCGACCAGCAACGGGGCATGCACGGGGGATACCAACTGGTCGGAAAACACGACGGCAATGGGCGTTTGCACCGTGTCCGGGGATTTCAGTTGTTCCAGCAGCTTTTCGGGCGTCAGCCCACCGGCAACGGACGGGGCGACGACGGCCAGTCGGGCTGTCGATTCCATCCATTTCGGAATGGCGTCCAGCGTCATCTGGGTGGTCGGGATGACATACACCTGGCGAATATCCGAACGCGCCAGTTCCAATTCCATCGCGGTGCAAATGGAGCAGGGCAACGGTTTGTCCGTCGCTTTCTGGGAGAGGCCCATGTCGTAAATGCGTCTCGGGTCGGAGGGGTCGGATTCCGGGCAAGGCAGGCCCGCCCGCGGAAATCTCACCTGCACCGCAGACGAGCCACGGCTCGCCAGGCACCTGATTATCCTTGGGGAATATCGGCGGTCGCTTGCCGTGAACCGGATGGGCGCGCCTTTGGGAAACAACACCCCTCCCCCGCGGAGGGGGAGGGGCAGAAACGCCTGCTTATCTGAAGCCCGGTGCGATCAGTTGGGCGGTCAGTAGTTGTTGCTGCTGCAACAATCACTCGACATGGCCACGGTCCGGATCGGGGACTCGGCCTGCAGCTGCGAGTCCAGCTCGTTGGCGATCGTGGCGTTGGTGCCCATCATCGACTCAAGGGCGTGCATATCGTACGTCAGGTCCATTTGCTATCTCCTAGGTTTACGTCCGTTTGTAAAGTCTGGCGTCTCTTGCACCTGAACGGGATGCTTCTTTTCGTTCAGGTGGGTTCGATTCTAACCACGCGCCAGTGGCGGTGTCTATTCCAGTTGATGGATTTTCAAACCAGGCGCAGGTTGAATGCCGGAGCAGGAGAACATACTGCCTGGTACTGACTTCGCGATTTGAAGGCGGTAATGGTTTCCGCAGGCGTTCCGGCACTTTCGGGCGCGTCATGGCCACTCGCAATCGCATTGGGTTGCGGGCATGACGGATGCGAGCCCCGGAGTGCGTCGGCTACCGGAATATCCGGCGCTGGATTGGCGGCGGCACGGGGCCATGGCCGCATGCAAATGCAGGCTCGCAAGGAAACTGCGCGCAAAAGAAAAGCCTCCGGGGCCAGGAGGCCGCGGAGGCTTTTGGTGCAAACGGTGGGCGCCGGTGGTCTGGCGCCGGGTTTGTCAGTAGCCGCCCTGGAAGGTGAACTGCAGACGCTCGAGGCGATCGTCGTCTTCCTTGCGGATCGGCAGCGCGTAGCTGATCGAGATCGGGCCCATTGGCGAGCGCCACATCAGCGACACGCCCGTGGATGCGCGCAGCTCGCCGGCGTCGAAGTTGTCCACGCCGTCGTACACGTTGCCGACGTCCGCGAACGCCGAGATGCGCGCTGCGGGAGTGTCCAGCAAGGTCGGGAAGATCAGCTCCAGCGTGCCGACCGTCTTAAGCGAACCACCGACGGCCTGGTTGTTGCTGCGCGGACCGAGGGTGTTGTCGGTGAAACCACGCACCGAGCGCACGCCGCCGGCGTAGAAGTTCTCGAAGAACGGCAGGCCATCGGCGGTGACGGTCTTGCGGAAGTCCGGCGAGGTTCCGGGAATGCACGGATCGCTCGGCGCCGGGCGCGGCGGCTGGACTTTGGGCGTGGCGGGGTTGTTGTCGTCGTCGATCGGTGCCGGCAGGTTCTGGAAGCAGATGTCGCGGGTGACCGAATCGCCGTAGCTGTCGCCGTAACCCAGTTCGGCCCGCGTGTTGAGCACGAGGTGACGGGAAATCGGCCAGTATTTGGAGATGCTGTAGTTGAGCTTGAAGTACTCGACCGTCGAGCCCGGCAGCGTGGCTTCAACGCTGAGGCGCTGCGAGGTGCCGGCGGTTGGGGTCAGCGCATGATTGAGCGTATTGCGCTGCCAGCCCAGCTCGGTGCGCCAGGCATGGAAGGTCTTGTGGCCAAGGGCGTCGATGTAGTCGCGGATGACCTGCGGGGTCGACCCGAACACCTGCACCTGGTTGCTGTCGATGCCCAGCAGTGCCGAGAAGCCGTCGGTCTCGCTGATCGGCACGCCGAGCACCATCTGCGCGGCGCCGCTGGTGGTCGAGTACTGGGCGGTGTTCTGGTCTGCGCTGTCGTACTCGCGCCACCACAGGTTGTAGCCCAGCGACACGCCGTTGTCGGTGAAGTACGGATTGGTGAACGAGAAGTCGTAGCGCTGCAGGTAGTCGTAGCGCTGCGCCGAGACCGACACGCGGTTGCCGGTGCCCAGGAAGTTGGCTTGCGACGTCTGGAACTGGAGGCCCAGGCCCGACACCTGCGCGAAGCTGAGGCCGAGCACCAGCTGGCCGGAGGTGGTCTCCTTGAGGGCGTACTCGACATCGACCTGGTCGGCGGTGCCCGGGACCGGCTTGGTCTCGACATCGACCGTTTCGAAGAAGCCCAGGCCCTGCAGTCGGATCTTGGAACGGTCGATCGCGGCCTGCGAGTACCACGCGCCTTCGAACTGGCGCATCTCGCGGCGCAGCACCTCGTCGGCGGTGCGGCTGTTGCCCTTGAACACGACGCGGCGCACGTTGACGCGCGGGCCGGGGACGACCTGCATGTTGATGCCGACGGTCTTGTTGGCGCGATCGACGTCGGGAATCGGGTTCACCTGGGCGAACGCGTAGCCGACGTTGCCGAGCCGGGCGGTGATGGCATCGGAGCTGAGCTCGAGCAGGCGGCGCGAGAAGATCTGGTCCTTCCGGACCAGCAGCATCTTCTCGATGTCTTCCTTCGGCAGCACGGTGTCGCCGCTGACCTGCACGCTGGACACCTTGTACTGCTCGCCTTCGGTGACGTCGGCGGAGATGTACATGTCCTGGCGGTCGGGGCTCATCGACACCTGGGTCGAGTCGATGCTGAAGTCGACGTAGCCACGGTCGAGGTAGTACGCGTTGAGCTTCTCGAGGTCACCCGAAAGCTTCTCGCGCGAGTACTGGTCGTCGCGGCGGTACCAGCTGAGCCAGTTGCTCTCGCGCGATTCCCAGCCTTCCAGGATGTCCTTCTGTTCGAACTTGTCGTTGCCCACCAGATTGACGTGGCGGATCTTGGCCGCCTTGCCTTCCTTGATGGTGATCGTCACGTCGACGCGGTTGCGGTCGAGCTTGGCGATGGTCGGGTTGATCTCGACGTTGTACTTGCCGCGGTTGTTGTACTGGCGGCTGAGTTCCTGGGTGACACGGTCCAGGGCAAGGCGGTCGTAGGTGCCGCCTTCGGTCAGCCCGATGTCTGCCAGGCCCTTGAGCAGCTGCTCGGACTGGATGTCCTTGTTGCCGGTCAGGGTGAGCTTGTTGATCGCGGGACGCTCGACGACCGTGATGACGACGATGTTGTCCTGGCGGCCGATGCGCACGTCATCGAAGAAGCCGGTCTTGTACAGCGCGCGGATCGCTTCGCCTGCGCGGTTGCTGTCGAGCACGTCGCCGCGCTGGACCGGCAGGTAGGTGAATACGGTGCCCGCGGAGATACGCTGCAGGCCATCGATGCGGATATCGCTGACGGTGAACGCTCCCGGCAGCGGTGCCGGTGCGGGAGCTGGCGACGCGACTCCCAGGGAGAACGGATCGGTGACGGCCTGCGCCATTGCAGGAAGCGCCGGTGCCATTGCCGCGGCGAGGGCGAGGGCAAGCATGCGGCGGGAAGGAGTTCGCGTCATCATCACGTCCGGTTGAGGGCTCGGCGTCGCCGGATCGGCGTCGCGTGGTTGCAGCTTGTTGCGGGGCAGGTGGTGCAAGTCGGATACGGCATCAGTGGACCGGGTTGTCAGTTGACCAGGTTGTTCACGATGTCGTTGAAGAACGCCAACCCCATGAGGCTGGCGATCAGCGCGAGGCCGACGTATTGCCCGGCGGCCATGACGCGCTCGCTCACCGGGCTGCCCTTGGCAAGCTCGATAAGGTAATACAGCAGGTGACCGCCGTCCAAGATCGGGATCGGAAGCAGGTTCAGGATCCCCAGGCTCAGCGACAGCATCGCCAGCAATTGCAGGTACCAGGCGGGCCCGTGCGAGGCGACGCTGTTGGCCGCGCGGCCGATCGTGATCGGCCCGGCCACGGTATTGCGAACCGAGACCCTGCCGGCAAATGCGCGGCCGATCATCGCGAACAGCTCGCGCGTCTGGTGCACCGATTCGCCCAACGCGGCGGGCACCGCCTGCAACGGGCCGTAGCGCCGGACGGTGTCCTCGACGGGCTCGGACGGCCGCGCGTAGTCGATGCCCAGCTGCCAATACGGCGTGCCGGCCTCGTTTCTGGCGCGGACGGGCTGCAGCTCGAGCGCCAGCCGCTCGCCCTTGCGTTGCACCTCGACCATGGCCGTGCCGCCGGCATTGCCCAGGCGCTGCACGAGCGGTGTAATGTCGTCCCAGGCGGCAATCGGCGTGCCGTCGATCGCGGTGACCCGATCGCCTTCGGCAAGCACGCCCCAGGCCGGCTTGCCGGGAACCACCGCGCCGATCACCGCCGGCACCAGCCGGTGGCGCGGGGTGAGGCCGATCACGGCGATCGCGTTGCGCTCGTCGAACGTGGCGGGCAGGCGCGACAGCGGCAGTTGGCGTTGGCCTTCGACACCGCCGGCGCTGCGGATGCGCAGCGGGACGTCGGTGCGGTCCAGCGCGGCCGTGATCAGGGCCATGTTGGCCTCGCTCCAGGTCGGCGTCTCGCGCGCGCCGACTGCGAGGATCTGGTCGCCCGGTTGCAGCCCACCCGCCGCCGCCAGGCCTTTCGCCTGGCCGACCACGGGAACGAAGTCGGGCCGGCCGATCACGAACATGCCCCAGAACAACGCCACGCACAGCAGCAGATTGGCCACCGGGCCGGCCAGCACGATGGCGATGCGCTTCCACACGGACTGGCGGTTGAACGCGAACGCCAGCTCGCTGGCGGCGACATCGCCCTCGCGCTCGTCGAGCATGCGCACGTAGCCGCCCAGCGGGATCGCGGCGATCGCGTACTCGGTTCCGTCCTGACCGCGGCGCATCCACAGCGCCGGACCGAAGCCGATCGAGAAGCGCAGCACCTTGACCCCGCAGCGACGGGCGACCCAGTAGTGGCCGTATTCGTGGATCGTGACCAGTACGCCGATGCTGACCAGCAACCACCAGATCGAACCGAGCAACTCACTCATCGCAGGCGCCCGTGACGGTATTCATGCGTGGATGGCCTTGTCGGCGATCGCCACCGTGGCGATGCGCCGTGCCTCGCGGTCGGCTTCGTACAGGGCCGCCAGCGACGTGGCCGGGGTGGCAGGCAGGGCGGCGAGGGTGTGCTCGACCAGTGCCGGGATGGCCAGGAAACCTATCCGGCGCTGAAGAAACGCTGAAACCGCGACTTCGTTGGCCGCGTTGAGCACCGCCGTCGCCGTGCCGCCCGCGTCCAGCGCGGCGTATGCCAGGCGCAGGCAAGGGAAGGCATCGAGGTCGGGTGGCTCGAAATCCAGGCGGCCGCCCTGGGCGATCAGGTCCAGGCCGGACACGCCCGAGGCGATCCGTTCCGGCCACGCCAGGCCCACTGCCAGCGCGGTGCGCATGTCCGGCAGGCCGAGCTGGGCGAGGGTGGACCCATCGACGAACTCCACCAGCGAATGCACCAGGCTTTGCGGGTGCACGAGCACGTCGAGGCGGTCGCGGCCGACACCAAACAGGTGGTGGGCCTCGATGACCTCCAGGCCCTTGTTCATCAGCGTGGCCGAATCGACCGAGATCTTCGGACCCATCGACCACTTCGGATGGGCGACGGCCTGCTCGACGCTGACATCGGCCAGCGACGCGCGCGTGCGGCCGCGGAACGGCCCACCCGAGGCGGTGAGGATGATGCGCTTGAGCCCGGCGTGCGCATGCGCGTCGGGCAGGCACTGGAAGATGGCGTTGTGTTCGCTGTCGACCGGCACGATGGTGGCGCCGCCCGCGTGGGCGGCCGCCATCAGCAACTCGCCGGCGAGCACCAGCGATTCCTTGTTGGCCAGCAGGATGCGCTTGCCGGCGCGCGCCGCGGCGAGCGTCGAAGGCAGGCCGGCGGCGCCGACGATCGCGGCGACCACGGTGTCGCATTCGTCACCCGACACCAGCGCCTCGAGCGCGGCGTCGCCGCAATGCGCCTGCGTGTCCAGGCCGGCGTCGCGCAGGCCATCGCGCAGCGCCGCGTAGGCGGCTTCGCTGGCAATCACCGCATGCCGCGGGCGATGGATCGCGCACAACTGCAGCAGCGCCGCGACGTTGCTGCCGGCCGCCAGCACACTGGCGCGCAGGCGCGCCGGGTGGCGTGCGATCACGTCCAGCGCGGAAGCGCCAATGGAACCGGTAGCGCCGACTACGGCGACCGTACGCTGCTCGCCGTTCATGCTCAGAAGCCCAGCACGGCCTTGCCGAGCGCGAACACCGGCAACGCGGCGAGGACGCCGTCGACGCGGTCGAGAATGCCGCCGTGGCCCGGGATCAGGTGCCCGGAATCCTTCACCCCGGCGTGGCGCTTGAGCAGACTTTCGAACAGATCGCCCACCACCGAGAACAGCACCGCGATGAACGCCACCAGGGCCACCGCAGGCAGTTGCCCGGGTTGCGCTCCGGCGAGCCAGGCGAAACCCAGGCCGGCCAGCACGCCGGCCAGCACGCCGCCGACGACGCCTTCGATGGTCTTGTTCGGGCTCACGCGCGGCGCAAGCTTGTGCTTGCCGAACCGGCGGCCGACGAAGTAGGCGCCGCTGTCGGCGGCCCACACCACCGCCAGCGCGGTCAGCAACCACATGTGTCCCTTGGGAATGCCCGGCAGCATGGTCGGCGACGGATCGCTGGCGTGCAGCCATCCCAGTGCGCACCACGCGGGAATGACGCTGAGCGCGGCCGCGCACAACTTGAACATGCGGGCATAGGTGTCGTGATCGCTGGCGAACTGGTAGCGCCCCAGCCACGCCAGCGCCAGCAGCCACCAGATCACGCCGATCACGGTGGCCAGTTGGAACAGCGCCCAGGTGTAGTCGCCATTCGATCGGGACGCCCACACGATGGCGACGATCAACGCCAGGTGCGCGACCAGCAACACCGTGCGTCCGAGGGTGTCCTCGATCTCCGCCAGGTCGAACCATTCCCACAAGCCGGCCATCAACAGCACCGCCGCCAGCACCAGCATCCACGGCGTCGGCAGCAGCAGGATCGCCGCGATCGCCAGCGGGGCCATGACCAGCGCGGCGATGAGTCGGGTTCGGGTCATTCGTGGGTCTCTTTGGGCATGGCCGCGGCTTGCGCGCCGGTGAGGCCGAAACGCCGCTCGCGCCGGGCGAAGTCGTCGATGGCGCGCCGCAGTGTCGCGGCATCCAGCTCGGGCCACAATGCCTCGGTGAACCACAGCTCGGTATAGGCCAGCTGCCACAGCAGGAAGTTGCTGATGCGGGTGTCGCCACCGGTGCGGATGAACAGGTCCGGCGGCGGAAGGTCGGCAAGCGTCATGCGTGCCGACATGGCGCTTTCGTCGATGTCTTCGGGGCGAAGTTTGCCGGCGGCGACATCGCGTGCCAGCGAGCGTGCCGCCTGGGTGATGTCCCAGCGTCCGCCGTAACTGGCCGCGATGGTCAGATCCAGGCGGGTGTTGCCGGCGGTGCGCGCCTCGGCGGCGTCCATCTGGCGGGTAATGGGGGCGCTGAAGCGCTCGCGTTCGCCGATGAAGCGCACACGCACGCCGCGCCGGTCGAGTTCGTCGACCTCGCGTTCGAGTGCGTTGAGGAACAACTTCATCAGGCCGCCGACCTCTTCCTCCGGACGGCCCCAGTTCTCGCTCGAGAACGCGAACAGGGTCAGCGCACGGATGCCGTGCTGCAGGCAGAAATCGATGCAGGTATTGACCGCGCGCGCGCCTGCACGGTGGCCGATGATGCGCGGCCGACGGCGGCGTTCGGCCCAGCGGCCGTTGCCGTCCATGATCACGGCCAGGTGGCGCGGAACGTGGGCGGGGGCGGAGTCGGAAGGCATGGCGCCGATGATGGTGGCCCCCGGGGCGATGGGTGGTGGAGCGGCTGTCGGTGCGATACCTGGCCGGCCTGGCGTCGCGCCAGGGCGCGCGGGTGGGGCAGAGGGCTGACCGTGCCGGCGCCGCGAAGTTCCGCGGCGCGGCAGGTCGGGTGTCGGTCAGACCGACATCAGCTCCTGTTCCTTGGCCTTGACCACTTCGTCGACGTTCTTGATCGCGTCGTCGGTGATCTTCTGGATGTCGATTTCGCTGCGGCTGGCCTCGTCCTCGGTGACCTGCTTGTCTTTCAGCAGTTCCTTGACCTGGTGGTTGGCGTCGCGGCGGATGTTGCGGATGGCGACCTTCGCGTCCTCGCCACCGGAATGCACGACCTTGGACAGCTCCTTGCGGCGCTCCTCGGTCAGTGCCGGCAGATTGAGGCGGATCACGGTGCCGGCGGTGTTCGGGGTCAGGCCGAGGTCGGAGGCGAGGATGGCCTTCTCGACCGCGCTGACCAGCTGCTTTTCCCACGGTGTGATGGTGAGCGAGCGTGCATCGGCGACAGCGACGCTGGCGACCTGGCTCAACGGCATGTCGGAGCCGTAGTAGTTGACCTTCAGGTGATCGACCAGTGCGGTCGATGCGCGTCCGGTGCGGACCTTGATGAGGTCGTGGCGGAATGCCTCGACACTCTTGGCCATGCGGGTCTGGGCGTCTTTCTTGATGTCGTTGAGCATCGCCGGCTCCGATCCTGTAGCGGTAATCGCGGGATTATAGCCGGCAACGGCGGGCGTCGACCCCGTGGGGGCTGCCGGACGACCCCGTGGGTCAGCCGATGGCCTTGGCGCAAGTTGCGCCGGCCGGGCGGCGCAGGGGGCACGGCGCGTGCCTCGGCCCGCCTTCGACGCGGCGGAACCGGGCCCGCCCCGGTACCGAGCCGCGTGCACCGGCCTCAATGCCCGTGCGGTGCCCGGTCGTGGCGATCGTGTTCGCAGGCCTTGCCGTGCTCGACCTGCAGCGTCGGATGGTTGATGCCGAAGCGGTGATCCAGCTCGTGGTTGATGTGGTCGATGAACGCGTCGTGGTCGGGTCCCCCCGCATCGCGTCCCGCGTCGCGTGGCCGCACCAGGTGCGCGGTCATGGCGATCTCGCCCGCGCCCAGCGACCAGATGTGCAGGTGGTGTACGGCCTGCACGCCCGGCAACCCGGACAGGAAATCGCGTACCTGGGACTGGTCCACGCTGCGCGGCACCGCGTCCATGGCGGCGTCGAAACTTTCGCGCAACAGGCCGAATGCCCCGATCGCCACCACCAGGCCGACCAGCACCGCCGTGGCCGGGTCCAGCCACGACCAGCCCATCCACCACATGCCCAGGCCCGCCAGCACCGCGGCCAGCGACACCGCGGCATCGGCGATCAGGTGCAAGAACGCCGCGCGGCGGTTGAGATCGTGGACGTGCCCGTCGCGCACCAGCCAGGCCGCGCCGAGATTGACCGCGATGCCGATCGCGGCGACCACGATGACCGGCAGCGCCGGAATCTCGGGCGGCGCGTTGAACCGGCGCACGGCCTCCCAGCCCAGTGCGCCGGCAAACGCTACCAGCAGCAGCGAGTTGGCCAGCGGCGACAGCAGCGTGGCACGGCGCCACCCATAGGTATGTCGTTCGGTGGGCGCGCGCCTGGCGATGACCGCCGCAGCCCAGGCCAGCGCCAACCCAAGCACGTCGCCGAAGTTGTGCAGGGCGTCCGACAGCAGGGCGAGGGAATTGGTGGCGAAGCCGTAACCGGCTTCAAGCAGCGTATAGGCCAGGTTGACCAGGGTCACCGTGGCGAACGCGCTGCTGCCATGGCTGTGCGAATGATGGGCGTGCGAGTGCATGCCGCCATCCTGTCATGCAGGCCGGCGGGACACTATTTCAGTGGTGAGCCGTGGCGCGGCGGGCGGACGTACCGCCAGCGCCCGACGCGGAAGACCGGCCGGATTGCGCCGGCAGACGGTGTGCGGCGCCCCGGGCAGGGGCTCAGCCGCGGCCGCGAACGAGCGTGCCGATATTCTCGCCGCGCAGGATCTTCAGCAGCTCGCCGGGCTGGCTCATGTCGAAGATGCGCAGCGGCAGATCGCTGTCGCGCGCCAGCGCAAACGCCGCCGTGTCCATGACCTGCAGGTTGCGCGAGATCACCTCGTCGTAGGTCAGCTTGTCGTAGCGGATCGCGTCGGCGTGCTTCTTCGGGTCCTTGTCGTACACGCCGTCCACCTTGGTGGCCTTGAGCAGCAGGTCGGCGCCGATCTCGATCGCGCGCAGCGCGGCGCCCGAGTCGGTGGTGAAGAACGGGGTGCCCACGCCGGCGGCGAAAATCACCAGGCGGCCCTTCTCGAGGTGGCGGATGGCGCGGCGGCGGATGTAGTCCTCGCACACGTCGTTGATCTTGATCGCGCTCATCACGCGGGCCTTGGCGCCGAGCTTCTCGAGGGCGTCCTGCATCGCCAGGGCGTTGATGACCGTGGCCAGCATGCCCATCTGGTCGCCGGTGACCCGGTCCATGCCGCCGGCCGCCAGGCCCGCGCCACGGAAGATGTTGCCGCCGCCGATCACCAGCGCGACCTCGGCTCCGGCGTTCTGGATCTCGATGACCTCGCGGGCGAGGCGGTGGATCACTTTCGGGTCGATGCCGTAGTCCTCCTCACCCATCAATGCCTCGCCGGACAACTTCAGGAGGACGCGGCGATAGGCAAGCTGGGACATGGCAGATCTCTGGTTTGGCAAACCCCGCAATTCTAGCCGAGGTGGGGTATCAGCTACGAGCTGCGTTTCCAGACGCATGGGATTGCAAACTGCCGCCATCGCGCCGACGCGACGCCTGACACCGATCCGGTGGCCGGTGTCGCGGATCCGTGCGCGTCGGCACGGCACGCCCCGGAGGGCGTGCTACAACGGCATTCTGCGGTCATGGCTGCCTGTGCGCATGCCACCACCGGACGGCACGGAGCCCGGTCGCAACGGTCCGCACCTGCCGCCAACGGACCCGTTGCGCAAAGCCACCGTCGGAGTGAACGTCGCACGCCATGAATCCAGCGGAATCACGACAACGCGACCGTCACACCCCCGCCGACAGGCCGGGCCGGGTGCGTCCGCGCTCTCCCGCGGGTTGCCGATGAGCGAGAACACGGCCGCCGTGGACGATGGTTTTGAGCGCTTCCTGCGAGAGCACCGCGACGCGCTGGTGGGCTTCCTCGCGCGTCGCGCCGGCGAGGAAGACGCCAAGGACATCGCGCAGGAGAGCATGGTCCGGCTGATGCGGTACCGCGCCCAGCCGCCCGAGCAACTCAAGCTGCTGATGTACCGGATCGCGTTGAACGTGCTCAACGATCGCGGCCGCCGTCAGCAGACCCGCCAGGCCGGGGCGCACGTGAGCCTGGACGAGGACTACGACAACCTCCCCTCGGGAGAGGCGTCGCACGACCAGCGCGTGGCCCACCAGCAGGAGCTGGTGCTGGTGCGCGCGGCAATCCTGCAGTTGCCCGAACGGTGCAGGCAGGTCTACCTGCTCAATCGCCTCGAGGGCATGAGCTACAGCGAGATTGCCCGCCACTGCGGCATTTCGGTCAAGGCGGTCGAAAAACACATTGGGAAGGCGCTTGCACAGCTGCGCCTCAAGTTGAAGCAGGCTGGAATGGCGGCGATGGAGCGTCCATGAACCCCGAAAACATTTCTCCGGATGCGATCGATGGCGGGCAGGCGGAGGCCTGGTTGGCACGCCTGCATGCGCCCGACTGCAGCGCCGGCGAGCGCGCCGAGTTCGAGGACTGGCTGGCGCAGGCGCCGGCCAACATCGAGGCCTACCTCGAAATCGAGCGCATCCAGTCGATGGTCGCGGAACTGTCGTCCGACGAGCTGCTGCGAGCGGCGGCCCGCAGCGCCCGCCGCATGCCGCCGGTCCGTCCGGCGAGCCGGCGCTGGTTGCCGATCGGCTCTGCCATCGCCGCCACGCTGGCAGTGGCCGTCGGTACCGTCCTGTGGTTTGGTCGCGCGCCGGAGGTGGCCGTGGCCGAGTACGCCACCGCGGTGGGCGAGCAGCGCACGCTCACCCTGGCCGATGGCACCCAGGTGCTGCTCGACACCGACTCCAAGCTCACCGCACGTTTCGACAGCGACGGCCGCGACGTGGAGCTTCGCCAGGGCCGGGCGCAGTTCGTGGTCGGCAAAGACCCGCTGCGGCCGTTCGTGGTGCACGCCGGCAGCAGCACCGTGCGGGACATCGGCACCACGTTCCAGGTCAGCCGCTCCCGCTCCGAGGTCAACGTGGGCCTGATCGAAGGTGCCGTCGTGGTGGCCTCCGGACAGGGTGCGGCCGCGTCCAGCGCGATGCTGGCCCCCGGCGAGCAGGTCACCGTGTCGCAGGCGGGCGTGATCGCCGACAAGCAGCCGCTCGACGTCGCCGTCGCGAAGGCCTGGCCGTTGGGCGATCTGGTGTTCAAGGATCGCCGCCTCGACCTCCTCGTCGACGAGATGAACCGCTACTCGCGGACCCAGCTCCGGCTGGCCGATCCCTCGCTGGGCGAGGTGACCGTCAGTGGCGTGTTCCACATCGGTGACCAGGATGCGCTGGTCGCGGTGCTCGAGCGCGGCTGGTCGCTGCGCGCCGAACGCAGCAACGGCGAGATCGTCCTGCACCGCGACGAAAGCTGAACCCGGGCGCGTCGAAGCGGCGCGCTGCCCCCGCGCCTGGATCCGTCCGGCGGCCAACGACTGGCGGGCCCATGCCAGTCCAGCTCAGCTCAGACGCCACCCGGCCCAGCCCAGCTCGGCTCGGCTCAGCTCGGGCCCTAGCCCAGGCCCAACGTTGGCCCCGGCGCCGCGTATGGGCATGGGTATGGGCACCACGCGCGCCCCCGCCACACCACGCCGATGTGACCCTGGTGTGACACCCGTCCCGGGCTCGTTGCACCCCCGTGGGGGCTTCCGTAGAGTGGCCTGCCTTGCAGGTCCCGCCCACCGGAAAGATGGCCAGGACGTACCGCTACACCTTCGCCATCTGTGCCGCGCTGCTCTTGTGGGGCCGGACCGGGCACGCGTTGGCGGTGGAGCCGCCACGGGCGGCCACGACCCGTTTCGATATCGCCCAGGGCAGTCTCGACGACAGCCTCAAGGCCCTGGCCACCCAGGGTCGCGTGCAGATCCTGTATCCCCCGAGACTGGTCGCGGATCGCCGCAGCGCCGGCCTGCGCGCGGAGTTGTCGCCGGTCCAGGCGCTGGCCAGCCTGCTCAAGGACAGTGGCCTGCAGGCGGTGGCGGTGAACGCCAACACGTTCCTGCTGCAGCGCGTACCCGTCGTGGTGGTCCGGCCTGCGCCGCCGCAGCCCACCCGTGCCCGTCCGCAGGGCCCGGTGGACCTGGGCTCGGTGCAGGTCACCGGCAGCCACATTCCCCGTTCCAGCCTGGAACACGTCACCGCTGCGCCACTGACGCTGATCAGCCGCGCCGAGATCGAGGCCAGCGGTCACCAGACCCTGTTCGAGCTGCTGCGTTTCCAGCCCGGCATGCACGGTCACCATCCGGTCGCTGTAGCGGCCGATGGCGATTCCACGTCGCAGCAGCCGTTCGCCAGCGCCGGCACCACCAGTCTCAATTCGCTGGGGCCACGCGCGACGTTGTTCCTCGTCGACGGCCACCGCGTCGCCAACTACGGCCTGATCTCGGCCGACCTGGGCGGCCTCACCGACCTGGATGCGATCCCGCTGAGCATCGTCGACCGCATCGAGATCATCCGTGGCGGCGCCTCGGCGATCTACGGCGCAGACGCCATGGCCGGCGTGGTCAACATCATCCTGCGCAAGGAGCGCGACGGTGGCGAGGTGGTCGCGCGCCGCGGCGTGTCCTCGCGATCGGACGCCAAGCAGGAATCTCTCGCGTTCGGCTTTGGCGTTTCCACGCCCGGCGGCGGCAGCGTGTTCATCGGTGGTGATTATTCCAACCGCGAGGCGCTGTACGGCGACCAGCGCGGCTGGCGCGGCTTTGACCGGCGCATCGACGGGCTCGGCGACTGGCGGTTCCAGCTCGGCTACCTCAACAAGAACCGCGAGATGATCCAGCCGCATTGCCCCGGCAGTGCGAGGGCGCAATCGCTGCGCTGCCTGTTCGACCCGACGCGCGAAGGCACGCTGCAACCGGCCAGCGAACGCGCGTCGCTGTACGTCCACGGGCACCAGCCCATTGGCGATGCGACCCAGTGGCACGCCGACGTGCGACTGAGCGATTCGAACCAGATGCTGCGCGGCGCGCCGTTCTACGGACTGGTCGAGCTGACCGAGCGCCATCCCGATGTCATACCCGGCTCGACCTACCTGGTGCATGCGTTCTACGACGTGGGCCCGGTGCGCAACCGCAACCAGGCGCGCAGCCTGGACGTGTCCACCGGATTCAAGGGCTGGCGCGGCGACTGGCAATGGGACGTCACGCTCGCGCATCACACCAACACGGTCGACAACCGCATCGACGGACTGGTGCGCGACACCGCATTCACTGCCGCGATGATCGCCGGCACGTACCGTTTCGACGGAACGCCCAACGATCCCAAGCTGCTGGCGGCGCTGTCGCCACCGGTGGAGTCCCATGGCAAGGCGTCACTGGACCAGGTTTCGGTGGACATGCACGGCCCCTGGTTCCATCTGCCGGCGGGCGATGCGATCGTCGCCGCGGGCCTGGAGCTCTCGCGCGATGCCTTGCTCCACCGTCCAGATGCGCTGATGCAGGAGCACGATCTCGCGCTCAGCCCGCAGAAGATCCAGATCGACGAGCACCGCTACGGCGCGGCCTTGTACACCGAGCTCAGCGTGCCGCTGTTGCCCTCGCTGCAGGCCGACCTGGCATTGCGCCTGGACCGGCGCCAAGGTTACGGCAGCAAGACCTCGCCCAAGCTTGGAATCAAGTGGCGCGCGACCGACACGCTGACGGCGCGTGGCACGGTGGCTACCGGCTATCGCGCACCGTCGCTGTACGAACAGCGCCGCCCCAGCCTGTACGAAGGCGTGGAGTTCGTGCGGCAGACGCCGCAGATGGGCGATTGCCTGTACCGGATCGAGTTCGATCGCGACACCGCCTACTGCCTGGTTGCGCGCAGTGCGATCGAGAACCCGGAACTGCATCCGGAGACGTCTCGCAGCCACACGATCGGACTGGTGTGGGCGCCGACAAGCAACTTCAGCCTCAGCGTCGATCATTTCCGGATCCAGCGCAGCAACGAGATCCTTCCCGGCAGCCTGCTCGATGACGCAGAGGCATTTCCGTTGTCGGGCGAGCGCGACGAGAAGGGCCAGCTGTTCGGCATCCGCGACTACTTCGCCAATGTCGGGCGCAGCGACGTGCGCGGTTGGGACATCGAGGCGCAGTACCAGTTCGCCACGCAGCGCCTGGGCGATTTCACGTTGCGCTTCAACGGCCACCACCTCGACCGCCTCTCGCGCCGGGCGTACGAAGGGGCGCCCACGCGCAACCACGCCGGCCACGGCGCGCCCGATCGCACGGTGCTGGTGGGCGTGCGTTGGAACCTGCGCGATTGGACCACCACGCTCAACCTGCGCAACCTGGGTGCATCGCGTGTGTCCGAGCCAGGGGAGGATTGCCCGGAACGCAACTTCGCGGTTCGGCATTGCTCCAGCCCGGGTTCGACGACGGTCGATCTCGATGTCGCGTACACCGGCCTGCGCAACTGGCGGTTGGGGATGAATGTGCGCGACCTCACCGACCGTCGTCCGGTCAACTACGTCATCGCCAACGCCGGTTACGACATCGCCAACGACGATCCGCGCGGGCGCTACTTCCAGTTCAGCGCGGCCTACCGCTTCTGACGCCGCGTCGCGTCGCGGCCAACGCCGCGCGACGCCTTTCTGCCGCTGCCCCGACGTGGGCAAGAGGTCGGCACGAATATCTCGGCGCGAGCGCCCTGGCGTAAGTCCCCCCGACGATCCATGCGAACGCCCGACCGCGGCGTAACGGCGTCGCGATTCGTTGCGCGCGTTCTGCTGCGACATAGCCCGCCCCTGGCACACGCCCGGATGCCCGGTCGCGCGCACGGCCGTCGTTGGGGGCGATGACCCACGTTGGGGCCCGTACGGCTGCGCCGAGGGCGTTGCACGCGATCGCTTCGGTAGCGATAGCGGGGTAGGGCACGGGTAGGGAGGCATCGCGTCGATCGCGTTTCGAATCTTGTGCCGGCAACAGGCATTCGGTCGGGCGCAACACCCGGCCTCGGTATCGCGACGGCAGGATCGCCGCGCGGGCCTCCACCCACGGGAGTTTCAGATACATGCAAGGCAACGCCATCGCTTCGTCGCAGTCGACCCAACGCAAGGGCCACGTCCGTTCCACGCTGTCGCTCGCCATCGTCGGCGCGCTGCTGCTCGGCGCCATCGCGCCGGCCGCCGCCCAGCAACAGCCGACGTACCAGGAAGCCGGTCGCATCGGCGATGCGGCAAGCTGGCGCACCGAGGAGTTCAAGGCCGATTGGGGTCTGAGCGCGATCGGTGCCGAGTACGCGTACGCGCGTGGCCTGACCGGCAAGGGCGTGCGTCTGGGCGTGTTCGACAGCGGTGTGAATCTGGGCCATGGCGACTTCGCCGGCCGCAACCACAACGGCATCGGCATCGCCGATCCGGGCTGCACCAACACCACCGCCATCAACGGTCCGGATGCCTGCTTCAGCTCGACCGGCGACTCGGTTGCCGTCGAGTACTTCCATTACACCGACGAGGACCGCGCGTTCGTCGCCTACCTGATCGAGATCGGCTACCTGTACGACTGGGTGGACGAGTACCTGGAAACGATCGCCGGCTACCAGTACGTCACGCACGGCACCCACGTCGCCGGCACGATGGCGGCCAACCGTGACGGCAATGGCACGCACGGTGTTGCGTTCGGCTCCGACCTGACCAGCGCACGCCTGTTCTCCGACAGCTATTCCGACCTGGACACCTTGCTGGGCATCGGCGGCCAGTCGTACGCCATCGGCCCGGGCAGCGAAGCCGTTGCCAGCATGTACCAGCAGATGTCGGCGCAGGGCGTGCGCGCGATCAACCACAGCTGGGGCCTGTCCCAGGAGCCGCGCACCGTGGCCGAGATGGACGCGCTCTACGCTTCGGACGGCGCGGCCGATTACTTCTCGACCTACATCAACCCCTCGCTGCGCGACGGCATCATCCAGGTCTGGGCAGCGGGCAACGGCAACGGCGACATCGCCGGCATCTACGCGACCTTGCCGCGCTGGAACCCCGAGCTGGAGAAGTACTGGCTCAGCGTCGTCAACGTCAACCGTGACGGCGTGCTGGACGGTAGCTCGAGCATCTGCGGCCAGACCATGAACTGGTGCGTCACCGCGCCGGGTACCGACATCACCTCGACCGTCGTGGGCGGTGACATCGAAGGCACGCCGCAGTACGACGCCGACGGCAACTTCGTCGGCATCGGCGTGACCGACGGGCAGCCGGAATTCGGTTACGGCGACCTCACCGGTACCTCGATGGCGGCCCCGCACGTCACCGGCGCGCTGGCGCTGCTGATGGAACGCTTCCCGTACCTCGACAACCCGCAGATCCGCGACATCCTGCTGACCACTGCGACCGACCTGGGTGCGGTCGGCGTGGACGAACTCTACGGTTGGGGCCTGATCAACCTGCGCAAGGCGATCGAAGGTCCGGGCCAACTGCGCGTCGACACCGACGTGGTGATGAACAGCCGTGCCGGCGGCGCCAAGGTCTGGGAAGGCCTGGCCTGGGACGACTGGACCAACGACATCAGCGGCCCGGGCCGCATGACCAAGTCCGGCGTGGGCTGGCTGCGCCTGAGCGGCGACAACTCCTTCAACGGCGCGACCGTGCGTTCGGGCGTGCTCGAACTCGACGGCACCAACACGCTCACCGACAACGTCGCCGTCGAAGGCGGCTACCTGATCCTCAACGGCTCGCTGGTCAACACCGCGCTGGCCGTCAACAACGGTACGGCCGTGATCGACGGTACCGTCTCGGGCGCGTCCACCGTCGTCGGCGCCAACGGCCGCATCGGCGGCACCGGCACGCTGGCCGACACCAAGGTGTTCGGCACGATGGCCGCCGGCAACGGCGTGGGCACGCTGACCATCGCCGGCGACTACGTCCAGGGCGCGGGCTCGACCTTCGAGGCCGAACTCGCCGCCGGTGGTCGCTCGGACCTGCTGCAGGTCAATGGCCACGCCAGTCTGCAGGGCGGCACGCTGACATTCCTGCGTGGCGATGCGAACCAGAACTGGGTCGGTGCGCACTACAACCTGCTGTCGGCCACCAGCCTCGACGGCCAGTTCGCCGCGATCGACCGCAGCGCGTTCTCGCCGTTCCTCAACTTCAACCTGGTGTACGCCACCAACGGCGTGTCGGTCGACGTGGTGCGCGGCCAGGCGCTGGCGTCCGCTGGCGGCACCTGGAACCAGACTGCCGTGGGTAGTTCGGTCGATGCAATGGCCGACAACGCGGTGATGCTGCGCGCGCTGACCCAGTTGTTCCCGCAGCAGGCGCAGTCGACGTTCGACAGCCTCAGCGGCGAACTGCACGCCAGCACCCGCGCGGTGCTGGTCGATGGCAGCCGTCACGTCCGCGATGCCGCGCTCGCCCGCGCACAGGCCGGCAATGGCGCGTTCGCGCCGGCGGCGGCCGGTTCGGCGGCGTGGATCGAAGTGCTGCGCAACGGCGGTGCGGTGCAGGCCGACGGAAACGCCGGTCGCGTCGACTACAGCGGCAACACCACGCTGGTGGGCTACGACTACCGCTTCGAGAACGGCCTGCGTCTGGGCGCGCTCGGCGGCACCGGCCGCAGCGATCTCAAGCTGCCTTCGCGCAGCTCCGAGGGTGACGTCAACACGCGCCAGCTCGGCATCTACGCCGGTCAGGCGTGGGGTGGCTTCGGTGTGCGCGGCGGCCTCAACTACGCGCGCCACGACATCGATGTCGAACGCGACATCGTGTTCCCGGGCGTGGTTGACCACACCCGCGCCCAGTACGACGCCAGCAGCAGCCAGGCCTTCGTCGAAGGCGGCTACCGCTTCGGCAAGGGCGCCTGGGAGGTCGAGCCGTACGCGCAGGTTGCGCACGTGCGTGTCGACAGCGACGGCTTTTCCGAGCAGGGCGGCGTCGCTGCGCTGGTCGGCGACGATGCCGACAGCCGTGCCAACCTGTCGACGCTGGGCCTGCGCTTCAACCTCAACCTGCGCGGCAGTGCGCAGACCGAGGATCGCCTGAGCCTGCGCGGCGGCATCGCGCGTCGCCACGCCAGCGGCGACCTGGTTTCTGACACCGGAATGTCACTTGCCGGTGGCACGGTGTTCTCCGTGCGGGGCGCGAGCCTGGCGCAGGACTCGACGCTGGTCGAAGCGGGCTTCGGTGCGCGCATCGGCCAGTCCAGCCTGCTCGAGGTCAGCTACAGCGGCATGTTCGCCGACGAGACCCGCGACCACGGCATGAATGCCCGGTTCACCGTGAGCTTCTGATCGGGACGGATTGACCTGAGCGGATCGACCGGAGCGGATTGAACTAAGCAATCCGGCACGATGCGCCGTCCGGCTGGAGCCGGGCGGCGCGACCGTAACGGCGCGAGGCTGTCGCCAGCTGGGCACACCTCGCGTGGTGGCACGCAAGCGTGGCACGGAGGCCGCGCAAGGACGTGGCAGCAGGGACGCTTGGGCAGGACGCCAGCGGGGGCCGGGCGTGGACGCCGGGCCGGCAGTACGGGCAGGGAGGCCGGGGTGCGAAGGACGCGCCTCGCAGGAACGCATCGGATGCCGACGCACAGGTAGTTGCTGGAGTGTCTGAGCAGGGAGGCCGCGGCGCCACGGAAGCGTCGCGCGGGACCGCAGGACGCAAGGGCGCAATCGTGCCAGCACGGAGGCCGCAAACAGGGGGCAGGGGGGCGAAATGCCACCCCTGCTTTTTTTTTGGCTCTCCTCCCTACTGAGCGAGAGGCGCGCGACCGCATCGGGCAATGAGTGGTGGCCGAGGGGACGGGATTCGTAGGGCGCATTAGCCGCAGGCCTAATGCGCCGGACGAGTTGCGTCGCCACGAAGATCCACCTCGGCAGAAGATATCCGGCGCAATGCCCTTGGGTTATTGCGCCCTTGTATCTTCAACCCACCAGCGATGGGCTGGTGATCCGGGGGCACTCGGATCGGTGCAGGGAGAGACTGTTTGCGCCCTGAGACTGCGA
>NZ_RIBS01000012.1 GCF_003719825.1 Montanilutibacter psychrotolerans | reverse complement strand
GCAGCAGATCGGCGCCGCCATGCGCAAGCTGTTGCACCTGATCTTTGGCGTGGTGAAATCCGGCCGGCCGTTCGATCCAAACTACTTGCCCGGCAGTTGACGGCCAAGACGGTATCTACGAATTCTGGCGGGCGGTGGAGGATGCCGCGGTTCGCTGACCCGCCGCTTGCGGGCACCCCGTCGGGTCCCGCCCCGCCACACAAGCCGGCCAACCCAAACGGGCCAACAACAAAAAAGCCCCGCAATGCGGGGCTTTTCTGATCACGCCGCAGGGGCGCTTATTCCTTGGCGGCAGCCTTCTTGACCGCGACCTTCTTGGCCGGGGCCTTGGCCACGGTCTTGGTCGCCTTCTTCGCGACCGGCGCAGCGGCGGTGCCGGCGGCCTTGGTCACGGCCTTGCGGGCGTTGCCGTAGCTGGAGTTGTAACGCTTGCCCTTGGCGGTCTTGCGGTCGCCCTTACCCATGGTCGTGCTCCTGAAAGTACTCAAGTAATGAAAAGTCCCGCACCTCGGGGCGCGGGTGATTGCGAGTGACCTCGCCTATCCGGGTGTCCGCGCCAGCGCGCGGGGCTGCGAAGCCTAGCACAAGCGGCCGGTCCCCAGCCCGGCCCCGGGCGGGCGTCGCGCCTCAATGGGCGCAACTGGCGTCGTGCACGTGACCGTGGTTGAGGCGCAGGTTGGCCAGGTGGGCCAGGCCCACCAGGGTGCCGCCGAAGGTCATCACGATGGCATGCGGCAACACCGAATGGTGCAGCGGCTGGTACAGCACGCCCAGCCACAGCACGGCCAGACCGGGCAGCAGCAACGACAGGGCCCGCACCGCGTGGTGGCGCCTGAAGCCCCACACCACGCTGAACAGGCCAAGCCCGGTGGCAAAGGCGACAAAGGCAAATTCGAAACCGTCACCCAGCCACCCGCTCACGCCCAGCGTCGGCAACGCGGCGATCACCAACGGCAGCAGCGCGCAATGCAAGGCGCAAAGCAGCGAGCCGGTGGCACCAAGTCTGTCGAGCAGGCGGCGATGGGCGGACTGGGGCATGAGCCGTGACTTCTGGGAGGGTCGACGTCGGGTCGAGAGTTATACTATAACATTCTCAACCCCCGGATCGCCACTTTACCCGATGCCCATGACCCCGCGTTCATTTCCCGCACGGCTGCCGATCTGCCTCGCCCTGGCCGCCGCCCTCGCCACCGCCCTGCCGATGACGGCGGCCGCCGGCGCGCCCGCAGAATCGACCGCCGACCAGGATGCGCATCGCACGGTCGACCTGGGCTCGGTCGAGGTCCGCGCCACCCCGCTGCCCGGCACCGCCGAGGACCTGACGCGTCCCGTCGAGGTCCTGGCCGGTGAGAAGCTCGATGAGGCCAAGGCCAACTCGCTTGGCGAGACGGTCGGCAAGCTGCCCGGCGTGCAGTCCTCGTACTTCGGCCCCGGCGTCGGGCGGCCGATCGTGCGCGGCTTTGACGGTGCGCGCGTGCAGGTGCTCAGCGATGGCCTGGGTTCGGGCGATGTGTCGACGGTCAGCGTCGACCACGCGGTCACGATCGAACCGTTCCTGGCCAATCAGATCGAGGTGCTCAAAGGCCCGGCGACCCTGCTCTACGGCAGCGGCGCGATCGGCGGCGCGGTCAACGTGGTCGACGGCCGCATTCCCGAGCAGGCCACCACCACACCGCTGGAGGGTCGCGCCGAGCTTCGCGCCGGCACGGTCAACAACGAGCGCACCGGCATGCTGCGCCTGGACGGCACCTCCGCGTCGGGCAAGCTCGCGTTCCATTTCGATGCGCTGCACCGCGAAACCGGCGACTACGACATCCCCGGCTTCGCCGAAAGCGCCGAGCATCTGGCCGAAGAAGGCGAAACCCCGGACCCGTCCGAGGCCGGCGTGCTGCCCAACAGCGCGCTGCGTACCGACAGCGGCGCGTTGGGGTTGTCGTGGATTGGCGAACGTGGGTTCGTGGGCGTGGGCTACAGCCTGTTCAACACGCGCTACGGCGTGCCCGGCCATGCGCACGAGGAACACGATCATGGGGGGCCGATCGACGATGCGGACGAAGAAGAAGCCGGCGTCACCATCGTCATGGACCAGCGCCGCAGCGAGCTGCGCGGTGGTCTGAGCGACGTCGGTCCGTTCGCCTCGGCGCGATTCAAGTTCGCCGCTACCGACTACACCCACACCGAGTTCGAAGGGCGCGAGGTGGGCACGGTGTTCGACAACAGCAGCCGCGAGGCCCGGCTGGAACTGGTGCATCGCCCTTGGGGCGGTTGGAACGGCGCGTTCGGCCTGCAATGGTCGGATCGCGATTTCGTCGCGATCGGCGATGAGGCGTTCGTGCCGGCAACGCAAGGCAGCGACACGGGGCTGTTCTGGATCGGCGAGCGCGACCTTGGCCCGCTGAAGCTGGAACTCGGTGCGCGCCACGACCGCCTCGACGTGCGGGCCACGCCCGAGGCGCTGGCGCCGCAGCGACGCAACGACCGCAAGTTCGAGGCGCAGAGCCTGTCGGCCTCGTTGCGTTGGAACCTCAACGAAGCGATGCACCTGAGCTTCGGCATCGATCGCGCGCAGCGCGCGCCGACTGCCGAGGAGTTGTTTTCCAATGGCCTGCACGTCGCCACCGGGCGGATCGAGGTGGGCGACGATGCACTCGCTGTCGAGACCGCCAATCGCGCCGAGATCGGCCTGCACTGGCACAGCGACCGGATCGAGTTGGGCGTGTCGGCCTACACGGTTCGCTACGACGACTTCATCTACCTGGCCTCGCTGGAATCGCGGCGCACGCCCGGCACCGTGCTCACCGACGGCGGCAGCGAGGTGAACCTGTGGACGCAGAACGACGCGCGCTTCAACGGCATGGAGGCCGAGGCGACGCTCCATCTGGCCGACAACGACAGCGGCGCCTGGGACCTGCGGGTGTTCGGTGACATCGTGCGCGGCAAGCTCGACGGCACCGGCAGCCGGGACGTGGCCTTGCGCGTGTTCCACGGCGACCACACGCACAGCCACGACGCACGCCTGGCCGGCAACGGCAACCTGCCGCGCATCGCGCCGGCTCGCATCGGCGGCGAACTGCGCTGGGCGGCCGGTCCGTGGCGCGCGTCGCTGGGTGCGGTGCGCTACCTGCGCCAGGACGATGTCGCGGCGAACGAACACGAATCGCCGGGCTACACGCTGGTGGATGCACACCTCGCCTGGCACCGCGATGGCGATGGCGGCAACGCGTTCGAAGTATTCGTCGACGGCAGCAACCTGCTCGACGAGGAAGCCCGCGCGCACACCTCGTTTCTCAGGGATCTCGCGCCGCTGCCTGGCCGCGGCTTCGCGTTCGGTGTGCGCACGTTCTTCTGACCACTTCACCCTGGCGCCACTTCGCGCCGTAGCGATGGGTGGCGATCGTCGCGATGCGAGCTTGTCTAAGTCGAAGGCGAACCCATTACATCGCGCTGCAACCCGGCGCCGGTAGAACAACCGCGCGCCCGATGGCAACCGTCCTGCGTGTGCGTGTGTGACAGCGGCCCTGCCGGTGCCTGCGGCTCTCCTTCCGCAGGCACCGGCAGGTTGCGGCACCCGATGGATGTCGCGACTGGCGACGTAGGATGGGTTGAGCGCAGCGATACCCATCAAGCCGCACCCAGGCGGGAGCGAAGGCGGCAAGTCCAGCGAATGCAGAAGCTGTCAGGTCGACCCGCTCCTCGGAATTTTGCGGCTTGCGCACTGGCCGCCATGGCGTGCGATGGGTATCGCTACGCTCAACCCATCCTACGAGGCTACGAGGCTGACCGGTGCAGGCGCGAGGGTTCGCCCAGTCAGCCAGCGGGTTCTGGCAATGGATCAACCGTCGAAGAACGAGCCCACGAAACTGGCGATGAAGAAGAAGCACATCGCACCGATGGCAAATCGCCTCGGCATCCTGCGTCGCTCGGACTCGCTGATGTTGCGCAGCGCAACCACATTGCTGACGAGCAACAATGCCATCGTGATGGCGGCTACTTCGTAGCGCACAGACTCACCACTCCAGTGAATGCGCATTCCAGCAACGCGCAGCAGGTGGATCTTCGGGTGGCGTCAATCACCGCCGCAACCTGTAGAAGGCAGCAGCACTCACCGTCCCATCGGCCCTTCAGGAAACACCTGAAAGCTTGCCGCGGGGACTCCCTACTCCCTACTCCCAGCGACGCAGCGACGCAGCGACGCAGCGACGCAGCGACGTAGGATGGGTTGAGCGCAGCGATACCCATCAACCCGCACCCAGGCGGGAGCGAAGGCAGCAAGTGCTGCGAATGCAGAAGCTGTCAGGTCGATCCGCCCCGCGAAATTTGCAGCTAGCGACGCACTGGCACGCCATGGCGTGCGATGGGTATCGCTACGCTCAACCCATCCTACGAAGACTGCGGGGCCGCGCTGGCGGCGATGCCTCTCGATCGCGTGGTGATAGTCGCCTCGTGACGATCACTCAACGGTCATCGCAAAATTGAGCGGGCGCGCCCGTGCTGCGGGGGCGCCGCCGGTGGTGGTGACGGCGTCTACGCCGCCGACGCGCAGTTTGCGCAGATGCCGTGCACTTCCAGCGTCTGCGCCTGCGGGAGGAAGCCCAGCGCGCGGGCACGCGCATCCAGCATCGAGACGATCTGCTCGTCTTCGAGTTCGGTGGCCGACTGGCAGCGGTCGCAGATCAGGAACGGCACCGCGTGCGCTTCAGACCCCGGGTGGTGGCAGCCGACAAAGGCGTTGATCGACGCCAGTTTGTGGATGAAACCGTGTTCGAGCAGGAAGTCCAGGGCGCGGTACACGGTCGGCGGTGCGGCCGCGTCGTGGGTCGCCTTCATCCGGTCGAGCAGTTCGTAGGCCTTGACCGGGCGCCCGGCCTCGGCGATCAGCTGCAACGCGTTTGCGCGCAGGGGCGTCAGACGCAGGCCGCGCTGCTCGCACACGCGCGCGACCTCGCGCACGAACGCCTCACCGTCGTGGACGTGGTGCTTGGGGTCGGTGCACGCGTGATCGTGTTCCATGCCCTTGATCTATGCGCCAACCGGCAGTTTTGCAAGCGCGGCATCGATACGCCGGATGGCCTCGGCCTGCCCTGCCAGGTAGACCGTGTGCGAAATGTCCGGGCTGACCTGGGTGCCCGTGATCGCCACGCGCAACGGCTGGGCGACCTTGCCCACGCCGATCGAAAGCGCTTCGGCCGTTTCGTGCAGGGCCGCCGACACCGCCTCGGTGGTCCACGACGCCAGTTGGCCAAGGCGCATGCGCGCATCGCTGAGCGGCGCCAGCGCGCCGGCATTGAGATGCTTGGCCACGGCCGCGTCGTCGTAGTGCGTCAGCGGCTGGTACCAGACCGCAGCGCGCTCGGCCATGTCCTTGAGCGTCTGCACGCGGTCGCGCAGGGCGACCACGACATCGGCCGGTGCAGGGCCGTTGGCAAGGTCGAAACCGGCCGCACGCAGGTGCCAGGCCAGGTGGGTGGCGACATCGGCAGGTTCGTCGGACTTGAGGTACTGCTGGTTGAGCCAGCCCAGCTTGGCCGAATCCAGGCGCGAGGCCTTCGCGTTGACGTCCTTGAGATCGAACAGCGAGGTCAGTTCGGCAATCGAGAAGATCTCCTGGTCGCCGTGCGACCAGCCCAGGCGCGCGAGGTAGTTCAGCAGCGCGTGGGGCAGGTAGCCGGCGTCGCGGTACTGCATGACATCGGCAGCGCCAGTGCGCTTGGAGAGCTTCTCGCCGTCTTCGTTGAGGATCATCGGCAGGTGCGCGAAATGCGGCACCGTCGCACCCAGCGCGCGGTAGAGATTGATCTGGCGCGGGGTGTTGTTGACGTGGTCGTCGCCGCGCACGACGTCGGTAATCGCCATGTCGATGTCGTCGACGACGACAGCGAAGTTGTAGGTCGGAAAGCCGTCCGGGCGGAAGATCACCAGATCGTCCAGCTCGGTGTTGCTGATCTCGATGCGACCTTTGACCTTGTCCTCCCACGCCACCACGCCATCGAGCGGGTTCTTGAAGCGGATCACGCGGTTGGGGTCGTCCCGATAGCCGGCGTCACGCTCGCGATAGGCACCGTGGTAGCGCGGCTTTTCCTTGGCTTCCATCGCCGCGGCACGCACCGCGTCGAGCTCCTCGCGGGTCTCGTAGGCGTAGTAGGCCTTGCCCTGCGCGACCAGTTGCTCGGCCACCTCGCGGTAGCGGTCCAGGCGCTGGGTCTGGTAGATCGGGCCTTCGTCGTAGTCCATGCCCAGCCAGTCCATCGCCTCGAGGATGGCGTCGACGGCCTCCTTGACGTTGCGCTCCTGGTCGGTGTCCTCGATGCGCAGGATGAACTGACCGCCACGACGGCGCGCCTCGAGCCAGCAGTACAGCGCGGTGCGTGCCCCGCCGATGTGCAGGTAGCCGGTGGGACTCGGGGCGAAGCGGGTGCGGCAGGTCATTGCGAAAGGCTCACGACGGGAATCGGGGAATTTTAGCTGGAAGCGGCGATGCGAGGCGGGAACGGGAATCCGCGGCGGCCAACAGCACGCCAATCGCCGTCCCGAACCCACCCCGCCGCAGGGCGGACGGCACTGGCGTGGAGCGCGATACACGGTACCGGTTGCGTTCCTTCCCCGACCCGCAGTGCGACGCACGTCACTCCCACGGATGGCCACAGGATTCCTGCACGCCCCCGCACCCTGACAGGTACGGCGCCGCGCGATCGCCACCTACAATGTCGCCATGACCACGCTCTTCATCTCCGACCTGCACCTCGATGGCGAACGCCCGGCCATCACCGACCTGTTCGAGCGCTTCCTGCGCGAGGACGCACGCGGCGCCGATGCGCTGTACATCCTGGGCGACCTGTTCGAGGCATGGGTCGGCGACGACGACCCGTCCGAGACCGGTGCGCGCGTGCGCAGTGGCCTGCGCGCGCTGGTCGATTCGGGTACGCCGGTGTCGTTCATGCGCGGCAACCGGGACTTCCTGCTGGGTGCCGACTACGCCCACCGCGCCGGCATCACGATCCTGCCCGACCCGGCCGTGGTGGTGCTGTACGGCCGGCCCACGCTGCTCATGCACGGCGACCTGCTGTGCACCGACGACACGTCGTACCAGGCCTTTCGCGCCCAGACCCGCAACCCGCAGTGGCAGGCGCAGTTCCTGTCGCAGCCGCTCGCGGCCCGCCTTGCGTTTGCGCAGCAGGCTCGTGCGGCAAGCAAGGCGCACCAGTCCGGCCTGCAGGCCAAGGGCACGATGGAATCGATCACCGACGTCGCGCCGGCGACGGTGGAGGCGACCTTCGCCCGCTACGGCATCGAACGCATGATCCACGGCCACACGCACCGCCCGGCCGTGCACGCACTCGATGCGCAAGGGCGCGCGTGCGAGCGCATCGTGCTCGGCGATTGGTACGACCAGGGCTCGGTGCTCCGGGTCGATGCCGACCAATGCCACCTGCAGCGGGTTGACTGACGCCACCATTGCCCCGCGACATGGTTCGGGGAAGCCCGGCCGACTGACGGCCGGGCATCCCCTGCCCATCCCGACCATCGTGCGTCGGGGCACTCTCACCGTGCATGCGTCGCCTCGCAGCGCGGCCTTGCCACTCCGGCGCGCCGCCCCCGCGCCCGAGACCAATCGCCAGCGACGTCCCCAATCGTCGCGGCACCACCACAGCATCACGGCACGCCGTCTCAGGCGTTGCGTCGCGTTCGTTCCGAGGGGCCCCTCGCCGCCGACCTTGCCGCCGACAATGCCACGAATGCCCCTGCACCACCGCGCGACGGCCCCCTGCCGTCTGAGCGCAACTCAGGAGCCGGACGAAGCGCAGCCGGTCATGTGTTCTTCGCCGTAGTCGAACGTGGCGGTGAATTCGAAGGCCTTTCCCGACATCGAATCCACGCAGGACGCGCGCTGGATGTCGAGCGTGAACACCTTGTCGCCGTCCTTGCCGGTGAAGCGCGCACCGTTGGCCTGCGCCTGGTGCTGCGCGGCAAAGACCTTTCCGGGCTGCAGCTCCGGCGTCGAATAGGTCAAGGTGCTGCCGTCGACTTTCACCGACCAGAACGGCTCATTGCCTGCCGCGGTGAACGACGGTTGTGGCGCCTCGCGGGGCACCGGCTGTCCGGTCGAGCCACGCGCCGGAACGGGAGCGGCATCCGTGGGCGACTCCATCGGCGGTGCGGCCGGCCCGGCCGACTCGACGGGCGCCTGCGCGGGTGCGACCTCCGGTGTCGGCGCACACGCGCAAACCGCTGCGAGAGCGGCCAGGGTGGCAGCCCACGGGAAGACGCGACATCGATGATGCATGGCCTGAATCCTTGCAAACCGTGGTGCCGCCCATGGTAGCCACCCACCGCCCGTTGTCCGTGACGACGGTTGCTACCCGCGTATCGACGCAGCGAACGCGACGCCGTTGCCCGGGATGACACGATCGCGAACGCCACGAATCGATCGGCGCGCGACGACGCCCGGGGAGTACCCCGGGCGCCGCCACGTTCGGCACGGCCGGACACGCCGGCCCGCGTCCGATCAGAAGCGCATTTCCGCCGTCAGGAACACCTGCCGCGGTG
Source organism: Montanilutibacter psychrotolerans (assembly GCF_003719825.1). Lineage (GTDB taxonomy): Bacteria > Pseudomonadota > Gammaproteobacteria > Xanthomonadales > Xanthomonadaceae > Montanilutibacter > Montanilutibacter psychrotolerans. The sequence continues at coordinate 62,275 of NZ_RIBS01000012.1, read as the reverse complement.
CGCCATTCTGCAGCGTGTAGTTGCGCCCGTTCGGATCGGAGCTGACGAAGCCGTTGGTGCCCACCGATCCGAAGTACTGCCGGTCGAACAGGTTCGTCGCGTTCAATTGCAGCTTGAACGAGTCGGCCCAGCCCAGATCCTGCCAGCGGTACGCCACCGACGCGTCAGCCACCCAGAAGGCGTCGACCGAGGAGTCGTTGGTGTAGGTGATGAATCGGCGACCGGTGTACTTGCCACCGAGTTGGGCGCTGAAACCACCCTTCTCCCAGCGCAGTTCCGACGAGAACAGCTGCTTGGGCGCATCGACCACCTGCTTGCCGCTGGCGTGGATCAGGCGCGGGTTGCCGGCGGCATCGACGCCATCGAGGTAGTCGGCGGCGTACTCGGAATTGTTCCAGGCCAGCGAGTTGTACCAGCTGAGCCCTTCGACCGGACGCCACTGCAGCACCAGCTCGGCGCCACGCGTGCGCACGTCGCCGACGTTGGCGAATGCCGACGGGCAACCGACGATGCCCGCGCACTGGGCGATGGCCAGCAGGCGGTTCTCGAAGTCGACGCGGTACAGCGCGAGCGAGGCATCGATGTTGTGGCGACTCGTCCGCAGGCCGGCCTCGATGGTGCGCGAGGTTTCCGGGCGGATGGTGGCGCGGGCCTGGTCGAAGCCGGCCTGCGAACTGGAATGCGGACCGTTCACGCCACTGCGGTAGGCCGACATGTTTTCGCTGTACGAGCCGAACACCTCTTCGTGGTCGTTGAAGCGCCAACGCGCACCGACCTGCGGCAGGAAGTTGTCCTGCGCGACCAGCACACCCGCCGCGCGCGCGCCGACCAGGCTGCGCCCGTCGATCTCCACGCGCGTGCCCTTGAAGCCGGCGTCGATCGCGAGGCGGTCGTCGGCGAAGGACATGTGGTCGCGCACGTGGTACTGGCGGGTCTGCGTGTCGAAGCGCTGCCAGAACACGCGCTGGTCGGGATCGTGCAGGAAGTGGATCGCGTCGGGCGGGGTGTCGCGGCGCAGGTTGTAGAAGTTGCGCTGCACTTCGTGGTTGTTCTTTTCCAGCCACAGGCCCGCCTGCAGCTCATGCGCTCCGACCTGCCAGGTGATGGTCGGCAGGATGCCCGTGCGTTCGATCCCGTACTCGGTGGTGCGCATCCGGATCGGCACGTCCGGCGAGGCCGCGTACGGCGTGGCCCAATGGCCCTGGCCTTCGTTGCGGTGGTAGTAGACGGTGCCGGCGATGCTGACATCCGGGCTCAGCGACACGTCGGCGCTGAGCCAGGCCAGGTCGTCGTCACGCAGGCCACGGGCGATGTAGTACGCGTCGTCGAGGCTGTTCACGCCACCGCGAAACACGCCGCCGGCCGCGTCGATCGCACGCTGCCAGTCGCCGGCGTAGTTGTCCCAGTCCATGCCCAGGCGTCGGGCGGAGTCCAGCGACAGATCGGCGTAGTCGGTCTCGCGACGGCGCGAGGTGGCACCGTAGCCGCTGATGCGAATCGTGTCGTTCTGGTAGACGAACTTGCCGTTGACCTGGCCGTTGCGCTGAGGGCCCTCGCCCTTCCACTTGTCGGTGGTGTGGTACGCCGCACTGAGGTAGCTGCTGAAACCACCGTGGTCACCGGTGTCCATTCGCACGTAGGTGCGGCGGGTGGCATCGCTGCCAACGGTCTGCGCCACGCGCACGCCGTACTCGGTGTCGGGGTCCGAGCTGAAGAAGCGGAGGGTGCCGCCGAGGTTGCCGGTCGACGCGGTGTCGATCGCACCACTGCCCTGCGACAGTTCCGAGGCCGACAGGTTTTCGCTGATCGCCGCGCGCGAGATGTGCAGGCCGTTGTGGTTGCCATAGCTCATGTCGCCCAGCGGGATGCCGTCGAGCGTGAAGCCCAGCTGCTGCTGCGAGAAGCCGCGCACGCTGAGCTTGGCCGACCACTCGTAGTTGCCCCACGGATCGGAGCTCTGGAAATGCACGCCCGGCAACCGGGCCATCGCCTTGAGCGCGCTGGTGCCGGCTGCGGCGCGTTGCAGTTCGGGGCCACCCAGCGATTGCACCTGGCGGGTCTGGCCGACGCCGACCACCGAAATGGTATCGATCACCGCCGCCTGGCCGCCGCCTTCCATGGCGCCACCGGCATTGGCTTCGGTCAGTGTTTCTTCGCCTTCGCCGGCGTAGGCCACGCCGGCATGCAGGCACAGCAGGATCGAGGCGGCGAGGATCGTCGTCTTCGTCGTCATGGGATTGGGGTTCCATCGGAATGGCCGCCAGACAGGAACTCGCCCCGTGGCGGCGTACGGGGGCGAAGCGCGGCAGTCTGTCGATGCCATGTGAACGCGCGATGGCAGTTGTGCGTCAGTTTCCGCCGTGGCGCGCGCGCGTCACCCTTGCGGATGCGAGCAGTGGCCGATGCCGCTGGACAGCGCGGGTGCCGCGCGCCTTTGCGCGTGCGCGAACGGACGCCTCGCTTCACGCCCGCGCCGGGTGGTCATCCAATCATTCGACTTTTCGTCAACGCCCGAGCGAGCGATCTGCCTATCCGGCAAGACCCTGCAACGCGGCGAGTTCCTCGTCACTGAAACCCGCGGCACTGCGGGCATCGAGGTTGAACGGCCCGTGCAGCACGCCGCGCGCGTACTGCGCCAGCAACTCGCGAAAGCACGGCAGCGGGTCGACGCCGGCGCGCTCGCAGTACCAGTTGAACCAGCGCGAGCCCGCCGCCACGTGGGCGATCTCCTCGCGCAGGATCACTTCCAGGATCGCCACCGTCGCGTCATCGCCGAGCGAACGCAGCTTGACGATCATTCCCGGCGTCACGTCCAGCCCACGCGCCTCGAGCACGCGCGGCACCAGCGCCATGCGCGCCAGACCGTCGTGGGCGGTCTTCTCGGCCATCTCCCACAGGCCGTTGTGCGCGTCGAAATCGCCGTAGTCGAACCCCAGCTCGCGAAGACGGTCGCGCAGCATCGCGAAATGGCGCGCTTCGTCGTTCGCGCAGCTCACCCAGTCGGCGTAGAACGCCATCGGCATGCCACGGAAGCGGTAGACCGCGTCCCAGGCCAGGTCGATCGCGTTGAACTCGATGTGGGCGATGGCGTGGATGAACGCCGCGCGACCTTCCGGCGTGCCAAAGCCACGCCGCGGCAGGTCACGCGGATGCACCAGCAGCGGCCGCTCGGGGCGACCGGGCATGCCGATGGGCTCCGGTGCGGGCGCATCGACATGGAGGGACATCTCGCCTCGTGCGAACGCCGCGGCCGCGGCGAACGTGCGCGCCAGCTTTTCCTCGGGCGTGGCCGCGGCCAGGCAGGCGCGCGCGGCGGCGAACAGGTCAGTCATCGGAGCGGGACGGCGCAGCGACGGGGATTGCCGAAGCTTCCAACGGGGTGCGTCCTGCCCGTTCCCGCCACGATCATGGCGCGCGGCGGGTCTTCTTGGCTTCGTCCGAGCGCAGCTGCTTGATGCGATCGAAGTAGCCGTCCTCGATGCCGGTCACGTACTCGCCGTTGAAGCACGAGGAATCGAAATGCTCGATGCGGTGTTTCGGTCCGGACACGGCCTCCTCAAGGTCGGCCAGGTCCTGGTAGATCAACCAGTCGCAGCCAAGCAGCGCCTGCACTTGTTCGTCGGTGCGGCCGTGCGCGACCAGCTCCTCGGCCGACGGCATGTCGATGCCGTAGATGTTCGGAAAGCGCACGGGCGGCGCGGCCGAGGCGAGGTACACCTTGCGTGCGCCGGCATCGCGCGCCATCTGCACGATCTGCTGGCTGGTGGTGCCACGCACGATCGAGTCGTCGACCAGAAGCACCACGCGGTTGCGGAACTCCAGCGTGATCGGATTGAGCTTGCGGCGCACCGACTTCGCGCGCTGCCCCTGCCCGGGCATGATGAAGGTGCGGCCGACGTAGCGGTTCTTGATGAAGCCCTCGCGGTACTTCACGCCGAGCACGTTGGCGATCTCCAGCGCGGCATCGCGCGAGGTGTCGGGGATCGGGATCACGGTGTCGATGTCGTGATCCGGCATCAGGCGCAGGATCTTCTCGCCCAGCTTCTGGCCCATGCGCATGCGCGCCTTGTGCACCGAGATGTCGTCCATCATCGAATCCGGGCGCGCGAAGTACACGTACTCGAAGATGCACGGCGCGTGCTGGCGCGGCTCCACGCACTGGCGCGTAAACAGCTCGCCGTCGGCCGTGACCACGATGCCCTCACCGGGCACCACGTCGCGCATCCGCTCGAAGCCGAGCAGATCGAAGGCAACCGATTCGGACGCCACGGCGTACTCGTCGCGGCCATTGCTGGTGCGCTTGCCCAGCACCAGCGGACGGATGCCATTGGGATCGCGGAACGCCACCAGGCCCAGGCCCAGCACCGTGGCGACCACCGCGTAGCCGCCGACACAGCGCCGGTGCACGCCCTCGATGGCCTTGAACGCGGCCTCGGCGGTCAGTGCCTTCTGCGTGTCGAACTCATGTGCGAACACGTTGAGCAGGACTTCCGAGTCGGATTCGGTGTTGATGTTGCGGCGGTCCTGTTCGTACACCTCGCGACGCAGCGCATCGGTGTTGATCAGGTTGCCGTTGTGCGCCAGGGCGATGCCGAACGGCGAGTTCACGTAGAACGGCTGCGCTTCGTCGCTGCCCTCGCTACCGGCGGTGGGATAGCGGCAATGGCCGATGCCGATGCGGCCTTCGAGCAGCAGCATCGAGCCCTCGTCGAACACGTCGCTGACCAGACCGTTGCCCTTGTGCACGCGCAGCTTGCGACCGTCGACGGTCGCGATGCCCGCTGCGTCCTGGCCGCGGTGCTGCAGCACCGTGAGTCCGTCATAGAGCTGCGCCGCGACGTCGGTGTTACCGACGATTCCGAGAATGCCGCACATGGGTGTGTCCTGCCGTGGTGTCTTGTTGCCGTGATCGATGCGGCGCTAGGCGCCGAGCGTTGGCACCGGCAGAGCCGGGCCTTTGTCCGGCGGTGCGGGCGCGTCAACGCCTGCCTCGCCAGTGAAATCCACCTGCGCCGCCACCCAGGGCGGCAACCAGCCGCGCAACCATTGCGCGCCCGGGACGAATACCGGCACCACCTGCGATGCGCGCCACTCCGGGTCGCGCGGCATCGACGTCAATGCCATCACCAGCAGCAGCGAGCAGGCGATGAAACCGCCGCGCAGCACGCCCAGTGCCAGCCCCAGCAACCGGTCCAGGCCCGACAGGCCGGCCGACTGGATCAGCTTGCGCACCAGCCAGCCCACCACGCCCACCACCACCAGCACCACGATGAAGCACAGCGCATAGCCGGCAAACAGCAGGCCCATGCCCGGCTGGCCGTCGCTGGCCAGCAGCAGGGCGATGCCTGCGCCGCCCTGCATCGCCGCCCAACCGGCCAAGACCCAGGCCGCGAGCGAGGCAAGCACGCCGACAAAGCCGCGCATCAGGCCGAACAGGCCCGAGACGCCGACGATCGCCAGCAGTACCCAGTCAAACGCGCTCACCTGGTCTGCCGATTACGGATGTGACTGGACGAGGCCGCTCATCCCGAGTCTGGCCGCGACCTGCGCCTTGAGCTGATCGGCATCGGCGCGGGTGGAAACCGGCCCGACACGAACGCGGCTCAGGGTGCCCTGCCCCGTACGTACCGATTCGACGAACGCACTGAACCCGGCGGCACGCGCGCGGTCACGCAATTTGTTGGCCTCGGCGGCATTGCCGAACGCGCCCAGCTGCACGGCAAAGCCGATGCTGGCGGCGGCGGCCGGGCGCGGCGCCGGCGCAGCGGCCACGGGCTTGGGCGGCGCAGGCTTGCTCACTGGCGGCGCAGCAGGCTGGGTGGCCACCGGCTTGGCCGGGGCGCTGACGGGCGGGCTGGGCTTGGCCACCGGCTTGGTCGGCTCGGCCGGCAGCGGCGTTGCGACGGGTGCGGCCGGTGTGGCGACGGCCTGGGCGGTGGACGCCGACGGCGTGGCGGTTTCGCCGGCGTCGAGTGCGATCACCTTGGCCACCACCTTGTCGCTGACGTGCGCTGCACGCAGGCGTGCCGCCTCGCCTTCGGCCTGGGTGGCATACGGACCGATCAGCACGCGATGCAGCGTGCGGCCGTCAGCGGCGCTGACGGTGTCCTGCGAGGCGGGTAGCTGGGCTGTGCGCAGCGCGGCGATCACACGATCGGCGTCGGCGGACGTGGCGTAGTTGCCGAAGGTGACCGCGTAGTTTCCGCCTGCAGCGACGGGCGGGAGCATGCCCTGCGGTGCAGCGGGCGGAGCCGCGGCCGGTGCGGTGGCAGGCGGCGGGACCTGCATGCCGACCGCGCCACCTTCGCTGGCGCTGCCGGGTGTCACCAGGGGCAGCTCGCGGGTCTCGAAATTGCCGCCAGGCGCCTCGGGCATGTCCATCGACACATCGGAGGCACCGCTTTCGGGCGCCGGTCCCTTGATGACCATCGGCAGGAAGATCACCGCGAGGGCGACCAGCACGGCGGCACCGATCAGGCGCTGTTTCAGGGCAGGTTCCATCGGATCTCGCGTGGCAGGGGCGGGTTGCCGGGCGGAATTATACGCGTGCACCGCGCCAGGGCCGGCGGCATCGCGCCAGCGTTCAGGCGACGCCGAGGTGCATGAACGCGTCCGCGGCCGTATGGAACGAGCCGAACACCAGCACGCGATCGCCCGGCCGGGCGGACGCCAATGCCGCATCGAGCGCCGTGGCCACGTCCGCGTGGCGCGTTCCGGCGGCCGCGGCGCTGCCGCCCAGCCGCTGCGCGAACGCGTCGACGTCGCTGCCGCGCGCGCCGTGCGCGGCCAGCCCGGCCAGGTGCCAGACGTCGACCTGGCCTGCCAGCGCCTCGGCCACGGCGGCGGCGTCCTTGTCGACCAGCGCGGCGTACACCGCGATGCTGCGCCCGGCAGCCGGCGTTGCCGCGAGCCAGGCCGCAAGTTCGCGTGCGGCCTGCGGGTTGTGGCCGACATCGACGACGACCGTGATGCCATCGCGTTCGAAACGCTGCAGGCGCCCGGCGATGTGCGCCCGGGCCACGCCGGCGACGATCGCGGCATCGGTCAGGCCATCGCCCGGCAACGGCGCGTCGAGGGCACGCAATGCGGCGATGGCCACGGCGGCATTGCGCTTCTGCACCGGCGCGGCCAGCGTCGGCAGCGGCAGTTCGAGCTCATACCCCACCTCGCGCCAGCGCCACGAATCCACACTGGCCTGCTCGCCGTAGCCGGGCTCGAAGAAGAAGTCGCAGCCGGCACGCACCGCCGAGGCGCCGATCGCGTACGCGTGGCGCAGCACGCTGGACGGCGGATCGTCGTCGCCGAGCACCAGCGGTTTCCAGGCGCGGGCGATGCCGGCCTTCTCGAAACCAATGGCCTCGCGGTCTGCGCCGAGGTAGTCCTGGTGGTCGAGATCGACCGTGGTGATCACCGCGACATCGGGGTCGACCAGGTTGGTGGCGTCCAGCCGCCCGCCCAGGCCCACCTCGAGGATCGCCAGGTCCAGTTCCGCGCGCTGGAACAACCACAGCGCGGCCAGCGTGCCGTACTCGAAGTAGGTCAGCTGGGTGTCGCCGCGGGCGGCTTCGATCGCCTCGAACGCCTCGATCAGTGGCGCATCGCCGGTGTCGGCGCCTTCGATACGAACGCGTTCGTTGTAGGCCAGCAGGTGCGGCGAGGTGTAGGCGCCGACCTTCCAGCCGGCCGCGCGCGCGATCGCCTCGATGAAGGCGACCGTCGACCCCTTGCCGTTCGTGCCCGCGACCGTGATCACGTGCGTGGCGGGGCGGCCGATGGCCAGCCGGTCGGCCACCGCGCGGATGCGCTCCAGGCCCATGTCGATGGACCTGGGGTGTATTCGCTCGATGTAGTCGAGCCAGTCAGCGAGGGAGCGAGTCATGCTGCGGATTCTCGCAGATGACGTGGCGGCGATGTTCCGGCGCTGGCAACGCAACGTTGCGTGCAGCGCCCACACGGCCGCATGAACGCAAGCGTTGCGATGCTGGAATCGGCGGCCGCGCCGGCCTGAAAGCGCGTGGTGGTGCCAGGGTTTCCGGCCAACACGATGCGCCGCTACAACGCGCGGTGCACCGCCTCGCCGAACAACGCGGTGTGGTGGCTGCAGTCGTTCAGGCGCACCACGTCGAGGTGGTCGATGTCGGCGCCTTCGAGCAGATTCAGCGTGGTGGGTGCCTGGCGGAATCCCCACAAACGCGCCAGCGGGATGCCCAGGATCCGGCACAGCAGCACGCGGTTGACCGCGTCGTGCGCCACCACCAGCAAGGTGTCGTCGTCGCCGAGGCCTTCGCAGGCCCGCGCGAACGCCGGCCAGGCCCGATCGAGCACGTGCTGCAGCGATTCGCCTTCCGGCATCAGCACCTCGTGCGGGGCATCGCGCCAGGCCTGCAGGCGATCGCCGTCCCGCTCGCGGATCTCGCTGGCCAGCAGGCCTTCCCACGTGCCGTGGGCGATTTCCATCAGGCCCGGGTCGAGCGTGAGCGGCAGGTCGCGCTCACCCAGAGCGAGTTCGGCGGTAAACCGCGCGCGACGCAGCGGCGACGCCACCGCGCGCGTGATCGGCAGCTCGCGCAGTCGCACGCCCAGCGCGCGCGCCTGTGCTTCGCCGACCGGCGACAGCGGAATGTCTTCCTGGCCTTGGTAGCGGCCTTCGGCGTTCCACGGCGTCTCGCCGTGACGTGCAAGCAGGATCTTCATGTAGGAGGAGTCGGTTGGGAGAAGTGGGAGTGAGATGTGGGATTGCGTGCAGGAAGCGGGACGCGAGGCGTGGAACGCGTCGGGAACCGTTGCCGGCGACGGCGTGCGGCAACCGCGCGGGTGGGCGGGCCGAAGCGCCCCACCCGCCCGCGCGGTGCGCTCGTCAGACCTGCTGCAACGACAGCACGCCGGGCACGGCGCGCAGCGCGACCAGCTGCTCGTCACTGACCGGGCGGTCGATCGTGATGGCGGCGCGGGCCTCTCCGTCGCCGGCCGCACCCAGTGCGAAGTTGACGATGTTGATGCCCGCCGCGCCAAGCTCGCTGCCGACCACGCCGACCATGCCGGGGCGGTCCTCGTTGCGCAGCAGCAGTACATGCGCCTGCGGGTCGAACTCGATCTCGACGCCGTCCAGGCGCACCACGCGCGGGCCACGGTGCAAGGTGGCTTCGATCTCGCGCGTGCGCACCTTGCCGCTGCTGGATTCACCGGTGACCTGGATGCGCAGCAGGCGATCGAAACCGTCGCCGTCGCCGCCCACGGTTTCCGAAACCACCAGCCCGCGCAAGGCGGCCTCCTGCAAGGCGTTGACCGGCGTCACGCGACCCGACGCCGTGCCCAGCAGCGCTGCCACCAGCAGCCGGCTCAGCGGTCGCGTGTCGAGCGCGTCGGTGCGGCCTGCGTAGGTGATGTGCAGTCCGGTCGGCGCCGGCACCAACCGCGCCGCCAGCCGGCCCAGTGCCGACATCAGCGGCATCCAGGGACCGACTTCGCGCGCGGCCTCGGCGGTCAGCGGCGGCAGGTTGACGCAGCCGGCGACGGCACCGGTGGCGCAGAAATCGATGATCTGTCGCGCCAGGATCGTGCTGACCGCCTGCTGCGCCTCGCTGGTGGAGGCGCCCAGGTGCGGAGTCAGGATCAGTCGCTCGTGGTGGCGCAGCGGCGAGTCCGCCTGCAGCGGCTCGGTGACGAAGGTGTCGAGCGCGGCACCGGCGATGTGGCCTTCGTCGAGCAGGCGCAGCAGCGCCGATTCGTCGAGCAGGCCACCGCGCGCGGCGTTGACGATGTAGGCACCCGGCTTCATCGCGCGCATGCGCTGCTCGGACAGCAGATTGGTGGTTTCCTTGGTGCGCGGGATGTGCAGGGTGACGATGTCGGCCCAGGCCAGCAGCTCATCGAGCGTCTTCAGGGGCACGCTGCCCTTGCCGGCCGCCGATGCGGGCAGGAAAGGATCGTGGGCGGCCACTTCCATGCCGATGCCCTGCGCCTTGCGTGCCACCGTGCCGCCGATGCGGCCCAGGCCGATCACGCCCAGCTTCTTGCCTTCGAGCTCGAAACCGGTGAGGCCGGCCTTCGGCCACAGCCCGGCCTTCATGCCGGCGTCGGCGCGCGGGATATGCCGGGCCAGGGCAAACAGCAGCGAGATGGCGTGTTCCGCCGCCGCCAGGGTGTTGCCGTCGGGCGCGTTCATCACCGCGATGCCACGCGCCGTGGCGGCATCGACATCGATGGTGTCGACGCCCGCACCGGCACGGCCAATCACGCGCAAGCCGGCGACGCCGGCCAGGGCTTCGGCCGGTACACGCGTCGCCGAGCGCACCAGCACGGCATCGACGTCGACCAGCGCGCGCGCCAGCGCATCGGGGTCCTTGATCGGTTCGGGGGCAACGATCACGTCCCAGCCCGCATCGCGGAACAGGGCAAGACCGTCGTCGTGGATTCCATCGCAAGCCAGTACTTTCATCGCAACCTCCGTAAGGGACGGGGCGCGGAATCACCTGGCAGCCGGCATTGCGGTGGAGCGGCCGCGCATGGCGGCGTGAAGCGGTCGATGGACCTGTCGTTGCGGGGTCCGGCGACGGGGTCGGCGGCGGCAACACGGGGACATCGGGTAATGCGGTTCGGAAGACGGGGCCGGCTGGCATGGGAATCCGCGAACACCGGCAGGTTCGCATCCACCGGTGCCTGGATGCAAGTCCTGCGTGCGGGCGGGCGCGCGCGCGGATCGGACGGGCGACGGGGCGCGGCAGTTGCCTGAGAGCGTGATGCGACGGGATGGCAGCGCCTTTTCCGAACCGGCGGCGCCCCGCTTCATGCACGAACGGCATCCGCCCGTGACGGCCACGCCGCCCGCGCGGGCGCGGCTGGCCATGCGCGGATGAACGGGCGAGGATGCGTGCTCCACACTTCCAGGAACAACCGATGCACCAGGTAAAAGGCGAGTTCGACGTCAATCGCAGCGCACAGCCCGAGCTCGACATGGGCGACGGCACCGTCGCCGGCCATCATCGGTTCGACAAGCGCTTCCACGGCGAGCTCGACGCCACCAGCGTGGTGCACATGCTGGCCGTCGGCACCCAGGTGCCGGGATCGGCGGCGTACGTCGCGATCGAACGCGTGACAGGCAGCCTGCAGGGCCGCAAGGGCGCGTTCTACCTGCAGCACAACGGCGTGATGGAGCGCGGCGCGGCGACGCTGTCGCTGACCGTGGTGCCGGACTCGGGGAGCGACGAACTCACCGGGCTCGTGGGCGCAATGGCCATCGACATCACCGACGGCAAGCACTTCTACCGCTTCGATTACCGCTTCGCCGAAGAGGCGTGACGGCTGCGCGCGCGACGGCGTCGCGCGCATCGCAGTTTCGGCCGGGGGCCGGGTTGGTGCCGGCTCGTGGCGATCACGCACGCGTTGCGCCGCACGACCGCACGACCGCACGACCGCACGACCGCACGACAGCACGCAGCGCGCAAGAAAAACGCCGGTCGGTTGCCCGACCGGCGTTCTTGTTGGTGCGTTGCGGTGCGGTGCGACGGCGTCGGGCGCGGTGATTTACTGCCTCGCCGGAACGCCCATTTCCTGCAGCAGGCGCGGGGCCGGATAGACCTCCTGCATGATCCAGCGCATGTAGCGCTGATCGACCGAGATCATGCGTGTCATCGCCGGGTCGAACACCCAGTTGCTGCTGACCGATTCCCAGTTGCCGTCGAATGCCAGGCCGAGCAGCTTGCCCTGCGAATCGAGCACCGGCGAACCGGAATTGCCGCCGGTGATGTCCAGGTCGGACAGGAAGTTGACCGGCACGGTACCGAGCCTACGGTCCTCGAGGCCGCCGTACCGCTTGGCCGCGATCGCATCGAGCAGGGCCTTGGGCGCGTCGAACGGCGCCTGCCCGGTGGCCTTGGCGGCGACTTCCTCCAGCTTGGTGAACGTCGCGTGCTGGGTGCCATCGGTGCCGGTGTAGCCGGTCACCTTGCCGAACGTGATGCGCAGGCTGGAGTTGGCATCCGGGTACACGAACTGGCCGCGGCTGCGGCGGTAGTCCGCCACGGCCTGCAGGTACACCGGACGCGCCATCAGCGTGTCGCCGGCGCGCGTCTTGCCCTCTTCTTCCAGCTTGAGCACGGTGGGCATGATCGCCACGGCGAACTGCACGGCTGGGTCGCGGCTCTTCTCGAACGCAGCGCGGTCGGCGTTGAACAGCGCGATGCGATCGTCGGCATTGCGCAGCTTGGTGCGAGCCAGCCTGTCCAGCGCACGGTCAATCGCGGATTCGTCGTTGCCGTTGAGCCAACGGTCGACCGCCGGCAGGCGCTGCGCCTGCGGCAGCTTCACGTACTCGCGCAGCCAATAGGCCTGCAGCTCGCGATCCATGCGCGGATCGTAGCGGCGCTCCATCTGCCGGATGCCGCCCTCGATCGCGGCGATGTCGCGCTGCTGGTAGCCCTGCTCGCGCTCGGCGTCGGGCTTGGTCCGCTCGATCGACAGGCGATACAGCTGGGTTGCCGCGCCGATGGCGCCGGTGTTGCGCAACTGGTTGAAGACGACGTCGCGTTCGCGGTTCGCGCGCGATTGATCGCCCAGCTCAACCAGGCGCGCATGCGCGGCCAGTGCCGGCTCGCCCTTCGTGCCCTGCTTGCGCAGCCAGTCGAGCACGGCCGCTTCGTCGGCGTGCTTGCGCTCGCTGGCACCGATGCGTTCGAACCCGGCCAGCTGGCCGTCGTAATTCTTCATCGCGTTCTGCCAGCTGCGCACGGTGCTGGCGTACTTCACGGCGATTTCCGGCTCCTGCTTGCCCATCGCGTCGACCAGCGCCACCAGCTTCTTGTAGTGGCCGCCGACGGTGGGATAGGTCCATTGCGAGGTCGCGTCGAAATCGCTGGCCAGTGCATAGCGACTGGTCGAACCGGGATAGCCGGCGACCATGACGAAGTCGCCCGGTCCGAGCGGGCGATCGGCGACCTTGAGCCAGTGCTTGGGCTGGTACGGCACGTTGTTGGCCGAGTAGGCGGCCGGCTTGCCGTCGGCACCGACGTAGGCGCGGTAGAACGAGAAATCGCCGGTGTGGCGCGGCCACATCCAGTTGTCGACCTCACCACCGTAGTTGCCGATGGCGCCCGGCGGCGCGTAGACCAGGCGCACGTCCTTGATCTCGAGGTTGCGGAACAGGCGATAGCTGTTTCCGCCGGAGAAACTGTACAGGCGGCAGCGGAAGCCAGGCTCGGCCTCGCAGTTGGCGATCAGTTGCTTCTCCAGCGCGTCCAGCGCGTTGGTGCGGCCCAGCGCGTCGGGCGCTGCGGCAAGCGCCGCCTTGACCTGATCGGTTACGTCCTCGATCGAGTCCAGCGCGTAGATGCGGGCGTTCGGTCCGGCCGACACTTCATCGGCGCCGCTGGCCGCGTTGAAGCCCTCGGCCATGAGGTTCTTTTCGGCCGTCGAGTTCAGCTGGATCGCGCCGTAGGCGCAGTGGTGGTTGGTAACCACCAGGCCCTGCGGCGACACGAAGCTGGCGGTGCAGCCGCCCAGCGAGACCACCGCACCCATCGGGTCGGCGGTGAGGTCGGCCAGCTTGCGCGGGTCGAGCCGCAGGCCGGCCTGGCGCAACGGGCGCGCGATCTCCGGCAACTGCTGCGGCACCCACATGCCCTCGCCGGCAACGGCGTCCCCCACCAGCGTGGCCAATACAATGGCCGAGGCCAACACCGAAAAACGCATCGCGCATGCTCCTCGCAAAAGTCAGCGCCCGAGTTTAGCCGCTGTGGCCGGAACGCCACCCTGTCGATAGTCAGGGTCCAGCGGCCGGAGGGATTGGGTGTGGGACGGGACCCGGCCGCGCGCGCCAGGGCGAGCGACCGAAACGGACAGCCGGGGGGCGCCTGGGGCCGGAGCCCGTGTCGACCCGGCGGCGCCTTATTCTGCCGGCAGGTTCATTTCCTGCAGCAGGGCCGGGGCCGGGTAGACCTTGGCCAACAGCCAGCGCAGGTAGCGCATGTCGACGTGGATCGCGCGCTTGTAGCGCGGATCGAACATCCAGCTGGCGCTGACGGCCTCCCAGTTGCTGTCGAAGTTCAGGCCGATCAGGCGACCGCGCGCATCGAGCACCGGTGAACCGGAGTTGCCGCCGGTGGTGTCGAGGTTGGTCAGGAAGTCGACCGTCTGGGTGCCCAGCTTGGCGTCGGCGGTGCTGCCGAAGTCGCCCTTGGCGATGGCCGCCAGCAACGGCGCCGGCGCTGCGAAGGGAGCCTGCCCGGTGTGCTTATGGGCGATGCCGGCGACCGTGGTCAGCGGTCGGTAGCTGACCGCATCGCGCGCGTCCAGCGCGCTGACCCGGCCGTAGCCCACGCGCAGCGTCGAGTTCGCATCCGGATAGACCTTGCGGCCCTGGGAATCGCGATAGCCGATCAGCGCACGCATGTACGCCGGGCGCAGCCGCAGCAGTTCACCGGATTCGGCCTTGCTCTCGGCCTCCAGGCGCAGCGTCGCCGGCAACAGTTGCGCGGCGGCTTTCAGCAGGGTGTCGGTGGACGCGGCCAGGCTGGTCGCGTCGGCCGACATCAACGCCATCCGCGTGGCCTCGTCGCCCAGTCGCGTTCCGGCGTACAACGCCTCCAGGCGCTCGTCGATCTGCGCCGGCGTGGTGCCGAACACCGCATCGAACTCGGCCACGTGCTGCGCGGCCGGCAGGGCCTGGTACTGACGCAGCAGGTCGGCCAGCAACGCCTTCTCCACCGCCGGCGCGTAGCGACGCTGCACCTGGCGCAGGGTTGCCTCGATCAGTGCCTCGTCGCGCTGCTGGAACCCCGATTCGCGTTGCGCATCGGGCTTGCCGCGCTCCAGCGCGAGGCGCTGCAGGCCGATGGCCGAACGCAGCAGCTGCGTCTGCGAACGCATCGCGGCGATCAGCTGGTCGCGCTCGCGCATCGCCGCGGCCCCATCCAGTACGGCCTGCGCGGCCGCGATGTCGGCCTGGATCGCCGCCGCGTCCGGCTGGCGAGCCAGCCACGCCAGCATGGCCGCCTCGTCCTGGCCGCGCACGCGCACCGCGTCGCTGCGACGCAATCCGTCGAGCTCGCCCTGCGCGCGCTTGAGCCCGTTTTTCAGGCTTGCCACCTGCGAGGCATACAGCACCTTGGCGTTCTCGTCAGGCGCGGCAGCGGATTCGATCGTCTTGATCATGGCGCCGAACAGGCCAACGCGCGACGGCAGCTGCCAGTCGATCTGGTTGCGGAATTCCGACGCCATCCGATGGCGGAAGGTCACGCCCGGATAACCGGCGACCATCGCGAAGTCGCCTTCGGCCACCGGATCGGTGGAAACCGTCAGGTGCGCCGGTGGCGCGTACGGCACGTTGTCGGGCGAGTACGCCGCCGGCTTGCCGTCGCGGCCCACGTAGGCGCGATAGAACGCAAAGTCGCCGGTGTGGCGCGGCCACATGAAGTTGTCGATCTCGTCGCCGTAGTTGCCGATCGCCTCCGGCGGCGCGTACACCAGCCGGATGTCCTTCAGTTCCAACTGCCGGATCAGATAGAAGTCGGTGCCGTAGTACATGTTGGCGACGCTGCAGCGATAGCCCGGCTCGCTCTCGCACTCGGCCACGATCGCCTTGGTCGCCACGTCGATTGCGTCGAAGTACGCCCTGCCCTGCTTGCCGCGCGCCGCGTCCAGCACGCGCTGGCTGACCTTGTCGAACGCGGTGGTGACCAGCACGCGGGCCGCCGGCCCGGCCGAGACTTCCTGCGCAAGCGCACCGGCATTGAAGCCGGCTTCCATCAGGTTGCGTTCGGGCGTCGAGTTGAGCTGGATCGCGCCATACGCACAGTGATGGTTGGTGACCACCAGGCCCTTGGGCGACACGAAGCTGGCGGTGCAACCCGACAGCGACACCACCGCGCTCATCGGCGGCCGCGTCAACTCGGCCAGTGCGGCCGGGTCGCCCTGGAATCCCGCGGCACGCAGCTCCTTGGCGATCGAAGGCAATTGCGACGGCATCCACATGCCTTCGTCGGCGTTGGCTGTCGCGCAGCACAGGGTCAGCGCCAGGGCAAGCAGGCGTGGTCGCATGGTGGTTTCCGGGGTCCAGGGAGGGCAAGACGATAGGCGAGCCGGCCGCAGCCGGCAAACCCCGGCACGGGCCGGGCCGGGCCCGCCGCGTATAATTCCGCCCTTCCCCGCAGGCTCCGCGCGCCGTCAAACGGCGCGCCACAAGGCAGACCCGACATGACCCAAACGATGATGAAGGCGCTGGTGAAGCGCGAAGCCGGCAAGGGCATCTGGATGGAAGAAGTTCCGGTGCCGGCACCCGGCCCGAACGAAGTCCTGGTCAAGCTGGAGAAGACCGCGATCTGCGGCACCGACCTGCACATCTACCTGTGGGACGAGTGGAGCCAGCGCACCATCAAGCCGGGCCTGGTGATCGGCCACGAATTCGTCGGCCGGGTGGTCGAGCTCGGTGCCGGCGTGACCGGCTACAAGCTCGGCCAGCGCGTTTCCGCCGAAGGCCACATCGTCTGCGGCCATTGCCGCAATTGCCGCGGCGGTCGCCAGCACCTGTGCCCCAACACCGTCGGCATCGGCGTCAACCGCCATGGCGCGTTCGCCGAATACATCGTGATGCCGGCCAGCAACCTGTGGCCGATCCCGGACCAGATCCCCAGCGAACTGGCCGCCTTCTTCGATCCCTTCGGCAATGCCGCGCACTGCGCGCTGGAGTTCGATGTCGTGGGCGAGGACGTGCTGATCACCGGCGCCGGCCCGATCGGCATCGTTGCCGCGGGCATCTGCAAGCACATCGGCGCGCGCAACGTGGTGGTCACCGACGTCAACGACTACCGCCTCAAGCTGGCCGCCGACATGGGCGCCACGCGCGTGGTCAACGTCGCCAACCAGTCGCTCAAGGACGTCATGAACGACCTGCACATGGAAGGCTTCGACGTCGGCCTGGAAATGAGCGGCAACCCGCGCGCGTTCAACGACATGCTCGATTGCATGTACCACGGCGGCAAGATCGCGATGCTCGGCATCATGCCCAAGGGCGCCGGCGCAGACTGGGACAAGATCATCTTCAAGGGCCTGACCCTGCACGGCATCTACGGCCGGAAGATGTACGAGACCTGGTACAAGATGACCCAGCTCGTGCTCGGTGGTTTCCCGCTGGGCAAGGTGCTCACCCACCAGCTGCCCATCAACGACTTCCAGCAGGGCTTCGACCTGATGGAAGCAGGCAAGGCCGGCAAGGTCGTGCTGAGCTGGAACTGAGCCACGGGACTTCGGTCCGCGAAAGTGCGTAGGGCGGGCCCTGGCCCGCCATCGTCAACCTCCAGATTCGACGGCCTCACCCGCCACCTCATTGATTCGGTGGGCCGGGGCCCACCCTACGGAATCCTCCATGTCCCTGACCCAACGCTACGCCGAAGAACTCGACAACATCCGTGCACAGGGGCTGTTCAAGTCCGAGCGCGTCATCACCAGCCCGCAGTCGGCCGAGATCACGCTCGAGGACGGCCGCACGGTGCTGAACTTCTGCGCCAACAACTACCTGGGCCTGGCCGACCATCCGGACGTGATCCAGGCGGCGAAGGACGCGCTCGACAGCCACGGCTTCGGCATGGCGTCGGTGCGCTTCATCTGCGGCACCCAGGATCTCCACAAGCAGCTCGAGCAGACCATCGCCGACTTCTTCGGCACCGAAGACACCATCCTCTACGCCGCGTGCTTCGATGCGAACGGTGGATTGTTCGAGCCGCTGCTCGGCGAGAACGACGCCATCATCTCCGATGCACTCAACCACGCCTCGATCATCGACGGTGTGCGCCTGTGCAAGGCCAAACGCTTTCGCTACGCCAACTGCGACATGGCCGACCTGGAAGCGCAGCTGCAAGCGGCTGACGCGGCCGGCTGCAAGACCAAGATGATCACCTCCGATGGCGTGTTCTCGATGGACGGCTTCATCGCCCCGCTCGATGAAATCACCGCCCTGGCGCGCAAGTACGGCGCGCTGGTGCACATCGACGAATGCCACGCCACCGGCTTCCTTGGTGCCAACGGCCGCGGCTCGGCCGAGGTCAAGGGAGTGATGGATCGGATCGACATCTTCACTGGTACGCTGGGCAAGGCCATGGGCGGTGCGCTCGGCGGTTTCACCACCGGCAAGCGCGAAGTGATCGAAATGCTGCGCCAGCGTTCGCGCCCTTACCTGTTCTCGAACTCGCTGCCGCCGCACGTGGTGGCTGCGGGCATCAAGGCGTTCGACATGCTGTCCTCGGCCGGTGAACTGCGCGAACGGTTGGCGGCCAATACCGCGTATTTCCGCGAGCAGATGACCGCCGCCGGCTTCGACATCAAACCCGGTGTGCATCCGATCAGCCCGGTGATGCTGTACGACGCGCCGCTGGCGCAGAAGTTCGCCCAGCGTCTGCTGGAAGAAGGCATCTACGCGATCGGCTTCTTCTTCCCAGTGGTGCCGCAAGGCCAGGCGCGCATCCGCACGCAGATGAGCGCCGCGCATACGCGCGAGCACCTCGACCGCGCAATCGCCGCGTTCATCAAGATCGGCCGCGAGCTAGGCGTCATCAAGGCCTGAGTCTTCGCTGGATGCACCGTGCAACGGCGTGCCTGCGCGCGCCGTTGCCGGTTGCCGTCACGTCGGAGGTGCGTGCGCAGCGCTGCGTCACGGCATCGGGAATGGGTGTCCGGACGCAGGGCCGCCGTCTGAGCGGTCCCGGCGCGACGGCGTTGCCAGCGCGACGACTTCCTCGTCCGTCAGTTCGCGCCACTGACCTTTGCCCAACCCACCAAGCATCAGCCCACCAATCGCCACGCGGACCAGCCGCAGCACGGCCACGTCGAACGCCGCCAGCAGACGGCGGATCTGCCGGTTGCGTCCCTCGTCGAGCACGATCTCCAGCCACGCGTTCTTCTCGCCGGCACGCAACACGCTGGCCGATGTGGCGCGCAGCCGCTCACCCTCGCTGTCGATGCCATCGCTCAGCGCCGCCAGCAGCGCGTCATCGGGCACACGATCGACCTGCACGTGATACGTCTTGTCCGGTCCGTGATCGGGATCGCCGATGCGCGCGGCCCACTCCGGGTCGTTGCAGAACAACAGCAGCCCTTCGCTGGCCTTGTCCAGCCGTCCGACAGGGGCCAGCCACGGCAGGCCGGCGCCGTCGAAACAGCGATAGACCGTCTCGCGCCCGCGTTCGTCGCTTGCCGTGGTGACCAGGCCGCGCGGCTTGTTGAGCAGCAGGTAGCGGCGTCGCACGTCGTCGATTGCGCGCCCGTCCACGGCGATGCGATGCCGGTCGCGGAGGATCGGATACTCGGGGTTGTTCACCACGCGCCCATCGACACTGACTCGCCCGGCACGCACCCAGTTCGCGGCTTCGGTGCGGGAACACAGCCCCTGCTTGGACAGCACGCGCGCCAGACCATGGCGCGGTGTGGTCGCATCACGATCGACCGACCGCGCTGTGCCACCGGATGCGGCTCGGCCACCGGCACCCGCGCGGACGACGCGGCGCTCCGGACGCGCCTCTGCGCTCCGGATCGTCGCCGTTCCGGTTGAGGGTGCTGGTTTCGGTGTCTTCCTGGGAACCGCGGTCGCGGGCGGCAGGTCGCGCTCGCCCGAGGCTGCGTCGCGGCGGCGCCGTGGGGGGCGCGCGCCGGGAGGTCGGCGCCCGCTCACCGGTCCGGTGCCGTCACTGACCCTTGGGCGCCTGCGGCGGTGCGACCGGCGCTTCGACGGCCGGAGGCGTACCCGGGGCGACCTCGGCCGACGGTGTAGTACCCGGCACGGCATCGGCCGGCGCCGCTGCCGGCTTCGGAGCGCCCTTGGCCACGCGCACGCCGCGCGCTTCCATCCAGGCACTGAATTCGTCGGCGGTCATGCGCTTGCCATTCTGGTTCATGTCGAACCGCCACGGCGTGTTGTCGTACTGGGTCTGCGGCTTGTAGGCGGCAGGATCGGTGGAGGCCGGGAGGGTGCCCGGGGAGGCCGGAGGGGTCGCCATCGCGGTCGCCGTGCAGGCCTCGATTCGGATGCGCAGCAGGACCTGGTCGACGGACAGCGCTTCGTCGAACGCCTGCGCCAGCACGCCACTGGGAGCACCCAGCTGATGGCGCGGTGTCACAAGTTCTTCGGCCACCGGCGCGAACACGGTCGGTTGCACCGGCATTGCCTGGCTCAACGAGGCGCACTGGCTGGGAACCTGAGCCTGCGCGGACGCGGCGACAAACATGAGGCTGATGGCGATGGCGGCGCGGCGCATGGTGAATCCTCTGGCAAGACAGAACGAGTGTAGGCGCCGGCCCCACAACCGACAACCGAGACGCGACTGAACGGGACGCGCGCGCGCAAAAAACGAAAGCCCGGCACAAGGCCGGGCTTCCGAGGATTGCAACGGGCTGCGAGCAGCCCGCAACTGACGCTTAGTTCTGGACGTTCAGCTCGGTGCGGCGGTTGCGCGCACGGCCTTCCGGATTGTCCGAACCGTCGTCGTTCTGGTTCGGCGCGATCGGACGGCTCTCGCCGTAACCGTTCGGACCGGCCAGACGCGAGGCGTCAACGCCATTGCTGGTCAGGTAGTCGTACACGGCGCGCGAGCGACGCTCCGACAGGGCCTGGTTGTACGCGTCGGTGCCCTTCGAGTCGGTGTGACCGGCCACTTCGACCTTCAGCTCCGGGTAACGCTTCAGGATCTCGATCGCCTCGTTGAGGATGGCAATCGCGTCCGGACGCAGCGTCGACTTGTCGAAGTCGAAGTTCACGCCCTTCAGGTCGATCGTCACGGGAACCGGGCAACCGTCCGGACCGATCGTCTGACCCGACTGCGAACCCGGGCACTTGTCGTTGCAGTTGTTGACGCCGTCACCGTCGTCGTCCATGTCCGCGCAGTTGGCAGCGGCCGGAGCAGCCGGCGCCGGGGCCGAAGCTTCCGGACCCAGCGGGATCACGACGCCGACCGAAGCCAGGATGTCACCGAAGTGGTCTTCGTCGACAGCATGGACGCTGGTGTCGTCGAAATCGGCGCGGTAGGCCAGCTCGGTGCGCATGCCAACGCGACCGAGGTCGGTCTGCAGGCCGACGCCGACCTTGGCGGCGAGGTTGCCGTCTTCACGCTCGCCCGGCGAAACCGGGTTCGGGAACGCGTCGAACTCTTCCTCGGAGCGCTGGTAGCCCAGGCCCATCAGCACGTACGGGTTCCAGCCACGGCCTTCGGTGATGAAGTGGCGGCGCGCATCCAACGAGATGCCGTACTGGCTCCAGTTCAGGTTCTGGTTGGCGTCGTTGTGCGGGTTCTGATAGTTCAGCTCACCGTCGATCGACCAGTTCTGGGAAACGAACTTGCCCAGGCCCAGGCCGACAAACGGTGCATTACGGGTGCCACGGTCGTTGTCCTGGATGTTCATGCCGACCGAGCCGGTAACGTACCAGCGGTCGTCGAAATCCTGCGCGCTGGCCGACTGAGCAAAGGCCAGGCCCGCCAGCAATGCGGTGCTCAACAAGCGGATCTTCATAATCAGACTCCTTCAGAGGTCGGTCGAAATCGGGGGAAAAGCGTTAACACACGGCGCACCACATTGCAGGGACGCGTTGGACACAGGCAAGCCGGCGCCGCGGTCACTGGCCGGGGGATCATACACGCTCAACCACTTTGTTAATACATCTTAACGTTGGCTGACGCCAGCCCACCCAAACCCTTCCACCCCGGGTTTATCGACCTCCCCAGGGACCGCACAAATACGAAGCCCGGCACTGGGCCGGGCTTCGAGTTACTGCCTGCGGGTTTCAGAAAACCCGCAACTGACGCTTAGTTCTGGACGTTCAGCTCGGTGCGGCGGTTGCGCGCACGGCCTTCCGGGTTGTCCGAACCGTCTTCGTTCTGGTTCGGCGCGATCGGACGGCTCTCGCCGTAACCGTTCGGACCGGCCAGACGCGAGGCGTCAACGCCATTGCTGGTCAGGTAGTCGTACACGGCGCGCGAGCGACGCTCCGACAGGGCCTGGTTGTACGCGTCGGTGCCCTTCGAGTCGGTGTGACCGGCCACTTCGACCTTCAGCTCCGGGTAACGCTTCAGGATCTCGATCGCCTCGTTGAGGATGGCAACCGCGTCCGGACGCAGCGTCGACTTGTCGAAGTCGAAGTTCACGCCCTTCAGGTCGATCGACACCGGAACCGGGCAACCGTCCGGACCGATCGTCTGACCCGACTGCGAACCCGGGCACTTGTCGTTGCAGTTGTTGACGCCGTCGCCGTCGTCGTCCATGTCCGCGCAGTTGGCCGCGACCGGAGCCGGGCCGACCGGGGTCTGGGCTTCCGGACCCAGCGGGATCACGACGCCGACCGAAGCCAGCACGTCGCCGAACCAGTCTTCGCCGTCATCGCGCGGCAGATCGTCGTTCAGGAACGCGCCGACGCTGTCGTTGTCCGCGTCGATGCGGTAGGCCAGCTCGGTGCGGATCTTGACGCGACCCATGTCGCCCTGCAGGCCGACGCCCAGCTTGCCGGCGACGTCGCCGCCTTCACGCTCGCCCGGCGAAACCGGATTCGGGAACGCGTCGAACTCTTCCTCGTGGCGCTGGTAACCCAGGCCCATCAGCAGGTACGGGTTCCAGGAACGGCCGTCGCTGATGAAGTGGCGACGCACGTCGATCGACACGCCGTACTGGCTCCAGTTGAGATTCTGGTTGTCGTCGCCGTTGGGGTTCTGGTAGTTCAGCTCACCGTCGATCGACCAGTTGCGGTTGAGGAACTTGCCGACGCCGAGAGCGGCGAACGGGGCATTGCGCGTGCCGCGCTGGTTGTCCTGGATGTTCATGCCAACCGAACCGGTGATGTACCAGCGATCGTCAAAATCCTGGGCGCTTGCGGACTGAGCCATCGCAAGACCACCCAACAGGGCGGCGCAAAGGAGTTTCTTATTCATTCGAGCTTCTCCATGTTCATTCGAATTTCGGAAACCGCTAGAGCGGAGTTCCAACCGTACGTGACGGTCGCCAAATGGCGCCGGCGAAGATTAGGTTCGGCAATGTGAAAGGCGTGTTAACGGCGACCTAACATTCGCGCGGAAGATCGTGGTAGCGCGAAGAACTGGAGCGGACTTCACTTCCCACCCGGCCGATTGGTGCCCCACCCGGAACGCTCCGGACTGAGCCCGTCGCTTGGAAATCCGTCGCGACCGGCCCACCCTTGGGGTATGGACATCCCTGTGCACCTGCCGACCCTGTTCATCTCGCACGGCTCACCGATGCTGGCCATCGAGGATTCACCGGCCGGGCGATTCCTCGACAACCTCGGCGCGCAACTGCCGTGGCCCAAGGCCATCGTGGTCGCGTCGGCGCATTTCACCACCGACCGGCCGATGCTCGGCGGCCACGCCCAGCCGCACACCGTTCACGATTTCGGTGGATTTCCCGAGCCGCTGTACCAGCTCCAATACCCGGCCCCGGGCGACCCGGACCTGGCCGAAGAGATTGTCCGGCGCCTGGCCGATGCCGGCCTGCCGTCCAAGGTGCGCGACAACCACGGCATCGATCACGGGGTATGGGTACCACTGCGGCGCATGTACCCGCAGGCCGACATCCCGGTGGTGCCGCTGTCGGTGATGCCCCATGGCACGGCAGCCCAGCACTACGCCCTGGGCAAGGCCCTGGCACCGCTGCGCGGCGAGGGCGTGCTGGTGATCGGCTCCGGCGGCTTCGTCCACAACCTGGGCGACCTCGACTGGCAGCACAAGGGGGCGCCCCTGGCGCCGTGGGCGGCTGAATTCGGCGACTGGATGCACACCATGCTGGTCGCCCACGACTGGCCTGCCCTGCTCGACTGGCAGCAGCGCGCCCCGCATGCCCGCCACGCCCATCCGACGGTGGAGCACCTGATGCCGCTGTTCGTCGCGCTGGGCGCTGCCGGCGACACGCCAGAAGTACGCACGCTGCACCGCTCTCACGAGTTCGGATCGCTCGCGCTGGACGCCTTCGCTTTCGATTGACGCGCCAGCGCTCGATTGAGTGCAGGCCTGTCGCCTTCTTCGGCGCCCACACCTGGGGCCGCGCGGCCTGACGTCAGGCCGCGCCGCAATCCATCACATCGCATCGCCCGGAACGCGCACGCAGCCTTCCATCAGCACGCGGGCGCTACGGCTCATCACGGCCTTGGTGACGGTCCACTGGCCGTTGACCTGCGCCGCCTGTGCACCGACGCGCAGGGTGCCCGACGGGTGCCCGAAGCGCACCGCTTCGCGCGCGCCACCACCGGCGGCCGCGTTCACCACCGTGCCCGGGATCGACGCGGCCGTGCCAATGGCAACGGCGGCCGTGCCCATCATCGCGTGATGGAGCTTGCCCATCGACAGCGCGCGCACCAGCAGGTCGACGTCATCGGCAGCGATGGGCTTGCCGCTGGACGACAGGTGGCCGGTCGCCGGCGCGACGAAGGCGACCTTGGGAGTGTGCTGGCGCGTGGCGGCGTCTTCGACCTTCGCGATCAGCCCCATCCGTACCGCTCCGTGCGCGCGGATCGTCTCGAATCTTGCCAGCGCGGCCTTGTCTTCGTTGATCGCGCCCTGCAGCTCGGTGCCGGTGTAGCCCAGGTCGGCCGCATTGAGAAAGATCGTCGGGATGCCGGCGTTGATCAGCGTTGCCTTCAGCACGCCCACGCCCGGTACGTCGAGCTCGTCGACCAGGTTTCCGGTCGGG
This sequence comes from Montanilutibacter psychrotolerans, assembly GCF_003719825.1. Taxonomy (GTDB): domain Bacteria; phylum Pseudomonadota; class Gammaproteobacteria; order Xanthomonadales; family Xanthomonadaceae; genus Montanilutibacter; species Montanilutibacter psychrotolerans. Next base: position 37,612 of record NZ_RIBS01000012.1, on the reverse strand, counting down.
AACATCGCGCCGCCACCTTCGCCCTCGTCGGCCGGATCGAGGAATTCCAACTGGATCTCGGCAGCGGGAAACGTCACGCCATCGAGTTCGAAGTCACCGGTTTCCTGCACCTGGCCGTCGGTGACGGGCACGTGGGCGACGATGGTCTTCCCGATGTTGGCCTGCCAGATGCGCACCGTGGCGATGCCGTCGCGCGGTACGAGCGCGGGGTCGATCAGGCCATTGGCGATAGCGAACGGGCCCACCGCGGACGAGAGATTGCCGCAGTTGCCGCTCCAGTCCACGAAGGCGGTATCGATGGAGACCTGCCCGTACAGGTAGTCGACATCGTGCTCGGGAACCTCGGACTTCGACAGGATCACGCACTTGCTGGTGCTGGAAGTCGCACCGCCCATGCCATCGGTGTGCTTGCCGTACGGGTCGGGAGAACCGATCACGCGCATCAGCAGCGTATCGCGCGCCGGGCCCGGCACCCGCGCGGCCTCGGGCAGATCGTCCAGCTTGAAGAACACGCCTTTCGACGTGCCGCCGCGCATGTAGGTGGCGGGGATGCGGCGTTGGGGTGCGTGGGTCATGGTGGGTGTCCGGTGGAAAGATGGAAGGCGCGCGGATGGCGACCCAATGTGCCGTTGACGACGTGTTGAACGAGGGCCCGCGTCCACAACGCCGCGGGGCCCTTCATCCGGCGCGACTCGCCCCCTTCCGCAAACGGGAGAGGGGCCGGAGGCGACTCAGGCCGCCTTGTTCGCCTCGAGGAAGTCGTTGGCAAAGCGCTGCAGCACGCCGCCGGCTTCGTAGATCGAGACTTCCTCGGCCGTGTCGAGGCGACAGGTCACCGGTACATCCACGCGTTCACCGTTGCGGCGGTGGATCATCAGGGTGAGCGTGGCGCGCGGCGTGCGTGCGCCCAGCACGTCGTACGTCTCGGTGCCGTCGATGCCCAGCGAGTTGCGATCGGTGCCCGGCAGGAACTCCAGGGGCAGCACGCCCATGCCGATCAGGTTGGTGCGATGGATGCGTTCGAAGCCTTCGGCAGCGATCGCCTCCACACCCGCCAGGCGCACGCCCTTGGCCGCCCAGTCACGCGACGACCCCTGGCCGTAGTCGGCGCCTGCGATGATGATCAGCGGCTGCTGACGATCCATGTAGGTCTCGATCGCTTCCCACATGCGGGTCACCTGGCCCTCGGGCTCGATGCGCGCCAACGAACCCTGCTTCACGCCGCCGGCCTCGTCGCGAACCATCTCGTTGAGCAGCTTGGGGTTGGCGAACGTGGCGCGCTGCGCGGTGAGGTGGTCGCCGCGGTGCGTGGCGTAGGAATTGAAGTCCTCTTCCGGCAGGCCCATCTTGGCCAGGTACTCGCCGGCGGCACTGGCCAGCATGATCGCGTTCGACGGCGACAAGTGGTCGGTGGTGATGTTGTCGCCCAGCACGGCCAGCGGACGCATGCCGGAGAGCGTGCGCTCGCCGGCCAGCGCGCCTTCCCAGTACGGCGGGCGACGGATGTAGGTGCTCTGCGGGCGCCAGTCGTACAACGGGCTGATCGCCTCACCGTGTTCGACGCTGAACTTGAACATGGGCTCGTACACCGCGCGGAACTGTTCCGGCTTCACGCTGCTGGCGACGATCGCGTCGATCTCCTCGTCGCTCGGCCAGATGTCCTTGAGCATGACCGGCTGGCCACTGGCATCGATACCGAGCACGTCCTTCTCGATGTCGAATCGCACGGTGCCGGCGATCGCGTAGGCGACCACCAGTGGCGGCGAGGCGAGGAAGGCCTGTTTCGCGTACGGATGGATGCGGCCGTCGAAGTTGCGGTTGCCCGACAACACCGCCGTCGCGTACAGGTCGCGCTCGATCACTTCCTTCTGGATGGCCGGGTCCAACGCGCCGCTCATGCCGTTGCAGGTGGTGCAGGCGAAGCCGACGATGCCGAAGCCGAGCTTTTCCAGTTCGGGCAACAGCTTGGCTTCTTCCAGGTACAGCTGCACGGTCTTGGAGCCGGGCGCCAGCGAGGACTTCACCCACGGCTTGCGGGTCAGGCCGCGCGCGTTGGCGTTGCGCGCCAGCAGGCCTGCGGCGATCACGTTGCGCGGGTTGCTGGTGTTGGTGCAACTGGTGATGGCGGCGATGATCACCGCGCCGTCGGGCATCAGGCCGGCTTCTTCCTTCCATTCGCCGGCGATGCCGCGCGCGGCCAGCTCGGAGGTCGGCAGGCGCTTGTGCGGGTTGGACGGGCCGGCCATGTTGCGCACCACGCTCGACAGATCGAACGTCAACGTGCGCTCGTACTGCGCGGTCTTCAGTGCATCGGCCCACAGGCCGGTGTGCCTGGCGTAGGTTTCCACGAGCTTGACCTGCGCGTCTTCGCGGCCGGTCAGGCGCAGGTAATCGATGGTCTTGTCGTCGATGAAGAACATCGCCGCGGTGGCGCCGTACTCGGGTGCCATGTTGGAGATGGTGGCGCGATCGCCCAGCGTCAGTGCGGACGCACCTTCGCCACGGAACTCCAGGTACGCGCCAACGACCTTGGACTGGCGCAGGAATTCGGTCAGCGCGAGCACGATGTCGGTGGCGGTGATGCCGGGCGAAGGCTTGCCGGTCAGTTCCACGCCGATGATGTCCGGCAGACGCATCCACGATGCACGGCCGAGCATGACGCTCTCGGCTTCCAGTCCACCCACGCCGATCGCGATCACGCCCAGCGCATCAACGTGCGGCGTGTGGCTGTCGGTACCCACCAGCGTGTCGGGGAACGCCACGTCGTCGCGCGCATGCACCACCGGCGACATCCGCTCCAGATTGATCTGATGCATGATGCCGTTGCCGGGCGGAATCACGTCGACGTTCTTGAACGCCTTCTTGGTCCAGTTGATGAAGTGGAAGCGGTCTTCGTTGCGGCGGTCTTCCACGGCGCGGTTCTTCGCGAACGCCTGCTTGTCGAAGCCCGCTGCCTCCACTGCCAGCGAGTGGTCGACGATCAACTGCGTCGGCACCACCGGATTGACCTGCGCCGGGTCGCCGCCCATCTCGGCGATGGCGTCGCGCAGGCCGGCCAGGTCGACCAGTGCGGTCTGGCCGAGGATGTCGTGGCACACCACGCGAGCCGGGAACCAGGGAAAGTCCAGGTCGCTGCGGCGTTCGATCAACTGCGACAGGTAGTCGGTCAGCATCGCCGGCTGCGCGCGGCGCACCAGGTTTTCCGCATGCACGCGTGAGGTGTAGGGCAGCGTGTCGTACGCGCCGGGCGCGATCGCCTCGATGGCGGCACGTGCATCGAAGTAGTCGAGCGCAGTGCCCGGAAGCGGCTTTCGATAGTCAGTGTTCATGGCGGGCAGCGGGAAATCTCATGCGTGGGCTGAGGTGCAGGCGCGCAGGCGGCATCCGTCGTGCGGGTTCGGAAGCCAAGGCGGGCGAACGGTGCTGAGGCCGCGAGGACACGGCGACACCGATTATCCCGCATTCGCTCTCCTGCCGCCGCCCGATGTGCAGGCGTTCGGTCATGACGGCGGCGCGGCGCATTCGTCCACACCATCGAAAGACGAACGCCCGATCCCAACGACAGGCGCGATGTCGACGGACCCGATAACAGACGACGGCGGTGAAGCCCCGATGGTGTGTCGGCGGTGCGCCAGCCCTCGCCCGAGCACGCCATGCCCACCGGTACCGAACGCATCGTGCGCCCATCCGCCGCGCGCGCAGCGCTGCCGGCCTGGCTGCCGGCCGCTGCCACGGCGCCCCTTCGCCAGTACAGGTTCCCAGGGCATCACCCCGGTCCGCACCAATGCCAGCACCGCCGGCACCACGTCGTGCCTCGATGCGGTCGTCGACATCGCATGCAACCGGCTGCGTGCTCCCGGCGCGCACGATCGTCCGCGTTCTTCAGTGGCGATGCACCACCGCCGACCGGTTGAACCCAGCCCGCTTTCGGTTCATCGTGCACGCCTCCATACGCCAGCGTATTCGAATGACGACCGCCAGCCTCTCCCGTGCCGCCCAAACCGCGCCCGTGTCCCACCCGCTGTATCCGAAGCTGTTCGAACCGCTCGACCTGGGCTTCTGCACGCTGCCCAACCGCGTGCTGATGGGCTCGATGCACACCGGACTGGAGGACAAGTCGTCGGATTTCCCGAAACTTGCGGCCTACTTCGGTGAGCGTGCGCAAGGCGGTGTCGGACTGATCGTGACCGGCGGTTTCGCTCCGAACGTGGTCGGCTGGCTCAAACCGTTCGGCGGCAAGCTGAGCTGGCGCTGGGAGGTCGGCAAGCACCGCCAGGTCACCAATGCGGTGCACCAGCATGGCTCCCGGATCTGCCTGCAGATCCTGCATGCGGGCCGCTATGGCTACCAGCCACTTCAGGTCGCGCCATCGCGGATCAAGGCGCCGATCAACCCGTTCACGCCGCGCGCGCTGTCGGCCGGCGGCGTCGAACGGCAGATCCGTGCGTTTGTGCGCACCGCCCAGTTGGCCCGCGATGCCGGCTACGACGGCGTCGAAGTGATGGGCTCGGAAGGCTACCTGCTGAACCAGTTCACCGTGCCGCGCACCAACCACCGTGACGACGCGTTCGGCGGCGACCCCGCGCGACGCATGCGCTTTGCTGTCGAGATCGTGCGCCGCATCCGCGAGGCCTGCGGCAAGGACTTCATCATCATTTACCGGCTGTCGATGCTCGACCTGGTGGATGGCGGCAACCGATGGCAGGACGTCGTCGCGCAGGCGCGCGCGGTCGAAGCCGCCGGCGCCACGTTGATCAACACCGGCATCGGCTGGCACGAGGCGCGCATTCCGACCATCGCCACCTCGGTGCCCCGCGGCGCGTTCACCGGCATCACCGCGCGCCTGCGGCCCGAGGTCGGCCTGCCGCTGGTGACCACCAACCGCATCAACATGCCCGACGTGGCCGAGCGCATCCTGGCTGCCGGCGACGCCGACATGGTCTCGATGGCGCGACCGCTGCTGGCCGATCCGGCGTGGGTAGCCAAGGCACGCGACGCACGCGCGGACGAGATCAACACCTGCATCGGCTGCAACCAGGCCTGCCTGGACCACGTCTTCGAGAACAAGCACGCCAGTTGCCTGGTCAATCCGCGCGCCTGCGCCGAGACCGAACTCACGTACGCACCCACCCGCGCGCCCAAGCGGATCGCCGTGGTGGGCGCCGGACCGGCCGGATTGGCCTGCGCGACGGTCGCCGCCGGCCGGGGCCACCAGGTGACTTTGTTCGAAGCGGGCGAGGCGATCGGCGGACAGTTCAATGTCGCCAAGCAGATCCCCGGCAAGGAGGAGTTCCACGAGACCCTGCGCTATTTCGCACGCCAGATCGAAAAGACCGGCGTTGCGCTGCGGCTGCGCACGCGCGCTGATGCGGCGGCGCTGGCCGGCTTCGACGACGTGGTGCTGGCCACCGGCATCGCGCCGCGCGCGGTCGATTTCCCGGGCAATGATCACCCCAAGGTCGTGGGCTACCTGGACGTGCTGCGCGGTGACGTGGTCGCCGGCAGCAAGGTGGCCATCATCGGCGCCGGCGGCATCGGGTTCGACGTGGCGGAGTTCCTGGTGCACCGCCACGACCCGGACGACCTGGCCCGGCGCGGACCCGACCCGGCGCGCTGGCGCGCCCAGTGGGGCGTCGACCTGGGCTACACCGACGTGCCCGGCGGCCTTGCCCCGGCCCAGCCGGTGGCGCCGGCGCGCGAGGTGTGGCTGCTGCAGCGCAGCCCCGGCAAGCCCGGCGCCCGACTGGGCAAGACCACCGGTTGGATCCATCGCGCCACGCTCAAGGCCATGAAGGTGCGCATGCTGGGCGGCGTCGAATACCTGGGTGTCGACGACGCCGGTCTGCACGTCCGTGTCGACGGTTCCGAACAGGTGCTGCCGGTTGACCACGTCGTGATCTGTGCCGGTCAGGAGCCCTTCAAGCCGCTCGCCGCGGAACTTGCCGCCGCCGGCCAACGGGTGCACGTGATCGGCGGCGCCGACGTTGCAGCGGAACTTGACGCCAAGCGCGCAATAGCGCAGGGAAGCCGCCTCGCCGCCGGATTTTGAGGCCCAGCGGGCCTGAAAACCCTGGATAAATGGGTGCGAGGGTCCCAAAAGCCCCCTGAATAGCCGCAGACGGGGGCGTTCGACACCGGGCAAGCCCGGCGTTTTCGCCCTTGCTGCGGTGACACGACAACCAGGCATTCACGCCGCGTTTAGGAAGCCGCGGCTACCGTGCGCCAACTTTTCCGGCCGCCCACCTTGCGGCCTCCCTCGTCGCCCATGCCGTCTGCATGGGTCGACGCCAGGGCAAAGCGCGCCAGAGAGCCCGCCGCCCTCCCCAGTACGCCATGCCGGTTCGCACCGTAGTAACCGCCCCGCGAGGGACGGACGCTGAAGTGCGGTCTGGCGCAACGGAGCAAGGAGTACGTATGAAGTTGGCATGGATCATGTGGTTGGCTTCGGTATTGCCGCCGCAGACAGCAGATTCGTTGTGCCTGAGCACCACCGTGTACCTCGAGGCCCGCGACCAGTCGGTGCGTGGCCAGCAGGCAGTCGCCGAGGTGGCCTTGCGCCGCCGTGACAGCGGGCTGTGGGGCGACACCGTCTGCGACGTCGTCACGGCCCGCAAGCAGTTCGCGCCGACCCTGGTGCCGCCGTCGACCCGCCTGAGCAATTCCGAGGCGTGGGCGGAGTCGGTGACGATCGCGCTCGAAGCCGAACGCAACTGGGCGCTACCGCCCGGCGAGCGAAAGGAAATCGTCCCCGGCGCCAGTCATTTCATGGCGCACGCGATCGCCAATCCCTCCTGGCGCAACGCGTACCAGGTGGCGACGATCGGCGACCACACCTTTCTGAAGGTGCAATCGCTGAAGCCGCGCAAGTCGTAATCCGTGACCCGCGGTGGCCCGCACAAGGCGGGGCTGCCGTGACGCAGCGTTGCGCCTGAGGCGTTGAGCATGTGCGGTGGGACGGCGATAGTCGCCGACCCGATTCCATCTGGAGACACCGCATGAAGCTCTACACCAAGCCGGGCGCCTGCTCGACGGCCGACCACATCGCGTTGCAGTGGACCGGGCAGCCGTTCGAGATCGAAGTGATGAGCAAGGAGTCGCTGAAGGCGTCGCCCTTCCTGGCGATCAATCCGGCCGGCTCGGTACCGGCGATCGTCGATGGCGACTTCACGCTGACCCAGAACGCCGCGATCCTGGGCTACATCGCCGACACCTACCCGCAAGCCGGTCTCGCCGGCGACGGCAGTGCGCGCCAGCGCGCCGAGGCGACCCGCTGGCTTGCGTTCGTGAACTCCGACCTGCACCCGGCATTCCGGCCGCTGTTCGCCCCGGCCGTCTACATCGCCGACGCCGACCAGCACGAGGCGGTCAAGCAGGCGGCACTCGCCCAGCTGCGCAAGCTGTTCGAACGTGCCGATCGCCAGCTCGAGGGCCGGGAATGGCTCGCCGGCTTCCGCAGCTTCGCCGACCCCTACTTCTACATCACGTTGCGCTGGGCCGATGGGGTGGGTCTGGACCTGGGCGGTCTGGACAACCTGACCGCGTTCAAGCAGCGCATGGCCGCCGATGCCGGCGTACAGGCCGCGTTGAAGGCCGAAGGGTTGACCTGAGTGATGGAACGGCCGGGGCGCGCCGATCGCGCCTCGACCGGTTACGCCGACGCCACCGAGCGCAGGTGCTCGTCGGATTCCTCCGCGAAATCGGTGCCATGCGCCTTGGCCAGCGCGATCTTGAGATCGCCCATCAGCGCCATCAAACCCGCGACGTCGACACAGCGCTCGATCCTGAGCTGCAGGAAGTAGCCGCGCAGCCCGAGATGCTGGCGCACCGTCTCCGACATCAGGGTGTAAAGGATGCCGTAGCGGCTGGCCTCGTCCGAAGCCACGGCGGGCACGGGCTTCGCGCCTTCGGTTGCCGCGTTGGCGCCGCGGGCGATCAGCCCGGCCGCCAGCAACTGGTCGAGCGCATTGGCCGGTCCGTGCAGCCCGGCGACGACACCGCGCAACTGGGCGACGCTACGTTGCCCATCGACCAGCAGCAGAACCGCCCGCAACGCGTTGGGCAGTTTCAGCGTCCGTTTGCGGATTTCTTCTCGACCGGCGTCGGTCTTGTGCGGCAACTCGTCATCGCGCATGGCTCCCCCTCGGGCCTGGAACGACTGGCTTGCACCGGGAACGTCTCCGAACGCGCATCCCGGCGGCGGCGCCGTCCCAAATATCGCACCCCGTGGCGGCAAATCGTGTGCGCCATGCCTCCCATTCGACCAATGGACGCGCCGAACGCGGCGCGGGCGGTCCGTCCGGACCGAGCACCCGACAGGCGGCACATCGTCAGCGCCCCGGAAAGCAGAAGGCCGCGCAACGCGCGGCCCCTGCCTATTCACTCGGCGTGACGCGGCCGGCCCGGTGTGACCGGGCCGGCCGACGCGGTCAGCGCTTGTCGATCGACACGTACTCGCGATCTTCCGGACCGGTGTAGTTGGCGCTCGGGCGGATGATCTTTCCGTCCTCGCGCTGCTCGATCACGTGCGCGCTCCAACCGGTGGTGCGAGCGATCACGAACAGCGGAGTGAACATCGGAGTCGGGATGCCCATCATGTGGTACGCCGACGCGCTGTACCAATCCAGGTTCGGGAACATCTTCTTGGTATCCATCATCAGGTTTTCGATGCGCTCGCTGACATCGAACAGCGTCTGGTTGCCGCCGTCCTTGCACAGCTTGCGCGAGATCTCCTTGATGATCGGATTGCGCGGATCGCCGATGGTGTACACCGGGTGGCCGAAGCCGATCACGATTTCCTTGCGCTCCATGCGCGCGCGGATATCGGCTTCCGCTTCGTCCGCGGTGCCGTAGCGCGAGATGATGTCCATCGCCACTTCGTTGGCGCCGCCATGCTTCGGGCCGCGCAGCGCACCGATCGCACCGGTGAGGCAGGAGTGCAGGTCGGAACCGGTGCCGGCGATCACGCGCGCGGTGAACGTGCTGGCATTGAACTCGTGCTCGGCATACAGCACCAGCGACTTGTCCAGCGCGTCGGCGTGCAACGCGCTCGGCGGCTCGCCGTGCAGCAGGTGCAGGAAGTGTGCGGCGACGTTGTCGTCGTCGGTCTCCACGTCGATGCGACGACCGTTGCGCGTGAAGTGCCACCAGTACAGCAACATCGACCCGAAGCTGGCGATCAGCTTGTCGGCGATGTCACGCGCCTCGGAAGACGGGTGACCGTCGCGCTCGGGCAGCACCGTGCCCAGCACCGAACAACCGGTACGCAGCACGTCCATCGGATGCGCGTTGGCCGGCACCAGTTCGAGCGCCTCGGCCACGATCACCGGCAGGCCGCGCAGGCGCTTGAGCTTGGTCTTGTAGGCATCGAGCTGCGATTGCGTCGGCAGCGCGCCATGCACCAGCAGGTGCGCGACTTCCTCGAACGAGGACTTCGTGGCGAGATCGTGGATGTCATAGCCACGGTAATGCAGGTCGTTGCCGCTGCGGCCCACCGTGCACAGCGCGGTGTTGCCAGCGGCGGTGCCGCTCAGCGCAACCGACTTCTTGGGCTTGGGCAGGACCTGGTTGGCGTTGTCGCTCATGGTTCTCTCCGTTTCGGACCAACGGCTCACGCCGTCAAATATCAGGAAGCGGTGGGTACCGCTTCGGTTGTCAAAAGGCTTCCGCGGGCGGCATCGGCGTCTCAGGTGCGTCGCCGATCTCGCCGGGAGGCGCGGCAGCCACGGTGGGCGCATTGGCCCGCCTCGCTGCCGCCCGGGCTCAGTCCTTCCTGCCGCCCGCGAACAGCTCGTCGAGCTTGTCCTCGTAGGCGTGATAGCCCAGGAAGTCGTACAGGTCGGCGCGCGTCTGCAGCGTGTCGACGATGCCCTTCTGCGTGCCTTCGCGGCGCACCGTCTCGTAGAAGTTCAACGCCGCCTTGTTCATGGCGCGGTACGCACCGCAGCAGTACAGCGCGATGTCGACACCGGCGCCGCGCAGGTCATCGGTGGTGAAAAACGGGGTGGAGCCGAACTCGGTCAGGTTTGCCAGGATCGGCACCTTCACCGCCTGCTTGAACTTGCGGTAGTCGTCGAGCGTCTGGATCGCTTCCGGGAAGATCATGTCGGCGCCGGCTTCGACGTAGGCGCAGGCACGTTCGATCGCCGAATCGACGCCTTCGACGGCCGCCGCATCGGTGCGGGCCATGATCACGAAGCCTGCGTCGGTACGCCCGTCGACGGCGGACTTGATCCGATCGACCATCTCGTCCTTCGTCACCACTTCCTTGCCGGGACGGTGCCCGCAGCGCTTCTGTCCGACCTGGTCTTCCATGTGCACGGCGGCCACGCCCACGCGCTCGAACGACTTGATGGTGCGGCCGATGTTGAACGCGCCGCCCCAACCGGTATCGATGTCGACCAGCAGCGGCATGCCGGTGGCGTCGACGATGCGGCGGGCGTCGGTGAGGACATCCTCCATCGTGCTGATGCCAAGGTCGGGTACGCCCAGCGAATTGGCGGCAACGCCGCCACCGGAAAGGTACAGCGCCTTGTATCCCACTCGCTTGGCCATCAGGCCGGCGTACGCGGTGATGGCGCCCATCACCTGCAGCGGAAGTTCTTCGGCGACGGCCGCGCGAAAACGCGCGCCTGCGGAAGGTTGCGGGGCCATGGCGTCTCCTGAGCTATGCGAAGCCGCCATTCTAGCCGAGGTGGGGAGGTCGGCCGTTGCGTCCGGCTCGGCTGACTCGCGGGCACGCGCTGGCGAGCTCGGTGGGACGAGCCGGTGCCACGCCTCAGCCGTCGGCGCCACGCTCGAGTGCGCGACGGACTTCGTCCAGCGCGGCCGGATCGTCGAGGGTCGACAGGTCTCCCGGATCGCGATCCTCGGCGAGCGCCTGGATCGAACGACGCAGCAACTTGCCCGAGCGCGTCTTCGGCAACGCGTTGAGTACGTAGACGCGTGCCGGTCGTGCAACCGCGCCAAGTCGCTCGACCACCTGTTGCCGCATGCCCGTGGCGGCCTGTGCGGCGCTCTCGGCGTGACCGGTCTGCTTGAGCGTGGCGAACACGACCGGCACCTGCCCTTTGAGCTCGTCGCGCACACCGACCACCGCGACTTCGGCGACGCTGGCGTGGGCCGCGCACGACTCCTCGATCTCACGCGTGCCGAGGCGGTGGCCGGCGACGTTGATGACGTCGTCGGTTCGACCCAGGATGAACGTGTAGCCGTCCGCGTCGCGGATCGCCCAATCCAGCGAGCTGTACACCAGCGATGGGAAGTGGCCGAAATAGCTGGACACGAAACGCGCGTCGTCGCGCCAGATCGTCGTCATGAACCCCGGCGGCAGTGGCGGGACGATTACCAACACACCCTTCTCGCCCGGCGCGACGTCCTCTCCGGTGCGGTCATCGAGCACGCGAAGGTTGTAGCCCGGCGTCGGCAATCCTGGTGATCCGAACTTCACCGGCTTCAACTCGATGCCCGGCATCAACGCCAACACCGGCCAGCCGGTCTCGGTCTGCCAGTAGTTGTCGATGATGGTCTTGCCGATGCCCTCGGTGATCCATTGCGACGTGGTTTCGTCGAGCGGCTCACCGGCAATGAACAGGTACTCCAATGCCGACAGGTCGTGCTTCTTCAGCCACGTGTCGTCCTGCTTCTTGAGCACGCGGATCGCGGTGGGTGCGGTGAACATCGTGCGCACGCCGTAGCGCTCGCAGATCCGCCACCAGACGCCGGGGTCGGGACTGGTGGGCAGGCCCTCGTAAAGGATCGATGTCGCCCCTGCGATCAACGGCCCGTACACGTTGTAGCTGTGGCCGACAGCCCAGCCCACGTCCGACGTGGCAAACATCGCCTGGCCCGCACGCACGTCGTAGATCGACCACATCGACATCGCCAGCGCGACGGCATAGCCGCCCACATCGCGCTGAACGCCCTTGGGCTTTCCGGTGGTGCCGGAGGTGTAGAGGATGTAGCTGGGCTCGTTGGACTCCAGCCACTCGACATCCACCTGAGCGCCATCGTGCTGCGCGCGCAGTGTCGCGTAGTCGACATCGCGCCCTTGGACCATCGTGTGGTCCGGGTCGAGTCCACGGTCCACCACCAGCACCTTGGGCGGTGGCGTCGCCGACTCGGCGCAAGCCGCATCGACCAGCGGCTTGTACGCGATGACCTTGCCGCCGCGCATGCCGGCATCGGCGCAGATCAGCAGCTTCGGTTCGGCGTCGTCGATACGCAATGCGAGGTTGTGTGCGGCAAAGCCTCCGAACACCACCGAGTGGATGGCGCCGATGCGCGCGCAGGCCAGCATCGCGAACACCGCCTCGGCCATGTTCGGCATGTAGATCACGACGCGATCGCCGCGGCCGACGCCGAGCGATCGGACCACCGCCGCGAAGGTGTTCACCTCGCGGTGCAATTGGCGGTAGCTGATCTCGCGCGTCTGGTTGGTCTCGGTCGAGACCGTGACCAGCGCGAGTTGTTCGGCGCGCTCATCGAGATGGCGGTCGATCGCGTTGTGGCACAGGTTGGTCAAACCCCCGACGAACCAGCGCCGGAATGGCGGATGGGAATCGTCGAGGATCCGGTCCGGTTGCCTGTGCCAATGGATGGCCTGCGCCTGCTCGGCCCAGAACGCCTCGGGCTGCTCGATCGAGCGTCGGTGGAAGTCCTCGTACTCCATGCATTGCCCTCCCGGGTGTCTGGCGACGGATCCGAGCATAGTCCGCAGCATTCGCCCAGGCGTTCCGACCTTGGTCGTACGAAGGAGACGCAACGACTCGGGCCGATTGTGCGCCCGTGCGTTTACCATCGTGCGGCCGCGACCCCGCCATGCGACGCACGCCAGGCGTTCACCCACCCACCGCTCAGACCGCCCATGCATCCAGCGCCCGACACCCGCCCGGCAAGCCAAGCTTCACTGCTGTTCGCGCGGGAGGCAGCACTGATCGCGGTGATTGTCCTGGCGATCAAGCTGGCATGGCTGGTCGCCGACCACACGCTGCGCGTCTACATGGGCGACTCGATGGTCTACCTGCAGACGGCCGCGTGGCTCAGCGCGGCGCCGGGTCGCTCGTTCCTGTACGGCGCCGTGCTGCACTTCAGCGCCATGCCGTTGCACACACCGATCGCCATCGTCATCGTGCAGGTGCTGTGGTCGACCCTCAGCACGCTGGGAGTGTTCGCGTTTCTGCGGCGCGCGCTGGGGCTGGGTTTCTGGCTGGCCGCGATCCCGGCATTGGCACTGGCCTCCGATCCGGCGCAGGTGTTCTTCGAGCGCATGGTGATGGCCGAGACGATCGGCCTGCTGGCGCTGGTCGCCACGGTGCTGGCGTACTCGCGTTACCTGTTCAACGGCAGCCTGTGGTGGTTCTTGGGTGCCTGCCTGTGCGGGCTTGGCGCGGCCAATTTCCGCACCAACCTGCTTCCCGTGGTGATCGGCCTTGGCATCACCGTGCCGCTGCTGCGGTTGCTGTTGCAGGCACCACTCGCGGACTGGCGTTTCCGGGCGCAGCACCTCGCTGCGGCGATGGCGATGCTGCTTGGGTCGCACCTTGCGTACACCCATGCCTACGGCTATCTCAACAAGTGCCCGCCGGGCTATCTCGCGCTGTCCGGGATGATGCAGGTCGGCCTGGTCGCCCCGCTCATCCGGGCCGAGGACTTCGAGGGCACGGGCGTTTCCGGCGATGTGCTCAAGCAGGTGCAACTGCCGCTCGACGACCACTGGCAGCGTGGCCACCACATCTGGGACGAGCGCGGTCTGTGGCGCACCATCGAGAAGAACAGCGCCGAGCCGGAGGCGGTCGCACGCGTGGTGACCCGGCGCGCGATGTTGCGCGATTTCACCGGCCTGCTACGCATCAACGTCGAGACACTGGGCGGCTACTTCGACCGCGAGAAGGTCTACTGGCGCATGCAGGACGACAAGGGCGTGATCGCGCCGGACGAGCATGCGTTGCAACGCATCCAGGAATGGTTGCGGTGGGATGCGCGCGGCGTCGATGCCATCGACACGCCCGCGCGCCGCTATTTCGCGGCGTCGACCGCGTGGCTGACGAGCTGCCTGTTCCTGCTGTTTCCGCTGGCCGTTGCAACCGCCGCGGCCGGATGGCGCACCTCGAAACGCGCGCAGTACTGCCTGCTGGCGCTGGTCTCGATGGGGTTGGTGGCGTCACACGTGCTGTTTGCGCACATCGTGTCCTTCCGCTACCTGCACCCGCTGCCCTGGTTCGTGCTGGCCAATGTCGCCGCGATTGCGGGAGCCTTCTTGCCGCAACGCGTCAGTCGCGAGGCGAGGACAGGCGAAGGTACGCCAACGCCTTGAGTTCGCGACGCGAGCGCGCAACCGCGTCCACCACCACGCCCACCATCCACGACAGCACGGCCAGCACCGAAAGTGCGGCGGCCACGATCAGGGTCGGAAAGCGCGGCACCAGTCCGGTCTGCAGGTAGGTCCACAGCACCGGCGACACCAGCACGGCGGCCAGGCCGGCGAAAGATGCACCCAAGGCGCCGTAGAAGTGGATCGGGCGCTCGGCAGCGTAAAGGCGGAGCATCGTGCGCAGGATCCGGAACCCATCGCGCCAGGTGTTGAGTTTGCTGACGGAGCCCGCCGGCCGCTCCTTGTAGGACGTCGCGATTTCGGCTACGGGCATCCGCAGCTCCAGCGCGTGCACGGTCAGTTCGGTTTCGATCTCGAAGCCGGTCGACTGGGCCGGGAAGCTCTTCGCGAAGCGGCGCGAGAACGCACGGTAGCCCGACAGGATGTCGCGGCAACTGCGTCCGAACAGGCGCGACAGGAAGCCGGTCAGCAGGCGATTTCCCCAGACATGGCCGGGGCGGTACGCCAACTCGCCGGTCGCCTCGCGCAAGCCGACCACCATGTCGTGGCCTTCCAGCACCTTTTCGACCAGCGCAGGGGCGGCGCTGGCATCGTAGGTGTTGTCGCCGTCGACCATCACGTAGACGTCGGCGTCGATGTCCGCGAACTGCCGACGCACGACGTTTCCCTTGCCCTGCAACTGCACCGAACGCACTTCGGCACCTGCAGCCCGTGCGACTTCGATGGTGCGGTCGCTGGAGTTGTTGTCGTAGACGACGATCCGCGCGTCGGGCAGCGCCTGGCGCATGGCGTCCACCACCTGCCGGATCGCCACTTCCTCGTTGAAGCAAGGGATCAGAACCGCAACTCGTGGTGTCACCGCGTCCCTTCCTTTTTCCCGCCCCGAATCGAAAGACGCCCGCCATTGCGGCGGGCGTCCGGGATGGCAGCCGGGGCTGCCGGTATTGCGTGCAGATCAGCCCAGCAGGTGCGCCACGCCGGCGCGCTCTTCCTCGAGCTCGGCCAGGGTCTTGTCCATCGCCGCGCGGCTGAACTCGTCCACCGGCAGGCCTTCAACGCGGGTGTACTCGCCGTTTTCGGTGATCACCGGCACGCCGTACATCACGCCTTCCGGAATGCCGTAGCTGCCGTCGGACGGAACGCCCATCGTCACCCACTTGCCGTTGCTGCCCAGGACCCAGTCACGGATGTGGTCGATGGCGGCATTGGCTGCCGAGGCCGCCGACGACAGGCCGCGCGCTTCGATGATGGCCGCGCCACGCTTGCCGACCTGCGGGATAAACGCGTTGGCGTTCCAGTCGGCGTCGTTGATCTGGTCCTTCAGCGACTGGCCGTTGACAGTGGCGAAGCGGTAGTCCGGGTACATGGTCGGGCTGTGGTTGCCCCACACGACCAGCTTCTCGATGTCGCCCACGGCCACGCCGGCCTTGGTGGCCAGCTGCGACAGCGCGCGGTTGTGGTCCAGACGCAGCATCGCGGTGAAGTTCTTCGCCGGCAGGTCCGGCGCCGACTTCATGGCGATGTAGGCATTGGTGTTGGCCGGGTTGCCGACCACCAGCACCTTGACGTTGCGCGAGGCCACCTTGTTCAGCGCAGCACCCTGCGCAGTGAAGATCTTCGCGTTCTCGAGCAGCAGGTCCTTGCGCTCCATGCCCGGGCCGCGCGGACGCGCGCCGACCAGCAGGGCCACGTCGGCGTCCTTGAACGCGACCTCGGCGTCGTCGGTGCCGACCACGCCGGCGAGCAGCGGGAACGCGCAGTCCTCAAGCTCCATGATCACGCCCTTGAGCGCGGCCTGGGCCTTTTCCATCGGCAGCTCGAGCAGTTGCAGGATGACCGGCTGGTCCTTGCCGAGCATCTCGCCCGAGGCGATGCGGAACAGCAGCGAGTAGCCGATCTGGCCGGCGGCACCGGTGACGGCAACACGAACGGGAGTCTTCATGGGAAATTCCTTGCGCAAGAATTAGGAGGCATGGGCTGCCGCGTCAGAACACGCGATAGCCAAGTGGGGCGAGTCGTTCTTTCAATTCGGCGGTCTGGTAACCGTGCACCACGTGCTGACCGATCACGGTGGTGGGCACGCCTTGCGCGCCAAGGGCCTGCATTGCCCGATTGCCTTCCGGCGTTTCCACGTCCAGGACGCGGTAGCGCACGTTGGCCATCTCGAACTCCCGCTGCTGCTTGCGGCAATAGCCGCACCACTGCGCGAAGAGCATGACGATGCGGTTGTCGCCGGTTGCCATGCGCGGATCGTCCGGATGCATGGGCTGCTCGCGCGGGCCGGTGAGCTTGAACAGCCCACCGATTGCCGCAAGGATCAACAACAGCCAGATGACGCGCATGGCGGTCCCGGTCAGCCCAGCTCGGAGAAGAACTCCTGGAACCGCTGCAGGCCCGGGGCCAGCTGCGGTGTCGGGCAGGTGTAGCTGATGCGCAGCGCGCGCGGTTCACCGAACGCCGAACCGGGTACGCACGCCACACCCTTGGCTTCGAGCAGGGCGTTGCAGAAGTCGACATCGTTGTCGATGCGGACACCCGTCGGGCCGTGGGTCTTGCCGAACGCGACGCTGATGTCCGGGAACACGTAGAACGCGCCCTGCGGCCGCGGGCAAACCACGCCCGGGATCGCGTTCATGACGTCCATGACCTGGTCGCGCTTGGCCTGGAACTCGGCGCACTTGGCCACCGGCACGTCCTGCGGACCCGACAGCGCGGCCACTGCGGCGGCGCTGACGACTTCGGGCAGGTTGGTGATGTGGTTGGAATTCATCGTCACCACGGCCTGGGCCACGGCTTCGGGACCGGCCATGAAGCCGACGCGCCAGCCGGGCATGCCGTAGGTCTTGGACAGCGAGTCGATGAAGATCACGCGGTCGCGCAGCTCGGGACGGGCGTGCACGAAGTTGTGGTAACCCAGGCCGTCGAACACCATGCGGTTGTAGATGTCGTCGGTGATGATCCAGGTGTCCGGATAGTTCACCAGCACGTCGGCCAGGGCGCTGATCTCTTCCTTCGAATAGACCATGCCCGTCGGGTTGGACGGGTTGTTGAACAGGAACACGCGCGGCTTCTTGGCCAGCGCCGCATCGAGCTGGGCCGGCGTGAGCTTGTAGTCCTGCGCGGCCGGGCACGGCAGCAGCTCGATCTTCGCGTTGACGATCTCGGCGATGTCGAGGTAGCTGGTCCAGTACGGCGCCGGGAAGACGATGGTGTCGCCCTCGTCCAGCAGCGCCTCGGCGAGGTTGTAGATCACGTGCTTGGCGCCGACGCCGGTGGCGCAGTTGACGCGGCCATAGCCACTCAGCCCCACCTTGTCCATGTGCGCCAGGAATGCGTCGAGCATCGCGTCCGCGCCGCGATTGCTGCCGTACTGGCCGCTGTCCTTGGCCAGCGCGTCGCGCGCTGCCGCGTAGACGTGGTCGCCAGGCAGGAAATTCGGGACGCCGATCGAGAAGCTGATGATGTCGCGGCCTTCGCCCTTCAGGCGTTTGGCTTTTTCAGCGACCTGCATGATCGCGCTGGGCTTGGCGCGACCGATGCGCCTGGCAAGCTGGGGCATCGTGATGACCTCGTGGGAGTCGAAAGTGGGGTCCGGCATGGCCGGTGTCGAGCCCCAAAATGGTAGCACGCAGGCCCGCCGCGACCCCTTGCGGACATGGCCGCGACAGCGTGCCCGGCAAAGGCCCGCACAGCACGACGCCCGCTCCGGCAAGCGGTGGCGGGCGTCGGGACGGCCTGTGTGATGCAAACCAACTGAACAGGCCTGCTGGGCAGGCCGGTTGAGCTGGGCAGGCCGGTTGAGCAGGTCGACGCAGCGGTCGACCACGTCCGGAATCAGGCGCTGGCGCGCTCGTCGAGGATCCGGTTCCAGTCAGCAACGCGGTCGGCCTTCGCGGCCAGCACGGCGGCGGTATCGCCCTCGATCTTCACCGACTTGATGGTGTCGCCCTGCTTCACCGCGTCGACCACTTCGATGCCCTCGAGCACTTTGCCGAACACGGTGTGCTTGCCGTCCAGCCACGGGCAGGCGACGTGTGTGATGAAGAACTGGCTACCGTTCGTCGCCGGGCCGGCATTGGCCATCGACAGCACGCCACGCTGGTGGCCCAAGCCGTTGCGGGCCTCGTCCTCGAACTTGTAACCCGGGCCACCGGTGCCACGGCCTTCCGGGCAGCCGCCCTGGACCATGAAATCCGGGATCACACGGTGGAAGTTGAGGCCGTCGTAGTAGCCGCGAAGGACCAGATTCACGAAGTTGGCGACGGTCAGCGGCGCCTTGTCGGCGGCAAGTTCAACGCGGATCGGGCCGCGGTCGGTGTCGAAGGTGGCGATCAGGCTCATGGACGTCTCCTGGGACGTTGGGGGACTAGCGGGTGGGTCGGGGCCGGGTCAGGCCGGGGTACGGCGTCGACATGGCGACGATCCGGGCGATCCACAAGGATACCCCGCCCCGTTCAGGCAATCCGGCAGCCGTCATCGCAGACCGGTATACTTGTCGGCTTCCTTAGCTGCCTCAGCGCCCTTCGTGGCGCCCTCCCCGCATGTCCATCGAACGCCTGCGCAATATCGCCATCGTCGCCCACGTCGACCATGGCAAGACCACCCTCGTCGACCAGCTGCTCAAGCAGTCCGGCACCCTCGACGAGCGCGCCATCGTTCCCGACCGGGTGATGGACAGCAACGACATCGAAAAGGAACGTGGCATCACGATCCTGTCGAAGAACACCGCCATCCGCTGGACCGACAAGGACGGCGAAGTCTGGCGCATCAACATCGTCGACACCCCGGGCCACGCCGACTTCGGTGGCGAGGTCGAGCGCGTTCTGTCGATGGTCGACTCGGTTCTGATCCTGGTCGACGCGATGGACGGCCCGATGCCGCAGACCCGCTTCGTCACGCAGAAGGCCTTCGCGATGGGCTTCAAGCCGATCGTCGTGGTCAACAAGGTCGACCGCCCGGGCGCCCGCGCCGACTGGGTGCTGGACCAGACCTTCGACCTGTTCGACCGCCTCGGCGCGACCGACGACCAGCTCGACTTCACCACCGTCTACGCCTCGGGCCTGCAGGGCTATGCCGGCGACACCCCCGACGTGCGTGGCGGCGACATGACCCACCTGTTCGAGACCATCTGCAAGCACGTGCCGGCACCGCCGGTCGATCCGGATGGCCCGTTCCAGTTGCGCGTCACCTCGCTGGACTACAACAACTACGTCGGCATCATCGGCGTCGGCCGAATCCAGCGCGGCAAGGTCAAGACCAACCAGCAGGTCACCGTGATGGACCGCGAGGGCAAGACCCGCAACGGCAAGGTGCTGCAGGTGCTGGGCTTCATGGGCCTGGAGCGTGTGGAAGTGAACGAGGCCCAGGCGGGCGACATCATCGCGTTCAGCGGCATCGAAGGCCTCGGCATCTCCGATACGGTCTGCGATCCGGCCGCGGTCGAACAGCTGCCCATCCTGACCGTCGACGAGCCGACCATCTCGATGACCTTCCAGGTCAACGACTCGCCGTTCGCCGGCGTGAAGGACCGCAGCGGCGGCAAGTTCCTGACCTCGCGCCAGCTGCGTGACCGCCTGACCCGCGAGACCGCGCACAACGTTGCACTCAAGGTCGAAGACACAGGCGACGCCGACAAGTTCAAGGTCAGCGGCCGCGGCGAGCTGCACCTGTCCATCCTGATCGAAAACATGCGTCGCGAAGGCTACGAGCTGGCCGTGTCGCGCCCGGAAGTGATCATCAAGGAAATCGACGGGATCATGCAGGAGCCGTTCGAGCAGCTGGTGGTCGACATGGAAGAGCAGTTCCAGGGCGGCGTCATGGGCCGCCTCGGCGAGCGCAAGGCGCTGCTGCAGAACATGGAACCCGACGGCAAGGGCCGCGTGCGCCTGGAGTTCATCATCCCGGCGCGTGGCCTGATCGGCTTCCAGACCGAGTTCCGCACGCTGACCGCCGGCACGGGCCTGCTGTTCCACGTGTTCGACCACTTCGGTCCGAAGATGGAAGGCGAGATCGGCCAACGCCAGAACGGCGTGCTGATCTCCAACGGCACCGGTCCGTCGCCGGCCTACGCGCAGATCGCGATGCAGGAGCGTGGCCGCCTGTTCATCGAGCCGGGCGAGGAGATCTACGAGGGTCAGATCGTCGGCATCAACTCCAAGGACAACGACCTCACCGTCAATGCCCTGCGCGGCAAGCAGCTCACCAACTTCCGCGCCTCGGGCACCGACAAGGACGAGGGCCTGATCCCGGCGATCAAGCTGTCGCTCGAGCAGGCGCTGGAGTTCATCGACGACGACGAGCTGGTCGAAGTCACGCCCAAGCAGATCCGTCTGCGCAAGAAGTTCCGCACCGAGAACGACCGCAAGCGCGCCTCGCGCGCCGCCTGACCGTCGCCACCGGCAGCAGCAAGAAGCCCCGCGAATGCGGGGCTTTTTGTTTGCACTCGCGCCGCGCCCGGGCAGACCCATTGGTGGCGGCGCTCAGCTTGCCTCGAGCGCGTGTCGCCTGACCTCGCCATCGACAACAGCAAAAAACCCCGCGAGTGCGGGGCTTTTGTTTGAATCCGCGCCGATCCCGAGCGGACCCGGGTGGCGGCGCTCAGGCGACCGCGAGCCTCGGGCGTTGCCCTACCGTCGCCATCGACAACAGCAAAAAGCCCCGCGAGTGCGGGGCTTTTGCTTGTTGCATCCGCGCCATTCCCAGGCGGCCTGGGTGGCGACCGTGCTCAGGTGGCCGCGAGCGTCGCGTGCTTGCGCACGATCAGCATCGCCACCTCGAGCGCCTGTTCGTAGTTCAGGCGCGGATCGACGGTGGAGTGGTACGCCCGCTCGAGATCGGTTTCGGTCAGCTCGCGCGCGCCGCCGAGGCACTCGGTGACATCCTCGCCCGTCAGCTCCAGGTGCACGCCACCAAGCCGGGTTCCGGCCGCGGCGTGCATGTCGAACGCCAGCTCGAGCTCGCGCCCGATGTTGTCGAAACGGCGCGTCTTGTAGCCATTCGCGGTCGACTCGGTGTTGCCGTGCATCGGATCGCAGACCCAGAGCACGCGGCGGCCATCGCGCTTCACCGCATCGAGCAGGGCCGGCAGCTTGTCGGCGATGTGCTTCGCACCCATGCGGTGGATGAACGTCAGTCGCCCCGCCTCGTCGTCGGGGTTGAGTACATCGATCACGCGCAGCAGCTGGTCCGGCGTTACCGACGGCCCCACCTTGAGCGCAATCGGATTGCGGATGCCGCGGAAATACTCGACATGCGCGCCATCCACCGCGGCCGTCCGCATGCCGATCCACGGGTAGTGGGTGCTGAGGTTGAACCAGCCCCAATGGCGCGGGACTTCGCGAGTCTGCGATTCCTCGTAAGGCAGCAGCAGGGCCTCGTGCGAGGTGTAGAAATCCACCCGGTTGAGGTTGTGCACCTCGGCGCCGGACAGGGTTTCCATGAAGCGCACCGCATCGCCGATGCCGGCGACCATGTGACGGTACTCGTCGGCCAGTGGCGAATGACCGACCCAGCTGAGGTTCCAGTATTCGGGATGGTGCAGGTCGGCGAAACCGCCATCGATCAGTGCGCGGACGAAATTCATCGTCATCGCCGAACGGGCGTGTCCCTTGACCATGCGGCGCGGGTCCGGGATACGCGCGGGTTCGGAAAACTCTGGCGCATTGACCATGTCGCCCCGGTAGCTGGGCAGGGTCACGCCGTCGATCGTCTCCGAATCCGACGAACGCGGCTTGGCGTACTGGCCGGCGAAGCGCCCCACCCGTACCACCGGCTTGCGCAGGCCGTGCACCAGCACGAGGCTCATCTGCAGCAGCACCTTCAGCCGGTTCGAGATGACCTCGGACGAGCACGAGTCGAAGGTCTCGGCGCAGTCACCGCCCTGCAGCAGAAAGCGTTTGCCTTCCTGGGCCTCGGCAATCTGTTGCTTGAGCGCCAGGATCTCCCAGGACGTCACCAGCGGCGGCAGCGCGCGCAGCTCACCCAGCACGCCGTCCAGCACGGCCTGGTCGGGATACTGGGGCAACTGCAAGGCCGGCCGGCCACGCCACGACGTCGGCGCCCATTCGCTCGGGAGGTTCACGGGATGCAGGTTTCGGCTCTTGTTCGACATGTGCGTTCCATGGCTTGTTGCAAAGCAGCAAGCATCATGGTGGGTGCTACCGCGCCGTGCAACGGTTACGTGGGCAACCGTGGCGCACCGTCAGCGCCGGACAAACGCCGCAAACGCCGCCCAGACAGCCAGCACCACGAAGCAGATCAGGCTCCAGGCCGGCATCGACAGGCCGAGGAACGTCCAGTCGATGTCCCCGCAATTCCCGCTCGCGGTGAGCACCTTGCGGACCAGGTCGAACGTAGACATCGTCTCGCGCATGAACGATATCGGCGCGCCGCACCCGCCGGACTCGGCCGGATAAAGCTGCACCCACACGTGGCGCGCGGCGATGCCGATGCCGGACAGGGCCGCGATCGTCGCCAGCACGCCGTACGCGCGGCGACCGCCCACGCTTCGCGGCGAATGCAATCCGGCGACAAGAAACACCAGGCCGAGCGCAGCGAACGCAATGCGCTGGAAGATGCACAGGTTGCAAGGCTCGAAGCCATCGTGGAGCTGCACGAAAATGGCGTAAGCCAGCACGGCGACGCAGGCCAGGAAACCGAGCAGATACTGGGTGCGGAACGAACCGCGCAGAAGAGGATTGGTCATGCGCGAAGCTTAGCCGCTGCCAAGGGCGAAACGAAGCGGCGCCCGCTGTCCGAACGCGATGCGCGGGATGAGCGCAGGGCGCCAATGGCCCGCCACGGCAGGCGCAAGCGGCGGCGTTCGATTGAACGCCATCGAACGGCAACCCGGCGCCGTAGACCCGGCATCCCACAGGGCGCAGAAACGCAAGAAGCCCCGGCAAGCCGGGGCTCCTGCGACGGCTGGCGAACCTCCGCCAGTCGATGGACGTGCTACGGATTACTCCGTGGCGGCGTCCGGGCGATCAACGAGCTCGACATAGGCCATCGGCGCATTGTCACCAGCGCGGAAACCGCACTTGAGGATGCGCAGGTAACCGCCCGGACGCTCGCGGTAACGCGGGCCCAGTTCGATGAAGAGCTTGCCGACGGCCTGCTTGTCACGCAGACGCGAGAACGCGAGACGGCGGTTTGCAACGCCATCGGCCTTCGCCATCGTGATCAGCGGTTCTGCGACGCGACGCAGTTCCTTGGCCTTCGGCAGGGTGGTACGGATCAGTTCGTGCTTGATCAGGGACGCAGCCATGTTGCTGAACATCGCATCGCGATGCGAGCTGGTGCGGCTGAACTTGCGTCCGGATTTCTGGTGGCGCATGGTCGTATTTCCTAATTAGCCCATCATGCCGTGCGAGGCGATGCCGGCGGGCGGCCAGTTTTCGAGCTTCATGCCGAGCGAAAGGCCGCGCTGTGCCAGCACTTCCTTGATCTCGGTGAGCGACTTCTTGCCAAGGTTCGGGGTCTTGAGCAGTTCGACTTCGGTCTTCTGGATCAGATCACCGACGTAGTAGATGCTCTCGGCCTTGAGGCAGTTCGCCGAACGCACGGTCAGCTCGAGGTCGTCGATCGGACGCAGCAGGATCGGGTCGATGCCGCTGGTCGCCGGCTTCGCCGCACCGCGGTCGCGGTGGGTGAAGTCGCCGAACACCGACAGCTGATCGGTGAGGATGTCGGCCGCAGTACGGACGGCTTCCTCGGCGTCGATCGTGCCGTTGGTCTCGATGTCCAGGACCAGCTTGTCGAGGTCGGTGCGCTGTTCGACGCGAGCCGCTTCCACGGCATACGCGACGCGACGGACCGGCGAGAAGCTCGCGTCCAGCATCAGGCGACCGATGGTGCGGGTCTCCTCGTCCGGACGACGACGCGCGGCGGCCGGCTGGTAGCCGTAACCACGCTCGATCTTGAGGCGCATGTTGATCGCGGTGTCCTTGGTCAGGTGCGCGATCACGTGCTCCGGATTCAGGATCTCGACGTTGTGGTCGGTCTTGATGTCGGCAGCGGTGATGACGCCCGGACCCTGCTTGGCCAGCGAAAGCGTGGACGCTTCACCGGTGTGCATGCGGATCGCGACGTCCTTGAGGTTCAGCAGGACCTCGAGCACGTCCTCCTGCAGGCCTTCGACCGTGGTGTACTCGTGCAGCACGCCATCGATTTCAACTTCGGTGATGGCGAAACCCGGAATCGACGACAGCAGCACCCGGCGCAGCGCATTGCCGAGGGTGTGGCCGTAGCCACGCTCCAGCGGCTCGATCACTACCTTCGCGCGGTTGCCGGCGAGGCGTTCGATCTGGGGACCGCGGGGACGCAGTACCTGGTTGGCGGTAACCGTCATGTTGTGGTGTCTCCTGCGGACCCCCGCCGCAGCGGGGATCCAAAACAATGGATTACTTCGAGTACAGCTCGACGATCAGCGCTTCGTTGATGTCTGCCGGCAGGTCCGCACGATCCGGAACCGCCTTGAACACACCGCTGAACTTCTTGCTGTCAACCTCGACCCACGACGGCGACAGGTCCATCTGCTGCGACACGGTCAGGGATTCCTGAACGCGAAGCTGCTTCTGGGCGCGCTCGGAGAGCGCAATCGCATCACCAGCCTTGACCTGGTAGGAAGGCAGGTTGACCGACTTGCCGTTGACCGTGACACCGCGGTGCGAGACCAGCTGACGGGCGGCCGGACGGGTGACCGCGAAGCCCATGCGGTAGACGACGTTGTCGAGACGCGTCTCCAGGAGCTGCAGCAGGTTCTCGCCGGTGTTGCCCTTCTTGGTCGAAGCCTTCTTGTAGTAGTTGCGGAACTGACGCTCCAGCAGACCGTAGATACGCTTGACCTTCTGCTTCTCGCGAAGCTGGTTGGCGTAGTCGGACAGCTTGCCCCTACGGGCGATGGGGCCATGCTGGCCGGGCTTCTGCTCGAGCTTGCACTTGGAATCCAGTGCGCGCGAGGAGGACTTCAAGCCCAGGTCGGCGCCTTCGCGACGAGCGAGCTTACAGGTGGGACCGATATAACGAGCCATTTTTCTTCAGCTCCTCAGACGCGACGCTTTTTCGGCGGACGGCACCCGTTGTGCGGGATCGGCGTCACGTCGATGATGTTCATGATCTTGTAGCCCACGTTGTTCAACGAACGAACGGCGGACTCGCGACCCGGACCCGGACCCTTGATGCGCACTTCCAGCGACTTGACGCCGTAGTCGAGCGCAGCACGGCCGGCCTTCTCAGCAGCAACCTGCGCGGCGAACGGGGTCGACTTGCGCGAGCCGCGGAAACCCGCGCCACCCGAAGTTGCCCACGACAGCGCATTGCCCTGACGGTCGGTGATCGTGATGATCGTGTTGTTGAAAGAAGCGTGGACGTGGGCGATGCCGTCGGTGACGACCCGCTTGATCTTCTTCTTGGTTTTTGCAGCTGCCGGCTTGGCCATGATGTCTGCCCCTTACTTCTTGATGGCCTTGCGCGGACCCTTGCGGGTGCGTGCATTGGTACGCGTGCGCTGACCACGCAGCGGCAGGCCGCGGCGGTGACGCAGGCCGCGGTAGCAGGCCAGGTCCATCAGACGCTTGATCGACATGCCGATCTCGCGACGCAGGTCGCCCTCGACCACGAACTTGCCGATCTCGGCGCGCAGGCGCTCGACTTCAGGCTCGGACAGGTCGCGGATCTTGGTCGTCGAAGTCACGCCTGCGGATTCGCAGACCTGCTTCGAACGAGTACGGCCGATGCCGTAGATGCTTTGCAAGCCCACCCAGACATGCTTCTGGGCAGGCAGATTGACGCCCGCAATACGCGCCATAACGCGATCTCCAACTGATTGGCGGCCGGATTTGTCACAACCCGGCGGAGTGAATCGGAAATGTTATCAAGGTCTCGGGTTAATAGGAAGCCCTGCGGCGCACGAGGCGTCGCAGTGCCACGGCATGGGGAGTGTGCCCATGCTCCGGCGACGGATCCCGACTGTACCGTGGGAGAGAGGCATCTGACTGCCCTCCCCGGCCCCGCGCGCTACTCTGGCGCGCGTTCGGTCCAGACCCACCCGCGCGCGAGACCGCCGCGCGAGCCGCCCTCTTGTTGGCTTACCCGCGGGCCAATCCGCCGCGCGAGCCGCCCTTCAAATTTGCCTTCTTCAGAAGGCTCTCGTACTGGTGGGACATCAGGTGCGCCTGAATCTGCGCAATGAAGTCCATCACCACCACGACCACGATCAGCAGCGAGGTGCCGCCGAAGTAGAACGACGTACCCATCTTGGAGCGCATGATCTCCGGCAGCAGGCACACCACCACCAGGTAGATCGCACCGGCCGCCGTCAAACGGGTCAGCACACCGTCGACGTAATCCGCGGTCGCCTTGCCCGGACGGATGCCCGGAATCAGCGCGCCAGACTTCTTGAGGTTGTCAGCGGTTTCCTGCGAGTTGAACACCAGCGCGGTGTAGAAGAACGCGAAACCGATGATCAACGACGCGTACAGGATCATGTGCAGCGGCTCGCCGGGGTTCAGCCACTGGCTGACCCGCTGCAGCATCGACGCCGTACCGGACTCACTGCCCTGCCCGAACCAGGTCGCGATCGTGGCCGGGAACATCACCAGGCTCGAAGCGAAGATCGCCGGAATGACACCCGCCATGTTGAGCTTCAGCGGGAGGAACGACGACTGGTTCATGTAAGCGTTGCGACCGCCCTGACGCCGGGCGTAGTTCACCGTGATGCGACGCTGGCCGCGCTCGATGAACACCACCAGGTAGGTGAAGCCCAGGACGATCGCCACCACCGCAATGGCGGTGAGGATGTTCATGTCACCGTTGCGGATCTGCTCGACCATCCCGATCACGGCGGCCGGAAGCCCCGCGACGATACCGGCGAAGATGATCAGCGAGACACCGTTGCCGACGCCGCGCTCGGTGATCTGCTCGCCCAGCCACATGAGGAACATGGTGCCGGCGGTCAGCGAAATGACAGCAGTGATGATGAAGCCGGGCCCGGGGTTGTACACCACCTGGAGACCCTCGCTCGCACCACCGGCCTGCAGCGCCGTCGCGATACCCCACGCCTGGAACACGGCAAGCGGGATCGCGCCCATGCGCGACCACTGGTTGATCTTGCGTCGACCCGACTCGCCTTCCTTCTGGATGGCTTTCAGGCTCGGCACGATCTGTACCAGCAGCTGGATGATGATCGACGCCGAGATATACGGCATCACGTTCAGCGCCAACAGGCTGAAACGCGACAGCGCACCACCGGAGAACATGTTGAACATGTCCACGATGGTGCCCTGCTGGCTTTCCATCAGGCGCAGCATTGCTTCGGGATTGACGCCTGGCACCGGGATGTAGCAACCGATGCGATAGACGATCAATGCCCCGACCACAAACAGCAGGCGCTGACGGAGCTCGGTGAACTTACCGAGCCCGCCGCCCATACCAGCCATTGCGTTGCCGCTCTGCGCCATCCGTCGCTTACTCCTCGACCTTGCCGCCAGCCGCTTCGATCGCGGCCTTGGCACCGGCCGTGGCGAGCAAGCCCTTGAGCACGAACGCCTTGGTCAGCTCGCCCTTGACGACGATCTTGGCCTGCTTGGCGGTGGTCGGAATCAGCTTGGCCGCGCGCAGCTTGGCCAGGTCGATCTCGCCCGCTTCCAGCTTGTCCAGCTGGTACAGCAGCACTTCGGCGGTGTCCTTGGCGGACTTGGAGCGGAAGCCGATCTTCGGCAGGCGCATGTACATCGGCATCTGGCCGCCTTCGAAGCCGGCCTTGATCTTGCCCTTGCCCGAACGAGCGAACGAACCCTTGTGGCCGCGGCCGCAGGTCTTGCCCAGGCCGGAACCGATACCGCGACCGACGCGCTTGCGGTCTTCGCGGGCACCCTCAGCGGGCTGAAGTGTATTGAGACGCATAATGTTCTCCTTAGTCCTCGACCTGAACCAGGTAGTGGACCTTGTTGATCAGGCCACGAACCTGCGGGCTGTCCTTCAGCTCACGCACGTCGTTGAGCTTGTTCAGGCCCAAGGCGCGGACCGACAGGCGGTGGCGCGACTGGGTGCCGCGCAGCCCCTTGACCAGACGCACCTTGACGGTGCCGCCCGGAACGGCTTCGTTCTTAGCCATGGATCAGATCCTCCACCTTCTTGCCGCGCTTGGCCGCAATCTTGGCCGGCGAGTGCATGTCGGACAGGCCACGCAGCGTGGCACGGACCAGGTTGATCGGGTTGCGCGAACCGACGGCCTTCGCCAGAACGTTCTTCACACCGACCGCTTCGAGCACAGCGCGCATCGCGCCGCCGGCGATCACGCCGGTACCTTCCGAAGCAGGCTGCATGAACACGCGAGCCGCGCCGTGACCGGCCTTGACCGAGTGCCACAGGGTGCCGTTGTTCAGGTCGACGTTGATCATGCTCTTGCGGGCGTATTCCATCGACTTCTGGATAGCGACCGGCACTTCGCGCGCCTTGCCGTAGCCGAAACCGATCTTGCCGGCGCCGTCACCCACCACCGTCAGTGCGGTGAAGGTGAACTGGCGACCACCCTTGACGGTCTTGCTGACGCGGTTGACCGCGATCAGCTTCTCGATCATGCCGTCGTCGACTTCTTCGCGGTTACGGTCGCGATCACGACCCCGCGGTGCACGTTCTTCTGCCATTTCAGTTCCTGGGAGTTGAGGGATTTGCGGCTTGGCCGCTTATGGTTGTGATGTACCGCGGGTGATGCGCGAAAACGGGAATCCGCCTTCACGCCCGACACGAACCGTGCCGGCAGCTGGAACCAAGGCATGGGGACGAATCCCCATGCCTTCAAGCATCAGAACTGCAGGCCGCCTTCGCGAGCTGCATCGGCGAGCACCTTGATGCGGCCGTGGTAGCGGTAGCCCGAGCGGTCGAACGCGACCTTCTCGATGCCGGCAGCGCGGGCGCGCTCGGCCACCATGCGACCAACCTTGGCGGCTGCGTCGCTGTTCTTGCCGTTCTTCAGGCCTTCCTTCACGTCGGCCTGCAGGGTCGAGGCCGAAGCCAGAACCTTGGAGCCGTCGGCGGTGAAGACCTGAGCGTACAGGTGCTGGCCGGTGCGGAGCACCGTCAGACGGGCGACGCCGAGATCCCGGATGTGGGAGCGGGTCGACTTGGCGCGGCGCAGGCGGGCGATGTTCTTGTTCATGATCGTGTCCTTCAGAAAGCGGATAGGCCTTAGGCCTTCTTGGCTTCCTTGCGAATGATGACTTCACCGGCGTACTTCACACCCTTGCCCTTGTAGGGCTCCGGCGGACGGAAACCGCGAATCTTGGCCGCGACTTCACCGACGCGCTGCTTGTCCGCGCCCGAGACCAGGATTTCGGTCTGGGTCGGGGTAGCGATGGTGATGCCTTCGGGCGTGTTGAACAGGATCGGGTGCGAGAAGCCCAACGCGAGGTTGAGGTCCTTGCCGGCCATCGAGGCACGGTAACCGACGCCGACCAGCTCAAGCTTGCGCTCGAAGCCTTCGGAGACGCCCTTCACCATGTTGGCGAGGATGGCGCGCAGCGTGCCGGTCAGCGGGATCAGGGCGGCATCGCCGATCTCGAACACGGCTTCGCCGTTCTCGACCTTCAGGTTGATGGCGGCCGGCTTGGCGATCGACAGGGTGCCCTTCGGGCCCTTGGCGCTGATGCTGTCAGCCTGGATGTTCAGCTCGACGCCCTTGGGCAGGGCGATCGGCTTCTTGGCAACTCGGGACATGGTCGATTACTCCCTTAAGCCACGAAGCACAGGACTTCACCGCCGACGCCCTGCTGGCGCGCCTGCGCATCGGTCATGATGCCCTTCGAGGTGGAGATGATGGCAACGCCGAGGCCGCCGAGGACCTTCGGGATCGCGTCCTTGCCGCGGTACTGGCGCAGGCCCGAACGGGAGTAGCGCTCGAGGCGCTCGATCACCGGCTTGCCTTCGTAGTACTTCAGCGAGATTTCGAGTTCGGACTTGCCCGGACCAGCTTCGGTCACGCGCGAATCCAGGATGTAACCCTCGTCCTTCAGGACGCCGGCGATGGCGACCTTGATCTTGGACGACGGCATCTTCACCGTCTGCTTCCGAACAGCGGCCGCATTCTTGATGCGGACCAGCATGTCGGCGATGGGATCAGTCATGCTCATGTGTATTCACCTGATGAGTGCACCGATATCCGCGAGCTGCGAATTTCAGTTGTAGTGTCGCGTTGCCGCGCCCCCGATGGGAGGCGCGACATGGTACAGGACCGGCTGGAAATTACCAGCTGGCCTTGCGCAGGCCCGGAACGTCGCCGCGCATGGTGGCTTCACGCAGCTTGTTGCGGCCGAGGCCGAACTTGCTGTAGACGCCACGCGAACGGCCGGTCAGCGCGCAACGGTTGCGCTGGCGGCACGGCGAGGAGTCACGCGGGAGCTTGGAAAGCTTGGTGACGGCCTCGGCCTTGTCGTCGTACGACGCGGTCTCGCTGGAGATGATCTTCTTGAGCTCTTCACGCTTCGCCGCGAACTTCTTCGCCAGCTTCGCGCGCTTGAGATCGCGGTTGATCATTGAAGTCTTTGCCATGGTGTCAGTGCTCGCTGATCAGTTGCGGAACGGGAAGCGGAAGGCTTCCAGCAGGGCGCGCGCTTCGGCGTCGGTCTTCGCGGTCGTGGTGATCGCGATGTCCATGCCACGCAGCGCGTCGACCTGGTCGAAATCGATTTCCGGGAAGATGATCTGTTCCTTGACGCCCATATTGTAGTTGCCACGGCCGTCGAACGAACGTCCCGACACGCCGCGGAAGTCACGCACGCG
Organism: Montanilutibacter psychrotolerans; assembly: GCF_003719825.1. Classification (GTDB taxonomy): domain Bacteria; phylum Pseudomonadota; class Gammaproteobacteria; order Xanthomonadales; family Xanthomonadaceae; genus Montanilutibacter; species Montanilutibacter psychrotolerans. The sequence goes on along the minus strand of NZ_RIBS01000012.1, from coordinate 6,507 downwards.
CGGAAGCGAGATGTTGATCAGGCGGTCCAGGAACTCGAACATCTTGGCGCGACGCAGGGTCACCTTGGCGCCGATCGGCCAACCGTCGCGGATCTTGAACGAGGCCACCGAAACGCGGCTCTTGGTCACGATCGGCTTCTGGCCGGCGATCTTGGTCATGTCCGCAACGGCGTTCTCGAGAATCTTCTTGTTGGTGGCGGCCTCGCCCACACCCATGTTCAGGGTGATCTTGACGAGACGCGGCACTTCCATCGGATTCTTGTAACCGAACTTCTCGGTCAGCTGCGGAACGACTTCTTCCTTGTAGAACTTTTCAAGCCGGGTGTTCATTTCAGCATTCCTCAGGCGTCGACCGCCTCACCGCTGGAGCGGAACACACGCAATTTGCGTCCATCCTCCAGCACCTTGATACCGATGCGCTCGCCCTTGCCGGTGGCCGGGTTGAACAGCATGACGTTGGAAATGTGGATCGGAGCTTCACGCTCGATCACGCCGCCGGGCTGGTTGGCCTGCGGGTTCGGCTTGGTGTGGCGCTTGACGATGTTGATGTTGGCGACGACAACCTTGTCGCCAGCAACGCGAAGCACATCGCCCTTCTTGCCCTTGTCCTTGCCGGCGGTGACGACAACCTGGTCGCCCTTCTTGATACGGTTCATGTCAATTCCTCCGCTCAGAGCACTTCGGGCGCGAGCGAGACGATCTTCATGAACTTCTCGGAACGCAGTTCACGGGTAACGGGCCCGAAGATGCGGGTGCCGATCGGCTCATGCTTGTTGTTGAGCAACACAGCAGCGTTGCCATCGAAGCGGATCAGCGAACCGTCCGGGCGGCGAACGCCCTTGCGGGTGCGGACCACGACGGCGTCATAGACGTCGCCCTTCTTGACCTTGCCACGCGGAATCGCGTCCTTCACGGTGACCTTGATGATGTCGCCGATCGCGGCGTAACGGCGCTTGGAACCGCCGAGCACCTTGATGCACATCACTTCCTTGGCACCCGAGTTGTCCGCCACGTCGAGGTAGCTTTGCATCTGGATCATGGTTCAGCCCTCCTCTTATTCGGCCGCGCGGCTGACGATTTCAACCACGCTCCAGTTTTTGGTCTTGGACATCGGAGCAATCTCCTTCACGCGCACGACATCGCCTTCCTTGCAGGCGTTGTCGGCATCGTGGGCGTGGAGCTTGGTCGAGCGACGGATGTACTTGCCGTACAGCGCGTGCTTGACCTGGCGCTCAACGAGCACGGTGACGGTCTTGTCCATCTTGTTGCTGACGACCCGGCCTTCAACCGTGCGCAGCGCCTTCTCTGTTTTGTTGTCGGTCATGGCGGGTCCTTACTTCTTCTCGCCGAGCAGCATGTTGACGCGAGCAATCTCGCGGCGCACGCGGCGGGCCTCGTGGGTCTTGGCGAGCTGACCGGTGGCCTTCTGCATGCGGAGAGCGAAGCTCTCCTTGTGCAGCTCGACCAGATGGCTCTTCAGCTCATCAGCCGATTTCTCGCGCAGTTGCTTGAGTTCCATTAGCGCACCGTCCGGGTAACGAAAGTGGTGGTCACCGAGAGCTTGGCGGCGGCCAGGCGGAACGCTTCACGCGCCACGTCCTCGGCAACACCTTCGATCTCGTAAATCATGCGACCGGGCTGGATCTGGGCGACCCAGTACTCAACGTTGCCCTTACCGGAGCCCATTCGGACTTCGATCGGCTTCTTGGTGATCGGCTTGTCGGGGAACACGCGGATCCACATCTTGCCGCCACGCTTCACGTAGCGGCTGATGGAACGGCGGGCTGCCTCGATCTGGCGCGCGGTCAGCTGACCGTGCGCCGTCGCCTTCAGGCCGTACTCGCCAAAGCTGACAGCGTTACCGCTCCAGCTCAGGCCGTCGTTGCGGCCCTTGTGTACCTTGCGGTACTTGGTTCGCTTGGGTTGCAGCATGGCGAATTACCTCTGTTCGCGGGCCGGGCGAGCCGGACGGTCGTTGCGGTCACGGCGGTCGCCGCGATCGTTGCGATCGCCACGGTCGCTGCGCGGACTGTCGTCCTGCTTTTCCTGGCCAACCTGGGAGAAATCGAAGATCTCACCCTTGTAGACCCACACCTTGATGCCGATGATGCCGTACGTCGTCTTGGCTTCAGCGAAGCCGTAGTCGATGTCGGCACGCAGCGTGTGCAGCGGCACGCGACCTTCGCGGTACCACTCCGAACGCGCGATCTCGGCGCCGTTGAGACGGCCGGCGACGTTGACCTTGATGCCCAGGGCACCGAGGCGCATCGCGTTGCCGACCGCGCGCTTCATCGCACGGCGGAACATGATGCGGCGCTCGAGCTGCTGAGCGATCGACTCGGCAACCAGCTGCGCATCGAGCTCGGGCTTGCGCACTTCGGTCACGTTGATGTGCGCCGGAACGCCCATCAGTTCGCTGACTTCCTTACGCAGCTTGTCGATGTCCTCGCCACGCTTGCCGATCACCACGCCCGGACGGGCGGTGTGGATCGTCACGCGGGCGTTGTTCGCCGGACGCTCGATGAAGATCTTGGAAATACCGGCCTGGGCAAGCTTCTTGCGAAGCATCTCGCGGACCTTCAGGTCGGCAGCGAGGTACTCGGCGTACTGCTTCTTGCCGGCAAACCACTTCGAATTCCAGTCCTTGGAGATACCAAGGCGGATTCCGGTCGGATGTACTTTATGACCCATTGTCTGACTCCGCCTTACTTGCCCGCGCCCACAACCACAGTGATGTGGCTGGTGCGCTTGAGGATGCGGGTGCCGCGGCCCTTCGCACGCGCCATGAAGCGCTTCAGCGAGGGACCCTCGTCAACCATGATGGTCGTGACCTTGAGCTCGTCGACGTCAGCGCCCTGGTTGTTCTCGGCGTTGGCGATGGCGGACTCCACGACCTTGCGGATCAGGGAGGCAGCCTTCTTGTCCGAGAACTTGAGGAGGTTGACGGCGCGCTCGGCGGACAGACCACGCACCTGGTCGGCGACCAGGCGGGCCTTCTGGGCGGAGATGCGCGCGCTGCGCAGGATGGCTTTCGCTTCCATGGTCATCTCCTTAGCGGCTCTTCTTGTCGCCGCCGTGACCCTTGAAGGTACGGGTCAGGGCGAACTCACCGAGCTTGTGGCCAACCATGTTTTCGTTGACGAGCACGGGAATGTGGTTGCGACCGTTGTGCACGGCGATGGTGAAACCCACCATCTCCGGCAGAACCATCGAGCGACGCGACCAGGTCTTGATCGGCTTCTTGTTGTTGCCTGCCGTCTCCACCTTCTTCATCAGGTGGTGGTCGACGAACGGGCCTTTCTTGAGTGAACGTGCCATGGCCGATTAGCTCCTGCGATCGCGAACGATGAACTGCTGCGTACGCTTGTTCTTACGCGTCTTGTAACCCTTGGTCGGAACACCCCACGGGGTGACCGGATGCGGGTTGCCCTGGCCAGCCTTGGCCTCACCACCACCGTGCGGGTGATCGACCGGGTTCATGGCCGCACCGCGAACGGTCGGCTTGACACCGCGCCAGCGCTTCGCGCCCGCCTTGCCGAGCTTCTCGAGGCTGTGCTCGTCGTTGCCGACTTCACCGATGGTCGCGCAGCACTCGACCGGCACCTTGCGCATTTCGCCGGAGCGAAGACGCAGCGTGGCGTAGCCCTGCTCGCGAGCGACCAGGTAGACGCTGGCGCCAGCGGCGCGAGCGATCTGGGCGCCCTTGCCCGGCTTCATCTCGATGCAATGCACGGTGGAACCGACCGGGATGTTGCTCAGCGGCAGCGTGTTGCCGACGCGGATCGGGGCGTCACGGCCCGCGATCACCTGGTCGCCATCCTTCAGGCCCTTGGGCGCGATGATGTAGCGACGCTCGCCGTCGACGTAGCACAGCAGCGCGATGTGCGCGGTGCGGTTCGGATCGTACTCGATGCGTTCGACGCGGGCGGGGATACCGACCTTGTCGCGCTTGAAGTCGATGATGCGGTAGTGCTGCTTGTGGCCACCACCGATGTGACGGGTGGTGATGCGGCCGTGGTGGTTACGACCACCAGTCTTGCTCTTCGGCTCGACGAGGGCCGCGTGCGGCGCGCCCTTGTGCAGGCCCGGCGTGACCACGCGGACGGCCGAACGGCGGCCGGGCGAGGTGGGTTTGAAAGTCATCAATGCCATGGGTCTTTCCTCAGGCCTTGGCCATCACGTCGATCGTCTGGCCTTCGGCCAGCTTCACGTACGCCTTGCGCCAGTCGGCGCGACGGCCCATGCGGAACTTGAAGGCCTTGCTCTTGCCCTTCACGTTCAGCACGTTGACCGATTCGACCTTCACGTCGAACAGCTTTTCCACGGCGACCTTGATGTCGGCCTTGGTAGCGGTCGTCGCAACTTCGAAGACGTATTGGTTGGAAACTTCCTGCAGGCGTGCGGTCTTTTCGGACACGCGCGGCGCGCGGATTACGTTGTAGAGCTTGGCGTCGTTCATGCCAGCCACTCCTCGATCTTCTTGACGGCGTCGGCGGTCATCACGACGGTGTCGGCGCCAACGAGCGCGACCGGGTCGAGACCCTGCACGTCACGCACTTCGACGTACGGCAGGTTGCGGGCCGAGAGGTACAGGTTCTCGGTAGCGTCCTCGGTGACGATCAGCGGACGACGACCGACTTCCAGGCCCTTGAGCTTGGCAACCAGACCGGAGGTCTTGGCAGCGTCGAGATCGAACGCTTCCACGATCTTGATGCGGCCCTGGCGGTTCAGCTCGGACAGGATCGACGAGATCGCAGCGCGGTACATCTTGCGATTGACCTTCTGCGCGAAGCTGCGCGGCTTGGCCGCGAAGGTCACGCCGCCGCCGACGAAGATTGGAGCCGTCAGCGCGCCATGACGCGCACCGCCGCCCTTCTGCTTCTTCGACTTCTTGGTGGTGCCATTGACTTCCGAACGGGTCTTCTGCGCCTTGGTGCCGGCACGACCGGCATTGCGGTACGCAACGACCACCTGGTGGACCAGGTCTTCGCTGAAATCGCGGTCGAAGATCGCCTCGGAAACCGAGAGCGTCTTGCTGCTATTGGTGATGGCGAGTTCCATCGTCATCTCTCCTTAAACCTTGCTCGACGGACGAACGATCACGTCGCCGCCCGGAGCACCCGGCACTGCGCCCTTGATCGCGATCAGGCCACGCTCTGCGTCGACCTTGACCACTTCAAGACGCTGCGTCGTCTGCTGCACGTCACCCATGTGGCCGGACATCTTCTTGCCCGGGAACACACGGCCCGGCGTCTGGCGCTGACCGATGGAGCCCGGCGAACGGTGCGACAACGAGTTACCGTGCGTCGCGTCGCCCATCTTGAAGTTCCAGCGCTTGATCGTGCCCTGGAAGCCCTTGCCCTTCGTCACGCCCTGGACGTCGACGATCTGGCCGACTTCGAAGATGTCAGCCTTGATCTCGCCGCCGACATTGAAGTCGCCGATCAGCTCGTCGGCCACGCGGAACTCCCACAGGCCACGACCGGCTTCGACCTTCGCCTTGGCGAGGTGACCGGCTTCGGGCTTGTTGACCAGGGCCGCGCGGCGGACGCCGACGGTCACCTGCAGCGCGCTGTAGCCGTCGCTGTCGAGGGTCTTGATCTGGGTAATGCGGTTCGGGGTCGCCTCGATGAGGGTCACCGGCACCGACTTGCCGTCTTCGGTGAAGAAGCGGCTCATGCCGGCCTTGCGACCGACGATGCCCAACGAATATTTCTTCGCGGTCATGGTGGGCGGCCTCAGGTCAGCTTGATCTGGACGTCAACGCCAGCCGCGAGTTCGAGCTTCATCAGCGCGTCCACGGTCTTGTCGTTGGGGTCGACGATGTCGAGCACGCGCTTGTGCGTGCGGGTCTCGTACTGGTCACGCGCGTCCTTGTCGACGTGCGGCGAAACGAGAATGGTGTAGCGCTCGATCTTGGTCGGCAACGGGATCGGGCCGCGCACTTGCGCGCCGGTCCGCTTTGCCGTCTCGACGATCTCGCTGGCCGAGCGGTCGATCAGACGATGATCGTACGCCTTGAGCCGGATTCGGATCTTTTGGTCCGCCATGACGGGATTCCTTCATTAAAGAGCGACGGGCCGGCGACTGGGTGCGCCGAACCCCATGAGACAACCTGATAACGCACATACACCGGCACGGGAAAGCAAGATCCGGACCAGAAATTCAGTTGTAAAACAGGGCGGCCCGGTTACCCGGGCCACCCAGACAGAAAAGTATAAGGCGCGTGTCACAGCCCCGTCAAGCGAGCCCCGAACAAGTCGAGGCCCGGCTCCCGGGACATTGCCACGCGACGCTTCCCTGTCGGGCGAACACGAGGGACATCCTGTCCCTCCTTTCGCTGGTTGCGCCATCCGGACCCAGCCGGACGGCGCGGTGGTGCATTCTTACTTGAGGATCTTGGCGACGACGCCGGCGCCGACGGTGCGGCCGCCTTCGCGGATCGCGAAACGCAGGCCTTCGTCCATCGCCACCGGGTTGATCAGCGACACGACCATCTTCACGTTG
>NZ_RIBS01000011.1 GCF_003719825.1 Montanilutibacter psychrotolerans | reverse complement strand
TGCAGCAGATCGGCGCCGCCATGCGCAAGCTGTTGCACCTGATCTTTGGCGTGGTGAAATCCGGCCGGCCGTTCGATCCAAACTACTTGCCCGGCAGTTGACGGCCAAGACGGTATCTACGCAACGTGCGCGCCGCGCACCGACGATGGCGCCGCAGGAGGTCCCGGGTAGGGTGCATTAGCCGAAGGCGTAATGCGCCGGATGGGACACGCGATGAAAATCAACCGCGACGTGAACACATACGGCGCAATGCCCTTCGGTTATTGCGCCCTACGCAACGTGTGCGTCGCCCGCGGACGATGGCGCCGCAGGAGGTCCCGGGTAGGGCGCATTAGCCGAAGGCGTAATGCGCCGGATGGAGCGCATGCCATCATTCGCGCATGACCTTCGATCCGAGTGACGCGGACGACCGCGACGCCCCTCTGCTCACGCGTGCGCTGCAACGCCTGCGTGCCGTGCTGCCGGACGCCGCGATCGGCCTGCTCGATGCCGGCAACGAAGCGCGCCTGCGGCGACTGGCCCTCGCCAGTGACTTTGCCGTTGACACCCTGGTGCGCCAGCCCGATCGATTGATCGCGATGCTCGAGGACGCCGGCTGCGGCGCCGCGCCGCCGCCCGTGCTGCATGCCGACAACAGCGCCGATTGGCCGCAGCTGCTGCGCCGCTACCGCGCTGCCGAGTCGACGCGAATGGTCTGGCGCGACGTGCTTGGCCTGGACGACGTCGACGCCACCCTGGCTGCCAGCACGCGCCTGGCCGAGATTTGCATGCAGGTGGCGCTGGACGCGCTGGAAGCCCAGTTCAGCAAACGCCACGGCGTGCTGCGCAACCGCGATGGCGGCGTGCAGCGACTGGTGGTGTTCGGGTTGGGCAAGCTGGGTGGCGAGGAGCTCAATTTCAGTTCCGACATCGACCTGGTCTACGCCTTCGAGTGCGACGGTGAATCCGACATCGACGGTTGGCCCGGCGCGCGCGTCCTCGATGCCGAGGGGTACTTCACCCGCCTGGGCCAGCAGCTGGCCAAGCTGCTGGACGAACTCACCGCCGACGGCTTCAGCCATCGCGTCGACCTGCGCCTGCGTCCGTACGGCAACGCCGGTCGCGTGGCCTGGTCGTTCACGGCCATGGAGCAGTACTTCCAGCGCGAAGGGCGCGACTGGGAACGCTACGCCTGGCAGAAGGCGCGTCCGGTGGCGGGCGACATCGCCGCGGGCGAGCGCTTCCTGGAGACCTTGCGGCCGTTCGTGTACCGGCGGTACCTGGACTACGGCGCGCTCGACGGGTTGCGCGCGATGAAGGCCGCGATCAGCGCGGAGGTCGCGCGCAAGGAACTGGCCGACGACATCAAGCGTGGCCCAGGCGGCATTCGCGAAATCGAGTTCCTGGTGCAGGCGCTGCAATTGATCCGAGGCGGACGCGAGGTCGAGCTGCGTGGCCGCCGCCTGCTGCCGGCGCTGCGTGCGCTGGTCGCGGGAAACCAGGTGAGCGTCGAGGCGGGCGATGCGCTTGCCTACGCCTACCGTTTCCTGCGGCGGCTCGAGAACCGTCTGCAGATGCTGCGCGATGCGCAGACGCATGCCTTGCCGAGTGACGACAGCACGCGTGGACGCATCGCCCGCGCGCTCGACTACGCCAGCTGGAATGCCTTGCGCGAGGCGCTGGACGCGCAACGCGCGCTGGTCACCGAAGAGTTCAACGCACTGCTGGCGCCGCGACGTGGCAGCGCCGCGCCCGATGCGTTGTCGTCGTACTGGCGCGCACTGCCGGAGGCCGGTGATGCCGACGCGCTGCTGGATGCCGGCTTCGTCGAAGCGGGCAACGCCGACACCATGCTGCGCGACCTGGCACGCAGCCCCGGCGTGCGCGGCCTTTCCGACAGCGCCCGCGCGCGCCTGGATCGCGTGCTGCCGGCGCTGCTGCAGGGTGCCGTGGCGTCGAGCCAGCCGATGCTCGCGCTGCGCCGTCTGCTGGCGCTGCTGCACAACGTGTTGCGCCGCAGCGCCTACCTGGCCCTGCTCGACGAACAACCCGTAGCGCTTGCGCGCCTGGTTGAAGTCGTCAGCAGCAGCGCGTTGCTGGCCGAGCGCCTGGCCTCGCATCCGGTGTTGCTGGACGAACTGCTGGATGCGCGCGTCGTCGGCCCGCTACCCGGGCGCGAGGCGCTGCTGGCGGCCTGTGCGCAGGTGTCCGGCGACGATGACACCGAAGCGACACTGCAGGCGCTCAACGAGGTGCGCCAGGCATTGAGCTTTCGCATCGCCATGGCACAACGCGACGGACGACAGTTCGCTGCCGAGAGCGCGCGCCAGCTCGCCTGGCTGGGCGATGGCGTGGTCGCGCGCGTGTTGCAGCTGGCGCAGGTCGAAGTCGCGCAGGGGCACGGCCACGTGCCGGGGGCGCGGTTTGCGGTGCTGGGTTACGGCAGCCTTGGCGGCGAGGAGCTCGGTTTCGGTTCCGACCTCGATCTGGTGTTCCTCTACACCGCCGATGCCGATGCGCACTCCGACGGCGCCCGCTCGCTGGACGCGCAACGTTGGTTCGCGCGATTGGGGCAGAAGGTGGTGGCGCTGCTCGGCGCGGTGACGGCGGCCGGACGCCTGTTCGACGTCGACGTGCGTCTGCGCCCGGACGGCGCCAAGGGATTGCTGGTGTCCAGCCTGGCCAGCTTTGCCGACTACCAGCGCGAGCGCGCCTGGACCTGGGAGCACCAGGCGCTGGTGCGCGCGCGTAGCGTCGCGGGCGACGACAGCCTGTGTGCCGATTTCGAAGCGGTTCGTGCCGAGACCCTTGCGCGGGCCCGCGAGCCGGTGAAGCTGCGCGAGGACATCGTGGCGATGCGTCGGCGCATGCGCGCCGAACTCGATCGCAGCGACGCGGCGGTGTTCGACCTCAAGCAGGGCGAGGGCGGGCTGGTCGACCTGGAGTTCCTGTTGCAGGCGGTGGTGCTGGAGCAGGCGGCCGCGCAGCCGGCGCTGCTGGTGCCACGCAATACGCCGGGCCTGATCGATGTCGCGCGTCGGGTTGGCGTATTCGACGCGGTCACCGCAGCGGGATTGCAGGCCGCGCACGCGGTGTTGCTGGCGCGAGGGCTCGACTGCACGCTCGATCGCCGCGCACGTCGCGTGCCCGCCGATGCCGACATCGACGCCGCCCGCGCTGCGATCCGCGATGCCACGCGCGTCCACGGGTTGGACTTCCCGGGCGCGCCCGGCCCCAACGCCTGAATCCTGCCCGCCGGCGCAGCGGCTCCAGGTTGAATTGTCAGAGCGCCTCTGCCGAAGCGGCAGCACCTGTTGCCGTGGGGCCCTGGCGGAGCAACGACTTGTCGAGCTTTGCGGCCACTCCGACACTTCGCCCCGCGAGATTGGGGACGGTGTAGTGCGCCGCGCTACCGAGGATGACCGCGCATTCGGAAAGCGTGAATCCGTAGTCCTGCTGCAACCATTGAACCAGTCCCGTCGTCGCCGAGCGCAGCGCATCATCCAACGAGCCCGCCTGGCCAAGAGCCATGATCTGGGTCGGTGATTCAACCCGCGGCATTGCGATCGACTTGCCCTTGAGTACCTCGACCGTGAACTCGACATCCATCGAGGTTTCCAGCGCGTACTGAGACGTTTCGCCATCGCCTTGCAGGGCATGGGCGTCGCCCAGATACAGCAGGGCGCCGGGCTGTTGGACGGGGAGGTAGACGATGTTGCCTTCCACCACTTCTTTGAAATCCATGTTGCCGCCAAATCTCCCCGTATCGCCGGTGGAAATGGGGGCGGAGCCGAAGCCCGGTGCGACAGCCAGTCCGCCCAGCATTGGGCGGACCGGTACGGCAAATCCTTTCAATCGGTCGGTCGGCGCTTCAAGACTGGCCAGGCCTCGCGCTCGATCCAGCTTCCAACGCACCGGCTTGCCCAGGTCACCCGCATCGGCGGCAAGGCTGGAACCCAGCGCGCGGCCGACGATCGTGTCCAGGCTGTCGGCATAGTCTCGATTCAGGCGCAGGCGATTGATTCGCACGACGAGTGTGTCGCCAGGCGAGGCGGTGGCGATAAAGAAGGGTCCGGTCTGGGGATTGCCGAACAAGGCGCGCGTGATGCCGTTTTCGTCCACCCCGCCCGAATCGATGGTCTTGGTGTGCACCGTGTCTCCAGGCCAGATCGTGAGTACCGGCGAACGGTGTGGGCTGAATTCGTTGGAATAGTCCTCCGGTGCAAACTCGTGGCGGCGCGGCGGCCCGGCAGGACGATCGGGGATCCGGCGGGCTGAAAAGGAGTGCTTGGCACGCGCGGCCGGATTGTTGGTGTCCGGGAAGTCGGCGATTCCGCTGATGCGCTCGCCGTCGATCGTGCCTGCGAACGAGTAGATCGCATTACTCGAATCGGTGTCCTGGAACTCGATGACGGCGCCTTTGCGATGTCCAGTGATCTGGTCGCCGTCAATGTCGCCGGTGAGCCTTTCACCATCCTGCTTCAGCGTGAGTGTTCGATAAGCGGGGTTGCCCCACAGATCGGTTGTCAGAACCCACTGCTCGGGCGCCTGCGCGAGTGCAGCCCCAGGGATCAGGCAAAACAACAGGGCGACATGCTTCAACATCGGTTTTGCTCCGTCTCGTATCATCGAAAAACAGGAAACGCCCACCTGGAACGAGTGGGCGTTTGGAATGGAGAATTCTGGGGTCGACGAACGTGGTCCAGCACGTGGCCGCGTGAATCGCTCGAAGCCTAGCGATCGAGCGCGCGATGTGCGAGTGCGATAAGGCCTGGATGGCATTCACCGCAATTCCGACGCTTCATCACCACCAATGGCAAGCGCCGCATGCTTGAATCGGATCGTCGCCAGTGATGGGTTTCTGACCGGGCCGACCGCCAGCGGCGATGTCGCGGTGCTGGCGCGAGGGCTCGATTGCGTACTCGATCGCCGCGCACGACGCGCGCCTCCCGACGCCGACATCGACGCCGCCCGCACCGCGATTCACGATGCCGCGCGCGCACGGGTTGGACTTCCCCGGCGCGTCGGGCGCCAACGCCTGAAATGCCCGCAAGGCGGCTTCGGGCGACGAGCCCCTCGCTCGGCGCTATGCAACGCCGAGCCCCTGCCCATCGCTTTGCCGCCTACAACCCCAGGCGGGTCGCCACGTGCTCGGCGACCCGCGCGGTTTCGCGCAGGGGCGACTGGGCCGGTTCGCTGGTCGGGGCGTCGTCGATCGTGTCGAAGTGCCGTAGCCGACCGGTGCCGAGCAGGGCGTCGACGAAGCGCCGCGGACGGCCGTTCAGCCGATCGGCCCCGGCCACATAGACCGGCACGCGGGTCGCGCAGGCCTCCGACAGCATGTTGACCGAGTCGGCGGTGCAGACGATGCGGTCGGCCCAGCCGAGGACGCCGGGGTAGGGGTTGCTGCCGTCGGCCGGATCGGTCCAGACATGGCCGGACAGGTTGGCCAGCCGCCAGCGCAACGCTCGGCGCACGCCCGGCGGGGTGCGTCGCGAGGTGGTGGCCAGCACGCTGCCGCCATCGCGCGCGGTCAGCGCGGCGACCTGCGCGCACAGCGCTTCCATCTGCGCTTCGTCGAAACGCGCGTGCGAACTCGGCCCCCCCAGCAACAGGGCGGTCCGCGGGCGAGGCAGGCGCGCGAAGGCGGCAAACACCGAGCGCGCGGCGGCCAGCCAGAGGTCATCGACCGGGTTGAGGCTTCCCAGCAGGGTGATGACGTTGTCGCCGCGCAGGCCGTCGTGTTCGGGGGCTACCACGAGGTCCCAGTGGCGCGGGTCCAGGCGCGGGTCGAGGATCTGCACCACGGCGCCGGCCCGGCCGCGCAGCAGGCGCGTGGCCAGTGCCGCCTGCCGGCCGCAGCCGATCGCCAGGGCCGGTGGCGTGGCCATTGCCGTGGCGAAGTCGCGGCCCCAGGCGTGCGCGCTGCGGGGAAGATGGCGCGGCGCAAACCAGCGCCAGGGCACGGCCGCGTCCAGATGCCAGGACCGGGCGGGTCGGCCGAGGGCGGCAGCAAGGGCTTCGGCCTGGCGGACATTGCCTGCGTGGCCGTCGCTCAGTGTCCAGGTGGCGGCGCGGGGCGGCCGTGCGGCTCGTTGTTGCACGGGTGCGGATAATCCGTTTCGAAGGTGGCTTCTGTTGCTCAGCGCGCAAGACTCTACACTTTCGACCCCGGCCGCGGTTTCGTTGCGGCGTATTCCGTTGGAGATCCCATGCACGCAAGCCTGCCGCAAGCCTCGCTCGACCAGCTGTTCCGCACCGCCCGTACCCACAACGAGCTCGGTGGCGAGGTCAGCGACGAGACCCTGCGGCAGCTGTACGACCTGCTGAAGTGGGGGCCCACCAGCGCCAACCTGAGCGCGGCGCGGTTCGTGTTCGTGAAGTCCCCGGAGGCCAAGGCGCGCCTGAGCCCCGCGTTGGACGCGGGAAACCACGACAAGACCATGGCCGCGCCGGTCACCGTGATCGTCGCCTACGACCTGGCGTTCTACGAGAAGCTGCCCTACCTGTTTCCGCACACCGACGCCAAGAGCTGGTTCGACACCAAGCCCGAGGCCGACCTGGACGTGATCGGCCTGCGCAATGGCAGCCTGCAGGGCGCCTATCTGCTGCTGGCCGCGCGCGCGCTGGGCCTGGATACCGGCCCGATGTCCGGCTTCAACAACGCCATGGTGGACGCCGAGTTCTTCGCCGGCACCCGCATCAAGTCGAACTTCCTGGTCAACCTGGGCTACGGCGACACCGCGAAGCTGTTCGACCGCTCGCCACGGTTGCCGTTCGACGAGGCGTCCCAGATCCTCTGACGTCCGTCGGCCATTCGGGTGCACGCGCCCGCAACGCCCGATGCCGTATCTGTGCCACCGTTTCGCGCCTTGCCTGCCTCTTACCGTAAGACCCATCCGGTGTCCGCGCCGGTCCTGCCGTCACCCGCATTGGAGATTCCCGCATGTTGAAGCGTCCGTTCCTCGGCCTCGCCCTCGCTGCCGCCCTTGTCACCACCAGCCTTGGCGCGTTCGCCGCGCCGTTGAGCTACACCATCGACCCGAACCACACCGACGTCACCGCCAGCTGGAGCCACTTGGGCTTCTCCAATCCGCTGGCCCATTTCGGCCAGGTCGAGGGTGTGATCGTCCACGACGCCGACAACGTCACCGCGTCTTCGGTCAAGGTGACCATCCCGCTGGCGGGCCTGAACTCGCACGTCGAGGCGTTCGACGAGCACCTGCGCAGCGCCGATTTCTTCGACGCCGAGAAGTTCCCGACGATCACCTTCGCCAGCACGTCCGTGGAAGCCGCCGGCGAAGGCAAGCTCAAGGTTGCCGGTGACCTGACCGTGCACGGCGTGACCAAGCCGGTGGTGCTGGACGTGACGATCAACAAGATCGGCGAGCACGCGATGGCCAAGCGCGCGGCGGCCGGCTTCGACGCCACCACCACCATCAAGCGCAGCGATTTCGGCGTCGGAAAGTACGCGCCCAACGTCAGCGACGAGGTGATCATCCGCATCACCACCGAAGCGATGGTGCCCAAGGCCGAGTAAGTCAGACGATGATCATCGAACGTCGCTCAAGCGAGCGTGGACGGGTCAAGGCCGGTTGGCTCGACAGCCACCACACGTTCTCGTTCGGGCAGTACTACGACCCGGAATGGATGGGCTTCGGCCCATTGCGGGTGATCAACGAAGACCGCGTCGATCCCGGCGCGGGCTTCGCCGAACACGGCCACGCCAACATGGAGATCCTCAGCTACGTGCTGTCCGGTGCGCTTTCGCACAAGGACAGCGCCGGCGGTGGTGGGGTCATCCGTGCCGGTGAGTTGCAGTGGATGAGCGCGGGCCACGGTGTGCAGCACAGCGAGTTCAACGCCTCCGACAGCGAGCCGGTGCACTTCCTGCAGATCTGGATCCAGCCCGATCGCGTCAATGCCACTCCGGCCTATGCCCAGCGCGGCGCCTTGCCGCCTGGCGCGGGCTGGCGCCAGCTGGCGTCGCCCGACGGTGCCGACGGCAGCCTGGTGATTCGCCAGGACGCCCGCATGTACACGCTGCAGCCGGCGGCCGGTGCGGTGGTCGAGCATGCCCTGTCGACCCGGCGCCGCTACTGGCTCCAGGTGGTGCGGGGTGAGGTCGAGGTCAACGGGCGCGCGCTGGTCGCCGGCGATGCGCTGGGCTATTCCGAAGAGGGCGGCAGCCTGTCGGTGACGCGCCGCGGCGATGACGCGGCCGAAGTGCTGCTGTTCGATCTGCCTCTCTGATCTGCCCGTCTGAACCGAGGGCAGCGGTTGGCGTCGCCGGCAGGGCCGGCGGCGTCGCCGTCGCGGGGGGCGCCATGCCCGAGGCGCCAAAGGATCGGGGGATGGGCTTTCGGCGGCCATCACCGGCGCGGCTGCTAAACTGCCGCCCCCGCTACGCCAGTCCGACGCCATGACCGCAGCCCAAGACCGTCCCACCCAGGCCAACGCCGAGCAGCGCTACACCGTCAGCCGCGCGGACCTGCCGTTGAGCTGCCCGCTGCCGTCGATGGCGCTGTGGAACTCGCACCCGCGCGTCTACCTGCCGATCGAGGCCGAGCGCGAGTGCCAGTGCCCGTACTGTGGCGCGCACTTCGTCCTGGAAGACTGAGCCACCCGCGGGGCGGCCAGGACCGGCCTTGCAGTCGCATACCGCGCTATCGCGCACCCTGCCGGCCTCCATGCCGCGGACCCATCGGAGCCGACCATGCGCCGTCTGACCGTGGTCCAGCTGCTGCCGGCGCTTGAGTCCGGCGGCGTCGAACGCTCCACGCTCGAGATCGCCGCCGCGCTGGTCGAGGCGGGTCATCGCGCGATTGTCGTTTCCGCCGGTGGCCGCTTGCTGCCGGCGCTGCTCGCCATCGGTGCCGAACACGTCCATCTCGACATCGGCCGCAAGTCGTTGCTGGTGCTGCGCCACGTGCCGGCGCTGCGTGCGCTGCTGGTGCGCGAGCGAGTCGACATCGTGCATGCGCGCTCGCGGCTGCCGGCATGGCTGGGCGTGCTGGCGCTGCGCGGCCTGCGCGCGCCATCGCGCCCTCGGCTGGTCACCACCGTGCACGGCCTGAACTCGCCATCGCGCTACAGCGCGGTGATGACCCGCGGCGAACGCGTGATCTGCGTGTCCGACACCGTGCGGCGCTACGTGCTCGAACACTACCCGGCCACCGATCCAAGCCGGCTGCGGGTCATCGCGCGCGGCATCGACCCCGCGCAGTTCCCGCGCGAGTCGCATCCCGATCGCGAGGCACGCGCCTGGGCCGCCACGCAGCATCCGGCGCTGGCCGGCGACGGGCCGTTGCTGCTGCTGCCCGGTCGCGGCACGCGTCTGAAGGGCCACGCCGATGCGCTGACGCTGCTGGCCGCGCTGCGCGCCGACGGCGACGACGCCCGACTGTGGCTGCCCGGTGCGCGCGAACCCGGCCGCGAGGCCTACATCGCGTCGCTCGAAACGCAAGCGGCCGCGCTGGGCATCGCCGACGCGCTGGCGTTCACCGCGCCGACCGCGCAGATCGCCCGCGCCTACGCCGCCAGCGATCTGGTGCTGCAGCTCTCGCGCAAGCCCGAAGCATTCGGCCGCACCGTGCTCGAGGCGCTGTCGGTGGGCCGCCCGGTGCTGGGCTGGGCGCACGGCGGTGTCGGCGAGTTGCTGCAGGGTCTGCAGCCGCAGGGGGCGGTCGCGCCGTTCGACCAGGCCGCCCTGCACGCTGGCGCGCGCGCGCTGATCGCGCGGCCGCCGCAACCACCCGTTACGATCCCCCACACCTTGCGCGCGATGCAGGAAGCCACGCTTGCCGTCTATGCCGAACTCACCGACTGACCTTCCCTCGGCCTGGCGCCAGGACCCACCCGCGAGCGCCGACTCCGTGCACGGATGGCGCTGGGCACCGGCCTGGATCCTGGGCTACGTCGCACTGTGGCCGGCGCCCGGCTATGCCGAGGGCGTGCTGGTGCTGGGCGCATTGCTGGCGATCTTCAAGCTGCTGGCCTCGCGTTTCCGTGGCGGCGGCGAACTGCTCAGTGGCCCCGCGTGGGCACTGACCAGCGTGCTGTTCTTCGCCTACTGGCTGCCCGAGCTGGTATCGGCGTTCGATGCCGTCGACCAGGCGCGCGCCTTCAAGGAGTCGTTCAAGGACCTGCGCTACCTGCCGTTCCTGTGGCTGGCGGCGTCCGCGGTGGCCAACGCGCGCGGGCGCCGGATCACGTTCGGCGGCCTGGCGTTGATCCTGGCCGTGTGGACGCTGGACGCGCTGATCCAGGCCATCGCCGGCACCAGTCCACTGTTCTTCGGCATCGACACCATCAAGCTGGCGATCAGCGGCCACGGCATGTGCACCGTGGCCGAAGCTGCAGCGGCCGATCGCCTCAGCGGCGTGCTGGGGCCGTGCAACCTCAAGCTGGGCCTGGTGATTGCCAGCCTGTCGCCGTTTGCGCTGTACAGCGCGGGACGCCGATTCGGCGCGATCGGCTGGCTCGTGGCCGCGGCCGCCCTGGGCGTGGTGATCCTGCTGGCCGGCTCGCGTGCCTCGTGGATCACCTATGGCCTGGTGCTGGCGGTGTCGGGCTGGCGTCTGCTGGGCTGGCGGAAGCTGGCCGCGGTGTTCGCGTTTGGCGCGGTGATGCTGGGGGGGCTGACGGTGTTTTCGCCGCAGGTGCGCGAGCGCATCGAGCGCACCGCGCAGGCCGTGACCGCAAGCGAACAGGGCGTCGACAACGCGCTGTCCGGGCGCAGCCGGATCTGGGGCGCGGCACTGTGCATGGCGCGCACGCATCCGATCAATGGCGTCGGCGCGCGTGGCTTCCGCGAGGCCTTTCCCGCCTGCGACCAGGCCCCCGGCCAGGCCGCGGCCTGGGGCGAGGGGCCGGCGTTCCATGCCCACCAGATCGTGCTCGAGATACTCAGCGAGACTGGCCTGTTCGGTCTGCTGCTCTGGCTGGCGGGCGTTGCGCTGGCCTGGCGCGCCTGGCGCTTCGCCGATGCGGACGCACGCGAGCGTGCCCGGCCGGCGATGCTGGCGCTGGCCGTCACGGTGTTCCCGTTCAACACGCACCTGGCGTTCTACTCGACGTTCTGGGGCGGCCTGACCCTGCTGCTGGCAGCGCTGTACGCCGGCAGCCTGCTGGCGCGCGATGGGCAGGGCGAAGCGGAGCGCTAGGCGTGATGGCTGAGGCCGGGCGGCCGCGGTGCCGTTTCGTGGCGCCGGCAAATCGGCTGGCCGCGCTGGTGGCGCGTCTGCCGCAGCCGCTGCTGCTGGCGCTCGGCGGCGCGTTGACGGGCTTGGCCACGCCGCTGTTGCGCAGTCGCCGCCGGATTGCGGCGCGCAACATCGCGCTGTGTTTTCCCGAGCTGGACCCACGCGCGCAGCGGCAGCTGCTGCGTGCGACGCTGCGCGCCAACGTCACCGGCCTGCTCGAATCGTTGCGTGGCTGGTTCGCGCCGGCGGCGTCGCTGCGGGGGCTGGTCGAGGTGGAAGGGCTGGAACACGTGCGCGCGGCCATCGCGCAGGGCCGTGGCGTCCTGCTGGTCACCGGGCACTCGCCGCACCTTGAACTGGGTGGCCGGATGCTTTCCGACGCGCTGGGTGAGCCGATCGCCATCGTCGCTCGTCGCAACAACAACGTCTGCATCGAGCGCTTTCTCGACGACGCACGGCGGCGTGCGTTCGCCGACGTGATCGCCAAGAAGGATATGCGCGGCCTGTTGCGCACGCTCTCCAAGGGCGGCCTGGTGGCATGGGCCGGCGACCAGGATTTCAACTACCAGAACGCCTTCGTGCCCTTCTTCGGCGTGCAGGCGGCCACCGTGACTGCCACCGCCGAGATCGGTCGACGCGGCAACGCGGTGGTGCTGCCGTACTGGTTCCAGCGCGAGGCCGATGGCCGGTATCGGTTGTGGGTCGAGCCGCAATGGCCGGGGTGGCCAAGTGGCGATCCGGTGGCCGATGCGGCGCGTTACATGGCCGAACTCGAACGCGTGGTCCGCCGCCATCCGGAGCAGTACCTGTGGGTGCACCGCCGCTTCAAGACGCGGCCGGCCGGCGAGGCGGACCTGTACGCCAGGACGGCGGAAACCCCGTAACGCGTCCGTCCGGAATTCGACGTCGGCGCGCATTACCGTCGCGCCCGTTCCCGCCGCAGCCGTCGACGACGTCGTGCGGTGATGGCACCGCAACGCCACTCCCGCCCAACCGTGTCACTCGCCCGGCGGCGGCCGATCCTTGCGGTACAGCGCCCCGCGTCCATCCGGCTGGCGCTTGAAGCGGCGATGGATCCACAGGTACTGCGCGGGCACGTGTCGAACCATCGCTTCGATCGCGGCCATCACGCGTGCGGTGTCGGTGCGTGCGTCCTTCGACGGGAAATCGGTGAACGCCGGCGACAGGCGCAGCGTGTAGCCACCGTCGTCGCGGCGCTCGTGCGCGAAAGCCAGCACCGCCGCGCCGGACAGCCGCGCCAGCTGGTGGGTCGAGGTCAGGCTGTAGGCCGGCAGACCGAAGAACGGCACGAACACGCTCTCGCCGCGGCGGGTGTCCTGATCGGGTGCGAACCACAGCAGCCCACCCTGCTTGAGATGCTTGAGCGCCGGACGCAATTCCTCGCGGGTGAACATCGCCGCGGCGTAGCGCAGGCGGCCGCGTTTTACCGCCCACTCCATCACGCCCTGATCGTGCGGGCGGTACATGCCGGCCAGTGGCGCGTGGTCGCACATCAGCCGCGCGGCGATCTCCAACGTGGTGAAGTGACCCGACACGATGATGACGCCGCGCCCATCGGCACGCGCCGCGTCGAGGTGCTCCAGGCCTTCGACGCGCAACTCGCGACGCATGGGCGTGACGTCGCCCCACCACGCGCGCGCGAACTCGAACAGGCCGATGCCCAGCTCGGCGAAGCTGTCGCGAAGCAGCGCCGCCTGTGCCGCGGCGTCGCGTTCGGGGAAACACAGCGCAAGGTTGCGCGCCGCGACGAAGCGGCGCTCGCGCAGGCAGATCCGCAGCACATCGCCGACACGGCGCCCGAGCCAACGCTGCAACGGCCACGGCAGGCGAGCGAGCAGCCACGCGCACCCGACCCCGAGCCAGCCCAGCCAGTAGCGAGGCGCCCGTGGCGGCGGACCGGGGGTGTACGGGCTGGCAGCGGCGCCGGTGGAGGCGGATTCGTCGGACATGCGGCAATTCTAAGGTGGCGACCGCGAACGCAGGTGCCGTCATCGGGCGGCAACCAACTTCCGCGCGGTCATCTCGCTCGCCCGCGCGCGCCTCGCGCAACGCACTCCCCGTCGCATTCGCTATCCTTCCGCGATGCGGATTGACCTTATCGAGCGCCTCCTGCGCGGCCTGTACTCGGCCGTGCTCTATCTGTTGGTGCCGATCACGCTGTACCACCTGATCTGGCGTGGCTTTCGCCAGCAGGCCTATTTCCAGCGCTGGCCCGAGCGTTACGCGCTGTATCGCGAGCCCGGGCAGGGGCGCGTGCTGTGGCTTCACGCGGTGTCGGTCGGTGAGGTCAACGCGGCGGTACCGCTGATCAACGCGTTGCGTCGTGGCCGGCCGGACATTCGCCTGCTGGTGACCACCATCACGCCGACCGGATCCGAGCGCGTGCGCGCGCTGTGGGGTGGCGCCATCGAGCACGTCTATCTGCCGTACGACCTGCCCGGCGCGGTCGGCCGTTTTCTCGATCACTACCGGCCGCACGCCGCGCTGATCATGGAAACCGAACTGTGGCCGAACCTGCTGTTCGGCTGCCGCGACCGTGGGGTGCCGTCCTACATCCTCAACGCGCGGCTTTCCGAGCGCTCGTTGCGGGGTTATCGCGTGCTCGCGCCGCTGGTGGCGCGCGCGCTGCGCACGGTGCACACGGTGGCCGCGCAATCGCTGGCCGACGCGGTGCGGTTCGTGCGGCTGGGGGCGGACAGCGACCAGGTGCGCGAAGTGGGAAACCTGAAGTTCGACGTCACCGTGCCCGACTCGCTGGAGTCGTTTGCCGCCGAGTTCCGCCGTCATGCCGGCGTGCGGCCGGTGTGGATCGCGGCAAGCACGCACGAAGACGAGGAGGCAGCGATCATTTCGATCCATCGCCGCCTGCGTGCGCGTTTCCCCGACTTGCTGTTGCTTTGGGCGCCGCGTCACCCCGAACGCTTCCGGATCGTGGCCGAGCACGCCCGTGCCTCAGGCTGGCAGGTCTCGACGCGTTCGCGCGCGCGCTGGCCGCAACCGGGCGACGCGGTGTTCGCGATCGACACACTGGGCGAGCTGCTGAGCTTCTACGCCTGCGCCGATGCCGCCTTCGTCGGCGGCAGTCTGCAGCCGGTCGGCGGGCACAACCTGTTGGAGCCGGCGGCGGCTGGCGTGGCCACCGTCACCGGTCCGCACCTGCACAACTTCGTCGAGATCGCGCAACGCCTGGACCAGGCAGGTGCGCTGCGGATCGGCCAGGACGTCGACGCGGTGGCCGCGGCGCTGGCCGAGCTGCTCTCGCAGCCCGAACTCCGCGCGACGATGGTGGATGCGGGGCGGGTGCTGGTGGAGACCGGTCGTGGCGCGCTGGCGCAGACCCTAGTGCTGCTGCAGCCGGTGTTGCCGCCGGCGCGTTGAGCCACGCGTTGCGGGAAGTCGCCTGGTGAGCTGCGGGCCATGCGCGAACCGTGCGGCACGCGTGACGTGCCAGGTCTCGGCGTCGGATCAAAGAAAAGGCGCGCGCCGGACAGTCCGACGCGCGCCTGATGTTTCTTCTTTCGGCAGTTGGTGCGCGGATCAGTTCGAGGTGCGCGCGGCGGTGTCGGCCGTCAGCAGGCGATTGACCTCCTGCACATCTTCGACGTCGAGCGTGCCGGCAGCCTGTTCCAGCAGCAGGCGGTTCTGCAGGAAGTTGTAGCGCGCCTGCGCGTAGGCCTGCTGCGCGGTGAACAGGTTGCGCTGGTTGTTGAGCACGTCCAGCACCGTGCGGGTGCCGACTTCGAGACCGACCTGCGAGGCGTCGTACGCGGCCTGGGCCGAGACCAGTGCCAGGCGGCGGGCTTCGACTTCGCTGACACCGGCGACCAGCGCCTGGTAGGCGTTGCGGGTGTTGCGGGTCAGTGCACGCTTCTGCTGTTCGAGTTCGTCGTTGGCAATGTCACGCTGGGCCAGCGCCTGGCGCACGCCGGACTGCACCGCGCCGCCGGAGAACAGCGGCACCGACAAGGTGATGCCGATGTTGCCGCCACGGCTCTCGTCCTCGGTGGGACGGCTGAATCCTCGGAAGCTGGTGTCACCCCAGGTCTTGTCGTCGCCGTAGCCCGCGTTGGCGTACAGCGTCGGCCAGTGGCCGGCTCGTGCGGTCTCGACGGCCGCTTCGGCCGACTCGACCTGCAGCTGCTTGGCCTTCAGCGAGGGGTTGTTGTCGATCGCGCTGGTCACCCACTGCTGGGAGTCGATTGCGACCGGCAGCGCCGGCTGGAAGTCCGCCGGCAGGCCCTTGAGGTTGCGTGCGTCCTGGCCGGTGATCTCGGCCAGCGCCTGATAGGCGTCCTCGACCGCATTGCGGGCCAGGATGGTGCTGGCCCGCGCGCTGTCGAACTGGGCGCGCGCTTCGTGCACGTCGGTGATCGGCGCCAGGCCGACTTCCAGGCGCTTGGAGGCGAAGTCGAACTGCTTCTGCAGCGCGGTCTCGGCGGCCTCCGCGGCAGCCAGCGTTTCCAGCTGCACCAGGACGTTGAAGTAGGCCGACGAGGTGCGCGTGATCAGGTTGTCGCCGGCGGCCTCCAGCTGGAAGTCGCTGGCCTGGCTCAGGGCCTTCTGCGAGCGCAGCTGGGTGAAGCGCGAGCGGTCGTAGATCATCTGGCGTGCGCTGACACCCAGGCTGCGACGCGTGGTGTCGCTGGAGCCGTCACCTTCAACCTGGATGATGTCGCCGTTGGCGTCTTCGAGCGGCAGACCGGTGCCGGGATCCACCAACGCGCCGGTGGTCGGTCCGGAGTTGTGGCTGCGCGTCACCGTGGCTTCGGCGCTGAGCTGGGGCAGCATTGCGGCGCGGGCCTGCACGGCGCCTTCGCGGATGGCCAGGCGGCTGGATTCGGCGGCCGAGAGCTGCGGATCGCCGCCGCGTGCCAGTTCGTAGGTCTGCAGCAGGTCCTGCGCCGACGCGGCGGCAGGCAGCAGGGCGAAGGCGAGGGCGAGTACCAGCGGTCGACGGATCATGCGGCTTCCTTGACGGTCATTGGTGAGCGGCCCGCGGCGTGATGCGGACCTGGCGTGGGGTGTGCCGGCTCAGAAATCGAAGGCCGGTGCGGGAGCCGCACCGGGGAGGTAAGGGATGTCGGTTTCGAACAACGATTGGATGCGCGGAGCGTTGACTTCGTTGTGCAGCAGCACCGCTTCCATCGCCGGCGAACGGCCGCGCACGACGAACATCCGACCGTCGGGCTGCAGCCACTGCAGGAAATGCGCCGGGATGGCATCGACCGCGCCGGTCACGCAGACCGCGTTGAAGCGGCGGCCATCGCCCCAGGTCATCGGGTCGGCGTGTTCAACCCGGACGTTGCCGATGCGCTGCGCGGCGAGCGCGTCGCGGATGCCGGCCACGGCGTCGGCCTGCGGCTCCAGCACCACCACTTCACGCGCCAGTTGGCCCAGGCAGGCGGCCAGATAGCCGCCACCGCTGCCAACCAGCAGCACGTCTTCGGTCGCCTGGACATTGACGGCCTGCAGCACGCGGCCTTCGACCACCGGCTTGAGCAGCAAGCCGCCATCGGCGCGCGGCAGGGCCACGTCGGTGTAGGCCAGGGTCTGGTGCTCGACCTGCACGAACGCCTCACGCGGCAGTGCCGTCAGCACGCCGAGCACGCGCGGCTCCAGCACATCCCAGGGCCGGATCTGCTGCTCAACCATCAATTCGCGGGCCTTGGTGTAGTCGATGGTGCTCATGCGGGGTACTCGTGATCGTTCGCGGGAGGCGCGAATTCTACCGTTTGGGGAGCCCCGGGGCCGCACGCGGTCCGGGGCGCATAGGGTCAACCAGCGCGGCGTCTGGACTGAGTGCCGGAAGTAATCAGGACTGTCGTAACCGGGGCTGCAACCAGGGCCTTCGAAAACGTGACGGTTGCGGCAAAGGCTTGAGCCATCAAGGCCCGCACCCGGGGCCGCTGCGGCACGGTCGCAGCGCGGGTCTGCGCCGCGCCCATCACGCCGGGCGTCGTCCGTAGGCGCGCAGGAACATCTCGACCGTCGCCGCGACATGCGCCTGCGTATCGAATGCGCCGCCGGCCGCGTACTCGGGGCCGCAGCCGAACACCAGCCGCGCATGCATCTCGCCCTTGAGCAGGCACAGGAACTGCGAGCCGGCCAGGGCCGTGTCGGGCAGGTCCAGCTCGCCGGCATCGGCGCGGCGCTGCAGAAATGCCGCAAACTCGTCCTGCACGCGCTTCGGGCCGGCCTCCCAGAACATCTGCGGCAGCGGCGAGGCGGCTGCCTGCGGTGTGCACAGCATGCGGTGGCCCGCCACGGCTTCCGGGCTGTTGACCATCGACACGAAGGCACGGCCGATCACCATCAGGCATTCGCGCAGTGGCGTTTCGGGGTCTCCGACAAACAGCGACGACGGCAACTGCATCTCGCAATAGGCTTTCACCGAGGCGACGAACAGCGTCTCCTTGTCGCCGAAATGGCTGTACACAGTGAGCTTGGAGACACCGGCGGCGGCGGCGATCTGGTCCATGCTCACGCCATCGAACCCGTTGCCGGTGAACAGTGTCTTGGCCGCGTCGAGGATCGCCGCGCGCTTGCCCAGATCCTTCGGGCGACCGGGCCCGGCTGGCTTGGCAGCGGTCTCGGAGCCGGGTACGGGGGGGCGGGGTGTGGTCATGTTGGAATACTAGACTATCCAGTTTGTTATTTATACAGTACTGTCTGGTTCATTAATTCAACCGGGATTGCCTACGATGCACCGCCAGCTTCGACCAGGACGCCGCTCGTCCGCCCGCCCGCGTGCGCTCCCGCGCGTCGCGTTGCTGATCGCACTGGTCGCCGTCGTGGCGGCCGGATGCAGCGGCGGGAAGGCCACCGACGAGGCGGCCCGTCCGGTGCTGGTGGTGCATCCGGTTGCGGGGGGCGTCTCCGCCAGCGCATTTGCCGGCGAGGTGCGCGCACGCGAGGAAAGCCCGCTGTCGTTCCGCGTCGGCGGCAACCTGGTCGAGCGTCGTGTCGATGTCGGCGACCACGTCCGGCGCGGTGACCTGTTGGCGGTGCTCGACCCGGGCGACCTGCAGGCCCAGGCACGCGCGGCGCAGGCGCAGCTGGTCGCTGCCGAGGCCGAACTTGCCCGCGCGCGCGCCGACCAGGCGCGCTTCGCCAAACTTGGCCAGGGCCAACTGGTCAGTCGTTCCACGATCGATGCGCAGAACGCCGCCGCGACGGCCGCGCAGGGCCAGGTCAACGCCGCACGCGCCAGCCTGGAGGTCGCACGCAACCAGGCCGCGTACACCCAGTTGCGCGCTCCCAGCAATGGCGTGATCGCATCGCGCAGCGCCGAGGCCGGCCAGGTGCTCGGTGCCGGGCAGGCGGTGTTCGCGTTGGCCACCGACGGCGCCCGGGAGATCGCGTTCGCCGTTCCCGAGGATGCCGTCGCCGCGCTCAAGCCCGGCCAGCCGGTGCTGGTGGAATCGTGGTCGAGCCAGCAGCGCTTCCCCGGGCGGGTACGGGAGATCTCCCCGGCGGCCGATCCCGCATCGCGGACGTACGGCGCGCGCGTCGTGATCGACGCGCCGGCAGGCAGCTTCGAACTCGGCCAGAGCGCGCGCGTCTACTTGCCGCACGCGGACAACGGCGGCCTCAGCGTGCCGCTGGCAGCGGTGCAGCGCGCCGCCGCCGGCGACAAGCCGGCCGTGTTCGTGGTGGATATCGCCACCTCGACACTCGCGTTGCGACCGGTGGAACTGGGTCCGTATGGCCAGGAGCGCGTTCCGGTGAAGGGTGGTCTTACCGCCAATGATTGGGTGGTTGCCGCGGGCGGCCACCTGTTGCGCGTCGGGCAGAAGGTGAGTCCGGTCGACCGCGACAACAAGCCCGTTACCCCGGCCTCGGGAAAGCCCTGACGTCGGGGCCCAACCCGCCCGACGCGTCGCCACCACCCTGCCTGCACGTCCTGCGCGAAGGCAGCTGGAAGCGGGCGCGAAGCATCGCTACCGGTTCGGCACCGTGATGCCGCACCGGCAATACCCGCGGCAACGCTTTCCCGGCCCCTCGTTGCAACGCGGGGCCAACGGCAACACCCGCACCCTTCATCCCGGCACACTCATTTCCTCGATTGAGTGACCACGACACCGCGAGCCGTCGACATGCGCTTCAACCTTTCCGAATGGGCATTGCGCCACCGCAGCCTGGTCGTCTACGCGATGCTGGTGATGGCCATCGCCGGTGCGTTTTCGTACCTGCGCCTGGGCCGCAGCGAGGATCCGAAATTCACCTTCAAGGTGATGGTGGTACGCACGCTGTGGCCGGGCGCCACCGCCGACGAGGTCGCCCAACAGGTCACCGAGCGGATCGAGAAGAAGCTCATGGAGACGGGCGAGTACATGTACGTGCGCTCGTACTCGCGGGCCGGCGAATCGCAGGTGATCTTCGCCGCGCGCGACTCGATGCACTCGGTCGAGATTGGCCCGCTGTGGTACCAGGTGCGCAAGAAGATCGGCGACCTGCGACCGCTGCTGCCCAACGACGTGGTCGGTCCGTTCTTCAACGACGAGTTCGGCGATACCTACGGCAACATCTACGCGCTGACCGGCAAGGGCTTCGACTACGCGGTGCTCAAGGACTACGCCGATCGTGTGCAGCTGTCGCTGCAGGGCGTGCCGGACGTGGGCAAGATCGAGCTGTTCGGCGCGCAGGACGAGAAGATCTGGATCGAGCTGTCCAACACCAAGCTGGCCACGCTCGGCGTGCCGCTGACCGCGGTCAAGGACGCCCTCGACCACCAGAATGCGATGGTCCCGGCCGGCTTCTTTGAAACCAGCAGCAGCCGCGTGGCGCTGCGCGTGCAGGGCAAGTTCCGTTCGATCGAGGAGATCCGCGCTTTCCCGATCCGTGTCGGCGACCGCAGCTTCCGCCTCGACGACGTCGCCAAGGTCACGCGCGGCTTCTCCGATCCACCGGCGCCGCGCATGCGCTTCATGGGCGAGGACGCGATCGGCATCGGCGTGGCGATGAAGGAAGGCGGCGACATCCTGGTGCTGGGCAAGACGCTCGAGAAGGAATTCGCGGCGCTGCAACAGACCTTGCCGGCCGGCATGGAGCTGCGCAAGGTCGCCGACCAGCCCGCGGCGGTGAAGGAATCGGTGGGCGAGTTCGTGCGCGTGCTGGCCGAGGCGGTTGCGATCGTGTTGCTGGTGAGCTTCTTCTCGCTGGGTTGGCGGACCGGCCTGGTGGTCGCGCTGTCGATCCCGCTGGTGCTGGCGATGACGTTTGCCGGCATGGAGTTCTTCGGCGTCGGACTGCACAAGATCTCGCTCGGTGCGCTGGTGCTGGCGCTCGGCCTGCTGGTCGACGACGCGATCATTGCCGTGGAGATGATGGCGATCAAGATGGAACAGGGCTACAGCCGCATCAAGGCGGCCGCGTTCGCCTGGGACAGCACGGCGTTCCCGATGCTGACCGGCACCCTGATCACCGCCGCCGGCTTCCTGCCCATCGCCACGGCCGCCTCCAGCACCGGCGAGTACACGCGCTCGCTGTTCCAGGTGGTGACGATCGCGCTGCTGGTGTCGTGGGTTGCGGCGGTGATGTTCATCCCGTTCCTCGGCGACAAGCTGCTGCCCGATCACGGCCACGCCGCCGCGCTCAAGCCCGGCTCGCTGGCGGCACGCTGGCACGCCACCCGCCAGCGCTGGGCCGACCGCAATCCGCGCCTGGCCGACTTCATCGCCCCGGCGGTGCACGACGGCAAGGACCACGACCCCTACGACAGCCGGTTCTACACGCGCTTCCGTGCGTGGCTGACCTGGTGCGTGCGCCGTCGCAAGACGGTGATCGCGATCACCGCCGCCGCGTTCATCGGCTCGCTGGCGCTGTTCCGTTTCGTCCCGCAACAGTTCTTCCCCGACTCGGTGCGGCCAGAGCTGATGGTCGACGTGGAGCTGGCCGAGGGCAGCTCGCTCAAGGCCACCGCGGCACAGGTCGCACGCCTGGAGGCAATCCTCGCCAAACGCGAGGACCTGGCCAACTACGTGTCCTACGTCGGCACCGGTTCGCCGCGCTTCTACCTGCCGCTGGACCAGCAGCTGCCCGCGGCCAACTTCGCCCAGTTCGTGCTGATGCCCAAGGACATCCACGCGCGCGAGACGATCCGCGGCTGGATCATCGACGAGGTGATTCCGCAATTCCCCGAGTTGCAGATGCGCGTGACGCGCCTGGAGAACGGCCCGCCGGTGGGCTATCCGGTCCAGTTCCGCGTCTCGGGCGAGCATATCGACCAGGTCCGCAAGCTGGCGTACCAGGTGCGCGAGACGGTGCGCAAGAACGGACACGTCGCCAACGTCAACCTGGATTGGGACGAGCCCAACAAGGTCGTGCGCCTGCGCGTCGACCAGGAACGCGCACGAGCGCTGGGCGTCAGCTCGGCGCAGCTGGCGACGTTCCTGACCGGTTCGCTGTCGGGCAACCACGCCAGTACCTACCGCGAGGGCAATGAGCTGATCGAGGTGCTGCTGCGCGGCCCCGAACAGGAGCGCGCGCAGCTGGACATGCTCGGCAGCCTGATGGTGCCGACCACCAACGGCCGCAGCATTCCGTTGAACCAGATCGCCACGCTCGAATACGGATTCGAGGAAGGCATCATCTGGCACCGCGACCGCAAGCCGACGATGACCGTGCGCGCCGACATCTACGACGGCACGCAGCCGGCCTCGGTGATGGCGGAAATCTCGCCGACGCTCGATGCGATCCGCGCCGGGTTGCCGTACGGCTACACGGTGAATGTCGGCGGCAGCGTCGAGGATTCCGCGCGCGGGCAGGACTCGATCAAGGCCGGCATGCCGCTGTTCCTGTTCGTGGTGTTCACCTTGCTGATGCTGCAGCTGCGCAGTTTCTCGCGGAGCGTGATGGTGCTGTTGACCGCGCCGCTGGGCGTGATCGGCGTGGTGTTGTTCCTGCTGGTGTTCCGGGTGCCGTTCGGCTTCGTGGCGCTGCTGGGCACGATCGCGCTGGCCGGCATGATCATGCGCAACTCGGTGATCCTGGTCGACCAGATCGAGCAGGACCGCAGCGAGGGTGCCGAACCGTGGAAGGCGATCGTGGAGGCGACGGTGCGCCGCTTCCGGCCGATCGTGCTGACCGCGCTGGCGGCCATCCTGGCGATGATTCCGCTGTCGCGCAGCGCGTTCTTCGGACCGATGGCGGTGTCGATCATGGGCGGCCTGCTGGTGGCCACCGTGTTGACGTTGCTGTTCCTTCCCGCGCTGTACGCCGCGTGGTTCCGCATCAAGGTGCCCGCGACCGCCTGACGATGCGGGACTGACTCCGAATCGGCGGCGCGTGGATCGCGCCGCCTCGCGGTAGTTGCCGGTGTGCCTCGCGCGGCCCTCAGGACGTCGCGGTTTCGAGCAGCGCCCCGCGCAGCGTCGCGTAGTCGGCCGGCAGCCGTTCGGCCGATGCGGGAAGGGCCAGCGACGCCGCCAGCGCTGGCGGTGGCGTGACCACCTGCCCCACCAGCGGCTCGACGATTGTCTCGAACTTGGACGGGTGGGCGGTGGCAACCACGGCCCAAGGCCGCGTGTCGCCGCGCGCGCGCAGGCGTTCGAGCACGTGCAGGCCGGTGGCCGTGTGCGGGCAGGGCACCACGCCATGGCGCTGCGGCGCCGCGCGGATCGTCGCGGCGATGGTGGCGTCATCGACCGCATGGGCAGACAGCGCCGCGCGCAGTTCGGCGTCATCGCGATGCCAGTGGCGCAGCCGCTCGAAGTTGCTCGGAGCGCCGACGTCCATCGCGTTGGCCAGCGTCGCCACGCTGGCGCGCGGGGCGTACTCGCCGCCGGCGAAGTAGCGCGGCAGAACGTCGTTGGCGTTGGTTGCCAGCACGATCTCACCGATCGGCAGCCCGATGCGTCGCGCCACGACCGCCGCCGCGGCGTTGCCCAGGTTGCCGGTCGGCACCACGAAATTCAGCGTCATACCGTGCGTGGCGGCGTGCTGCGTGGCGGCGTGCGCGTAGTAGGCCACCTGCGGCAGCAGCCGGCCGAGGCTGATGCTGTTGGCCGAGCCCAGCGGGCACGCGTCGCGCAGCGCGCTGTCGGCCAGCGCCTGTTTGGCCAGCCGCTGGCAGTCGTCGAAGCTGCCGGCCACGCGGAACGTGCGCACGTTGTCGCCCCAGCATTCCAGGCCGTGCGCCTGGCGCGGCGACACGCGGCCCTCGGGGTACAGGATGACAACCTTGAACCCCGCAAGGCGATGGAATGCCGCGGCAACGGCCGCACCGGTGTCGCCCGATGTCGCGACCACGATGGTGGTATCGCGATCGCCCGGGGCGCGCAGCGCGCCCAGCGCGCCGGCGAGGAAGCGCGCGCCGTAGTCCTTGAACGCCGCGGTGGGGCCGTGGAACAGCTCCAGCAGGTGGTCGCCGTTGCCCGCCAGCGCGCGCAAGGGTGCGTCGAAGCCGTAAGCGTGCTGGCACAGCGACGTCAGGTTGCCCCGCAATGCCGAGCCGTCCAGGAACGGCGCAAGTACACGCTCGGCCGTGGCAACCAGGCTGGTGGCGCCGGCGATCGCGTCCAGCAGTGGCAACTGCTCCGGCACGTACAGGCCGCCATCGCCGGCCAGTCCCGCGGCGAGTGCGGCATCCAGCGAGACCGGCGCAATGCCGCCGCGGGTGCTGATGTAGTTCATGCGTCGTCCCCGTCGAGCAGGTCGGCGCGCGGGCCCGCCACCGGTGTGACGTAGGCACGCGCATCAAAGCCGGCAGCGACGAAGGCTGCGCGCATGGCAGGCGCCGCGGCGCTGGCCTCGGCCTGGGAGGCGAACCAGGCGAACGTGCTCGGCCCGGCGCCGGAAATGCTGGCGCCCAGTGCGCCAGCTGCCAGCGCGGCGGCTTTGGCCGCGGCGAATCCCGGGATCAACGGTGCGCGGCGCGGTTCGACCAGCAGGTCGTGAAGTCCATCGCGTATCAGCGTGGCATCGCCGCGCTGCAATCCCGTCAGGAACAACGCCAGATGCGCGCTCTGCTCGACCACCAGCGACAGCGGGTAGGGATCGGCCAGCACCGCGCGCGCGTGGCGCGTTTCCAGGACCTGATCGGGATGCACGACCACCGCATGCAGCCACTCGGGCACCGCCAACGGAATCATGCGTGTCGAGGTGGCCATCACCACGCCGCCGAGCAGCATCGGGGCGACGTTGTCGCCGTGGCGACTGCCGCTGGACACCGATTCGCCGTCCAGCGCGAACGGGTACAGCTCATCGCGCGTCAGCGGTGTGTCGAGCAGGGCGTTGGCCGCCACCAGCGCGGCCACGCACGACGCCGCCGAGCCGCCGAGTCCGGAACCCAGCGGGATGCCTTTTTCCAGCGCCAGTTCGAAGCCAAACGCCAGGCCGAGTTGATCGCGCAGGCTGATCAGCGCTTGTCCCGCGGTGTTGCGTGCGGCGTCCAGCGGAAGGCTGGACGCGCCGGTGCAGTCGCCGGTGATGGAGCGGATGCGCACCAGTGGCTCGTCGATGCGGCGCACGGTGGCGATGTCGCGAACGCCGAGGATGGAATGGCCGAGCAGGTCGAAGCCGACGCCGATGTTGCCGACGCTGCCGGGCGCGAACGCACGCGCGTGCCGCGCCGGCGGGAAGGACGGTGTCGCACTCATGCTTGGGCTCCGAGGGTCTGTGCAATGCCGAGGATGTCGCCGAACACGCCGGCGGCGGTGACGTCCGGGCCCGCTCCCGGTCCCTGCACCACCAGCGGATTATCGGCGTAGCGGCGCGTGCGGAACTGCACCAGGTTGTCGGTCAGTCGGGTATGCACGGCGGCGTGTCCGCCGTCGAGCGACGACACGCCCACCGTCGCGTGTACTTCGCCGGCGGCCAGTTCCAGGCGCGCAAGGTGGCGAAGCTGGCGATCGCTGGCGCGAGCCTGCAGCAGCCGTTCCTGCATGGGCGCATCGAGTTCGTGCAGGCGTTCGAGGAACTCGCTGCGCGAAACCCCGCGCAAGGCTTCCGGCACCAGGCTCTCGATGGCGACGTCGTCCATCGACAACGCACAGCCCGCCTCGCGCGCCAGGATCACCAGCTTGCGCGCGACATCGGTACCCGACAGGTCGTCGCGCGGGTCCGGTTCGGTGTAGCCCAGCGCCATCGCTTCGCGCACAAGCGCGGAGAACGGCACGCTGCCGTCGTACCGGTTGAACAGCCAGGCCAGCGTGCCCGACAGCACGCCCTCGATGCCCAGCAGCACGTCGCCGGTGTCGAGCAGGCAGCGCAGGGTCTGGATCACGGGCAGGCCCGCGCCGACCGTGGCCTCGTAGCGGAACTGCGCGTGGCCACGCCCGGCAACCGCCGCGCTGGCCGTACGGATCGCCTGGTAACGCGACCACGCGCCGCTGCCGGCGTGCTTGCTGGGCGTGACCACGTGGATGCCGGCTGCCAACCAGCGCGGGTAGTGCGCGGCGATTGCGTCGTTGCCGCTGCAGTCGACGATCAGCGCATGCGGCAGATGCTCGGCGCGCACGTGCGCGGCGAATGCGTCCAGGTCGAGCGCGGTGG
This sequence comes from Montanilutibacter psychrotolerans, assembly GCF_003719825.1. GTDB lineage: Bacteria > Pseudomonadota > Gammaproteobacteria > Xanthomonadales > Xanthomonadaceae > Montanilutibacter > Montanilutibacter psychrotolerans. The sequence goes on along the minus strand of NZ_RIBS01000011.1, from coordinate 55,283 downwards.
TGGCGTCATCGACCGAGGCGCCCGGCGCGGCGGCATCGGCCAGTCGCGCGATGGCGTCCGCCGGGTCGAGACGGACCGCCGCCAGGCACATGCGGCGGCTGTCGGCGAGCGCGCGCAGGCGCAGGTCGATGCCTTCGTCGTGGCCGTCGAAGGTCGACGAGGCCAACTGCGCGAGCAGCGCGCGACCCACCTGGCCCGGGCCGATCACGCCGACCGAGATCGTCTGCGGCGACAGCCAGAACGCCGAGTGCGCGCTGCGCAACGCCCGCGTGGCGTCGCCGGCGGCGATCGCCACCGACAGGTTGCGCTCGCCCGCGCCCTGGGCGATGGCGCGCACGTTGACGCGCGCCTGCGCCAGGCCGCCGAGCAGCCGCGCTGCGACGCCCGGCGTACCGACCATTCCGTCGCCGACGGCTGCCAGCACGCAGATGTCCGGCGTCACCGTGACGCCTTGTGCCTGGCCCGCCTCGATGGCCTCGGCGAACGCGCGGGCGATCGCCGCCCGACCGGGCTCGGCCTGGTCGGCACGCACCACGCAACAGATCGAGTGCTCCGACGACCCCTGCGAAATCATCGTCACCGACACGCCGGCCTCGCGCAGCGCGCCGAACAGGCGCTCCGCGGTGCCCGGCACGCCGGCCATGCCGCTGCCGCTGAGGTCGAGGATCGCCAGGTTCTCGACCAGGCTCAGGCCCTTGACCGGGTGCGGATGGCCGTCGTCGTGCCGCGCTGCCGCGCCGCCGTCGGGACCGATCACGGTGCCCGGGCAGTCCGGGCGCGCGCTGTTGCGGATGCGCACCGCGACACCGCGCTGCTGCAACGGCACCAGGGTCTGCGGGTGCAGCACTTTGGCCCCGAAGTAGGCCAGCTCGCACGCCTCGGCATAGCTCAGTGACGGCAGCCGGACGGCGTCGGGAACCAGTCGCGGATCCGCGCTGAGTACGCCGTCGACATCGGTCCAGATCGTCAGCAGTTCGGCCGCGAACAGTCGCGCAAAGATCGCCGCCGACCAGTCGCTGCCGTTGCGGCCAAGCACCGTCGCGCGGCCTTGCCCGTCGCGTGCGACGAACCCGGTGACCACCACCTGGGTGCCGCGGTGGCGTTCCAGCCATTGCGCGAGCAGGGCTTCGGTCGCCGGCCAGTCGATCGCGCAACCCAGCTCGCCCGGTTGGGTGACCAGCACGTCGCGCGCATCGAGGCGATCCCAGCCGGCCGCATCGCCACCGAGGGCGGCGTGCATGAGCCGCGACGACAGCACCTCGCCCAGGCCGGGCAGCGCGTGGCCCGGGTCGTGCGCGCCGTCGACGGGCGCGGCGAGCGCGGCCAGTTCGCCGTGCAGCGCGGCAAATTCGTCGTGCAGTTGGGACGACAGTGCGTCGCCGCTGTCGAGCAGCGCGGCCGCTTCGATGTGGCGTTGTTGCAAGGCGCCCCAGTCGGCCTGCCAGTCGCGTCCGGCGCGGGCGTCGGCGACCAGCCGCAGCAACGCGTCGGTGACGCCCTGCATGGCCGAGACCACCACCCATCGCGACGACGCGCCGTCATCGAGCAGCCCCGCCGCGGAGCGGTAATGCGCGGCGCTGGCCAGGCTGCTGCCACCGAACTTGTGGGCGTGGCGTCGGGGCGTGTCGAGCGTCGCGCCTTCGCGCTGCACGACGTTGGGTGGCCCATCGGCTGACGAGCTCGACAGCGAACTGGGTGACGAACTGGACGACGAACTGGGTGGATTGGAACTCGAGGCAGCAGACATCAGTGGCTCCTGTGTGGGGGCCCCGGTCCGGCGGGTAGGAAGGCAGGCTTCCGCACCCAGTCGGGGTGCGGAGCGGCGTGGATCAGATCAACTGGACACGCCCGTCCGCACCCCGTCAGGAGTGGTGGTACGGGTGGTGGTAATGACGGTGGTGGCAAGCACGGTGACGACGTCACGGGCATCGGCCATCGACACGGCGATGCGGCAGCCTTGCGGCTGGCAGTCGTGGATGGCGATGGCGGCGTGATGCGGCATGCGGGCAGAGTCAACCGCGGACACCGCCCGCGTCAAGGGGGGCGACGCCGACAGGTGGATCCTGTGATGGCGATCGCGGGCTACCGGCTGCCCCACGGCGGCGGCGGTGCGGCCACGGGCTGGCCGAGGTCGAACTCGACGCGGAACAGGCGTCCCGGCCGCGCAAGCTCGTACACGAACAACTGGCCCGGTTCGACTTCGATCGCCCAGACGTTGGTATTGGACACCGCGCGGTTGGTCCGGGTGAAGGTCGCGCGCGAATCGTCGTCGACCGGGAACTGCTGCCGGCGCGCGCTGCCGCCGGCCTCGCTGTCGCCGCCGTACAGGGTGACGTCGTCGTCGCTGCCGTCGGCGTGGCGATGGTCGTGCTTCAGGCGCAGGCCCTTGCGGGTGCGCGTGACCACCCAGGTGCGCGAGCGATCGTCGCCGACGTGGAACGGGATGCGCAGCTCGCGCTGGCTGCATTCGCGCACGTGCATGACCAGCGCCTTGCCGGCAAACGGATCGTCGCCGGCTGGCGTGGGCGCATCGATCACCACGCGCCCGGCGAACGCGTGCCCGCACAGCCCGGCGAGCCGTTCGAAGAAGGCGTCGGCCGCTGCCGCGTCGGCTTCCTCGTCGTGCTCGTCGTCCTGCCTGGCGTTGCCGGCGTCGCCCTCGTGCGCGTCGCCAGCGCTGATTGGTGGCGCGATTGCCGCCTCGTCCGCCGGAGGCGCGGCGACTGCAGTGCTGGGGTTCTGGTCGAGCGATTCCACCTGGACGTTCGCGGCCTCGGGATGATCGGCAACGGTTGCGGCCGCATCGACGGGCGTCAGCGCCGTCTGCGCGACAGCGGGAGTGCAGGCGCAAGCAACCAGGAGCGCGGCGGTCAGGCGGGTGGCGATGGCATTCATGGGCGCGAACCGTAACCACGCGCGGGCGTCGGTGCAAACCGCGACGGGCGACACACCGTCGATCTGGCCCATCCGGGCCCATCCGGGCCCGGCCGGCGCGTTGTAGCCACCGTCGCGGCGATCCCCGTTGCGGTCACCTCCCGGTCGCGGCGACCACCGGCGGGGTGCGAGCGGGGTTGTTCCCCGGCGGCGGCTGCTCGACACTCCGGACGCGCCAATGCGGATGTCCCCGTCGCCTCGTGATCGTGGCCGTGCGGGACCTCCGCGCCTTGACCCTTTCCGCCGAAGCGGCCGGGTGGCGTGACCCCTTCGCAACGGATGGCTTGCCGGAGTCGACGCCATGCATACCGGAAACCTGTTTGCCCACACGCAGGCACCCGCAGGCGGGGAGTGTTTCGAGACACTGCTGGCCCACCGCAACCTGGTCGTGGAGCGCATCGTCAGTTCCGCCGACGCCGTGCCGACCCAGTACGTGCAGCCGCAGGACGAGTGGGTGGCGTTGCTGCGCGGGGAAGCCACCCTGGACGTCGCAGGGGAAGCGCTCGAACTGCGTGCCGGCGACACCGTGTTCCTGCCCGCTGGCGTGCCGCACACGGTGCGGCGGGTCACCGACGGCGCGATCTGGCTGGCGGTTCACCTGCACTGACGGCCCGTGCGGCATCGACGTGCCACCGGCGCGGGATCCATCGCCCTTGCACCACCCAACCAGGCTCGCCACATGACGGAACCGCGCCACGCCCGATCCGCCGACATCCCCGCGCTCCAGGCCCTGATCGCGTCATCGGGGCAGGCCCTGAGTGCCGGCTACTACACGCCGGAACAGACCGATGCCATCACACGGCACGTGTTCGGCGTCGACACCCGACTGCTGGAAGACGAAACCTATTTCGTCATCGAGCACGACAACCGCATCGTCGCCTGTGGTGGCTGGAGCAAGCGACGCACGTTGTTCGGCGGCGATCAGGCGAAGTCCGGCCCGGACCCGCTGCTCGATCCGGCGATGGAGTCGGCGCGCATCCGTGCGTTCTTCGTCGATCCATCGATGGCCCGTCGCGGGCTGGGGCGGCGGCTCATGGAGATCTGCGTCGCCGAGGCCAGGCACGCGGGTTTCACGGCACTGGAACTCGTATCGACATTGCCCGGCGAGCCGCTGTACCTCGCATCGGGTTTCGCGGTGCTGGAACGTTTCGACCTCGACCTGCCAGGCAACGTGCGCGTCCCGGTGTCGCGCATGCGGATGGGGATCTGACGTCCGGCGCGAAGCGTTCATCGGCGCCGCCAATCGCACGGGCTAGCGGATGAATCTCCGGTCCACCCAGAACGGCCCCATGTCCGATTCCTTCAGATGAGTGGCCGCCTGCGGGTGCAGCGGGTTGATCAGGAAATTGAACGCCTCCGGGAGGACGGCTGACGGGATCTTCAGCAGGAGGCCCTTGCCGCCGGTCAACCACGCATCGCCCATGGCCTGCGTGGTCGGCCGGTTGGCCTGCCATCCCGAGGGCAGGGCGGGCATGGGCGCGACCACCGCGCCTTTGCCAACGTCGATCGCCAACAACTTGAGCGTCAGCGGAATGCTGGCGGGCGTCAGGTGCATGTGGGCCAGCACTTCCACCATCGCCAACGCCGGGTGCTCGGCGGCATAGACGACGTGCCTTGGCCGCGTGTGCCAGCGGCCGTCGACGTAGGTGCCACCGATGCCGCTGAGTCCCGGATGCGCGGAAATCCGCCACAGCCGCATCAGAACACCCCGTGCGCGGTCCGCAGGATCATCGCCTCGACCAGGCGGGTGCCGGAGTCGGTGGCCGACAGTTCCAGCGGCGATATCGGCTCGACGTCCGGCAGGTAGTTCGCGCGGGCGGACAGCCAGGCGGACGCGGTGCTCCTGTCGCCGAACAACTCTTCAGCCATCGAGGTAACGCGCGCCATGCGCATCAGCCGTTCGGACTCGTCGACGGTGAAGTGCTGCTTCTCGTTCAGGCGCCGGCGGATCGTGCTCTCCGGAGCGATCAGCTTGTAGTCCACATCGATGGCGTCGCTCAGGGATTCCAGGGCCGACGATGGCAGCCCAAGGTTGACGAGCTTGACGACATCGAACTCCGACTCGATGTGTTCGCCGAGCAACTGGCCCATCCGGCCGAACACCGAATGGGCTGGCGGCGCATCGGCAACGCGGCCGGGCGCCTTGGTCCGGGCCATGGTCCGGACCTTGCCCGGGGTCTTGTCGGCGGGCTTGAGCGCCGTGTGCATTCCGGCCTTTGCGAGCGGCGTGGAGCGTGGCGCACGTTTGCTTTTGCCGGGCTTTGGAATGGGAGCTGTCATGGCCGTATCCGTCATTTGGCTTGATACTCACGCCAAATGGCGGCCCCGTCAAACCCGCCGGAAGCGGGGCGGGCATCGGCCCGCCCCTCGTGGTTCCCAAGCCGGCACCTTCCCTCGCGCGTGCCGTCGTTCAATCCCGCAATTCGGCCACGTAGCAGGTGTCCAGCAGATGCTCGAGCACGGCTTCGGTGGCCGCGCGCGTCCCGACTGCAGTGTCACCGGCGGCGAGGTCGGCGGTGAACGTGCCGGCGTCCAGGGCATGCGAAACCGCCAGCTCGATCGCGCCTGCCTCGTCTTCCAGTCCCAGCGAATGACGCAGCAACAGCGCGGCGCTGAGGATCGCCGCATACGGGTTGGCGATACCGCGACCTGCGATGTCGGGTGCCGAACCGTGGATCGGTTCGTAAAGACCGACGCGACCTTCGCCCAGTGAGGCCGACGGCAACAGACCGAGCGAGCCGGCCAGCATCGACGCCTCGTCGGTGAGGATGTCGCCGAACATGTTCTCGGTAACGATGACGTCGTAGTCGCGGGGCCGTGCCAGCAGGTGCATCGCCATCGAATCCACCAACTGGTGTTCGAGCGTCACGTCGGGGAACTCGCTGCCGGCGACGCGCGTGGCGACCTCGCGCCACAGTCGCGAGGTTTCCAGCACGTTCGCCTTGTCGACCGACACGACATGGCCACGCCGCGTGCGCGCTAGGTGGCACGCGCGACGCACGACGCGTTCGATCTCCTCGATGGTGTACTCGCACAGGTCGCTTGCGCCGCTGCCGGTGCGCGTCTTCTGGCCGAAGTACACCCCGCCGGTCAGCTCGCGCACGACCACCAGGTCGACGCCGGTCAGCAGGTGCGGCTTGATCGGCGATGCGCCCATCGCGGCCGGATGCGGTTTGACCGGCCGCAGGTTGGCGTAAAGGCCGAGTGCCTTGCGGATCGCCAGCAGGCCCTGCTCCGGTCGCACCGGTGCCTTCGGGTCCGACCACTTCGGGCCGCCCACGGCGCCCAGCAGTACCGCGTCGGCTTCGCGACACCGCTGCAGCGTGTCTTCGGGCAGTGCCTGCCCGGTGGCGTCGATCGCGGCGCCGCCGATCAGGCATTGGGTGAACGCGAACGCGTGGCCGTGGCGGCGCGCAACCGCGCGCAGCACCTGCACGGCGGCGTGGGTGACTTCCGGACCGATGCCGTCACCGGGCAGTACGACAATCTCAGCGTGCATGGCGAACCTCTCGGGATGGCGTGTCGACGGCGCTGCCGGCGGCATGCCGTGGGGTGTCGGTGGGGGCCTCGAAGGGCCCGGGCGGCGCATGACGCGCCTCGAACGCGCCGATGGCCTCGTCCTGCCGGATCAGATAGCCCAACTCGTCGACGCCTTCGAGCAGGCAGGTCTGCGCAAACGCGTCCAGCGGAAAGCTGAAGACGCGGAAGTCGGGCAGCATCACCTGGCGCTTGGCGACATCGACGTGCAGCGCGATGCCGGGACGGTCGAGCAGTTCGTCGACGATCGCCTCGTCCAGCACGATCGGCAGCAGGCCGTTCTTGAGCGCGTTGCTGCGGAAGATGTCGGCGATCTGCGCGCTGATCACCGCGCGTAGGCCGAGGTCGGTCAGCGCCCAGGGAGCATGTTCACGCGACGAACCGCAACCGAAGTTGCGTCCGGCCACGAGGATGCGCGCGTCGGCATTGGCCGGGTCGTTGAACGGGAACGCCGGGTCGGGACTGCCGTCGGGACGCAGGCGCCAGTCGTTGAATGCGTGCCGGCCCAGGCCACTGCGTTCGGTGGTGGTGAGGAACCGCGCGGGGATGATCTGGTCGGTGTCGATGTTGCGTTCGCGCAACACCACGGTGCGCGACAACAGCGTGGTGAAGGCGCTCATGCGGCGTGCTCGTGTGCGTGGGTGGCGGGCAGGGCCCGCGGGTCAGTGATCTGGCCGGTGATCGCGCATGCTGCCGCGGTCAGTGGCGAGGCCAGCACGGTGCGCGCGCCCTTGCCCTGACGGCCTTCGAAATTGCGGTTGCTGGTCGACACCGCCAATTGCCCAGGGCCGACCAGATCGCCGTTCATGGCGATGCACATCGAGCAACCCGGCTCGCGCCATTCGCCGCCGGCGGCGAGCACGATCGCGTCGATGCCCTCGGCCTCGGCATCGCGCTTGACCTGTTCGGAACCCGGCACCACCAGCATGCGCACGCGCGGATGCACCTTGCGACCGCGCAGCACATCGGCGGCCTGGCGCAGGTCGCTGAGCCGCGAGTTGGTGCAGCTTCCGATGAACACCACGTCGACTGCCTGGCCCGCCAGCGGTGTGCCGCCAACGAAACCCATGTAGGCCATCGCGCGCGCTTCGTCGTCGTTGCCGGCGATCGGCAGCGAGGCGTCGATGGCCGTGACCTGTCCCGGGTGCGTGCCCCAGGTGACGGTGGGGCGGATCGCGCCGGCATCGATCGATACCTCGCGATCGAACCGCGCTCCCGGGTCGCTGTGAAAGTGCCGCCAGCGCGCGACGGCTCGGACGAAATCGTCTCCACGCGGTGCGCGCGGCGTATGCGCCAGATACTCGAACGTCACCTCGTCGGGGGCGATGAGGCCGGCACGTGCCCCGGCCTCGATCGACATGTTGCACACGGTCATGCGCTCATCCATCGACATCGCCCGGATGGCCGCGCCGCGGTACTCGATCACATGGCCCGTGCCGCCGTTGACGCCGATCACGCCGATCACGTGCAGGATCAGGTCCTTGGCAGTCACGCCGGCGCCGAGTTCGCCCTCGATGTTGATCGCCAGCGTCCGGGGCTTGCGCTGCAGCAGGCATTGCGTGGCCAGCACGTGGCCGACTTCGCTGGTGCCGATGCCGAACGCCAGCGCGCCGAATGCGCCGTGGGTCGCGGTGTGGCTGTCGCCGCAGACGATGCTCATGCCCGGCTGGGTGAGACCCAGTTCCGGACCGATCACGTGGACGATGCCGCGTTGCGTGCCGTCGTAGTCGAACAGCTCGACGCCAAACCGCGCGGCGTTCTCGCGAAGGCGCGCAACCTGCGCTTCGCCCTCGGCGCTGAAGTACGCCAGGCGCCCGTCGGCGAGGCGCGGCACCGTGGGGGTGGAGTGGTCGAGCGTGCCCTTGGTGCGATCCGGGCGGCGCACGGGCAATCCACGCGCGTCCAGCTCGGCGAACGCCTGCGGCGAGGTCACCTCGTGGATCAGGTGCAGGTCGATGTACAGCACGGCCGGCGAAGCCTCACTTTCCGGGCGGACCAGGTGGGCGTCCCACAGTTTGTCGAACAGGGTCTTGGGAGAGGACATGCAAACCTCAGGCCGTTGCGGCGATGCGTTGTGGTGAAGGGGCAGCGGCGCGCGTGCGCGACACGCGATTGGCGATTTCCAGCCAGGCGTGCGCGCTGGCCTCGAGGATGTCGGTGCTGGTGCCCGAGCCGCTGAGCTCGGCGCCGTCGACGCGCGCGGTCACGCTGGCCTGTCCCTGCGCGTCGTCGCCGGTGGTCACGCTCGACACCTGGTAGCTGTCGATGTGCAAGGCGATGCCGGTGGCGCGCGCGAGCGCGGCGAACAGCGCATGCACCGGGCCATCGCCGACCGCTGCTTCGCTGACCTGGCCGCCGTCGGCGTCGAGCAGCCGCACGCTGGCCGTGGGCAGGCTGTCGTCGCCGACGCCTGTGCTGACGTGCAGGTGCAGCAGGCGATGGCCATGCAGGGTCGGCGCGTCGGTGCCCAGCACCAGGGCTTCGAGGTCGGCGTCGAACACCTCGCGCTTCTTCTCGGCGAGCGTCTTGAACCCGGCGAATACCTGATTGAGGCGCGCCTCGTCGAGTGCGAAACCCAACGACTGTAGGCGATCGGACAGCGCGGCGCGGCCGCTGTGGCGACCGAGAACGATCTGCGACTGCACCCAGCCCACGTCTTCCGGACGCATGATTTCGTAGGTGCCGCGATGCTTGAGCATGCCGTGCTGGTGGATGCCCGATTCGTGGGCGAACGCGTTCTGGCCGACGATCGCCTTGTTGCGTTGCACCTGCATCCCGGTGATGCGCGACAGCAGCCGCGAGGTCGGCAGCAGGCGGCGCGTGTCGATGCGCGTGCGGGCGTCGAAGTAGCCGCTGCGGACGTTCAATGCCATCACCAGTTCTTCCAGCGCGCAGTTTCCGGCGCGCTCACCGATGCCGTTGATGGTGCATTCGACCTGGCGCGCTCCGCCCTCGATCGCCGCCAGGCTGTTGGCCACGGCAAGGCCCAGGTCGTCGTGGCAATGCGCGCTGAACACCGCGCGGTGCGCGTCACGGACGTTCGCGCGCAGGTACTCGAACAACGCGCGGATCTCCGCCGGCGTGGTGTAACCGACGGTGTCGGGAATGTTGAGCGTGGTGGCACCGGCGGCGACTGCCGCGCCGCAGATCTCGGCGAGGAAATCTGGCTCGGTGCGCAACGCGTCCTCGGCCGAGAACTCAACGTCATCGAAGTGGCGGCGGGCAAGCTCGACGCCCATCACCGCGCGTTCGATCACCTGCTCGCGGCTGAGCCCGAGCTTGTGCTCGCGGTGCAACGGGCTGGTGGAGATGAACACGTGCAGCCGCGCGGCGCGTGCGGCGTCGAGGGTGCGGGCAGCGGCCTCGATGTCGCCGGCATGGCAACGTGCCAGCGCAGCGAGCGTCGAGCCTCGCACTTCGCGCGCGATCGCACGGCCGGCGTCGATCTCGGCGACCGAGCTGGCCGGAAAGCCGACTTCGATCACGTCGACCCCGAGCTCGCTCAATGCGTGGGCGAACCGCAACTTCTGCGGCGCGGTCATGCTGCAGCCTGGCGATTGCTCGCCGTCGCGAAGGCTGGTGTCGAAGATGCGCACGTGTTCGCCGGGAGCCGGGGGTGCGATGGCAGCGTCGGCGATAGACGCGGGACAATCGCGGGTGACGTGGGCGGGGCCAGATACGTCGGGTTCGGAAGTGCTCATGCGCGCAGGTCCTCGCCGGGCGACGCCGCGAACGGCGCGGCCGGCATGATGGGGGTAGGGGAGGAAGCCGTGGCGGACGCGGAGGCCGCCAGTGGACGCAGCACGCCGTCGACGCCAGCCGGCAATTCGCGGCTGCGGCGACGCGGGCGTCGCGGTGCGCGGGTGCGTACTTCGGAAAGCAGTTTCGCCAGTACGTCGGCATCGATGTTGCCGCCCGACACGACCGCACATTTGCGGCGGCCGGCGACGCGACGGCCGGCGGCGAGCGCCAGCGCACCGGCGCCCTCGGCGATCACGTGCTGTTCGAGTGCCAGGCGCACCAACGTTTCGCGCAGCTCCGCTTCGCGCACGATCACGACGTCATCCAGCAGCTCAGCCAACACGAGGCGGGTGAGCACGCCGGGCTGCTTGACGCGCACGCCATCGGCGAGCGTGATCGCGGGCTCGCGCACCGCGACGTCGCCCCGCAGCGCGCGTGCCATCGCGTCGACGCCTTCGACCTGGGCGCCGACGATACGCACGCCCTGCGACTTCAACGCCAGGGCGACGCCGGCAGCCAGTCCACCGCCGCCGATCGGCACCAGCACCACGTCCGGAGCCAGCGCCGCCATCTCGAGTCCGACCGTGCCCTGGCCGGCGATCACGTCGGCGTCGTCGAACGCCGATAGCAGGCGATAGCCGTGCTGGGCGGCCAGGTCGTTGGCGAACAACCGTGCCTCGTCGTAGCTGTCGCCATGCAAGCGCACCGTCGCGCCCCAGTGCGCCACGCCGGCGACTTTGGTCTGCGGTGCGTTGCGTGGCATCACCGCGATTACCGGCACGCGCAGCCGGTAGCCGGCCCAGGCCAGCCCCTGCGCATGGTTGCCCGCGGACGCGGCGATCACCGGCCGCTGGTCGCCACGTTCGCGCGCGGCCAGCAGCGCATTCATGGCGCCGCGCACCTTGTACGAACCGGTGCGCTGCAGGTTCTCCAGCTTGAGCCAGCAACCGAAGCGCTCGGCGTGGAGCAACGGCGTAGCGGCGAGGTAGGGGCGCAGTCGCGCTTGCGCTGCGAGTACGTCGCTGGCGCTGACGCGGGCTGCCGCGGGCGTGGTCTCAGACATCGGTCAGCCAATCGCGATACCGCGCATCCGCGCCGGTGACCACGCGCCGGTAAAGGCGTGCGGCCTCGCGGCCCACATCGCTGTCGGCGTAGGTGCGGCCGTCCAGCGAATCGATGGGGGTGACCTCGGCTGCGGTCCCGCAGACAAAGACCTCGTCGGCGTCGCGCAGCTCCTCCAGGCTGACCGTGCGTGACTGGGCGCCGGTCAGCGCGATCAGGCTGTCGCGGGTGATGCCGGGCAGTGCGTCGGGGTGGTCGACCGCGACCACGCGATCGTCGCGCACCATGAACACGTTCGCGCCCGTGCATTCGACGACATCGCCCTGCGCATCAACGAACAACGCCTCGTCGAAGCCGCGTGCCATCGCTTCGTGCTTGGCGAGGATGGAGTTCACGTACGCGCCGCACAGCTTCAGCGGCGGCAACGAGGTCGCCGGATTGCGCCGCCACGACGACACGCCGAGCTTCACGCGTCCACCCGCCAGGTGCACGCCAATGGCGAACGTGGCGACCATCAGGTGCTTGCTCAGCGGCGCGACGTCCAGGCCGATCGAGCCGGTGCCGCACCAGGTCAGCGGTCGGATGTAGGCATCGCGGTGCCGGTTCGCACGCAGTACGGCCAGCGTGGCCGAGGTGGCCTGCGCGATATCGAAGTCGATGCCGAGCAGGTCCGCTCCTGCGCGCATGCGTGCAAGGTGTTCGGGCAGGCGGAAGACGGCAGCGCCGCCGTCGACCGTGGCGTAGCTGCGGATGCCCTCGAACACGCCGCTGCCGTAGTGCATCGCGTGCGTGGTGAGTGGCGCGCGCGGCGAATCGGCGTCGATCAGCTGGCCGTCGAACCAGATCTTCGCGGTGATCGCGTTCGCTTCGTCGTTGCTGGGTGCGGTGCCGGTTGGCATGGCAACGGGAGCGTCGGTCAGGGACATGGCGACACCTCGACGGCCAGGCAGTCGTACAGCTTCTCGAGCTGCAGCTGCAGCGACTCGACGGTGCGTTCGCCTTCGACGGCTAGGCGCAGGTGCCACCGGTCGCCGTCGGCCTGGGTCTCGCCGTCGACGCTGACGGGACGGAAGCCGCGGCGTTCGGCGGTGCCCAGCACGCGGGTCAGTGCGCCCTCGGCGCGGCGCAGGGTGAGGTCAAGTTGGTAACGTTGCATTGGCGTCCTCGCAGTCCATGAGCCTGGGGTCGAACAGCATTTGCGCGTTGTTGCGGTTGGGCGGAACCAGCGGCCAGACGTTGGCCTCGGCGTCGATCGCCACGTGCAACAGTGCGGGGCCGGGTGCGGCAAGCAATTGCGCGATCGCGTCCTCGACGCGGTCGGCGCGATCGACATGCATCGCCTGCACGCCAAACGCGACCGCCAGCGCGACGAAGTCCGGGTTGTCGGACAAGTCGGTCTCCGAGTAGCGCTGTTCGAAGAACAGCTGTTGCCACTGGCGCACCATGCCCAGGCGCTGGTTGTCGATCAGCACGATCTTCACCGGCAGCTGGTAGCGTCCCAGCGTGGCCAGCTCCTGTACGTTCATCAGGAACGAACCATCGCCGCTGACGCAGACCACCTGCGCATCGGCGCACGACAGCTGCGCACCGATCGCGGCCGGCAGCCCGAAGCCCATCGCACCGAGCGCGCCGCTGGTGAGGTGGCGTCGCGGGTCGTTGAAGGCCCAATGCTGGGCGACCCACATCTGGTGCTGACCGACATCGCAGGCCACCACCGCCGACGGCGCCAGCTGCGACATCCGCCGCAACAGCGCCGGCGCGAACACGCTCTCGCCCGGCGCGTCGTAACGCGCCGCGTGGCGTCGCTTGTTCTCGACGCAGGTTGCCCGCCACGCCGAGCATTCCGGCATCGCCGTGGCCAACGCGTCCAGGCTGGTGCGCAACTCGCCGCGCAGGGCGACGTCGGCCGCGCGCAGCTTGCCGATCTCGGCCGCATCCAGGTCCAGGTGGATCACCTTCGCGCCGGGCGCGAACTCGGCGACTTTGCCGGTGGCCCGGTCGTCGAACCGCGCACCGACCACCACCAGCAGATCGGCCTGCTGCACGGCCTGGTTGGCCGCGCGGGTGCCGTGCATGCCCAGCATGCCCAGGTTGAGCGGGTGGTCATCGGCCAGTGCACCGATGCCGCGCAGCGTCAGCACCGTGGGGATCTGCGTGGCGCCGACGAAGCTGCGGAACTCCGCCACGGCATCGCCCAGTGCGATGCCGCCACCGCCGTACACCACGGGTCGGCGCGCGTTGGACAGCAACTCGACCGCTGCCAGCAGCGCCACCGGACACGCCGAGTGGGGAGCGTCGATCGGCAGCGGCCGGTGCATTGGCAGGTGCGCGGCATCGGCGGTCTGCACGTTCTTGGGCAGGTCGATCAGCACCGGCCCCGGCCGGCCCGAGCGCGCCAGCCGGAACGCTTCGGCCAGAACGCTCGGCAGTTCGTCGACACGGCGCGGCAGGAAGCTGTGCTTCACCACCGGCAGGGTCATGCCGAACACGTCGACTTCCTGGAACGCGTCAGTGCCCATCAACGTGGTGGGCACCTGTCCGGTGATCACCACCATCGGCACCGAGTCCAGCATCGCGTCGGCGATGCCGGTGACCAGGTTGGTCGCACCCGGACCGGACGTCGCCACGCACACGCCGACCCGACCGCTCGCACGTGCGTAACCGTTGGCCGCGAACGCCGCGCCCTGCTCGTGCCGGACCAGGATGTGTTTCAGGTCCGAGCCGTAGAGCGCGTCGTAGAAGGGCATGATCGCGCCGCCCGGGTAACCGAACAGCGTGTCCACGCCCTCCGCGGCCAGTGCGTGCACCAGCCACTGCGACCCGTTCATGCAGTGGCCTGCTCGGGTTTGGGTTCGGTCGCGACGCTCGGCGCGGCGGCAGGCTGCGGCGCCGTCGACAGCCACTTCATGTTGGCGCGCAGCTTCTTGCCAACCGCTTCGATGGGATGCTCGAGATCGCCTTGCTTGAGGGCCTTGTAGTTGGCGTTTCCGGACTGGTACTCGGCGATCCACTGGCGCGCGAACGTGCCGTCCTGGATCTCCGTCAGCACCTTGCGCATCTGCGCGCGGGTGTTGTCGTCGACGACGTAGCTGCCGCGCGTGAGCGCACCGTATTGCGCCGTCTCGCTGATGAACTCGTGCATGCGCGTGATGCCGCCTTCGTAGAACAGGTCGACGATCAGCTTCAGTTCGTGCAGACACTCGTAGTAGGCGACCTCGGGTTGGTAGCCGGCCTCGACCAGGGTTTCCCAGCCGGCCTGCACGAGCTTGGTCGCGCCGCCACAAAGCACCGCCTGTTCGCCGAACAGGTCGGTTTCTGTCTCTTCCTTGAAGGTCGTGCGGATGGCGTTCTGGCGCGCGCCGCCGATCCCGCCGCAGTAATTCAGCGCAAGTTGCTCGGCGTTGCCGGAGCGGTCCTGGTGGACGGCATAGACCGAGGGAACGCCGCGGCCGATCTCGTACTCGCGGCGCACCAGCGCGCCGGGACCCTTGGGCGCGACGAGGACGACATCCAGGTCGTCGCGCGGCGTGATCTGTCCGTAGTGCACGTTGAATCCGTGCGCGAACAGCAGGCAGGCGCCCGCTGCGATGTTGGGCTCGATGACGTCGCGATAGAGCTGCGCCTGGACCATGTCGGGCGTCAGCACGGCGACCAGTTCGGCACCGGCGACGGCTTGCGCGGGGGTCTTGACGGTGAAGCCATCGGCCTTGGCCTTGAGCTCGGTCGGGCCGCCCGGACGCAGGCCGACGGTGACCTCGAAGCCGGAGTCGCGCAGGTTGAGCGCGTGCGCGCGGCCCTGGCTGCCGTAGCCGACGATCGCGATGCGGGGTTTGCTGGTGGTGCTCATGGCGGGAGTTCCTGTGGGTGTCGAGTGGAGGTCGTGGACGCGGCTTGTGCCGCGGTTTTGGGGAGGGAGTGCGTCGTGTCGTGTATTGCTAGTGCGCAGGGCCGGGTGCGGCAGTGGCCGGCCCGCGCGGGCGTGGGGTGGCGGGTGACGTCGTCGGCAAGGTGGCCGTAGCCGACGGTGCGGGCAGGGCGCGGGCGCACGCGTTCATGCGATCAGTTCCACGGCCAGGTCCGCCGCCCTGGTGCGCGTGGCCGCGGCATCGAGCGGGCCCGGTGCGGTCACCGCACCCAGCGAGGCCGAACTCACCAGGCGCGCGTACTTGGCCAGCACGCCGGTGGTCACGCGCGGGGCGATACGGCGTGGAGTACGCGCGGAGAGGTCGGCGTCGACGTCGATGCGTCGCGTGGCCACGTCGATGCGCACGCGGTCGCCGTCGCGCAGGCGGGCAATCGGGCCGCCGTGCGCGGCTTCGGGCGACACATGGCCGACCATGAAACCGTGGGTCGCACCGCTGAAGCGGCCGTCGGTCATCAAGGCGACGTCGTTGCCGAGGCCCTGCCCAACCAGCGCGGCGGTAACGGCGAGCATTTCGCGCATGCCGGGGCCGCCGGCCGGGCCTTCGAAGCGGATCACCACCACGTCGCCCGCCTGCACGCACCGCGACTGCACGGCAGCGAACGCGTCCTCTTCCGAGTCGAACACCCGTGCCGGGCCTTCGAAGTGCGTGCGGCCGTGACCGGCCAGCTTGACGATGCAACCTTCCGGGGCGAGCTCGCCGTACAGGATCGAGAAGCCGCCGCTGGGCTTGAGCGGGTCCGCGACCGGGCGGACCACGTCCTGTGGCCCGGTCGCGGGGAGGGCGTCCAGCTCCCTGAAGAAACTGCGGCCGGTGACCGTCGCAACGTCGTCGATCAGTCCGGCCGCGCGCAGTTCGTGCGCCACCAGCGCGGTGCCGCCGAACGTGAACATTTCTGCCGCCGTGTAGCGCCCGCCCGGCTTCAGGTCGGCGATCACCGGCGTACTGGCCGCGGCCTCGAACTCCTCCAGGCCGAATTCCACGCCGGCTTCGTGTGCGATCGCCAGCAGGTGCAACGCGGCATTGGTCGAACCGGCGGTGGCCGACACCGCGCGCGCGGCGTTGCGCAGCGCCGCGTGGCTCAGCAGTGCGCGCGGGGTTGGACCGCCGTCGCGCAGACGCTGCATGACCAGTTCGCCGCAGGCACGTGCCGCGGCGGGCTTGTCGGCGTGGACCGCCGGGATGTCGTTGAGCTGCAGCGGCGACAGGCCCAGGAAGGTCAGCACCATTGCCATGGTGTTGGCGGTGAACTGGCCACCGCAGGCGCCTGCGCCAGGGCAGGCGTGGCTTTCGATGCGGTGCAGCTGAGCGTCGTCGATGCGTCCGGCCGAGTGCGCGCCGACCGCTTCGAACACGTCCTGCACGGTCAGCGGCTTGCTGTCCTGGTTGCCCGTGGCGCCGGCGTTCGCGCTTGGGCAGTGTCCGGGCAGGATCGTCCCGCCGTAGAGGATCACCGTCGGGATATCCAGGCGCGCGGCGGCCATGGCCGCGGCCGGGATGGTCTTGTCGCAGCCGACCAGCAGCACCATCGCGTCGAGGCAATGGCCGTTGACGGCCAGCTCGATCGAATCGGCGATGGTTTCGCGCGATGCCAGCGAGGCACGCATGCCGTCGCTGCCCATCGCGATGCCGTCGGTAACGGCGATGGTGTTGAACTCGATCGGCGTTCCGCCGCCGGCCAGAACGCCGGCGCGCGCGTGCTGGGCCAGCTCGCGCAAGGTCAGGTTGCACGGCGAAACGTCGGTCCAGGTGTGGATCACCGCGACCAGCGGCCGGGCGATGGCGGCATCGTCCAGCCCTGTCGCACGCAGCATGGCGCGTGCGGGGGCGCGGGCGGGGCCTGCCTTGATGGCATTGCTTCTCACGATCTGTGTCCCTTGTGGTGAGGAACCCAGGCCGCAAAAACAAAAACCCCGCGCCTTTTCGGGCGCGGGGTTCAGGTTCTTGTTACCTGGGTTTGTGCGTTTCAGCTACACGTACCCGAACCCCGCGCCTGTAAGGACGGTAATAAGGTTAATGAGTACGAGTACGAGGGCCGCGAGCGCGAGACCGTTCGCGACCGTCACGCCGGTCGGCATGAGCTGGAAGGTCTGCGGGTGGTTGTTGCGCTGCGTCATGCGGTCGAGATGAGCATGGCGTTTGCGCGACTGTCAAATAATTTTTCGAAAACCCTTTCACGCCTTGATCCGCGCCTCGCTGCATCGCGCTTGCACAAGCGAAAAATGCGCGAAACGGGCGTCGCGTGAAGGCGATCCGCGCGCGTGCCGACGACCGCGACTGGCTGTGGGGCGTCGGCCATGGTCAAATGCGCGCCGAAGCGGGGGTACCGCCGCGGCCAGGCCGCCGGTGGTTGAGACAGACCCTTCGAACCTGATGCACGTAAGGAGCCGCGACGGCCTCATGTCGCCTCCCCAACCGCCGTAGGGAAGCTTCGCCGGTGCGGCCCTGCCGCCCGCGCGCCGCCGCTTCGTCCAAGCCGACCCGTGCGCCAGCAGGCGCCCCACAGGACGAAGACCATGAACGCTGTGCCCTCCGAGCTGTTGCAAGAAGCCGATCGCCTGTCGGCCGACGTCGTCCGGCCCATCCCCGGCTCTCGCAAGATCCACGTGCAAGGCTCGCGCCCGGACCTGCTGGTGCCGATGCGCGAGATCGAGCTGGCGCGCACGCCGACGATCTTCGGTGGCGAGGACAACGCGGCGCTGGCGGTGTACGACTGCTCCGGCCCCTACACCGACCCCACCGTCGAGATCGATCTCGCGCGCGGCCTCAAGCCGTTGCGCGCGGCGTGGATTGCCGAGCGCGGCGACACGGAACTGCTCGACGGCCTGTCGTCCGAATTCGGCCGCCAGCGCGAGCACGACCCCAAGCTGGCGCACGTGCGCTTCGGCAACCGGCCGCAGCCGCGCCGCGCGATCGCCGGCGCCAACGTCACCCAGATGCACTACGCGCGAAAGGGCATCGTCACGCCCGAGATGGAGTTCATCGCCATCCGCGAGAACCAGCGGCTCGATGCGATCCGCGAGGCGCACCTGCTGCGCCAGCATCCGGGCGAGAGCTACGGCGCGAACATCCAGAAGATCATCACGCCCGAGTTCGTGCGCGATGAGGTTGCCCGCGGCCGGGCGATCATTCCCAACAACATCAACCACCCCGAAAGCGAGCCGATGATCATCGGCCGCAACTTCCTCACCAAGGTCAACGCGAACATCGGCAACTCCGCCGTGTCGTCGGGCATCGCCGAGGAGGTCGAGAAGCTGGTGTGGTCGATGCGCTGGGGTGGCGACACGGTCATGGACCTGTCCACCGGCAAGCACATCCACGAGACCCGCGAGTGGATCATCCGCAACAGCCCGGTCCCGATTGGCACGGTGCCGATCTACCAGGCCCTCGAGAAGGTCGACGGTCGCGCCGAAGAGCTGACCTGGGAAATCTTCCGCGACACGCTGATCGAGCAGGCCGAGCAGGGCGTCGACTACTTCACCATCCACGCCGGCGTGTTGTTGCGCTATGTACCGCTGACCGCAAAGCGCGTCACCGGCATCGTCTCGCGCGGCGGTTCGATCCTCGCCAAGTGGTGCCTGGCGCACCACAAGGAAAACTTCCTCTACACGCACTTCGAGGACATCTGCGAGATCATGAAGGCCTACGACGTGGCCTTCTCGCTGGGTGACGGCCTGCGTCCGGGCTCGATCGCCGATGCCAACGATGCCGCGCAGTTCGGCGAGCTGGAGACGCTGGGCGAGCTGACCAAGATCGCTTGGAAGCACGACGTGCAGACCATGATCGAAGGCCCCGGCCACGTGCCGATGCAGCTGATCAAGGAAAACATGGACAAGCAGCTCGAGGTCTGTGGCGAGGCGCCGTTCTACACGCTCGGCCCACTGACCACCGACATCGCGCCTGGCTACGACCACATCACCTCCGCGATCGGCGCGGCGATGATCGGCTGGTTCGGTACGGCGATGCTCTGCTACGTCACACCCAAGGAACACCTGGGCCTGCCAAACAAGAACGACGTGCGCGAAGGCCTCATGGCGTACAAGATCGCCGCGCATGCGGCCGACCTGGCCAAGGGCCATCCGGGAGCGCAGGCGCGCGACAACGCGATGAGCAAGGCGCGATTCGAGTTCCGTTGGGAAGATCAGTTCAACCTCGGTCTCGACCCCGAGCGTGCCCGCGAGTACCACGACGAAACCCTGCCCAAGGACGCGCACAAGAGCGCGCACTTCTGCTCGATGTGCGGCCCGCATTTCTGCTCGATGAAGATCACCCAGGACGTGCGCGAGTTTGCCGCCGAACATGGCCTGGACGATGCGGCGGCGATCGAGGAAGGCATGGCGGAAAAGTCGGCCGAGTTCCGCGCGGCCGGCGCCGAGGTCTACCACAAGGCCTGAGGCCGGCAGCTCGCGGGGAGGCGTGGTTGGGGGCGGCGCGTGTCCGCCCCGCCGCGCCTGTCCGTTCGTCACTCGTTCCTCCGCCCTGGACGATGCACACTCGCATCGTCATCGCCCCAGTCCACGAGAACACCGACATGACCGAGCCACGGTTTCCGTTCCTTCGGTGGGGGGCAATGCTGCGCCGACACCCGTCGGCGCTGTTGCTGGGCGCGCAGCTGCTGAGCCTGCTGCTGTACCCGCTGATGGACGACACGCCGCGCGGCCGCGTGCTGTTCGGCGCGGTCGCGCTGGTTGTGGTGCCACTGGCGGTGTGGGTGGTGCGACGCAGTCCGTCGGTGAACTGGATCGCGTGGGCCCTGGCGTTGCCGGCGATCAGCCTGTCGCTGATCGCCATCGCCTTCGACATGCCACGCGTGCTGGCCTGGTCTTCGGTGCTGGAGGCCGCGCTGTACTTCTACGCGGCCGGCGGCCTGATCTCGTACATGCTGCATGACCACCGGGTCACCGCCGACGAACTGTTCGCGGCCGGTGCGACGTTCACCCTGCTGGCGTGGGGCTTCGCCTATGCCTACTTCGTCTGCCAGGCCTGGTACCCCGACAGCTTCACCGGTCTGGTGCACCCGGAGCGGCCGCGACGCTGGATCGAACTGCTGTACCTGAGCTTCACCACCCTGTCCGGGGTCGGCATCGGCGACATCCTGCCGATCAATGCGCCGGCGCGCGTGCTGGTGATGCTGGAGCAGTTCGCCGGCGTGGGCTATATCGCGGCGGTGGTGTCGCGCCTGATCGGCCTGAGCATCCTGCGGCAGCAGCGCGACAACCTCGGCTGAGGCGCGCCCCGGCGCGAAGCCGGGTGCAGGCGAGGGTCCGTGGCATCGCGGCGGGTCGGCGTGTTCTCGTCCTGGCGAGAGGCGAACGCCGGCTGCCAAGCAGAATCGCCAGAAGAAATCAACTCGAAAATTCGATGGGGCCGTTCAGCCAGGCCGCCCCCGGAACACCGCGTTTCGCGGGCAAAAAAAACGCGCCCGAAGGCGCGAATACAGGGCGTCCGGGGGGACGCTCTGCGGAGGAAGAGAGAGAGAGGTTTGCCGCTGCCGTTCAGTGCGGGCGATCCCGACCACCGTAGAATGTCGTCCTCGATCGCGCCTGCCACAGGTCGCCGTCATCCTTTGCGGAGTGTGTCGTCTGGCTTCTGGCGAGGCTTCCGGCACATGACGACCCGCAGATCCGTCACCAGACTTCGCCGCCGATGAGCTTCCGCCCCGATTTCCCCCCGCCTTCGCTGCCCTCAGGGCGGTTGCGCGTGGGCGATTGCGAGGTCGATCTGTCGCTGCGCGAGATACGTGCAACGGGCGCACGGCGTGCGCGGCGCGTCACGCCCAAGGCGATCGCGGTGCTGGAGGTGCTGGCAAGCAACGCCGGCAAGGTGGTCGGTCGCGATGCGCTGCTTGCGGCGGTGTGGCCCGATACCTTGCCGACCAACGACGTGGTTACCCAGGCGGTGACCCAGCTGCGCAAGGCGTTCGGCGAGGCGCGCGCGACTCCCGGTACCGACCCGCGCTACATCGAAACCATCGCCAAGAACGGCTATCGCCTGCTGGTGTCTGTCGAGTGGTTGGGCGAATCGACGACCGTCGCCGCATCCACGGCGGAATACACCCACGAATCGGCGACCGATGTCGGCACGGACGATCCGTCGCGGTCGACGTCGCCCTCGGCACACCGCCCCGACGCCGTGGCCGTCGCGAGTGCCGCGCTGGACACCATCGCCACACGCACCCGGCCGCGCCTGCGCGTCGCGCCACTCGAACGGTTTCTGGTGACCGCTGTTGCGCTGTTGGCGGTGTCCGCCCTGGTGCTGGTGCTGGTGCTGCGCGAGCCGCGTGCCGAGCCTGCCGCGGCGCCGCGCACGACCTGGTTGAAGCAGCCTTCTGGTCCTGATCGGCCGTACCGGCTGATCACGTCGTCACCGGGATTCGAGTTGTCGCCGACGCTTTCGCCGGACGGCTCGATGATTGCGTACGCGGCCACCCAGCCGGGCGGATTCGACACCGCGATCATGGTGCAGGCCACCGACCAGTCGCAGCCGCGCCCGCTTGCCACGCTGCGCCCCGGCGTCTCCGAGCGATTGCCCGCCTGGTCGCCGGACGGGCGCGAGATCGCGTTCGTGCGGGCCGGACCGGAGGCGCAATGCCAGGTGGTGATTGCCGCATCCAACGGCGGCGCCGAACGCACGGTCGCCGGTTGCCTGCGCAACGAGTTCTTCAGCTTTGCGTGGACGCCCGATGGAAAGGGCCTGGTGTTCGGCAGCATGCAGACCTCGCGCGGGCCGACCGGCCTGCAGGTGCTCG
Source organism: Montanilutibacter psychrotolerans (assembly GCF_003719825.1). Lineage (GTDB taxonomy): Bacteria > Pseudomonadota > Gammaproteobacteria > Xanthomonadales > Xanthomonadaceae > Montanilutibacter > Montanilutibacter psychrotolerans. The sequence goes on along the minus strand of NZ_RIBS01000011.1, from coordinate 33,338 downwards.
ATCTGGCCAGCGGTACTTTCCGCGAGCTGAAATACGACGGCGCGCGCGCAAGCTACGACCACATGCCGCGCTACTCGCCGGACGGACGTTGGCTGGTGTTCGTGCGCAATCCGCAACTGGGCGACCTGTGGCGGATCCCCGCCGCTGGCGGCAAGGCCGAGGCGTTGACCAGGCAAAGCGCCGAACTGCGCGGCTGGGACTGGCTGCCGGACGGCGACGGCATCGTGTTCGGGCGGCGCATCGACAGCGAAACCCGCCTGTATCGACTGGACATGGCCTCGCGGGAAGTGCGCGACCTGGGCCTGGACGATGCGCAGAGTCCGGCGATCGCGGGCAAGGCCGGCGTCATGGCGTTCGTGCGGCGACGGCCGCTGTACGGAATCTTCCGCATCGACCGCACCGAACTGCTGTCGGGCAAGCACACCGGCGAGCCGGCGCGCGAGCACCTGTTTGCGTCGTCCGGTCGCGACACGCAGCCGGCGGTGGCACCGGACGGGCGCCAGCTGGCTTTCACGTCGGATCGCTCCGGCAAGTTCGGGCTGTGGTGGGCCGATCTGGAGCATCCGGAAACCCTGCGCCAGATCGAGGGCATCCACCCGGAAACGCGGCGCATCCCGGAATGGTCGGCCGACAGCCAGCGCCTGCTGGTGGTGGGCAGCGATCGCGCGGGCCGCTTCGGCGTGCACGAGGTGATGCCGTCGAACGGACAGGTCACGATTCTGCCGGTTCCGCGCGCGAACCTCCTGCAGGCGTCCTATCTGCCCGATCCCTCACGGATGCTGGTGCTGGCCGGCAACGACGACGGGCGCCCGAAACTGGTGCTCTACGACCGCAGCACCACGCCGTGGCGCCAGTTGGCGGCGATCGACGACGTGTCGATGGTGCGCGTCGACGCCCAGCGTGGCCGCACCTTGTTCACGCGGCTGTCGGCGGCCGGCTTGTGGCAGGTCGACTTGTCCCTGTCGCCGGGCAGCGTGCGCCGTCTCGATGACAGAGCGCCGGCGCCGTGGAGTTTCCAGACCTGGGCGCTGGGCAATGAGGGCGGGTTGGTCTACCTGGACCAGGTGCCCGGTTGCCTGAGCATGCTCAGCGAGATCGGCCTGGCCGACGGCCAGGTCGCGAAGAAGCGTTGCCTGGTCGCCGATCGACTGGCCAGCACCAACGGTTTCAGCCTGGATTCCCGCACCCGGAGCATGTACCTGTCGCTGACCGTCGAGGACGGAACCGACATCGCCTTCATGCCCTTGCCGGCCGAGCCTCGCACGCTGGTGCCGGGCTGGTTCAAGTAAGCCGTCGGGCCCCGTTTCGCGGGGTCATCCGATCGCCAGCCACTGGCGATGTGCGTGTTCCCCTCCGACGCCGCTCCGCCGGTCCTGCCGCCGGCAGGGTTTGTCGTTACCGCTGGGCCGCGATTGCGGCGTTGACATCACCTCCGCCCGAGCCCGGACGCCGACCCAGGTGTGTGACTGATCGTGCGACGCGCCCCGGGGCGGTGGCGAGGTGCGATGGCATCGCCGGAGGTGGGAGCGGGGTGGCCGAACCGGGCGGCGCCGGTTCTTTCGCGGTCGGCAGTCGACGGCCCGGCAAATCGCCGCCGCCCACGCGCCCGCGATCGTCCGCCAATGCGCCGTGTCGACATGGGGGGCGGGGAGGTAGCCGCCCAAACTCGCAGTTCAGGGCGCGCAACGATGAGGCGTGCGTCACGTTTCGCGCTTTCGTGCCGGCGACAGGAGGCCGAATGGAAGCGGCCGGCGTCGTGTTTCAGCGGAGTGACAGGCGGCAAGTGCTTGATTGGCCGAGTAAATATTCTTCGTAACTTTTTCGCATGCGTATTCGCGACGATTTCGGCAAAGCCTCCCCAGACCTTCCTGATGGCTCCCTGTCGATGTAGGCAAATCGCCCCGCCAGTTTCGGCAAACGATCGGGGGGATCCATGCAAAACACCTTTTGGGCGGACCGCGGGCAGCTGCTGCAGCTGGACGCAACGGACGGCGAGTCGCAGACCTCCTGTGTCGCGGTGTCGCGTCTTGCCAGCGCACAACTCAATGGAACGCGATTCTCGATCTGGCTGCAGCTGCGTGGCAGCTCCTGGATCGAAGCCAAGGAAGGTCGGTTCCGCATGCGGCGGGGTGACTGGATCGCGCTGGACCGCGATTCCCGTCCGCACCTGCAGGCCGACCGCGATGGCCTGGCCATCGGCCTGACGCTCGACGTCTCCGCACTGCGCGCGCTGTCGCGCTTCGCCGACTGCGGCCTGTACGCCGGCCGCGGCAGCATGTCGCGCCACGACGCCCGCATCGCCCTGCGCCTGTGGCGCGAGGCGACGACGCGGCAGACCGGCGTCAACGGTGGCATCGAAGACCAGGCCCTGCGCCCGCTGCTGCTGCACCTGGCGGCCGTGCAGCGCGAGATCTCCGCGCGCATCCCGCGTTGCCCGGGGCGCTCGCGCACCCGCAAGCGCCAGGTGTTCGGTCGTCTGCAGCGTGCGCGCCTGTACCTGGAAGGCAACTGCGACCGCGTCGTGCGCATCAGCGAACTGGCCGAACTGACCAGCTTCTCGAGCTGGTACTTCTCCAAGACGTTCCATTCGCTCTATGAGGAAAGCCCGCAGGCCGCCGCTGCGCGCATGCGCCTGGATCACGCCGCCGAGTTGCTTCGCAGCACCTCGATGATGATCGGTGAAGTGGCCGCCGCCAGCGGCTTCGACAACTGCTGCAGCTTCGCTCGCGCGTTCCGTGCCCGTCACGGCATGTCGGCCTCGAACTTCCGCGCCGCGCTCAGTGCGCCCAAGCGTTCGACGGGTCTCCCGCCACATGCGGCAAAGCCAGCAGCGGGCGGACGCAAAGCAGTGCTGCGTTCCGGAACGTAGTTTTGCTGGGCGTTTTAACACGCTCATAACGTATTTCTGGAGAGAGATAGATGACTTATCGCAGTTCGCGTAGCGCGATCCGGCATGGCCTGTTGCCCGCCAGCATCGCCATCGCACTGGTGCCGGTGATTGCCGGCGCGCAGGAGACCGCTCCGGCGGCGCAGGACACCGCCACGCTCGACCGTATCGAAGTCACCGGTTCGCGTATTCGCGGCACCCAGATGGAGACCCAGCAGCCGATCATCACCCTGACCCGTCAGGAGATCGAGAAGCAGGGCTTCACGTCGGTTGCAGACGTCCTGCAGAACCTGACCTCGGCTGGTTCGCCGCAGATCTCGCGCTCCGAAGCGCTTTCCTCCGGCGAAAACACCGGCGGTTACTACATCGACATCCGCAATCTGGGCGCCGCGCGCACCCTGATCCTGATGAACGGCAAGCGTCTTGGCGCTACCACCAGCGGCCTGCAGGACCTCAGCCAGATCCCGATGTCGGCCATCGACCGCGTCGAAGTGCTGAAGGACGGCGCCTCGGCCATCTACGGTTCCGACGCGATCGCCGGCGTGGTCAACGTGATCACCCGCAAGCGCTTCGAAGGTGCTGAAGCCACCGCCTACGTCGGCCAGTACAGCGAAGGCGACGGCGAGACGCAGCAGTTCTCGTTCGTCACCGGCTCCAATGGCGAGCGCGGCGGCATGACCCTCGCCGTCGAGTACTACAAGCAGGATCCGGTGTTTGCCCGCGACCGCGATTTCAGCGCCGCCGGCAATGCCGGTCCGGACTACCCGGGTTCGGGCTCGAGCCCGGTCAGCCAGAACGGTTCGTTCTGCGACCCGTGCTCGCCGTCCTCGGCTGCCCGCTGGTGGACCCTGCGTCCGGGCGGCAACCCGACCGTTCGCGCCGACTACATCCTGCACACCGCGGACAAGAACGCCAACGCCAACGAGCAGATGCTGCTGACGACGGGCCTCGAGCGTCGTTCGGTGTTCGCCAACGCGAACTACGACGTCACCGAGAACATCAAGTTCAACGCGGACGTTCTGTACAACCACCGCAGCACCGACCAGCAGAGCGCCGGCTACCCGTACCAGTCGGGCAGCTTCGGCACGCCGCTTTCGGCCGACAGCGCGTTCAACCCGACCCCGGGTACCGCTCTGACGTTCCGTCGCCGCCTGTGGGAAGTGCCGCGCACCACCAAGAGCGAGCTTGAGACCTACCGCTTCGCCGGTGGCCTCAGCGGCTTCTTCGAGCTGGCCGGCAACGCGTGGGATTGGGACGTCGGCGCGCTGATGAACCGCAACAACGTGACCAAGTCCCAGCACGGCGATGCCAGCCTGATCGCTTCGCGCCGCGCCCTGGGCCCGTCGTTCATCAATGCCGACGGCATCGCCCAGTGCGGTACGGTCGCCAGCCCGATCGCCCTCGACAAGTGCCGTCCGTGGAACCCGTTGCTGCCGCACGGCGTCGACGGCCCGGGCTCGCTGTCGGATCCGGATCTGCAGGCGTTCCTGTTCCCGTACTACACCGATACCGGCTACACCCGCACCACCAGCTACACCGCCAACATGGCCGGTACGCTGTTCGAGCTGCCCGCCGGTGACCTCGGCGTTGCGTTCGGCTACGAGCACCGCCAGGAGCGTGGTCGCTTCGCTCCGGACGCCTTCCGCCAGTCGGGCGAAAGCACCGGCCTGGGTTCGAAGACCACCCAGGGCGAGTACTCGCTGGACGAGTTCTACCTCGAGCTCAACATCCCGATCCTGGCCGACATGCCGTTCGCGAAGGAGCTGACCGTCAACGTTGCCGGTCGCTACTCCGACTACAGCAACTTCGGTGACACCACCAACGGCAAGTTCGGCTTCACCTGGCGTCCGCTCGACGAACTGCTGGTCCGCGGCACCTTCGCTGAAGGCTTCCGCGCGCCGACGATCGACGACCTGTACGGCGGCCTCAGCAGCAGCTTCGAGTCGTACACCGACCCGTGCGGCAGCGGTGCGGTCAACAGCGTCAACGGCAACGCGGCCTGCACCAGCGCTGGCGTTCCGCTGAACTACGTGCAGCTCGGCCAGGGCCTCGTGCCCTGCACGACCTACCCGTGCCAGACGCCGGACCAGTTCGTCAACGGCGCCAATCCGGCGCTGCTGCCGGAAACCTCGAAGAGCCGCACCGCCGGCCTCGTGTGGAGCCCGCGTTGGGTCCAGGGCCTGGACATCTCGCTCGACTGGTACAAGTACACCATCGAGAACATGATCATCCAGGACGACGTCGACCGCATCCTGCGTGACTGCTACGTGCTCGGCAACAGCTCGCGCTGCGCCGGTATCGTGCGCGCGGCTGACGGTCACATCTCCAGCCTGTTCTACGGTCTGGCCAACCTCGGCGAGATGGAGACGGAAGGTTACGACCTGGGCGTGAAGTACCGTCTGCCGGAGCTCTCGATCGGCAAGGTGTCGCTTGACTGGCAGACCTCGTACACCAGCAAGTACGACGAAGCGGGCCAGAACGCCGCCGGCAAGGACGTCATCATCGGCCGCGTCGGCGACGAAGGCATCTTCCGCGTTCGTTCGAACATGGGCGTCAACTGGGAGAAGAACAACTTCTCGGTGTCGTACATGGCGCGTTACTACTCGGGCATGACCGAGCAGTGCGTGACCAACCGTCCGTGCAATGACCCGGACCGCATCGCGAACGACGAGCCGGCCGCGCTGCGCCGCACCGGTTCCAACACGTTCCACGACGTGCAGTTCAGCTGGAAGGCTCCGTGGGATGCCACGGTCGCCATCGGCGCGAACAACGTGTTCGACCACCAGGGTCCGATCATGTTCACCGCTCCGGACAGCGCCTTCCCGTACTACGGCGGTTTCGACATCGGTCGCGTCGTGTACCTGAAGTACCAGCAGCGCTTCTGATCCATTGATCGCTGAGTAGTCCGACTGCGGCCCCGAAAGGGGCCGCAGTTTTTTTGTCTGCCGGTGTCCCGTCGCCGGTGTGGGGTCGCCCCGTGAGCGGGTCCCAGCCCCATCGCCTGCTTCTGTACGATAGAGACCGGTTCCAGACCGGGTCGCTCGATGAAGTTGCAGGTGCCGTTCCTCCAGTTGCCGCTGACGTTCGATGCGTCGCTGCTCGCCGCCGAGATCGCCGCGTTGGGCGAGGGGCCCTGGCGCCCGCACCCGCAAGGGTTCGCCGGCAATTCGATGCTGCCGCTGGTTGCCAGTGGTGGCGATCCGGCCAACGAATCGTTCGCTGGCGAGATGTCGCCAACGCCCGAGCTGCTGCGCTGCCCATACCTGAGCCAAGTGATCGCCAGCCTCGGCGCCACCGTCGGCCGCAGCCGGCTCATGCGCCTGTCGGGGCATGCCGAAGTCACCCGCCATGCCGACCAGGGCTACTACTGGACCGAGCGCGTGCGCGTGCACGTGCCCGTGGTCACGCAACCCACGGTGCGCTTCGAGTGCGGCGATGCCGCGATCAACATGGCGGCCGGCGAATGCTGGATCTTCGATACCTGGCGCCAGCACCGCGTGCTCAACGACGCGGTCGAGTCTCGCGTGCACCTGGTGGTCGACACCGTCGGCGGTGGCCGCTTCTGGGAACACGTCGCCCGTGGCCGACCGCACGATGCGCCGCGCAGCGGCTGGCCCGTGCAGGCGTTGGCGCCCGAACCCGGACGCATCGACGCGTTCCCGTGCGAGCGCGTCAATGTGCCGGTGGTGATGACCCCGTGGGAGCTCAATGCCCATCTCGGGTTGCTTTTCAACGACCTCATCGCCCACCCGGCGGCCGGTCCCGTGCGCGCGCTGTCGATGCGGTTCGCGCGCACCTGGCAGGGGCTGTGGTTCGAGTACGGCGAGCGCGACGAAGGCCACGCGCACTATCGCGAGGCACTCACCCAGTTCGTCGAGGCGGTGCGCGCGCCGAGCCAGCCGTTGCTGCTGAAGAACGAGATCCGCTGGTTCGCCGCGATGATGACCATCATCGCCAAGTTCGCCGTCACCGGTGCGACCGCCGGCGCTTCCACCCATGCTGCCCAGCAGCGCGCCATCGGCGACAACGCCTGAGGTTTTCCATGCAAGCGCAGACGCACGATGGGCCGGTCCGCCTGGACGCGGCCCGATTCGACCGCCCGGTGTTCATCGTTGCCTCGCCGCGCGCGGGCGCCGATCAGTTGTTCGACACGTTGATGCGCGCCCCGGAGGTGTTCACCGTCGGTGCGGCCGCGCACCAGCTGATCGAGGACATTCCCGGGCTGCACGTCCGCGATCGTCGCTACGAATCCAACCGCCTGGATGGCAGCGATGCCACCGCCGATGTGCGCGCCGCGCTGTACGCGCGCCTTGCCGAGTCGGCGCGCGATCGCGACGGCGTGGCACCCACCCAACGTCCGTGGCGCCTGCTCGACAAGATGCCCAAGAACGCGTTGCGCATCCCGTTCCTGGCGCGCGCGTTTCCCGATGCGCATTTCATCTACCTCTACCGCGATCCGCGCGAGGTACTGGCCAACATGCTGCTGGCCTGGGAATCCGGGCGCTTTCGCACCTACCTGGGTCTCCCGGGCTGGCCGCGGCCGTACTGGTCGCTGGCGCTGACACCGGGCTGGCGCGAACTGTCCGGCAAGCCGCTGGGCGAGATCGTGGGCAGGCAATGGCAAGCCGCGACCCAGGTGCTGCTGGACGACCTGCAGGCGCTGTCGCCGAATCGCTGGCGAGTGCTGCGGCACGCCGATTTCCTGGCCAACCCGTCGGGTGAGATCGCGCGGCTGTGCCTGGCGCTGGACTACGGCTGGGACCGTCCACTCGAACCGGGCGGATTGCCCGAGACGGCACCCACGCGCGAGGAAGCCGAGGTGGTGCGCAAGCATGCCGGCGAACTCCAGCGCGTCTGGCCGCAGATCGAGCCCACCGCGGCGCGCGCGGCCAAAGTCGCCGGGCTTTGAGTCGCTGGCGTGAGCCGGCGATAGCGGACGATTGCAACCACGTCGCGGTCGCGCCCGGCACCCGCTTCCAAAACGACCAGGCCGCCCGAAGGCGGCCTGGTGGATGGCGGCGTCGGCCGGGAATCCCCGGCCGCGACGGTCATCAGAAGTTGGGCTTGTCGGTGCTGGACTCGTAACGCTTCATCGCGTCGACGAGCACGGCCTTGGCTTCGGCGACGTCGCCCCAGCCGTCGAGCTTGACCCACTTGCCCTTCTCGAGATCCTTGTAGTGCTCGAAGAAGTGGCCAATGCGCTCCAGCCAGTGCGGGCTGACCTTGGTGATGTCGTCGATGTGGCTGTAGCCGGCGAACACCTTGTCGATCGGCACGGCGAGCAGCTTTTCGTCGCCGCCGGCCTCGTCGCTCATCTTCAGCACGCCCACCGGACGGCAGCGGATCACCGAGCCGGGGATCAGCGGCAGCGGCAGGATCACCAGCACGTCGGCCGGATCGCCGTCACCGCACAGGGTGTGCGGCACGTAGCCGTAGTTGCACGGGTAGCGCATCGGGGTGGAGAGGATGCGATCGACGAAGATTGCGCCGGAGGTCTTGTCGACCTCGTACTTGACCGGCTCGGCGTCCTTGGGGATTTCGATGATGACGTTGATCTCATCCGGCGGGTTCTTGCCGGTGGGGACGAGGTCCAGGCCCATTGCTGACTCCGAAGCTGTTGGCCGGGTCCGAGGTGGACCGGGCGGGGGAAAGCCGGGCATTTTACGCGGCCGGCTGCTGCGGCGCAGCAGGGGTGCCGAAACCGGGCGATCGGCCGCCGAGGCCAGGGCAGGCGCGAGCCCGAACTCACCCCAGCAACGCGCGGCGAAAGCCCGCCAGCGCCGCGGGAATATCGTCGGCGTCGATCACGCCATACCCGAACGTCACCGCCGGGCGTTCGGGCGGCGCCATCGCGTACTCGGCAATCGACTGTGCGCCCGGGGCGTGCCGGCGCATCGCGGCGACGATCGCGGGCGCCAGCGCGGGGTCGCGGATGCGCGCGGCCAGGTGCAGACCCGCTTCTGAAGGGATCGGCTCCAGCCACGGGCCCAGCTCGCGGTGCAGGCCCTCGAGCAATGCCCCGCGGCGTACGGAGTAGATCGACCGCATGCGCCGCACGTGCCGCGCCAGGTGGCCGTCGCGGATGAAGGCGGCGAGCACCGCCTGGGTGATCGTGTCGCTGTGCGAATCGGCGCAGTGCTTGACCGTGACCAGCGCCTCGCGCGCCCAGCCGGGCGAAACCACGAAACCCTTGCGCAGCGAGGGGAACAGGCTCTTGGAGAAGGTGCCGACGTAGAACACCAGCGCGTCCCGGTCGAGCGTCTGCAAGGCGTCCAGCGGACGGCCGCCGAAGCGGAACTCGCCGTCGTAGTCGTCCTCGATCACCACCGCGCCGTGGCGGCGCGCGAACGCCAGCAGCGCCGCGCGGCGTCGCAGCGACAGCGCCACGCCGGTGGGCGACTGGTGGGACGGCGTGACGCTGATGACGCGGATGTCGCTGTCCAGCCGGTCCACGCACAGGCCCTCCTCGTCCACCGGGATCGGCACCAGCTGCGCGCCGGCGGCGGCGAACGCGGCGCGCACCGGCGGGTAGCCGGGCTCCTCGACCGCCACCCGCGTGCGACCGGCGGTGACGAGCAGGCGCGCGAGCAGATCGAACGCCTGCTGGGCGCCGGACGTCACCACCACGTTGTCCGCCTTGCACGCCACGGCTCGCGAGAACGCGACGTGCGCGGCGATTGCCTCGCGCAGGGCCGGAATGCCTTCTGACCCGGCGTATCCGAACCCGGTCCGCGACCAGGCGCGCAGCGATTGCGCGGACAGCCGGCGCCAGGTGTCGTGGGGGAAATGGCGGTGGTCGGGCACGCCCAGCCGGAAACTACGTTCGGGCAGGGCGCGGCCGGGCTCGGGATGCAACAGCGGCGTCCGCCACAGCGCGTTGAGACGCGAGTCGTCGAAACCCGATTGCCGGGCCGGCGGCGGGGCCGTGCGCCGCCCGGACAGTTCGGCGACCACGGCTTTCGCGCCCTTGCGCGGTATCGCGTAACCCTCGGCGATCAGCAGGTCGTACGCGGTGACCACGGTGTTGCGGGCGATGCCCAGCGCGGCCGCGACCCGCCGGGTGGCCGGCAGCGCCGTGCCTGGGCCCAGCCGGCCGTCGAGGATGGCGGCGCGCAACTGATGGTGCAGCGATCGGGTCAGCGTGCCCGGGCCCGACAGGGTCAGGTCGAACGGAAAAACTGGCTCCATTGGTTCCCCATCAGCTGGCTCAAACAAGGAGCCAGAGTACGCCTAGCCTGTGCCCACGGTCAGGCGCCATCGCCGCTCCCGGCCAGCAACGACGACTCCAACCCGGCAACCCGAGGCACGGCCATGTCCTTCCCGATCTGTGAAACCTGCGGCACCCAATACGCGGATGTCCCCACGCCCCCGACGCTTTGCCCGGTCTGCCAGGACGAGCGCCAGTACGTCGGCTGGAACGGCCAGACGTGGACCACCCATGCGGCCCTGGCCGATCGGCACACGCTGCGGATCGAGGACGACCAGGGCGTGCTCGGGATCGGCCTGTCGCCCGGTTTCGCGATCAACCAGCGGGCGATCCTGTTGCCCACCGATGCCGGCAACATCCTCTGGGAATGCCTGAGCCTGGTGACCGACGAGGCCGTTGCGGCATTGAAGGCGCGCGGTGGCGTGGACTACATCGCCATTTCGCATCCGCACTTCTACGCCTCGATGGTGGAGTGGAGCCAGGCCCTGGGCGGCGTGCCGATCCTGCTGCACGAAGCCGACCGCGAGTGGGTGTTCCGACCGTCACCGCTGATCCGGTTCTGGAGCGGCGATGTGCTCAGGCTTTCCGACTCGGTCACGCTGCTTCGTTGCGGCGGGCACTTCGCGGGCAGCACCGCGATTCATTGGCGCGATGCTCCGCGCGGCGGTGCGCTGTTTCCCGGCGATGCACTGCAGGTAGTGCTCGATCGACGCCACGTCACCTTCATGTACAGCTACCCGAACTACATCCCGATGCGGCCCCGCGACGTGCAGCACATGAAGTCGCTACTGGATGGCTATGCGTTCTCCGACGTCTACGGCTACACCTGGGGACGCAACATCATCGGCGGCGGACGCGAGGCCGTGGACGCGTCGTTTGCGCGCTACCTGCAGGCGGTGGCCGCTTGAACGCGCCCGGCATTGCGCCAGGAGCGACGACGCCGGATCCAGGCCAAAGCACGAACGTCGTCGAGACCGGTATGAACGATGGCATGTCCGCCGTGGCGCGCTACCTTCCCGCGCGCCTCGCCCAAGGCGGGCGGTTGCCGTGGATACCCGCGACCACCCCGGGCAAATCGTCGATGCCGCTGCGCTTTTTCCGCGACAACCGCGGCTTCGTCGAACTGCTGCGGATGGAACCCGGCGTGGAGATGCCGCTGCACCGGCACATCGGTGCGACCCACGCCTACCACCTGAGCGGCAGTCGCCAGCTGTCTACCGGCGAGATCTTCGGGCCGGGCGACTACGAGTGCGAGCCGCCCGGCAACACCGACGCCTGGAAGATCGTCGGCGACGAACCCCTGACCGCCCTGGTGATCGTCATGGGCGAGGTGGAATTCCTCGGCCCGGATGGGGGCGTGCGGGGTCGCGCGAATGCGGACTCGCAATGGCAGGAGTACCGACGCCACTGCCACGAGCACGGCCTGGCGCTACTGGATCTGTTCGATCCGTAGTGCACGTTCCGGCGACCGCCCCGCGCTGCATCGGTGTGCCGGAGCGCACGCGAGGACAGGGCGACGAGGACTGGGCGCTGCGGCAGGGATGCCGAAAACGCGAACGGCGGCCGAGGCCGCCGTTCGCGTGCTGCGGGACGTGGGTGCTACAGCAGCGGCACCATCAGCAGTGCCACGATGTTGATGATCTTGATCAGCGGATTGATCGCCGGGCCCGCGGTGTCCTTGTACGGGTCGCCGACGGTATCGCCGGTAACCGCGGCCTTGTGCGCTTCCGATCCCTTGCCGCCGTGGTGACCGTCTTCGATGTACTTCTTGGCGTTGTCCCACGCACCGCCGCCGGTGGTCATCGAGATCGCCACGAACAGGCCGGTGACGATGGTGCCGATCAGCAAACCGCCCAGTGCCTTCGGCCCCAGCAACAGACCGACGACCACGGGCACCGCGACCGGCAGCAACGACGGCACGATCATTTCCTTGATCGCCGACTTGGTCAGCATGTCGACGGCCTTGTCGTACTGCGGCTTGCCGGTGCCTTCCATGATGCCGGGGATGTCGCGGAACTGACGGCGCACTTCCTCCACCACCGCGCCAGCCGCTCGACCCACCGCCTCCATGGCCATCGCGCCGAACAGATACGGGATCAGGCCGCCGATCAGCAGGCCAATGATCACCTCGTGGTCGGACAGGTCGAACGCGAGCGTCGCGCCGCCGTTGTTGGCCGAGAGGTTGTGCGTGTAGTCGGCGAACAGCACCAGCGCGGCCAGCGCCGCCGAACCGATCGCATAGCCCTTGGTCACCGCCTTGGTGGTGTTGCCGACCGCATCCAGCGGGTCGGTGACGTTGCGCACCTCGGGCGGAAGCTCGGCCATCTCGGCGATGCCGCCAGCGTTGTCGGTGATGGGGCCGTAGGCGTCGAGTGCGACGATCATGCCCGCCATCGACAGCATCGCCGTGGCGGCGATCGCGATGCCGTACAGCCCGGCAAGCGCATGCGCGCCCCAGATCGCCGCGCACACCGCGATCACCGGCAGCGCGGTCGACTTCATCGATACGCCCAGGCCGGCGATGATGTTGGTGCCGTGTCCGGTCGTTGACGCCGCCGCGATGTGCCGCACCGGCTTGAACTGCGTGCCGGTGTAGTACTCGGTGATCCACACGATCGCGCCGGTCAGCACCAGGCCGATCAACGCGCACCAGTACAGGTTCATCGCGCCGAAGCTGTTGTCGGCCATCAACTCGGTGGTGATCGGGTAGAACGCGATGGCAGCCAACACCGCCGACACGATCACGCCCTTGTACAGCGCGCCCATGATCGAGCCGCCTTCCTTCACCTTGACGAAGAACGCGCCGATGATCGAGGCGATGATCGACACGCCGCCCAGCACCAGCGGGTACAGCACCGCGTTGTGCCCGGCCTCGGCCGCCATCAGGCCACCCAGCAGCATCGTGGCGATGATGGTGACCGCGTAGGTTTCGAACAGGTCGGCGGCCATGCCGGCGCAGTCGCCGACGTTGTCACCGACGTTGTCGGCGATCACCGCCGGATTGCGCGGATCGTCTTCGGGAATGCCGGCCTCGACTTTGCCCACCAGGTCGGCACCGACGTCGGCGCCCTTGGTGAAGATGCCGCCGCCGAGACGGGCGAAGATCGAGATCAGCGAGGAACCGAACGCCAGGCCCACCAACGCGTGCAACGCGTGCTCGCCGGTGATGCCCATGTGGTTCAGTGTCAGCCAGTAGCCGGCCACGCCGAGCAGGCCCAGTCCAACCACCAGCATGCCGGTGATCGCGCCGCCACGAAACGCGACATCCATCGCCGGGCCCATGCCCTTTCGCGCTGCCTCGGCGGTGCGCACGTTGGCGCGCACCGAGACGTTCATGCCGATGTAGCCGGCCGCGCCCGACAGCACCGCGCCGATCAGGAAGCCGATCGCGGTGGGCCAGTTGAGGAAGAAGCCGATCAGCACGAACAGCACGGCGCCGGCGACGGCGATGGTGGTGTATTGGCGGTTGAGGTAGGCGCGGGCGCCTTCCTGGATCGCGCCGGCGATCTCCTGCATGCGTTCGTTGCCGGCGGGCTGCGCGCTGATCCAGCGCGCCGAGAAGATCCCGTAAAGGATCGCGATAACGGCGCAGACCAGCGCCAAGTGCAAACCGTACTGCTCCAGCATGAACCCCTCCCCAGAGTGGAAATCACGGGACAACGGATTGATCTGTTTCGATGGTGGCTGCCCTGGACAGTGGGGGACAGGGCAGCGACCCGACTATGGCACACCGCCTGAAACGCCGGAAACCCGAGCGTGCGTTGACGCCCGGGTTGGCTGCGAGGCCGGCATCGGATGCGTGATCGTCATCGCGTTGCGGCGCCCGCCGCATTGCCGTCCGGCTTGTGGCGACAGTGCCCATCGGAATGAGGACAGTGGCGCCGGCAAGTCGCGCGGCATCGGGCGTGAACCGGGGTTCAGCGCTGACGTGCCAGCCTGCGCGTCGATTCGACTACAGGAGAGCGCCGATGCGCCTGGCCCTGCTCAAGGTTCTGGTTGCCGCGATGGTGGTCGCGCCGTGCGTGTCGGTTGCCGCGGGCGATCCGCCGCCGGAGGTCCAGCGTTCCGCGGTGGCACCCCAGGCCAACGGTGCGGCCCATTCGCTGCGCACGATCCCCGAGGCCTGCGCACGCATCGAGGGCGTGTTCACCGGTGAGGCGGCCGAGCCGTACCGGTTCGCGGTGATCCGCACCAGCGCGAACTGCCGACCACGCGCGCGCTTTGTCGACGCTGCCAAGGCAAAGCCGTCGGTGGCCGATGGCTGGATCTTCAACGATGTGCTGCGCGTGCCCAGTGCCGCGTGCCCGTCGTTGCAGGCGGTGGTGAAGGTCTGGCGCAAGCCCGGTGCAGCACCGCCGGCGCTCGACGCCCAGGGCCGCGCGCGCCTGTACCTGGAAGAGTCGCTGCAGGCCGCCAGGCAGGATCGCATTGCCGCGGTGCCGGTGTACGCAGCGCAGATGTCGGTCGAAGGCGAGGCCTGCGCGCGCTGAGCCGATTGGCAGGCCGTTGACCGTGGCGTTCTTGCTGCGTCGTTCGATCCCCGTGCGTTATCGCGTGACCATCGTGCACAAGGCCGCTTCCGCGCGGTCGATGCATGGGGCGATGGGTCGCCCGCAACGAGACCGCCCCGAACGAAAACGCCCGGCATAAGCCGGGCGTCTGCGTGTGGCGAACGAGTGGTTCAGTTGCCGACGTCGAGCTTGCCGCCCTTGCCCAGGCCGCCTTCGACGTTCTGCGCCTTGTAGCTGCGCAGCGCCACGACCATCTTGTTGTACGCGTCGGCAAACGCGGCGCCGAGCACCTTGCCTTCGGGCGTGTTGGTGTAGCCGCCCAGCCCGCCGGAACCGCCGAAGCCGCCGATGCCGAAGTCGGTCTTGCGGCCTTCGCCCTCGGCCGCGGCAAGCTGCACGCCGGAGCGGTTGTCGATGAGCGTCAGCATGGTCGAGGCCTTCTTGAACTTCAGCCCACCCAGCAGCGCGCCGGCGATGCGTGCGTTGCTGCCGAAGTTGCTGAGAAAGCCGCCGATGCCGCCGGCGTTGCTGGTCGAAAACTGGATCGTCGGGTTCATCGTGTAGTCGGCGGCGACCATCTGGCCGCGGCCGAAGTTGCTGCCCGAGCGCATCTCGCCGCTTTCCTGAAGCGCGCGTTCGCCCATCATGTTGTTCATCGCGCGGCCGCGTTCGACCACCACGAAACAATTGGACTGCTGGATCAGCATGCGCAGCAGCGGGACCGTCGAAGGCAGGCGCAGGTCGCTGGTGAGGTACTGGTACCAGTCGCCATTGGTGTCCTCAACCACCGCCAGCGTGCCCATCGGCGCGTCGCAGTGCTCGAGCTGGACGTTGCCGCCGGAGGTGTTGCCGCCTGCCACCGCGCCAGCACCCTGGTTGCGGCCGGCCGCGGCATCGGAAACCGCAAGCACCGACAGGAGTGCGGCGGAGAGGAGGAGCGAGTGTCTGGTCATGGGCTGGATTCTTGTCTGTCGGTCGTGATTGGGCTCCGGGACATCCGGTCCCGGAATGATCCTTGCCATACGTCGGTGGTGCTTCCGGTTCGCCCTTCGCCCTGTGCGGCCGGCGGCGGATCCGGAATCGGCCCTGGAGCGGCCTGGGCGGCGACCGGCGGTATTCCGCCGCGTCACGAACTCTCCAAACGCAAAGCGTGATCGGATCAGGACGCCGCGGAGAAACGCCGATGGAACGCCCCGTGCGGGGCGTTCCAGTTGGTTCGATCAGTTGTCCTTCTTCAGCTTGCCGGCCAGGCCGTCGAACGTGGCCTGATCGGACGGGGCGAGGTTCTTTCGACCGGACATGACGCCCATCGACATCGAGGCCTGCACGTAATAGGTCTCGCCCGACTCGACCTCGAGGTTGAGGTCATCGCCGAAAACGTGCGCGCCCGGCGCGGTTTCCAACACCAGGTACTTGCCGTTGCGCAACTTGCCCAGCTCGGTTTCGCCTTCGGTGATCTTGATGCCCATCGCGGCGCCGACCATCTTCGAGGGACGGAAGAACACGACCAGGCCCTTGCCGGCCGGCGGTGCACCGATCAGCGGGTTGAACGCCGCCGCTGCCTCGGTAGGCGCAGCAGGCATGGCGTCGACAGCCGGCGCGGCCGCTTCGGTGGTGCTGGCGGTCGCGGTGGTGGTGGCCGCGTCCTGTGCGAACGCGGCGGCCGGCAGCAGAGCCAGCATCAGGGTCGAACGGCAGATCAGCTTGCGCATCGGTACTACTCCGGTTGAAAGGGCCGCGATTGATGCAGCCGGGATGGGAAACGGATGAAGTTCGGGATGGGGTTAGCGATGAGGCGCCGGATGGGGCGTCGGTGCCGGGCGTCAGGGCGCGATGCCGGAGCCGTCGATGGGTAACGCCGCCGGTGGTGCGTTGGTGGCGCGATCGATGCCCGTCGGGTTCCGCGGTGGCAGGTGGACGTCGCCCGCGAGCTTGGCTTGTACGCGTGTCCCGACTGGAATCTCGATCTCGCGTCCGCGGATGAACAACGCGAACGGCCCGGCCACGATCGCCGCAGCGGCCGCACCGTTGGTCCGGCTTTGTCCGGACTGGCCGTAACTGAGTCCGCGCAGCGGCAGCTGCTGGCCGTCGAGTTCCAGATAGCGTGCGGCGATCAGCAGTTCTCCCGCGGCCCCGCCGCCGCGCGAACGCGCCGCGTGCACGATCTCGCCGACCCCGCGGGTTCCTGCGGGGACCACCTCATGGCCATCGACGCGCAGCGCTGTCGCCAGGATCAGTGGGAAACGCTCGCCGCGTTTGTGTAGTGCGGAGTTGAGCGTTTCACCGATCTCGAGTTCGACGCGTTGGCCGTCGGCCAGCCGACAGCTCGCCGGTGCGCAAGACGTGACTGCGCCGACGTCGCCGGTGGTACCGACCGCGGTGGGCGCGGGCGATGATCCCGGCAATGCCGTGGCGGCAGCCGGTGCAGGTGCGGGCGCGACCTGGGACAAGGCGTTGGCGGTGGCCAACGCCGCGAACACGACGAGACTGCTGCGTAGCATGGTGGGCGCCCCCCTGAGCGCGCGGCCACGCTAGCCCAGCGCCGGCAATCTGCCAAGCGGCCGCGCGAGAGGCGCGTGCGCCGGCTCTCGTTTCAGCCGATCCAGTCCGGCAGCCGCTTGCGAACCGCCTGGTTCTTCAGCACGACGTACTTGGGCAGGCCGTCCCGGCCGAACGGTGGCGGCGCTTCGCCGCGCACGAGGGGCTCGAGATAGCGGCGGGCCGCCGGGGTGATGCCGAAGCCGTCCTTGCGGATGAAGCTGGCCGGCATCGTCTTCTCGTGATTGGCGACCTTGGTCAGGGGCGCCGCCTCGATCTTCCATCGATAGGGCGCATCGGCCGTGCGCACGATCACCGGCATCACCGAATTCATGCCGGCCAACGCGAACTCCACCGCCTTGCGACCCACTGCCAGTGCCTGTTCGAGATCGGTCTTCGACGCCAGGTGCCGGGCCGAACGTTGCAAGTAGTCCGGCAGGGTCCAGTGCACCTTGTAGCCCAGCGCATCCTTGACCCGCCCGGCCAGGTGCGAGGCGACCCCGCCCAACTGGGTGTGGCCAAACGAATCCTTGCCGGCACCGGCGTCGGCGACGAAACCGCCATCGGCGCTGCGGATGCCCTCCGAGGCGACCACGACGCAATAGCCCACGCGTTCGACGGTTGCCTTGACCTTGGCAAAGAATGCCGCCTCGTCGTAGACCCGCTCGGGGAACAGGATGATGTGCGGTGCGTCATCGAGGGACTGTCCGGCCAACCCGGCCGCTGCCGCCAGCCAGCCGGCGTGGCGTCCCATCGCCTCGTACACGAACACCTTGGTGGACGTGTCCGCCATCGCGGCGACATCCAGCGCAGCCTCGCGCACCGACACCGCGGTGTACTTGGCCGCCGAACCGAAACCGGGACAGCAGTCGGTGACCGCGAGATCGTTGTCGACCGTCTTGGGCACGCCGATGCAGGTCAACGGATAGTCGAACTCGGCGGCCAGGCGCGACACCTTGAGCGCGGTGTCGGCCGAATCGTTGCCGCCGTTGTAGAGGAAGTAGCGCACGTCGTGGGCGCGGAACACCTCGAGCAGGCGCTCGTACTTCGCGCGGTCTTCCTCGAGCGACTTGAGCTTGACCCGACACGAGCCGAACGCGCCGCCCGGCGTGTGCGCCAGCGCGCGGATCGCGGCGGCGGACTCCTTGCCGGTGTCGATCAGCTCTTCGCGCAGCGCGCCCAGGATGCCGTTGCGGGCCGCCAGCACGCGCACCTTGCGCGCGCGGGCGGTCTCGATCACCGCCGAGGCGGTGGCATTGATGACGGCCGTGACGCCACCTGACTGGGCGTACAGCAGCGTTCCGGTGGGGGCGGTCTTGCGTGCTCGCGTGGACATGGCGGTAGAGGCAATGGCGGCCGTCGTCGGCCCGGTCGGGCGAGTGTATGCCGCCGCCTCGGGCCGTTGGCCAGGGGCACGCGGCCCGGCGTCCTGCTGGCGAGCGCCGTTGCCCGGCGGTTCTCCGCCGCGTGCGATGTCCCGACGCGTCCCGGGGCGCACCCCCCGTTCCGATTTCTCCGGGCCGAATCCTCCGGGCCAGTTCCGCCGGGCGGCGGGGTCCACGGGCCTGTTGGTGCTGACGGGCCCCGCCGGGGGCCGATGCGTTAAGCTGGCGGCCTTGTTTCGCCCGTGGGTCGGGTTTGTGGCGCTGCCAGCGCCGCACTGCACACGGGCTTTGCCCCACGCGGGGCCGGGGCCGATGCCCCACGGCTTTCATGATTGTCTCAGGAGCAAAATGATGCGATTGGTACTTCTGGGCGCGCCCGGTTCCGGCAAGGGCACGCAGGCTGCGCGACTCAAGGAGCACCTGCAGGTGCCGCATATCTCCACCGGCGACCTGCTGCGTGGCGAAGCGGCGTCCGGCAGCAAGCTTGGCCTCGAAGCCAAGCAGGTGATGGATCGCGGCGAGCTCGTCTCCGACGAAATCTTGCTGGGTATTCTCGAAGACCGCCTGTCGCGTCCCGATTGCGCCGGCGGCTTCATCCTCGATGGCTACCCGCGCAACCTGGCCCAGGCCGACGCGCTCGACGGTCTGCTGCAGCGTCTGGCCAAGCCGTTCGATGCCGCGGTGCAGCTGGATGTCGCCACCGAACTGCTGGTCGAGCGCATCGCCGGCCGCGCTGCCGCCGAGGGCCGTGCGGACGACAGCCCGGACGCCGTGCGCACTCGCCTGAACGTCTACAACAACCAGACCGCGCCGGTGATCGAGTTCTATCGCCAGCACGGCCAGTTGACCGTGGTCGATGGCGTCGGCTCGCTCGACGAGGTGTTCACGCGCATCGTCGAGTCGATCGCGCCGGTACGCGAAGTGGGTTGAGCCAGCGCTCGCGCAGGCCTTGGGCCTGCTTGGCTGGCAACCGCCCGAAGCATCGAATGCGCAGGGCCGGACGACCGGGTGCGACGCGCATGCGTCGCCCCGGAACGGCCCGGGCGCGACAGCAGGACTTCCGATCTTGAAGCTACATATCCTGGGCATCGCCGGCACCTTCATGGGCGGCGTCGCCGCGCTGGCACGCGAACTCGGTCACGAGGTCGAAGGCAGCGACCAGGCGGTCTATCCGCCGATGTCGACCCAGCTCGAAACGCTCGGCATCGCGCTCAGGCAGGGCTACTTGCCCGACAACATTTCCGCGGACTGCGAATCGATCGTGGTCGGCAACGCGCTCTCGCGCGGCAACCCCGCGGTCGAGCAGGTGCTCGACGACGGTCGCGCCTACACCTCGGGCGCCCAGTGGCTCAGCCAGCACGTGCTGCCCGGACGCGACACGCTGGCCGTCGCCGGTACGCACGGCAAGACCACCACCACCACCATCCTGACCTTCCTGCTGGAAGCCGCGGGCCGCGCGCCGGGCTTTCTGATCGGCGGCGTGGCGGAGGATTTCGGTGCCTCGGCGCGGATCGGTTCGGGCCGCGAGTTCGTGGTCGAGGCCGACGAGTACGACACCGCGTTCTTCGACAAGCGCAGCAAGTTCGTGCACTACCGGCCGCTGGTGGCGATCCTCAACAACCTCGAGTACGACCACGCCGACATCTTCCCGGACGTGGCCTCCATCCAGCGCCAGTTCCATCACCTGGTGCGTACGGTGCCCCGTCGCGGCCGGCTGATCGTCAATGGCGAGGACCGGCACCTGGCACAAGTGCTGGAGATGGGCTGCTGGACGCCGGTCGAGACCTTCGGCCTGGATGTCGCCGCCTCGGTGACGGC
The DNA here is from genome assembly GCF_003719825.1 of Montanilutibacter psychrotolerans. Classification (GTDB taxonomy): domain Bacteria; phylum Pseudomonadota; class Gammaproteobacteria; order Xanthomonadales; family Xanthomonadaceae; genus Montanilutibacter; species Montanilutibacter psychrotolerans. The sequence goes on along the minus strand of NZ_RIBS01000011.1, from coordinate 12,992 downwards.
GCAGCCGTTCAATTGGACCGCGCGCCTGCTGGTCGATGACGGAAGCGCGTTCGTGGTGATCCACGATGGCGTCGAGCTGGGCGAGCTGCGCTGGTCGCTGCTGGGTCGCCACAACGTCATGAACGCGCTGGCCTCGCTGGCGTGCGCGCACGCAGTGGGTGTCGACGTGGCCGCGGTGCTGCCGGCGTTCGCTGCGTTCCGCAGCGTCAAGCGGCGCATGGAAGTGATCGGCGCGTCGGCCGGCATCACGATCTACGACGACTTCGCCCACCACCCGACGGCCATCGCGACGACGCTGGCCGGGCTGCGTGCCAGGGTGGGCGATGCACGCATCGTCGTGGCGATGGAGCCGCGCAGCAATTCGATGCGCCTGGGCGCGCATGCCGATGCGCTGGCGCCGTCGCTCGATGGTGCCGACGTGGTGGTGTTCCTGCACCGCCCCGAACTGGCCTGGGATGCGGGCAAGGTCGTTGCCGGGCTGCGTGGCGAAGGCGTGACCGCGTCCGACGCCGACGCTCTGCTTGCCGCGCTCGGCGAGCGCGTGCGCGCCGGCGACCACGTGGTGTTCATGTCCAACGGCGGCTTCGACGGCGCACCGCGCCGCTTCCTGGCGCAGCTGACGGGTTGAGGCGTCCTGCCGGTCGGCAAGCCGCCGCACGGCTGTCGGCCAGCTCCAGGACGCGGGAACCGTCGCGTACACACCCAACGGTGCAAGGCCGCGCCCGCGTCACCCCGACTGCGCCACGGGCGTTACGGGAATTTCCGGCGAGGGTGCCGCAGGCGCGGTCGCCTGTTCTATTCTCCAGATACCGCCGCAGGCGCGGCCCAACGTCCCCTCGCGCGACCCGACCAGTCGATGCCCGATCGCCAGACCCCGTCCGAATCGCTTGGCCTGTTTCCGCTGCACGCGGTGCTGCTGCCCGGTGCCTCTCTCGGCCTGCGGGTGTTCGAGGCGCGCTATCTCGATCTGGTGCGCGAGTGCGGTCGTCATGGCCGCGGATTCGGCATCTGCCTGATCCTTGCCGGAGACGAGGCCGGCGATCCGGCCACGGCCGCCGCGTTCGGTACCGAAGCGCTGATCGAGGATTTCGGCCAGGGCGACGATGGCCTGCTGACGTTGCGTGTGCGCGGCGCGCGCCGCTTCCATGTGCGGCGCGTGCGGGTGCGCGACAACGGCCTGCAGGTCGCCGAAGTGGAGTGGTGCGATGAGGCCTCCGACGAGCCCGTGCTGCCCGAACACGGGCTGCTGGCCTCGATGCTCGAGCACGTACTGGAGCGCACCGGTGGCGAGCATGCCGCCGCGCCGCGCGCGCGGTTCGACGACGCCGCCTGGGTGGGCTGGCGCCTGGCCGAATTGCTGCCGCTGCACGACTCGCAGCGGCAGGCGCTGCTGCAGGTCGACGACCCGCACGAACGCCTGCAGCAATTACTTCGCCTGGTTTCCTGACACCGGCGAGGTTGCCGGAGCCGGCGCACGCGCAGGTGCCGCTGGCGTGCGCAGACGCAACACCGCCTGGCCGTTGCGCGGGTGCGGTGCCTCGATCGGGGCGAATCCCTGGAGGCCACGGCGCACCAGCACGAGCGCGCGTCCGTCATCGGGCTGCGGCAGCCACAGGGCGACAAACCCCAAGGGCTTGCGCAGGCGCAGCGTCTGGCTGCTGCCGATCCACAGCGGCGTGCCATCGGCAAGCTTTGCCGGGGCGGGCCACAAGCGCAGTGCGTACTGCTCGTCGGCGCGTACGCCGTCGTGCAACAGCAGCAGCGCTTCGGACCGGGCATCGAGGGTAGCCGGCAGCACGGCCTGGTCGCGGGCCTTCTCGGCGACGTTGAGCAGGCCGACGGTGGCCAGCCAATCGGCCTGCGGCTGCACGCGCCAGCCATCGGCTTCGAGCGCGGCACGCAGCGGCGCGAGCGGCCCGGCCACCTGCACGTCCAACGGCCAGCGGCGGCGTGCGTCCTTCTCGTTGCGCTGTTCCGGCAACGTGGTCCATTCACTGCGCCACCAGTTCGCGGCCACCAGCGTGGTGGTGGGTTGCGGCGCGTTGAACTTGGCCAGCAGGTCGTCGGCTGCACGTGGCGCATGCCACAACGCGGCAACGGCAAAGGTCAGGTAGAACGAAATGGCCAGCGGGCGCATCCAGAACGCGCGCGCCACGTGGCGCCGGTAGGCCAGGCCCAGCACGAGCAGCCAGATGATGCCGAACAGCGTGCCGCCGACCAGGTCGCTGAGCCAGTGCGCGCCCAGGTACAGGCGCGCGAAGCCGATCAGCGTGGTGAAGACGCCGGCCAGCAGGTAAGGCCAGACGCGGCTGCGGCCGGGCAGTTCCCGGGCGATCAGCACCGCGAAGAAGCCCAGCGTGATCGTGGTCATCGTGACCGCCACCGACGGGAACCCGAAGCCGTCCGGCGCGGTGGGCGGGCGCGGCATGTCGATGGCGGACTCCAGCAGGGCCGTCAGCGCCAGGCCGAACACCAGCGCGGCGATCCAGTGCGCGGCGGCCATCCAGCGTCGCCGCCACAGCAGATAACCCAGCGCGACCGCCGCTGCCGGACCCAGCACCTGGGCATCGCCCAGGCAGGCCAGCGCGGCCATCATGCGGTCGGCGAGCGGGTTGCGCAGGCTCCACATGAACTGGTGGATGGTGTGATCCACGGCGAGCGGACCGCCACTGGCGAGCAGGCTGGCGATCAGGGTGAACCAGACCCAGCCGATGGCCAGCAGGCACACCGCCAGCATCACCAGCGACGGCGATTCGGGGCGATTGGGGTCGATCAGCGCGGCGGCGTAGCGGCCCAGGTGGGGGTGAGCGCGGGTCCAGCGCAGCGCGCGCGCCAGCAGGTTGTCGGCATGCGCGGCAAACCAGCGCCACGTGTACAGCACGCAGGCCCAGACCAGCGCGATGGCGACCACCAGCGCGCCGAGCACCAGCGCCAGCCGATCGGCGACCGCGGCGACCGCGTCGTACGAGGCGCCCAGTATCCAGCCCGGTGCGAGGAACAGCGCCGACCACGCCAGGCAGGCGGCCAGGCTGGGAAGGGCGTAGCTGCGCAGCGGCATCTTCAACATGCCGGCAATCGCCGGCACGAACGGGCGCACGGCACCGACGAAGCGCGCAATCACGATGCTGCGCGAGCCGTTGCGGCGGAACATCACCTCGCCCCGGTCCAGCCACTGCGGGTAGCGCGAGAAAGGCCATCGCTGGCGCAGTTGCGGGCCCCAGCGGTGGCCGATCCAAAAGCTCAGGCCATCGCCGACGAAGGCGCCCAGCGTCGAGCACGCCAGCGCATACGGGCCGTTGAGGTGGCCCAGGCCCACGAGCGTGCCCGCCGCGAACAGCATTGGTAACGCGGGCACGAAGATGCCGAGGATCACCATGGCATCGCAGAACGCGATCAGGAAGATCAGGGCGCCCGCGGCGGTGGGGTTGGCGCTGATCCAGGTGGTCGCGCTTTCGATCCAGGCAGATTCCATCGCCGGATTATAGGCAGGGGTCTGGTGCTGGCATATGTCAGCCACGCGCGTGATGCGTGGACGGAACGCCTTGCGCGCGCAGCGCGGATGTGCCCATGGCGTCGTCACCGGCGCGGCTGCGTAAACTGTCGCGATGTACCCAGAAGCCAGCGAAATTTCCGCGCTCAAGGCCGACAGTTTTGGCCGCATTGCCCTGATGCGCGATGCCAACGGCCTGTTCGTGCGCCGCGACCTGCGCCATGTGCCGCTGTGGCTGCGGCTGCCGGCGTGGTGGCTGGCACGGCGCGAGGCGCGCGCGCTGCAGCGTGTCGACGGGCTGGACGCAACCCCGCAGTTGCTGCGTTGGGACGGCCGCCGCCTCGATCGCAGCTACATGGAAGGCGCCGCGATGTACCAGCGGCCACCGCACGGCGACCTGGCCTATTTCCGCCAGGCGCGGCGCCTGCTGCAGCAACTGCATCGCCGCGGCCTCGCCCACAACGATCTGGCCAAGGAAGCGAACTGGCTGGTGCTGGCCGACGGCCGGCCGGCGATCATCGATTTCCAACTGGCCACGCATGGCCACGCGCGATCGCGCTGGATGCGGCTGCTGGCGCGAGAGGACCTGCGGCACCTGCTCAAACACAAGCGAACCTACTGCCCGGGGACGATCACCCCGGTCGAGCGCCGGGTGCTGAAGCGCCATTCCTGGCTGCGCGATGCCTGGTTCGCGACCGGCAAGCCGGTCTACCGGTTCATAACGCGACGCCTGCTGAAGTGGGAAGACAACGAAGGCCAGGGCCCGAAGCCCTAGTGGCGCGGGACCTGCAGGAACGTGGGCGGTGAAGCCACCGACGGCGCCATCGACGAAGACGATGGATCGACCGGGGCTGCCATCGCCATTGCAATCGAGCATGCTGGCCGTACCTTCGACGTCATGGATTGCGGCTTCGCCATGGCGCCAACCTGATCCGCCGAGGCCGCGCAGCGGCCACCCCCGCCGGCCCGCCGGCGTCTGACCCAACAGACGGTGACATCATGAATACCCTGTCCGGCAAGACCTTGTTCATCACCGGCGCCTCACGTGGCATCGGCCGCGCGATCGCCCTGCGCGCCGCGCGTGATGGCGCCAACATTGCGATCGCCTCGAAGTCCGCGGTGCCCAACCCGAAGCTGCCCGGCACGATCCACAGCGTCGCTGCCGAGGTCGAGGCCGCGGGCGGGAAGGCGCTGCCGCTGCAATGCGACATCCGCGAGGAAGACGAGGTGCGCGCCGCAGTCGCGGCCACGGTCGACACGTTCGGCGGCATCGACATCCTGATCAACAACGCCAGCGCGATCTGGCTGCGAGGCACGCTCGACACGCCGATGAAGCGCTACGACCTCATGCAGCAGGTCAACTCGCGCGGCAGTTTCCTGTGCGCGCAGGCCTGCCTGCCGTACCTGCAACAGGCACCCAATCCGCACATCCTGTCGTTGGCGCCGCCGCTGAATCTCGATCCGAAATGGTGGGCACCGCACACCGCCTACACCCTGGCGAAGATGGGCATGAGCTTCGTGACGCTGGGCCTGGCCGCCGAATTCGGACCGCAGGGCATCGCGGTCAACGCATTGTGGCCGCGCACGGTGATCGCCACCGACGCGATCAACATGATTCCCGGCGTCCAGGCGGCACAGTGCCGCAAGCCCGAGATCGTCGCCGACGCCGCGCATCTGGTGCTGTTGCGGCAGGCCGATGGCTTCCACGGACACTTCCTGATCGACGACGACGTGCTGTTTGCCGCAGGCGTCACCGATTTCGACCAGTACGCGGTCCAGCCCGGCCAGCGCCTGCTGCCGGACCTGTTCCTCAGCGACTCGCAGCTGCCCAAGCACCTGCGATGAAGTACCTGCATGCGATGGTCCGCGTTGCCGACCTCGACGCGTCGCTGCGTTTCTTTTGCGACGGCCTCGGCCTGGTCGAGACGCGCCGGAAAGACGTCCCGGAAGGGCGATTCACCCTGGTCTATCTGGGCGCTCCGGCCAACCCCGCGTCGGAGATCGAACTCACGTTCAACTACGACGTCGAGGACTACGGCGGCGCCCGCAACTTCGGCCACCTGGCGTTCGAAGTCGACGACATCTACGCCACCTGTACGCACCTGCAGGCGATGGGAGTAACCATCAATCGCCCACCGCGCGATGGCCACATGGCGTTTGTGCGGTCACCGGACCGGATCTCGATCGAACTGCTGCAGAATGGCGGGCGTCTGCCGCCGCAAGAGCCCTGGGCATCGATGGCGAACACCGGCGACTGGTAGGCGGCCACGCTCCCGTCGCACCGTGCGGGCGGGAGGGTCGCCGCGCATGGCCGGCAGATTGCGCTCGCCGCGAGGTCCGGCTACCGTGCGCCCCCGCGCGCCAAACCGGATCCATCGATGTCCAACTACCTGCAGACCCTGCCGCAGTTTCTCGCCTGGTTCGGCGTTGCTGCCGCGCTTGCCGGATTGTTCGTGGTGGCCTACCTGTGGCTGACGCCGCAACGCGAGATCGCCCTGGTTCGCGCAGGCAACCTCAGCGCCAGCCTCTGCCTGTCGTCGGCGTTGCTGGGCGTGGTGATGCCACTGGCCAGCGCGCTGGCGCACAGCGTCAGCCTGGGCGACCTGGCCAGTTGGGGACTGGTTGCGCTGCTGTTGCAGCTGCTGGCCCACATGGGCACACGGCTGTTGCTGCGCGACCTGCGTGCCCGCATCGAGCGCGACGAGGTCGCCGCAGCGGTGCTTTGCTCGGCGATCCACCTGGGTGTCGGCGTGCTCAACGCCGCCGCGATGGTGGTCTGAGTGGCCCGCAACCGAAACAAGGGCAAGTCCACTTCGCGCGCCGCGCCTGTGCAGACCCACCGCAAACGCTCGATCTCGGCGCCGCTGGTGATCGCGGGCTTGGCGGCGGTGGTTGCGTTCCCCATCTTCCGCGACGCCACCGGCGAGGAAATGAAGCGCGATCGCTATGGCGCCGATCAATACAGCTGCCAGTGCGACTATGGCTCGCGCTGCGAGCACGCCGATGGGGGCTGGGTCGGACCGTGGTACCCGGCCGACACCGGCAATGGCCTGTCGGGCACGCGCGAATGGGGCGAGTGCAGCCAGGACACACGCGGAACCAACTACCGCAGCGGCGGCTACTACGGCGCGGGCCGGTCCATGCTGGACTATCACTCGCCGGTGTCGCGCGAGTCCGGTTATCGCGGTGGCTTCGGCGGAAGCGCCCGGATTCGCAGCGCTGTCTCGTAATGCGGCGGGAAACGTGCACACCGCGCGCCGACTGGCGCGGCAAGGTCGAGGCGCTCGGGTTCGACTTCCATTCCCCCGGCGGTGAGCGGTACTGGGCCGAAGACGCGCTGTACCGCTTCTCCGAGGCCGGCATCGACCGGATCGAAGCGGCCGGCAATACGCTCCACGCCATGTGCCTGGAGGCCGTGGCCGAGGTGGTGCGGCGGGGCGACTACGAGCCGCTGGGCATCGACGCCCGCGCGGCGGCGCTGGTCGAGCGCTCGTGGCGCCAGCGGGAGCCGGCGTTGTACGGCCGCTTCGACCTGGCATGGGCCGGCGAGGGCGAGCCGAGACTTCTCGAATACAACGCCGACACGCCGACCTCGCTGTTCGAGGCGGCCGTGGCGCAGTGGTACTGGCTGGAGGACACCGCGGCCGGCGCCGATCAGTTCAACCTGATCCACGAGGCGCTGGTTGCGCGCTGGCAGGAGATCGTGCCGGCCGGCAGTCGCGTGCACTTCGCCGGCTGTCTGGAGTCCGATGAAGACCGCGGCACGCTCGACTACCTGCGTGAATCGTGTGCCCAGGCAGGCCTGCAGCCGGTGGGGCTGGACATCTCCGACATCGGCTTCAACGGGCGCGAGTTCGTCGACCTCTCCGACCGGCCGATCACGCGGATGTTCAAGCTCTATCCCTGGGAGTGGATGCTCGCTGAGCCGTTCGCCGCCCATCTGGAGGCCACCGCGTGCCAATGGATCGAGCCGACGTGGAAGCAGGTGCTGTCGAACAAGTCGCTGCTGCCCCTGCTGTGGCGGATGTTCCCCGGGCACCCCAACCTGCTGGCGGCCTCGCACGACCCGCGCGACATCGCGGGCGAGGTCGTGGCCAAGCCCCGTTTCGGTCGCGAAGGGGAAGGCATCACCGTGCACGAGCGGGCGCCCGCTTTCGCCGAGGACGGTGTGGTCTACCAGGCCTGCGCACCGCTGTACGCGAGCGAACACGGCCATGCGTTGCTTGGGGTGTGGGTGGTGGGCGACAAGGCGGTGGGGCTGGGCGTGCGCGAGGACGACGACCGCATCACCCGCAACACCAGCCGCTTCGTGCCGCACTGTTTCGACTGAGCGCCCCGGTCCTCCGCCCCGGCGGCCCGCGCTTCGATGCCGCGAATCGGGCGCGACCCGTTCCGTACGGCCCGGCGGGGCTGGCGATCGGCGAGAATGCGGGTTTTCCGCCGCACGCCATCGCCATGACCGACACCACCGACTCGCTGTTCGCCCTCTCCGAGCGCTACTACCTGCCGGTGTACCGGCCGCGCCGCATCGTGCTCGATCACGGGCGTGGATCGCGGATCTGGGATCGGGACGGCCGCGAGTACGTCGATTTCGGTGCGGGCATCGCCGTCAATGCCCTGGGCCATGCGCACCCGGCGCTGGTCGCGGCGCTTACCGAGCAGGCCGGCAAGCTGTGGCACACCAGCAACGTGTTCGTCAGCGAGCCGACGTTGAAGCTGGCGCAGGCGTTGGTGACGGCGTCGGGGTTCGCCGAGCGCGTGTTCTTCTGCAATTCCGGTGCCGAGGCCAACGAGGCGGCGATCAAGCTCGCACGCAAGTGGGCGACGGCCAAGGGACGCGATCCGGACAGGCGCGTGATCCTGAGCTTCCGCGGCAGCTTCCACGGCCGCACGCTCGCCGCGGTCACCGCGACGGCGCAACCGAAGTACCACGAAGGTTTCGAACCACTGCCGCCGGGCTTCCGCTACAGCGACTTCAACGACCTGGCCGCGGCCGAAGCGGCGATGGCCGATGGCGACGTCTGCGCGGTGTTGATCGAGCCAGTGCAGGGCGAGGGCGGTGTGACCCCGGCAACGCCGGAATTCCTGGCAGGCCTTCGTGCGCTTTGCGATCGCCACGACGCATTGCTGGTGCTCGATGAGATCCAGTGCGGCATGGGCCGCACCGGCGCGCTGTTTGCCTGGCAGGGTTACGGGGTGACTCCGGACGTGGTGACGCTGGCCAAGGCACTGGGCAGCGGGTTTCCGATCGGCGCGATGCTGGTGGGCGACCGCGCGGCCGACGCGATGCAGTTCGGCGCGCACGGCACCACGTTCGGCGGCAATCCACTGGCGGCCGCGGTTGCCACGGTGGCCTTGCAGGAACTGTCGTCGCCGGCGCTGCTGGCCAATGTCGATCGTCAGTCGCGCGCGCTGCGCGATGGTCTGGCGGCCATCGACGCCGAGTTCGGATTGTTTTCGGAGATCCGCGGTCGCGGCCTGATGCTGGGGGCGCAGCTGCGCGAGGCGCATGCCGGTCGCGCGAGCGACATCCTCGACCGCTGCATCGAACAGGGCCTGCTGCTGTTGCAGGCCGGACCGGACGTGCTGCGGTTCGTCCCGGCGCTCAACATCGGCGATGCGGACATCGCCGAGGGCCTGGCGCGTCTGCGCACGGCGCTCGTGCAAGCCCTGGGGCCCGCCGCGTAAATCCCGGCGGCGGGCGTTCAGGCCAGGTCGTAGAGCTGCAGCACCGACGCCAGCGTCGCGGCGTCGGGAGTGTGCTCGGCATGCAGGCCGGCACTGCGCGCCCCTTCGACGTTGCGCGGCGAATCGTCGACGAACAGCGTTTCCTGCGCGATCGCACCGAAATGCGCGAGCGCGCGGCGGAAGATCTCCGGCTCGGGCTTGCGCACGCCGAGCGCTCCGGAGCACAGCACCGCGCCTTCCAGCATCGGGAACAACGCCGGCAACACGCGGCGCGCGGCCTCGGGCAGCAGGGCGCCATTGTTGGTGAGGACGCCAACCCGGGCGCGTCGCGATGCCACCAGCACCCGATCGGCGACACCCGCCTCGACGTGGTACCCGGCGACGCGCGAAGCGATCCAGGTGGCCTCGTCCACCGGAGACTCCAGGTCCCGGCCCAGGCGCGCCAGGTACTGCGCGGTGTCCACCTGGCCGCAGTCGTACTCGGTTTCCAGCCCGGAATCGAACAGCGCCTCCACGACGCGCAACGGCGAGCATCCCGTCGCGTCGGCCAGGTGCTCGACGCGGCGCTCGTGCGAATACCGCACGAGCACGCCGTCGAAGTCGAACAGCACCAGCTTCGGGCGCGCGCGCATCAGCCGGCCGCCACGATCGCAAACGCCTCGCGCGCGGCCGCAACGGTCTGCGCGATTTCGGTTTCGCCATGTGCACTGGACATGAAGCCTGCCTCGAATGCCGAAGGTGCCAGGTAAACGCCGCGTTCCAGCATCGCATGGAAGAAGCGGCCGAACTTTGCGCTGTCCGAGCCCATTGCATCGGCGAACGATTGCACGGGCCCCTCGCGGAAGTACAAGCCGAACATGCCCGGTGCACGCGTGGTGTGAAATGCCACGCCGGCGTCGCGCGCGGCCGTCTCCAGCCCGTCGCACAGCGCGTGCGTGGCGCGTTCCAGGGCGTCGTGGAAGCCCGGAGCCTGGATCAGGTCCAGCGTGGCCAGACCGGCCGCCATCGCCACCGGGTTGCCGCTGAGGGTGCCGGCCTGGTAGATCGGGCCGCTCGGGGCGACCTGGCTCATCAGGTCACGGCGGCCGCCATAGGCGCCCACCGGCATGCCGCCGCCGATGATCTTGCCGAAGGTGCTGAGGTCGGGCGTGATGCCGTAACGCTGCTGCGCGCCGCCGAGGGCCACGCGGAAGCCGGTCATCACCTCGTCGAAGATCAACAGCACGCCATGCTTCGTGCACAGGTCGCGCAGGTGCTGCAGGTAGCCGTCGCGCGGCAGGATGCAGTTGGCGTTGCCGACGATCGGTTCGATGATCAGCCCGGCGATCTCGCTGCCGACCTCGTCGAACAACCGGGTCGCGGCGTCGAAATCGTTGTAGGGGAGGGTCAGGGTCAGGTCGGCCAGGGCCGCGGGCACACCCGGCGAGTTGGGCAGGCCCAGGGTCATCACGCCGCTCCCGGCCTTGACCAGGAAGCTGTCGCCGTGGCCGTGGTAGCAACCCTCGAACTTGACGATGCGCGAACGACCGGTGGCGCCGCGTGCGACGCGGATGGCCGACAACGTTGCCTCGGTGCCCGAGTTGACCATGCGCACCATCTCGCAGCTCGGCACGATCGAGGTGATCGCTTCGGCCATCGTCACCTCGAGCGCGTTGGGCACGCCGAAGCTGAGGCCGTCACGCATCGTGCGCGCGACCGCGTCGAGCACCTGCGGGTGCGCGTGCCCGGCGATCATCGGGCCCCACGAGCCCACGTAGTCGATATAGCGATTGCCATCGACATCGAACAGGAATGCGCCTTCGGCCCTCTGGGCGAAGAACGGCTCGCCGCCGACCGATTTGAACGCGCGCACCGGCGAATTGACGCCGCCTGGCAGCAGTTGCGTGGCGCGGGCAAACAGGGCGTGGGAACGATCGGTGTTCATCAATGTCCTTCTCGGGTACTTCCACCCGCTTGCGCGGGAAGCGTTGTTGTCATGGCGCCGGCAGTCCGGCTGCCGGGGGGTTCAGAAGCAGTCGACGTAGGCACGCGTGGCTTCCGCCGGGTCGGGCGCGTCGAACACGCCGCTGATCACGGCGACCAGGTCGGCGCCTGCCGCGATCAGGCCGGGGGCATTGTCCGGCGTGATCCCGCCGATCGCCACCCGCGGTACGCCCAGCCCGGCGGCGTCACCCAGCAGCACGGGTGAGGCGCGCCGTGCCAGCGGCTTGGTGGAAGAAGCGAAGAACGCCCCGAACGCCACGTAGCTCGCGCCCGCGGCAACCGCCTGCCGGGCCAGGTCGAGGCGGTCGTAGCAGGAGGCGCCGAGGATCGCCGAACCCCCCAATGTCGCCCTGGCCGGGCCGAGTTGGCCGTCGTCCTCGCCCAGGTGCGCGCCGTCGGCGCCGATCGCCGCGGCAAGCCGCCAATCGTCATTGATGATCAACGGCACGCCGTGGCGACGGCAGAGCGGCAGCAGCGCCGTCGCCTGGAACTGGCGCGTCGCCGCGCTTGCCGTCTTGTTTCGGTACTGCAGCCAGCTGGCGCCGGCCCCCAGCACCAATGCCACGTCGGCGAGCAGGCGCTCGGTGTCCTGCTGGTCGGGTGTGATGGTGTAGAGGCCCCGCTGTGGCCAATGAGATGTCATGTGCATGCTTCCGTGGGAGCGGCCCGGGTGGGACAATGCCCGTCCCGAAGTCCACGCATTATCCGCTCATGTCCGAGACCGCCACGATCACCGCTTACCGCACCTGGATGTGCGTCGTCTGCGGTTTCATCTATGACGAAGCCAAGGGCTTGCCGGAAGAAGGGATCGCCGCGGGCACCCGTTGGGACGACGTGCCCGATACCTGGACCTGCCCGGATTGCGGCGTGACCAAGGACGACTTCGAGATGATGGAGCTCTGAAGCCCATCACCCCTGATGCTTCGATGCATCAGGGGATCGCATTACCAGGGCATCGCACTACTTGTCGGCGATGCCGGGGCCGAAGGTCAGCTCGGCACCTTGCTCAAGCCCCAGCTTCGCCGCCTCGCCGGCATTGAGCTCCAGTACGAACAGTGCCGGGGCGTTGCTCGGGTAGGGTGGGCAGCCATTGCCCAGCGAGCACGGCGGCACATCGCGTTGCTGCGCCACCAGCCGGCGCCCGCCATCGAAGTAGAGGATGTCCAGCGGAATCCGCGTGTTCTTCATCCAGTAGGCCTGCGGCTCCTCGCTGTCGTGTACGAACAGCATGCCGGTGCCCGCGGCCATCTCATCCCGGTACATCAACCCGCGCGCGCGTTCTTCGTCGTTGTCGGCGACTTCAACCGCATAGCGCGTGCCCGCCAGCTCGACCCAGGTCGCATTGCCGGAAGCGCATCCCGCCAGCGCGAGCGTGCAGGCCGCGGTGAGCGCGCGTCTTAGTAGTGTCATCAGATCAGGTCCATGTCGACTGCCGGCGACCTTCGGACAAGCCCGCACAAGCGTCAAGCAGGCGCGTTCAGCGTGGCTACGCAACCCACGCGAAAAATACTTGGCGATCCCCTATGCAAATCCGTTGTGCATGTGCACAATGCGCGCCCCGCCGGGAGCTTGTGAAGGACTGGCGGGGGCGCAGAAGGCGGCAACGAAGTTAGTGCTTGACGACTGACGAAGTGGCTGTAAGATGCGCGGCCCGGTAGAGCAGTCGTGATGATGCGAAGCTGGGTGCAGCAAGGAAGTGGTTCACGGGTGGTTGACGGGACACGGAATTGCGGTAAGATGATCGGCCCGGTTGGTAGCCAGTACGGACCCCGGGGCGGCAAGAAAAAGATTCGGTTGAGGTGTTGACGGAATCGAAACTTGCTGTAAGATG
>NZ_RIBS01000010.1 GCF_003719825.1 Montanilutibacter psychrotolerans | reverse complement strand
GACTCGCAGTCTCAGGGCGCAAACAGTCTCTCCCTGCACCGATCCGAGTGCCCCCGGATCACCAGCCCATCGCTGGTGGGTTGAAGATACAAGGGCGCAATAACCGAAGGGCATTGCGCCGAATTTGCTTGCGAGGAGGCTGGATCTTCGTCGCGCGTTTCATCCGGCGCATTACGCCTTCGGCTAATGCGCCCTACGGAGCCCTGTCGTCGGGCACGACCGCCGCAAAGGCCGCGACGCGTTTCCACTGGAGAAGGGGCCCCGCTGGGTTGGCCCCGAGGACCGGGAATGGGGATCACGGTTCGGTGGGGGGGAATCGAGGACCTGGATGCCCACACGTACGCAGCGTGGAGCGAGCTGGGTGAGCGCGCGCGCGAGGCGACGCCGTTCCTGATGCCACAGTTCATTGTTCCCGCGGCGCGCTGGCTGTCGCCGCGTCCACTGCGCGTGGCGCTGTTCCAGCGCGGGCGTGAGCTGGTGGGCGTGGGCTGTTTCAGTGCCGAAAGGCCCAATCCATTCGCGCCCGTGCCGCACCTTCTGGCGTACTGCACGCTGCATTCGTTCCGAACGGGATTGCTGGTCGCACCCGACGAAGCCGATGGGGTGGCCCATGCCTTGCTGGCCGCGACGCGATACGGGCCGCTGCGCGGTCATGCGATCGCGCTGCGGGCGGTGCCCGAGGACGACGATGGATTCGCTGCGTTGCGCCGGGCCGCCTGCGACGCCGGCGGTGCCTGGCGTGAGTTGTCGCGTTTCGCGCGGCCGATCCTCCACCTGGCGCCGGACACTACCGCGGTGGACGGCATATCGCACAAGTTGCTGAAGTCGCTGCGCCGGCACCGTCGCCGCCTCGCGGAGCAGGCGCCGTACTCGTCGCGCCTGGTAAGGGCGGGGCCGGAACTGCGCGCGGCGACCGAACGCCATCTTTCGCTGGAGCATCACGGCTGGAAGGGCGAGCGCGGCAGCTCGATGCTCAGCTGCCCGGCCTCCACGGCGTTCTTCCGCGAGTTGGTCGAACGCTTTGATGCGATCGGCGCGGTCGTCTTCAGCGAGGTGCTGGCCGGGGACGAGGTGGTGGGCTCCAGCAGCAACCTGCTGGTCGGGCGCACGCTCAGTGCATTCAAGATCGGCTGGCATCCAGCGCGCGCGCGGTACAGTCCCGGACTGCTCACCGAGCTGGCGCTGCTGGAATCCATCGAAACGACCTGGCCGCACGTGGAAAAGTTCGACAGCAACGCGGCGCAGGATTCGTACCTGTCGCAGATGCTGCCGCACTCCGAGGCGATCGTGTCCGGGTTCGTCGCAACCGGGCGGACGGGCAGATTGGCGTTGGGCGCTGGCCGCGTGGCGCATCCGTTCGCACGTGCGTTGGGCCTGCAGCCGTGGCACGTGCCGCGGCCGGGGCGATTGACGCTGCCACAGGCCTGAGGGGAGCGTACAGAGACGGACGGAACGGCGTTGCTCCACCCCGGTAGTTGCGCCTTCTCTCGCCGGACTGGATCAAGTCCGATAGATGCCGGGCCGGTAGATTTCCATGAAGGTTTCCGGCGAGTTCAGCGGCGTGAAACCGTATTTCGCGTACAGCGAGTGCGCGTCGTTGGTCGCCAGCGTGAAGCGCCGCAACCCGGACACGATCGGATGCGCCATCACCGCCGACATCAGCAGCTTGGATAGCCCCCGCCCGCGGCGATCGGGCGCCACGAAGACATCGACGAGGTTCCCGAACGTCGCGTAGTCGGTGACGATCCTGCAGAACGCGACCATCCGCGCCGCGTCATCGTCTTCGTACATGCCGAAGTTCAGCGAATGCGCGATGGCCCTGCCGACCGTCTCGCGCGGAATGCCGCGCGCCCACGTGCTGTGCTGGTCGAGGAAATCGTGAAGGTCATCGATCTGGATGCGGCTCACGTCGGTGCTGACGACGTGCCCGGGGAGCGTGGTTTCGAAGATGTCCAAGGGCAGAGTCCAACAGGGCCGTCACCGGGGAGATTCTAGCCCCGGCGACGGCCCCGACCTGCCGTCGATTCAAGCGATGGCAATCGCTGGCGGTCGACCTTTCACGTCAGGGACAGCTGGACACGTTGTTGGCCTGGGACCGGTACGCCGTCCACATCGCATCGGCGAAATCGTTGGCGTAGGCACCGTCATCACGTGCGGCGCCGTGCGCGTCCGGCCAGCGTCCGGTGCCGTCGGCAGGATTGCTGTCGAGCGAACCGTTGCCGCGGGGCTGATAGGGATCGGGCTGCGTCCACGCGCCGTGTGCCACCCAGCGGTCGGCGTAGCGCAGGATCCTGTCGTCGGTCCAGATGCAGCGCAGGGCCGGCATCAGTCGCAGCGCCAGCGCGGTGGCCTTGTACGCCTTGGCCGTGCAGCACCACTGGTAGTAGTCGCCGGGTTGCTGACCACCGTCGATGTAGCCATACGGGTCCCGGCAATCGCGCGAGTTGTTGCCCGTGATCTGGTTTTCCCAGTAATCCGCGGCGGAGCAGGGGCTGCCGAACAGCACCAAACCGGAGCCGGCACCGACATGAAGCTGGTCGTCTTCCTGATAGGTGCCCAACTGGAAATCACGCACGCGCGCGGCCATCGTCGGGTTGTCGAGCATCAGCGCAGCCAGGGACAGCACCAGCTTCCTGCCGTGTCGGTGACCACCGTCGGCATTGAAGTGCAACCCGCCCTGCATCGCGGCGTCCAGATCGATGCCGTACTGCGTCAGGTGGATCGCCAACTGCCGACGCTCGGCGGGGTCGCCTTCCAGCATCAGGCGAAGCGAGGCGACCGCGGTGTCCATTGCGATCACGGCGCCGTAGTCGGGCATGTTCTGCTTTGGATGGATCTGGTCGGCACTCCAGTAGCGCTGGTGATCCAGCTGCACCGGAGCAAATCGTGCGGACAGCTCGCCCAAGGTCGGCATGTCCGGCAGCCCCGGCAACGTCGGCAACCGGTCCACTCGAAGCCCGTTCGTGGAGTACAGCGGCTTGTTTCGGCCGAAGTAGGGAGGACGGAACACGGTGCTGCCACCGTCCGGTGGCGCGGCCGACAGCACCGTGAGCACTACCGCGGTGTCGAGATTGGTCTTGTCGTGGCCGAGGAGCGACACCGCCTTCACGAGGGATTCGTTGGGCGCGGCGGAATACGGCACCGCGCGCATGAGGGTGGCATCGAAATTGGTGGCATCGGAGTCGAAGCCGTGGCGATCGACCCGGGACGGATTGACCTCGAGACCGTTGCGGTGCGCTCTCGCTTTCGAGTCATAGAAGTAGGCGGGCGTGATCGACACCACCTTGACCTTGTCGAGGCTGCCCGTGGTCGGCGTGACCCAGTAATCGCCGTTGGCGAACTGGCCGCAGGGATACGCGCGGTCCAGGGTGAAGGTCACACCGCGCTGCTGCACCTTGGAACACGACGACACCAGCGCAACGCGCTTGCCGCTCGCATCCGCTGAACCCGGCCGTTGCGCACCGTTGGCAAGCGGCATCGCAGACGTGGAGACGACGGAGGCCGCCGGCGAGGAAGCGAGCAGGGACGTGGATGCCGTTGACGCATTCTGCGAAGACGCGACGGCATCTGCGGGAGGCGTAACAACGTTGGGACAGCCCGAGAGGGCAAGCACGCCACCGGCCAGCAATACGACACGCGTGAGCAGCGTGCGCATGGGCGGTGTCCCGGGCACTACGATTTCAACTTTCAAGGCAATCTCCTTATCGCGGATGTAGGTTTCGAACAGCGCGAGCATGCTTGCACGCCGTGCAGCGATCGCCTCAAGAACGTGTCGGAACCTCGACTGCAGATGCACTTTCGCGATGGGCCGTTGGGTGCTTCGTGCTTTGTCGATTCTGGTCACGGATTTCGCGCCGCGTTTGCTCTATCGAGCCGCCGTCGACACGGTTGCGCGCCGCTACGCAGGCACGCGCCACAAGCGCTGCGCTTCTTCGGCGATGACGTCGGGGAACTCTTCGGGAAAGAACAGCTTCGCTCCAGGAATGCGTCGGATGCCCTGGGAACGCGGGAACATGCGATCGAGGTACTCGGCATCCGACTGCAGGAAGATGTCGTCACTGGCGCCCCACACGATCCGCACCGGGACCGTGCTGCGCTTGAGCGAGGCTTCGATGCCCGCCAAGGGATTGGGCTCGAGCGCGCTGTGGTACGCGTGGTACTGCGCACGGCGCAGCGGTGAGCTGACAAGCGGCGCGATGTAGTACTCGATGGTCTCGTCGGCGAAACCGCTGGGGTCGCGGAAGACGGCGGCGCCGAAGGTCGAGCGCGCCAGATCCTTGTCGGAAATCCAGCGGGCCGTGTCGTCCGCGAGCGTTCCCGCGCGCGCCATCTCGATGATCGGCATGATCGTGGGCGGGGGGCTGTCGGGTTCGACGTCGCAGTTGGTCAGCAGCATCGTGCGGACGCGCTGGGGATACCGGATCACGAACAACTGTGCGACCGCGCCACCGCTGTCACTGGCGACGATGTCGACCTTGTCGATCGCCAGCGAGTCGAGCAACGCCGCGAGCATCGCGACCTGTGCATCGGCCGCGAGCGACTGCGGCTCGGGCACCTGCGAGTAACCCAGGCCCATGAAGTCGGGTGCGACGCAGCGTCGGTAGGGAGACAACCGATCGAGCGCGCCGCGCCACTGGAATCCATTGAGCGGCGCGCCGTGCAGGAACAAGGCGGCATCGCCCGTGCCGCGCTCGACGTAGGCGATCTTGCCGAACGGGAGATCGGCAAATCGCCTCGCTGCACGAAACGCCACGGCATCCGTCGGCCGCGACCGACTGGCGGCCGCGATGCCCAGGCGCGTGCCCGCCAGCGGCACGCACGCGCCGGCGGCACCGGCGGCCAGCGTGACGACGGCCAATTCCATGAACTGTCTACGTTTCATGCCCAGTCTCCATCCGGCGAGCGCCTTTGCGATTGATGCCGGCATGCTGGCAGCGCCGCTGCCGACTGATGCGCACAAACGGCCGATGCCGGGCACGCAGGGATGAATTTCGGCACATGCACCGGGCCCGGTTGCATAGAAGGATCGTGCGATGGCCGACAGACCCGCGTGCTACCCCAGCCCCCCGGCCGCGTCGCTGTCGAGCGTCGGCGCCAACGGCATGCCGCCCCTCCTGGACGTGCTGACCTCACCCGTGCCAACGGGTGTGTTCCAGTCGCCGGTGGACCATCGGCATGTGCTTTGCCTGCACCTCGGCGATCCGGTCCCGGTGTCCTACCGCGCGGGCAACTACGAGCGGCAGGGCGTGCGGCTCCATGGCCAGTACTGTGTCGTGCCGTCGGGGCTGTCGACCCGTTGGACCGTGTCGCGGCCGGCGCGATCGCTGCTGCTGCGGCTGTCGCCGTCGCTGTTGCTGGAGACCGCGGATGCCATGGGGCTGCGCACGCCAAGCGCCGAGCTCGTGCCGTCGATCCATGTGCGCGATCCCCAGGTCGAGCGCATCGGCTGGATGATGCAGGCCGAAGACCACGACGCGTACCCGGGTGGCCGCCTGTTCGCCGACAGCCTCGCCTCCGCGCTTGCCGCGCGCCTGCTTGCTCTGCAATCGCGCGGCACCTCAACCCCGTCATCCCGCGCGTTGCCCGCCTGGCGCCTGCGCCGCGTCATCGAGTACATCGAGGCGCACCTGGATGCAGACCTGACGCTCACTGAGCTGGCGACCGTGGCCGGCTTCAGCCTTTCGCACTTCAAGCCGTTGTTCAAACAAGCCGTCGGGATGCCGGCGCATCGGTTTGTGCTCGAACGGCGCGTGGAACGGGCCAGGACGCGCTTGCTGGAAGGGCGGCGAAGCCTCGGCGAGATTGCGTTGGAGGCAGGCTTCAGCCACGCCAGCCACATGGCCCGTTGCATGCGTCGCGTGCTGGGGGTCAGCCCGTCGCAGGTGGCGGATTCGTCGACAAACCCACCGGCCGGTTAGCCCGGGCATCCGTTCGCGACGGGTGCGAACGGCGCCGATCGGCCGAGACGGCGAGCACGGAAGCGCAGCCGGTTTCGCCGTCCTGCACCTGGGCGCACACTGTCCTTCCCTCGCCCCCATCGAGGCCGCCGCCATGGCCGACGACCGGTTTCCCCCGCTGCTCGAACGCGCGCAGGCGCATGCCCTCGACTACCTGCAGCTCCTGCCCGATCGCGAGGTACTCGCGCGCGCCAGCCGCGACGAACTGCTCGCTGCGCTGCACCAGCCGCTGGCGGCGCGCGGCGAGCCGGGCGCGGCGGTCATCGACCTGCTCGCCGCACAGGCGCAACGCGGCGCGGGAGCGTGCAGCTCGCCGCGCTACTTCGGGTTCGTGATCGGGGGCAGCCACCCGGTCGCGCTCGCCACCGACTGGCTCGTGTCGACCTGGGACCAGAACGCCGGCATCTACGTGATCTCGCCGCTGGTGTCGGTGGTCGAGGAAGTGGCGGGGCAGTGGTTGCTGGCGCTGTTCGACCTGCCGCGCGAGTCGAGCGTCGGGTTCGCCACGGGCTGCCAGATGGCCAACTTCACCTGCTTGGCCGCGGCGCGGCACGCGATGCTGCGGCGCGTGGGCTGGGACGTGGAAGGCGATGGCCTGTACGGCGCGCCGCGCTTGAACGTGGTGGCATCGGCCGAGTCGCACGTGACCATCGATGTCGCCCTGCGCTACCTGGGCCTTGGCACCAACGCCATACGACGCGTGCCGGCCGACGCGCAGGGCCGCATGTACGCCGATCGCCTTGGCGAACTGCTGGCCACGCTGGAGGGGCCGACCATCGTCTGCGCCCAGGCCGGCAATGTGAACACCGGTGCGTTCGATCCACTGCGCGACATCGCCGCGCTTACCCGCGCCCACGGCGCGTGGCTGCACGTCGACGGCGCCTTTGGCCTGTGGGCGCGCGCCAGCCGCGGGCTCCGTGGACTGGCCGATGGCATCGAGCTGGCCGACTCCTGGGCCACCGACGCGCACAAATGGTTGAACGTGCCGTACGACTGCGGCGTCGCCATCGTCCGGCACGCCGACGACCACCGCGCGGCGATGACATCCACGGCCGCCTATCTGGTCCAGACCCAGGGGCCCGAGCGCGATGCGGTGGACTGGGTGCCGGAGTTCTCGCGGCGCGCGCGCGGCGTTCCGGTGTACGCCACCTTGCGTGCGTTGGGCGGCGAGGGCGTCGAGGAACTGGTGGACCGCAACTGCGCCCGCGCGCGCCAGATGGCGGAGATCCTGGCCGACGAAGCCGGCGTGCAGGTCCTCAACGACGTGGTGTTGAACCAGGTGCTGGTGCGATTCGGCGATGACGACGAACTCACCCGCCAGGTGATCGCCGGCGTGCAACAGGACGGCACCTGCTGGCTGGGCGGCACCACGTGGCACGACCTGGCCGCGATGCGCATCTCGGTGTCGAACTGGGCCACGTCGGCAGAGGACGTGGCCATCAGTGCCGCCGGGATCGTTCGGGTGTTCCGCGCGCTGCGCGGCGACGGGCCGTGACCGGCACGATTCGAGTCAACCTCATCGCCGCGGAGTGCCCCGGGCCTTCACCAACCCGGCGACATCCCGGCAGCACTTCAAGCACTTGCCGCGGCAGGCGCGCGGGTCATAGCCTGACGTTCGAACACGAAGCCGCGACCATGCGTCGACAGCTCATGCGCAAAGCGGACCCGGCGATGCTGGGCTTGGCCCTGATCGCAGCAACGCTGCTCGCCGGCTGCGCGGGGAGGGCACCCAGCGGCGGCCCGCCGAAGTTGGAGGCGCTGTGGAGCACGATCGGCCTGGCCAATCCCGAAAGCGTGGTGCCGGATGCGACGGGACGCTTTCTGTACGTCTCCAATGTCAACGGCGAGGGCGATGCACGCGATGGAAACGGCTTCATCGCGCGGGTCGCGCTCGATGGACGCCTGCTTCAACGCGAATGGGCAACGGGGCTGGATGCGCCCAAGGGACTGGCCCTGGTTGGCAACCGGCTGTTCGTGTCCGATGTGACCGTGCTGGCCGAAATCGATGCCACTACCGGCCGACTCGTCGCGCGCCACGACGCGCCGGGCGCCGGCTTTCTCAACGACGTCGTGGCAACTCCGGGCGCCGGCATCCTGGTCAGCGATTCCGCGCGCTCGCGCATTTACGCCTGGCGGGACGGCCGCATGGACGTCTGGCTGGAACACGAGCTGCTGCAAAGCGCCAACGGCTTGCTGGCGCAGACCGATCGCCTGCTGGTGACCACGATGCGCGGTCGCCTGCTGGCCGTGGACTGGAACACGCGCGAGATCCGCACGCTTGCGCAGGGACTGGCCGATGCCGATGGCATCGCCGCGCTCGACGACGGGAGCTTCCTGGTCAGCGAGTGGCCCGGGCGCCTGTTTCACGTGCGCGCGGACGGCACCTCGTCGACGCTGCTCGATACGCGCCAGGAAAAGCGCTACTGGAACGATTTCCTGCTGCGCGGCGACCTGTTGCTGGTGCCCAACTGGGAGCCCGGCACGCTGAGCGCGTACCGCATCTCGCAGTAGCCACCGGGCGTCGGGCGTCTGGGCGCGCCTGCGAAATCCGGATCGCATCCTGCTGTTCACCACCAGGGGCCCGAGTGACACTATCCGCACCACCTCCCCCGGAAGCGAAAAGCCGATGCGATTCCTGCTGCTTGCCCTCACCCTGATGTCGGTACCGTCCGCGCTCGCGGCAGAGCATGGCTTGGACGAAGCCATTGTTTCGATCGCCAAGGCAACCGGCCTGAGCCACCAGTTCGGGTCGCGATGCGGCATCGACGCCGGACTGCTGCGCAGGCACAAGGCCAAGTTCGAGGTGGAGGCCAACGCGGCCAACGCGACGCTTCCTGCCGGGCAGGCTGTGGACGTCAACGGAGAGTTCCAGGTGGGTGCCGACGAAGGCAACCGGTTCTACGATTCGGTCGGCGACGCCTCGCACCGTGCCATGCTCTGCCAGCAGTTCACGGTACAGATCACGCAGATGGTTTCGTCCCCTGGCGTGCTGACCCTGCCCACGCGCGGGATGCCTCCGCGCTAAGCGTTCTGCAGGGCCGAATGCAGGACGGGTACGGCGACGCTCAATCCGTTCTGCGTTTGCGCGCATCGCGCCGCGGAGGCACCAGCCGCCACGTCAGCAATACCAGCGCCGCGAAGGCGGTGTAGGCGACGACGAAGACCCACCACGGGGCTTCGAAGAAGATCAGCCGCGACAGCCAGTGTTCGATGAAGGTATCGTCGTGGATGAGCTGCCCGGCGCGGCGCCGCAAGGCCTGCTCCCACACCGTCAGCGGGCACTGCTCGCCCAGCCAGGTCTGCACGACGACGAAGCCCATCAGCAGCAGGTGCGCGACGCGCCACGCGAAGCCGCGCACCCAGTCCCATCGACGCCACCCGCCGATCAGGATCAGCACGGTGCCAATCACGACGAACGCGACCACCCCGACGTGCAACGCCAGGATGGCGTCGGCCAGCGTCGCCGCGTTGACGGGCGACAGCGTTGCAAGGATCGACGAGTCGGAGCTCATGGTGTGCCTTGTGCCCGAGTGGCCGCCCGTCGTGCCGCAGGATGGGATGGGCGACGCACTGCCGATTCGAGGCTGATGTCCCCACTATGATGCGCTCGTGACCACCTGCCGGATCCATCTGACAGTCCACCGGGTCGCCCCCGGTTTGCCGGAACATCCACCAAACCGGTGACCGCGCCCCAAACTGCTCCCGGGTGCCACCGGACGCCAACGCGCTTGCCTGGCCGGTCGCGAAAGCCGCATGGCGCGGGGCTCAGCGCGCGCCCCGCCTCGCGGCATGCCGCCGCGATTTGACAGGCCCGGCCGACGGGTCGACTGTGCGTCTGCGGCGCCGCGAATCGGCTGTGCGCCGCCGATCGCGGAGGACACTCCCATGCCAGGCCAGCCTGGAAACGCGAAGGTCGACAACATCCTCATGACGGTCGGGCGCACGCCGATCGTCCGACTGACCCGCCTGGCGCCGCCGCGCGTCAACGTGTACGTCAAGGTCGAGGCGTTCAATCCCATGGGCTCGGTCAAGGACCGGCTGGCGTTGGGCATCATCGAGGACGCCGAGCGACGCGGCACGCTGTCGCCGGGGCAGACGGTGATCGAGGCCACCAGCGGCAACACCGGCATCGGCCTGGCGATGGTATGTGCGGTGAAGGGCTATCCGCTGGTGGTCACGATGGCGGAGAACTTCAGCGTCGAGCGCCGCAGGATGATGCGGTTCCTCGGCGCGAAGGTGGTGCTCACGCCCGCGGCGCAGAAGGGCAGCGGCATGCTGGCCAAGGCCGTGGAACTGGCGAACGCGCACGGCTGGTTCCTGTGCCGGCAGTTCGACAACGAAGCCAACGCCGACATGCACTCGCGCACCACCGCGCCGGAGATCCTGCAGGCCTTCGCCCGCGAGCGCCTCGATTACTGGGTCACCGGCTATGGCACCGGTGGCACGCTCAAGGGCGTCGCGCGGGTGCTGAAGGCGCAACGACCGGACACGAAGATCGTGGTCTGCGAGCCGGACAATTCGCCGATCCTGGGCAGCGGCATCGCCCAGGCGCGCCGGCCCGACGGCACGCCCAGCGACAGTCACCCCGCGTTCCGCCCGCACCTCATGCAGGGCTGGTCGCCCGATTTCATTCCCAAGCTGACCGAGGACGCGGTAGCGGCCAACCTCGTCGATCGCATCCTCGCGATCAACGGCAGCGATGCGGTCCGGTTGGCGCGCGAGCTGGCGCAGCGTGAAGGCATCTTCGTCGGCATCTCCAGCGGCGCCACCCTGGCCGGCGCGCTGCAGGTGGCGGCCGAGGCCGACGACGGTGCCACCGTGCTGTGCATGCTCCCCGACACCGGCGAGCGCTACCTCAGCACGCCGCTGTTCGAAGGCGTGAGCGCGGACATGTCGGCCGAAGAGTTGGAACTCTCGCGCTCGACACCGAGCTGTCGATTCGACGCGCCATCGCCACCACCACCACCAGCCGCAGCGGGGGGCACACCCGACCCGGTCGCCGCGCCGGCGGTGTCGGCCGATGTGGAAGCGTTTGTCGCGCAACTGCTCGACGACACGGCGCAGCCGCTGGTGCTGTTTGCGCTGGAGTGGTGTGAGTTCTGCTGGTCGCTGCGCAAGCTGTTCGCGCAATGCGCCATCCCGTACCGGTCCGTCGACCTGGACTCCACTGCGTACCAACAGGGCGACCGCGGCGGACAGATCCGCGCGGTGCTCGCCGCCCGCACGGGAAGCAAGACCATTCCGCAGGTATTCCTCGGCGGGCAGTTCATCGGCGGCTGCACCGAGACGCTGGACATGTTCAAGGACGGTCGCCTGCAACAGCAGCTTCGCGAGCAGGGCGTCGCGTTCGACGAGAGCGTTCGCGTCGACCCGTACAGCCTGTTGCCGGCGTGGCTGCATCCGCGTTGACACGCCTCGCCCGCACGAGCGATTGGTCGCCGCGTCGCCCAGGGCAACCTAGGCGCGTCCGTTCGCTCGTGCACGGCGTCGCCGCAACAGCACGCGCAGCCCCCACGCCATCAGCAACAGCGCGACGACGACGCTGACGGCCATCGCCACCAGGTTGTGAATGGGATGGGTGAGCACGAAGCTGGCGTGCCGCGAATGGAAACCGTTGAAGCCGTCCAGCGCGGCCGGCAGTGCCAGCAGGTCCGCGCGCTGCATCGCCAGCGGGCGTTCGTTCGAGTGGTGGGTGGAGCCCCAGGCGTAGAGTTGCCCATCGACGTCCAGCTCGATATGCCCACCCAGGATGTGGGCAACGGGCCGAGTCCGCACGAAGTCGACCAGCCGCCTGGCGCTGGCCCGATACGCCGCCAGGTCGTCCACCATCAGCCGTCCGGGCAACAGGAAGTCGCCGGAAAACAGCAGCCCGGTGTTGCCGTCGTAGAAGGCCAGGTGATTGGGGTGGTGCCCCGGCGCGGGTATCACGTCGACCACCCGGCCGCCGAGGTCCAGATGCGCGATGCCATCGGGCCAATTGGACAGGCCGAAGAAGGTCCGCAACGGCGCCGACTCCCCGGGCGCGATCTTCACCCCAGGCCACGCGGCGAACTGGCTGTCGCCGGCATCGTGATCACCGTGACCGTGCGTGTGCACCACCAGCAGTGGCAGCTTCGCATCGCCAACGTTGGGCAGGAGGTCGGCGACGGTTTTCGCCAGCGGCATCCGGGACGGATCGGCCACGGCGCCGGTGTCGATCAACAGCGCCCGGTCGCTGCCGATCAGCAGGTACAGGAAGCCGGCCTCGAACTCCGAACACGGGCTCTGCCGAAGGATGATGGTGTTGGGTTCGTACGCGTGCACCTGCAACGGCGCCTGCGGGCTTGCGGCGCAGTCGGCAGCGCCCGCGTTCCAGCGAACGTCCAGTGAACCCCGGGCGTTCTGGCTCCATGCCAGGGAAGGGGTGGCGGCAAGGACGAGGGCGAACAGCGCATTGGCGAGACGATTCATGACCAGCATCCGGGCCGGACCGAGCCGCTGGCGGCTACGGATCAACAAGGCGGGGTCTTCGCGCGCCAGCAGTGGCGCGCGAAGACCGACGAACGGGGTGGCGTGCACTCCGTGCCCTATTGAGGACCGATGCCGAATGGCACTGCAGTGCCAGTGGTCACTTTCTGCCGGCGCCGCGCGATGACGGCGTGGCGGCTAGACGGCTTCGGCGGCCATCGCGATGTGGGGCGAGTCTGTCGTGGCGTCCAGCAACTCCCGCACCGCGCGACCAAACCTCGCGCCGGCCTGCGGATCGGCGTTGAGGAAGAAGTCGGGCTCGATGAGTTCGGCCTCCATCAACAGCCAGCGGCCGTCGACGTCGGGGACCACGTCGATGCGTGCGTACAGCACCGGCGTCTCGATGGCCGCCAGGGTTTGCTCGGCCAGTGCCAGCGCGCCGGCGGGGGGCGTCTCCAGCAGTGTGTTGACGCCGCCGAACTGCGTCTGCACGCGGAACTCACCCGACTCGGGGCGCTTGTTGACCACGTGGCTCAGGCGCCCGCCGAAGTACAGCAGCGAGGTCTCGCCTTCGGTCTCGATGGTGGGCAGGTAGGCCTGGATCATCGCGGTGCCATGCGGCGCTTCGTTGAGCACGTCGCCGCGGCGAAGGCGCTGCGTCTTCCAGGCGCCACCGGACACCGCCGGCTTGACGATCAGCTGCTCGGCGCCGGTGGACGCGAAAGCCTCCTCCAGCTGCTGCGGCGTTACGTCGTCCGTCCAGACGGTGGACGGGATGGCAACGCCGCGATCGGCCAGTCGTGCCAGATAGCGCTTGTCCGAGTTCCACCCCAGCACCGAGGCGGGATTGGCCAGCCGCAGGCCGGCGGCTTCCCACGTGCGGCACGCCTGCAGCCAGCGCGCGTGGTCGTAGTGGTAGCCCCAGACCAGCAGCGGCAGCACGAGCGGGTAGCGCGCCAGCGCGTCGCCGTTGTCCACGTGGTCCGTCCAGGGCGTCGGCGTGGCGGTCACGCCGGCCGTGGCCAGCGCAGCGCGCAGGCGATCGAGCACTCCGTGCCAGAGGGCTTCGAAGGAGGTGTCGGTGGGATCGGGGGTGAGGATGGCAATGTCGGTCATCGGTATTCCGGTGTGTGGGGTGGGGCATGCGTCGACCGGAGGCTGCTGCGATCTCCGCATCGAGCAAGGAATTGTAGGGGGCGCCAGTTGCACAGGATGAGACGCAGCGTCATGCGTAGGGAAAGACTTACGCAATGATGGGCCGCGCGCCCATTGAACAATTGTGGGGCGTCGGTATTGTCGCTCCCGGGTTCCCCCGGACCCAGGAGCGTTAACGCATGGATGCGATGACTCACCTGCTGACCGCAATGGTCGGCGGACCGAAACACGTTGATCGACTGCTTCGATTCCACAGCGCACTCGGCCCGGACGTGCTGGTCGCCGAGACGCTGGATGGCGTCGAGTCGCTGTCGCCCGGAGCGCATGTCGAGGCCGGCTTCCGCCTCGAGCTGACGGCGCTGTCGGTCGATGCCCACATCGACCTGGCGCAGCTGCTGGGCCAGCCGGTGCTGCTGGAGCTGCTGACCGACGCGTCGCGCACGCAGCTGCGGCCGTTCCACGCGCACGTCACCCGCTTCGAGCGGCTCGGCAGCAACGGCGGCCTGGCGCGCTACCGGCTGGTGCTGGAGCCGTGGCTCGCGTTCGCCCGCCAGCGCATCGACAGCTACGTGTTCCAGGACATGACGGTGGTCGAGATCGTCGAGTCGGTGTTTGCCGACTACGCCGATGCCGGCAAGCTGGCGCCGGCCTGGCGCTGGGAGCTGGCCGACCAGTCGGTGTACCGCAAGCGCAGCCTGACCACGCAATACCAGGAAAGCGACCTGGCGTTCGTCGAGCGCGTGCTGGCCGAGGAGGGCATCGGCTACTGGTTCGAGCACCGCGGCGACACCGGCGGCGAGAGCCTGGGCACACACACCCTGGTGCTGGCCGACCACAACGACGCGTTCGTCGATGCCGGTGCGGTGCGTTTCCACCGCAGCGATGCCACCGAGCGCAGCGACAGCATCCAGCACTGGTCGTCCACGCGGCGCTGGCAGACCACGCGTCTGCAACGCGCCAGCTGGGACTACCGCAGCCGCGGCCTGCGTCCGAGCGAAGCCGAGGGCACCCAGCACGGCGGCGTGGCCATGGCCGACGTCGACACCGCCGGCCCGTACGCCTGGCCCGACGCGGCCACCGGCGCGCGTTACGCGCGCCAGCAGCTCGAAGCCCTGCAGGTCGCCGCCGACAGCGTTCACGGCGGCGGCAGCTGGCGCGTGCTCGCGCCCGGCGCGCGCTTCGTGCTGCGCCAGCATCCCAACCACGAGGGCGCGGCGTTCCACTGCCTGCGCGTGCAACACCGCGCACGCAACAACCTCGGCGCGGAGGTGTTCGAGCAGGTCGAGGCGCAGCTGGGCCTGGTCGGGTTGCCGGCATTGCCGCTGGGCGAGGCGTTCGGCGGCGCGGCGCCGGCCGACGACGGCCTGTCGGACGGGACCGACGACGACACCGCCACCGACTTCTACCGCAACGCCTTCGACGCACTGCCCGCGGCAGTCCCGTACCGGCCGCAGACCGTCGACGGCCACGGCCTGCGTCGGCACCCCAAGCCGACCGTGCACGGCACCCAGACCGCGATCGTGGTCAGCGACGGCACGCCACTGCAGACCGATCGCGACCACCGCCTCAAGGTGCAGTTCGCCTGGCAGCGCGGCGGCGACGCCAGCAACCGCCAATCGCACCCGGCCGGCGACGACAACGCGCCGGGCAACGACGCGGCCTGGACCTGGGTCCGCGTGGCCACGCCGTGGGCCGGTGACAACTGGGGCGGCGTGCTGCTGCCGCGCAAGGGCCAGGAAGTGCTGGTCGCGTTCCTGGAAGGCGACATCGACCGGCCGGTGGTGATCGGCGCGGTCTACAACGGTCGCGGACAAACCGACGCCGCACACAACCGGGTGGCCGGCGGGGCCGCCGGTGCCACCGGCAATGCGGCCGCGTGGTTCGACGGCAACGCGCACGCGCCGGTGTTCACCGGCTTCAAGAGCCAGGCGCTGGCCGACAGCCAGGGCGGCAGCGGCGGCTACCAGCAGTTGCGCCTGGACGACACGCCCGGCCAGGGCCGCGCCCAGGCCACCACCACCCAGCACGACAGCGAACTCAACCTGGGCCACCTCAAGGGCGGCGAAGACAACCTGCGCGGGGCCGAGCGCGGCTTCGGTGCCGAACTGGCAACGCGGGCGAGCGGCGCGCTGCGCGCCGGCGCCGGGCTGTTGATCAGCACCGAGCCCGGCCGCGAGCAGATGGCCGCCAGCGGCGCACAATCGCAGCTGGGCAAGTCGACGCAGCTGGTGCAGTCGCTGGCCGGCGCGGCCAGTGCGCAGACCGCCGGGCTCCCCGACGACAGCGGCGACCTGCCGGTGCAGACCACCCTGGCGACCACGGCCGAAACCCTCAAGGCCACGCAGAGCGGCAGCGCCCCCGGCGACGGCATCGGCGGCGGCGACGGCGAGGTGCCCGGCTGGTCCAGCTCGGCCATCGTCGCCAGCAGCCCGGCGGGCCTGGTCAGCGTGACCCCGGCCGACCAGGTGTGGGTATCGGGCACGCAGACCCTGCTGGCCGCCGACGGCGACCTGCAATGGCTGAGCCAGGGCGAGACGGTGCACGCAGCGGCCGGTGGCATCGTGCTGTTCACCCAGGGCGGGCAAGCGCCCGCGGGCAAGCCCAACCAGGAGCGCGGCATTGCCCTGCACGCCGCACAAGGCGCGGTCAGCGCCCGCGCGCACAAGGAAATCGCCCGCGTTGCCGCGCAGCTCAACGTCACCCTGTCCAGCACCGAGGCCGACGTCAGCATCGCAGCACCCAGCAAACACGTGCTGGTCACCGCGGCCGGCGCCTACCTGAAACTCGAAGGCGGCAACATCGAACTGGGCGCACCCGGCACCATCGAGTTCAAGGCCAGCAAGAAGGAGTGGACCGGGCCCAAGAGCGCGAGTGCGGCGCGAGTGCAGCTTCCGTCATCCGACAAGCCGGTCTGCATCGAATGCATGCGCGAACTGGCCAAGCGGCATGAAGCGGTCGCTTCGCGAGGATGAGCACCATGGAGCCGTCATTGCATGAGCGCTGGCAAGCAGTCATGGAGAGCAACTCACGCAAGAACGCAGAAGAGCGCCGGTACCTGTTGGTGGATGCCGCGCAGCTGCCCGCCAACGCAATGCCTTGGAAAGAACTGGCCGAGCACCGTGCGACGAGCAACCTGCTTTGGGATCAGCCAGAAGCCAGTCATCCGGAAGTCTGCGCCCATCTGATCGACCTTGATGGTCCCTGGATCGGCAACTTGGTGGAGCGCCATCTCCACAGGCGGCCATTCGCTTTTGCGGCATTGTCCAGTGCGATGGACATGGAGCAGTTGACCCGGGCATTGAATCGCCGCTGCCTGGTGCGTCTGCCCAACAACCAGCGAGGCTTGTTGAGGCTCTACGATTCGGCGGTACTTGCCGCCTTTGCCGAGATGTTGTTCGGCAGGCAACGCATTCAATGGCTATCTCCGGTTTCCGACTGGATTCATGTGGATCGAACCGGCAGCGTGGTTGCGGTCCGGGCCGGTCACGACGTTCCAAAGCCAACAACCGATCTGCTGACGATGGCGACCTTGAGCGCCGATCAGCTTCGGCATCTGGACCGGATGGGGCGGCCAGATCGCCTGATCGCTCGGCTGACAGCCAATCGCCGGCTGGCGGTCAACGCGGATCCGTTCGCCACCTATCGCCACGCGGCCCTGCTTCTGGCGATGTTCGATCGGCACGACGTTACCGACGAGGCCAACATCTATCAGGCGTCCGCGGTCGTGGCCGACACGCTGCCTGAGCGTCCGCCCGATCCAGCGGTTGAGCAGTTGATCGCAGAGCACAAACACGATCCAGACGCCATGCTTGACGCCATCGTCAAGTGGCGCGAGTTGTCTACGGCATGATTACGATCCAGGAGGCCACGTGACCTTTACCCAAGTGCTGTTTTCGTTCACGGGCCGCGTGCGTCGGCGCCATTGGTGGTTCGCGGTAGCCATGCTGATCCTCATCCCCGGTTTGGGTGACGCCGTCACGCCGGACTCGCCTTCGCCACTGGTGGTGATCTGGGCATTGACGGTGCAGGCCGCACTGTTGTGGATCATCGTTGCTGTCAGCGCAAAGCGCTGGCATGACGTGGGCAAGTCTGGTTGGTGGACACTGATCCATTTGTTGCCCGTCGTCGGCATCATCGTGGCGTTGGGCTTCAACGGACTGAGTGCGGGCAACCCAGATGCGAACCGCTACGGCGAACCCTTGCCATGAGGCATGCCTGGCATGCATTGCGGATAGCCGGCCTGACCGCGGTGCTGTGGCTGACTGGATGCGATGCAGTGCTGTCTCAATCGCGCACGGTGTGCGTCACCGGCTACAACCAGAACGAGCGCGGCATCCACGAATTCTGGCTGGATGAGGAGAACAGCTCTGGCTGCCGAGGCAACCCGTCTGGACGTAAGCCTACGAATACGTGGGGCGGCGGCGGTGGTTTCGTCTGCGGCTGCAATGTCGCGCCGGGCAGGCAGGTGAGCCTGTTCTGGCAATTCAGTCGAACGCGGAAGGAGTACGACGCCAAGATTCCTCCCGAGCAGCACACCGTCCAGGTCACGATCCCGCAGCCGGAATCGCCGTCCTCGCGCTACTTGCGCGTGTATTTCATGAAGGACGGCAGCACCCCGTTGCAATGGGTGGATGACATGGGGACGCCCGAGTTGATACCTCGCAAACGAGAGAGTCGAATATGAGAATGCATCGTCTGTTGCGACTGACTGGCCTCACAGCCTTCCTGTGGCTGGTGGGCTGCGATGCCGTGCTTTCGCAATCGCGCACGGTGTGCGTCACCGGCTACAACGAGTACGAGCGCGGCATTCACGAGTACTGGCTGGATGATGAGAACAAGGCCGGTTGCCATGGCAATCCGCCGGGGCGTGATGTCGACCAGGTGTTCGGAGGGGGCGGTAAGTTCTCTTGTGGATGCAATGTCGCACCGGGCAAACAGGTGAGCTTGTTCTGGCAATTCAGTCGAACTCGGAATGAGTACGACGCCAAGATTCCCCCTGAGCAGCACACCACATTGGTCACCATCCCTCACCCGGAATCATCGACGTCGCGCTATCTGCGCGTGTACTTCATGAAGGACGGCAGCACCCCGTTGCAGTGGGTGGACGACATGGGTGCGCCGGAATTGATACCTAGCCAAGTGCCCGAGATGAGCAAGGGAGACGTATGAGCATGCTTCGACTGTTGAGAATGACTAGCCTCACAGCGTTCCTTTGGTTGGTGGGCTGCGATGCCGTGCTGTCGCAATCTCGCACGGTATGCGTCACGGGCTACAACGAGCACGAGCGCGGCATCCATGAGTACTGGCTGGATGATGAGAACAAGGCCGGTTGTCACGGCAACCCGCCGGGGCGTGATGTCGACCAGGTGTTCGGTGGGGGGGGCGGCTTCGTGTGCGGCTGCAATGTCGAGCCCGGCAAGCAGGTGAGCTTGTTCTGGGAGTTTGTTCAGACGCCCGAGGACTTTGACGCCAAGGTTCCACCCGAGCAGCGCACCGTCCAAGTCACGATCCCTCAGCCGGAATCGCCGTCTTCGCGCTACCTGCGTGTGTACTTCATGGAAGACGGCAGCACCCCGCTGCAATGGGTGGATGACATGAGCGCGCCCGAGCTGATACCTCGAAAACGAGAGAGTCGAGTATGAGAATGCATCGCCTGCTTCGACTGACGGGCCTCACAGCGTTCCTCTGGCTGGTGGGCTGCGATGCCGTGCTGTCGCAATCGCGCACGGTTTGCGTCACCGGGTACAACCAGAACGAGCGCGGCATCCACGAATTCTGGCTGGATGACGAGAACAAGTCCGGTTGCTGGGGCAATCCGTCCGGACGTACGCGTGGCTATCCATGGGGAGGCGGCGGCAAGTTCTCTTGCGGATGCAATGTCGCACCTGGCAAGCAAGTGAGCTTGTTCTGGGAGTTCGTTCAGACGCCCGAGGACTTTGACGCCAAGGTTCCACCCGAGCAGCGCACCGTCCAAGTCACGATCCCTCAGCCGGAATCGCCGTCTTCGCGCTACCTGCGTGTGTACTTCATGGAAGACGGCAGCACCCCGCTGCAATGGGTGGATGACATGGGGGCGCCCGAGTTGATACCTCGTCAAGTGCGTGAAACAAGCAAAGGAGATGCGCATGAGCAGCATGGAACTGCCACGAGGTGACACCGAGGCCAAGGGCGATCGCATCAAGGCCGAGAGCGAGGAGCTTTGCGCGGCATGCGAACAGGTCCTTTGGGTTAGCTTCTTCTTCGATGGGTTTGGTCACACGAATAGAAGCGGACCGCCGACAAACATCGTGAAGCTGTACGACGCAGCTTTCGATATAGAGTTCGAAGGTATTCGCGCGTTCTACTACCCCGGCCTCGGGGCGGACTTCGATCCCGAGACCGCCGCACTGGCCGCCGCGCTGGGCGGGCGCGCGGTGGATCAGGCTGCCGACAAGGCCCAGGGTGCCGCAAAGGGCAAGGCCAAGAGCACTGCTGTCGAGACGGCCACTGACGCCTGGGAGCGCAGCAAGGGCATCCGCAACAACTCGACCTTCAACCGTGCGGTGTGGACCGCCGGTGAGGTGTGGGACGAGACCGTGGAAGGTGCCGGCCGGGCCCGCCGGCAGGTGGCGCGCGTGCTGAGCAAGCCAAGAACGCACTGGAACCGCGCCGTGCGCGGACTCCGGCGTGAGTGGCAGCAGCTGTGGGGCGATGTCATGCGCAACCCCTGGAAGGCGGTGACAGGGCAGGCGCAAAGGGCGGCCATTGCGGCAGGCGTCAAGGTCAGCGTTGGGTACGTTGCCGAATCCGTCGGTGTGGTCCGCGACCAACCATTGGTAGCGGCGCTGTTCAACACCGGTGTCGACACGCGGCTGGCCTCGGCGCAGCGCGACTTTGAGCAGGCGGTGCGGACGGCCAGGCAGCGCGCGCCAGTTGCCAAAATCCACGTCGCGCTGTTCGGCTACGACATGGGCGGTGGTCTTGCACTGGCGTTCTCCAATCGGCTGCTGGAGGAGCTATGCGCTGGCGGCTTCTACGAACAGACCCCGGTGCAGATCAAGTTCATGGGCCTGTTCGACTGCGTCACCAATCGCTACGACGACAATTTCCTGACGGGCTACATCCCGCTCAGCAACGACGTGTCGTCGAACCTGAAGTTGCTGCCGAAGGTGGAGCGCTGCGTGCACTACGCCGCGGCGCACGAGCTGCGCTTTTACAAGCCGCTCACCATGATCGGCGCCGACCCGTCCGACTTCCGCGGCCCTCGACAGGAAAAACTGTTCCCCGGTTCGCAGGTAGACGTGGGCGGTGGGGTGGTGGACGGCGAAGACGGCGTTTCCGACAAGTTGTCCCGGCTGCCACTGCAGATGATGTATCACCGCGCTTGGGGAGCGGGCGTGCCGATGCCGGAGTTGCAAGGCCTGCGCCAGATCAACCCTCGATTGCACGCGTCATTCGATCTGCCGCCAGAAGTAGAGCAATTCCACAACGACTACCGACGCACCGTGAAGCAACTGGTCACCCAGACACGCGAGATTCCGCCGCTGGCCATCCAGATGGGTCTGCCGGTGGAGTGCGGCATCACCAGCGCGGCCACCCGCACACCCGAGCAGGAAGCGCGCTGCGCGGTGCCGGCCCAGCCCATCGTGGTGACCACACTGCCCAAGGACATCGAAGGCGAGCAGAAGGGTCACGCCGTGATCTTCATCCACTGGCTGCGCATCTGGCATGACCACAACCGGCAGACCGCGGATGACAGGACCCGGCGCTGGGGATTGGGAGTGCCAGTCGATTCGCACGCCTTTGGCCGCTACCAGAAGCTGTCGGACGAGCTCGACTGCTTGGAACGCAATGCACGCTCAGGCAGCGGCTTCAGCAACGACCAGGCGATGAAGCAACTGGGCAAGGAAGCGCAGCCCAACCTGTTCGTCACCGACCCGCAGGGGCAGGCGCTCTACTGGCTTTGGAACAACCCCGGCTCCCGTCAACCGGCCATCGAGAAGCTCTATCCCATGTTCGCCAGGCACGTGCACGACAGCATGGCGGAATGTCTGATCGAGGCAGGCTTCGGCGACCTGGTGTACGCCAAGCACTACTTCAACAACCGTGCGATCCAGAAGATCGCCACGGAACCTGACAAGACCATCCTGGAGCGATTGCAGAAGTTGTACGAGAACCTGGTGGCCGCTTGATTGCTGGAAGCCCACGGATCGCGTCATCGGTTACCACCGGAGTGAGCTCGCTTCCCGCTCGACCCGACACGGCCCCGTGCGTTCCGCCCAACCCGCGGCTACAGGCTCACGTACGTCACCACGGCCCGGTCTGACGAGCGTTGTTCGATCCGGTGGATCGGGTAGCGGGACAGGCGCTTGTCGTGGATGACGGTGGTCCTGGTCGCATCGTTCGGCCGGTGGTCGCTGCTGTGGTCTTCCGGCAGGGAAAGGGACAGCGGCAGCTCGCGGCTTCCCAGTGGCACCCGCTCGGGAATGACGATGCGGAAATCGATGTAGGCGCTGCTGGACACCTGGCGGGCGCCGTTGGCGGTTTCAGCGCGGCGGGACGCGCCCAGCGCGGGCAGGACGCCCACCGCCAGGACGGCTAGTAGCAGGGCAACGTTGGCTTTCCAGCCAGGCCCGTGGCGCTGATCGTGGTGGACGGTGTCCATTCGACTCCTCCATGGATTCGAGCTGTCCAGATCACCGTGCTCGCGATTGGGGCAGCGTGCGGACCCTTAGCCCGGTGCCTTCCTGGCGGGACCGTTCCGTCCGGGCCGGACGCGGGACGTGTCCTTACGATGCCGCGACGGTCCGTGGACCGTCGGTGAGCCAACGCCGGCCGTGCACTTCCTGGCTCGGCGGCGAACCCACGAGAGGGGGAACGGCAATCGTGGCCCGCACCGGCAGCAACCGGCAGTGCACAAGTTCAAGCGTGGATCGCAACATGCAAACGCGCTGTGAGTAAGCCTGCCTTGGGTTTCACGCGGATTTGGCTGGTTCGGGCGGGGCGTCTGGTCGGCGCCGTTCGTCGGCTGGACGCTGTCGGGAACCTGTTGGCCGCTTCGGCACGGGCCCTCCCCGGGCCGCTGGCCTATCGCGCGGGGGGCATTCCATCCGGCGCGCCATTCGGATCCCGGTCGGCGGTGCTCAGGACGGGCTGACCCACCTGACGTCGCTGGCATCGTCCTGCGGGCCGTCGGTGAGTTGACCAATCTGCTGGCGCAGATGCTCGTACCACGGCGATTCCAACTGCTCGATGGGCCCCAGCAGGCGTTCGGCGTCGTCCAGCGTTCCGGCGGTCTTCATGAGCTCGCGGTACTTGCCGGCGAAGCGCCCGTTGTCGTGGTGCAACAGGAAGTGGGTCAGGCTCCAGAACTCGATGTAGTGCAGGTTGACGTTGCCGCCGATGTCGACGCGGCCGCTGGCGATCAGCTTGCGCAACGGGATGATCCGGCCGGCGCGGATGTCCTCTTCGCGGTTCCCGCTCAGTTTCATCGTCGACAGCCACCAGATCGGGTAGGTGTTGGTATCCACGATGCCGGGCTGCAGCTTTCCGTCCTGGATACGGCTGGCGTTGAAGTAGGTCGCCACGCCTTCGTTGATCCAGGGGGCCTGCGACAGATTCGCCACTTCGCGGTTCAACTGGTGCGTGGCCTCGTGGACCATCCAGTGATACGGGTTGGGCCGGCTGTCATCGAAGTACGCATGCGACGCTGGGGGCAGGTAGTAGGCCTCGGCCCAGGGGCTGCTGCGGTTATGGGCCTTGAATTGCTTGCGGTCCCTGTAGAGAACCAACTGCAACCGCGGTGAATTGCCTCGGGCATTCAGGCTGTCGCCGAAGAACGCCACGTAGGCGTCATAGAGGCTCTCGGCAGCCTTGGCCACGCGCTCGGTCCGCTCCGGCGTCGCCGTGGAAGCGATGGTGTAGTGCGCCGTTTCGACGATGGTCGCGGGAAGCGGGTGGGCCGATGCTCCTCGCGTGGGCTCGGGAGGCGCCGCCGACCCGGGCGGTCGTATCCCGGTGTCGGCCCCCTGCGACGGCGGGTTTGGCCAGACGTGGTAGCCGACGACCGCCGCGACTGCGGCGAGGAGGATCAGGGACACGGTTGTCTTGGAAGGCATGGCGCGTGCATGGAGGTCGTGACCGGAAACCTAACCTCTATCGGCGCGTTCCGCTTGGTTCGCCGGCGGCGGTGCGCTGGGGCGGACAGCCGCGGGCTGGACGGGTAACCTGCGCTTCCCCCCGCGGCGCTACCCGCGCCCCGCACCAGATCCGGACACGTATGCGAAATCCCCTGCAGGAACAGCTGCTCAAGGCCGGCCTGGTCAACAAGGCCAAGGTCGCCAAGGTGGCGCGAGAGCAGGAGAAGGCGCGCCAGGGCAAGGCGCCACCGCCGCCAAGCGCCGAGCAGCTCGAGACCGAGCGGCTGCGCGTCGAGCGGGCCGAGCGTGATCGCGCGCTGTCGGCCGAACGCAACGCGCAGGCGCGCGCGCAGGAACTGCGCGCCCAGGTGCGACAGATCGTCGAGACCAACAAGGTGCGTCGTGAAGGCGAGATCGCCTACAGCTTCAACGACGAGGGCCGCATCAAGAACCTGCTGGTCAATGCGGCACTGCGTGCCCAGCTGGCCAGTGGCGCGCTGGTCATCGTGCGCCACGACCAGGGCTACGAACTGATCCCGCGCGCCGCCGCCGACAAGGTGCGCGCACGCGATGCGTCGATGATCGTGCTCGACCACGGCGTCGGCGCGCCGGGCAATGCACCGGGCAACGCGTCGGGAGATGACGATGCCTACTACCAGCAGTTCCAGGTTCCCGACGATCTGATCTGGTAACCCGCGGCGCCGTGATTGGCGTGCGGGCGGGCAATCCTTTCGGTGCCCGCCCACACATCCACCGCATGCCTCAGCCGAAGCGATCGGCCAGCGCGTCCGTGGCCTGCACCAGCGCATCGACGATGGCGGGGTCGGCGGCGCTGTGGCCGGCCTGCACCACGCGGAAGTCGGCTTCGGGCCAGGCGTTGGCCAGGTCGAAGGCGCTCTTCATCGGGCAGATGATGTCGTAGCGTCCCTGCACGATGGTGGCCGGGATGTGGCGGATGCGACCGACGTCGCGCAGCAACTGGTCGGGTTCGAGGAAGACGCGATTGCGGAAGTAATGCGCCTCGGCGCGTGCCACGCTGACGGCCACCTTCGGGTCCTCGAAGTTGCCCGGTTCGTTGGGGTCGTGCACCAGGGTGGTACTGCCCCCTTCCCACTCGCCCCAGGCCATCGCGGCAGCGAGCCGCACATCGGGGTCCTCGCTGTTGAGCCGGCGCCAGTAGGCCTCGGTCAGGTTGTCGTGCTCCTGCTCCGGGATGTGCTGCAGGTAGTGCGCCCAGCGTTCGGGGAATATCCAGGCGGCCCCGCCGTCGGCTTCGTTGAACCAACGCAGTTCGCCCGGGCGGCCCAGGAAGATGCCGCGCAACACCAGCCCCATCACGCGCTCGGGATGGGTTTGCGCGTAGGCCAGGGCCAGCGTCGAACCCCACGACCCGCCGAACACCACCCAGCGCTGGATGCCGAAGTGCTTGCGGATCGCTTCGATGTCGTCGACCAGATGCCAGGTGGTGTTGTCGCGCAGTTCCGCATGCGGCGTGGACTTGCCGGCGCCGCGCTGGTCGAACAGCACGATGCGGTAGCGCGCGGGATCGAAAAATCGACGGTGATAGGCCGAGACCCCTGCACCTGGGCCGCCGTGCAGGAAGACGACGGGCAGGCCGTCTGGATTGCCGCATTCCTCCACGTGCAGCTCATGCAGCGCGTCGGCGGCGAAACGGTGGGTGCGGTAGGGCTCGATCTCCGGGTACAGCTCTCGCACGACGACGCTCCGTTGGGTTTTGGCGAGCATAACGTCGGCTGTCGGCCGCGTGCGGGGCGGGCATCGCCGCCATCGCTGGCACAGACGGGCAGCGGCGCGTGACGACTGCGAGAAAGTCGGATTGACGGCTGCGTAACCCAGTCGGGTGCACGCTTCGGGCCGTTCGAACCAGGAGATCGGTCATGAACCGCACACAGGCCGCGCCCGGTGCGCTGATTGTCGCGTTGTCGCTTGCGCTGACCGGGGTGGTTGGCTGCAACTACGATCGGACGGACGACACAGCGCCGCCGACTTCCCCGGTTGTCGCGGCTGAGCCCGTTGCGACGCAGCCGGAGCCCGAACCCACCACCGCCACGGACGGTTCGGGCGGCGTCGCGGACCACTTCGCGATGATGGACAAGGACGGCAGCGGCGCCGTCAGTGCCGACGAACACGCGGCGGGCGCCAGCAGCATGTTCGCCACGATGGATACCGACGGCAACGGCAGCGTCACCGCAGCCGAGATGGATGCGGCGCACGCGGCGTTGAAGAGCGACAAGCGAATGTCCTCAGCCGACAAGATCAAGACCATCGACAGCAACGGTGACGGCATGGTGTCGCGTGACGAGCACGTTGCCGGTTCGAAATCGATGTTCGCCAAGATGGACGGCGATGGCGATGGCAGCCTGACCAGAAACGAAATGCAGTCCGGCCACGACAAGGCGATGAGTGGCGAAGGGACGCGGTAGCAGTTGCCTTGGGAGGGCGCGCTGTCCCGGCATGCGGGATTGCTTCATGGATCCGCATGCCGGGACGGACGTGTCTCACCGACCCGGCTAGGTCATCGACGTCACCGGCACCGCCGAATCGACGAGGGCGGTGTGCGCGACGCTGTGCTCCACGCCGGCGCCGATGGCCGGATCGCTGATGCTGGCCAGACCGGTTTCGACGTGACCGGCGAGGCGGCGCAGGTAGCCGGCATCGGAATTCGACGTCACGCTCAGGTCGTACCAATGGCCGACGCCGGCGATGGGCCAGGCGTCATCCAGGCTGGCGCCCGCGGCCAGCGCGTACGTGCGGGCGCCGGCCGCGCTGTAGCGGTTGGCGCTGACGGTGAGCGTGCAGGCGACGGCGCCTGTGTTACGCAGGCGCAGGATGATGCGACCGCCGGCCGGGTCGTAGATCGATTCAACTTCCGGTTGAGCGCGTCCGGCACCGGCCAGCAGCACGTCGCCCTTGAATTCGCGCAGGAAACCGTTCGGGCCGAAGGCGCGCAGGTCGTACTTGCCGGCAGTGACCGACACCGCACTCCAGTAGTCCGACAGGGATTTTCCGGCTTCGACGGTGTAGAACCACGGGCCGTCGCTGCGGTTGCCCGAGTACACGTTGAAGCCGGCGCCGGCACTGCCGGTGTTGAAGAAGTCCAGCCAGAACCGGCCCGCCGCGATGTCCACGTGGCCGCGGACCTGCAGCGCGTAGGGCAGGGCACATGCGGGACGCTGGCCGGGCTCCTGGCGTGGCATCGTCTGCTGGGAGGGCACGCGCGGGGCGGCAAGCCGGCAGGTTGCGTCGGCCTGGCCGATGCGGTCGCGCATGTCCGGCAGGGCCGGCCAGGCGGTGTCGGGATCGGCAAACTCGAGCGTGCTGGTGAGATCGCCACAGACCGCGCGGCGCCAGGAGCTGATGTTGGGCTCCATCACGCCGAAGCGCTGCTCGAGAAAGCGCAGCACCGAGGTGTGGTCGAACACCTGCGAGTTGACCCAGCCGCCCTTGCTCCACGGCGAGATCACGAACATCGGCACGCGCACGCCCAGTCCCACCGGCACGCCGTTGTAGTTCTCGGTGCTGGTGTCGACGGTGCTCTTGCCCAGGTTGGCATTGATGGCAGGAAGGTGCGGTGCGGCGTGGTCGAAGAACCCGCCGTTCTCGTCGTAGTTCACGATGAAGACCGTGCGCGACCACACCGCGGGATTGGCGGCCAGGGCCGCCAGCAGGCGTGCGGTCAGCGACTCACCATAGGCCGGCGTGGCGGCGGGGTGCTCGCTCATGATGTAGGGCGCGACCAGCCACGACACCTGCGGCAGCGTGCCCTGCTGCACATCGCGGGCGAAGGCGGCGACCAGGTGCTCGCCGCGCGAGGTGGCGGCGTTGTCCGCGTTCGATCCGGGCACCATGTCGCGGCCGCGCCGGTACAGGTCGCCGGTGCGATCCAGGTTGCGGAAGTTCTTGAAGTACGCCAGCGAGTTGTCGCCGTAGTTGTCGTGCTCCTGATAGACCTTCCAGCTCACGCCGGCCGCCTGCAGGCGTTCGGCGTAGGTGCTCCAGCGGTGGCCGGCGAAGTTGGGATTATCCCGCGCCATGTCCGCCGTCCAGTTGCCGTCGTCGGCGTTGTTCACCGCCTGCGCACCGAAGTCGCCTACGGTCATGCCGCTGGTGCCGGTGAACAGGTGCATGCGATTGGGATTGGTGGGGCCGTGGTGCGAGCAGTAGTAGGCATCGCAGACGGTGAACGCATCGGCCAGCGCGTAGTAGAACGGCAGGTCGGCTCGGGTGAAGTGGCCCATGCAGAACGCGCTCTTGGTCTGCACCCACGCGTTGTAGTCCTTCCACAACGTATGCGAACCCTTCCAGCTGTGGTCGATGTCGGCAAGGCATTGCGCACCGGTGGTGTCGGTGTCCAGGCGGAAGGGCAGCACGAACTTGTTGCTGCCCTTGATGCGCGGTTGCTGCCAGACCGTCTTGCCGCCGGGCAGCGGGATCGGCCGCGGGTCGTCGAAACCGCGCACGCCGCGAAGCGCGCCCAGGTAATGGTCGAACGATCGGTTCTCCTGCATCAGAACCACCACGTGCTGCACGTCCTGGATCGTGCCGGTGACCACCGCCGGCGGCACGGCCAGCGCGTCGCGGATGATCTTCGGAAACAGCGGCAGCCCCATCGCGCCGGCCGCCGCCGTCGCGGAAAGCTTCAGGAAATGGCGACGGCGTTCGGAAACCATGGCGTGCTCGCTAGCGTCGATGAAGCACCGGAGTCTGCGTCGACCGTTTTGCGGTGATGTGACCGAATCGCGACACAACGCGTGGCCTGCGATCGACGTGTTGGTTGATCGCGGTCACGGCTGCTGGATGGCGGGAAGGCCGGATGGCGAAAGAGACTCTCATCTGTCCGTCTGCGCAGGGGCCCGATCGCATTTGCGCGAAAAGCGGCTTGAGGTAGCGGCGGTCCGGGCGCGGCAAGGTCGTCAGGCAACCGGACAATTTTCGCCCTGTGTGGACGCCGGTCGCTCTCGAGCCAACGGCTGCGAACGCTACCAGGTAGGGAAAATCTGATGCCGCGACGGGCCATAACCTGATGAAGTGTCGCGATGAAACGGTGAGTGCTGGAAGCAGATATCCGATGTCTCGTCGTTTCGACTCATGCAAACCTTTGATGCGGCTCCCGCGTCAGCGCCTGTCGGTGCGTTCAGGGGGGTGTTCCAGGGGCGTCGTCGGAGGGGCCTTGAATGAAGGGGATTTCACTTCTACTTGGTTGCATCTTCTTGTGGTGGAATCCAGCGCATCCGGCAGCGGCGCAAGCCCAGTCCACGTCGCGCTACATGTCCCGAATCATCCGTTGCGACGGTTGCAATGCGACGCAAATGGAGCAACGCGCCCGTGCAGAGAACGTGGGGTGGGGCGACGAGTTCTCCGTGTTTGTCGTGGACATACTCAATGGATCGTTGCGGAAGTGGGGTCACTCCGCTGACTACGAAACGCGGCAGAAGTTCTTCTTTCCAATTGGGATAAGCGAGGCGGAGCGATCCAGTTTCCAGGCATTTCGAAGCGCGTACCTCGTCGTTGCCCAGTCGGGGAGCCCGGTAGCGGGAAGGACGATCGAACTGCCATCGACTGGCTACGATTCGATCTATGACCTTGCGAGTTGCCCCTCGTGTGTCAGTCGATGGGTATTCGCAAATCGCCACAAGATCTCCCATCAGATCAGCGGGTACGACGTCTTCGTGGCCCGCATCGGCAACCTTGCTGCATCGTTTGGAACCAGTGGGGCAGAAGTCAATGTCGAGCTCGTTGGCAACCTGAAGTTCAAGGTGGTGCTGGCCTCGGATGCGTCGGCGGGGCCGCTCCCTGCCTACTGCATCGGTTCGCTGGGGCCGACAGGGTTCCAGGTGGATTCGAGTGAGTGCTTCGATAGTGACGGAAACAAGGTTCCGGTAGAGGTCGGCGATCTCGACCTTGTCTATCAATTCACGCGGCAATCGAACTTGAACAACTTCCGCGCGCGCGTGGTGAGCCTGGGCATCACCTTCACCGTTGTCGGTACCACCACCGCAGGACCATTGCGGGTGATCTGCACGGGAGACGTCTGCACCAGGCTCCCCGACTAGAGTTTCGGAGTACGCGGAAACCGCGGGCGCCAGGTGCCTGCCGCAGATGCCGACGCCTGCGCCGGGAGACGAGCCCTTCCATTCGGCGCGAGTTTCGAAGCCTGGTGGAGGCCCGGTGGGCCATCAGTCCGCGCGCTGCAGGCGGTGCGAGGCCTCCAGGCAGACGCTGACTTCACCCGGTCCGGTGGCGGTGCCGTCGACGCGGAGGCGGTCGCCGGCTTGCAGCGTGTCCAGCAGGTCCATGCCCTGCGCCTTGCACAGGTTGCGGCGCGCGGGCAGGTGCACGGTCACCGTGCCATGCGCCTGGCTGGTGAGAACCACCAATGCATTGCCGTCGTACGCCATCGGTGAGGTGTCGACACGCGTCACCACGCCTTCGATCGCCACCGGCTGGTCAATCACCAGCGCGCGTGGGCTGCCGTCGGTCGCGCCGCCGCTGGTGCCTGTCGCACAACCCACCAGGCTGGCCAGCAGCAGGGCGTTCAGCACGATTGGCATCGCCGGCAGTTTCGGGTGTGCGCGACGGGTCGGCCTTCTTTCCTGTCCGGCGTTGGGGGCGGCGGTGGCGGACTCGGCGGACTGGCCGGGCAGGTGGGCGATTGCGACGGCTGAGGTCATGGGGTTGGCACGTGTGGCAAGGAA
Source organism: Montanilutibacter psychrotolerans (assembly GCF_003719825.1). Lineage (GTDB taxonomy): Bacteria > Pseudomonadota > Gammaproteobacteria > Xanthomonadales > Xanthomonadaceae > Montanilutibacter > Montanilutibacter psychrotolerans. Next base: position 58,122 of record NZ_RIBS01000010.1, on the reverse strand, counting down.
GCCACCATCCTCCCATCGCCACCGCGCAACGCAACCGCGCAACGCAACCGCGCAACGCAACCGCGCCGGTCGGGTACCGCGCGTGGGGGCGGTGAAGTTGTGGCGCGATTCGTCCCAGGCCTCCGACGCCGGGATTGTGGTCGCCCCGTCCCGGGCGCAAGCTCGGCGGCGGGTTCACCACACTCGGGGAGCGTGCGTCATGCGAATAGCGATCGCGGCGATCATCGGTGGCATCGTGATGTTCATCTGGGGTGCGGTGGCGCACATGGCGCTACCCATCGGCGAGGCCGGCTTCCGGTTTCCGCCGCAACAAGAGGCCGTGCTCGACGCCATCGGCCAGTCGGCCACCGAACCCGGCGTCTACATGTATCCAAGCATGGAGATGGAGAAGTACGGCGACGAGGCGGCGATGAAGGCGTTCCTCGAGGAAAGCCGCGGCAAGGCCTACGCCTTCGTGGTGTATCAGCCCGACGGCAATCCGGCGACGACCAGCATGGCCCCGAACCTGGGCAAGCAGTTTGTCAGCGTGCTTCTGGCGTCGGCCGTCCTGGCGTGGATCCTGTCGCTGGGCGCGTGGAGTTTTGGCCGTCGCGTGCTGGTGGCCGGCGCGGCTGGACTCTTCAGCTGGCTGGCCATCAGCGTGCCGTACTGGAACTGGTACATGTTCCCGCTGACGTTCACCCTGGGCGCACTCGCCGAGCAGGTGATCGGCTGGCTGCTGGCGGGCGCGGCGATGGCCTGGTGGCTGGGGCGCAAGGACGCCGCGGGACGCTGATCGCCCGACGGATCGGCCTCGCCAATGCGGTCGAGGCCGACTCCCGTAGCGCGGTCCCGCAGTGTGGTCCGGTGGTGGCGTGCGCGGAGCCGCCGCCGGCCGACCGCGTGCTAGTGGCTGCCCGGTTGACGGCCGTAGTGGGCCAGGAACAGATCCGTCGCCGATTCGGCCACCAGCGCCTGACGATCGGGCGTCAGCGGTGGCTGGCCCAGCGTCACCTGCGGCCAGAAGGCGAACGCTTTCACCAGCCCCTGCAGTTGCAGCGAGGCGAACACCGGGTCGGGCGTGGTCAGTCGGCCGTCGGCGGCGGCGGACCGAATCCACCGCGTCAGTCCCTCCTCGCGGTCGCCCATCCTGGCGACCATTTCCTGCGCACGTTCGGGCGAGTGGATGCCCGCGGCGATGGCGACGCGCGCCAGCGAGACAAACGCCTCGTCGCCGAGCAGGCGAAGCTTCTGCGTTATCAGCTCCAGCAACTGCGCGCGCAACGGGCGGTCGGGACGGTAGGCCACGTCGACCGCAGCGGCGCTGCGGTCCCACAACTGCTGGAGGATCTGCGCAAACAGCACCTCCTTGCTCGGGAAGTGGTTGTAGACGGTGCGCTTGGACACGCCCGCGCTCGCGGCGATGCGGTCCATGCTGGTCGCCTCGTAGCCGGACAGACGGAATTCCTCGATCGCCGCCTCGACGATCGCGGCGCGCTTGCGGTCGGTCAGGCGGTTGGGAGCAGGGCTGGCAACGGTCATGGCAACATTTTACACCGAGCAGTGTACTTTCCTGTGATTGGGAACTACACTGGGTAGTGTAGGTTCTTGGGTCGGTCCCCGATCCGCCACTGCCTGAGTCCCATCCATGAAACGTTTGGTCTGCCTGACCGCCGGAGCCCTGATCGTGACTGCCTGCCTGTTGCCCGCCCTGCCCCGTCCCGTCGCCGACTACACCGGTTCGCCCCAGCAGGTCGACGGGCGATTCCGCAATTCAGCACCCAAGCCCGCCGAGCGCTTCGGCAAGAGCCTGCGGATTGCCTGGGACTTCTTCTTCAACAAGCCGGCCGGCACCGAGCCGACGACGCCGCTGCCGATGCAGGAGCTGACGCGTTCCGACCTGGACGCGGCGCCGGACCGGAGCCTGTTTCGCCTTGGCCATTCGACCGTGCTGTTGAAGCTGCGCGGCGACTACTGGATCACCGATCCGGTGTTCGCCGAGCGCGCGTCACCGCTGCAGTGGATCGGGCCCCGGCGTTTCCATGCGCCGCCGATCGCGCTCGACGCGTTGCCGTCGATCCGCGGCGTGATCTTGTCGCACGACCACTACGATCACCTCGATCGCGCCACCGTGCAGCACCTTGCCAAGACCGCCGGCGTGTTCCTCACCCCGTTGGGCGTCGGCGATCGCCTGATCGCGTGGGGCGTGGATCCGGCCAAGGTGCGCCAGCTGGATTGGTGGGAGGGTGTTGACATCGACGGGTTGCGCATCATCGCGACGCCCGCGCAGCACTTCTCCGGACGCGGCATGACCGACGGCAACATGACGCTGTGGGCCTCCTGGGTGATCGTCGACAACGACCTGCGCGTGTTCTTCAGCGGTGACACCGGCTACTTCGACGGGTTTCGCAAGATCGGCGAGCGCTTCGGCCCGTTCGACCTGACCCTGCTCGAAACCGGTGCCTACGACGCCCAATGGCCGTACGTGCACATGCAGCCCGAACAGACCGTGCAGGCGCACGTCGACCTGCGTGGGCGCTGGTTGTTGCCCGTGCACAACGGCACGTTCGACCTGGCGATGCACGATTGGCGCGAGCCGTTTGAGCGCGTGGAAGCGCTCGCGCGGACACGCGGCATCGCGCTGGCGACGCCGCGCATGGGCGAGCGTGTGGACCTGCGTTCGCCGCACACCGGGACGCGCTGGTGGCGCGATGCCGCCACCGCCACCGCCACTGATGCGCCAGCTGTCGCCGTTGCAGGCGTCGACTGACGGGCGTCGGGTGAGGCCGCGCGCGTGGGCCTGAGCCCTGCCATGCGTCTAGCGGAGCCGCACCGGCCGGACTGTCCGGCCACCCCGGCCGATCCCGTTGCCCTGGGTACTCGGAATGGCCCGTCGACGCGCGCGCAACACCGTGCGGCGGGAGCCGGTCAGCACGGACGACGCGACGATGAGCGACAAGGACACGGTCACCGACCAGGGCAAGGGCGACGGCGGCGCGCAGAAGCGGCTCGACAACACGACCAAGATCGTTTCGATCGTCTCGGTCAGCGTCGGATTGATGCTGTCGGTGGCCGGCTACTTCGGCAACCTCAAGCTGCAGGCCCTGCAGAAGAGCATCGCCGAGCTCAACGTGGCCAAGGGCAACATCGACGTGGCCAAGGGCCAGCTCGACATCAGCAAGGGGGCCATGGAGGTTTCCGAGAAGCAGTACGTTCTGGCGGCGCGACTGGCCATCAGCTTCTCGACGCCGCTGGCCAAGAGCTTTGCGCTGGACGTGTCGCAATGCGGAGCCGATCAGGCCTGCCTGGGCCAACGCATCTCCTATCCGACGACCCAGATGGGCAACGAGTTCACCATCGCCGTTCCGCGATGGCGCGAACGCAAGGGCCTGATGACGGGCGACACATGCTCGCGAGAGGGACTGCACGCGCGGCAGGTCGTCCTCCTGGGGATCCGCAACATCGGTTACGCCGATGCGCAGAACGTGACCATCCGTTTCATCCGGAAATCCTCGCCGCACCCCAGCCCCCTCCAGCCGTGGTTCGAGCCGTCCGCCAATGGCGAGGCGATCGCGTACTACGACCTGCCGCCGACGAGCCGAGGCTGGACCAGCGATACGGTCTCGATCGATGTCGTGCGCGGGGCCAGCTCACCGGAGAAGGACCGCGTCGAGGAGCAGTTGGTGATGGCCAGCGTGGCCAGTGCGAGGGAGTTGTACGGCACGGTCCTGGTGCCCATCGAGATCTCCTGGACCGATGCGCTGACCGGAAAGACAGGCAGCATGCCGGTCATGCAAGGGCAGCAGCCGCGGCTCCGGAAGTACCTGGGCAACCACCTGGGCGGCTCGGAGATCGGCAACCTCGGCGATTCGTGCTGAGGGCGTGGCGCGGCGCCGGCGCGGTGCTCGCCGACTGAAGTGTCGCGGGCGGCGCTTGATTGCCGCGTCGCTCGCCACCATTGCCAGGGTTCCCACGCCTTGGAACACGCCATGAAGACCGTCCTGATCACCGGTGCCAATCGCGGCATTGGCCTGGCACTGGCGCAACATCACGCCGCACGTGGCGACCGGGTCATCGCCGTGTGCCGCAGCGGCAGTGCGGCGCTCGAGCAGACCGGCGCGCGCGTCGAGGCCGGCGTCGACGTGACCGACGGCGAAGCGCTCGCGGCGCTCGCACGGCGCATCGGCGATGTGCGTATCGACACGCTGATGCTCAACGCCGGCATCCTGGCGAAGGAATCGTTGGGCACCATCGATGAGATCGGATTCGACAGCCTGCGCCGGCAATTCGAGGTCAATGCCGTGGGCCCGTTGCGCGTGGCGCAGGCGCTGTTGCGCCAGCTCGGCGAGGGCAGCCGGATCGGCATCATCACCAGTCGCATGGGCTCGGTAGCCGACAACGGCTCCGGCGGGTATTACGGCTACCGCGCGTCGAAGGCGGCGGTGAATGCCATCGGCAAGTCGCTGGCGAACGACCTGCGGCCGCGCGGCATCTCGGTGTTCCTGCTGCACCCCGGTTACGTGGCCACCGACATGGTGGGCGGCAACGGCGACGTCACGCCGGTGCAGTCGGCCGCGCAGCTGGTCGAGCGGATGGACACGCTCACCTTCGAACAGACCGGCAGCTTCTGGCACGCCAACGGCACCGCGTTGCCCTGGTAAGGCCGGCGATCGCCGTGCAATAAAAAGCCCCGCGATGCGGGGCTTTTCGGTGTCGGGTCAAGGCGGATCAGTTGCCGCCCAGGATCTGCGAGATCAGGCCGGTCGCGGTCTGGATCAGCAGGTAGCGGCCGTCGTCCGGACGCACCCAGCGGTAGCCGCGCGGTGGCGCCGACAGGTGATAGACGTGGTAGTCGTGCACGTAGTAGCGCGGCTCCAGGTAGACCACCGGCACACGCTCGCCACGACGGAAGGCCCGGCGGTGGCCGTAGTGGTTACCGTTGTCGTGGTGGCGATGACGATCGTGGTGGCGGTGGCGATCACGATGGCGGTCGCGACGATCGTCGTGGCCGTGGCGGTCATGGCGATCATGACCGTGGCCGTGGCCCCCACCTGCAAACGCGGTGACCGACGAAAGCGACAGCACAGCAAGGGACGTGGCCAGCAGCAGACGTTTCATCGGGACTCCGGGTCGGGTGAGAGGCAGGTGGCCGATGCTAGGTGGACAAAACTGAACGGACCGGGAGCCAATCCGGACGCGCGCAAGGGCACCGTGACGCCGTTCAGGTCGATGCGCCCACGACGTGCGAACGATGCGTCAGCCCAGTGCGACGTACGTCACGGCTTTGTCGGGCGGGCGCTTCCGCCGCGCCGATCAGCGCACCACCACCGTCGTGGCCTTGTTGGCGACGATGTAGGTCTGCAGGTCCTCGACGAAGCGCAGCTTGCCGATCGCGCGCTGGGCGAACTTCTTCGTCGTGATGCGCACGTGGCAATTCTGGAATGGCGCGGACGCGTTGCCGCCCTTGGACGTGTAGACCACCCGGCCGTCGCGGTCCCAGCCCAGCACCAGCCGCTCCTGGTCGTTGCTGGTGCGGTAGATCCAGCCCTTCTCGATATCGGATTCGGCCATCGCCATGGTGGTTGCCTTGTGGTGTCGGTGTAATCGCGGTTGCGCAGCATGCCGCAAGCGCGTGCGTGGCGGCAGTGGGCCGGTGCGGAGGGTCCCGTCGTCACGTCGACGAAATTGAATTGTCGCCGCGTGTCGATTTGGGCCTCGCCCGTTCGTCGCACCTTCAAGCACGCGGAAAAACGGACACGAGGTCCGGTCCCGCGACGCCGAACTCCCTCAACCAAGGACGCACCATGACCACCAAGATTTTCGTCAACCTGCCCGTCAAGGATCTCGATCGCGCCGTCGCCTTCTACACGCAGCTCGGCTACAGCTTCAATCCCCGTTTCACCGACCAGAACGCCACCTGCATGATCGTGTCCGACGACATCTACGTGATGCTGCTGGTCGAGCCGTTCTTCCAGGGGTTCACCAACAAGCCGATCTCCGATGCGCACAAGGCCACCGAAGTGCTGCTGTGCGTGTCCGCCGAGAGCCGCGCCGCGGTCGACGCACTGGTCGACAAGGCCATCGCCGCCGGCGCGAACTCGCCCAACGAAGCGAAGGACTACGGTTTCATGTACCAGCGCGGCTACGAGGATCTCGACGGCCACGTCTGGGAAGTCATGCACATGGACCCGGACGCAGCCGGCGCGCCGTAAGCAAGATGGTTGAGCGAGGCGACGCGGGTCGCCTCCTCTTCTCGCGGCAGGAAGGTAAATCGGCGCTCGAGGTGTCCGCAACCGGGGGTCACGCGCCCGGTTGCGCCTGCGCCTCGCGGCGCAGCCAGGCGATCACCGTGCGCGCGGCATCGCGCACGTGCGTGCGGTGCGGGGTGACGATCCAGTAGGACGTCTCCAGCGCGATGTGGCGTTCGCCGAACGGACGCATCAGCAGGCCGGTCGCGAGGTCGTCCTGCACCAGGCGATGGCGGGCCAGCGCCACGCCCATGCCCTGCGCCGCCGCGCGGAGCAACAGGTCGCTCGACGCCAGTCGCGGGCCGGATCGCACATCCAGATCGGCCGGTCCGAAGGCCTCTCGCCACAGTTGCCAGCTCGCGCTGGCGTCGCGGTCGTGCAGCAGCCGCAGCCCACGCAGTGCGGCGCTGTCGGCGGGCCGCCCCGAGGCCTCCCAGAGGGCGGGGCTCATCACCGGGTACAACGCGTCGCCCATCAGCGGTTCGGCGATGACGTCCGGCCACGGCCCGCGACCACTGCGGATGGCGAAGTCGCTGGTGCTGGCATGCGGATCGTCGAGGCGTTGGTCGACGTGCAGCGACACTTCCAGGCGCGGGTGCGCGCGCTCCAGTGCGGGCAGGCGCTGCAGCAGCCAGCGAGCGGCGAACGACGGCGTGGTCGAGATCGCCACGGCGTGCGCGGGACGAAGCTCGCGCACGGCATCGACCGCCAGCCCGATATCGCGCAGAGCATCCAGCGCGGCGGTCGCCAGGCGATCGCCTTGCGCGGTGACGAGCAGCCCGCGGGTGCTCGCGCCGCGCTCGATCAATGGCGCGCCGAGCCAGCGCTCGAGTTCGCTGATGTGACGGCTGATCGCCGAATGGGACACCGACAGCTCGCGCGCCGCCGAGCGCACGCCGCCGTGCCGGACGGTCAGGGCGAAGGCGCGCAGCGCGTTCAGCGGGATGGGTTTCATGGTGACTTAAGTAGACCACAACCCACGTCCATCGGACCACGGCGCGGCGCCACACTTTCCTCCAGAAGCCCTGCAGCCAAAGCCAATGCCGTGATGTAGGCGGCGGCCGCTACGCCGCGGGGAGGTCGAAACCGGTGCAAAACAGGCACCCGATGGGAGAACCACATGGACGCCTTCGCCAGCATCGCGATGCTCATCTTCGTCTCCGCGGCGACGCCGGGGCCCAACAACGTCGTCGTGCTGCGCAAAGCGGTGTCCGGCGGCGTCCGGTCGGTGTTGCCGGCGTTGGCGGGCATCGTGCTGGGCGGCATCGCGATGCTGGTGCTGGCGCAGGTCGGGCTGGCCACGGTGCTGGCATCGAATCCGCGCCTGCACACCGCGATGGTTCTCGCCGGTGCCGCCTACCTGGTCTGGATGGGCGTGGTGCTGATCGCACGCGCCGGCACGGCGATGCCCGCGCACACCGGAGAGTCGGACGCGCGCGGCGCCATCGCGATGTTCGGCTTCCAGTTCACCAACCCCAAGGCCTGGACGCTGGCGCTGACGGTCGTCGGCGCGTCGCAGGCGATGGCAGTCCCGAGCGCGATGACGTCGGCGGGGTTGCTTCTGATGTTTGCCGTCATCTCGAGCGCTTGCCTGATGGCCTGGGCGCTGCTGGGAACGTATGCCCGGCGCGTGCTGACCGATGCGACGGGGCTGCTGCGCCTGGATCGCGCGATGGGCGTGCTGCTGGTCGCATCTGCCACCGCCCTGCTTTTCCCCCTCTGACCCAACCGTGAGTCCACCATGAAGCACCCTGCCACCACCTCCGCTCCAGTTCGCCGCTTCCGCGTCCTGGCCATTGCCGGAAGCCTGCGCAGCCAGTCGTTGAATCGTCGACTGCTCGACGCCGCGGTCACGCTGGCACCCAACGGCATGCAGGTCGAGGTGTACGACGATCTGGCGTCGCTGCCGATGTTCAACGAGGACACCGAGTCGGCCCTGCTGAACTCCGGTGCGGTGCTTGCGCTGCGCGAACGCGTGGCCGCCGCCGACGCGGTGCTGATCGCCACGCCGGAGTACAACCAGTCGATTCCAGGGGTGCTGAAGAACGCGATCGACTGGTTGTCGCGCCCCGCCCCCGACGAGGTGCTGGTGGGCAAGCCGGTGGCGGTGATCGGGGCGAGCGGCGGCCGGTGGGGCACGCGGCTGGCCCAGGCGGCGCTGCGCCAGGTGCTGTTTGCGACCGAGTCGTTGGTGCTCACTGGTCCGGCGCTGTACCTGGGCGGTGGCGACGCGGCGTTCGATGCGCACGGACGCCTGGTCGATGCCGCGGCGCGGGCATCGCTGGAGCGGGTGCTGCTGGGGCTCGCGCAACTGATGCACCTGCACGCGGCGCGCGAGGACGCCGACGTGCCGGTTGCGGCGTGAGGCCGGATCCGGCGCGGGCGGCGATCACGCGTGCGCTGCCCCGCCGCCAATGGCCACCCTACGCCTTGTTGCGGCTGTCGCCGGCGAGGGCGTGGAACTAGGCTCCACCCACACCCATCGCAAGGAGTGCGGTCATGTGGCAGTTCCAGCAGATCGACAACCCGTCCGGCGCGACGCTCTGGTTCAGTGACGGACAGCCGGTGACCGCGCCGCGCGGCGGCGACGGCGTGTCCAGCCGGTTGATGGTGGACGGACAGGGCTTCCTCGACCTCACCGATGTGCAGATCGCCGCGACGTTCGGGGCGTCTGTCGAAGCCATCGACTGCAACGGCGTGGATCTGGCCCTGCCGGTGACACCGGCCGAGCTCACGCTCTGGCTGCCCGGCGACGGCAGTTTCACGGTGGCCCTGGAGGACGGTGGCGGCGGCGTGGCCGGCCGACTGAAGCCCTTCCCGGCGGTGAGCGCGGCGGACGCGGCGTACCTGGACACGATGATCGCCGGTGGCTACGTGCCTTACCCGAACATCCCCGATGCCCCGGGCAAGACCACCGAGCAGATCCGTGCGTTGGGCCAGCAACTGTTTCCGTTCTCGCCGTACGCCTTCGAGCTGGCGATGTCGATCTACGACTGGACCACCGCCTCGTTCACGCGCATGGTCTTCATGAAGATTTTCCAGTACACGTCCATGCCGGCGTCGCCGTTGCCGCTGGACCAGTCGAGCATCGCCAACGAGATCTGGGAGTCCGACTGGGGCACGTACACGCCGCAGAACCCCGACTACATGAAGTCCTTCCTGATGAAGCCGGCGACGTCGCTGCAGGACGTGCAGGTCCAGCTCGCCAGCGTGGCCACCCAACTGCAGCAGTTCGGCGACGTGGAGAACCGCCTGCTGGCCGCGGCGTTCCAGTCGATGCCGCGAACCAGCACGTTCGACCAGCCGCAGTTGTTCAGTGGCCAGATGGACATCTACCAGCTGGGCACCGAGCACTTCGGCATCGAATTCCTGCAGTGTCCGTTGAACGCCGGCCCCACGTCCGTGCCGCTGCAGATCGACCTGCAGCTCGCGCTGGACACCTACATCGGCGTGGGCGACACGCTGACCACCAAGATGGTGTGGAGCTTCGGCAACTCGATGGACGAGGCGATGCAGTACCAAAACGGCATCGTGCTGGTCGCCAATCCGCCGACGGGTGCGGCGGTGTGGGATGTCGCCAGTTACATCACGCCGCTGTCGGACGATCCCACCAAGATCGAGTACACGTTTGCGCCCGGCACGACGTTCCTGGTGCAATCGGTCGAACAGACCCAAGTCGACAGCAAGACGGTGTGGGTCATCAATCTGCTGGTGCAGCCCGCAGTGGCGCTGCACCGAAGCCCAGGAGTGGTGGATGTCGCCCAGGAAGCCAGCGCCGGTTAGGGAACCCGATACGCCCACGCGCGAACCGCAGCGCCCGGAGCCGTCCGGGCCTGCGACGCCCGGTCCAACCCCGCCCGGCCCGGAGATACCGCACCGGCCCGAGCCCGTGCCCGAGCAACCCGTGCCCGAAGTGCCCGAACGGCCGGATCCGCTGCCGCAACCGGCCGGCCCGGAAATTCCAGATCCAGGCGATCCCGATCCCACGCCACCGCCGGCGCACGACCCGCCGGTGCGCGCGCCACGGGGCCGTTGAGGCGCAGGCCCCTCGTGGTGCAGGCGCTGTGGCGGGGGCGGTCGTGGGCGTTGGGACGGGATCAACCGATCCGGCGGTTACACACCCAGGCGCTGCCGATCCACATTGAGATCGAACACCGGGCGGACTTCGACGCAGCCGGTGCGCGCCCACGGGAACTCCGACGCGATGTGGATCGCCTCGTCGAGGCTGTCGGCTTCGATCAGATTGAATCCGGCAAGCACTTCCTTGGTTTCCGCAAACGGTCCGTCGAGCACGCTCAGCCGGTTGTTGCGAATGCGCACCGCGCGCGCGGTGGCGGGCGCTTCGAGCCGTTGCGAATCGAGCAACTTGCCCTGGTCGCGCAAGGCGTCGGCATGGTCGATGCAGTGGCGCATCATCGTGTCGTGCTCGCCCTCGGGCAGGGCGTCCATCAGCGTGTCGTCGGTGTAGATCATCAGCAGGTATTGCATGGAGACCTCCGGGGGGATGGGGGCAACTGCAGTGCGGCCCAGACCTTATCGCATCGCTCCGGATCCGGCGACGGTGGCGTCGTGGCCACCCTGCGCAGCGAGGCCCGGACCGTGTGGCGGCCCGGGCCTGCCGGTGTCAGGACATGCGGCGTGGCTGAACTCAGTTGCCGGCGAACAGCGCGTTGAGCCCGCTGTAGCCCGTGGCCGCCTCGGTCTGCGGCGCAACCACGCCTTCGCGCAGGAAGCCGTCGACCAGCCTGCTCAGGTGGCCGAACAGGTGTTCGGCCAGGTCGGAGCCTGCGCTGAGGCGGCGCACGCCGAGCGCGGCCAGCGCGTCGGCATCGGGCACGCCCGACAGCGCCAGCACGTTCACCGGCAACGCCACCGATTCGACAACCGCGGCGATCTCGGCGCTGGCGCGCAGACCCGGAACGAACACGCCGTCGGCGCCGGCATCGCGATAGAACGCAGCGCGTGCGACGGTCTCGGCAACGCGCTGGTCCGGAGCGGCCAGGCCGCGCAGGTAGACGTCGGTGCGTGCGTTGACGAACACGTTGATGCCGACGCGCGCCGCGGCCCGCTTCACGTGTTCGATCTTGGCGCACAGCTCGAGCGGACTGGCCGCGCCGTCCTCGATGTTGATGCCGACCGCGCCCAGCTCGAGCAGCGAGGCGACGTTGTCGGCGACAGCTGCCGGGTCGTCGGAGTAGCCGCCCTCGACATCGACGCTGAGCGGGACCCGCACCACGCGGGCAATCGCGTCGACCGTCGCGCGCAGGCGTGCCACCGGCAACTGGTCGCCGTCCGGATAGCCGTTGGCCCATGCGACGCCGGCGCTGGTGGTGGCGATCGCCTTCGCGCCCAGGCTTTCGATCAGGCGGGCGCTGCCGGCGTCCCAGGCATTTGCCAGGCGCAGCAGGCCCGAATGGTGGAGGCGGTGGAAGGTTTCAGCGGCAGCGGGTTGAAGGCTCATGAGGCGTCCTGGCGAGCAATGGGGCTGCAAGTCTGCCAGCAGGGCGCGCGATCGACTCGCCAGTTCCGGACAGGATCACCCGGACAGGATCACCTGGAAAGGATCACCCGGACAGGCCGCATCGCCGCTCACGGGTCACCCGCCGCGCGCACGAAGGCGCGCCCAGGCGAGTGTCCGCGCCGAGCGTTTCGTTCGCAATCGGGGGGCCCTGGTGGCGGGCGGAGCGTCCGAGGCGCCGTGCGACGGGCGTCGATGCCCGGCACGCCGCCCCAGGGCGATGATGGCCGATCAGCGCTTGCGCGCGGGCTTCGGCGGCGCGGCGACCTTGTCGCCGGGCAGGGGTTCGATCTTCTGCAGGACGCGGGTCACACCGAGCACTTCGACGCGACCGCCGGACTTCTCGAAGTCGGCAATGTCGGTGGAGATGCGCTCGCTTTCGAAGCGCTTGTGCAGGTTGCCGTCGCTGCCGGCCGGTGGCCCCTTGGCTGGCAGGCCCTTGGCCACCGCACTCTTGGCCACGGTTGTCCTGGCTGCCGCGCCCTTCGCCGGCGTACCCTTCGTCGCCGCAGCCTTGGGCGTCGCGGCCTTGCTGGCCGGGGTCTTGCTGACGGTCGTGCCACTGCTCTTCTTCGCACCTGCCATTGCCTTTCCTCCGCCGTGGGCATTGCCCCCGGCTTCCACGCGGTGGCCGCAGGTTGCGGCTTCCTGCCGCCACTATGCGCGCTTGAAGCCCAAAAGAGCGCAAATCGGCGGCTTTTCTCGGCCGTTTCGCCCACGATTGGGGCGATTCACCCTCGGAAACGCCCGGAAGGCTGGGCCACGGCGGGACGATCGGGTAAGTTCCGCCGGCCCCGGACCCTGACGCCATGCCCGACGCCCCCATCCGCTATGCCTGCCAGGCCATTGCCCACGTGCGCTCGCCGTACGCGCGCCGCATCGACGCGCCGCACCAGTCGACGGTGGTCGAAGGCACCGAAAGTGGCGACGTCGCGCAGGCACGGATCGAGTTCGTCGCCGACTTCCCGGAAGCGGCCTATGCCGATCTGGCCGGCTTCGACCGGATCTGGCTAGTCTTCGTGTTCCACCGCAGCCAGGGCTGGAAGCCGCAGGTGAAGCCGCCGCGCGGTGGGCCAAAGCGCAGCGTTCTGGCCACCCGATCCCCACACCGTCCCAATGCGATCGGCCTGTCGGCGGTCGAGCTGGTGGGCGTCGAGGAAGGCGCCCTGCGCGTGCGCGGTCTCGATCTGCTGGACGGCACGCCGATCCTCGACATCAAGCCGTACGTGCCGTACGCAGACGCCTTCCCGGATGCCCGGGCGGGCTGGATTGACGCGTTGGACGCCGCGCAGGGCCGTCATTCCGCGCCGGGGCCGCGCCGCCCGCGCTAGTGGCGGCGAGGACGACGGGCCTGGCCGACAGCCGGTGACCGTCGGCCGCCAGCGGGCGCGTTGGCAACCTAGCCCCGCCCGCGTCCGGGCGATCGAGGGATCCCCCCATGAAACGCCAGCTCCTGATCGCCGCTCTGGCGGCCGCCGTGTGTACCTCGCTGGGTGGCTGCCAGGGCCCGACCTCCGAAGGTACCGGTCCGGCTGCCGCACCCACGACGACGCCGGATGCGTCCTCTTCCGCGGCGCCCGCCAAGCCCGCACCCACCGACATGGAACAGCTCGCGCAGCGGCTGGTCACCCAGAGCGCGGCGGTGAAGGAAGGCGACGCGGTGCTCATCACCGGACGCGCCCACGATGCGGAGCTGCTGGAAAACATCGCCGTCAACGTGCGCAAGGTCGGCGGCTTCCCCATGATCGAGTACAGCAGCGACCGCCTCAGCAAGCGGATGTTCTTCGACGTGCCGGCGCAGTACGACAGCCAGGTCGACGGGCTGGTCCGGTCGCTCGCCGACGTGCTCGACGTGGTGATCAGCGTCAACAACTTCACCAGTGAGGACCTGTTCGAAGGGGCCGACCCCAAGCGCATGGCCGATCGCGGTAAGGCCAGCGAATCGATTGGCGCGGCCTTCCTGAAGAAGAACGTGCGCACCGTCGAGGTCGGCAACAACCTGTATCCCACGCAGTGGCGCGCGGCGCGCTTCGGCATGAGCGAGGACGAACTGTCCAGGACGTTCTGGAACGGCGTCAATCTGGACTATTCCGAGCTCCAGGCGCGCGGCGCGCAGGTGAAGGCCGCGCTTGCCGGCGGCAACGAGGTGCACATCACCCATCCCAACGGCACCGACCTGAAGGTGCGCGTGCAGGGGCGGCCGGTGCTGGTCAGCGACGGCATCATCGGGGCCGATGACATGAAAGCCGGTGGCGCATCGGCGTCGGTCTACCTGCCCGCCGGCGAGGTCTTCACCACGCCCGTTGCGGGCACCGCCGAAGGCAAGCTGGTCAACTCGCGCACGTTCTACCGTGGCAAACAGGTCGACAATCTCACGTTGACCTTCGCTGGCGGCAAAGTCACCGGGATGAGCGGGTCGGGGCCCGGCTACGAAGGCATGAAGGCCGAGTACGACGCCGTGGGCGATGCCCGCAAGGACCTGTTCGGCTACGTCGATTTCGGCATCAACCCCAACGTGAAACTGCCGGCGACCAGCCAGGTCGGCAACTGGGTGCCCGCCGGCACGGTGACCGTGGGGACCGGCAGCAACACCTGGGCCGGCGGCGACAATTCGGTGCCTTACGGCATCACCGTCTCGTTGCCGGGAAGCACCGTCACCCTGGACGGCAAGCCGGTTGTCGAGAACGGCGTACTGAAGCTTTGAGCCCGTCGCCGCACGCGCGCGGCCGTCGTCGCCGACGACCGCGCGCAGGGCGGCGCGGCGGATTTACGGGCGAACCAACGGCGGGTTGCGTTCGGTGAACATGCCGTTCCAGTACGGGTAGTGGGGATACGGCGGCGTGACCCGGCTTGCGTCGTCGAGCACGGCCACCTGCTCGGCAGTCAGCGACCAGCCCACCGCACCGAGGTTCTGCACCAGTTGCTCCTCGTTGCGCGCGCCGATCAGCACGGTCGACACCGTCGGGCGCTGCAGCAGCCAGTTCAACGCGACCTGCGGGATCGTCTTGCCGGTCTCGGCAGCGATCGCGTCCAGCGCATCGACCACGCGGTACAGGCGTTCTTCCTCGACCGGCGGTGCGAAGCCGGCGGTGTCGTGCAGGCGGCTGCCCTCCGGCCACGGCTGGCCGCGGCGGATCTTGCCCGTCAACCGGCCCCAGCCCAGCGGGCTCCACACCACGGCGCCTACGCCCTGGTCCTGTCCCACCGGCATCAGGTCCCATTCGTAGTCGCGGCCGATCAGCGAGTAATAGGTCTGGTTGGCGACGAAGCGCGAGTAGCCATGGCGATCGGCGACCGCCTGCGATTTCATCAGCTGCCAACCGGAGAAGTTGGACACGCCGAGGTAGCGGACCTTGCCGGCGCGCACCAGGTCGTCGAGGGTGGACATCACGCTCTCGACCGGCGTCATCGCATCGAAGTGGTGCAATTGCAGCAGGTCGATGTAGTCCGTGCCCAGGCGCTTGAGCGCCTTGTCGGTGGCGGCGATCAGGTGATGACGCGAAGCGCCGATGTCGTTCGGGCCGTCACCGGCGCGCAGGGTGAGCTTGGTGGACAGGATCACCTGGTCGCGGCGGCCCTTGATCGCCTCGCCCAGGATCGACTCGGACGCGCCATCGGAATAGACGTCGGCGGTGTCGAACAGGTTCATGCCGGCGTCGAGGCCGAGATCGATCAGCCGACGGGCCTGCGCGACATCGGTGCTGCCCCAGGCGCTGAAGAGCGGGCCCTTGCCGCCAAACGTGCCGGTGCCCAGACCGAGGGCAGGTACCTTGAAGCCGGAGTTGCCGAGAAAGCGGGTTTCCATGGATGGGTCCTGGTTGAACGTGGAATGTTGAACGTGGGGGAGTGAGCAGCAAACAGCGGTGTTACGGCGTGCCGGGCACGCAATCGGCGATGTCCGACGCGGCGGGCTCGCCGGCACGGTCCAGGCGCACGCTCCACAGGGCAACGGCAAGGCCGGCGACGGTGACCAGCGCGGCAACCCAGGTCACGGCAGCCAGGCCCGGGCCGTGATTGATGACCGCGCCACCCAGCCAGGCGCCGATTGCATTACCCAGGTTGAACGCGGCGATGTTGAAGCTCGACGCCAGGCTCTGCCCGGCGCCTTCGGCCTTGTGCAGCACGCGCAGCTGCAACGGCGCGACGGTGGCGAACGCGGCGGCGCCCAGCAGGCCGGTGAACAGCACGGCAGCCGGCTTGCTGTGCAGCGCGAACGTCATCGCGCCCAGCACCACCGCCAGCACCGCCAGCGAGCCCAGCAGGGTCGGCACCAGGCGGCGGTCGGCGAGCTTTCCGCCCAACAGGTTGCCGGCGATCATGCCGACGCCAAACACCAGCAGGATCGGCGACACCGCGCTTTCGGCGAAGCCGGTGATGCGCGTCAGGATCGGCTGGATGTAGGTGAACACCGCAAACACGCCGGCGTAGCCGACCACCGTGGCGAGCAAGCCGAGCTGCACCTGGCGGCGGCCGAGCACCTTCACTTCCTCGCGCATCGAGATCGCAGCGCCCTCGCCCTGCACGGACGGCACCAGCGCAGCGATCACCGCCGTGGCAAATACGCCAATCGCAACCACCGCCCAGAACGTCGAGCGCCACCCCAGGTGCAAGCCGAGCCAGGCCCCGGCCGGCACGCCGAGCAGCGTTGCCACGGTCAGACCGGTGAACATGATCGAGATCGCCGACGCCTTGCGGTCTTGCGCCACCATCCCAGTGGCCACGACCGCCCCGATGCCGAAGAACGTGCCGTGCGCCAGCGACGTGACCACGCGTGCCGCCATCAACCAGGCGTAATCCGGAGCCAGCGCGCAGGCCAGGTTGCCCAGGGTGAAGATCACCATCAGGGCCACGAGAGCGGCCTTGCGCGGCATCCGGCTGGTCGCGGCGGTCAGCAGCGGCGCGCCGACGAACACGCCCAGCGCGTAGCCGGAAATCAGCAGGCCGGCGGCGGCGATCGTCACCTTGAGGTCGGCGGCGACCTGCATCAGCAGGCCCATGATCACGAACTCGGTGGTGCCGATACCGAAGGCGCCGATGGTCAGCGCGTACAGCGCCAGGGGGATCCCGGTGCGGGTCGGGGTGTGGACGGTCGATGGGGCGAGCATGCGGCGGGCCTGGCGGAAGCAGAGCGGCAGGCTAGGCGGTTGCATCCTCATCAAAAACCACCACTATCGACAATCAGTTTCAACGATTGCTTGATAGTCATGGACCGAATCGACGACATCGCCCTGTTCCTGCGCGTGCTCGACCTGGGCTCGATCAGCGCCGCCGCGCGCAGCCTGGACCTCTCGGTAGCGGTGGCGAGCCAACGCCTGCAGCGGTTGGAGCGCGATCTCAACGTGCGTCTGCTGCACCGGACCACGCGCCAGTTGCACCCCACGCCCGAGGGCCTGCTGCTGGCCGAGCAGGGACGTGGGCTGGTTGAGGAACTCGAGGCGCTGACCGACGGCCTGCGCAAGGCCGGTTGCAGCATCGCCGGCACGTTGCGCGTGTCGATGTCGTCCACGTTCGGCAAGTTGTACATCTCGCCGCTGCTGCCGGAGTTCCTGGCGCGCCACCCGGCGGTGCGCGTCAGTGTCGACCTCAACGACCAGAAGGTGGATCTGATCAGCGCCGGGCTCGACCTGGCGATCCGCATCGGCAGCCTCGACGATTCGACCCTGGTGGCGCGCCACCTGGCGATCAACCGGCGCGTGCTGTGCGCCTCGCCCGACTACCTGCGGCGGCACGGTGCGCCGGCCACGCCGGCCGAACTGGAGAACCACCAGTGCGTGTTGCTGCTGGGCAACCAGGGCCGGCTCGACACCTGGCGCATGCACGACCGCGCGGGTCGCGAAGCCGTTGTGCGTGTGACCGGTCGCATCGAGAGCAATCAGGGTGAACTGGTGCGCGACGCCTCCGTCGCCGGCCTGGGCATCTCGCTGCATTCCACGTGGCACGTGGCCGCGGACCTGCGCGCCGGCCGCCTGCAGGTGGTGCTGCCGGACTGGAAACTGCCCGATACCACCATCACCGCGCTGATGCCGCAACGCCGGCTGGTGCCGCCGCGCGTGCGCGCGTTCGTGGACTTCCTTGCCGAGAAATTCGGCGACACACCACCGTGGGAGCGCGTGCAGTGACGAGTTGCCGGCATGCTGCGGAATCGATCGGGTTGCCGAGTCACGGTCTCGGGCGCCCACCCCGCGTCGCGTTCACCCCAGCAGATCCTGTGGCAGGCGCTTGAGCACGCGCCGGAACGGTGCGGGGTCGGCGAGGCCGCGCGCAACGATCAGCGCGCCCTGGATGCGCACCACTGCGTCTTCGGCACGCTGCTGTGCTTCGCGCTCGGACACGCCTTTCTCCCGCGCCAGCCGCGCCAGGCACTCGATCAGCGTGCGCAAAGACGCGATGAGGCGGTCCTGGAACAAGGCACGGGCGTCGCCCACCACCAGATTGCCGAGCAGGCAGGCTTCCGCGCCGCCACCGTAGTAGCTGTCCAACGCGGCAATCACTTGGCTCAGCCGCCGCTCGGGCGTTCCCGACGCCAGCGCCGGCGCGAGAATCGCCTCGCGTGCCCACTCGTCAACGCGATCGAGGACGGCGCGCGCCATCCCCTCCTTACCGCCGGGAAAGTAGTGATACAGGCTGGAGCGGCCCAGGCCGGTGGCGTCCGACAACTGCCCAAGCGAGGCGGCGTCATAGCCGTATCGACGGAAAGCGCCGAGCAGGCGGTCGACTACGGCTTCGCGGGAAAGCAGGGGGGCTGGCATCGGTCTAATGGCTGGAACGTTCAGTCCAATATGGCCACGACAAGCGCCGTCGTCAACCTGGCAAATCCATAGGGCCCTCTGTCTCCTTGCCGTCCTTCCCGCGAAGGCGGGCGCGCCGCAGCGGAGCTGATTATCCAAGGCTTCGACGCGGTGATTCCATCTATCTGGATCCCCGCCTTCGCGGCTGACGGGCCGACTGTTCGAGTTCTCAATAGAAGCAACTCATCCATGGCTTGACGGCGGTCCTGTTCATCCATATTGTACCGATCGTTCGGTTCAATAACGCTACCGCCACGGAGCCACACCATGTCTGCGCAATCCCGTTACTCCCGCCTCCCGTCGCGCGCTCTGCGCACCACCGCATCACTGATGCTCGCGGCGTCGCTCGCTCTGCCCAGCTTGGCCCTGGCGAGCAGCGCCGCATCGCCCGAGCCCGCAACGACGCGCAGCGAAGCCCATCCCGTCCACTATCGGAAGCTCACCGTCGATGGCGTGGAGATCGCCTATCGCGAAGCCGGTCCGCAGAATGCGCCGGTGTTACTGCTGCTACACGGCTTTCCGACCTCCAGCCAGATGTTCCGCGACCTGATGCCGCGCTTGGCCGACCGCTATCGGGTGATCGCGCCTGACTATCCCGGCTTCGGCCAGAGCGCCGCGCCCGCGCCCGATGAATTTGACTACAGCTTCGATCACTACGCCGAACTGATGCAAAGCTTCACCCAGCAGCTCGGTCTGCAGCGCTACGCGCTCTACCTGATGGACTACGGTGCGCCGGTGGGCTTCCGCCTCGCCAGCCGGCATCCGGAGCGCGTCACCGCACTGATCGTCCAGAACGGCAATGCCTACGCCGAAGGCATCGGCGAATTCTGGGACCCGATCAAGGCCTACTGGAAGGACAACAGTGCCGCCAATCGCGAACAATTGCGCAAGGCGGCACTGTCGCCGGAGGCTACGCGCTGGCAGTACCTCGACGGCGTGCCCGACCCGACCCTCGTCAACCCGGATGCGTACACGCTGGATCAGGCCTACCTGGAGCGCCCTGGAAACCAGGACATCCAGCTGGCGATGATCTACGACTACCAGAACAACCTGCCCAAGTACCCCGAGTGGCAGGCGTACTTCCGCAAGCACCGCCCGCCGACGCTGGTGATCTGGGGCAAGAACGACGCAATCTTCCTGGCGGCAGGTGCCGAGGCGTATCGCCGCGACAATTCGCAGGCGCAAGTGCATCTGCTCGACACCGGTCACTTCGCGCTGGAAACCCACGCGCCGCAGATCGCCACGCTGATCCGCGACTTCCTCGAAGGCCATTGAGTCCATGCGACAGCGCTCCGGATTGCCGGAGCGCTGTCTTGCCCATCACCGCGGGTGATCAAAAACCTGCCGACCGACGCAAGCGAGCGCAAGTTCCACTGCTGCGCGCGGGGGCTGGGCAGGGCGGCGATCCGTTCCCCAGCCTCCCAGCGACCCCGAGATGCGGCACACCTAAGCCGCCGCCGTATGCAGCGACGGGTACGAGCACAATCGCCGCGCGAACCTACCTTTGCCGAGAAGTTTGGCGACACACCACCGTGGGAGCGCGGTTGGAGCAAAACCGATTGCGGCTCCCCGCCCGGGTTGTGCGCCACCCGGTGTACGACGTCAGCGGCTGCGCGCTTTGCGGGTCGGTGCGGTCGTCGTCCAGCGCAACGCGCCGTCGCCCTGTTCGGACAGCACGTCGGCGGGGTTGGCCAGTCGGCAGCGCTTGAGCGAAAGGCAACCGCAGCCGATGCAGTCGTCCAGCGTGTCGCGCAGCAGGCTGAGTTGCGCGATCCGCGCGTCGAGTTCGCTGCGCCATCGCGCCGACAGCCGCGTCCAGTCCGCGCGCGTGGGCGTGCGGCCATCGCCTAGCCCCGCCAGCGCCTCGGCCACCGTCGCAAGCGGGATGCCGACGCGCTGCGCCGCCCGGATGACCGCCACGCGGCGCAGGGTGTCGCGCGGGTAACGGCGCTGGTTGCCGGCGGTGCGCTGGCTGTGGATCAGGCCCTTGGTTTCGTAGAAGTGCAGCGCCGACACGGCCACGCCGCTGCGCTGCGCGAGTTCGCCGACGCTGAGTTCGCCGTGGGATTCCATGCGTGCTTGACCTCAACTTAAGTTGAGCTTCTATCCTCGCCGCCTCGATCGCGACCGTCAACGCGAACCACAGGAACATCGATGGAAATGCAGGTTGCCGCCGCACCGCCCGCCGAGGGCCTTTTTGCTCCGCGCTACCGTGCGCCCACCCTGGGCGCGGTGGCACTGATTGCGCTGCACGCCTTCGAGGCGCTGGCGATCACCACCGCGATGCCGACTGCGGCCCAGTCGCTGGACGGCTTGCCGCTGTACGCGCTGGCCTTCGCCGCGACGCTGGCATCGAGCGTGGTGGGCATGGTCGCGTGCGGTCGCTGGGCCGACCGTCGCGGGCCGCACGCGCCACTGACCCACGGCATCGTGTGGTTCTCGATCGGGCTGCTGGTGGCCGGCCTCGCGCCGTCGATGGCAGTTCTGCTGCTGGGACGGGTGGTGCAGGGCTTCGGTGGCGGTCTGATGTCGGTGGCGCTGTATGTCGCCGTGGGTCGGGTGTACCCGCCGGCGCTGCGCGTGCGCGTCTTCGCGGCGTTCGCCGGTGCCTGGGTGGTGCCGGCGATCGTCGGTCCGACCATCAGCGGTCTGATCGTCGAACACCTCGGCTGGCGCTGGGTGTTCCTGCTGGTGCCCGTGGTGGCCGTGCTTGCAGCCACGATGGTGCTTCCGGCGTTGCGGGCGATCACGCCGTTGCCGGACCCGATGGACGAGGCCGGTGCCGCGTCCCGCGAGCGCCATCGCCTCGCGTGGGCCATCGCGGCGGCGGCCAGCGCCTTGCTGTTGCATTGGGGCGGGCAGCAGCGCGGCTGGCTCGCCGCGCTGGTGCTGGTGTTGGCGGCAGTGGCTCTGCTTATCTGCATGCATCGGCTGTTGCCCCGCGGCACGCTGAGCGCAGCGCGTGGACTGCCGACGGTGATCGCGATGCGCGGCATCGTCGCGTCGGTGTTCTACGGCACCGAGGTGTTCCTGCCGCTGCTGCTGTCGCGCGAGCGCGGATTGTCGCCAACGATGGCCGGCGCAGCGTTGACCATCGGCGCGGTGGGGTGGTCGGCGGGCTCCTGGTACCGGGGGCGCATGGTCGATCCGTCACCGGCGCGCGTGGTGCAGACCGGCATGGCGTTGCTCACGCTGGGCCTGGCGGTGGCGACGCTGGCCGTGTTCCCCACGATGCCGCTGGCGTTTGCGCTGGTGGGCTGGGTGATTGCCGGCGTCGGCGTCGGCACGGTGTTTCCCAGCATCTCCGCGCTGACCCTGGAGCTGTCGCCGCCGGCACAACAGGGCGTCAATTCGTCGGCGTTGCACTTGTCCGATGCGCTGTTTACCGCCACGGTGCTGGCAGTGGTGGGCTCGCTGTTCTCGGCGCTGCTGGAACACTCGCCGATGGCGGCCTACCTGTGCGGCTTCGCGATCACCACCGCACTGGCCGCGATCGGAACCGCAGTGGGTGGACGCGTGCGGCCCGCGGCGACGTTGTGAGTGTCGATGCCCGCGATGGGGGCGGCATTGCCCCGCACGCGGGACGAAGCTTCCCCGGATTGCCGACTTATCGGAACACGGGCGGCTGCCTACGCTAGCCGCTCCATCGCAAGGATGCCTTCCATGCCGCACTTCCCCGTTGGGCGATTGGCTCGCATCGTGCTCGCGGCCGCTGCTGTCTCCGCCCTCGCCAGCGTTTCCACGGTGGCGCTGGTCAGTGGCATCGCGGCGATCCTGCTCGGCACCTGGCTGCACGTCTGGCCGCTGGCGTTCGCGATGACGCTGCCGGTGGTGTGGCTGCTGCGGCCGGCACTGCATTCGCTGCGCCGCGACCGGGTGCCCGCCGTCGACGCCCGCCCGCACCGTGGCTACGGCGAACTGGGCTGAGCGCGCATCCGATCGCGCGGTGGCCTGCACGCCGGGCACGGCCGGCGGCGCTAGGATCCAGCGTCGGGTACGACGCCGGGCGCGCCTGATACCCCGTCGGCCGCGAGCATGGCCACGGACTGACCTTCATTCTCGCCGGGCAGCCGCCCGGCAACCGTTCGGCGACGAGGTTTCCACGTGCAATCGATCATTTCCATCCGCAATGTCGGCAAGACCTACGCTTCGGGCCATCAGGCCCTGAAGGCGATCGACCTCGACATCCGTCGCGGCGAGATCTTTGCCTTGCTCGGCCCGAACGGCGCCGGCAAGACCACCCTCATCAGCATCATCTGCGGCATCGTCAACGCCAGTTCTGGCAGCGTCACCGCCGACGGCCACGACATCGTCGGCGACTACCGCGCCGCGCGCGCGAAGATCGGCCTGGTGCCGCAGGAGCTGTCCACGGATGCGTTCGAGACCGTCTGGGCAACTGTCCGATTCAGTCGAGGACTGTTCGGCAAACCGCCCAATCCGGCGTACCTGGAAAAGGTGCTGCGGGACCTGTCGCTGTGGGAAAAGAAGGACAGCAAGATCATGGCGCTATCAGGCGGCATGAAGCGACGCGTGCTGATTGCCAAGGCGCTGTCGCACGAGCCTTCCATCCTGTTCCTCGACGAACCCACCGCGGGCGTGGACGTCGAGCTGCGGCGCGACATGTGGAAGATGGTGCGCGAGCTGCGCGAGAGTGGCGTGACCATCATCCTGACCACGCACTACATCGAGGAAGCCGAGGAGATGGCCGATCGCATCGGGGTGATCAGCAAGGGCGAACTGATCGTGGTCGAGGACAAGGACGTGCTGATGCGCAAGCTCGGCAAGAAGCAGCTGACCCTGCAATTGCAGGAGCCGTTGCAGCGCCTGCCAACGGGACTGGCCGGCCTTCCGCTGGAGCTGGCCGACGATGGCGCCACGTTGGTGTACACCTTCGACGCGCAGGGAGAGCACACCGGCATCGCCACGCTGCTGAAGCGGCTCAACGAACACGGCATCGACTTCCGCGACCTGCATTCCAGCGAGAGCTCGCTGGAGGAGATCTTCGTCAACCTGGTGCACTCCAATGCCGCACCGGCGCGAGCGAACGGGGTGCGCGCATGAACCTGCACGCGATCCGCGCGATCTACCGCTTCGAGATGGCGCGCACCTTTCGCACGCTGACCCAGTCCATCGCCTCGCCGGTGCTGTCGACGTCGCTGTACTTCGTGGTGTTTGGCGCGGCGATCGGCTCGCGCATGGGCGACATCGACGGTGTCGGCTACGGTGCCTTCATCATCCCGGGCCTGATCATGCTGTCGCTGCTCAACGAGAGCATCTCCAACGCCTCGTTCGGCATCTACATGCCCAAGTGGGCCGGCACGATCTACGAGCTGCTGTCCGCGCCCGTGTCGCCGCTGGAGGTGGTGATCGGCTACGTGGGGGCCGCGGCCAGCAAGTCGGTCATGCTGGGCGTGCTGATCCTGGTGACGGCGCGCGTCTTTGTGCCGTATGAGATCGCCCATCCGGTGTGGATGCTGGTCTTTCTGGTGCTGACGGCGGTGACCTTCAGCCTGTTCGGTTTCATCATCGGCCTGTGGGCCGACGACTTCCAGAAGCTGCAGGTGATCCCGCTGATGGTGGTCACGCCACTGACGTTCCTGGGCGGCGCGTTCTACTCGATCCAGATGCTGCCGCCGGTGTGGCAGAAGATCACCCTGTTCAACCCGGTGGTCTACCTGATCAGCGGCTTTCGCTGGAGCTTCTACGGCATCGCCGACGTCAATGTCGGCATCAGCCTGGCCGCGATCGTCGGGTTCCTGCTGCTGTGCCTGTCCGCGGTCTGGTGGATTTTCCGCACCGGCTACAAGCTCAAGTCGTGAGCGTGGTGCGCGGCCGCCCGCACGGCGGGTGTGCCGCGCGGGCCGTCGCGTCGCCGGGGCTTACGCTTCCGGCGTGGCGTCGAGGAAGTACGGCTCGACCACGCCCTTCACCTTGATGGTCATCGGCTGGCCACGGCGATCGAGCGAGCGGCCAACCGGCATGCGCACCCAGCCTTCGCTGATGCAGTACTCCTCGATGTTGGTCTTCTCCTCGCCGTTGAAGCGGATGCCGATGCCGCGTTCGAGCACGGCGGCATCGTGGAACTTGCTGCGCGGGTCGGTGGAAAGGCGGTCGGGCAGGGTATCGGTCATCGTTGCGGCTTCGGTAAGGGTGGCGCGACAGGCCACGGGGCGCACAGGATAAGGCGCCCGGCGGCCCGATCCCATTCCCGCCGCCGATGCCCGCCGGGCGGCCTCGACAGGCCGGCCGCGCGGACAAGCCCACCAAGGACTGCCGCCCATGCCCGATCGTCCCCTGACCCCGTTGCAACTGAACCGCGCGCTGCTGGCGCGCCAGTTGCTGCTGAAGCGCCAGCGCCTGCCCGTGCGCGACGTCGTGCATGCCGTCGCCGGCCTGCAATCGCAAGAGCCCAAGGACCCGTACGTGGCGTTGTGGTCGCGCAGCAGCGACTTCACTGGCCAGCAGCTGGTCGCCGCCGCCCAGGCGCGCGAGGTCGTGCGCGGCAGCTTCCTGCGCGGCACCATCCACACGGTCAGCGTCGACGACTACGTTGCGTTCCGGCAACTGCTGCAGCCGTTGCTGAACCGGGAAATCGTGTCCAACCGGCACCTCGCCGGCGGGTTCGACCCGGCCGAACTCGAGGTCGCCGCGCGCGCACTGCTTGCCGGCGGAGCGCTCACCGCGCGACAGGTGGGCGAGGCCCTGGCCGAGCGTTTCCCACAGGCGCAGACCGCGGGCCTGGCCAGTTGGGTGCGCAGCTGCATCGCCTTGGCGACGGTGCCCGGCGACGACCGCTGGGGTTACCCGCGCCCGCCGCGCTTCGTGCCCGCGGTGCAGTGGCTGGACCGGCCGCTCGACGAGGCGGGCGTGGGCGCGGCCGAGGCCCTGGTGATGCGCGCGCTGACCGCGATCGGACCGGTCAGCATCGCCGACCTGCGCAGCTGGTCCGGCCTGACCGGCCTCAGCGCGGTGGTCCAGGGGATGGGCGCGAGACTGCGCTCGTTTCGCGACCAGGCCGGGCGCGAGCTGTTCGATCTGGACGACGCGCCGCGTCCGCCCGCCACGACGCCGGCGCCTGTGCGCTTCCTGCCCGAGTTCGACAACGCCCTGCTGGCGCATGCCGACCGCAGCCGGATCATCCCGCCGGAACTGGCGGGACGTTTCGCGATGGCGTCCAACGGTCGGCGCGAGCGCGCGGTGCTGGTCGATGGTTTCGTGCGCGCGACCTGGAGCCACGCCTGCACGCGCGGCGCGGCCGGCATCGAGGTCAAGCTGCTCGGGCCGCAGCCGGCCCCCGCCTGTTCCGACATCGCCGAGGAGGCGGAGGCCCTGCTGCGCTTCCTCGAACCGGAGGCGACATCGATCGACGTGCGACTGGTGGCTGTCTGAGCCGGGCGGCAACGGGCACACTGCCCGCAAGCCCATCGCCATCGATCCACGGAGTCCCCATGTCCAACGCCAGGTCCGGCCCCGACAGCAGCAAGCTCGACCAGATCGTCGCCCAGGCGCGGCGCAACGCCGAAGAGCGTCAGCAGGGCTATCGCGAGCGCGCGCTGAAGATGTACCCGTGGGTCTGCGGGCGCTGCGCGCGCGAGTTCACACGCGCGAACCTGACCGAGCTCACCGTCCACCACCGCAATCACGATCACGACTACAACCCGCCCGACGGCAGCAATTGGGAGCTGCTGTGCGTGTACTGCCACGACAACGAGCACTCGCGCTACATCGATCACGCTGCCGGCGGCGGTGGTGGCGCCGATGCCGACGCCGCCAAGCCGGCCACCGGCAACCCCTTCGCCAACCTGAAGTCGCTGTTGAAGAAGTCGTAGCGCATCGCCGCCGTTGACCGTGGCGCGTTGCCGTCCACGCCCGCGGCTTGAGCTGGCACCGACAAGGCAGCAGCGCGCTGGCAGGCGCTTCGACCCGCCAGGCGGCCGCTGCCATCGCGGGCGATTGACGTGACGGCGGCTCCCGGCTGATCCACTGCAAACCCGCGCCGCGGCAGGGTTCTCATCCTCTGCGACGCGATCGCGCGACGCTGGCCCGATGAGCGCATCGACCAGTTTCCGCATTGCATCCCTCGACCGTCGCCTGGACGCGGTCGCCGCCGCGTTGCCAACCCTGCTGGCACGCCATCCCTACGAAGAAGACTTCTGGCCGGCGTTCGCCGACGAGGTCGATCCGATCCATGCGCTGGCGTGGTGTGCCAGCGACACCCGCTACGTCGACGCGCGTATCGAAAGCATGCTCGGCGAACACGGCGTGTTGCGCGACTACGCGCAGGGCCTGGAATTGCTCGAGACCCTGCACGACTAGCGGTGTGGTCGTGGTCAACAGCTACGGCCGTCAAAAACCGTGTCAGGGCAGCCCGTAGGATGGGTTGAGCGAAAAGCGATACCCATCGCACGCGACGGCGGCCAAGGCAGCCAGCTGCAATCCCGCGGGCGGGTCGCATCGGCCTGAAAGAATCGACATTCGCCGGGAGCGCTGCTTTCGCTCCCGCCTGGACCCCGGTTGATGGGTATCGCTGCGCTCAACCCATCCTACGTCGCTGCGCGATTACGCGCAGGGCCTGGAACTGCTCGAGACCCTGCACGACTAGCGGTGTGGTCGTGGTCAGGAGCCGCGGCCGTCAGAAACCGCGTCCGGGGCAGCCCCGTAGGATGGGTTGAGCGAAAAGCGATACCCATCGCACGCGACGGCGGCCAAGGCAGCCAGCTGCAATCCCGCGGGCGGGTCGCATCGGCCTGAAAAAATCGACATTCGCCGGGAGTGCTGCCTTCGCACCCGCCTGGACCCCGGTTGATGGGTGTCGCTGCGCTCAACCCATCCTACGTCGCTGGAAGGTCGTCGCTAGCGAGGTGGTCGTGGCCGGGAGTTACGGCCATCACCAACCGGGGCCGGGCAGATCACGCAGCCGGCCATGGCTTCCTGCAGGCGTCGATGTCGCATGACATGGCGATAATGCGCGCCAGTCACGCCACGGAAGAGTCACGAATGCGTCATCGCCACACCAGGCAACTCACGATGGGCATCGCCGGCAGCGGGTTGCTGATGGCGCTGTTGGCGAATGCGGCGATGGCCACCGGCCGATCCCCCGCGCCGGCACCGCATTGCCTCGATGCGCGCGCCATGCGCGAGGCGCATCAGGTCGACGCGCGCACCCTGGCGATCCTGGGCGAGAACGACGTGCGTCATCGCATCGACCTGGCTGGAAGCTGCCCGACCGCGGCCGTAAGCGGCGCGGCGAGCCTGCTCGCGCGCGAGGGCTGGGTGTGCGGTGGCGGCAACGAGTTCGTTCGCGATGGCCAGGCGCTGTGCCCGATCGCCGCCGTGACGACCGTCGACGCACGCGAGTACGCCCGCCTGGCCCGCACCAGCCAGGCGAGCGATGGCACGGCGTCGTTGGGGACGGTGGAAGTGCGCGGCGAACGCCGTCGCGGCTTTGGCGGTTCGTCGTCCTTCTGCTTCAGCCCGCGGCACATGCGCAGTTGGTCCGAAGACGGCAAGGGCGTGTTGGTGGAGTTGTCGCCGGCCCGCTCGGGTGGGCACCGCTACTACCGCGTCGAGCTTGGCAACGCCTGCCCCGAGTTGAACGCCGCGCCGCAGATCGGCTTCGAATCGGGCCTCGGCGTGGGCGTCATCTGCGGAAACCCGGGCGACCGCATCAAGGTGGTCGAGCAGCGCTCGGAAACCATGCCAGGCGCGCCGCGCCTGATGGGCACCGCCCGCATCGGCTGCCCGATATCGGCGGTGTACCCCATCGTCGAGGAGGCGATCATCGAAGCGACGCCCGTCGAGGGCGCGCCATCGCGTTGAAGCGTACGCGCGGCAACGCCACCGTGGCCTAGCACTGCTCTCCACGCCCTTGCGCGCGCGCGCGGGCAATCACCGCGCGGACCTGCGCGCGGTCTCGATGACGCGAGATCGGCACCGCCCCCAGCGCGATCGCCCGATCGCGCAACGACGCCGGCACGTCGTAGTGGGCGCCGCTGGTCCTGTCCTGGAACCTGTGACGCGCAATGCCGAGCTGCGCGGCGAGCGCGTGCAGCTCGTCCAGCGTGTCCGCCATCAGGTGGGCCCAGCGCTCGCCACGCCACGGCCAAACGGCATCGTCGATGTACACACTCATGGGGCGGTCGTGCCATCTCCCGGGTGATGGGCATGCCGTGGCCATGCTGTCGGCACGTGCGCAGCATGCCTTGCGCCGCCCACGGGCGCGAGCCCGACGCAGTCACGCATGCGACCGCCGATGCCGGTACCCCTGCCGGACCGGCGATGCGGACCACGGCAGGGCTGTGCTATCACTGCCGCATCGTCGACACGGATGTTCCGCGATGCCCGAACGTGAGGAGCGATACCACGCAGGCGTGGATTCCATGACGCCACGTCAGCGCGAAGTGCTTGCCTTGGTGGGACAGGGACTGGATTGCGCGCGGATCGCCTCCGCGTTGGCGATTGCGCCGCACACGGTCCGCAAGCATCGCAGCCAGTTGCTGGCCAAACTGGGCCAGCGCAACACCGTGCAGTTGCTGGTGCATGCCAGCGCGATCGGCCTGCGCGCCGACAGCACAGAGAATTCCGACCGCAACGGCTACCGCGACCTTGGCCCACGCCAGCGCCAGGTGATCGACCTGGTGGCGGCCGGCCATACCAGCAAGGAGATCGCGCGCCGGCTCGGCATCAGCCCGTTGACCGTGCGCAAGCACCGCGAGATCGCAATGCGCAAGCTCGGCGTGCATTGCATGGCCGACCTGATCCGGCTGGCGCGGCCGCGTTTGCCGTTTCTGAAGCTCGACCTGGCGACGGTTGGACCCATGCCCTGATCGCATGCGATGCCGGTACGCCATCGGTGCCATTCCGCGAGGTCTCACGGCACTACACCCTGCGCACTCGCCGGTGGCTGCGCATTGCCAACGCGACGTTTCGTCCATTCCACAGACAAGGAGAGTCCCATGCCCCTGGAAACCCAGGTGAAATCGACCCGGCCCGGCGGCAGCCTCACGTTCGACTTTGTTGGCAACATCGCCAAAGTGGCCGTCGGCATCCGCGCCTTCAACCTCAGCTTTGGCGCCGGCGACGAACACCATGTCGAAACCGTCGGCATCCAGCTGATCTCGTCCTACACCAACAACGCACTGGTCGTCCTGGTCAACGCCACCCTGGACGACGACGGCGGCAACAACCTGCTGCCGGACGGGTCGAGCGTGGAGGTGGTCGCCATTGCCTGGACCGGCATCGACAACCCGGACGTGACCCTGGCCAACGCCCTGGACGTTGCCAACGGCCAGGCCAGCTCCGGCATCGCCGTTCCGTGCACGACCCCGCTGGTACGGGCGGCGCTGCTGTCCGGATTCGAACTCTCGTTTGGCAATACCGATCACGAGGTGAAGGTGATCGAGGCCGGTGCGGGAACGGCCCAGTCCGGCAGCAGCGTGCAGGTCACCGCCAGCGCGCGGATGTTCGACGACAGCGGCAACAGCGCCACCACGGCCACCATCGACGGCGGCCTGCTGGTCAGTTGCGATGCGACGCTGCCGTTCCAGGTGCTGGCCACGGGCGACCTGCAGAACACCCAAAGGAAGCTGGCGTTCGACAGCCGCATCAACACCTTCGAGGCGCTGCTGACGGGCTTTCGCGTGCAGTACGCCGGCAACACCGATCACGACGTGACCACCGTTGGCGGCGTCATCAGCATCCAGTCCAGCGACGCCGGATCGGCGACGGCCAGCGGCGCGACCTACATCAACGACGACAGCGGCAACCGCCAGGACGACACCCTCAGCCACGTCACCGGCGTGGTGGTCGGCTACGTCCGCTGACACTTCCCAGGAGCTCTCCGATGCCTCTCGAAATCCAGTTCGCTGTCCTGCGCCCCGACGAAACCAAAGTGTTCACGTTCTCCGGCCCGATCGCACAACGCATGGTCGGCATCAGCCAGTTCGAGCTCGCCTTCAGCAAGGATGACCACCACGTCCAGCGGACGTCGATCAGCCTGTCCGTCAACCAGCAGGGCAACACGCTGTCGGTCAATCCGCACGCGTCGATGGTCGATGCCGGCGGGCGCAACCTCGACGCCGGCAAGTCGTCGGTGACGGTGGTGGCGGTGGCTTGGGTGGGGATCGACAACCCGAGCGTGCGCTTCGCCAATGTCGGCGGCATCGTCGACAACGGCGCCAGCGCGCCGCAGGCCGTGCCGTGCAACTCCCCGCTGGTGCTGCAGTCGCTGCTGGCCGGCTTCGACCTGTCGTTCGGCAAGGACGATCACCACATGGAGACCGCGCTCGCCTCGGTCGGCAACCAGCTCAACGGCAATTCGTCGGTGGTCACCGGGTTGGCGAAGATGTCCGATGCCAGCGGCAACAACGCCAGCACCGCCACTGTCGACGGCGGGCTGGTGGCCAGCTGCGACCGCTCGTTGCGCATGGTCGTGATGGCCAGCAACAGCCTGCAGTTCGGCGCCCAGACACTGCAGTTTCCCGCGGACGTTTCGCGCTTCGTTTCGCTGCTGACCGGGTTCAAGGTGCAGTTCAAGAACGAGCACGACCACCACGTGAAAACCTTCAAGGCCAGCTTCCAGGTCGACAAGATCCAGGACCACGCCGTCACCGTGGTCGGCTCGGCCGGACTGTCGGACGGCAGCGGAAACGAACAGGACAACACCATCAGCAACGTCACCGGTGTCGTCATCGGCTATTGATCCACCACGTCGCGTACCACGACGAGGCACGCCCCGGCCCTGCCGGGCGCGTGTCGCAATCGCATTGGCAAGGAGGCCTGCATGCCCAGTTCCAGCACCCCCAGCATCCGCACGTTCCAGATGGACGCCAGCACCGTCGGCGTGCTGGCCAGCAGCGTCAACCTGTTTCGCGGCGACGTGAACCACACGCAGACGCTGTTCTCGATGCCGGGACGCAGTGAGAACGACGGACTGCAGGTCGACCTGTCGATCCAGTACCAGAGCAACATCAACCGGCAGGCGATGACCTGGAACCGCGACCAGCCGACCGGCGTGCTCGGCATGGGCTGGCAGCTGCCGATGAATTCGATCCGACTGGACGACGGTGGAAGCCCGACGCCGGGCATGCGCAGCTACACGATCACCATCTCCGGCAACGCCAGCGCGATGGTGCGCGAGCCCGACAGCCCGTGGCTGTTTTCGATGGACCGCGCGCTGGCCACGCAACTGGCCAACGGCCAGGCCGTGCCCGCCGACGTGCGCGCGCAGTTCGTGCGTCGCGGCCTGCCGTTGTCGGCCGACGCGCTGATCGAGGGCGATGCCAGTCCGTGGATCGTGCGCGACGACAAGCTCGAGCAGGAGTTCACGCTCACCCTGGACAGCCAGGCGCTGCAGGCCAGCGACGGCGGCCAGGCGTACCAGCTCAGCAACTACCGGTTCTGGAAGGTGCTGTACTACCCGCGCTATGAGCGCTGGACGGTCTGCAACGAGTCGGGCCAGCGGATGTCATTCGGCGGCGGCGTGGCGACGACCACCGAGGGTTACCGCAGCAGCGCCGGCAACAGCATCGAGTGGGGCGTGCAGTGGGTCGACGCGCACGGCGTGCCTGCCTGGCAGGGCAGCAGCGCGCTGGCCGCAGGACAGCAGCAGTACGCGCGCGCCTGGCACCTGGAGCGCGCGTACAGCCGCTTCGGCGAATCGGTCGGCTATGCCTACAACTGCTTCGAGCGCGGACCCGACGGGCTGCTGCCGGGCGTCGAACAGTTGGTGGCAACCGGTGGCAAGCCCTACACCAAGGCCTGCTACCTGGGGCGCATCACCGACGTGTTCGGCCGCACCGCGCGGCTGGGCTATGCCGCGAAGCTGTGGAGCAACGCCACCGCCGGCAGCCCACGCGAGTACGCCGACCCGCACAAGGCCGTGCCAAGCACCACGCCGAACGGCTTCCAGGACTGCTACGAAACGCTGTTCCTCGACGCGATCCAGGTCTGCGCCGCCGACGGGTCGCTGCTGTTCTCGGTGGGGCTGGGATACGACCCCAGCCCGGGTTCGCCCGGCAGCGAGGCGGTGGCCAACGTCGCCGGCGATTCCGGCGACACCTGCAAGCGCCTGCTGACCTCGGTCACGCTGTACAACGCCGAAGGCGCCAATCTGCCCGGCTACCGATTCGACTATGCGCTCGACGTGGCGGCCGGCGGCAATCTGGGCGCCCTCGCCAGCATCACCTGGCCCACCGGCGGCGTGGCCAGCTACGACTATGCCAGCGTGTCGTTGCCGATCTGCGATCGCAGCCTGGCGATTTCGGCACCGTCGCCGATGCCCACCCAGTCGATGGCACGCGTGTTCTTCGGGCCGGACTACGCGGTGGTGCTCTGGAACGAGACCACCAACGGCAAGCTGTCGATGCAGGTGTTCACCTGGAACGGCCAGTGGGTGGCGTGGCAGGCCGATCCAAAATACCCGCTGCTGATCGACGGCGGTGGCGGCACGGGCCTGGCGACGGTGTCGGTGGAGGCCGGACAGGACTTCGTTGCGGTGTCCTACCGGACCACCCAAAACGTCAACCTGCACCTGTTTCGCAAGGACATGGCGCGGCCCGGGCAATGGGTTGCGGCCGCGATCCCCGGCGGCGGCACCGGCGGCTGCAACAGCCCGACCTGGCAGTGGTCGGTCAACGACGGCGCGGTGCAGATCGTCGCCGGCGCCGGCTTCGTGTTCGCCTCTCAGATGAGCACCTCGACCGCCAGCGGCAGTAGCGATCGCTTCACCTGGCACTGGCCGGACCAGGCCTGGGTCCATGACCAGGTCGACGACCTGGGCTATCGCTGGTACGCCGCGGGCCGCGATTACGTTGCCAGCATCGACCTGGATTCCAACGCGCGACTGGACTGGATCGACGCGCTGGGCGTCTGGCACGAGGCCACCAGCGTCAACCTCGGATTCACGCTCAACAACCTGTCGTCGATCGCGTTGTCGGGCGACCTGTCGATGGTGGCGGTGAGCCACTTCATCGCCGGCAGTGCGTCGTCGGGGCAGTACGACTACGACGTCTGGCTGCTGCAGTGGAACAGCGAGTACGCGTTCGGGACGCCGACGAAGTTCAGCTTCACCGATCGCTTCGATCCGGCATTCCCCACCTCGTGGCGGCCGGCGACGGTGGCCAACGCGCTGGTGGCGGTGGCCGGCAACGTGATCCGGTTCGACGGCGCGCAATGGAGCACCGACAGCCGGCTAAAGCCGCAGGGCGTGATCAGCGGGGAGCAGCGTTATGGCTACGGACCCGACTACGCCGTTCAGGTGCTGGTGCCCAACGGCGCTCCGACGGCGGCGCTGGTCGGTTACGACCCCAGCGGTAACGGTTGGGGCGACCCGGCGGCCATCACCGGCCTCACCACGCCGCTGGCCGATCCCGGGACCGCGAACTGGATCGGCGCCGGCAGCCCGGACTACCTCACTGTCGGCACCCAGCTGTTTTTCCGCGGCGTGGCCACCGACTGGGGCGATGCCGTCGCGGCCAACATCGGCGACCTGCAGCAACTGGTCAACCAGGCGGCCGGCGGCGGGTCGCGGTACCAGCTCAATTCGGCCTCGGTGATCAACGAGGGGCCGGCATTCATCGCCTGCGCGCTGTACGACAGCGACGCGTCGTCGACCGGTCACGCGACCGCGGCATCGGCCCTGGTGCTGCGCAATGGCGGCGTGTTCGGCGCAGCGCAGTTGCTGGCGCAGGAGCAGATGTGGACGGCTCAGGAGCAGGACGTGCCGGGACAGGGCACCCAGCCCGGCGGTCCGTCGGCGTTCTTCACCTATCCCGACAGCGCCGGCAATCTCGATGCCGCCACCACCATCACCCTGCATCGCTACGCCGGCGATGCGGTGCAGGGGCCCATCAGCGATTGGCCGGTGAGTGCCATCACCATCGACGATGGCCTGTCGGAGGCCTTCACCACCACCTACGTCGCCGACACCACCAACGCCGCCTGCGATGCGAGTGGCGAGGTCGTGAAGTACTTCCAGACGGCGGTCTATCCGGGCGGCACCGTCGACCACCCGGTCAACGGTTCGGTGATCAGCACCTACCTCAACGGCAACGCCCTGGTGACCGGCGCCGACTGGTACAACATGCTCGACGGCCTGTTGCAGAGCGTGGCCACGCTGGACGCGCAGAGCAACCTGCTGGCCAGCACCAGTTACCAGTGGACGGCCTACGTGAAGCGCGCCGCCGACCCGGTCGACGGCAGCGTCGCGGCGCGCCAACTCTACGGCGCGTACGTGCTGCAGACCGGCCAGAGCAACATGCGCGATGGCGTGGCGTCGGCCACAACGACCTCGTTCGTGCCCGCCGGGCTGCCGGCCCCGTACACCGGGCAACCGGCCAGCGTCACCTCCAGCACCGTCAACGGCGCCGGCGTCACCGAGTCCGACGTGCTGACGTACCGCTATGCCTGCGAGGTCAACGCCACCAGCCGCCTGCTCAACGACGTGTCCAGCGCGGTCCAGCAGAGCGCCACCCAGGCGGGCGTCGCCACGGCGGTATCGGCGATGGCGCTGGCCGACTGGCCCACCGCGTGGGGCAGCGACGTGCTGACCCCGGCCGAGGCCGCGGATTTCGGCTGGACCGGTGGCGACAGCAGTTTCCCGTTCGCCGACTGGCAGCCTGGCAAGGTGCCCGATGGCTGGCAGGCCATCACCGTCCTGCAGCAGCGTGCGCCCGATGGCTCGGTGCTGCAGAACCTCGACGGCGCCGGCACCGCGTGCTCGACGGTGTTCGCCAGCACGGTCGGGCTGCCGGTGGTGTCGTTCCGCGCGGCGGCCCTGGCCGAGTGCGCATGGAACGGTTTCCAGGCTTATGAAGACGTCAGCGGCTGGCAACTGTCGGGCACCTCGCCATGCGCCGACAACGCCTGGCTCGGCGAGCAGAGCCTGACGGTCGGTGTCGGCGGCAGTATCGCGACAACGGTCCACCCCGCCGCCGGCCGTGGCACCTACCTGCTGGCGCTGCGCTACCAGACGCCGGCGGGCTACAGCGGCGGGACCGGGGCGATCCACCTGGACGTCGGTGGGCAACCGCAGACGTTCGATCTGGCCGACAGCGACGGGCAGTGGCGCTACGACACCGCGACGATTGCCTTGCCCGACGGCACCACCACGATCGCGCTGACCATCGGCAACCCCGGCAGCAGCGCGGTGCTGATCGACGGCGTGCTGCTGGTGCCGTTCGGAACCGACGTCAACGTTCAGTCCTGGCAGGCCGCCAACCGGCTCCTGCGCGCCAGCATGGGCGCCAGCGGCTCCAGCGATTTCACGCCGTACGACCGGTTCAACCGTCCGCTTGGCGCGGTCGGCGCGACCGGGCAGTGGCAGGAGCTGGCGTTGCGGTTCCAGTCACGCCAGGGCGCGGCCAACGACCGGTTCGACGACGCCAGCCCGAACGCCGAGCTGACCCTGCAGATGTCCGGCGGCGGCATCACCGAAACGTTCCGAGACGGCGGGAAGTGGCGCAATCGCTGGAAGTCCGGCGATGCCACCGCCTGGCGCGCTGTCGACGGCGGCCTGGTCAAGGACGGTCGTGACGCCGACAGCCTGACCTGGCAAGGCGGCATCGCCGCGACAACCGGCGCGTTCTTCATCGAGTTCGAACTGCTGGCAGCAGCCCAGGGCGCGTTGTCGCTGACCTTCGGTGGCGGCCAGTCGATTGCCTGGAACGCCGCCGACGGTTGGCGCTGGACGCTCGCCGACGGCACGTCCGGACAGGCGCCGCTCGCCGCCCCGCCGCGCATCGCCCAGCAGTGGTTGCTGGTGGTGGGCGGTGGCCATCTGCTGTTCTTCGCCGACGGGCAGTTGCTGTTCAGTGCCGACAACGCCGCCACCGTGGCCGACGGTTGTGTGTTCGACACCGGCACCAACACGCTCCGGGTGAGCCAGCTTGGCGTCGGCGCGGACCCGCGCCTGGGGCTGTCGTACACCGATGGCGCCGCGCGCCAGCGCCAGATCCACCAGCGCCACGGTGAGGACAGCCGCGTGATGGAGGCGGTTTACGACGCGCTCGATCGGCAGCTGGCATCGACCAAGGTCGCGCCCGGCAGTTTCGGTTCCGGTGCCGACGTGCCGATGCTGCGCTATCGCAACACCTTCCTGGACGTGCCGGCCTTTCTTGCGGCCACCGCCAGCAGTTGGTCGATGCAGGGCGACATCGCCGACTACTACGCCGGCCAATCCGATGGTGCGGTGGTCCGCTCGGACGATCAGGACTACCCGTACAACGGCACGCGCTACGAGGCCTCGGCGCAGCAACGCGCAATCGAGGCCGGCAAGCCCGGCCTGGCGCTGTCCATCCACGACATCAACCAGCCAGCGTCCGGGCGCCAGACCACGCGCATGGCCTACACGGCCAGCGACGCCAGCGACCCGGTCGCGGCCGGACGGTTCTACGCCACCACCACCACCACACCGGGCGGCTACGACGGTCGCCAATTGGTAGACACCAGCAACCGTGCCGCGGCGATGCTGCAGTCCGACACCAGCGGCAACAACGTCGGCCAGAGCCTGGTCGCGCCCAGCTACAGCGCCCAGGCAGGCAGCGCCGGCACGCTGGGCACCCTGCAACTGCCCAACGCCTTCACCAGCGCGCCGCAGTCGCAGCCGTCGGCGTACGTGCGCGCCACGCTGAGCAACCCGCTCGGTCAGATCGTGCAGTACACCGACCCCGATTCCGGCGTGACCCGAAGCCTGTACAACGGCAAGGGCCAGCTGCGGTTCGTGCAGCCCGCGCTGGACCCGGGCGAGCAGTTCTTCCTGTACACGCGGTACGACGCGCTCGGCCGGACGATTGAGGAAGGCGTGGTCAACGCCGCGTGGGATCCGGCGAAGCTGGCGACCGAGCTGGACAACCCGGACTGGCCTGGAAGCGGCGACGGCGCGGTGGCCGGTCGGCACTACTGGTACGACGGCGACGGCAGCGACGCCAATGCGCTGGGTCGACTGGTGCGCGTGGCCACCTTCAACCCGGCACCGGCCAGCGATCCGTCGCTGGGCGTTTGCGACGTGCTGGAATCCTGGGTGTACGACGTGCTCGGGCGCGTCATCAGCGCCCGCCTGCAGGTGTCCGGCCCGACCAGCCTGGATGCGGTCGCGGGCTACCACTACAACAACCTCAACGAGGTCGTCCGCATCGACCTGCCGGAGGGATCGCCACTGGCGGCGCTCACCTACCAGTACGACGACCAGGGGCACATCGTCGCGATCGGCACGCCCGAGGACCCCAGCGCCATCGCGAGCTACGGCTGGAACGCCGACGGCCAGCTGCAGTCCGCGCAGCGCGGCAAGCTTGCCGAGCTGTGGAACTACGACTCGCCAGGCAACATCGCCCTGCACCAGGCCAGTGTCGGTGGCGACAGCGTGTTCGCGCAGACGTTCGCCTACACCCCCGACGGCAACATCCAGCAGCGCCAGACCGCGTTCGGCTTGGACATCGCCAGCGGAACGCGCGAGGCCGGCTACACCTACGACGGCCAGCAGCGGCTGGCCAGCGCCAGCGTGGCCAACAGCCAGCCGGGCAATCTCACGATCGACCAGTACGACGCCAACGGCAACATCTGGGCCGCTACGGCCGATGGCGTGACGCTTTCGGCCACCTGCAGCGCCGGCACCGACCAGCTCGACAGCGCGCAGTTCGGCGACGACACCGCGCAGGCGTTCCGTTACCGCGCCGACGGCCGCCCGGACCAGTGGCGCGGGTTGGACATCGGCTACGACCCGGCGCTGTCGACGACGGCCACCATCAGCGGCGCCGGCGACACCATCCGCTACGCGCGCGGGCTCAACAACCTGCGCGTGCTTCGCCAGCAGGGCACGCACCGGCGCGTCGCATTTGCCGGCGCGGGCAGTACGCCGTTGATGGTCTGGAACGATGGCACGCCGCAACTGTGCATCTGGGGGCCCGATGGCCTGGCCGCGGTTCACGACGGCACGTTGAGCTACCCGGTCAGCGATCACCAGCACACCGTGTGGGCCGTGCTCGACGGCGACGGTACCGCGCGTTGCGCGTTCGACTACGCGGCGTTCGGCACGCTGCTTTCGCGCAGCGGCCCGGCCAGCGCCGACTGGCTGTTCCTGTACGCGGGCAAGGAGTACGACTCCGGCACCGGGTTGTACGACTTCAGTGCACGCCTGTACGACCCGGCGCTGTTGCGCTTCCTCGGGCCCGATCCGGCGCGCCAGTTCTCCAGCCCGTACGTGTTCGCCAGCAACAACCCGCTCAACTTCATGGACCCCAGCGGCAACATCTCGGTGTGGGCGCAGGTGGGAATCGGCATCGCGATGGCGGCGCTGGCGGTGGCGGGC
Organism: Montanilutibacter psychrotolerans; assembly: GCF_003719825.1. Taxonomy (GTDB): domain Bacteria; phylum Pseudomonadota; class Gammaproteobacteria; order Xanthomonadales; family Xanthomonadaceae; genus Montanilutibacter; species Montanilutibacter psychrotolerans. Next base: position 19,287 of record NZ_RIBS01000010.1, on the reverse strand, counting down.
ATCGCGCTCAGCATCGTCACCGCGGGAGCGGCCGCACCCGGCGTGGCGGCCGGCGAGGCGGCCCTGGCCGGTGCGGCGGTGGCCGGCGAAGGGGCCGCCGCCGGCGTGGCCGCGGCGGGCGCGGCGGCTGCCACCGAGGTGGCCGGTGCAGCGGCCGTGGAAGGCGCGGCGGGTGGCGTGGTTGCTGCGGCAGGCGAGGTGGGTGCGGGCGCGGGCGCGGCGGCCGTCGAGGCGGCAGTACCGATGACCACGGCCCAGGTGATCGCCCAGAACGCGACGTCGGTGTTCTGGAGTTCGGTCAGCAGCGCCATCACCGGGGCCGGTACCAGCGGGTTGAGCTACGACATCCAGCACGGCCGCGACTTCACCGCCAAGGGCTTCTTCCAGGCGATGGGCATGGGCGCACTGACCGGCTTCATCAGCGGCGGCATCGGCGGCCTGGCCAGCATGCCGGCGTCGGTTGGCCTGACCCAGGGCATGAGCATTGGCGGGGGCATCCTCTTCCGCACCGTCACCCAGAGCGTTGCCGGAATGGTCGGCAGTGACGTCTCGGCCCTGATCAGCGATGCGATCACCGGCAAGAAGATCACCGCCAGCGACTTGCTGATGGATTCGCTGCAGGGCTTTGCCATCGGCGCCGCATCGGGTGCCTTCAGCAGCGTCAAGAACATCAACCCGAGCAAGGCCGCGGTAAACGGCGCCGAACGTTTAGCCATACGCACGCAAAGCTTCATCAACAACAGTATCGACAACCTCAAGAGCGCCGCCACCTCGCAAACCGCCATCGGCCTGTATGTGCCGGGTGGCTTTCTTCTGGTGGGCGGCTACGCCGCTTGGGGTGCCACGACCAAGCGCGACGAGGGATCGCTGTGAGCGGCCCGGCAATGAAGCATCCGCGTGCGCAGAAGGCGCGCCTCGGAGGAAACGCCGTGTTCGACCGATCGATGACGATCCGTCTTGCCAATCGGACCGACCTGCCGTTGATGTTCGGCGATGCCGGCGCCACCAGCGGGCCGGTGCCGACGGCGGTGCCGACCATGGTCCAGCCGGGTCAGACGATGACCGTCTCCGCCCGCAATCCGTCCGGTGGCTGCGATGGGCATTTCCGGGTCGCCGGGGCGGGCATGGGGTTCGACATTACCTACCGGCATCCGCTCGGCGCCGGGGCCACTACCGTGGCAACGACCGCGGCACCCGGCTACCTGGCGATCGCCGACGCCACTACGTTTCCTGGCCACGACGCCGTGGCCGCCGTGGGCCTCTACCGTGGCATCACCAGCGGCTCGGGCTGGGTCGCGCCGCTGGAGCTGCTGGACGCCCCGCCACGCGACAACGCCCAGGACTTCGTCAACAGCGTGTACGGGCCGGGCGTGCGGGACGGCGCCATCATCCACGCCGCCTACGGTCATCCGTCGCCGGACGGTTACGTGCAGCCGGCCGACTTCACTGGCGGGCAGTTGTCCGGGTTGGCGGGCCTGCTCAGCACCCAGTGGTTGTCCGCGACCGGTGCCTGCCCAGCGGTGGACGCTGCGTTACTGAGGTGGCTGGCCGGGTACCTGCGCACCGCCAGCCCGGCCGGTGCGCTGACGATGTGGGTGCCGCAGATGCGGCACGTCGATGCCACATCGCCGTCGGTCTTCTCGTTGTCGGGCTATCGCCGCTTCGACTTTGTCGACGGCCAGGACTGGAACCCCGCCACCGTGTCGGCGTTCTGCAACCTGCTGGTTGCGGGCGCGCACTTCGTCGTGGTCTGCGCCGACCGCGACCTGCCAGCGGGCGTGTCCGTGCAGCCGCTCGACCGCTCGATGGATGCCTCCGGCCTGCCGACGCGGCACGACCCGGGCAATTCGCACTACGCCACGTTGCTCAACGTGACCGGCACCTACGTGCAGCCGGCCGACGGCGACTTCGCCGGACGGGGGAGCGGGCTGCTCCAGGCCCTGCTGGTGGGGCGCACGGTCAACGACATGCTGGCGTCGCCGGGCAGCTACAACAATTTCCTGCAGCTGGAAGGCTGGCCGGCCATCAGCACGCGCCACAACGCCGACTACATCGCGCACCAGCGGACCGCCTGGAACATCTCCACGTTTGGCGCATCGCCTTACAGCGAGAAGCGCGCCACCAGCGTGTTCCTCGCCCCGTCCGGCTGGGAGCCGATGCTGTACCAGACCACCCTGATGATGCCGTACGTCGGTGCCTACGCGGTCGCCGAGGGGGTGCCGCAACCGTGGCTGGACGCGTCGCTGGCGAAGGTTCCGTCCACGGCCCCGCCGCTGCCTGCGCGCTTCATCGACTGAGCGGTGCGGCTCAGGCCATCGATCGCACGCGTTCCCAGTCCAGCTCGAAGCGGGCGAGGTACTTGCGCAGACGGTCCGCGTCGTTCCCGCTGGCCTTCTGCGTGCGCGACACGGCAAACAACTCGCGTCCGGCCTGCGACAGGGACTTCGCATGCCGGCACACGCGCAGCACATCCTCCAGTTGCACGCGATCGTAGCGATCGAGCCCGGCCACGCGCTCGCCCAGCAATTCGTCCAGCGGGGAGGGGGCCTGGCCGCTGCGCCATTGCCGACGCAGCCGTGCGATTTCATCGTCGACCAGCGCGGTGTTTATGCGTCCGCCCTCGGCCAGCGTCGCCAATCGCATTACCGATGCGCCCAGGTCGCGGAAGTTGCCGCTCCAGCCCGCGTCCGCGCTGGTGGCAAAGCGCAGGTAACGTTCGCGCGCCTCGCGGTTGAGAGTGACGCGCTGGTGCTGCTCGCGCGACCAGCGCTCGAGTTCGAAATCGAGGTTCGGCTCGATGTCCTCCCGGCGATCGGCCAGCCCGGGCAAGTGGTAGGTCCACAGGTTCAGGCGCGCGAGAAGGTCCTCGCGAAAACGCCCGTGCGCCACCGCCTGGTGCAGGTCGCGGTTGGTGCCGGCGATCAGCTGGAAATCGCTTTCGACCTCCTTGTCGCTGCCCACCGGCAGGAAGCGTTTCTCTTCCAGTGCGCGCAGCAACATCGCCTGCTCGTCGGCGCCAAGCTCACCGATCTCGTCGAGGAACAGCAATCCCTGGTGAGCCGAGCGCAGCAGGCCGGCGCGGTCGCTCGACGCGCCGGTGTAGGCCCCCTTGGTGTGGCCGAACAGCGTGCTCATCGCGCCGTCGCCGCGCAGCGTTGCGCAGTTGACCTCGACGAAGCGCCCCGGCAACTGGTGCTTGAGCTTCTTGAGCTCGAACACGCGCTTGGCCAGTTGGCTCTTGCCTGCGCCGGTAGGGCCCATCAGCAGCATCGGCGCGCGCGAGCGCGTGGCCACCGTTTCGATCTGTTCGATCATCCGGTTGAACGCGGCGTTGCGCGTGGCGATGCCGCTCTTGAGCAGGTCGCGATCTTCCAGTCGCTGTTGGGCGAAGCGCTGCGCGATGCGGTCGTAGCGCGACAGATCCAGGTCGATGAACGCGTAGCTGCCCGCTGCCTCGCCATTCTGTTTGCGCGGTGGCGAGGTCTGCAGCAGCCGCCCCGGGAAATGCCGGCTCTCGGTCAGCAGGAACCAGCAGATCTGCGCAACGTGCGTGCCGGTGGTGATGTGGACGTAATAGTCCTCTTCCTCGGGAAGAAACGCGTAGCCGCGCAGGAAGTCGTGCAGGCAGGCGTACACGCTCTCGAAGTCCCACGGATCGGCGAGATACGTGTCGTGGCGACGCACAACGGTGTCCGGGGATGCCTGCGCCAGGTCCTCGACCACCAGCGTGGCGAGCTTGCCGTAGCGGCGCTCGTCCAGCATCAGCTCGATGCGGTCGGGCAGGAAGTCCTCGTACTGGCCCAGGCTGACCGTGGGTCGCCACTTTTCCCAGCGCCCGGGCCCGGTGCCGGCGTCGAGTTGGGTACCGAGCATGCCGAGGATGACTTGGCGCTTGCGCATATCCGTTCCGATAAATAACTGCGCCAGAAATATACAGAAGCCGGCCTTCCGTCGCCGGCGCATTTCCGCCTGTTGGCCTGGTAAATCAATAGAACCAATGACTTGCCGTATCCGAGGCGAAGTTGGCACGGCGATTGCTCTGGTACTTGGCACGAACGCGGCGGGATCTTCCTGCCGCCGCCCGCCCCAAGGAGCATCACGATGGCCAACCCGTCCCTCTTCCAGTCGATCCGCGGCGCGCTGTTGCCGGCGGCGACCGCGCGCAACGAAGCCGGTGGCCTGGCCTATGTCCGCGAGCCGAAGGCCGCCCTGGCGCTGTATGCGGCGACGGGCTGCCTCAACGGCACGTACTACGCCGACGGCGAGGACCAGCTGGCGCAGGTGCTGGCCTTGAGCGAGCAGGTCGATCCGGCCTTCGTGGCCCGCACGGCGGTCTACACCCGCCAGGTGGGGCACATGAAGGACATGCCCGCGCTGCTGCTGGCCACGCTGGCCAGCCGCGACGGCGAGACCTTCGCCAGCGCCTTCCCGCGGGTGGTGGACAACGGCCGAATGCTGCGCAACGTGGTGCAGATCCTTCGCAGCGGCCGGACGGGGCGCAAGTCGCTGGGCTCGCGGCCCAAGCGCCTGGTACGGCAGTGGTTGGACCAGGCCAGCGACGCGGCGATCGTGCAGGCCGCGATCGGCCAGCAGCCTTCGCTGGCCGACGTGATCCGCATGGTCCACCCCAAGCCAGCCGATGCACGTCGCGAGGCGCTCTACGCCTGGGTGATCGGCAAGCCGTACCGCGAGGAACTGCTGCCGGAGGTGGTGCAGGCGTACGAGGCATTCAAGCGTGCCCCCGATGGCGTGCCGTCGGAAGGTGTGCTGCCCCAGATGCCCTTCCAGTACTACACGTCGTTGTCGTTGACGGCGTCGCACTGGAAGACGCTGGCCTTGGACGCCTCGTGGCAGACGCTGCGCATGAACCTCAACACGTTCGCGCGCAACGGTCTCTTCGACGACGCGGCCACCGCCGCCGCGGTGGCGCAGCGCCTGCGTGATCCGGACCGGATCCGCCGTGCACGCGTGCTGCCCTACCAGCTGCTGACCGCGTACCACGCGTCGGCGGGCAGCGTGCCCGAGCCAGTGCGCGAGGCCTTGCAGGATGCGATGGAAGTCGCGACCCGGCAGGTGCCGGTGCTGGACGGCCATGTGGTAGTGGCGGTGGACGTGTCGGGCTCGATGGCCTCGCCGGTCACCGGGTACCGCAAGGGCGGCACTACTGCAGTGCGCTGCGTCGATGTCGCCGCGTTGATGGCGGCGTGCGTGTTGCGCACCAACCCCTCTGCGCAGGTGTTGCCGTTCGACACCGGCGTCCGCACCGAAGTGCGCCTGAATCCGCGCGACAGCGTGATGACGCAGGCGCGGCAGCTGGCGGCGCTGTGCGGCGGCGGCACGAGCGTGAGCTCGCCGCTGGCGCTATTGAACAAGCAGAAGGCGCAAGTGGACCTGGTGGTGATCGTGTCCGACAACGAAAGCTGGCGCGACACGCGCCACGGTGGTGCGACGCAGACCATGCACGAATGGGCGCAGCTGAAGGCGCGCTGCCCGCAGGCCCGCCTGGTGTGCATCGACCTGCAGCCGGTGGCCACCGCGCAGACGGTCGAACGCGAGGACGTGCTGCACGTGGGCGGCTTCAGCGATGCGGTGTTCGACGCGATCGCCGCCTACGCGGCGCAGGGCCCGGGTGCGACGCGCTGGGTCGACAAGATCGCGTCGATGGCGTTGTAACCGGTTGGACAAAGGGCCTCGCCCCTTGCACAGCCGGCACGAATGCCCGGCTGGCAATGGGGCCAGCCGGGCCGGGAGAGACGCTCCGTGCGCGGGCGCTCACCACGCATTCTTCGTCGGACCGCAGGGGCGGCCCGGCAACGCAGGATGCCCGGCCGGCAACGGGGCCGGCCGGGCCACAGGAGAGTTTCAGACAGTTTCAAAGTTTGCGATGTCGGCGAATGCCGGCCTGACTACATCAGATCGTCAGGCCTCGACCTTGTCGCCGTCATCCAATGCACCACCGTTTCGCCGCCGACGGCCACGAATGCCGGAGGAACTACAGCCTATTACGCTCCAGGTCGCGGGTTCGAATCCCGCCCGCCGCAAGGCGGTAGCTCAGTTGGTAGAGCAGGATGTTCCTTCAAAACGTTGTCGTGGTTGTCGTCGGCCCTAGCAACACCGCTGCGGCGGATGCAGGTGCGAACTACAAGTGCCGCGGGTTCGAATCCCGCCCGCCGCGAGGCGGTAGCTCAGCCTGGTAGAGCATCGTCACGTTCCACCGTTTCTTGCCGTCGCAGCGGTCTAAACCGGCCCGCGCCCTCTGCGGTGTGGCCACACGTTTCACGCGGTGAATGCCGGCGGAACTACATCGGTTGTCCCCTCAGGGGGTTGGGTTCGAGTCCCTGTGCGTCGGGCGGCTTCGGCCGGCCTTCGCGATGTTCCGTTTCCCTTGTCACCGCACCTTCCCAGGGCCGCTCACGCAGCGGCCCACGCCACCGATGCACCATCCATCCGAGAACGAGCAAGCACCATGAGCACCACCAACTACAACGTCATCAACGAGCCGGGCAGCGTCCCGATCAAGCTGTGGACGCGCGGCGTCCCGCTGGAGGACGAAGCACGCGCGCAGCTGCAGAACATCGCCAAGCTTCCCTTCATCCACCGCTGGATCGCGGTGATGCCCGACGTGCACCTGGGCAAGGGCGCGACCGTGGGTTCGGTGGTACCGACCATCGGCGCGATCGTGCCGGCAGCGGTCGGCGTGGACATTGGCTGCGGCATGATCGCCGCGCGCACCTCGCTGACCGCCAGCGACCTGCCCGACAACCTCGCCGAACTGCGCAGCGCGATCGAGAGCGCCGTGCCGCACGGTCGTAGTCCGCCGCGCGGCGGCCGCGACAAGGGCGCCTGGACGAATCCGCCCGAGCGTTCCATCGAAGGCTGGTCGCAGTTGGAAGCGGACTTCAAGCGCATCTGCGAGCGCAACCCGCGCCTGAAGAACACCAACAACCTCAACCACCTGGGAACGCTGGGCACGGGCAACCACTTCGTGGAGGTCTGCCTGGACGAGGCGCAGCGCGTGTGGTTCATGCTGCACTCCGGTTCGCGCGGCGTCGGCAACGCGATCGGCACGCACTTCATCGAGCTGGCCAAGAAGGACATGCGCCGCTGGATGATCAACCTGCCCGATCAGGACCTGGCGTACCTGCCCGAAGGCAGCGAACATTACGGCGACTACGTGTTCGCGGTGCATTGGGCGCAGCGGTATGCGCGCCTGAACCGCGAGATCATGATGCAGCACGTGGTCGACGCGGTGCGCGGTGTGATCACCAAGCCGTTCGAGGCGCAGGCCGAGGCGGTGAACTGCCACCACAATTACGTCAGCCGCGAGCACCACTTCGGCAAGGACGTCTTCGTGACCCGGAAGGGTGCGGTGAGCGCGCGCAAGGGCGAGCTGGGCATCATCCCCGGCAGCATGGGCGCCAAGAGCTTCATCGTGCGCGGCCTGGGCAACGAGGACAGCTTCCACAGCTGCAGCCACGGTGCCGGCCGAGTGATGAGCCGTACCCAGGCGCGCAAGCTGATCAGCGTGGAAGACCACGCCAAGGCCACCGCGCACGTGGAATGCCGCAAGGACGCGGATGTGGTCGACGAGTCGCCGGCCGCGTACAAGTCGATCGAGGCGGTGATGGCGGCGCAGAGCGATCTGGTCGAGATCGTCCACACGCTGCGCCAGGTGGTGTGCGTCAAGGGCTGATCCGCGCACGCGCGGCAGAGCGGGGCGCCGGCCATGGATTCACGCCGCTGCTCCGTTCCCTTTGCCTGACCTCTTGCCTTCTCCAACCTAGTACTCACAGTCCAATGGAAATGATCGAACTCGACGGCCAGGCCGGCGGCGGCCAGTTGCTGCGCACCGCGCTCAGCCTGAGCCTGTGCACCGGTATCGGCTTCACCATGCAGCACATTCGCGCGAAGCGTCCGCGTCCCGGACTCCTGCGCCAGCACCTCACCGCCGTGGGCGCCGCGGCAACGGTGGGTCAGGCGCGCGTGGACGGCGCCGAACTGGGCGCCACCACGCTGCGCTTCGAGCCGGGCTCGGTGGTGGCTGGCGAGTACCGCTTCGCCACCGGTACCGCCGGTTCGACCACGCTGGTGCTGCAGACCGTGCTTCCCGCCTTGTGGCGTTGCGATGCGCCATCCCGGCTGCGCCTGGAAGGCGGCACGCACAACCCGATGGCGCCGAGTGCCGACTTCCTGGCCGATACCTACCTGCCGGCGTTGCGACACATCGGTGTTGACGCTGCGCTGACGCTCGAAAAGCACGGCTTCTACCCGGCCGGTGGCGGCGTTGTGCATGCCACGGTCGAGCCGGCGGGTTCGCTCCGGCAGTGCACGTTCGATGCGCGCGGCGAGCTGCTCTCGATCGAGGCGGTTGCGCTGATGTCGGCGTTGTCGGGCAGCATCGGGCGGCGCGAACTGGCGGTGCTGGGCGAGCGCCTGGGGTTGCCCGAAGCGGCGATGCGCCTGCAGCGCGTGCAGCCAGCCATCGGTCCAGGCAACACCGTGCTGGTACGCGTACGCCATGCAGGGCACGTCGAGACATTTGCCGGTCACGGCGAACGCGGCGTGATGGCCGAGCAGATCGCCGAGCGTCTGGCCAACGAGGTGCGCGAGTACCTCGACGCCGATGCGCATGTCGGCGAACACCTGGCCGATCAGTTGCTGCTGCCGATGGCGCTTGCCGGTGGTGGTGCATTCACCACCACGACCGTCAGCGATCACCTGCGCAGCAACGCGGCGTTGATCGAGAAGTTCCTGCCGGTCGAGATCGCGTGGCAGCAACAGGCCGCGCACAGCTGGCGGGTGACTGTCAGTCCGTGAGCCCGGGCGGGGCAGGTGAGCACGCCCCTCCGGGGTGTTCGTCGCCGGCTTCCGCCACGCCCACTACTGGACCACGAAGGTTGTGAATGCCGTCGCGGTGAGGGTGCCGCTGGTCGCGATGACGGTCAGCTGGTAGGTGCCGATCGAACTGGGGCCGACGCCCGACACGAACGAGATGCTGGCGTTGCCGTTGCCGTCGGTGGTCGCGCTGAGCCGCACGTGGTTGATGAGGTTGGGCTTGAGCGCGTCGAAGCTGACCAGTGCGCCGGACACCGGCACGCCGTTGTTGAGCACACGCGAGGTCATCGTCACCGTTTCCCCGCGGATGTAGACGGGCTTGCTGGTGCCGGCGGTCGCCGAGAGCGCTGCGGACAGGTCGTTGTTGGTGATCGTGCAGGTCGTGCTACCGCCGGCGGCCAGCACGATGCTGTTGCAGCCCGACAGGCTGGCGGCATAGCCGGCCACGGCCGGCTCGGTGACGGTGTAGGTTCCGGCCGGCACGCTGAGTGCGTTGCTGCCGTCGGACTCGAACGCCACGGGCGCGGCGCCATTGACCGAGAACGTGAAATCCGATGCGAGCTTGCTGCCGCCGTCGTTGTTCACCACCACCTTGCGGACGGTCAGTGTTGCCGGTTGTGCGGGCTGATCGTTGTTGGTGATCGTGCAGGTCGTGAAGCCGCCGGCGGCCAGCACGATGCCGCTGCACCCCGACAGGCTGGCGGCATAGCCGGCCACGGCCGGCTCGGTGACGGTGTAGGTTCCGGCCGGCACGCTGAGCGCGTTGCTGCCGTCGGACTCGAACGCCACGGGCGCCGCGCCATTGACCGAGAAGGTGAAGTCCGATGCGAGCTTGCTGCCGCCGTCGTTGTTCACCACCACCTTGCGGACGGTCAGTGTTGCTGGCTGCACAGGCTGATCGTTGTTGGTGATCGTGCAGGTTGTGCTGCCGCCGGCGGCCAGCACGATGCCGCTGCAGCCCGACAGGCTGGCCGAGTAGCCGGCCACGGCCGGCTCGGTGACGGTGTAGGTTCCGGCCGGCACGCTGAGCGCGTTGCTGCCGTCGGACTCGAACGCCACGGGTGCTGCGCCATTGACCGAGAACGTGAAATCCGATGCGAGCTTGCTGCCGCCGTCGTTGTTCACCACCACCTTGCGGACGGTCAGTGTTGCCGGTTGCGGCGCCTGGGAGGTCTGGACCACGAAGCTCGCGTAGGCCGTGGCGGTCAGGCTGCCGCTGGTCGCCAGGGCGGTCAGCTGGTACGTGCCGATCGAACTGGGGCCCGTTCCGGACACGAACGACGCACTGGCATCGCCGTTGCTGTTGGTGAAGGCCGTGAGCCGCACGTGGTTGATGAGATTGGGTTTGAGCGCGTCGAAACTGACGCGCGCGCCCGAAACCGGCGCACCGTTGTTGAGCACGCGGGCGGTCATCGTCACCGTTTCCCCGCGGACGTAGACGGGCTTGCTGGTACCGGCGGTCGCCGTCAGCGCGGAGGCAACGTCGTTGTTGGTGATCGTGCAGGTCGCGCTGCCGCCGTTGGCCAGCACGATGCCGCCGCAGCCCGACAGGCTGGCGGTGTAGCCGGCCACGGCCGGTTCGGTGACGGTGTAGGTGCCTGCCGGCACGTTGAGCACGTTGCTTGCGTCGGTCTCGAATGCCACGGCCGGCGCGCCGTTGATGGAGAAGGCGAAGTTCGACGCGACCTTGCCGCCGCCGTTGTCGTTCACCACGATCTTGCTGACGGTCAGTCGGGCGGGGACGTGCGTGTTGACGCGCAGCATGGCCGCCTCGGACGGAACGCCCTGGCCGTTGACCACGAACACCATGTAGAAGCCCGGTGGCGTCTCGAAGGCATTCGCGGGGAGGCTCGCCTGCAGTTCGTTTCCCGCCACCGTGAAGGGCAGCTCGATGAAGCGCTGATCCATGTCGAACGAGTGCGTGACGGCACCGGTCTTGATCAGCGTCACGCGGGCAATGGCGGCCGCGTCCGGTGTGGTGATCGCGATGGTCTGGCCGGGGTCGCTGGTCATCGGCGCAGACGCGATAGCCGGTCGTGCAGCGGGCGTGCCATCGGCGTTGAAGAGATACCCGGGGTAGTAGATTTCCGCATTGAGGTTGAGTTGCGGGCCGTTGGCGCCTCCTCCCAGCGTCAGCACGCTGGCGTCGGGCAGCAGCAGCGCCGCCGAGTGGTACAGCCGCATCCGTTGCGCCGTGGCGCCTGCCGACCACGTGTTCGCGACCGGATCGTAGAGCTCGCTGGTGTAGGCCACGCCGTTGATCGGGTTGTTGTCGGCCGTGCTGCCACCGGACAGGAACACCCGACCGTCGGGCAACATCGTGCTGGTGGCCCAGTGGCGTCGATGGAGCGGTGGCGCCACCGAGGTGACGACCGGGGTGGCCGGACGGATGTCGATCACGCGGGCTTGCGGGCTGGCCGACATCAGGTCGTATCCACCGCCCACCTGCAGGATCCGGCCGGGCCGGAACATCACGGCCGTCGAGCTCGCGCCCAGGTTGCTGCCGGGGAAGGTCCCGGCCGAGGCGATGGTGCCCACGCCGTTAGGGTCGACCCGGTACATGAATTCATAGCGTGTCCCGAAGACGTTGCCGTCCGGCGCCAGGAAGTTGCGTGGGTAGAGCGCGCCCAGATGCGTCGTTGGTGCGCCGGTCAGCAGGCGAAAGCTGCCCGTGCCCGTGCGGACCTCCGGGAAGTCGCCGCCGCCATCGCCGCCCTGAATGTAGACCTCGCCGTTGGGCAGCGTGGTGGAGGTGGCATACCAGCGCTTGCGGAACATCTTGCCGGTGCGCACCAGGCTGTTGTCCAGCGGTCGGAACAGCGCGGAATCGTCGTTGGGGTCGAGCGAGGCCGCGCCCGTGCTGAGGTTCAGGACATCGCCGCCCCACATCTCGATGTTGCCGTCGGGCAGCAGCAACTGGGCATTGCAGAAGATGTCGACCGCTGTCGCGTTGGGCAGGACCGTGTGCGACTCGATGCCCACGCCCAGCAGTGGGTCCCAGACGTCGTAGACGAAGTACCCGGTGCGCGTGCCGGTGATCGTGGTGCCGTACGTGAGCACACGGCCATCCGGGGTCAGCACCGCGTGGATTCCGATCAGCGGCCAGTCGATGACGGGAGAGTAGACGCCGCGCAGCGGGTCGCCCGTCGCGGGCAACGCCGTCAGGGCGCCGGGCGGACGGGCGGTCTCGAACGCGGCCACGGCAGCGGCGTCGCCAAACATGATGCGGTTCGCGTTGGCCGGCGTCTGGATGGCCGCCAGGATGATGGGATCGCCGCTCGCGGCCGCCACGGCCTCCGCCCAGTTGCGGTCCGCACCGGGTTCGGCGCGCGTCAGGTTCGGGGTATCGCCAGGCAAACCGACGGCCGCCCAGGTCACCATCGCGGCCAGAACCCATGGGACACCAGTCGCGAAGCCGCGACGCGCGGGCAGGTGACGCTTCATCTCCGTCATGCCTCGGATCACGAAAATGATCGTGAGTCACCGCGCGCGTTGCGAGCACCCATCCGGGGGATGGGGCGTGCCCGGCAGGCCAGTCTGTCCCGAAGCCCGTCGCGTCCAAGATGGACTGGGCCGAAGCCTAGTAGTATCAAATGCTTGAATGCGAGAGGTGCACTAACGGTGTGCGTCGAGCGGGCTTGAAAACCGCTACGGCGCCGATTTCACGAGCTCTTTACGTTGCTGTCAGTAACAGCTTGTTGACATAAGGCGGCCCTGTGGTGCCAGTATCGCCTCCGGGGTCGGAGCGCCCGGGGGAAATTGGTGGCCAAGGGGAATTCGCAGCCGCAACGGCGTGCGCCAACGAATACCGCACTGGTTCGAGAGAACGAGCGGTTGAAGGTGGAACTTGAAGTACTTCGGAAATCGCGCTTAGCGACCAATTTTGGCGCGATCGGCACGCAAGCCGTTCGCTGGTCGGGAATCGCGCTGACGTGCTGGCTTGTCGCAAAGCAAGTGGCTGGAAAGACCACATATCTGGACGCTGCTGTCGATGTTTGCGGTTCGTTTACGGATGCACTGAAGGAACTTGTCCCAGGCTGGATGGTCTACATAGCGGCGCTCGTCGTAGCAACGGCTTTGTTTGGTGCTAATAGCAGGTTGCGTAAAGTGATTCGGTCGCAGAGTCAGCGCCTCGGGGTGCTCAACGCGGAGTACGAGCGGGCTCATGATCCGAGGCGCTCTTCCAGTGGAATCGCCGGCGATGGCAATACCCACGAGAGGGATGAAAGATGACTATCACCGTTGCGATTACAGCTTTGTTGCTTATCGGCGCGTGGTTGTCCATTAGAGTGCTTTTCAAGGAATACCCGGATTCCGCAATTCGAGAGGCACGCGACACGCTCTTCGCGCTCCGCAGTGAGCTCTTTGAACTGGCCAAATCGGGGGCAATTCGCTTCGACAGCGCGGCCTACGGCTTTAATCGCTCGCTTCTCAACGCGATGATTCGCTACGCACATGACGTGAGCTTTGTGCAGCTATTGTTTGCGCGAGTGATTCGAAAGGGACCGGCTGCTCGTCGCTACCAAAAGGAGATGCGTGCATACGTCGGTCGAACGCACTCCCAAGTGCCGAAGCCAGCACAAGAGGACCTAGATCGGATCATGCTGCACGCCGATGCCGCGATGTTGCAGTTGATCTGCACTCGTTCAATCGCCTTCAGTGGAGTGCTCTGGACCCTCACGGCGTGCTTTGCTGTGCACCACTTTGTCGGCAAAGCAAAGGCTTCGGTGAAAGAGCGGATGGAGTCTGCAGCCGCAGCGGCAACGCAGGCACATCATCGGTCTCGTGTGGAGGAGTCGATCGACGAAGTGCTCGAGAGCGAGCGGGTACGGAACAAGATCATCCCGGCGATTCGGATCGAAGCTTTCCGTTACATGCCGGAAGACCAGTTCGCAAACGCGTGCGCGGCCTAATCAAGCCGCGTTGCTGGCCTTTCGCATGCCTTCCCTCCAGTCGGCGACATCTCGGGTGTCGAGCCGGTGCGCGTCGGCAGTTGCCGAGCGGCCAGCTTGTTGCGCATCGTCTTCAGAGTCGTGCTCGGGAAGAACTCAGCACGCAACTGATCGAGCGTCATGGTCGGCCCGTGCTTGCCGAACAGGATCCAGAAGGTAGCCAGGTCGTTCGCGGTCATTGCGGAGTTGACTCCTTCTTCTTGCGGCGCTGCCGTTCTCGGTTGATCGCGTTGAGCAGGGGCTGTGCGGCCGAAATCTCGCGGCACAGTCGTGTCGCCTCAGTCGCCAACTCGGCGTCGATCATTTCGCGCGGTCGCGGCGGTCGACTTCATGCTGCTATCTGTTCTGGTAAGCCCAGCAAGTCCAAGTTAGCGCGTGCTATCGCCAGCAATGGCGGTGGACTCACGCTGTTGCCGACCATCGCGACTGCGCGGCCGTCGCTGACGCGGTCGGCCGTGCGGTTGATGTAAGTGGTCGGGAAGCCTGGGCGCGGAACAGTTCGTGCGGAGGCGTGCCCGCCAGGCCAGGCTGGTCCGGAGCCGGAGCCGGAGCCGGAGCCGGAGCCGGAGCCGCGGCGCCGTACAATGCGCCCCGATGATCACCACCGCCATTCCCGCCCAGCAATTGCGCCTGTCCGTCGCGCCCATGATGGATTGGACCGACTCCCACTGCCGGGTCTTCCACCGCCTGCTGTCGCCCAACGCCCGGCTGTACAGCGAGATGGTGCACGCCAACGCGGTGATCCACGGGGATCGCGCGCGGTTGCTGGCGATGGACCCGATCGAGCACCCGGTGGCGTTGCAGCTTGGTGGCAGCGAGCCGGAACTGCTGGCGCAGGCGGCGCGGATCGGCGCCGAGGCGGGCTTCGACGAGATCAACCTCAACTGCGGTTGCCCGTCCGACCGCGTCCAGGCCGGGCGCTTTGGCGCGTGCCTGATGCGCGAGCCGGCGCTGGTCGCGCAATCGGTGGCCGCGATGATTGCCGCCTGCGACGTGCCGGTGACGGTGAAGTGCCGGCTCGGCGTGGACGACGACCACGAGTACGCCCGGTTCCGCGCGTTCGTCGATGCCATCGCCGATGCCGGTTGCCGGATGTTCGTGGTGCACGCGCGCAACGCGTGGCTCAAGGGCCTGTCGCCGAAGGAGAATCGCGAGGTTCCGCCGCTGCGCTACGACTGGGCCTATCGCCTCAAGGCGGAGCGTCCGGACCTGCAGATCGTGGTCAACGGCGGCATCGCCGGTGCCGAAGAGGCCACCTCGCACCTGGCGCACGCCGATGGCGCGATGCTCGGTCGCGCCGCCTACCACGACCCCTACCTGCTGCACCGGCTCGACGTCGCCTGGTTCGGCGGTGAACTACGCAGTCGCGCCGAGCTGCTGCGCGCGCTGCGTCCCTACGTCGAATCCCAGCTCGAGCGGGGTGTCTTCCTCAAGCACATCACGCGCCACCTGCTGGGCCTGTTCGGTGGCGAGCGCGGGGGGCGTGCGTTCCGGCAGATCCTCAGCGAGGGCGCGCACCGTCCCGGCGCCGACTGGTCGCTGGTGGAGCGCGCGATCGACGTCACCGAATCGTTCTCCACACCTCACGCCGCGTCCGCGGCCTGACGACCCCGGTACCGCCATGATCACCCGCGACATCGCCGCGTTCCTCGAGCTTGCCCGCGGCCTCGCGCCGGACTTCGGCCCCGCCACTGCCCGCGCGGCGTTCCTGGTCGCGCCCGATGGCTTCAGCCTGGCCGTGCAGTCGGCGGCGGACAACAAGTACATGGCCGCCGCCGAAGCGTTCGACGCCGAACGCGCTTCGGCCCAGCATCGCGCGCTGCACCGCGCGTTCGCGGCGGTGTTGCCGACCGTGTGCTTCGCCGGCGACCCGCAGACGCCCGACGCGCTGTTTCCCAACAACGTGTTCGCCACCGCGCCGGGTCGCTACGTGGTGGGGCGCATGCGCCATCCGGTTCGCCAGCGCGAGGCGGCCCGTGCCGACATCCGTGGCTTCTTCGGCCAGACCCTGGGCTACCGCGAGATCGACCTGTCGACCCAGTCCCACCCGGCCGAACTGACCGGCGCGCTGGTGATCGACCGCGCCCGGGGCATCGGCTTTGCCGGCCTGTCCGAGCGCTGCGACGAGGAGGGCGCGCGGCTCATGCACGATGCGCTGGGCCTGCGCGCCACGCTGATGTTCGACCTGGCGCCGGGCGAGTACCACACCAACGTGGTGCTGGCGGTACTGGCCGGGCGCACCGCGATCCTCTGCCCGAACGGCTTTGCCGACCCGGCCGTGGTCGAGGCCATCGCCTCCCTGTATGCCCCGTACGCCATGGTCGCGAGCGCGTCCGAGCACGCCGCCTTCGTCGGCAATGCGATCGCGTTGTCGCAGGACACGGTGTGGATGAGCGCCAACGCAGGCCGTGCCCTGACGGCCGAAAGCCGTGCACTGCTGGCCGCGGCCGGGTTCGAGGTCGGTACGGTCGAACTCGATGCGATCGAGGCAGGTGGGGGGTCGCTGCGTTGTTGCGTTGGAGAGGTGTACTGACGCGTTTCGGGGGTGCTTTCCCAGGATTGCCAGGCAGTGCGCGGCAGGGCTGAACGCCCGTGGCCGTGTGAAGGAAAAGTTCAGACCGGATTCACTGCCTCGTTCCAAGAATGCCTCCACGTTGCCGCAGCCCGGCAATCGTCGCCTTTCCAGGAGCCACATGCCGATCCTGCTCGCCCGCCTTGCTCCGTTGCTGGTCGTCGTCGCACTGTCCGCGGCGGCTGGCGATGCCATGGCGCAGCGTGGCCCGGCAGGCAACGGCCACCGTGCCAGCAGCCCGCCGCGCGCGCAGCCACGGCCGGAAGCGCGACCGCGCGATCAGGACGCCCTGTCCGAGGCGGTTCGCCGGGTCGAACGGCGCAGTCAAGGCGGCCAGGTGCTCAGCGCCGAGCGCGTGCCGTTCGACGGCCGCGACGTCAGCCGCATCAAGGTGGTCGATTCCAGCGGTCGCATTCGCGTCTACATGGACGATCCGCGCGACGGTCAGCGCGATGGCGACCGTGACCAGCGACGGTCACGCGACGACGACAACTGAACGAACAGGCTGTGCCCAAGGGATGCGCGCCTGAACGGCCGCTCCAGTCGTGCGAACATCCCGCCATTCATCCCCTGATGGAGCCGCCATGCGAATCCTGCTGGTCGAAGACGAAGCGCCGCTGCGCGAAACCCTGGCCGCGCGCCTGAAACGAGAAGGTTTTGCGGTGGATGCCGCCCAGGACGGCGAGGAGGGCCTGTACATGGGCCGCGAGGTGCCGTTCGACCTGGGCATCATCGACCTCGGCCTGCCCAAGATGTCGGGCATGGAGCTGATCAAGGCCCTGCGCGAAGAAGGCAAGAAATTCCCGGTGCTGATCCTCACCGCCCGTTCGAGCTGGCAGGACAAGGTCGAGGGGCTCAAGCAGGGCGCCGACGACTATCTCGTCAAGCCGTTCCACGTCGAGGAACTGCTGGCCCGCCTCAACGCGCTGGTGCGCCGCGCCGCGGGCTGGAGCAAGCCGACGCTGGAATGTGGCCCGGTGATGCTCGATCTCGCAGCGCAGACGGTCAGCGTCGAGGGCAGCAACGTCGACCTCACCAGCTACGAGTACAAGGTGCTCGAGTACCTGATGATGCATGCCGGCGAGCTGGTCTCGAAGGCCGACCTCACCGAGCACATCTACCAGCAGGATTTCGACCGCGATTCCAACGTGCTCGAAGTCTTCATCGGCCGCCTTCGCAAGAAGCTCGACCCCGACGGCGCGCTCAAGCCGATCGAAACCGTGCGCGGCCGTGGCTATCGCTTCGCGATTCCGCGCAGCGGCGAGTAAGTCCCGCAAAGTGCGTCGCAGTTCGATGACGGCGCGTTGGCGTCGGTGCCGCCGCGTGCGACGATCTCCGGATTCGTCCGCACTCGCGGCGCCGTCGTCGTAATCGTCACGCCATGAGCTGGGGTCAACCGCGTTCACTGCAGGCCAGGCAACTGCTTGGCGCCAGCCTCGGCCTGGTCGCGTTCCTTGCCCTGGCCGGCTACGCCCTCGATCGCGCGTTCATCGACACCGCCGAAAGCAATCTGCGGCAACGGCTTCGCAGCTATGCACTGGCGTACGCGGCCAAGGGAGACTTCGCCCGAAGCGGCGATTTCATCCCGCCGTACGAGATGCCCGATCCCCGCTTCGACATGCCCGGCAGCGGCCTGTACGCGGAACTCGTGTTGCCCAGCGGGCATTGGGGATCGCCATCCGCGCAGGGCCCCTTGTTGCCCGAAGGCGGCATGCTGGAAGCCGGCACCGAGCACTTCGAAGGCCCGTTGCCGATCACCGAAATCAACGGCAAGCAGGGCCAGGCCTACCGATACGGCTACGGCCTGATCGGCGGTGCCGACCAGGGCAGTGACGCAGAGTTCCGCTACACCATCTACATCCTCGAGGACACCACGTCGCTGGGCCGCCAGGTCGCGGTGTTCCGCAAGGCGCTGTGGCGCTACCTCGGCAGCGCCGGTCTGATCCTGCTGTTGCTGCAGGCGGTGGTGCTGCGTTGGAGTCTGCGCCCGCTGCGGCGCGTGATCGACGAACTCAAGCGCGTGCAGCGCGGCCTCGCCTCGCGCATGAGCGAGCGCCACCCGCGTGAGCTCGAGCCGCTGACCGAGAGCATCAACGCCTTCATCGAGAGCGAGCGCGAGAACCTCGACCGCCAGCGCAACACCCTGGCCGACCTGGCGCACAGCCTCAAGACGCCGTTGGCGGTGCTGCGCGCGCGGCTCGACGACAACGTGCCCGACGGCGAGCTTCGTACCGATGTCGACGAGCAGTTGCGGCGCATGAACGACCTGGTGTCGTACCAGCTGGCCCGCGCGGCCTCGGGCGGCCACGCCCTGTTCGCCGCACCGATCGCGATCGAGCCGCACGCCGAGGAAATCGTGCGGGGCCTCGAGAAGGTCTACGCCGGAAAGGGCGTGCTGTGCGAGTTCGAGATTGCCGAGGGCGTGCAGTTCCACGGCGAGCCCGGCGACCTGCAGGAACTGCTCGGCAACCTGCTCGAGAATGCGTTCAAGTGGGCGCGCTCGCGCGTGCTGCTGACCGTGCGCCCGGGCGAAAGCACGCCCAACCGCCGGCCGGGCCTGCTGCTCGCGGTGGACGACGACGGCCCGGGAATCCGCGACGACAAGGTCGCCCTGATATTGCAGCGTGGCGTGCGTGGCGACGAGCGCGTGCAAGGGCACGGCATTGGCCTGGCCATCGTGCAGGACCTGGTGCGCGGCTACCGCGGCACGCTGGACGTCCGCGCGTCCGAGGAACTCGGCGGCGCACGGTTCGAAGTGCAGTTGCCGCCCGGGCTTTGAGGCCGGCGATGCCGAGGGCGGGGCGCATTTCGTAGATACCGTCTTGGCCGTCAACTGCCGGGCAAGTAGTTTGGATCGAACGGCCGGCCGGATTTCACCACGCCAAAGATCAGGTGCAACAGCTTGCGCATGGCGGCGCCGATCTGCTG
>NZ_RIBS01000001.1 GCF_003719825.1 Montanilutibacter psychrotolerans | reverse complement strand
CAGGGAGCTCATCTACGTTTCAGACTCGCAGTCTCAGGGCGCAAACAGTCTCTCCCTGCACCGATCCGAGTGCCCCCGGATCACCAGCCCATCGCTGGTGGGTTGAAGATACAAGGGCGCATTAGCCGAAGGCGTAATGCGCCGGACGGGACTACGAGATCTGGGTTCGACGGCCAGCTAGCCCGCTTCGCGGCGTGGGAGTTCCCAATCCGGGCGAACGAAATGGCAGGTGTAGCCCGCGGGGTAGCGCTGCAGGTAGTCCTGATGCTCGGGCTCGGCTTCCCAGAAGTCGCCGGCGGGCGCGACCTGCGTAACCACCGCACCGGGCCACAGGCCCGATGCATCGACGTCGGCGATGGTGTCCAGTGCGACCTGCCGTTGCGCAGGCGTGGTGGTGTAGATCGCCGACCGATAGGACGCGCCGACGTCGTTGCCCTGCCGGTTGGGCGTGGTCGGATCGTGGATCTGGAAGAAGAACGCCAGCAGGTCGCGATAGCTGATCCGCGCGGGATCGAACACGATCTCCACCGCCTCTGCATGCCTACCGTGGTTGCGATAGGTGGCGTTGGGCACATCGCCACCGCTGTAGCCCACGCGGGTGCTGATCACGCCATCGCGCTTGCGCAGCAGGTCCTGCACGCCCCAGAAGCAACCGCCGGCGAGGATCGCCCGTTCCTGCGTACTCATCGCACGTCCTCCACTTGATCCAGGTAGGCGCCATAGCCGGCGGACGCCATCTCCTCGCGCGGGATGAAGCGCAGCGATGCCGAATTGATGCAGTAGCGCAGTCCGCCGCGGTCGGTCGGGCCGTCGTCAAACACGTGGCCCAGGTGGCTGTCACCGTGCGTCGAGCGCACTTCGGTGCGGATCATTCCGTGCGAGGTGTCGCGCAGTTCGTTGATGTGAGCTGGCGCAATCGGCTTGGTGAAGCTGGGCCAACCGCAACCGGACTCGAACTTGGCCGACGATGCGAACAGCGGCTCGCCCGAGACGATGTCCACGTAGATGCCCGGCGCATCGTTGTGCAGGTACGCACCGGTGCCGGGACGCTCGGTGGCGCCCTCCTGAGTGACGCTGTATTGCTCCGGGGTCAACGCGGCGAGGGCCTCGGGGGTCTTGCGGTAATCGCTGGGGGCAGCACTCATGGGGGACTCCTGTACATCCGGACGTTTTGAACGGCCGTCCGATGGGGCCTGGAACGGGACTCTCTGGAAATGGGGCCCGGTGCGGCAAACTCCAAGGCCGGGGCGGACCGGGGACAACCGCATCGCGCACGGGCGCGCACTACTCTGGAGAGGTCGCCAAAGGCCGTTTGGATTCGGCCTGCCCTGGCCGCCAGATTGCAGAGGTGAACCGCGGCGTCAGAAGAACAGCCGCACGCCCAACTGGACCTGCACGTCGACCTGGCGCGCTTCCAGTCCCCCGCGACGCCGCTGGTTGCGCGTGCTATCGATGCGCAGCACTTCGCCGGTGACGCGCAGGTGCTCATGTGGCCGCCAGTTCAGCGCAACCGTCACCGCGTTGCCGTGCTCGCTCAACGGAGGCGACAGTGCCGCAGGGCGCTGTTGCGACTGGAACAGGTCGACGCGCAGCGCGGGTTGCCAGGCGCCTTGCTCGCGGGACAGCATCAGGTAACCGGCGTTGAATTCGGTATTGAGCCGCAGCCGGCCGGGCGCGGGTTCGAAGATGGTCGAGCCGTGCATCGCCTGGCCCAGCAGCACCCACTCGCCGATGCGTTGTTCGGCACCGACGTTCCAGAAGTACGTGCGCCAGGCACGCACGGTGCGGCCTGAGTAGCGCACCGATTCGGCCAGGTCGGCGTGGTTGTCGTAGTACAGCGCGGTGACGCGTCGCTGTGACGATGGCTGCCACCCCAGCGCGGCGTAGTAGCCGGGTTGATCGTCCATCTCGACGAACGGGCGGAACCGCATCGGCACCGGCGAGCGTGCGACCGGCGCATGCACGTCCGGCTGCCGCAGGCTGCCGTCGACGCCTGGCGCGATATCGCCCATGGCCCAACCGCGCGAGGCGAGCAGCTCGCCGGCAGGATCGTTCTTGAAGAAGACAGCGGCACGGGCATCCAGCGTACCGTGCCGGCCGCGGTGCTCGACGTGCAGCTCCGTACCGAACGTGCGCAGCTCCTCGCCCACCCAGGAGTTGACCGCCGAGGGCGTCAGCGTCCGGGTAGTGCTCCAGCCGATGCCGTCGTGTTCGAGCGAGATCGGCGGGAAGAACGCGCCGGCCTTGGCCGACCAGCGCCACGGCGTGGTCGACACCGGGCGATAGCGGACGTAACCCTCGAGCAGGTCGAACGGACGCTCCAGTTCGGGCCGGTACTGCACGGTCGCTGTCGCCAGCAGCGCCGGCGTCACCTGGAAGATCGCAGCAAGCGCGGCACCGCCGGTCAGGGCGTCGTCGGACGCGGCGTCACCACCGCCGCCAAAGCGCGTCTTGCCCGATCCGCCCTTGAGCCAACTCGTTTCGTCGGACGGAGCCGCTGCACGCAGATCGAGGTAGCCCTCCCACTCCACCGACTGCGCGTACGCGGGCCGCGCGACCCACTGCATCAGCCCTGCCACCAACGCCAACGCCACTGCCGTCCTTCGCATCAGGTCTCCGTTGCCGCCGGCAGTGGCCAGCGCGCGGTGTTGAGCAGTCGTCCAAAGTCGTCCACCGCCAGCGGGGGCGCGATCAGATAGCCCTGCGCGTGGTCGCAGCCGATTTCGCGCAGGTAGTCCAGCGCGGCCGCATCGTCGACGCCTTCGGCGGTGACGCGATACCCCAGGTGGTGGCCGAGTTCGACGATGGAGCTGACGATGATGCGGTCTTCGCGGGAGTGGGCCAGATGCGTGATGAAGGTCTTGTCGATCTTGAGCTCGCGCACCGGCAACCGACGCAGGTACGCGAACGAGGACTGGCCCACACCGAAGTCGTCGATGGCCAGGTCGATGCCGTCGTCCGCCAGACGACGCAGCACGGCGATCGCCGCCTCCGGCTTGCCCATGATGGCGCTCTCGGTGATCTCCAGCACGATCTGCGCGGGTGCGACGGCGTGCACGCGCAGCAGTTCGTTGATGCGAGCCGGCAGGTCCGGGGAGTCGAGGTCGCGTGCGGAGACGTTGATGGACAGTCGAACCGCATGACCTTCGGCTTTCCACCGGCCCGCCTGGGCAATGCCGGCGCCCAGCGCCCAACGTGTCACGCGGCGGATGTTGCCGGTTTCCTCGGCCAGCGCGATGAAGGCATCGGGGGCCACCGGTCCCACGATCGGATGCCGCCAGCGGATGAGGCCTTCGGCACTGTCGATGCGGCCTTCGCGGAGGTTCAACTTTGGCTGGTAGTGCAGGCTGATGCCCTCGTTCTCGAGCGCGTGACGCAGGTCGGCCATCAACGACAGGCGCTCGGGCCGATGCGGAT
The DNA here is from genome assembly GCF_003719825.1 of Montanilutibacter psychrotolerans. Classification (GTDB taxonomy): domain Bacteria; phylum Pseudomonadota; class Gammaproteobacteria; order Xanthomonadales; family Xanthomonadaceae; genus Montanilutibacter; species Montanilutibacter psychrotolerans. The sequence continues at coordinate 857,214 of NZ_RIBS01000001.1, read as the reverse complement.
CGGTGGACGGATCGTAGAGGGCGGTCGGATCGTCGGAATGCAGCGCCCCCAGCATCGCGACTTCCGCGCGGCGCAACAGCCCGCTGGCGTCGGTGCCGTGCTGCGGCGCCAACGCGATGCCGACGGCCGGTGCGAAGTCCAGCGTGAGGTCGGCTTCGCGATACGGCTCGCCCAGCGCTTCGACGATGCGGTGCGCGACCTCGATCGCCTCGCCTCGACCGGCCCCGGGGAGGAAGATCGACAGTTGCGTGTCCGTCGCCCGCGCGACCAGGCCGCTGTCCGCCGGCTGCTGCAGGCGCACGCCCGCTTCGTGCATCAGCCGGTCCGACACCACGTGACCGAGCGTCTTGATGATCTCCGGCAGCCGCCCAAGGCCCAGCATCAGCAGCGCCGCTGTCCCGTCCGGGCGCGCGGCAAGTGCGTGCTGGATCGCGGTTTCGGTGTACGCCCGGTTCGGCAGGCCCGTCACGTGGTCGTGGCCGGCCTGGTGCAGGATCCGCGCTTCGCGTTCCCGGATCGCGTGGGCCATGTTGCCGAACGCATTGGCCAACTGCCCGAGTTCGTCGGTGCGTGCCGGCGCCTCGGGCGGGCTGTAGTCGCCAGAGGCGATCCGTCGCGCCAGCGCCGCCAGTTCCTCGATCGGGCGCGACACGCTTCGTGCGATCAGCCACGCGCAGACCAGGCCCACCGTCAGGCCGAACGCGAGCAGGCCCGCCCACGCGGCAGCCACCGGGCGGTACGGCCTGAGCGCCTCGTCGACGGAAAACCCGAGGACCGCGGCGACTCGCGGGCTGTGGCGCGCGCCACGCAGCCACACCGCTTGCGAGACGAACTCGCGTCCGCCGACGTCGACCACGACCGGCGCTGTCGGCAGGCTGCCGCGTGCGGCCAGCGGCACGGCCAGTTGGCTGGGATCGCGGCCACGCGCCAGCACGACCAGTCGGCCCGACGCGTCCGCGGCGGCGAGCTCGATGCTGTCAGGCAGCGCCGACTGCTGCTGCAGCCGGGCCAGGACGCGATCGTCCACGGGGATGGCGGCGCCGATGTAGCCCACCAGGTCCGGAGCGAACACGGGCACGACCACCATCCAATAGGCACGCTGTTTCCAGGTCACGGTCGCCGCGGCCGGTGCCTGCAGCGCACGCTCGACAAGATCGGCATGCGGGAACGGCGTGCCCGCCGCCAGTTGCCCCGCCGTATCCACCTCGACGCGGCCGTCGACGCCGATCACCAGCATCTGCGTGGCACCCACGCGGCGGCCGTGGTTGCGCAGCGCCGAGGTGAGCGTCGCCTCGTCGCGCTGTGCTACGGCCGAGCGCAACGCGAAGTCGAGCGCAAGGACCTGCACGCTGGCAGCGGCACGGTCGGACATGTCCTGGAACTGGTGCGCGAACGACTGCGCGGACTCCTGCAGTTGGCGCTGCCCTTCGCCGATGAGCTCGTGCCGGGTGACCTGGTAGACGAGCACGCCCGTAAGGCCCTGCACGAGGATCAGGGCGACGACGAAGAACGATGCCAGGCGGAAGCGGAAGCCCATGCGCGTCGCCTCGGCGTCAGTACCGCGTGTGCTCGCGGTCGAACTGCAGGCGCGAGTCGGGGAGCAGCGACAGCGAAAAGGTCAGGCTGCGGCGGTCGGCGGCACGCAGGGTGATGCCGGACTGCACCAGGTCGGGCCGCTTGGGCGGCAGTCGGGGCTGCCAGACGCGCACATCAAATGCGCCCGCTGGCAGGCCGCGGAACGCAACCACGCCACGTGCATCGGTGCGGGCGGCCCACGGCGCATCGGAGATGTACAGGTAGTTGATCATCCCGTCGTGGATGTTGCAGCCCACCGCGATCACCCCGGAACGCTCGAGCTTCAGCGGCGCCGACTTCGCCCCAGGCGCGAGCACCAACTCGAAGGCCTTGATGGGCGAGAAGGAATAGACGTGGTGGCGGGTGCGATCGCTGTTGCTGTAGACGACTTCGTCGCCGGGTCGGAACACCTCGACGTACGGGGTGAAGGCCAAGGCCTTCTGGTCCACTACCCGCTGGGATCCGGACGCCGGACGGACGGGCGTGTTGGGCGTGGGCGGCGACACGCCGCGAACGACCACGGTCACGACGGCGTCGGAGACGGGCCCACCGCGTCGATCGTTGACGCGCACCTCGAGTTCGGCCGCCGCAGCGGCCGTGACGCCGACCAAGACCAGGATGCCCAACAGCATTCCCTGCTTCCGGTTCCGCATGCCGCTTCCTCCGAAGACGCCACTGGCGGACGGGCCAACCCAGCCCCGGTGCCACGAGCGTAGCACTCCTGCCAATTCCGACATTTGCCGCGAGCGACAACAGAGGTATCAGTACCTCGGCAACGCCGAGGTGAAGACCATCGTCACAGTGCCCGCGTCGCTGCCGGATCCGTCGTTCGCCCAAGCCGTGCACGCCGCGCCCCACGCGCCATGCGGCCACTGCGCGGAGCGACGTGCATTGCAGAACCGTGGTCCGATGTTGGCGGCAACACAGTCGCGTTCGCGACTCCCATACTGGCAAGTAAACGCATGCTCCATGCGCGCACGCCGAGGGCCGAAAGTTTCCGTCCCCTTCACGTCGGTGGTGCCAAAACAGTGTCGTCCGATGGAGGACGCCGGTGTCTGCTCGACTCATCTTCCTGCCCCCGACTTACGCGATCCTGATCGCGATCGTGCCGGCAGTGCTGCTCGCCGGCTGTCGCACGATGGGCGAGCCCATGAAGGTGGAATTGCCTCCCGCTGAGATCGTCCTGCCACCACTCACGACGCGCGGCGAGTTCTTGATCGAAGCCGACAAGCTCGACACCTGGAACGCCGTTGGCCAGATCGCGGTGCGGACGGCGGGCGTGGAGTACGACGGTCGCGCGCAGATGCTCGATCTTTACAGCCTGCGCTATCGGGGCGAGGCGTTCTTGATCCTGACCAAGGCGCTGCCGCAGTCGGAGACGATCCGGCGTCTGACCACCAGGGTCACCGCCACCACGCAGGCCGGCAAGCCGATCGACAGTGATGCGGTGGCGGAGCTGCTCGCCCTGTTGCAGCGCCAGTTGCCGGCCGAGATCGCCGTGGTGCGCGCCACGCAGGCAGCGGAGAGGACCAAGGCAGAAAAATAGGCGCCCTCCCCGGCGGCGATGCGCCGGCATGGGCCTGCATCGGCGGGGTTACTCGGCGCCGATGTTGATGCGCACGCCCTGGACGCTGTTCTCGACGATGGTGATGACGAAATCGCGCTCACCTTCGTGCTTCTTCACCAGCACGTCTTCTCCGTCGTCGACCTCGACGCTGTACCGCTTGCCCGACTGGGCCTGCAGCGCATCGCGCACGTCCCTGGCCACGTCGTTCTCTGCGCGTCCGTACGGAACATCGACGGTGGCGCGGATCGGATCACCCTGCGCCGGCGCCAACGCCAGCACGATCCTGCCTGCGGACTCGGCGTTGCCACTGAACTCCAGGCGCCACTTGTTTTCCACGCCATCGGCGCCGGCCACCGACGCCACCAGTCCAAGACAGATTCCAATCAGCAACTTGCGCATGACAACCTCCCTCCAGAGTGGATGGAAGTCCAATACCGGCGCCAAGGTGAAACGCCGGTGAGAGATGCCGGCGGGTTTGACGCTCCGATAACGCTACGCGCCCGGGGTTCGGTGACGATTCATTTCACCGGCGATCGCGATCCCCTGCTTTTGGGTACCGCGTGGGTGGTGTTGTACGCGATCGCTTCGCGCAGCAATGCCTTGAGCACGGCCGTGTCGATCTTGTCGCCTTCGCGCAGGTCCGTCGCACGCCACTTGCCACCGTCCAGGCCCGCGTTGAAGAACTTCTTGGGATCGGCGAGCTGCGCGCCATGGAAGAACGTGAGCTTCACCTTGTCCTTGTGGGCGTTGGCGAGCACGTACATGCCGCCGTTCGACCAGACGGGAGTACCCATCCACTTCCACTCTTCGACCACTTCGGGATCGACCTCATGGATGAGCGCGCGGATCTGCGCCAGGCGCTCGCCACGCCAGTCGCCCAGGCTGGCGATCTTCCGGTCGATGCGCTCGGACGCGCTCAGGGTGTCCGATGCCTTGACGGCTGCCTTGCGCGGCGCGGCCGCCTTCGTGGCGACCCGCTTGGCGGCGGTCTTCTCGGCCACCTTCCTTGGCTTCACGGACGTCTCACTGGCCATTGCGTTTCTCTCCAGAATTGCGGTGGTTTCGACCTCGACCGGGTCGTTGGAAGACAGTGCGGACGTGCCGATGGAGGTGCGAAGCGCCGGCAGTCGTCCGCATGCCAACTTGTGCACGTGTGACGGGGCGCGCTCGTGGTGTCCGCCTACCCGGTGGCCCGTCCGCCGCGCCATCTCGTGACATACGGCAGCGCGAACAGGTACAGACCGGTTGGCAGCAGCAACGCGAGCGGTGCAACCGCCAGCAGGCCCACCCACGCCACGTACTGCCCTTGCGCGATGACGATCATGTTGACGATGACGGCCACCGGGAAGACGACGGACAGCCAGCGATGAACCTGCCGAGTCCCTTTGTTCCAGTTCAATGTGACCTCCTGTAGAGAGCAGCCCAACTGCCTCCGGCGGGAGCGCCCCGTTCGCCCGCCGACCCGGTGAGGGGCCGGCGGGCGACGCACAATCAGCGCGCCTGGATCATCTTCCACCCGTTCCCCGACGGATCACGGAAGCTGGCGTCCACGGTGCCGTAACGTTCCTCGGGCCCCGAGGTGATCTCGACGCCGCGGCCGCGCATCCGGTCGCAGGCGGCGCGGCAATCGTCGACGACCAGCACCAGCGGCGGCATCGCGCCTTTCGCCACGGCCTCGCGCAGGGTCTGCGCAGTGGCGTCATCGACCATCGGCGCCTGCGGGACGAACAGACCGAGCTGGAAGGACGGCTGGTCCGGGTGCTGCACCGTGAGCCAACGGTAGTCGCCGTTGCGCGCATCGGTGTGGACCTGGAAGCCGAGCTTCTCGACATAGAACTGAAGGGCTTCGTCCTGATCCCGAACGTACAACCCGGTAACGCCAACTCCCTGACTCATGTGATCTCCGCTTGGTCTGCACGCGATTCGTGCGTGGCCACATTCTTGCCGACCTCGGCCTGCCGCCGCTTCTCCGAAACTGCGATAGTGAGGTCGGGTCGGTGGGCAGCACTGACGAAACACGCAGGCACCCACTCGAGTGCATGCAAAGCGGCCTTTTCGCGCGCGCGCAGCTCACCGGGGCTGGAGCCGGTCACGTCGCGAAACGTGCGCCCGAACGTCCCCAGGCTGTTCCACCCGGTCTGCAAGGCGATGTCGAGGATGGGCAGGTCGGTGTCGCGCAGCAGCGCCTTGGCCCGCTCCAGTCGACGCGTAAGCAGGTAACGGTGCGGCGGGAGGCCGAACGCCTCCTTGAACGATCGCGCGAAGTGGGCCGCGGAGACGCTGCTCACGCGCGCCAGGCGCTGGACGGGCCAGTCCTCATGTGACGCGGCGTCGATCCGGTCCTTCGCGCGCAGCAGCCGGCGCAACAACTCGGGGTCGAGGCCTGCATGCGCGCGTTCTGGTGCGTTTGTGGGCTCTGTTTCCATGAGCGACCGATCGGTGTCCTCGTCAAGCGTCGCATCGCCTCGCGCGCCGCGCGACAGGATGACAGCAGCACGGCGTCTGCACCCCGCCGACGGTGACGAATCGACGTTTTGCCGGGCTGGGGCCTCGCCCCGCCGGCTTGCGTCGCCCAACGGGCACGCTGGGCTTGGCCAAGCTTATCGGCTTCGCGTGCGTCGCGGATGTGCTGGCGCCCGTTCGCCATGGGCCATGGGGACAATTCGTGGGGCCAATGCGGTGTGGCCGGGTGGCGAAGCCTTCAAGGAACCGGTCGCCGACCAAACGGACGCCGACGGGCACGCCGTACCGGGAGCCGCACCACTTGGTGGCATCGGCAGGTCGAGCACCGGGCACGCCCGTTCCCGGGGTCCGCCCACCCGTTACTTGCGTCCTATTGCATATCGTTTTTCGATATCGTATATATCGATCCACGATATCCAACAGGCGACAGTGCCATGACCACCTCCCCGAACGCCCTCGCCCTGACCCGCCCGCTCCTTCTCGGCCTGACAGTGCTCAACGCGCTGTATGCCTTCGCCATCGGTGCGTTGCTGGTCGCCACCCTGCTTTACCCGCCAGTGCTTTCGGCTGCCCTCGGCATGACCGACGGCCAGACCCCGTGGGAGGTGCGGGCCGCGCTGCGCGCCGTCGTGGTCCTGGGCTTGATCGCCGCGTACGTGGTGCATCGCGTGCTGCGCGAGCTGCTGGCTATCGTCGACACGGTACGCAGCGGCGATCCGTTCGTCGTCGACAACGCCCGCCGCCTGCAGGCCATCGCCTGGTGGGTGCTGGTTGGCGAGGCGCTGCGGCTGCTGATCGGCATGACTGCTTGGTCCGTCTCCGGTTCCCTGTCGTCGATGGGCATCGACCTCGACCTCGACATCGGGTTCTCGTTTGCCCCCTGGCTGGCCGTGCTGCTGCTGTTCGTGCTGGCACGCGTGTTCGAACAGGGCGCCCGCATGCGCGCCGACCTCGAAGGCACGGTGTAACCAATGGCCATCGTCATCCAACTCGACGAGCTGCTGCACGCGCGGCGCATGACGCTGACCGAACTGGCCGCGCGGGTCGACATCACCGTCGCCAACCTGTCGATCCTGAAGACCGGAAAGGCCAAGGCGATCCGCTTTTCCACGCTCGAGGCGGTCTGCGCCGTCCTCCAGTGCCAGCCCGGCGACTTGCTGGCCTTCGATCCCACCCAACCACCCCAGGAGTGAGTCATGAACCTCGCCTACGCGTTCACCTCCAACCCGCAGCGCCACGAAGGCGTCCGCCCATTCAACATCTGGGGTCTGCGCCTGTTCTATTTCCTGATGCTGATCTTTGTCGCGCCGGTGGCGTTCCAGGGGCTGCTGACGCACGAGGGGCCATGGGACCCGGTACGCGCGGTGACCGTCTGCGTCTGGGCCGCCTACCCCTCGCTTGCCGTGTTCGGGCTCGTGCATCCGCTGCGCTGGCTGCCGCTGATGTTCTTCACCATCGTCTACAAGGCGTTGTGGCTGGGCTTCATCGCCTTGCCGCTGTGGCAAGCGGGCACGTTGGCCGGCTCGCCCGCGGAAGAAATCGCGAACGCGTTCATCGGCATCCCCCTGATGGCAGCCGTGGTGCCGTGGGGCTATGCGTACCGCACCTACGTGCGGTGGCCACGCGGCAACGCCACACAACTGTTGCCGAACCCTGCCGCCTAGTGGTGACCGAGTCATCGCCAGGCGTCGGCTGACCGGCTTGGCCTCGCGTGATGGGACAAGGAAATCCAAGCGTCGGACGTCGCCGTCGCATGTATCGCGACGCGACGCGACGTCAAATGCCCTGCATGAGTGAAGCTCATGCAAAGCGCACTGCACCTGCGTTAGCGGCATTCGTGAACCCAGTCCCCTTCCCCATGTCGACGACCGCATAAAATCCGCGGCTATCGGGGATGCTCCGAGACGCACGTCGGGGGGCAGTAAGTTCATCAGTTTTTCGGCGCCATCGCGCCGACCGCTCCGATCCTCCGGGTTTCGGAGTGGCTGCCTGCCGATTCAATCCATCCGCTGCTTCGGGCAGCAACGGCAACAGGGGGTTGCTGTGAGTGAGTCGATTTTTTTTCCTGGTTTCTTTCGACGGGCGTTGATCGCCCTGGCCCTGCCGCTGGGATTGAGCGCATGTGATCCGGATGGGGCCGCTCCTGCGCCCAGCGCGCATGCCGCGCCGGCGTACAGCGATTCCAGCGCGCCAATCGTTCTTGCAAGCCGGCCCCGCAATGTCGTCGTCGGGCCATGGTCCAACGACGACAGCGCCACATCGGCGCAGGTCACGTCGATGGCGATTGCCGGTTCGCTCGAGATCGGATCGCTGGAAATCGCCCAGACACACGTGCTGCCCGAGGCAGGCCTGAGCTGGTCGCTTCCCAAGGCCAACGAACGTCTCCACCTGGTCGGTCGACGCGAATCGCTGGCCCTGGTGACCTTGCCGGTGGGCAATGCGGTGAATCCGAAACTCGAAGCCTGGTTGGGTGAGGTCCAGCTGGGCGCCGTGGCGTTGGCGCGGCCCTCGGCCTTGCCGCCGACGGAGTCCCAGGGACCGGCGTTTGCCAGCAACCGCTACAGCGCAACGCTGCCGGCCGGTTGGATGCGCCCGGGCCTGACATTGCGTGCGTTTGCCGACAACTACGCGGCCGGTGCGCCGCGCCGCCCGTCCATCGGTGCGGACGTGCCGATCAACCTGCGCATCTTGCCGTTCTATCTGTTCGGGGCCAACGAAGGCAACTCGGTACCGATGAACCTGTCATCCAGGCCAGCGCGGACAACCGCAAACGAGATCTTCGCCAAGTGGCCAGCGGCGAGCGTCGTCGCGCAGACACATGCCGCCATCCGGATCGTCTGGCCCCAGATGGTCATCGGTCCGCGCTCGGGCGGGCCGGCGTACGTGGTGTCCAACATGAGCCAGCAACGCGATGGCTATGCCACGATGAGCGCCGTGCTGGGCATCCTGGGCAAGCTGCGCGAAGCCAACGGCGAGGCAATCGACAACACCCAGTACTACGCACCGTTGATGATGCTCGACGCGCAGGGCGTCTATCGATCGCCCGGTGGCGGACTGGGAGGCGGCAACGTCGGCACCGGAGATCACCACTACCAGGGCATCTTCATCCACGAGCAAGGGCACGCCATGGGCCTGCCGCACGTGGGAGGGGCTTACAAGAACGGCAGCTATCCTTACGTGGGCGGCAGCCTCGCCGGTTCTGCGTGGGGTTACGACAGCCTGCGCAGGCAGTTCCTGGGCCCCTTCGTGCCCACCAGCGCATCGCGCTACAACGGTTGCACCAGCCACACGTTCGATGGCACGCCGCGGCAGCTCGACACTCTGGGACGCTGCGTGAAACAGGACCCGATGCAGAGCGGCGCGGGCGACCAGGCGCAAGGGTATGCCTACGCAACTTTCTCCGACTTCAGCACCGCCGTCTTCCAGCGACACCTGGAGGGCAGGACAGGCACCGACAGCAGCGGCAAACACACCTACAGCGGTGGCGCCGTGATCCGTGACATGGCCTATCCGGGTGGCTACCGGCGCTGGGACGGGATCGATCGCCGTTGGGTCAACGTCACTCCGGCCACCACCGACAAGGGGCTCTACGGCTTCGACGGCGGGCTGCCGGTCCAGCACGACCTGCCGGTCTACTCGATCCTTCTCACCATCAGCCGTGCCGGTACGCCGGGTGTGACCCAGATCTATCCGCCGCTTGCGTATTTCGGCAACCGGATTCGTTACATCGATCCGACCAAGGCGGCGGAGCGGGCCAGCATCGTGCCCAACACGAGTTCCAACCCGTGGTACTGCCATGCAAGCGGTTGTGACTACACCGTGCGCGTTACCTACGCCGACGGCAGCGTCCGTCATGTGGCAATCCAGGGCGGCTTCCGCCCATGGTGGGGTCCGAAGACCGCGCCGGGTGCCAATGCGAGCAATCCGCTCAGCGGCGACAGCTTCCGCCTGTTCGGCGTCAACGTGCCCGCTGACAAACCGCTGCGGAAGATCGAACTGCTGGACACGCCGATGCTGTGGGACGGCCTGCCCGCCAGTCCGGTTGTGCTGGCCTCGCGCCAGGTCAGCACGGCCACGCCAGTCTGCGTCGAGCCACCCACCGTGGCAGTGCCGGCCTCGGCGGCACCCGCCCCGAAGTGCGTGCGGGTGGTGATGGGGGGGTGTGGGTGCGTTCCTGGCACGAACTGCCTGCCCCCTCAACTGCCCGCCAGGCTAAGCGCCTTCAGGCACTGACGGGCACGCCAGCCAGATGTCTGCCGGGGCCAGCGAACGCTTGAGAAAGCGCGCTGGCCCCGCTTTCACGTATCACGCTGCGGCGCTGATCGACTGACGTTGACGCACCACCTTGATCAGCGCGGCGAGCTCTTCATTGGCCAGCCCCGCATCGTCGGCGCGCTGCAGCCAGCCGTCGACGAGCGCCGGCACCTGCGTGTCGATGCCCAGCTGCTGGGACGCTTGCAGGATGCGCCGCACCGCGGGAATGGAGATCCGCAGCGGGCTTTCGGTAACGCGGAAATCTCCGGACGCGATGACGTTGCCTTCGTGCTGGAAAAACGCGCCGAAGCTGGGCGAGATCGAGTTCACCAGGCGACCGTACGTGGCAACGTCGATGCCGGTCGCGCCGGCGATGTTGGCCCCGTGAATGAAACCGGCGTACGCACCGTAGACATACGACAGCGTGGCCAGATCCATGTACGCGGCCGCATCGATCTCCTCGCCGAGGAATTCCACGTTGCCCGCGAACACGCGCAGCACCGATTGCGCCTCATCGAAATGCGGCCGGCGCCCCGAGACGAACAGCGGCGTATCGTCCTGGCCCATCTGACTGGGAGCGGCCTGGATCGCACCGTCGAGATAGCGGCCTCCGTGCTGATGCACCAGGGACTCCAGGTGCCGGGCGTCGCTGGGGCTGCCCGTGCCGAGGTTCACGATCAGGCGATCTTTCATCGCCGACGAAGCGCCTTCGCTTGCGAGAATCGCTTCTGCGCCGGCGTAATCGAGTACGCAGACAATCGTGATGGGACTGGCGGCGATGGCCGCTGCAGGCGAGGACGCCATCGTGGCGCCGCGCTCGACGAGCGCCGATGCCTTGTCGGCGCTGCGATTCCACACGGTGACCGTTTGCCCCGCCTTGAGCAGCAAGTCAGCCAGTGCATGCCCCATGGGGCCCAAGCCAATTACCGTTACGTTCGTCATCTTCGAATTCCAGTTGGAAGGTGCGAACTACGGTAGGTACTGCCTTGTCGTGCAACAAGTACGGACAAAAAAGTAAGGTACTTACGGATTGGTAAGATTTGTATCGCAACGGGAGTTCGAAAATGGCGAACACGCATTACGACTGTGGAATCGGGCCGGCGTTCGAGGCGATCGGCGGCAAATGGAAGGTGGCCATCCTGTGGGAGCTATCGTTTGGCAGCGTTCGATTCGGTGAACTCAAGCGCAAGGTGTCCGGCGTGACCGAAAAGATGCTGATACAGCAGCTGCGCGAGCTCGATCGCGATGGACTCATCAGTCGCACGGTGTTTCATGAGGTGCCGCCGCGCGTGGAATACGCGCTGACGCAATGGGGTGTGAGCTTGAACGCCGCACTGGCACCGATCGCCGATTGGGGCGAAGCGTTCGCACGTGCAACCGGCCGATACCCAGCCCCTGCGTCCGATTCGTCGGCAGTGGCGCATCCGTCGAACGAACCGTTGGCAAGCGCACGGGCCGAAAGCGCGTCCGGTTGAGCCGCGCCGTCGTTGCTGCCCGGCGGGCGCAACCCACTGAGGCGGTTGCACACGGAACTTCGCGCCTCGATGGGTTCCAGCTCCGTGGAACGCCACGCTGTCAGCGGGCGTGAATCTCCGAGGCGCCGGTGCCCACTCGTCGCGTGGGTGTCTGCGCTGTCGTGAGCCGTTCCGCCCGCAAACGCCGCAGGCGGCGTGCAGTGATCGTCAATCCATCCACGACGCCCGACGCCGTGCGCGTGAAGGTCACCGTCCACGCGCCGCTGACGAAGCGATCACCGCCGACGGCTTCGAGCAGGAGATCCGTCTGTCGCGGCCAACGCATCGTCAACGTGCCGTCCGCCATGAGCACCGTGTACGTCATGTCGACCTCGTCGATGCGGTACTGGCCCGTGAACGATGCCAGTGCCGGGGCAGCGGGCAGCGGCTCGGTGACGCGGGTGAACATTCTCGGCGTTGGCCAGACATCCCAGATTCGCAGCTCGCGTGCTCCGGGGACGTCGGCGGTGAATCGCCACCGTGTCGTTTCGCCCATGCGAAATGCGCCGTTGCCGAGCGGTTCGAGGCGAGACGGTGCGCCAGTGGGGCGTAGCGCGCCGTCCTTCGCCTCCACCCGTACCACCTCATCCGTCAACGGACTCCAGTAGACGCCCGCCAGCGCCGACAACTCCGCGTCCGGCACGCTCACCGAGGGCGCATTGGCTGTCATGCGATCGCCCAGGTACACGGCAGCGATCTTCTGGGCGAGCTCTGCGGGAGCAATCGTGGCACCGTTGCACAGCGTCACGATGGCCAGCCGCTGATCCGGGAAGGCGATGGCATCCGCGCGGTATCCGGCGTGCACGCCGTCGTGCCCCACCGTGCGCAGACCGCGAAAATTTCGGACGAAGACTCCGGCACCGTAGCCGGTCGCCGCGCCGTTGTTCGAAGTAGCCGAAGTCTGCACGGATGCCACCAACGCTTGTCCGCCAACGCGCGCGTGGACGAGGTTCTCTTGCCACTTCAGCAGGTCGCCAACCGTGGTGAACAGACCGGTCGGGCCGTAGTAGTCGGACGTCGGGATGCTGATGCGCCACCCGCCGTCCTTGTGCGCCTGGTAGCCCGCAGCACGCCGCCGAACGATCTGCGTGTGGTCGTCCTGGAAGTGCGTGTCGGTCATGCCCAGCGGCTGGAAGATCCGCTCGTCGGCGAAGGCCCACAGCGGCTTGCCGGACACACGCTTCACGATCACTGCCAGCAACGTGTAGCCGAGGTTGTTGTAGAGCGTTTCGGTCCCCGGAGCGAAGTTGAGCCCGCGCTGCTTCGCCGCGACCGACAACATGTCGGCTTCGGTCATCATGTCGTCGCTGCGCCAGCCGGCCAGGTACAGAAGCTGTCCCTGCTCTCGCAGTCCGCTGCTGTGATGGATCAGGTGCGAGATGGTGATCGTCTTGCCAAAGTCCGGCATCTCCGGCACGTGCTTGCGGATGTCATCGTCCAGCGACAACTTGCCCTCCTGCGCCAGCAGTGCGATCGAGAAGGCCGTGAACTGCTTGGAGATGGAACCGACGTGGAAAATCGATGCCGGGGTGATGGCGACGTCGTACTCGAGGCTCGACATGCCGTAACCGCGCGCGTAGTCCAGCACGCCGTCTCGGGAGATGCCCACGGCGCACCCGGGTGTGGTTGCGCTGTTCCAGGGCACGAAGATCGCATCCACTTGCTGGTGGCGGTCAGTGGGCGCGGCGCTGGCGGACTGAGCGTGGACAACGCACGGCGTGGCCCAGGCGGCGATGATCGCCATCAAGAAGGCCCATCGCCTGATCGGACTCATGGCGAACGCCTAAGCTGCATTGGCTTGTAGAACTCGGCGATCTTCGGAATGAAGTCCTGGGGATTGGCCCCAACCAGGTTGGTCAGCACGACGATGGCCAGCCGATCATCCGGATAGATCACGAATGCGGCACGGGCACCCCCCATGCCTGCCACTTGCCGATTGGGAGACGTTCCCAGCACCGGCCATCCCGCCGCCCAACGCCCCTTAGCGCCACTGTTCAATGGTTCTGGCATCCACATGTTCTGAACATTGGCCGCGCTGATCAGTTGGCCACTCGATAGCGCGATGATCCAACGCGCAACTTCATCTGCGGTGGTCTGAATGCCGCCACCGGCCCAAAGACCATGCGGCATGTCGTAGAACCAATGCGACAGGCGCTCGTCGTCGCCCTCAGCGTCGGTCTTGCGCGGGAGGTAGCTGTACATGGTGGCTGCGTTGGCAACGAGGTCGTAGCTGTCGCCGAAGGTGGACAAGGGCATGCCTGCCACATCGAATTGACGCTTCGCGAGGTACCGCTCATACGGCATCTTGGTTTGCTTGACGATGATCTGTGCCAGCAAGCCGTAGTTGGTCTGGTTGTAGGCAAACCTCTCGCCGATTGGCGCGTCCATCGGCCGCAGCTTCACCGCCTTCCACGCGTCCAGTTCAGAGCCACCTCCAAGCAGGCCTTGCTGGTCGAGGATGTCCGGGAGCCCTGACGTATGCGCCAGGAGTTGACGGACACGCACGCTTCGCCACGCCTCGGGCAAGTCGCCCAGGTAACGAGAGACCGGGGCGCTGAGATCCACGAGCCCTGCTTCGGCCAGTTGCATCATGGCGACGCCGGTAAACGACTTGGTTGCCGAGTTGATGGGAAACAACGTCGTGCTTGTGGCAGGCACGCGGTTCTCGACGTTGGCCAAGCCGTGGCTTTCGGACAGCACGACGCGATCGTCCTTGATGACGGCGATCTGCAATCCCGGTATGCGCTTGTCCTCCATCGTCTCCCGGATGAACTTCCGGGTCCGCTCGTTCGCTTCGTCCAATGTGCTTGCGGCACCAGCAAGTGAATGAAGCGACAGGAGGGCGGCAGCGATGATCGCTGTGAGGCCGTGCTTTCCAATCAACATGAATCTTCCTGAGGCGAGCTGGCCAATGGTGTGACGATCAGCGGGTTGAATTTCGCGTTGTCGCTTCCGCCGGGCCTGGCGCCTCCAGCTGCGCGATGATGGCCTTGACGACGTCGCGGGTGGATTGCCAGTTCATGCCGGTGATGAGCCGGCCATCGATCTCCACGTGCGAGGTGTTGCGGGCACCGTAGCGGAACAGGCCATCGCGCTCCCGCAGGCGCTGCTCGATCGAGAACGGAAAAGTCTTGTAGTACGGCGCCCGCTTGTCTTCGAAGGCATCGGGGTAGCCGGTGACCCGCTTGCCGCTCACCAGCGCCGTGCCGTCGGACAGCATCAGGTTTGCCAGACCGGCGCTGCCGTGACAGACCGCCGAGACAATGCCGCCCTGTTGTTCGTAGATGCGCGCCGCCAGGGACTTGAGACCGGCGTGATCCGCGACGCCATACATCGCCGCGCTGCCACCGATGTACATCAGCGCGGCGTAGTCGACGGCACTCACCTCCTCGGGCTTGCGCGTATTGGCCAACGCCCACATGAAGTCGCGGTCGTAGATCCTGGCCGTGTGCTCCGGATCGCGGGTGTCGATGTAGGCCAGTGGCACGGCCCCACCTTCAGGGCTCACAAACTGCACGCCGTAGCCCGCGTCGCGGAACGTGGAATAGGCATGGATCAGCTCCGCAAAGCTGTTGCCGGCGCTGAGTTGGGTGCCGGGCATCGTGGTGACGTTGGACACGACCAGGACCACCTGACGGCCGTGAGCCGGCGCCTGGAAGCGGGTCGCGGTCTTGCTGATGACCTGCCAGTCTTCGCCGAGCTTCTTCAGCAGGAACAAGTCAATGAAGCGTGCCTGATCCTTGCCGACCAGGATCTCCGCCTTCGCGGTCGCGATGCTGCCCTCGACCTGCACGCTGATCAGTCGGCCGAATCGCCCGTTGAACTGGCCCGGGTTCCGGGTGAACCCGCCGACGTACTGATCGACACTCACCTCCCGCATGCCACTCACGCCCTGGCTGAGGTACAGACGGGCACTGGGGTGGAACGCGCGCCGAAGCTGTTCGGGCCGGTTGTAGGAACTGCCCTCCAGGTAGTCCTGGATCACGGCGGCAACCCGACGGTCATCCGGGAGCGATTGGGCCTGGGCCCAGCCGCTCATCAACAGCACGATGAGGACGCTGCCCAGCAGTTGGACGAGCACTGCGCGGAATGAAACGGCACCGATGGTCGTCGGCATGGCGGGAGGTGCAGGCACGGTGGACTCCTGTTGGGGAAGACCAACATGCTGATGTTTTCCCTTGGCAAACAGTATGTTGCAACACGCTTCCGGACTCCGGAAACACGTTTCAGGAGTCGGCGTTCGACCGCAGTTGCATCTGCCGCCAAGCGGCCGGCGTCGTGCCCTCCACCTTCTTGAAGCTGGTGTAGAACGTGGACATGGACAGGAACCCGGAGGCTTCGGCGACCTGCTCCATCGACACCAGGTCGGGCGTGCTCAACAGCCCCTTGGCCGCCTCGACCCGCAGTTGCACCAGGTACTGCCGGAAGGCGGTCTTGTGGTTGTCGTTCAGCAGCTGCGACAAGCGCGCCGGGGTCATGTTGAGTCGCCGGGCCAGCCTGGCCAGGGTCAGGCTGGCGTCCTTGTACAGGTGCTCCTGGGCCATCAACGTGTGCAGAGACTGCAATGCCGCCTCGGCTTCGCCCGGGGCGATCTTGCGGTCCTGGTAAGGCGCCGCAGCGCGGCGCTTCCTACGCTGGGCGAGGGCCACGATGGCACTCAGGTACAGCACGAGCGAGAACGACAGCGCGCCCACGATGTACGAGGTCAACCCGGCGGTGAAATAGGCCAGCCAGATCACCGCCACACCCGCGACCACCGCCGCGACATGCCCGCGGGCCAATCCGTCGCCTGCGTCGTGGCTGTCCTGCTGCCGGGTGGCACGGACAAACAGCCCACCGGCCACCAGCAGGCACGCCAGCCAGCCAAACTGGATCCAGCGCCAGACCGCCCCTGCCCACAAACCCACGTGGTCGGCATACGGGAAGGCCACGCCAAAGCCGGTTGCCAGCGCGAGCAAGCCCCATCCGAAAAGCGGATCCTTCCGGGTGTGCCGTCGTTGCGGATCTGCCCAGGCGCGCACGAAGCCGATCAGGCAGGGGCCAATGAGCAAGCAGGCGGTCAGGCCGACCTGCAGGACCAGCTTGGAAACCTCGGGCCAGAAGTAGAACAGCACGGACTTTCCGGTTCGGATGCTGAGCATCAGCACCAGTGCGGCCAACCACCGTTGCGCCGGCGTTGCCGGTTGTCGCCAGAGCAGATAGAGCGACAGTGCCAAGCCATTGAATGCGCCCAGGCCGGCAAAGAAGAACAGCAGATGCGACTTGAGCATGGTTGACGATGCCAACGAGGGAAGCCCCGAAGGACTTGGATTGTCTCCGCCGCACACGATACCGCCTGCTTCGACGAAATGGTTCCGGGTTCATCGACTTGGTTCGAACCTGAAGCCCTTTCGCCCCTGCCCCGCGCGCCATTGCCCCAATCTGCCGCGAGGCAGGGGCGGCACGATCACTGGCCTGGTTTGTGCGGCCCCACCTGGCGTTCTGGCGTAGCAGTGCACCGCGCCACCGTAGCGCTTGATCTGCGCCACAATCGCGCTCCATTTCACGCACGGACCATGAGATGTCGACTCCCTTCTTCCGCACCACCCTGCTCACCTGCGCGGGTCTCGCCGCGTGCCTTCAGAGCGTACCCGCCGCAGCGACGGTCGATCGCGACGGCGCCAACCTGGTGTTCGACGAGGCGCGAACGATCTGCGATCGCGACGCCGGCGCATTGTGGGGACGTTCGCTGTGCGGTCCGATCCTGATCGTCGATCCGATGGACCGCGCCGCGATCGCGAACCAGCAAGACCCGGGCAATGCGTTGACGGCGGGCGGCAACGTATTCACCGGGACGCTGCCGACCGGCGCCATCATGGCCAACACACGCGTCGAGTGGTCCGGCACGCGCTGGACGCAACTGCTGTGGCCGGTGTCGTTCGAGACCACGACCCGCCGGGTCACGCTCGCGCACGAAATGTTCCACCGCATCCAGCCCGACCTCGGCCTGACCCGGCCCGAGGCGGGCAACCGCCACCTCGACACGCTCGAAGGCCGCTACCTGTTGCAACTGGAATGGCGCGCACTGGCGCAGGCGTTGATGGCCGACGATGCAGACGACCGCCGCGCCCACGTCACCGATGCACTCGCGTTCCGGCACGCGCGCCACGGCTTGTTCGCCAATGCCGCCGGCGACGAGGCCGCGCTGGAGATCAACGAAGGCATCGCCGAGTACACCGGCGTGCGGCTCGGCCTGGCACGCTTGGACGAGCGGCAGGCGTATGCAATCTTCGACCTGTCGCGCTTCCTCGACGCACCGAGCTTCGTGCGCTCGTTCGCATACGCCAGCGGCCCCGCCTACGGCCTGCTGCTGGACGATGCCGATCCCGAGTGGCGCGGCAAGATTTCCGCCAGCGCCAACCTGGGCGCGCTGCTGGCGACTGCGTACAACACCGGTGCCGCCGTGTCCGCCGACCTCGATGCGCGCAAGCGCCGATACGACGTCGACGGCAGCCTGCGCGAAGCGGAGGTCCGCCGCGACGGGGAACGCATCGCCCGCGTCGATGCCTACCGCGTCGCGCTGATCGAGGGCCCGCTGCTGGTGCTGCCGCTGGCGAAGTCGAACTTCCAGTTCAACCCGCAGACGCTGGTGCCGCTGGACGACGCAGGCACCGTGTACCCCACCCTGCGCCTCACCGACGCCTGGGGCGACCTGGTGGTGGAGCGCAACGGCGCATTGGTGCAAGCCGACATGAAGCGCGCAACGGTGCCGCTGCCCCGCGACGGCGGCCTGCGCGGCGACGGCTGGACGCTCACGCTGAAGCCCGGCTGGAAGATCGCACCGGGCGCGCGCGCCGGGGATTCGACGCTAGTGCGCGACGACAGCCAGCCCTAACCGACATAGGCACGGGCGCACGGAGGGCGTAAGGCGGGCGTAGGGCGGGCGTAGGGCGGGCTCAAGCCCGCCGGCCTTTGTGGGTCTCACAAGCGGTGGGCCAGGGCCCACCCTACGCATCGTCCTGGCGAAAGTCGTAGGCGGGCGTAGGGCGGGTGTAGGGCGGGCTCAAGCCCGCCTTCCGTGTGGGTCACGCAAGCGGTGGGCCAGGGCCCACCCTACGCATCGTCCTGGCGGAAGTCGTAGGTGGGCGTAGGGCGGGCGTAGGGCGGCTCAAGCCCGCCTTCCGCCTTCCGGCTTCCGGCCTCCGCCTTCCGCCTTCCAAGCGCCACGCCACCACAACCCCTACCCCCGCCAATTGGCATGCGTGCTCCAGAACTCGACGCTGCGCCGATATGCCTCCCGGTCCAGCGGTACACCCGAGCCGCCCTCCTCCACGCCGAGTGCGTTGCGCATCATCGTGACCGGGGCCATGGGCGTCTCGATCGGCTCGGCGGTGTACATGCAGCCCACCACGCCCCAGTCGGCCGTGGTCACCGTCCCCTCCTTCGCCAGCTGCTCCCGGCTGTAGAGGATGACGACCAGGTAGTTCGCCACCGGTGGTTCGATCCCCTCGAACCAGCGCACCAGCACCGGCAGCTCGTCTCGGGTCCGGGCCTCGTACTGGGTGCGCAGCAGGTGCCGGTTGTCGTCGGTGATCGGCACCGCCAGGCACCGCGTCGACGTCCAGTTGCGATGCACGTGCAACTTGCAGAACGACGCGTAGCCGTCCAGCACCTGCAACGGCGACACCTCGTTGAGGTGCCGCTCGAACGCCTCGGGCGTGCAGTCCTGGATGGTGTTGCGCCGCGGCTCGCGCGGAAACAAGCGGGGGCGAGCGAAGTCGGTGAGGATGATGGACATGCGGCAAGGGAAAGTCGGGGGCGCGGCATTATCGGGGCACGGGCGTTGTGGGTCTCGTGACTCCCCCAGGAAAGCACCCGCCTCTCGCCGCAGGAAATCCATTTGTCGCAGAGCGGTGGGCCAGGGCCCACCCTACGCATCGTCGCGGCGCGACGTTGAACGGATGGTCGTAGAGCGGGCGTAGGGCGGGCGTAGGGCGGGCTCAAGCCCGCCTTGGGCACACGGTGGGCCAGGGCCCACCCTACGCTTCCGTCTTGAGCAGGTCCGGCAGGCTACCCCCGCCCCGATGTCGATTCGCCCCGCCTTGGTTCGTCGTACCCGATGAAGCCATCGAAAGGAGGTCGTTCCATGGGCAAGCTCATCGTTGAACAGATCGTCAGTGCCGACGGTTACGCTGCTGAGCCAGACGGCGGCATCGGCTTTTTCGAAAGTGATGTCACCGGCATCAACGAGGCAGACGGGGACCAGCTGCGCATGCTCGAGTCGGTGCGCGCCATCGTCCTCGGCCGCACCACGTACCGGATGTTTGCCGACTACTGGCCGGACGCGGACCCGGCTGTCGAACCGGTAGCCGTGCCGATAAACACCATTCCCAAATACGTGGTGTCGAACACGCTCGACGACGCCCCTTGGGGCCGACACGCGCCGGCCCAGGTCTTGCACGGCGACGGCGTGGACAGCGTGCGCGCCCTGCAGTCGCGCATCGACGGCGACCTCGTCGTATGGGGCAGTCTGACGCTGACCGAGGCGCTGATGCGCGCCGGCGAAGTCGACGTGCTGCGTCTGCGCATCGTCCCACGCCTGATCGGCGCCGGCCGATCATTCGCTCCCCACGACCTTGGCCAGCGCGAACTCGTGCTTGAACACAGCAAAACCTACCCGCGCGGATTTGTCGTACTGCAGTACCGGTTTACTTAACGCCCGAGCGCAACCCGGGCGCGATGGTCTACATCAGCGACGTAGGGTGGGCTCAAGCCCACCACCGCCGCACCTCCACGCGGTGGGCCGGGGCCCACCCTACGCATCACCGAACGTCGCGCTCCAGCGACGTAGGGTGGGCTCAAGCCCACCACCGCCGCACCGCCAATCGGTGGGCCGGGGCCCACCCTACGCATCACCGAACGTCACGCTCAAGCGACGTAGGGTGGGCTCAAGCCCACCACTGCCGCACCGCCGATCGGTGGGCCGGGGCCCACCCTACGCTTCACCGAACGTCACGCTCCAGCGACGTAGGGTGGGCTCAAGCCCACCACCGCCGCACCGCCAATCGGTGGGCCGGGGCCCACCCTACGCATCACCGGACGTCGCGCTCCAGCGACGTAGGGTGGGCTCAAGCCCACCCCCTCCGCACCTCCAAGCGGTGGGCCGGGGCCCACCCTACGCATCACCGAACGTCACGCTCGAGCGCGGCGCGCTGCTCGAAACTGATCACCTCCGGCGCCGCCACTGGCTGCCCACTGACATCGAAGAACGGCGAGGTGCGCTCACGACGCAGACGGGCGCCGATGACGCCGGCCAGGATGCGCAAGCCACCCGTCACGAAGGTGAGCGGCGTGGAACGCACCGGCGCGGTTGCCGATCCGGTGTTGAGCACGATGCGATCGCGAGGCCCAAAGGCCGCGTCCACCGCCTGCGGCGCGGCATCGAAACAGGCTGTCACCAGGCCCGCATACGGTTGCTTCGCATCGCGCGGCGTGTTGGCCAGCGGCGTGCGGCAGCACGACGCGTACCAGCGAAGCAGGCCCTTGGGACTGAGCGACATGCAGGCCACGTGCTCGGAACCGGCGGTGAACCGCACCGTGGCCGGCGCGGTCGGCACGATGTCGGTGCCGCCACTGGCATCCAGCACGTCCGGCTGCCCGAGGAAGCGCGCAAAGGCACGGCAATCCTTGCAATAGCAGGTTGCCCGAATGAAGGCGCGGGCGGCATCCATGTCGCCCCTCACCGCGCCACAGCGGCATCTCAGTTGCATCGTCATGATCTTTGAATCTCCGTGGTTACCAGACTTCACAGCGATCAGCCTCCGGTCGCACCATTGGCGCATCCGCCTTGCATTGAAACGCCTCGCGGAACTCGGGCAGATTCGACAACGGCCCATTGACCCGGTACTTCGCGATCGGGTGCGGGTCGCCCTGGATCATGGTGCGCTGGGTTTCGATGCGCGTTTCATCACCGCGCCACTGCCCCCAGGCAATGAAGAACTGCTGCTGGGGGGTGAAGCCGTCGATGGTCGGCTCCGGACCCTTGCCTTCGCGCGACTTCAGGTAGCCGCGGTAGGCGAGCTTGGCACCGGCAAGGTCGCCGATGGATTCTCCCAGCACCAGCTTGCCGTTGTGGTGGACGCCCGGTTCGATGAAGTAGCCCTCGAACTGGTTGACCACGCACTGGCCCTTGGAGGTGAACTGCGTGTTGTCCTCGGCCGTCCACCAGTTGGCGAGGCGCCCCTGCGCGTCGAACTGCGCGCCCTGGTCGTCGAAGCCGTGGCTGATCTCGTGGCCGATGACCACACCGATCGCGCCGTAGTTGACGGCGTCGGTGGCGGTCAGGTCGAACGCGGGCGGCTGCAGGATGCCGGCCGGGAACACGATCTCGTTCTGCAACGGGTTGTAGTACGCATTCGACGTTGGCGGCGACATGCCCCAGCGGCTGCGGTCGGTCGGCTTGTCGACCTGGCTGCGGTTGTCGGCGACGTTCCAGCGCGAGGCGGCGACGAGGTTGTCCCACGCCGAATCGCGCGAGACGACCACGCCCTTGTAGTCCTTGAACTTGTCCGGATAGCCGAGCTTGGGGAAGAAGGTGGAGCGCTTCTCCAGCGCCTTCTTCTTGGTTTCTTCGTCCATCCAGTCCAGTTCGCGAATGGTGTCGTCCATCGCCAGCAGGATGTTCTTCACCATTTCCTGCATCTTGACCTTGGCTTCCGGCGGGAAATACTTCTCGACGTACTTCTGGCCCAGCGCTTCGCCGAGCTGGGCATCGGTGGCTTCGGCGCAGCGCTTCCAGCGCGGTTTGATCTCGGTGGCACCGGTGAGGAACCTGCCGTTGAAGGCGAAGTTCTCCTCGACGAATGACGTGGACAGCGAGTCCGCGGCGGTGTTGAGCACGTGCCACTGCAGGTAGGTCTTCCACTGCGGGAGCGGGGTCGTGGCCAGTTCCTTCTCTACCTGCTGCAGGAACTTCGGCTGGGTCACGTTGACCGCGTCGCGCGGCATCTGGGCAGCGTCGAAGTACGTGCCCCAGTCGAAGGCGGGCGCAAGCTTTGGCAGGTCGGCGAACGCCGTCGGGTTGTCCTGCAGCTTTGGGTCGCGCAATTGCACGTTGTCCAACGAGGCTTCGGCCAGGCGCTTTTCGAAGGCGAACACGGTCTGGGCGTTCTGCCTGGCCTGTTCCGGTGCGGCGCCGGCGAGCTCGAACATCTTCGCCACGTGCTCGAGGTACTTCGCGCGCGACTCGACGAATCGCGGTTCGGTCTTGAGGTAGTAGTCGCGGTCGGGCATGCCCAGGCCACCGGCGTAGATGTGGGCGATGGTCCTGGACGGCTCGTGCAGGTCCTCGCCGGCGTAGACGATGAAGGGCACGTTCACGCCAACGTCGTGCAGCTTGCCGATCATGCGCTGCAGGTCGGCCTTGTCGCCGATGGCGTCGACGTCGGCAAGCCAAGGTTGGACCGGCTTGCTGCCCAGCGCGTCGACCCGGGATTCGTCCATGCACGCGGCGTAGAAGTCGCCGGCGAGCTGCCCTGCACTGCCCCGTGGCCAGTCCGTGCGCGCCGAGAGCTCGGCGAGGATGTCGCGGACGTGTTCCTTGTTGACCTCGCCGGATTGCCAGCGGCGGCTCCAGCGATCCATGTAGTTCGGGATCGGGTTCTGCGCTCGCCACGCGCCGTTGGCGTAGTCGAAGAAATCGGTGCAGGCGTCGCCGTTGCGGTTGAGGTCTTCGGGATGGATCCCGTGCAAGGCGCCGGCGGATGCGGTGGTGGCTGCGGCCAACAAAACGACTAGCGGAAGGCTGGACCTGATCACGGCAACGTCCTTGCTGGAATGATTCCGGTCACTATAGCGCCCCCTTCCCGCCACTCCGCCCGATCGAATCGAGGCTGCGGTGGGTGGGCCAAGGCCCACCCTACGCATTGTCGCGACGGGAAGTGGTTGAACCGTAGGGTGGGCTCAAGCCCACCTTCACACACCGACCGCCGTAGAGCGGTGGGCCAAGGCCCACCCTACGCATCGCCGCGACGGGAAGTGGTTGGACCGTAGGGTGGGCTCAAGCCCACCTTCACACACCGACCGCCGTAGAGCGGTGGGCCAAGGCCCATCCTACGCATCGACGCGGCGTGAGTTTGTTGGACCGCAGGGTGGGCTCAAGCCCACCTTCACACACCGACGGCCGCAAACCGGTGGGCCAGGGCCCACCCTACGCATCGCCGCGGCGTGAAGTTGCTGGGCCGTAGGGTGGGCTCAAGCCCACCTTCACACACCGACGGCCGCAAACCGGTGGGCCAGGGCCCACCCTACGCATCGCCGCGGCGGGAAGTGGTTGAACCGTAGGGTGGGCTCAAGCCCACCTTTACACACCGACCGCCGCAGACCGGTGGGCCAGGGCCCACCCTACGCATCGCCACGGCGGGAAGTTGTTGAACCGTAGGGTGGGCTCAAGCCCACCTTTACACACCGACCGCCGCAGACCGGTGGGCCAAGGCCCACCCTACGCATTGTCGCGCCGGGAAGTTGTTGGACCGTAGGGTGGGCTCAAGCCCACCTTCACACACCGACGGCCGCAAACCGGTGGGCCAGGGCCCACCCTACGCATTGTCCCGACGGGAAGTTGTTGAACCGTAGGGTGGGCTCAAGCCCACCTTCGCGTACCGACCGCCGTAGAGCGGTGGGCCAGGGCCCACCCTACGCATCGCCGCGGCGGGAAGTGGTTGAACCGTAGGACCGTAGGGTGGGCTCAAGCCCACCTTCGGGGTCCAACCCCGCCTTACGCGGATTCCGCAGGTTCGGGCGCGCCGAGAGCTTTGCTGTAGATCCCCGACCGATCGAAGCAACATGCGCGCCGCTTCCCGCAGGCGAGCATGTCGCACGCATTCACGATCCGCCGCGCACGTGTCTCCGCCTTCTTCGCCGAGGTGATCCACTGGATCCAGTCCCGCCGCCCGGCAGGCGTGAGGCGGGTCCATTGCGCCCGCGCTTCCGGCACTGTGGCGAGGGCTTTGCGAAGATCGGTGGGGACGCGCGGTTCGGGTTCTACCGATGCAGGCGTGATCGCAATCGCGACCGTGTCGCCGACGCCAACGCCGGCCTGCTCACGCAATGCGCGGGGCACCTTGAGCCAGTGGCTGCCCCGCCCGTCCGGATCGAGCGTGGCCTTGAACCGATGCCCCTCAAGAACACCATCGACGCTCGTCATCCCACGCGTGGGCAACTTCGCGCTGGCCTGTGCGGGCAGCACGAGAAAACTCCAGGACGCGTTCTTCGGCGTCGCCGGCCGGAGCAGTTTTGCCTTGAAGTGGATCGTGTCGATGCGCTCGTTCATGGCCGGACGCTACCAGAACACTGCGGAAACGGTGGGCCAAGACCTACCCTGCTTCTCGTGAAGCCCGCGTTGGTGCTGGACCTTGTCGGGGTCGACGGCGGGACCTTGTTGCATCTTGCAGGTGTACTCGCCCCGCGAGTCGGACAAGTGTAGGCGGGTTGGGATCCGAGCCACCAGCAATCGATCGCGCCGTTCGAACACGGCGACGGTAATGAATTGGAAATAGGCGCCACACGGCACCCGCATGGAAGGCCAAGTCGAAGGCAGTCGTTACGTCGCTGGCACATGCGTGACCGCCAGTCTGCAGCTCTCGCGTTTAGCGTAGTCGTTGAGTAAAGCGCCGATCACGCGGCCAGGGACGGCCGCATCGACGAGACGGGAAGCTAGCGCCTGTTTCGTCACCAGCCAGTCCGGACGTGTGCCGAACTGGCCCGGTTGAGAAGACGCAGGATGCAGCTTCTCGCCACCCCCAAAGGACGATTCAACCAACAATGGAGCTGTCATGAAATATCTAACCGTGCTTGGTTTGGCGCTGTTGATTTCGGCCCCGGTGATGGATACGGCGGAAGCCAAGGAACCCACACTTCGGAAGTTGCCCGCGAAAGCCAGGTTCATCCATGGCGACAATCTGGTGACCCGTGCGTTGCCGGAAACAGGCGTTGCGACCGATGCCCGCCTGCAGTCGCCGCGGCAGAAGGCGGCAGGATTGAGCACCATCATGGTCACCCGCAATGGCGACCAGTACGAATCGCGAATGAATCCGGAAGACGTTGCCATCTTCGAGAAGGCAATCCGCGATCTCGAAGCCGTCGGCCGCACCGCCACCACGTTCAGCACTCCCCCGACGTTCCCCACTCTCAACCGTAGTGCAAACGGCAGGGTCTCCCCCACCGTCGTCATTGGCACGGACGACCGCGTGCAGATCGGCAATACCGTTGCTTCCCCCTTCTGGCACATCGGCCGCATCGGCATCGGTTGTACCGGCACGCTGATCACCCCGAAGCACGTCCTCACCGCGGGGCACTGCGTGTCCAACGGCGCCGGCACCTGGTACTCCGCCCTGAACTTCACCACCGCCCAGAACGGCAGCTATCAGCCGTGGGGCACGGCCACCTGGACTCGCGCCGTCACCACGACGGCTTGGCACAACAGCGCAGACAGCAACCACGACTATGCGTTGATCGTGCTTAGCGCGGCGCCCCATGGAGGCAACGCCGGTTGGGGCGTGTACTCCGGTGGCACGCACACCATCACCGGCTACCCGGGCGACAAGCCGTTCGGCACGATGTGGACGCATTCCGGAGGCGTGTGGACCAGCGGCTCGTACCGGCTGTGCTACACCATCGACACCGCCGGCGGGCAAAGCGGCAGCGGCATCGCCAGCGATGGTGGTGTCTACGTCCGCGGTATCCACACGACCGGGTCGGCCAGCCAGAACTGCGGAACCAGGCTGACCAGCAGCGTCTACAGCACGCTGCAGAACTGGATCGCTACCTACCCCAACTGATCGACAAGCGTCAGCTTGAGCTTGAGTGAACCACTCGTGATGCACCGGCTTGCCGGTGCATCACGTTTTCACTGGATCGTCCCACGTGCAAGGCGGAAAACATGAAGACGGTTTTCATCGCGGCACTGATGCTGTGTGTTGGCTGCAGCCTCAACAACAATCAACCGACCATGAACAATCAGCCGACCATGGCGCATGAGCCGCTGGAGAGTGCACTCATCATCGGCAGCGCCGAATCTCCCGACCCGGTGTTGGTCAGGGTCATGGAGCTGGAAAAGACCGGCATCGTGAAAGATGTCGTCGTGCAGGAGTCCTTTCCCGTGCAGATCCGCCTGCGCGCGCCCCGGAAGACCATCGACGAGCTCAACAGGATTCCTCGAGTCGGCGGGTTGCGTTAGGGAGCGCCTGAACGCCTTGACCGCGTTGCCGACGAGTTGCCCAGGCCCTTGTTAGGCGTCCTTCGACCACATCGGCGTCAGCGGTGTCAGCTGCGGCGGGCCGGAAAGCAACGGCTCGACCTCTTTCAGATAGGCCGCATAGCTGGGCGTCTTGAGGAAGTCCTGTGCCGCCTCGGCGCTGGCGTACTGCTGGAACGCACAGATGGAATCCGGGTCCGAATCGTCGAAGCAATAGAAGTACGCGGTATGGCCAGCGTTGGCGGCAATGGCAGGCGCCATGTGCTTTTCCCAGACGGCTCGAACTTCATCACGCTTTCCGGGCATGGTCTTGTGCTTCACGAAGAGTGCTGCTTGCGTCATCGTTCTACCTTCAATGGCGGGGAGTTGAGTCAGGCGTAGAGCCTGCACTGAGCCGAGCCGCAAAGCGGCTTCGGCTCGCGTGAATTATCGCCCGTCATCGACGTTGCAGTGCGGGCGTAGGGCGGGCGTAGGGTGGGCGTAGGGCGGGCTCAAGCCCGCCTTTCACGATTTGCCCCGCTCGAACTCAGCGTCCCTGACTCTCGCCGCACAAGAAGTTCACACACCGCCACAGAACGGTGGGCCAGGGCCCACCCTACGCATCGCTGCTCCAGTGAAATCCTCGAGTCGGCGGCTTTCGTTAGCAGGTCACCGCCGTAGGGTGGGCTCAAGCCCACCTTCGTCCACCCTCGCACCATGACCACAAGCGGTGGGCCAGGGCCCACCCTACGCATCGCCGCGGCGGGAAGTTGCGTAGGTGGTCGTAGGGTGGGTTCAAGCCCACCTTCGTCCACCCTCGCACGCGCAAAGCGGTGGGCCAGGGCCCACCCTACGCATCGCCGCGGCGGGAAGTTGCGTAGTTGGTCGTAGGGTGGGCTCAAGCCCACCTTCGTCCACCCTCGCACCATGACCGCAAGCGGTGGGCCAGGGCCGCCCACCCTACGACTCCATACGACCTCCCGGCGCGCGGGGAAGAACAACGCCTCGCAGGCTCCACCACACGGCCTGCCCCACATCGATCGCTCACATCCGAGACGAAGCCAATCGCACGTCGGCGTTGCGCCAAGCGCTCGCAAAGGCGCCTTGCACTTTCGCCGCTTCGGCGTCCTTGTGCTGCGCGCGCAAGCTCTGAGCCAGACCGAACAGCGACCAGCCATTACCGGGATTGCGGCGCAGTTCCTCGCGATAGACACGTTCGGATTCGGTGGCCCTGCCGGCGTCCAGCAGTACCGCACCCAATGTATGTCGCACTGGTGCGTGCCAGCCGGGCGGCTCGTCGTAGGGGATGCCGTCTTCGATCTTCACCGCGTCTTGCAACGCTGCCACTGCGGCATCGTGCTGGCCGCGCGCCGCCGCGATTTCGGCGGTGACCATGCGCTCGGCGATGCGTGCCGAGTAGGCCAACGGGTAGCGGTCCCACACCATCATCTTGTCCATCCCCGGATCGGCCACGATCGGGCGCATTGCATCGAGGTGCTCCTGCGCCGCGTCCAAACGCTTCTGCCGCACTGCCGCCATGCCCTGGGCGTAGTGCCAGATGGCGGTGACGTAAGGCAGATCCGGCGCCGGGTTAGGCGCGTTGGCGATCTCGTCCCAGCGCCCGAAGCGCACGCGCTCGAACCATGGCGTCATCCAGTAGTTCTGCAGACCAGCAAATCCCTCCTTGCGCATGAGCTCCGGCAGGTTGGTGCGCTCGGCGGTCGTGCGCGCCGCCGTCTGCGCCGTGGCGCTGCTGCCTTCCATGCTTGCGGCGAACCATAGGAAGTGCGAGTTGTGCGGCACGTAACCCAGCGGGTACACCCCCTTGGTGTTGCCTCGACACAGCGCCAGGTAGGCGTCGTCGGCTTCGATCGCACGCAGGTTGGCAACCACCGCATCGTGCCAGCGCCCGACACGGGCATAGATGTGCGCGGGCATGTGCACCAGGTGCCCGGAACCTGGAATCAGAGTGCGCAGTCGATCGGCTGCGGCGGCGCCCCGCTCGGGTGCGGACGAGGCTTCCACCGCGTGCACGTACAAATGCAACGCGCCGGCATGATCGGCATTGCGCGCCATGACCGATTCCAGCGTGGATACAATCTCCGCGGTGTTTCCTTTTGGGCGCAGCTGCGCGTCGTAGTAGTCCCAGGGCTGCAGGTCCATCAGCGCTTCGGCGTGGAACACTGCGGCGTCGAGATCGTCCGGACGCTGCTGCATCAGCGTGCGCGTGGCCTCGGCGTAGGCTTGATCCAGCGCGCGACGGTCAGCCGGCGGATCCTGGGCATAGCGTGTCGCGAGCGCCTGGATGAAGGCACGCTCGCGCTCGCTGGCTTGCGGCGCCAGCTTCTGCGCTCGTTGCAGCCGTGTCCAGGCGTTGGTGTTGTTCTGCGGGTCCATCGCCGCGTTGACGTGTGGACCCAGCACCAGCGAAGCGCCCCACCAGCACATGGCGCAATCGGGATCGAGTTCGGTGGCCTTGAGGAAGCTGCGTTCCGCCGCGTCGTGGTTGAAGCCAAACGTCAGCATCAGCCCTTGGTCGAACCAGCGCTGCACCTCGGGGTGCTTGCTGGTCACCGGAAAGTGGTAGTTGCCGAGCCCTTCCAGCAGGTGCGCACCGACCATCGCCATCTGCGGCGGCGACACCGCCGGCTCCGTTGCGGCATCGACCACTGGGCCGGCGTTACGGCAGGCGGACAGCGCCAGCAACGCGGCGCAGGATAGGATGAGAGGACGCATGGCGGGCAGCTGGGACACGGGTGGCCTCGGCGAATGGCGCGCAGGCAGCGCGAAAACCGTGATGGGGTCGGCGGACATTGCGCATGGCGGTGCCGCGACAACGACTGGAGTAGCCCCGTTACGCGCGAACGAACGCGGGACGGGGCGAAAACAGGTCACCGCTGGGAATGACTGCCCGCTTCGGTACGTGTGTCTGCCGCGGCCAACCGCGCCATGCCCTTCGTGGTGCTGCCGGAATGAACAACGCCCGCGTATGCGGGCGTTGCCTCTATCGTTGTTCCTAGCGCTCCACCGTTCGACATCAGCGCACCCCGCCCCTCACCCAAAGGGAACGCCCACCGGCCGCCGCGGAATGGTGGGCCAGGGCCCACCCTACGCATCACCGCAGCGGATAGTCGCAGGGCGGGCGTAGGGCGGGCGTAGGGCGGGCTCAAGCCCGCCTTCGCCGGATTCACAACGGGAACCGCCAAGCGGTGGGCCTGGGCCCACCCTACGCGTCGCCCTCTTACCGAGCGAGTTCGGCGTACCGAGCGAAGCTGTCCAGGATTGCCTGCCATCCGTAGCGCTGCTGCTCCAGCGAGTTCTCGGTTTCCGCGTCGAACGTCACCCGCACCAGGACGCCGTCGCTTCCGTCGATGAACTCGTTGGTGACCTCGCGGCCGTCCGCCATCCGATAGTCGATCTGCCGGTGCGGCAGGACCTTCGTGTAGGTGCCGGCGAAGTCGAAGCCCATGCTGCCGTCCTTCGCCTCCATCCGCGACGAGAAGCTGCCGCCCTCACGCAGGTCGACGGTGCTGCTGGTGGTGTGCCAATCCTCCACCGCGGTGTTCCATTGCTTGATGGCCTCGGGGCTGTTCCAGGCGTGCCAGATGGCTTCGGGCGTGGCCTTGACCAGGGCCTCGACGGTGATCTTGGTAACAGATGCAGTTGCAGACATGCGGAACTCTCCTTGTTGGATTGACTTCATCGATTCAGGCCCGCAAAACGCTGGCCTTCAATGGGACGACGAACGACGCGGTCTGGAATCGACACGTCTCCGAAAAAATCTCCTGTGATGCTCAATATCAGCGCACCCCGCCTCGCGCCGTAGGAGAACGCCCACCGATTGCCGCAGAGCGGTGGGCCTGGGCCCACCCTACTCATCGCCGCGGCGAGAAGTTGTACGAGCGTGCGTTGCGGACGTAGGGTGGGCTCAAGCCCACCTTGCCCGGTTGCCCGGGGGTCAACCCGCCCCGGAAGCTCCAAGCCCCCGCACCGCGTGATCAACCGCCAGCCTCAACATGGTGGGCGTGATGTAGCGCCGGTGCACGCGGTCGATCAGCGCCATGTAGGAGCGACCGAACAGATTGGTCGTCCGCACCCGCGTGCCGAGCGTGACGACCGCGCGTCCATCGCCGCATAGGTCAACGCCGACGCACGAGCGGAAGCGAAGATGTTTGTCGTCGGCGCCCAGAACGACTTCGACGCGCGTATCGGCGGCATTGCCGCGTTGCGCGATCACCGGGAAGCGGTTGGCGAACAACACATCGGCCTGTGGCGACAACAGCGACGACACCGGACACCCCAGCGGCGAGGTGCGCAATCCGAGCGGCTTGACCAGAACGTTGCGAAGCGCCATCAGCCGTGAGACCCCGGGAGGGTTGTTCTCGATGAAGCCTTCGAGCACCGCGGCCATTGCCTCGCGTGCGGACGTGGTCCCCAGCTCACCTGCATCCGTGACCAGGCTGAAGCTGTCCTCGTGATCGAATGCATCCGGGAGTTGCGAACGCAACAGCGAATCCGCGGGCGGTGCCGACTGCTCGGCCACCACGCGACCGCCGCCGTTGTGGGCCAGAAATCCCTTCGCTCCCCGCCACCTGCCCCACCCGCCACGAACGCGCCCCGACGCGCTTCTCGCCCACGCGCAGATCCTCCCTGTCAGCGAGACCGGCGCGGCATGCAGCGACAACGCCACGGTAGGTACGCGAACCGGATCCAGCGCCGCGAGCACGTCGCGCAGCGCGTCGGGCAGCACTTCGGTCAGCGAGGGAATGTCGGCCTCATTCGCCGCCACGCGTTCACGCAGCTCGCCAGTGAGGTCGCCACCGAATTCGTTGGTGTGGCACGACAGCGCGAACAGCGCCGAATGCGGCGAGCGCCCATGCAGCGGCGCGAACTGGTGCCAGGTCCCACCGCCGAAGCGCACCGTGAACAGACTGTCGGCCGGGATGTTGACGTGGTGCAATCCGCGCACGAAATGCTGGGGATCCTCATCGATCTGTGCGGGCGACGCGGTCGAGAAGCGCAGTTGCGCTCCGCCGCTGCCCGAAATCGCCGTGAAGACGCGGTGCCCTGCATGTCGATGGAAGGGATGCCCTTTCGCGCCGACGGCGAAGGTGTACAGCGAAGTCGCATCGCCACGCTCGATGTCCACGCCGCCGATGCGCGCAGAGGGCTCGTCAAGCGCATCGACGTAGGTCTCGTGCCCACGCTGTCGCATCGAAGCGCCAGCGATCAGCTGGTCGCCGTAGCCGATGCCCAACTGTGCGATCAATGCCACCTCGACCGGCAACCCACCCGAATGCGATCGGATGCGGGCGGTAGGAAAGGTGTCGACGGTCCTGGTCAATGTGAGCACAACATGCACCCTCTTTGCATTGTTGGATCAGCTGGCGGGCTGGCTGTTCTTGCGTGCGTTGGCGCGGCTCTCGCGCTTGGTTGGCCCAACGACCGGGATAGGAAGAAGGGCTTCGAAGGCGCAATCCACAGCAATTGTGTACTTAACTAATTTGTTAACTATTTACCTCTCAAGCCAGTCCACGTCAACTCCCAGGCTTGGCAGCGCAATGAGCCAGTGGAAGGTCGCCCGGCACGCGCGCGCGGCGATCGCTCGCCTCCCCGCAGCGCGTCCAATCCCAGCGCCGTTCGCGCTGCGTAGGGTGGGCCCTGGCCCACCGGCTCTCCGGGGCGCTGGCGCCCTCTTACGGCGAGAGGCGCGGTGCGCTGATTTCGAATGGCAAGCAATGCCCGCCGCTTTTACCCGGTTCTGGGATCCGGTTCTGGGATCCGGTTCTGGGTTCGGGTCAGGCAAGCGGGAGTGTGCTTTCGACACGACTCTCGCGATCGTGCACGTCCACAACCGCACGCACCGCCGCGTCGACGGGCGCGCCGCCAATGTCCTTCAGGAAGCGGCAGGCGGCGAAACCACCCGCGGCGGCTTCATAGTCGGCCACCCAGGCCTGTCGCATCGGCATGCGTTCGGGCGCTACCGGCCAAACCCCGGGACGCGGCCGCATGTGCGAGGCGATGCCCATGCGCCAGGGCTTCCCTGTGAGACGAGCCCGGAAGCACCGCTGGTTGCGGCACATGAGGGCATAGAGGCGATCCACTTTGAGGCGCGTGAAGCAGTCGGTCACGGCATCTTCCAGCGGATCGAACACCCGGTGCATAGCGATCAGGCGCATGCCCATGGGCGTGTCATAAAGCCTGACCCGCCAATCCGGTCGGGCTTCGACGAATCGCTCCACCCGCTGCAAGGCCATTCGATTTGCCCCGCCATGCAGAGCCACCCATAGCCGGTGAAGCAACCCGGTCAGCGGGGCGAAGAAGACAAGGCTCGCCAGGACCAGGGCAACGATCACGCGTGGACTCCATGCGTCGAGGCCCGCGCATGTCGCCCCCGCGCCAATCAAGAGGCCCAGCAGGGAAATGACGTAATGGATTCCGGGGACCGGCAGTGCGGCATCGATATCGGCGATCAGGACGTTCGGGGTGTTGAGGCAGTGCGCGCCATACGAGTTGCGCGTAATGACGCAGCCGTCGAGACGTTCCAGCACCTCCTCGCGGATCGGCAATCCGATGGCCCCGTTATAGGGCACCTTCGGTTCCCGCTTGAGACTGTCCGTTCCGGACACAACCGTCGCGAGCGCATCGCACGCTCGCTCGTGTGCATGGGCCTCTGCCTCGGCCAGGCTGACCTCTGACCAGCCGAAGCGACGAACAGTGACCTGGCGCCGAGCGTCACGGTGCTGCAACCGCGCTTCAGCCCAATAGGCGGGAATTTCCATAGGCAGTACGTTGATCGGTACGAGACAGGGGCGCACACGTTAGCGCGCGTGGGCGATATGGGTACTGCTTCATGACCGGCAGGGCGGGCTCAAGCCCGCCTTACGCGGGATCCGTTGGGCTCGGGCGTACCGTGCCGTAGGACCGTAGGGTGGGCTCAAGCCCACCTTCGCCCATCACACCACGCTGTTCACCCCAAGCTGGATCGTAGGGTGGGCTCAAGCCCACCTTCGCCCATCACAACACGCTGTTCACCACAAGCTGGACCGTAGGGTTGGCTCAAGCCCGTCTTCGCCCACCACGCGTCGCTGTTCACCACCCCAATCATCCGGAGAGGACCGTAGGGTGGGCTCAAGCCCACCTTCGCCCATCACAACACGCTGTTCACCACCCCAATCAGCCGGATACGCGCCCCGCTCGACCCAGCGGCGAAACGACGAGTGCGGCCAATCCAGCGCGCGCACCACATGTCCATGCTTCACCGGGTTGAAATGGATGTACTCGACGTGTCGACGCAGGTCGTTCTCGTCGCGGATCAGGTGCTCCCAATAGCGGCGCTGCCAGATGCCCCGTTCGCGACGGGCCATTCGCCCGGCGCTCCTGCGCTCATCCACCGGCAAGCGACGGGAAAACCCGCCTTTGATCTGCGCCCAGCGATTGGCGTTGTCGACATCTCCCGCCGGCAATCGCCACAGGCAATGCAGGTGATCCGGCAGGACCACGATCGCATGGACGTCAAACGGCCGCACCGCTTGCGCCACTCGAAACGCCATCCGCAGATCCGCGATCCGATCCACCAGCAACCGGCGCCGCCGATCGAGCAAGTTGACGCTAAAGAAATAGGTGCCACCGGGCACCCACATACGGCGATAGTTCGACATCCCCGCAGCGTGTCCGATCCCGGCACCGCTCGATATCGGCCCATCCCGCATCGCGCCGTAGGAGAACGCCCCACCGACCTCCGTAATCGGTGGGCCAGGGCCCACCCTACGCATCGTCGCGCAGTGGAGGTGTGCGAGCGTGCGTTGCGGTCGTCGGGCGGGCTCAAGCCCGCCTTCGCCCAGCACGCGTCGCCCACCCCTCTCAGCCGGATAGGCGCCCCGCTCGACCGAGCGGCGAAACGACGAGTGCGGCACGTGCGACGATAGTTCGACATCCCCGCAGCGTGTCCGATCCCTGCACGGGGCGATATCAACGCACCCCGCCTCGCGCAGTAGGAGAACGCCCCACCGACCTCCGTAATCGGTGGGCCAGGGTCCACCCTACGCATCGTCGCGGCGGGAAGGTGTACGAGCGTGCGTTGTGGCCGTAGGGCGGGCTCAAGCCCGCGGGTTAGGAAAAGTCGACTATGACCCGTGTTTTGCTTCAGTCGTCAGCGGCCGAAAAGCCTGCGCGCATTCCCCGAGCGGACCTTCGCCTTCTCTTCGTCCGTCAGGTCTAGCCGTTCGAGCGCGTCCACGGCCTTGCCTATCCCCAGTTGGGGATAGTCGGAACCCAGGAGCACGTGGTCGATGCCGACATTGCGCAGGGTCCAGACAAACTCGGGCTCTATCGGCGAATCGGCGACGAGCACCACCGTCGCGGAGATGTCGAAGTAGATGTTGTCAGCGAAGAAGTCATCAGCGGTTCGCGCCAGGGCCAGCATGTTCCAGAACCGGAAATTCATTGCACCGATGTGGGCGAAGATGAACTTCGTCTTGGGCGCCTGGATTGCCAGGTTGAACAGGCGCTCGCTGTCGCCCGGCAGGATGTTGGCATTGTCCATCAGCACCGTCATGCCCTGCGCGCCGGCATGCCGAACCAGCATCAGCACGCGCGGGTCGTCGGCGTCGAACTTCTGCGTGTGCGGATGAATCTTCAGCACCTTCACGCCGCGCCCGGCCACGCGCGTCAACTCGTAGAGCGCGGCCTGTCCGTCGTAGGGATGCACCGTGGCCACGGGCAGCAATTGCGGTTGCTTCGCAGCGAGCGCGATGATCGCGTCGTTGCCGGTGCGGACCTTGTCCAGCTCGCCATGCAGGGCCTGGTGCGGCCCGCCGAACCACATCGCGGCCAGTCCATCCAACTCGACGCCCGACGCGGCGACGTCCGCCTGGTATTCGTGCAGCGACGCCTCGCCCTCGCGCAGATGGACATGCACGTCGAAGACCGGCTCCTTTGCAGACGCCGAAACCGAAACCGAAACCAACACCACGAAGCAGAACGCGATCAAGAGAATGCGCGGCACGATGGCGGGTTCCAGCAGCGAAGATTCGGCAGTCTACCCGGCACGTTCGTTGCAGACGCACAGAGGTTGCCTCGGGCACATGGCGTCGAGGACCTCGCCGCGTTCGCTGATGGCTTCGAACGCCTATTTCGTTCAGAACGTGATCTTCACCGACGCCGCGCTGCGCTTCGCCTCCCCGTGGTACACGGCTTCGATGTTGTTGCCATCGGGGTCGAGAACGAAGGCGGCGTAGTAGCCCGGGTGGTAGGGGCGCTCGCCCGGGGCACCGTTGTCCTTGCCGCCGTGCGCAAGGGCAGCCTTGTGGAAGGCATCGACCATCGCGCGGTCGGCGGCCTGGAACGCCACGTGGGTGGGCCCCGTCAGCCGACCCTCTGCCGCGTCGCTGTCGGCGGTCGATACGCAGAACTCGTCGGCCCAGAAGAAGCCGTCTTGTTCGCCGCCCATGGGCACCTGCAAAACCTCGAGCACCGCGGCGTAGAACGCGCGGCTCGCTTCGAGGTCACGCACGACCAGCTGGACATGATCGATGAGTCGACCGCGGTGGAGTTCGTTGATTTCCATGGGAGCTCCGGTGGTGGCCAGGTATTCCGAGGAACGGGTTAGCACGCGGAGCGTTCGCGACGGATCAAGACGGTGAGTGATGCGTTCCCGAAGAAAACGGCCCGCCGGAGCGGGCCTCATCGCACGTGCTATCGGCAGACGTTCACGTGTCCCGCCGACACATGGCCACGGGGGCATTTGAACGAGTGGTCGTACGGCGGGCTTGCGCCCGTCTTACGTGGGTCGTGCCCGTTTGCGGTCTCAGGTCATGCGCCTTCGGGAGCCGGGGCTTCGAGTAGGAAGATGTCGCGCCCAGTTGCGTCGAACTCGTCCAGCAACGCGACCAAGTCGGCGCGCGCGGCGCGGGTTTCGTCACCCTTGAGATAGATCGCCAGGCGCAGCGCGAACGCCTGGCCCGCGAGGGTCATGGTCTCGGTCAGATCCAAAAACAGATTTGCCGTTTCCGGCGCCAGCAGCAGCAAGCCGGTCACGTCGCGGGCGGCGAGGTAGTCGGAACCGACGACGTCGTACACCCTGCCGATCGCCCAGCTATCGGGGCCGCGGGATTGCGCGATCGCCGCGAGCAACGGATCGGCCACTTTCCCCGCGTCCAGGTCGGTGATGGCCAAGGGCGTGAACGCATCGAACTGCGAAACGACGAAGACCACCTTGATGGCATCAGCCTCGTCGCCGTTCTTGAGCACGCCCACATGCACCGGCGCACCGCGGTCGTCCGGCAGGATGGCACTCGGGCGGAAGCCCTGCGCGGCCAGCGCCTCGGCCAGGAAAGCCTGCATGACCTGCGCGCGTTTGAATGACTCCATCAATCCACCGGGAAGTCGTGATGAGGTCGGAGTGTAGCCGGCGCACCGTGGGCGGGACATACGCCCACCGACCGTCGTAGAACGGTGGGCGAGGGCCCACCCTACGCATCATGGAAAGTCGCAGGGTCGCGTTGCGGTCGTAGGGTGGGCTCAAGCCCACCTCCGCCCTCGCCGCTTCACCCGCCCCAATCGGCCGGATACTCGCCACCCTCAACCCACCGGCGAAACGACGAATGGGGCCAATCGATCGCACGCCGCGAATGCCCGTGCTTCACCGGGTTGAAGTGGATGTACTCGACATGCCGGCGCAGGTCATTGTCGTCCCGGATCACATGTTCCCAGTAGCGACGTTGCCAGATCCCGCGCTCCCGGCGCGCCGCTCTCCCTGGAGTCCTGTGCTCGTCGGCAGGCAGGCGGCGCGAAAAGCCCGACTTGATCTGCGCCCACCGGTTGGCGTTGTCGGTGTCTCCCGGCGGCAATCGCCACAGGCAATGCAGGTGATCGGGAAGGATGACGATGGCCAGAATCTCGAAAGGTCGCACCGCATGCGTTGACCGGAATGCCGCGCGCAAGTCACCGACCCGATCCACCAACAATCGGCGGCGGCGTTCAAGCAGATTGACGGTGAAGAAGTAGGTGCCACCCGGCACCCACATCCGACGATAGTTCGACATCGGTGCAGCGTGGTGCACGCCATCGCGCCGAAGCATCAGCGCACCGCACACCTCACCGTCGGAGAACTCCGCGGCCGCAAAGCGGTGGGCCAGGGCCCACCCTACGCATTCGTCGCGACGGGAGGTTGAGCGGGAAGCCGTAGGGCGGGCTCAAGTCCGCCTTACGCGTTGCCATATGCCCCGTTCGCGACGGGCCATGCGCCCGGCGCTTCTACGCTCGTCCGCGGGCAGGCGACGGGAGAAGCCGCCCCTCCTAGGCTGGCCGATTCACATATTCCGCCGATACTCCCCACCCACATCGTAAAGCGCGTGACTGATCTGCCCCAGGCTGTGCGTCTTCACCGCCTCCATCAGGCTGGCGAACACGTTGCGGCGTTCGCGCGCGGCGGCCTGTAGGGGCTTGAGACCCTCGGCGGCGTAGGTGTTGCGGTTGGACTGGTAGCCGGCGACGTTTTCGATCTGCTGGCCCTTCTCGCTTTCGGTCGAGCGGATCAGTTCGATCTCGGTGACGATGTCGCCGCCGTGGTCTTTCGGCAGGAAGGTGTTGACGCCCACCAGCGGCAGGCTGCCGTCGTGCTTCTTGTGCTCGTAGTACAGGCTTTCTTCCTGGATCTTGCCGCGCTGGTACATGGTGTCCATGGCGCCGAGCACGCCGCCGCGCTCGCTGATGGCCTCGAACTCCTTGTAGACGGCTTCTTCGACGATGTCGGTGAGCTTGTCGACGATGAAGCTGCCCTGCCAGGGGTTCTCGTTGAAGTTCAGCCCCAGCTCCTTGTTGATGATCATCTGGATGGCCACGGCGCGGCGCACGGATTCTTCCGTCGGCGTGGTGATGGCTTCGTCGTAGGCGTTGGTGTGCAGGCTGTTGCAGTTGTCGAACAGCGCGTACAGCGCCTGCAGCGTGGTGCGGATGTCGTTGAACTGGATCTCCTGCGCGTGCAGGGATCGGCCGCTGGTCTGGATGTGGTACTTCATCATCTGGCTGCGGGCGTCGGCGCCATAGCGCTCGCGCATCGCGCGGGCCCAGATGCGGCGGGCGACGCGGCCGATGACGGTGTACTCCGGATCCATGCCGTTGCTGAAGAAGAACGACAGGTTGGGCGCGAAGTCGTCGATCTTCATGCCGCGTGCGAGGTAGTACTCGACGATGGTGAAGCCGTTGCTCAGCGTGAAGGCAAGCTGGCTGATCGGGTTCGCGCCGGCTTCGGCGATGTGATAACCGCTGATCGACACCGAGTAGAAATTGCGGACGTTGCGGTCGACGAAGTACTGCTGGATGTCGCCCATCATGCGCAGGGCGAACTCGGTGCTGAAGATGCAGGTGTTCTGCGCCTGGTCTTCCTTGAGGATGTCGGCCTGCACGGTGCCGCGCACGGTGGCCAGCGTGTGGGCCTTGATGTTCTCGTAGATTTCCGGGGCGACCACCTGGTCGCCGGTGACGCCCAGCAGGCCCAGGCCCAGGCCGTCGTTGGTCTCGGGCAGCATGCCGCTGTACTGCGGGCGCTGGCGGCCTTCGAACATCGCCTCGATGCGGTTGTGCGCCTCGTCCCAGCGCGCCTGGTCCTCGCGCAGGTACTTCTCCACCTGCTGGTCGATGGCGGTGTTCATGAACATCGCCAGGATCATCGGCGCGGGGCCGTTGATGGTCATCGACACCGAGGTGGTGGGCGCGCACAGGTCGAAGCCGGAGTACAGCTTCTTCATGTCGTCGAGCGAGGCGATGTTGACGCCGGAGTTGCCGATCTTGCCGAAGATGTCAGGACGCACGGCCGGGTCTTCGCCGTACAGCGTCACCGAGTCGAACGCGGTGGACAGGCGCGCGGCCGGCTGGCCCACGCTGAGATAGTGGAAGCGGCGGTTGGTGCGCTCGGGCGTGCCCTCGCCGGCAAACATGCGGATGGGATCTTCGCCGGTGCGGCGGTACGGGTAGACGCCGCCGGTGTACGGGTAGTAGCCGGGCAGGTTTTCCTTCTGCAGGAACACCAGCAGCTCGCCCCAGCTCTTGTAGGTGGGCGCGGCGATCTTGGGAATCAGCTGGTGGCTGAGCGACTCGCGGTAGTTCTCGACGCGGATCTTCTTGCCGCGCACTTCGTACTCGGTGATCTCGTCGGTGATCGACTTCAGGCGCGCCGGCCATTCGCGCAGCAGGCGCAGTGCGTCGGACGACAGCGACTGGATGGCGTCGTTGTAACGCTGGCGCAGGGTGACCAGAGTGCGGTCGATCGGTAGGGTGGGCTCAAGCCCACCGTGCGCCGAACCTTCCCGATGGTGGGCTTGAGCCCACCCTACGACGTGATCGGCGCTGTAGAGATCCAGCGCGCCGGGCAGCGCGTCGTCAGACAGGTCGTGCAGCGATTGCCAGTACGACTGGGCGCGGTCGGCGGTTTCGGCCTGGCTCTCGATGCGCGTGTTGATGGCGCGGCCCTGCTCGGCAATCTCGGCCAGGTAGCGCACGCGGCTGCCGGGGATCAGCACGGTGGCGCGCGGCTCCTTCAGCGTGGTGTCGAGCTGCGGGGTCCAGTGGTCGGCCGGCAGCGACAGCTTGTCGCGCAGCAGGCGGCACAGGTTGGCGAACATCCAGCTGATGCCGGGGTCGTTGAACTGGCTGGCGATGGTGGGATAGACGGGGACGTCTTCGTCCTTCATCTGGAACGCCACGCGGTTGCGCTTCCACTGCTTGCGCACGTCGCGCAGGGCGTCCTCGGCGCCGCGCTTGTCGAACTTGTTGAGCACCACCAGCTCGGCGTAATCGAGCATGTCGATCTTCTCGAGCTGGCTGGGCGCGCCGAAGTCGCTGGTCATCACGTACATCGGGAAATCGACCAGGTCGACGATCTCCGAATCGCTCTGGCCGATGCCGGCGGTCTCGACGATCACCAGGTCGTAGCCCAGCCCCTTGAGGAAGCCGATCGAATCCTTGAGCACCACGTTGGTGGCCGCGTGCTGGCGGCGCGTGGCCATCGAGCGCATGTACACGCGCGGGCTGCGCAGCGAGTTCATGCGGATGCGGTCTCCCAACAGCGCGCCACCGGTGCGGCGGCGGGTGGGATCGACCGAGATCACCGCGATGCGCATCTGCGGGAAATGGTGCAGAAAGCGGTTGAGCAGCTCGTCGGTCACCGACGACTTGCCGGCGCCGCCGGTACCAGTGATGCCGACCACCGGCGTCTTGCCGCCGGCCAGCTGCCACTGCTTGCGCAGGTGGGCCAGCTGGGTCTCGTCGTACTGGCCCTCCTCGATGGCGCTGAGGGTCTTGCCGATGGTGATCTCGTCGTCGATCGCGGCGGGCTTGTCCGGCGCGGTGTCCGCGCGGCGGCCATCGGCGGCGCGACGCACCACGTCCTCGATCATCGCCACCAGGCCCATGTGCATGCCGTCGTTGGGGTGGTAGATGCGCTCGACCCCGTAGCCCTGCAGCTCGCGGATTTCTTCGGGGGTGATGGTGCCGCCGCCGCCGCCGAACACCTTGATGTGGCCGGCGCCGCGTTCGCGCAGCATGTCGACCATGTACTTGAAGTACTCGACGTGGCCGCCCTGGTAGCTGGACAGCGCAATGCCGTCGGCATCTTCCTGCAGCGCGGCGCGCACCACGTCCTCGACCGAGCGGTTGTGGCCCAGGTGGATCACCTCGGCGCCCTGCCCCTGGATCAGCCTGCGCATGATGTTGATCGCAGCGTCGTGGCCGTCGAACAGGCTGGCGGCGGTGACGAAACGCAGCGGCGAGGTGGCCTCGGTCTGCGGGTTCTGGGTTTCGGGCAGGTTGCTGGCGACAGTGCTCATCGTGCGCTCGATACGAAATCGGGGATTTCCGGATTGTAGCGTGGGGCGGCGTGGTGCCTCCGGGGACGTGGCTGGGAGCCACCAGCGCACAAGCGGAGGCACGCGCGCCGGCTCGGAAAAGCGCCCACGGCCCGGTTCCCCCGCTACCCTTGGCGCATGCCCATTACGACGATCGCCAGCGACCCCGTCCTGTCCAACCTGCGCGCCGCCGCCGCGGGCGGCGCACCGCAGGCGTTGTTCGAGTTGGCCGCCGCGCTGGTGGTCCGGCGCCATCCCGAAGAAGCGTTCGACCTGTACCGACGCGCCGCCGAATCGGGCCACTCGGGCGCGCAGTTCGAGCACGCACGCATGCTGCTGCTGGGTGTCGGCGGCGATGCCGATCCGGCCCGCGGCCTCGACAGGATGCTGTCGGCAGAGCGCGCCGGCCACGCGGCCGCGGGCTATCAGCTGGCGTTGATCGGGCTGGGCGGCGTGCTGTTGCCGCTCGACGCCCAGGTCAACCAGCGCATGCTGGCCGCGGTGCAGGCCAACTACCCACCCGCCGTGCGCGCTGCGGCCCTCCATTTCGGCCGCCGTGCCGGAGACACCAATCAGACGCTGTGCCTGCAGCTGCTGGAACGCGCGGCGCAACGCGGCGACGTCACCGCGGCGCAACTGCTCGCGCAGCGGCTGGCGCTGGGCGAAGGCTGCCAGGCGCAGCCGGCCGCGGCGGACGAACTGCTGGCGCAACTCGACCGGCATGGCGTGCCCCGCTTGCCGATGATCCGCGTCGACCGGGCGCAGCCCTCCGCTTCCGATGCACTGCCGCCGGGCACATTCGCCTTCGAGGACGCCCTGCAGCCGGCAAGTGCCAGCGTGTTGTCGCGCCAGCCGCGCGTGGCACGCGTCGACGGGTTGCTGTCGGCGGACGAATGCCGCCTGCTGGTGGCCAGCGCGCGCCCGCAGCTGCGGCGCTCCAACGCCGTCGATCCCGAGAGCGGCCTGCCCATCGAAGTGGAAGTGCGCACCAGCAGCGACGCCAGCCTCGATCCGGTGCTGGAGGACTTCGCCCTGCGTGCGGTGCAACTGCGCATGGCCAGCGCGGCGGGCATGGCCATGGTCAACGGCGAGCACCTCACCGTGCTGCGCTACGAGCCGGGCCAGCAGTACCGCCCGCACCGCGACTACGTGCCACCCGGCGCGATCGAGCGCGACCAGCCACAAGCCGGCAACCGCCAACGCACGATCTGCGTCTACCTCAACGACGTCGAGGCGGGCGGCGAAACCGAGTTTCCCGTTGCGGGCGTGCGCATCGCCCCGCGCCCCGGGTCGGCCGTGGTGTTCGACAACCTGCTGGCCGATGGGCGCCCCGACCCCGACTCGCTGCACGCCGGCCTACCTGTATTGGCTGGCGAGAAATGGTTGGCAACGCTGTGGCTGCGGCAGCGGCGATACCGCGGATTCTGACGCGTCGAATGCGCGGGTTCCTGCCCGTTGGCAGGTCGGATTTCGCCACCCGATCAGCACCTCGGGATCCGGCGCGCCGGCCTGCCTTGGCCACGCGTCGTAACGCGACGGCGATGGTGGTCGCACTGAGATCTGGTTCGCGTTTCAACATACGCAACCGTATCTGGGGATTGCTTTAGACTACCGCCCCTGCGGGCCGGGCCAGACCTTGTCCTCAGCGACGAATTCCCAAGAATTCAACCACTTACCAACCACTGTTGGCGCGGATCGTCAAGAACGGTCCCCACGTCGATGCGGAGCACCCGATGATTTTCGAAACCCTTGACACCTTCGGTCACGAGCAGGTTGTGTTCTGCCATAACAAGGACGCTGGCCTGAAGGCCATCA
The DNA here is from genome assembly GCF_003719825.1 of Montanilutibacter psychrotolerans. Taxonomy (GTDB): domain Bacteria; phylum Pseudomonadota; class Gammaproteobacteria; order Xanthomonadales; family Xanthomonadaceae; genus Montanilutibacter; species Montanilutibacter psychrotolerans. The sequence continues at coordinate 813,972 of NZ_RIBS01000001.1, read as the reverse complement.
TCGCGATCCACAACACGGTGCTGGGCCCCGCGCTGGGTGGCACCCGCATGTGGCCGTACAAGACCGAGGCCGACGCGCTCAACGACGTGCTGCGCCTGTCGCGCGGTATGACCTACAAGAACGCGGTCGCGGGCCTGAACATCGGCGGTGGCAAGGCGGTGATCATCGGCGACCCGGCCGTCGACAAGTCCGAAGCGCTGTTCCGCGCGTTCGGCCAGTTCGTCGAGTCGCTGGGCGGTCGCTACATCACCGCCGAAGACGTCGGCATCGACGTCAACGACATGGAATTCGTGTACCGCGAGACCGAGTACGTCACCGGCGTGCACCAGGTCCACGGCGGTTCGGGCGACCCGTCGCCGTTCACCGCCTACGGCGCGCTGCAGGGCCTGATGGCCACGCTCAACAAGCGTTTCGGCGACGAGGAAGTGGGCAAGTACAGCTACGCCGTGCAGGGCCTGGGCCACGTCGGCATGGAGTACGTGAAGCTGCTCAAGGAGCGCGGCGCGAAGATCTTCGTGACCGACATCAACAAGGGCCTGGTCGACAAGGCCGTGTCCGAGTACGGCGCCGAGGCCGTGGGCCTGGACGAGATCTACGACGTTCCGGCCGACGTGTACTCGCCGTGCGCGCTGGGTGGCACTGTCAACGAGAGCACCCTGCCTCGCCTCAAGGCCAAGGTGATCTGCGGTGCGGCCAACAACCAGCTGGCCAACAACGCCATCGGCGATGAAGTGCAGAAGCGCGGCATCCTGTATGCCCCCGACTACGCCGTGAACGCTGGCGGCGTCATGAACGTCTCGCTCGAGATCGACGGCTACAACCGCGAACGCGCGATGCGCATGATGCGCACCATCTACCATAACCTCGGCCGCATCTTCGAGATCGCCGAGCGTGACGGCATCCCGACCTACAAGGCCGCCGACCGTCTGGCGGAAGAGCGCATCACCGCGATCGGCAAGCTCAAGCTGCCGCTCGGCCGCGCCGCGCCGCGCTTCCAGGGTCGCATCCGCGGCGGTCACTGACCGGTCGCGCGCAACAAGGAAGACACCACCATCCACGACGGGGCCCAGTGCCCCGTCGTGTTATCCGGAACCCGCCACGCGGCACCATGCCGGCGCGGCAACGAAACAGGACTGGAGTGCCGATGCGTCCCTACCCGCTGGGTGAAGAAATCGATGCGTTGCGCGATGCCGTGCGCCGCTTCGCCGAAGCCGAGATCGCACCGCGTGCCGAGAAGATCGACCACGAGAACTGGTTCCCGCAGGACCTGTGGCCCAAGCTCGGCGAGATGGGTCTGCTCGGCCTGACCGTGCCGGCCGAATACGGCGGCAGCGAGATGGGCTACCTCGCCCACCTGGTGGCGATGGAAGAGATCTCGCGCGCGTCCGGTTCGGTGGGCCTGAGCTATGGCGCGCACTCCAACCTGTGCGTCAACAACCTCTATGCCAATGGCAACGAGGCGCAACGCCACGCGTACCTGCCCAAGCTGTGCAGTGGCGAATGGAAGGGCGCGCTGGCCATGAGCGAGCCGGGCGCCGGCTCGGACGTGGTGGGCTCGATGAGCTGCCGCGCCGAACTGAAGGGCGACGTATGGGTGGCCAACGGCAACAAGATGTGGATCACCAACGGCCCCGAGGCCGACGTGTTGGTGGTGTACATGCGCACGGCCGGCAAGGACGCGGGCAGCAAGTGCATGACTGCCTTCATCGTCGAAAAGGGCATGAAGGGTTTCAGCACGGCGCAGAAGCTCGACAAGCTCGGCATGCGCGGCTCCAACACCTGCGAACTGGTGTTCGTCGACTGCGAGATCCCCGCCGAGAACGTGCTCGGTGAGGTCAACCAGGGCGTCAAGGTGCTGATGAGCGGGCTCAATACCGAGCGTCTGGTGCTGTCGGGCGGCCCCATCGGCTTGATGCAGGCCGCGCTGGATGTCGCACTGCCGTACTCGCGCGAGCGCCGCCAGTTCGACGCCGCGATCGGCACGTTCGGCCTGATGCAGGGCAAGATCGCCGATATGTACACCGCGCTGCAGTCCAGCCGTGCATTTGCGTACCAGGTGGCCCGCGACTACGACAACGGCTACAAGAGCCGCGTCGATGCCGCCAGCTGCCTGCTGCACGCGTCCGAGGCGGCGGTGAAGGTCACGCTCGAGGCGATCCAGACGCTGGGCGGCAACGGCTACATCAACGAGTTCCCCACCGGCCGGATGCTGCGCGACGCCAAGCTCTACGAGATTGGCGCGGGCACCAACGAGATCCGCCGCATGCTGATCGGCCGCGAGCTGTTCGACGGTCGCAGCTGAGCGTTCGTGGGCTGCCGTTGACCGGCAGCCCACCCGCGCCCCACGACGTACCGGTCCGGAATCGGCTGGCGACAGCCGGTCGCGATGCAGCGCGCGCGGGCCGCGCCGAATTTCAGACTGAACCGGGCGGCGCGCGAGCTTGCGTCCGCCGAGCAGGTCGCCGGTCTGGTCGCGTCGGTTCAGTCGCGGGATTAGTGGCGCGGCGGCGGTGTCTTCAACGGCAACCGGCACGGGATCCGCAAGTGGAAGCAGGTGCCTTCGCCTGGCGTGCTTTCGCAGTCGATGCTGCCGCCCAGCACCTGGGTCGCCAGGTTCCAGACGATGTGCAGCCCCAGTCCGGAACCGCCCTTGCCGCGGCGCGTGGTGAAGAACGGCTCGAACGCGTGCCGTCGCACGTCGGGGGGCATGCCCGCTCCGTCGTCGCGGTAGTCCAGCAGCACCTGGTCGTCCGCCACGCGAGCGTGCAGGCGGATGTGGCCATTGGCGCGGTCTTCGAAGCCATGCATCACCGAGTTCAACACCAGGTTCGAGACGATCTGGTAGATCACGCCAGGGTAGGTCTCGAAGGTGATCGGCTGCGGGCATTCCACGCTGACCGAGTGCCCGCCCTGGCGCAGGCTGGGCTTCAACGACACCAGCACGTCTTCGAGGTAGGCACCCAGCTCGATCCGACGTGGCGTCTCGCTCGACTGGTCGACGGCGACCTGTTTGAAACTGCGCACCATGCGGTCGGCGCTCATCAGGTTGCGCAGGATCAGCTGCGAGCTCTCTCCGGTGGTACGCCGGAACTGCTCCAGGACCGCATCGTCCACGCGCCCGCTCTTGATCAGCTCGCCCAACTTGCGCGCCTGCAGTTCCAGGTTCGAAGCCGCGGTGACACCGATGCCCAGCGGCGTATGGAGGTCGTGCGCGACGCCCTCCACCAGGCTGCCCAGGGCGGCCATCTTTTCCGCTTCCACCAGTTGGTTCTGCGCCAGGCGCAGCTCGTCGATCGTGTTGCGCAGGCTTTCGTTGGTTTCGTGCAGGGCATCGGTGCGCAGGCGCACGCGCGATTCGAGTTCCAGGTTGATGCGCTCCAGCGCCTGTTCGCCTTGCTTGATCTTGGTGATGTCGCTGTGCGTGCCGGTGATGCGCACCGGCACGTGCTGTTCGTCGCGCGCGGTGATGCGCCCGCGGCTGCGGATCCAGCGCCACTGGCCGTCGGCATCCAGCACCCGGTAGGACAGGTCGAGCACGTCGGCGCTGCCGGCCAGGTGGGTTTCGACGGCCGCGTCGAAGCGGGCCAGGTCCTCGGGGTGCACGCTGTCGCGCATCGAGCCGAGCTGCTCGACCAGTTCCTGACCGCCCAGATCGGGCTGATCCAACGGGTTGAGCCTGCGGACCTCCCTGCGCTTGACGTCCAGGTCCCACAGCTCGTCGCCGGTGCCCCACAGCGCCAGCTTGAGGCGTTCTTCGCTGTCGGCGATGCGGCGCCGCGCCTGGTCGCGCTCGATCCAGCGCTGGCGCATCTGCCACGCCACCACGATCACCAACAGCGCCGCCAGCAGCAGCAGCGCGCCGCGCGCCCACGCGGTTCTCCACCATGGCGCTTCCAGGACGATCGGGATGCTCAGCTCTTCGCCCCAACTGCCGTCGGGATAGCGCGCACGCGCGCGGAACGTGTACCGCCCGGGAGGAAGGTTGTTGTAGCTGGCAACCCGACGGTGCGCGTCGACCTCGATCCAGCGTTCGTTCACGCCATCCAGCCGGTACGCGTACAGCAGCTCGCGCGGCGCGACGTAACTCAATGCGGAGAACGCCAGGCTGATGTCGTCGCCCTCGGGTGGCAGCGTCAGGGCGCCGGACGCATCGCGGCGCGACGTTTCGTCGGACGGGCCCGCCATTCCCTCCATGCGCAGCAGGCGCAGCTCGGTCAGCTCGACCCGGTGGGGCGGTGGCAAGGGTTCGACTTCGCGCGCGTCGAACACCGTGACCCCGTGCATGCCCGAGAACAGGATGCGGCCGTCGTCCAGCCGCCCGTACGAGGCGACGAAGTAACCCGTCTCCTGGGTGCCCGCGCTCGAGCCGAAATTGACGATCTGCCCGGTGTCCGGGTTGAGTCGGCTGACCCCGGCCGAGGTGCTGACCCACAGCATGCCTTCGTCGTCTTCGACGATGCCGCCCACGGCCTCGGTCGCCAGGCCCTCGCGCATGCCATAGGCCGTGAACACGGGCCGACCCTTGGGATCGAAGGCGAGCCGGTTGACGCCGCCGCCCTGCGTGCCCAGCCACAAGCGGCCGCGCCGGTCCTCGACGATCGCGGTGATGGTGTTGTGCCGGAGCCGGCCCGGTGTGCCGTTGCCCGCGGCGAATCGCTCGATCCGGCCACTGGCCCGATCGAGCCGGAGCAGGCCGCCGACACGGCCTCCCACCCAGAAGTTGCCGCGGCTGTCTTCGAACATCGCCTCGGCGACATTGCCGTTGCGCGGATCCTCGCTGCGGTTGGCGGTAAGTCGGTACACCCGGAATCGGTTGCAGCCGGGGCACAGCGCGGCCAGCGCGCCATCGCGGGTCGCCGCCCAGATCGTGCCGTCGTGATCCTGATAGAGACGATGCGCGCTGGTGCCGCGCGCACGACCGTCTTCATCGATGATGGGGAACAGCGTGAAGCGCCCGTTTTCCAGTCGCGCCGGGCCGCGCCCGGTCGCCGCCCAGACCCGGCCGTCGCGATCGCGCAGCATGTGCGTCACCCGTGCGTCCGGCAGCGAGCCGGGAACCGCCGGGTCGTGCAGGTACTGGGCGATCAGGCCACCGCGGATGTCGCAGTGGAGCAGGCTCATGCCCTCGCCTGCCGCCAGCCAGAGCGTCTGGTCCTTGTCGACCATCAGGGCGTGGATCGATACGGCCGACGGATTGCGGGTGCTGAGATCGCGCACCTGGACTTCGCCGAACTTGCGCGTCTCCGGCACGTAGACGTTGACGCCGTTCATCCAGGTTCCGGCCCACAGCAGGCCATCGCGATCGAGCATCAGTCGGAACACGTTGCTCGACGACACCGCACCGGACAGGCCGTCGCCAAAGCGCCAGCTGCGTACGGTGGTTTCGACGGAATCCAGCCGGGCCAGGCCATGGAACATCGCCACCCACAACCGGCCGCCGCCGTCGACGACCAGGTCGCGGATCTGGTCGGACATGCCCTCGGCGATCCCCCAGCGCCGCTGGACATGACCGCGGTCGTCGAACAGGGTGACGCCACCGCCATCGCTGCCGACCCAGACGCCACGAGCGAGCGGATCGACCTCGATCGCCTCCACGTCCTCGACCGATCCGTCGCCCCACACGCGGGCACTGGCGCCGTCATGGCTCATCAGGAACAGGCCGCGCCGTGAGCCGATCAGAAAATCCCGACCGTAAGGCTCGATCGTCAGCACCTGCCCGAGCACCTGGGTGACCGAGGACGGGACGGACGTGAATCGGTCGCCCGCGGGTGCAAGCCATTGCAGCTGGCCGGCGCTGCCGGCGACCCACAACCGGCCCTTGGCATCCTCACGGATCGTGCTCAGCTCGTTGCTGGCCAAAGCGCCGGGGCGTCCGTCGGCCGAATGGCGTTCGAACCGGTCCTGCCCCGGCAGGAACCGGGCGAGGCCGCCGCCGCGGGTGGCCACCCAGAAGCCTCCCCGGCGCGCGGGCACCAGCGTCTGGATGTTGTTGTCGGGGAGGCTGGCAGGGTCGTCGGTGCGGTTGCGGTAGACCCGGAACTGGTAGCCGTCGAACCGGTTCAATCCGTCCTGGGTGCCGAGCCAGACATAACCGGCCGCGTCTTGCACCATGGCCTTGACCGTCGGTTGCGACAGCCCGTCGCCGACGCTGAAGCGCTGGAAGCGGACGTCGTCGTAACTCACCATCGCGCGGGGCGCGGGCGTCCGGGGCTGGGCCATCGCGGCGTGGCCCGACAGCGCTGCCAACAGCGCGAAAGCGGCCGCCAGCGCGGCGTTTGTCCGAGTGCCCCCCATGCGGTCGAGGCTATCGCCCGGCCATGGCGACTACAAGCCGGACGCGCCATCGCGTACGACCACCGCGGGTCGCGCCTGCGGCGTCGGCATGATCGATGCCAGCGCGCCCTATGCCCGCCCCCGACCGGCGGACGCCACCCGGTGCCACCGGAGCCCGGGCGCCCTGCGCTTCCGGTGCGCCGCCGGCCTGGGCGCACGGATGGCCAGCCGCCGGCGGGCGGCCGGAGCCGGCACCGGAAGGCGGTCTGTCGCAGGGCGTAAACACCGCTGTCGCACGGCACGGGGAGGATTTGCGGCAGCGCAGCATGCCGACGCATAATCGAAGGGTTCGGCGCCAGCCGTCATTACTTCCAGGAGTTCCCATGTCCGACGTCGTCATCGTCGGTGCCAAGCGCACCGCCATCGGTTCATTCCTCGGCCAGTTCAATGGCGTGCCGACGCCTGTGCTGGGTACCGCCGCCATCAATGGCGCCCTGGCGCATGCCGGCGTCGCCGCCGACCAGGTCGACGAAGTGATCATGGGCTGCGTGCTGCCCGCCGGCCTCGGCCAGGCGCCGGCGCGCCAGGCCGCTCTCGGCGCCGGCCTGCCGACCTCGGCCGGCTGCACCACCATCAACAAGGTCTGCGGCTCGGGCATGAAGGCGATCATGCTCGCCCACGACCTGATCAAGGCAGGCTCGGCGCACGTCGTGATTGCCGGCGGCATGGAGTCGATGAGCAACGCACCGCACCTGCTCAACGGTTCGCGCAACGGCATCCGCTACGGCGCCGCCGAATTCATCGACCACATGGCCTTCGACGGCCTGACCAACCCTTACGATGGCCAGGCGATGGGCGTGTTCGGCGACATGGCCTGCAACACCTACGGCTTCGATCGCGCCGCGCTGGACGCCTACTCCGAAGAGAGCGTCAAGCGCGCCCAGGCCGCGCAGGCGTCCGGCGCCTTCAAGGACGAGATCGTTGCGGTCACCGTGAAGGGCCGCAAGGGCGAGGTCGTGGTCGACACCGACGAAGAGCCCGGCAAGATCGACACCAGCAAGATCCCCACCCTGCGTGCCGCGTTCGGCAAGGACGGCGTGCTGACCGCGGCCTCGTCGTCGAAGATCTCCGACGGCGCCGCCGCGACGCTGCTGATGAGCGCCGACGAAGCCGCTCGCCGCGGCCTCAAGCCGCTGGCGCGCATCGTCGCCCATGCCGGTCACGCACAGGCGCCGGAGTGGTTCACCACGGCGCCGGTCAAGGCCATCTCGAATGTGCTGGAAAAGGCCGGCTGGAGCGTCGCCGACGTGGACCTGTTCGAGGTCAACGAAGCCTTCGCCTGCGTGGCAATGGCGCCGATGAAGGACCTGGGCATCCCCCACGACAAGATCAACGTGAACGGTGGTGCCTGCGCCCTCGGACACCCCATTGGCGCCAGCGGCGCCCGCCTTGTGGTGACCCTGTTGAACGCGCTGTTCAGCCGTGGTTGCAAGCGCGGCGTCGCATCGCTTTGCATCGGAGGTGGCGAAGCCACTGCGATTGCGATTGAATTGGCATAAGGCGCTAACAACGTAATAACAAAAAAAAACCGGCCAGCCGCTTGACACACGTCACTGGCTTGTCATCATGTTATCGGCGCGCACTTGCGCGTTGCCCAAATTCTTTGACGAGGAAACCGTACCATGACCATGAACAAGGCGCTGATCGCTCTGGCCCTGGGCTTCGCCCTGACCGCTTGCACCAACTCCCAGCAGGCTGACAACGCCGCTGCCGACGCTGCCGCTGCTTCGACCGAAGCCGCTGCTGCCGCCGACACCGCCGCTGCCGACGCCGCCGCCATGCCGGCTGACGCCACCGCCGCTGCTGGCGCCGACGCTGCCCAGGCTTCGGCCGACGCCGCTGCCGCTGCTGCTGACACCGCCGCCACGGCCGCTGACGCCGCTGGCGCCGCCACCACCGCTCCGGCCGCTGACGCCGCTGCCGACGCCGCTGGCCAGGCTGCCGACGCCGCCGGTCAGGCTGCTGACGCTGCCAAGCAGGCCGCTGAAGCGACCGAAGAAGTCAAGAAGTAATAACCCGCTCGCGGGTTTGCAACACGGAGCAGCCGCCGGGTTTCCGGCGGCTGTTCTTATTCTGCAAGTGGTCAGTGAACGATCGGACCCGGCCTCGCCGGATTGCCGCGCGCACTGGCAGTGCCTGACACCGATCCAACGATCGGCCCGAATCAATCACCAGCTACCGCTCCGGAGACATCCATGAATACGAAGCTCGCCATCCTGCTCGCCGCCGCCGTCCTGTCGCTCTCGGCCTGCAAGAACGAAACCGCCACCGCCCAGGGCGAAGCCGCTGAAGCCGCCGCCGCTGCCGACCAGGCTGGCGCCGCTGCCGCTGACGCCGCTGCCGCTGCCGGCACCGCCGCCGCTGAAGGCGCCGACGCCGCTGCTGCCGCCACCGGCGAAGCCGTCGCCGAGACCGGCGCTGCCGTGACCGAAGCCACCGACACCGCCGCTGCCGCTGCTGCCGAAGCGACCGCCGCTGCCGCTGGCGCGACCGCCGACGCTGCGCAGGCCACCGCCGACGCCGCCAAGGACGTCTCGGACAAGGCCGAAGCCGCTGCCGAAGAAGTCAAGAAGTAATCGACTTCGCGTCAGGCAATACCCGAAGGGCCCGCGCAAGCGGGCCCTTTTTTTTGCGTGAACAATGACATCGATCGTCGCCAGGCAATACGCACGATTTCCGTGCGGACCCTGCGGGTTTCCAGTTTGAGCCGACGCCGCAGCGTGCACCGGCCCGGTACATACGCTGACGCACGCGCGGCCAACCATTCCCAGGCATTCTTTGTCGGTCGATGCGCTTTGTGGTTTGATGCCGCGTTCTGTCGCCAGCCCACGAACCGATGCCCGCGCTCACTTCCCAGCTCGACCCCCGTTCGCAGGATTTCCTCGACAACGTCCGCTATCACCGCGCCCTCGTCGACGAGCTCGACACGCGCCTGGCACGGGCCGCGGACGGTGGCGGCGAGAAGGCGCGCAACAAGCACACCGAGCGCGGCAAGCTGCTGGCACGCGATCGCATCACCGCGCTGCTCGACCCGGGATCGCCGTTCCTCGAAATCGCACCGCTGGCCGCCGAGGGTATGTACGACGACGCGGCACCGGCTGCCGGCATGGTCTGCGGCATTGGCCGGGTGATGGATCAGGAAGTGGTGATCGTCGCCAACGACGCCACCGTCAAGGGTGGCACCTACTTCCCGATGACGGTGAAGAAGCACCTGCGCGCGCAGGAAATCGCGCGCGAGAACAACCTGCCCTGCGTCTACCTCGTCGACTCCGGTGGCGCCTTCCTGCCGCTGCAGGACGAAGTGTTCCCGGATCGCGAGCACTTCGGCCGGATCTTCTACAACCAGGCGCGGTTGTCGGCCGAGAACATCCCGCAGGTGGCGGTGGTCATGGGCTCGTGCACGGCCGGCGGTGCGTACGTGCCGGCGATGTGCGACGAGAGCGTCATCGTCAAGGAACAGGGCACGATCTTCCTCGGCGGTCCGCCGCTGGTGAAGGCGGCCACCGGCGAAGTCGTCGACGCCGAAACCCTGGGTGGCGCCGACGTGCATACCAGCATCTCCGGCGTCGCCGACCACTTCGCGCAGGACGACCGCCACGCGCTGCAGATCGCGCGCGACATCGTGGCCTCGTTCAACCGCCGCAAGACGTTGCCGGTGACCGTGCAGTCCACGCGCGAGCCGCTGTACGCGGCCGACGAGCTGTACGGCATCGTGCCCAAGGACACGCGGCGCCCGTTCGACATCCGCGAAGTCATCGCGCGCGTGGTGGACGGCAGCGACTTCCAGGAATTCAAGGCCCGCTACGGCAAGACCCTGGTGACCGGCTTCGCGCACCTGCACGGCTACCCGGTTGGCATCGTCGCCAACAACGGCATTCTGTTTGCCGAGAGCGCGCTCAAGGGCGCGCATTTCATCGAGCTGTGCAACCAGCGCGGCATCCCGCTGGTGTTCCTGCAGAACATCACCGGCTTCATGGTCGGCAAGAAGTACGAACAGGCAGGCATCGCCAAGGACGGCGCCAAGATGGTGACCGCGGTGGCGTGTTCGCACGTGCCCAAGTTCACGGTGGTGATCGGCGGCAGTTTCGGCGCCGGCAACTACGCGATGTGCGGACGCGCGTACGGCGCGCGCTTCCTGTGGATGTGGCCCAACGCGCGCATCAGCGTGATGGGCGGCGAGCAGGCCGCCAGCGTGCTGGCCACCGTGAAGCGCGATGGCATCGAGGCGCGTGGTGGTGTGTGGACGCCCGACGAGGAAGAAACCTTCAAGACCCCCATCCGCGACCAGTACGAGTCGCAGGGCAACCCGTACTACGCCACCGCGCGGCTGTGGGACGACGGCATCATCGACCCGGCAGACACGCGCCGCGTGCTGGGCCTGGGCCTTTCGGCCAGCCTCAACGCCCCCATCGAGGCGCGCACGCGATTCGGCGTGTTCCGGATGTAATCGCTCCGGATGTGATCCGGATCCATGGCGGCGGTCACGCAGCTCGGGCCGCCTTGGCCCCGTTCAGATCGGTCGACGGCATCTGACCCGAACCGGCAATCCATCGCCAGCGCCTGTCCGGCGAGCCGACGGATGCGTTCGCGGGGCCTGCCCGCGCGAAGTCATCTGATCGTGAATTGCAGACGTGCCACGCGCCACGCTAGCGAGATTTCGGCCCGCAACTGTTGCAGCCGCCACAGCCATCATCGCCGGACAGCAGACTCGGTGGCGCGATCCGGCGACCGAGCCGACGCAACCAATCGGCCCGGCCCTCGCGCAACAGCGGCAGTGCGCAGGCGATCCGCAGCCGGCGGGTGGCGCCCGGGAACTGGCGCTTGAAGACGAACGCCACGCTGGCCAGCACCGCCAACGCGATCACGGCGTACTGCGCGAGCAGGCCGGCGTCCACGGTCAGCCGGCACCCAGCGCGACCGCGACCTGGTAGGTCACGAACGAGGCGAGATACGACAGGCCGAACAGATACCCGGTGCTGATCGCCACCTGCTTCCACGAGCGGGTCTCGCGGCGGATCGTCGCCAGCGTGGAGATGCACTGCGGCGCATAGATGAACCACACCAGCAGCGACAACGCCGTGGCCAGCGACCAGCCGTCGCTGATCAGCGGGGTCAGCGCCTGGCTGGCGGCTTCGTCGTCGGCGGCCGACAACGCGTACACCGTGGCCAGCGACGACACCACCACCTCGCGCGCGGCCAGCCCCGGGATCAGCGCGATGCAGATCTGCCAGTTGAAACCCAGCGGCGCGAAGACGGTCGTCATCGCATGGCCGATGCGGCCGGCGAAGCTGTAGTCGATGGCCGGTCCGGTTGCGCCCTCCGGCGCACCGGGGAACGACAGCAGGAACCACAGCAGCACAGTCAGCGCGAGGATGATGCCGCCCACCCGGCGCAGGAAGATCCACGCGCGCTCCCACAGGCCGTGCAGCAGGTCGCGCGGGTGCGGAACACGGTACGACGGCAATTCCATCAGCAACGGGTGCTCGCCCTTGTCGCGACGCCACTTCTTCATGACCCACGACACCGCCAGCGCGCTCAGCACACCGGCGGCGTACAGGGCGAACAGCACCAGCCCCTGCTGGTTCAACACGCCCAGCACCTGCTTCTGCGGAATGAACGCACCGATCAGCAACGCGTACACCGGCAGGCGCGCCGAGCACGTCATCAGCGGCGCGACCATGATCGTGGCGAGGCGATCGCGCGGATCCTGGATCGAGCGCGTGGCCATGATTCCCGGCACCGCGCAGGCAAAGCTGGACAGCAGCGGGATGAACGAGCGACCGGAAAGCCCGGCGCCGGCCATCATGCGGTCCAGCAGGAACGCAGCGCGCGGCAGGTAGCCGGACTCCTCCAGGGCGAGGATGAATGCAAACAGGATCAGGATCTGCGGCAGGAAGACGATTACGCCGCCCAGTCCGGCGATCACGCCATCGACCAGCAGGCTGTTGAGTGGTCCTTCCGGCAGCGCCCCTCCCACCCAGCCACCGAACGCGCCGGTCCCGGCATCGATGAGGTCCATCAACGGCGTGGCCCAGGCGTACACCGCCTGGAAGATCAGGAACATCACAACGGCCAGCACAACCAGTCCCAGCACCGGGTGCAGCAGCCAGCGATCGAGCGTGTCGTCGATCACCGCGGTGCGGCGCGGCATGGTCACCGCCAGCGACAGCAGGCGGCGGGTCTCGGCGTGCAACGCCTGCTCGGGCGTCATGCCTTCGGGCTGCTCGGCCGCCAGGCGCGGGCGTGGGGGATGCGGCGCTTCGACGAGTGCGTCGAGTCGGGTCAGCAGTTCGTCGGCGCCGTGCCGGCGCACGGCCACCGTGGGCACGACGGGGACGCCGAGCTCGCGTTCGAGCACCGCCAAGTCGACTTCGATGCCACGGCGACGCGCGGCATCCATCATGTTGACCGCCACCACCATCGGCCGGTCGAGCTCGCGCAGTTCCAGCAGGAACCGCAGGTGCAGGCGCAGGTTGGTCGCGTCGACCACGCATACCAGCACGTCGGGAACCGGTTCGCCGGGGTAGAAGCCGCGGCACAGGTCACGGGTCACGGCCTCGTCGAGGCTGGCGGCATGGAGGCTGTAGGCACCGGGCAGGTCGAGCACGGCGCAGTGGCGCCCGGACGGCGTGTTGAAGCGGCCCTCCTTGCGCTCGACGGTGACGCCGGCGTAGTTGGCAACCTTCTGGCGGCTGCCGGTCAGCAGGTTGAACAACGCGGTCTTGCCGCAGTTCGGGCTGCCGACCAGGGCCAGGCGGGCGACGGCGGTGGCGGCGCTCATGCCGGCTCCACCGTGGTCGCGGCCGTCGAAGGCCGCGCGGATGCCGACGCGCACGAACCCGTCGATTCTGCCGCGACGGCGACAGCCACGACGATACGCGCCGCCTCGCTGCGACGGAGCGCGAATCGCGTGAAGCCGACCTGCACCAGCAGCGGCTCGGCGCCGAATGGCCCGGCCGCCACCACTTCGACCTGTTCACCGTCGACGAAGCCGAGCTCGCGCAGGCGCCGCGCGATCGGGTCGTTCGGGCTCTGGTCCTCGACCAGGCCGACCGTGGCCAGGGTGCGGCGCGGCAATTCCGACAGCTTCAAGGGCAAATCCGGCAAATGGGAATAGTTCTCATCCTACCATCCGCAGGCCCGCCCCTGCTTGGCCCGGGACCACCCGCCCGGGCCATCCGCAACCCGGCAACGGAGCCCACCGGCTATCATCGCCGCATGCCCGGCATGGACTGCATTCGATGAGCAACCCGCTGTTGAACCTGCGCGAAGGCCCGGTGGCACGGCTTCGCATGAACCGTCCGGACCTGCACAACGCCTTCGACCCGATGCTGATCGCGGCGCTGACCGGTGCGCTGGAAGGGCTGGGGCGGGACGATTCGGTACGTGTGGTCGTGCTGGAAGGCGAAGGCGCTTCGTTCTCGGCCGGTGCCGACCTCAACTGGATGCGCGGCATGGCCGCCGCAAGCGAAGCGCAGAACCTGGCCGACTCGCTCGCCCTCGCCCGCCTGATGCGCACGCTGGACGAGTTGCCCAAGCCCACCATCGCCCGCGTCCACGGCGCAGCGTTCGGTGGCGGCGTCGGCCTGGTGGCCTGCTGCGACATCGCCATCGGCGCGCACGAGGCCAAGTTCGGCCTGACCGAAAGCAAACTCGGCCTGCTGCCGGCGGTGATCTCGCCGTATGTGATCGAAGCGATCGGCGCCCGCCAGGCCCGCCGCTGGTTCGCCACCGCGGAGATCTTCGACGCCGCCGAGGCCTGCCGGATCGGCCTGCTGCATCACGTCAGCAACGCCACGGCGCTGGACAATGCCGTTCAGCGCCAGATCGAACTGCTGCTCAAGGCCGGGCCGTTCGCCGCCTCGCACGCCAAATCGCTGGTGCGCCGCGTCACCGCGCAGACCGACCGCGACCGCCTCGATGCCGACAACGCGGCGCTGATCGCCTCGCTGCGCGTCTCGACGGAGGGTCAGGAAGGCCTGGGCGCGTTCCTCGACAAGCGCAAGCCGCACTGGTGCGAGTGACCGCAGCCACCGCTCCCACCACCATGGCCCGCCCCCGACTGCCCCTGATCTGAAGGATTGCCCGGATGCTCGACCACCTCGGTTTCAAGGTTTCCGACTACCCCGCCAGCAAGGCGTTCTACCTGGCAGCACTGGCACCGTTGGGCCACGGCCTGGTGATGGAAGTGACGCCGGAGATGACCGGCACCGACAGCTGGCACTGCGGGCTGGGCTCCAACCACAAGCCCGCGTTCTGGATCGGCACCGCCGACGACGCCGGCCAGGTCACCCGCAGCGGCCTGCACATCGCCCTGGTGGCGCGCAGCCGCGCCGAGGTCGATGCCTTCCATGCCGCGGCGATTGCCGCCGGTGCGCGCGACAACGGCGCCCCCGGGCTTCGCCCGATCTACCACCCCAACTACTACGGCGCGTTCGTGATCGACCCCAACGGTCACAACCTCGAAGCGGTCTGCCACTTCCCGGAATAGCCGCAAGCCCGCAGACAGATCACCGTCCCCGGGCGGCAGTCACCTTCGCCAGCGAGATCGACAGACCCGTATGTTCGACAAGATCCTGATTGCCAACCGCGGCGAGATCGCCTGCCGTGTCATCCGCACCGCGCGCAGGCTCGGCATCCGCACCGTCGCGGTGTATTCCCAGGCCGACGCCGACGCCCAGCACGTGCGCCAGGCCGACGAGGCGTACTGCATCGGCGGCCCGCGACCGCAGGAGTCGTACCTGCGCGGCGACGCGATCATCGAGGTGGCGCGCAACTGCGGTGCGCAGGCCATCCACCCGGGCTACGGCTTCCTGTCCGAGAACGCCGACTTCGCCGATGCCGTGGCGGCGGCGGGCCTGGCATTCATCGGCCCGTCGGGAACCTCGATGCGCAAGATGGGCAGCAAGGCCGGCGCCAAGGAGCTCATGCAGGCCGCCAACGTTCCGGTGGTGCCGGGCTACACCGGCGCCGACCAGGACCCCACCCACCTGCACGCCCAGGCCGATGCCATTGGCTACCCGCTGATGATCAAGGCCGCGCACGGCGGCGGCGGCAAGGGCATGCGCATCGTGCGCGATTCGGATGAGTTCCTGGCCAACCTCGAGAGCTGCCAGCGCGAGGCACGCAACGCGTTCGGCCGCGATCGCGTGCTGCTCGAACGCTACGTCGAACGTCCCCGCCACATCGAAATCCAGGTGTTTGGCGACACCCACGGCAACGCCATCCACCTCAACGAGCGCGAATGCTCGGCGCAGCGCCGTTACCAGAAGGTGCTGGAGGAATCGCCGTCGGTGTTCCTGACGCCCGAGCTTCGCCAGGCGATGGGCGAAGCGGCGGTGATGGCCGCACGCGCGATCGACTACGTCAACGCCGGCACCGTAGAGTTCATCGTCGGCCAGGATGGCCGGTTCTATTTCATGGAGATCAACACGCGGCTGCAGGTCGAGCATCCCGTGACCGAACTGGTCACCGGCCAGGACCTCGTCGAATGGCAGCTGCGCGTTGCCGCCGGACAGCCCCTGCCGCTGACGCAGGCGCAGATCGTGCAGCGCGGCCACGCCATCGAGGTGCGCCTGTACGCCGAGGACCCGGAAGCGGGCTTCCTGCCGGGTTCGGGCAAACTCGAACGCCTGCGCCTGCCGGCCACCGACGCGCACGTGCGCATCGACTCGGGCGTGGTCGAGGGCGACACCGTCACGATCTTCTACGACCCGATGATCGCCAAGCTCATCGTGTTCGACGCCGACCGTCCCAAGGCGCTCGCGCGGCTGCGCGATGCGCTGGCGCAATGCGACATCGCCGGGCCGAAGTCCAACATCGAATTTCTCGAACACCTCGCCCGGCACCCGGCAGTGGTCGCCGGCACCATCGACACCGGCTACCTCGACCGGCACCTGGACGAGTTCATGCCGCAGGCCCACGCCACCGACAGCGACCTGCTGCTGGCCGCCAGCGTCGCCCAGCTCATCGCCCAGGAGCGCACCACCGCGGCACGCGCCACGGCCTCCAGCGACCCGGGCTCACCGTGGGCGATCGCCGACGGCTGGCGCCTCGGCCACGGCGGTCGTCGCAGCCTGGCATTCCTCGGGCGCGCCGGTCGCGTCGAGGTCCATGCCCACGGCAGCGGCGGCGACTACCGGATCGAGCACGACGGACAGCGCCACGAGATTCTCGGCGCGCGCCTCGAAGGCGCCGGCCTGAGCCTTCGCATCGACGGCCGCGCGCGCCGCTTCGACGTGCTGGCCGATGACACGGCCATCGGCGCGGCCACGGCCGAGCCCCGCGTGGTGGTGCACGACGGCGCACGCCGGCTGCGCCTGGAGCCGGTGGCGATGTATCGTCACGAACAGGCCGCCACCGCCGGCACCGGCGACAAGGTGGTGGCGCCGATGCCGGGGCGGGTCGTGGTGGTCCGCGCGGCCGTTGGCGACGGCGTGGAGTCCGGCCAGGAGGTCATGGTGATCGAGGCGATGAAGATGGAGTTGAGCCTGAAGGCGCCGCGCGCGGGCACGGTCACGGAAATCCGCGCCGCCGCCGGTGACTTCGTCGAGGCCGACGCCGCTCTGCTGCTGCTGGCATCGGAGGGCTGAGATGTCGACACCTCCCGCCGTGCGCATCGTCGAGGTTGGTCCGCGCGACGGCCTGCAGAACGAGAAGACCCAGGTCGCCACCGCCGACAAGGTCGAGCTGATCGACCGGCTGTCTGCGACGGGCCTGCGCAGCATCGAGGCCACCAGTTTTGTCAGCCCCAAGTGGGTGCCGCAGTTGGCCGACGCGGCCGAGGTGTTCACCGCGATCACGCGCCGGCCCGGCGTCGGCTACCCGGTGCTGGTGCCGAACGAACAGGGCTATGAGCGCGCCCGCGCGGTCGGCGTCGAGGAGATCGCCGTGTTCGCCGCGGCGTCCGAGGCGTTCAACCGCACCAACATCAATGCCTCGATCGACGAGTCGCTGGCCCGCTTCGCGCCGGTGATGGCGCGTGCGCGCGCCGACGGCGTCAAGGTCCGCGGCTACGTCTCCACCGTGCTCGGCTGCCCCTACCAGGGCGAGGTGCCGCTGGACGACGTAGTGCGTGTCGCCCGCGCCCTGCACGAGATGGGCTGCTACGAGGTGTCGCTGGGCGACACCATCGGCGTGGGCACGCCGCACAAGGCACGCGCGATGCTGCGCGCGGTGGCGGCGCAGGTACCGATGCCCGCACTTGCCGTGCACTTCCACGACACCTACGGACAGGCCTTGTCGAACATCCTCGCCTGCCTCGAGGAAGGCGTCGCGGTGGTCGACTCGGCGGTGGCGGGGGTGGGTGGTTGCCCGTACGCGCGAGGCGCCAGCGGCAACGTCGCCAGCGAGGACGTGGTCTACATGCTGCACGGATTGGGCATCGACACCGGCATCGACCTGCCGCTACTGGCGCAGACCGGCCGATGGCTCGCCGAGCGGCTTGGCCGGGACACCGGAAGCAAGGTCGGCAAGGCGCTCGCCCAGCCATGAACGACAAGGCGCCATCGGCCTGGCTCTCGACCCCACCGGACCCGGTGGACGTCGAAGCCACGCTGGTGGCGCTGCAGCTGGCCTGCAACGACGACGCCCTGCCCGAGGCCACCCGCGAACTGCTGCAACGCGCTGCCGATGCGCTGCGAACGTCCAGCCTGGATGCCGAATCCGCGCACCGGCGCTACCACGCGCTGTTCGACGCGGTGCCCGACCCGGTCAGCATCATCGACTGGGACGGCACGGTGCTGGATCTCAACAAGGCCGGCATGGCCGCGTACAAGCGCTCGCGCGAGGAGATCGTGGGCCGCCCGATCCACGTGCTGAATCCGGACCTCCCGCGCGACCACCTCAATCCCGTCTGGGAAAGCCTGGACCGCGGCGATACCTACGTCATCGAAGTCACCAACATGCGCAGCGACGGCTCGCGCTTCCCCGTCGAGGTGCACTCGGCCGGCTTCGCGCACGAGGGCCGCAAGTGCATCGTCGCCGTCGCGCGCGACCTCAGCGGACGCCGCACGGCCGAGCTGCGCTACCGCGAGCTGATCGAGTCGATCGACAAGGGCATCGTCGTGCAGGACGCCCAGGGCCACGTCGTCCACGCCAACGTCGCCGCGATGCGCATGCTCGGCGTGGGCGAAGGCCAGCAACTCTCCGACGCACTGCGCCCGGACCGCTGGCTGGTGCTCGACGAATTCGGCCGCGAGCTTCCGCCCGACCGCCTGCCGCACCAGCTCGCGCTCAACACCGGCAAGATCACCGGTAGCACCGTGCTGGGCCTCTACCACCGCGATCGCCGCGAGTTGAGCTGGCTGTCGGTGACGTCGGTGCCGCAGTTCCCGGCCGGCGGCGATCATCCCGAGCAGGTCCTGTCGCTGTTCTCGGACGTGACCGAGCTCAAGCGCGACAGCAATCTTTTCGACCGTGCCCAGGCGCTGGCCCACATCGGCGGCTGGGACTGGGACGCGGGCCGCGAACGTCTGTACCTGACCGACGAGGCGCAGCGCATCCTCGGCCGCGTGCCAGCGCTGGAAACGCTGGAGGACATGCTGGCCTGCCTCAACGAACCGCACCGCAGCCGCCTTCGCCACGCGGTCGAGCTGACGATGGCCGGTGGCCGCCACCTCGACCTCGAACTGCAAGGCACCCATCCCGATGGCCGCGTGTTCTGGGTCCGCGTGATCGGCGAGGTGGAGGGTGGCGAATCGCTCAAGTCGCGCCTGACCGGCACGCTTCAGGACATCACCGAACGCAAGCGCGCGGAAGAATCGCTGCGCGTGCAGGCGCGCACCGATCCGCTGACCGGCCTTCTGAACCGGGACGCGGCGCTGTCGGAAATGGTCTCCCGGCTCGACGACCCCGAACGCGCCGCGCTGGCGGTGCTGTACATCGACCTGGACCGCTTCAAGGTCGTCAACGACGTGCTCGGCCACGCCGCCGGCGATCGCCTGCTGTGCTCGGCCGCGCGCCGCATCCAGCGTGCGGTCGGCGCAGAGGCCTCGATTGCGCGCTTCGGTGGCGATGAGTTCCTGGTGATCTGCGATACCTCCGACGACGCCACCCGGCCCGAGCGACTCGCCGACGCCATCCTTGAAACGTTCGGCGACAGCTTTCGCATGGACGGCGAGGAATTCAGCATCACCGCCAGCATCGGCATCGCCCAGGCACCCTTCGACGGCGTGCGTTCACAGCAGCTGATCCAGAGCGCCGACGTGGCGATGTACGACAGCAAGCGGCGTGGACGCAACGGCTGGCAGGCGTTCACGCCCGAACTGGCCGAGCAGCAACTGCAGCGCCTGCAGCTGGAAACCCACTTGCGCCGCGCCGTGCACAACGACGAGTTCCACCTGGTGTACCAGCCGCAGGTCGACCTGGGCAGCGGCGCGCTGGTGGCGGTCGAGGCCTTGATCCGCTGGCGCAATCAATCGCTGGGCGAGATGCGCCCGGACCGCTTCATCGACCACGCCGAATCCACCGGCGACATCGTCGGCATCGGCGGCTGGGTTTTGCAGGAGGCTTGCCTACAGATGCAACGCTGGCGCCAGGAGGGCCTGGACATTCCGCGCGTCGCGGTCAACGTGTCCTACCGGCAGTTCCTGGGCGAAGACCTCGCCAGCTGCGTCGCGGCGGCCTTGGCCGATGCGGGGTTGCCCGGCAGCGCGCTCGAGCTGGAGTTCACCGAACGCGTGCTGATCGAGGATGCGCCCGATACGCTGCGCACGTTCGCGGCACTGCGCGCGCTTGGCGTCACGTTGACCATCGACGATTTCGGTGAGGGCTACAGTGCGCTGAACTACCTGCGCCGGCTGCCGATCCATGGCCTCAAGCTCAGCCAGCTGTTCGTTCAGGGCGTGCCCGACAACCAGTCCGACGTGGCGGTGTGCCAGGCCGTCACCGGCATCGCCCGCAGCCTGGGCCTGAGCCTGATCGCCGAGGGCGTGGAGACCGAGGAGCAACGCCGGTTCCTGCTGCAACTCGAGGTCCCGGTCGGACAGGGCTTCCTGTTCGCGGCGGGCCTCAAGCCGGACGATCTGGCCTCATATTGCGCGCGCGTTGGCGTCCTGCGGGCAGAGCAACAGGCCTTCCCTTTCCACCGCGAAGGAGGTTCGACATCGACGCCAGCTGCCTGATCCGTCCGATCGAGCCGCGCGACGACGCCGCCATCGCGGCCATCATCCGCGCCGTGATGCCCGAGTTCGGCGCCGTGGGCGACGGATTTGCGATCAACGATCCAGAGGTCGACTGGATGCAGCGCGCCTACACCGCGCCGCGCAGCGCGTACTTCGTGGTGGAACGCGACGGCGTCGTGGTGGGCGGCGGCGGCCTGGCGCCGCTAGCCGGCGGCGACGGCGACACCTGCGAACTGCGCAAGATGTATTTCCTGCCGGAAGCGCGTGGCCTCGGTGCGGGCGCGGCGATCATCGACCGCTGCCTGCTGGCCGCCCGCGATTTCGCCTTCCGCCGCTGCTACCTCGAAACCCTGCGCGGCATGGACGCGGCCATCCGCCTCTACGAGCGCCGCGGCTTCACGCGACTGGCTGCACCGCTTGGCGACACCGGCCACGGTGGCTGCAACGCGTTCTACCTGCGCGATCTCGGCGGTCCACCGGCCTAGGCCCAGCCAAGCGGGGTCATCGGGCCGGCTGCCCGTCCGCGCCCACTGCGCGCCGCCCGACGGCCCGGTCACGCCAATCGCGCAGGCGGGTCCCGCCCCTGCGGCATCGACCGCCTCCGGAACCAAGTAAAATCCCGCCCTTTCCTCGGGCAGGGCTTCCCCATGCAACTCGACAACGTCCGCGCCGTCGTCACCGGCGGCGTTTCCGGCCTCGGCTTCGCCGTCGCCCAGCACCTGGTCAAGCACGGCGGCAAGGTCGCCCTGTTCGACGTCAACGACGACAAGGGCGCCGTCGCGGTCGCCGAACTGGGTGCGGACAACGCCCGCTACTTCAAGACCGACGTCAGCGACGAGGCCTCGGTGGCCGCCAACGTCGCCGAGGCGAAGGCGTTCCTGGGCGGGCTCAATGCGGCGATCAACTGCGCGGGCATCCTGGGTGCCGGGCGCGTGCTGGGCCGCGATGGCTCGATGAAGCTGTCGCAGTTCCAGACCACGGTGATGGTCAACCTGGTCGGCAGTTTCAATGTCGCCAAGGCCGCCGCCGAGCTGATGCAGCACAACGACGCAGGCGTCGACGGCGAGCGTGGCGTGATCGTCAACACCGCGTCGGTCGCGGCCTTCGAAGGCCAGGTCGGCCAGGCCGCGTACTCGGCCTCCAAGGGCGGCGTGGTCGGCATGACCCTGCCGATGGCGCGCGAACTGGCGCGCTTCGGCATCCGCGTCATGACCGTCGCGCCCGGCATCTTCTGGACCCCGATGGTCGACGGCATGCCCGACGACGTGCAGAAGTCGTTGTCCGCGTCGATCCCGTTCCCGTCGCGCCTGGGCCAGCCGGCCGAGTTCGCCGACCTGGTGGCGTACATCCTCGGCAACACCTACCTCAACGGCGAGACCATCCGCCTCGACGGCGCAACGCGCCTGGCGCCGAAGTAACCGGCGTCGGGACCGGCCGGCACGCACCGTCGTGACGGCCAGTCCGCGCTCTCAGCCCGCGCGTGCGACCCTCCCCCACCTTCCAACCCACATCATCCGGCCCCAGACATGAAAGCCTACGACGCCAAGAAAGGTAACGTTGTCGAACACAACAACACCGTCTATCAGATCCGCGACATCGAGCGCAGCTCGCCGCAGGGTCGTGGCGGCAACGTCAAGTTCCGTTTCACGATGTACTCGGTGCCCGGTGGCCTGAAGTACGACCTCAGCGTCGGTGCCGAGGACGAGCTCAAGGAAGTCGAACTGAGCCGCCGCCAGGCCACGTTCTCGTACAAGGACGGCGAGGCCTTCGTGTTCCTCGACGACGAGGACTACACCCCCTACACGCTCGATGCCGACGTGATCGGCGATGACGCCGGCTACATCGTCGCCGACCTCGCCGGTTGCTACGTGCAGATCATCGACGACCAGCCGGTGGCGCTGCAGCTGCCGCAGAGCGTGGTGCTGGAAGTCATCGAAACCCCGCCGGAACTCAAGGGCGGCACCGCGACCAAGCGACCGAAGCCGGCCAAGCTGTCGACCGGCATCGAGATCATGGTCCCGGAGTACATCGGCAACGGCGAGCGCGTGATCGTCAACACCACCACCGGCGAGTTCGCCGGTCGCGCCGACTGATTCGCGCCCCGCGCGACACACCACGCGGGACACGACGATGCCGTTGCTTGCGACCATCGTGATGGCAGTCTCGGCGCTGACCGCGCCGGCCTGCACGATCCCGGCCGACGTGCTGCCCGAGCAGCGGGCAGGCTTCTGCGAGCTGCCCGTCGCGGCGCGCGATTACGTCGTGCGCCGCAACACCTGCGAGCACTTCCTCGGCGAAGAACCCTACGACGAGGAACGGCGCCGCGAAATCAACGCCGCCGTCGAGACGTACTGCCGCGGCCTCGATGCGGAAACCGCGCGGCTGCGCAAGCGTCATCGCGACCGGCCCGCGGTCCTGCGCATGCTGGACGCGTACGGCGACGACGTCGGCATCTAGCCGTGACCTCTCAGTAGGTTGTTCGTCCGGGTGTGCCGGCCACCGAGGAGCCGTCGTAGGATGGGTTGAGCGCAGCGATACCCATCGCACGCCATGGCGGCCAAAATGCGCCAGCCGCAATCCCGCGGTCGGGGCGGAACGGCCTGACAGCTCCGGCATTTGCGAGGATTGCTCCTTCCCCCGCCCGTACCCCGGTTGCTGGTTTCGCTTCGCTCGACCCATCCTACGTCGCTGCGAGCACTTCCTCGCCGTCGGCATCTAGCCGTGACCTCTCAGTGGGTTGTTCGTCCGGGTGTGCCGGCCACCGAGGAGCCTTCGTAGGATGGGTTGAGCGCAGCGATACCCATCGCACGCCATGGCGGCCAAAATGCGCCAGCCGCAATCCCGCGGTCGGGGCGGAACGGCCTGACAGCTCCGGCATTTGCGAGGATTGCTCCTTCCCCCTCCCGTACCCCGGTTGATGGGTATCGCTTCGCTCGCCCCATCCTACGTCGCTGAACGCGTGGCTGATCAGCGGCGTCCAGATGGTGTTGTGCTGCGTCGCGCCTTGCCGCCTGCAAGGTCGCAGCGCGACGCCCGACCTCAACCCGCCTGCACGGCCTGCGACTGCCGTAGCAACCACTTGCGCGCCATGCGCCGCATCGACGCATCGGCGCTGTCGTCGGCATCGATCGCGGCGATGTCGCGCCACGCCAGCGCCAGCGATTCCTCGCTGACCACGAACGCCTCGTTGGCCCCCGCGCGCACCACGTAGCGCGCGTCGTAATGCCAGTGCCCGGCGACGTCGCCGCGCTCCGGGATCCAGTGCCGGTCCAGATCGAAGATTCCCGCATCCACCGACAAGCCGGACAGCCCGGATTCTTCCTCGGCCTCCCGCAGCGCGACATTCGCCAGGTCTCGGTCGCCATCGGCATGGCCACCCAGCTGCAGCCAGCGGCCGAGCTTGCGGTGGTGGGTCAACAGCACGCGCTGACCTGAGAGGTCCACCAGCCAAGCCGATGCGGTGAAGTGACCGGCATCGCGCTCGCGCACGAACGGGTCGGCGGCATCGTCGAGCAGCTGGGCAAACTCGTCCACCACCACGCCCTCCTCGGGCCATTGGCGCCGGTACGCAAACAGGTGGACGTGCAGGGAGCCGCCGTCGGTTTCATCGGACATGTTGCATCGCGCCATGCTGGGGAGGCCGCACATTATCCCTGTACGTGGCCATCACGGAGCTTGTGCGGCGGTTGTCTGCGGTTTATGTTCGGCGGGATAGCACGACCCCGTACCAGTACGGGGCCGTCCGGAATTCGCCTAGGAGAACGCGATGCTGTTTGAGCGTAGAAAACCGCTTGACTTGATCTTGGCAACCGCAGAAAAGCGGTCGCTCAAACGCCAACTGGGTGCCTTTGACCTGATGATGCTCGGCATCGGCGCCGTCATCGGTACCGGCATCTTCGTGCTCACCGCCGTTGCAGCGAACAAGGCCGGCCCGGGCATGATGTACTCGTTCGTCATCGCGGGCATCGTGTGCGCGCTCACCGCGCTGATCTACTCCGAGATCGCGGCGATGGTGCCGGTCTCCGGTTCGGCTTACACCTATTCGTACGCGGTGCTGGGTGAGCTGATCGCCTGGATGGTGGGTTGGGCGTTGATCCTGGAATATGCGGTGGCCGCGGGGGCGGTCTCCGTCGGCTGGTCCGGCTACGCAAACGGTTTCCTCGCGCATCATGGATTCGGCTTGCCCGATATCCTGACGGCGGGGCCGTTCTACACCGAGACCCTCGCCAATGGCACCCAGGCGGTGCACATGGTCGATGGCGTCGAGCACAAGGGCGGTTTCAACCTGATCGCCTTCCTGCTGGCACTCGTGGTGACCGCGCTGTTGGCCGTCGGAACGTCGAAGTCGGCCAAGGTCACGGCCGTGCTGGTGATGGTCAAGATCGCGGCGCTGACCGCTTTCATCGCGCTCGCTTTCCCGGCGGTCGATTCGGCGAACTTCGAGCCGATGCTGCCCAACGGCTGGGGCACGCCGCTCGGCGGCGTGGGCGTGCTGGGCGCTGCGGCGTCGATCTTCTTCGCCTATGTCGGCTTCGATGCGGTGTCGACCGCCGCCGAGGAGACGAAAAACCCCAACCGGAACATCCCCATCGGCCTGATCGGCTCGCTGGGCATCTGCACCGTCTTCTACCTGCTGGTCGCCTACACGGCAGTCGGTTCGATGGGCGCACAGCCGGGTGGCCCGTTGTCGCAGTCCCAGGAGCCGTTGGCCTTCGTGCTGCGCACGATCGGCTGGCCGGTCGTTGGTGACTGGGTCGCCGGCGCCGCGATCATCGCGCTGCCGTCGGTCGTCCTGATGATGATGTTCGGCCAGACCCGCATCCTGTTCACCATGTCGCGCGACGGCCTGCTGCCGGAGAAGCTGTCGCGGGTCCACCCGAAGTTCCACACCCCGCACGTGGTGACCTGGATCACCGGCGTGTTCGTGGCCTTCTTCGCCGCGTTGTTCCCGGTGGACATCCTGGCGGACATTTCCAACGCCGGCACGCTGTTCGCATTCTTCATGGTCGCCGCCGGCGTGATGGTGCTGCGCAAGACCGAACCGAACCGCCCGCGCCCGTTCCGCACCCCGCTGGTGTGGATCGTGGGCCCGCTGGCCATGGCCGGCTGCCTGCTGCTGTTCTTCAGCCTGGGCTGGAATCCGACGATCAAGTTCTTCTGCGGCTGGGCGATCTTCGGCCTGATCGTGTACTTCCTGTACGCACGCCGTAGCAGCCACTTGGCTCCGGGCAACGAGGGTCTGTTGCATGGCTACGCCGACAACAAGCTGCCGGCCGATCCGCTGATCCAGGAAGGCCCCAGCGCCGGTCCGTAAGCCATCCGAGCGTTCCCCGAAAAGCCCGGCTCCGGCCGGGCTTTTCTTTTGCCGTCGTCGACTCTGCACCAACGGGCCGGATTGCTACACTTCCTGCATGAACGCGCCCCTGCCCTACGACCCCAACCGCCTGGCGCATTGCGCCGGCGAGATCATCGTCTGCACCCGTGAGCTGGCCGCACGCGGCTGGACACCGGCGACCAGCAGCAATTTCTCCACCCGCATCGACGAGCACCATGTCGCCATCACCGTCTCCGGACGCGACAAGGGCCGGCTGACCGAGGCCGACATCATGGTCGTGGACCTCGAGGGCCAGCCGGTGGCCACCACCGCCCGGTCCTCGGCCGAAACGCTGCTGCACACCCAGCTCTACAAGCGCGATCCCGGCATCGGCTGCGTGCTGCACACGCACTCGCAGAACCAGACCGTGGCCTCGCGGCTGTACGCCGGCAACGGCCACCTGCACCTGGAAGGCTACGAACTGCTCAAGGCGTTTCCGGGCACCCACACCCACGAAACCGAGCTGGACATCCCCGTGCTGCCCAACAGCCAGGACATGCACACGCTGGCCGCGCAGGTCGATGCATTGCTCGACAAGGGCCCGCTGTGGGGCTACCTGATCGACGGCCACGGCCTGTATGCCTGGGGCCGCGACGTCGCCGAAGCGCGCCGGCACCTGGAGGCGTTCGACTTCCTGCTGTCGTGCGAGCTGGAACTGAGGAAGCTGCGATGAGCCGCCTGCGGATCTTCAACGTCGACAACACCACCCGGCCGCTGCTGGCGACCAGCGACCATGCCGACATGGCCAGCGAGCTGGCCAAGATCGGCGTCGGGTTCGAACAGTGGCAGGCCAACGCGCCGGTGGCGCCGGGCGATGCGTCAGAGGCCATCATGGCCGCGTACCGCAATGACATCGATCGCCTCGTCCAGACGCGCGGCTTCAAGAGCGTCGACGTGGTCAGCATCGCGCCGGACAATCCGCAGCGCGACGCGATGCGTGCCAAGTTCCTCGACGAGCACTTCCACAAGGAAGACGAGGTGCGCTTCTTCGTCGCCGGCTCCGGCCTGTTCACCCTGCACGTCGACGACGGCGTGTACGAGATCCTGTGCGAACAAGGCGACCTGGTGTCCGTGCCCGATGGCACCCGGCACTGGTTCGACATGGGGCCGGAGCCCAGCTTCGTGGCGATCCGCTTCTTCACCGAGCCCGATGGCTGGGTCGGCTACTTCACCGGTACCGACCTTGCCCAGCGTTTCCCGCGCTACGAGCCGGGACAAGCGGGCTGACCCACCGGCCCTGCCTGCGCAGGGCCGGTACTGCCCGCACCCTTTCGCAAACACCCCGCCCCGCGTTCCCGCCGCTGGCACCAGGCAGTCGCTGCCGGCACCACCGGGCACCCGGGCAACACCCGCCTCGCCGCACATCGCCGGCGAGACGAAGTCCGCGACCCAATCAGGCACGTCCATGGCCCGCATCATCCTCACCGACATCGAAGGCACCACCAGCAGCATCTCGTTCGTCAAGGACGTGCTGTTCCCGTATGCGCGCCGCGCGTTGCCTGGCTTCGTCAAGGCGCGCGGCCACGAGCCCGCCGTGCGCAAGTGGCTGGACGCGGTGGCCACCGACAACGGCGGCATGTGCGACGACGCGATGGTCATCGAAGTCCTGCAGGGCTGGATCGACGAAGACCGCAAGCACACGGCGCTCAAGGCCTTGCAGGGCATGCTCTGGGCCGACGGCTACCGCAACGCCGATTTCAGCGCGCACATCTATCCCGACGCGGCGCCGGCGTTGCGCGCCTGGCACGCCGCCGGGCTGCCGCTGTACGTGTACTCCTCGGGCAGCGTGCCGGCGCAGCGACTGTTCTTCGGCCACAGCGATGCTGGCGACCTCACCGGCCTGTTCTCGGGCTGGTTCGACACCGAGATGGGCGGCAAGCGCGAGGCCGACAGCTACCGCCGCATCGCCGAGGCGATCGGCCAGCCGGCCGGTGACATCCTGTTCCTGTCGGACGTCGTGGAAGAACTCGACGCCGCACGCGAGGCGGGCCTGGCGACGGTGTTGGTCGACCGCCTCGAGGACTACCCGCAGCCGCGCCTGGGCGAAGCCACGCACGGCCATACCCGGGCCGAGTCGTTCGCCCAGGTCGACGCCTGACAAGCAACATCGTGCGGGCGCCGGCGGGTGGTCGGCGTCACGGCGGCCGGGCCAGAGCGGCCGCGATATCAGACCTTGGTGCGTGGGTGGATGCTGTCGCCGCTCGCCATCATCTCCACGAACTTGCGCGCACGCGCGAGCCGGGTTTCGGGCTTCTTCGCCGTGTGCACGCGCCAGCAGAACGCGTACCGATTCGTCTTGTCCAGCTGCTCGAAAAACGCGGCGGCTTCGGGGTTGGCCGCCAGTGCCTCGGCCAGCTCAGGCGGCACGTCCATCGTCGTCGAACTCGCATACGCCGCCTGCCAGCGACCATCGGCCTTGGCCGCCTCGACCTCGCGCAACCCACCCTCGCCCATGCGGCCTTGGGCGATCAGGCGCTCGATCTTGCCGATGTTGATCTGGGACCACAGGCTGCGCGCGCGGCGCGGCGTGAAGCGCTGCAGGAAATACTGCGCGTCCAGGCCGCGTTTCTGGCCGTCGATCCAGCCGTGGCACAACGCCACGTCCAGCGCCTCGACGTAGCTCACTGACTCCAGCCCCGCGCCCTTCTTGGCGATCTGCAGCCACACGCCCTTGCCATCGACGTGCGCGCACAGCCACGTCTCGAACGCGCTGGCATCGCGGAACAACTTGATCGGCAGGTTGTCGGGCAATTCCGTCGCCATGGCGCTACTCCTTCGCCTCGTCGAGACGGTATTCGGTGCTGGCGTGCTGTTCGCCCTGCCAGCGATCGAACGCGCGCACGTCGATGCGATGCATGCCGGCGCCCAGGTCGGTCGGCAGCGTGCCGCGCCACAGGTGCTTCGACGGCGACGCTTCCGGCGAGCGGTCGTAGCCGCGCAGCGCGATGGCCTCGTCATCGCGCCGATTCTCGGCAAGCAGATTCGGATCCGGCTGTTCGACACGCTTCATCGCCCGCCACTGACCGCCGTCGATGCGGTACTCGACGCGGCTGTCGTGCATGCCCATGTACACGTTGGCGTACACCGCCCAGGCCGGGTACGCGCCACGGCGAAGGACGCGAGGAGCATGCAGCGACATCGCCGGCGTCGCGGCCGTATCACCGGCATCGACGCGCGCGGGACTCCAGCGCAGCGCGTAGTCGCCAGCGGCGCCAACCTGCAGGCGCGCGTGGCCGTTGGGCGTGCCGTCGGCCATGGTGGCCGCGGGTATGCCCTGCGCGTCCTTCGCTCCGGACCAGAACGCACCGCAGGACGCGCCGACGTTGTACTCGTGCAGGGGCTGCGCGCCGTGCCAACCGCTCGACGGGCCATGGAACACGTGTTGCTGGGTGTGCGCGTGCCCGCTCAGCAGCAGCACGTGCGGGAAGCCCGCCAGCAGGCCGAACAGCCGCTCGCGATCGGCCCGGCGAAACGTCTCGCGGCCCACGGCGGAGTCGAAGAACGGAATGTGCACGGCCAGCACCAGCAGGCGGTTCTTCGGCACGGTGGGCAGGTAGCGCTCGAGGAAGGCGAACTGGTCCTCGCGCAGGCCGCCAATCACCTTCGGGTCGGCATCCGGCCGATAGATCACGTCGTCCAGAACGACGAAGCTGGCTTGCGGTTCTTCCCACGCAAACGTGTCCGGACCGAAGTGGTGGCGAAACGTGAGCAGCGAGTCTTCATCGCGGGTCGCGTCGAAGTCGAGGTCGTGGTTGCCGGCCGCATGCAGCCACGGCACCCGCAGGCGCGCGGTGACGGCATTGAGCGCGGGATACAGCGCCAGATCGTCGTTGACGATGTCGCCCAGGCTCAGTCCCAGCTGCGCCGGCGCCCCGCCCTCCCCACCTGCAAGCAGCGGTTCCACGATGTCGCGCCGGTAGTAGTCGACGTCGACCAGCGACTTGACCTGCGGATCGGCGAACACCAGCACATCGAGCGTGCCATTGCCGCCCACGTCGTGCTGGCGGACCAGGGCGTAGTCGCGGCAGGTGGCGCCCGTCTGCGCCATGCCGCCGTATCGGAGTTGCGGCCCGGGGCTCAGCTGCTGGTTCTGCCAGAAGTCCGGCAGCCCGTCGTCGCGCATTGGCAGCGCGTAGCCGACCGGCTTGATGAGGAACTGGCTGGCGCCATCGCGCGGCGCCAGCGTGTAGCGACCCGCGCTGTCGGTGGTGACCAGCCGCACGCCATCGGACAGACGCACGCCGGCGATGCCGGGTTCGCCGTCGTCGCGGCGGCCGTCGGCATCGCGGTCCTCGTACACGACACCGGCGTCGCAGGTGGAATCGCCAGCGATCTCGCCGGCATGGGCCGGGGTCGCACAGGCAAGCGCGAAAACCAGCCCGAGGACGGGCAACGACGAAAGGCGTGCAGGGCTCATGGTGCGTGCGGCTGTGGCGACGGCAAAGACTACTTCAAGCCAGCGGCCGATTCTCACCCCGGCGACGTCGGTCCACGGAAATGCGCGCGACCGCGCAGACCATCGTCGTTGCGCCCGACCGATCGCTTCGCCGATTGGACCGTCTTGTCGCCGATCAAGGCGAAGGGTCCAGGGCACTGCGTTCAAAACCGGCTGCGCAACACGTCTCGCTCATCGCGCGACGCCACTCGCCCGATCGATCGCGTGCCGATCGCGCAGCACGGCCACCGCGTCCGACAGCGCCAGCCCGCGCGCGCGCAGCAGTACCAGCAGGTGGAACACCAGGTCGGCTGCCTCGCCGCACAGTGCCGCGTCGTCCTGCGCCACCGCCGCCAGCGCCACCTCCACGCCCTCTTCGCCCACCTTCTGGGCGACGCCACGCACGCCACCGTCGAACAGGCGCGTGGTGTAGCTGCCATTCGGCCGTTCGCGTTCACGCTGCGCCACCAGGGCGTCGAGCTGCGCAAGAAAGTCCGCCGGCGCATCGGCAAAACAGCTCACCCGCCCGAGGTGGCAGGTCGGGCCGGCCGGGAGTGCTTGCACCAGCAGCGTGTCGTTGTCGCAGTCGGCCTCCAGCGACACCAATTGCAGCCAGTCGCCGGAGGTTTCGCCCTTCGTCCACAGCCGCTGCCGGCTGCGGCTGTGGAAACTCACCCGGCCGGTCGCCAGCGTCACCGCCAACGCCTCGCGATCCATGTAGCCCAGCATCAGCACGCGACGGTTGTCCGCGTCCTGCACGATCGCGGGCAGCAGCCCGGCCTGTTTGTCCCAGGCAAGGGTGTCGATCTGTTCCGGTGTCATGGTGTGGTCCCTGCCGGGTTGCCGACGGCGCGAACGGCGATGCCCGCCGTCTGCAGCTCGTGTTTCAGCGCTGCGATCGACAGCGCGCCGGAATGAAAAACGCTGGCGGCCAGCGCTCCGTCGACATCGGCATCGCGGAACACGTCGACGAAATGGCCGGCGTCGCCTGCACCACCGGACGCGATCAGCGGCACCTCGCACACGGCACGCACCGCGCGCAGTTGCTCGAGATCGTAGCCGTCGCGAACCCCGTCGCTGCCCATGCAGTTCAGTACGATCTCGCCGGCGCCGAGCCGTTGCGCCTCAATCACCCAGTCCAGCGTGCGCCACGCGAGTGCCTGCGTGCGCGAGGGATCACCCGTGAACTGGCGCACGCGCCAGTGGCCGTCCGGGTCGCGCAGGCTGTCGATGCCGACCACCACGCACTGCACGCCGAACTCGGCGGCGAGCTCGGACACCAGCGCCGGCCGCATCAGCGCCGGTGTGTTGACCGAGACCTTGTCCGCGCCGGCGTACAACAACGCTCGTGCGTCCTCGACACTGGCGATGCCGCCGGCGACGCAGAACGGGATGTCGATGACGCGGGCGATCCGATCCACCCAGCCGGCGTCAGCGCGGCGACCTTCCGGACTGGCGGTGATGTCGTAGAACACCAGTTCGTCGGCCCCTTCGTTGCGGTATCGCAGGGCCAGTTCGACGATATCGCCCACGATCTCGTGGTCGCGGAAGCGCACGCCCTTGACGACCTTGCCGTCGCGCACGTCCAGGCACGGAACGATTCGACGGCTCAGCATGGTCGCGTCCTTTCGTCGTCGCGCGCAGCACGGGTTGCAGCGACGGCTTCCGCCAGCCCGAAGCGTCCGTCCAGCAGCGCCTTGCCCAGCACCGCGCCTTCGCATCCGGCATCGCGCGAGGCGGCGATGTCGGCCAGGTCGCGCACGCCGCCGGACGCCTGCACGCGCAGCCCCGGCGCCAACGCGACAATGCGGCGGTACAGGTCCAAGTTCGGCCCGGACAGCATGCCGTCGCGCGCGATGTCGGTGCACAGCAGGTGACACAGGCCCGCATCGGCGTACTGCGCCAGCAAGGCGTTCAACTCGGCTCCGCTGTCCTGTGTCCAGCCGGCCGTCGGCAGCAACCAGCGACCATCGGCGTGCTGGCGTGCGTCGAGTGCGACGGTGATGCAGTCGGCACCGTAGTCACGTATCCAGTCGACCACGCGGCGCGGTTCGCGCACGGCGAGCGAGCCGACCACGACGCGCTCCGCGCCCGCGGCCAGGATCGCCTCGACATCGCCCTCCCCACGCACGCCGCCGCCGGTCTGCACGCGCAAGCCGGTCTGTTCGCGGATCGCCGCAAGCAGCGGCCCGAGCGCGTAGCCACCGCCGCGCGCCGCGTCCAGGTCGACCAGGTGCAGCCAGTCCGCACCGTCGCGCGCGTAGCGCGAGGCAACCGCCAGCGGCTCATCGGCGTAACGGGTTTCCTGCGCGTAGTCGCCCTGGCGCAGTCGCACCACGCGGCCGTCGCGCACATCGATTGCGGGATACAGCGTGTAACTCATGAGAACGATCCGGACAGGAAATTGGCGAGCAGACGGCTACCGACATCGGCCGAGCGCTCGGGATGGAACTGCGCACCGAAGCGGTTGCCCCGACCGACCACGGCGGCGAACTCGCTGCCGTGCGAACACGCGGCAAGCACGTGCTCGCCCATCGGCGCGGCATAGCTGTGCACGAAGTACGCCTGCGCGCCGGCGTCGATTCCCGTCAGCAGCGGGTGCGCGGCGCGCGGCAGCAACCCGTTCCAGCCCATGTGCGGAACACGCACGCCCACCTCGGCTTCCAACTTTCGAACGCGTCCAGGCAACAGGCCCAGGCAGTCGCCCTCGCCTTCTTCGGACGACTCGAACAACAACTGCATGCCCAGGCAGATGCCAAGCAGAGGCTGGCGCAGCCCGCGAATCACCTCGATCAGGCCCAACGCGCGCAGTCGCGCCATTGCCGGCGCGGCGGCACCAACACCCGGCAGGATCACGCGGTCGGCGCGGGCGATCGCCTCGGCATCCGCCGACAGCACCGAATCCACGCCCAACCTCGCGAACGCATGCCGCACCGAACCGATGTTGGCACCGCCGGAGTCCACCAGCACCACGTTCATCGCCTGCACTCCATCACAGCACGCCCTTGGTGCTGGGCAGCTCACGACCCTCGCGGCGCACCGCCTGGCGCAGCGCGCGCGCGACGGCCTTGAAACAGGCCTCGACCTGGTGGTGGTCGTTGTCGCCGCTGACGCGCAGGTTGAGGTTGAGTCCGGCGCCTTCGCACAGCGAACGGAAGAAGTGCGGCACCAGCTCGGTCGGCAGATCGCCGACGCACTCGCGCCGGAACCGGCCGTCGAACACGAAGTACGGCCGCCCGGAGAAATCCAGCGCGGCGCACGCAAGCGCCTCGTCCATCGGCAGCGTGAACGACGCCGCCACCACCGGTGGTAGCGTCGCATCGGCCTCCTGGGTGAGGACCTGGGCGTCGTCGAAGCCGTAGCGACCGATCCCCCGCTTGTCGCCCAACGCCTCGCGCAATGCCTGCCCCAACGCGAGCGCACTGTCCTCGACGGTGTGGTGTTCGTCGATCTGGAGATCGCCCTCGCATTCCAGCTGCAATGCGAAACCGCCGTGCTTGCCGAGCTGTTCGAGCATGTGGTCGAGAAAGCCCAGCCCGGTCGAGATCCACGGCTCCGCGCGTTCGTCCAGATCGACGACGACGCGCACGCGCGTTTCGCGGGTGTCGCGTTGCACGGTCGCCACGCGCGGCGCATCCACCAGCGCGTGCGCGATCGACGGCCAATCCCATTCGCCGCCGAACTGCGCCGTCCGCAACTGGAACGCGCGCACACCAAGATTTCGCGCGAAGCCGTTGTCGGTCTCGCGGTCGCCCACCATCGCGGAGCGGGTCCAGTCGATGCCGCGCTCGCGCAGCAGGTGCAGTGCCAGGCCGATGGCGGGCTTTCGCGTGGGCGCGTTGTCGGCCGGGAAGCTGGTATCGATCAGCACCTCGCGAAACACGATGCCCTGGCTCTCGAACACCTGCATCATCAACGCGTGCGGGCCGTCGAAATCGGCCTGCGGGTAAGCCGGCGTGCCCAGTCCGTCCTGGTTGGTGACCATCACGAACTGCCAGCCCGCATCGCGCAGCCGAAGCATGGCCGGGATCACGCCGGGAACGAAACGCAGCTTCTCGTAACGGTCGATCTGGAAGTCTT
This sequence comes from Montanilutibacter psychrotolerans, assembly GCF_003719825.1. Taxonomy (GTDB): domain Bacteria; phylum Pseudomonadota; class Gammaproteobacteria; order Xanthomonadales; family Xanthomonadaceae; genus Montanilutibacter; species Montanilutibacter psychrotolerans. The sequence continues at coordinate 779,627 of NZ_RIBS01000001.1, read as the reverse complement.
CTGGCTCCTCGATCAAGGTGCCATCGCGATCGACGAACAGGATCGGCGTCGTGCTCATGCCAGACCTGCCAGCGTGTCCAGCACGGCGCTGTTCTGCTCGGGGGTGCCCAGGCTGATGCGCAACGCATCGCCCAGCCGAGGTTGCGCGCGCATGTCGCGCACCACGATCCCAGCGGCCAGCAGCGCCTCGAGCGCGCGTTGCGCGTCGGCAAATCGCACCAGCACGAAGTTGGCCTGGGAGGCATACACCGCGCGGACGCACGACAGCCCGGCAAGCGCGTCCTGCAGGCACTCGCGCTCGCGCGTTGCCTGCACCACGCGATCCCCGGTCTGCGCCTGCGCCGGTGCCGACAGCGCAGACAGCGCCACATCGACGCAGGGCTGGGGCAGCGGATACGGCGCCTGGCAACGCTGCAGGACGGTGATCAGTGCCGGATCGGCGATGACGCTGCCGATGCGCGCCGCGGCCAACGCGTGCGCCTTGGACAGCGTGCGCAAAACCACCACGTTGCGAAGCCGCTCCAGCAACGCGACCGACGATGGCTCGTCCGAGTACTCACCGTAGGCCTCGTCGACCACGACCAGCGCGCGACCGTCCAACCGCCACGCCAACGCTTCGATCTGTTGCACCGGCAGCGCGGTACCGGACGGATTGCCGGGCGAGCACAGCATCACCAGCTTCGCGCCGCTGCGTTCGGCGGTATCGGCCACGACCGCGAAGTCGACGTCCATCCGCCCGCCGCGGTCGAGCAATGGCACCTCCAGCAGGCGGCACCCGTGCAGCCGCGCGCAGACCGCGTACATGCCGAAGGTCGGCGGTGTGGTGACCACGGCATCCAGGCCCGGCCTGCACACCGCACGCAACAGCAGGTCGATGCATTCGTCACTGCCGCGCCCGGCAAGCAACTGGGCCGGCTGGCAGCCGTACAGTGCCGCCAATGCCGCGCGAAGGTCGGGGGGTTGCGGCTGCGGGTAGCGACGCAATGTCGATGCCGCGTCGGCCGGATTCGCCCAGGCCGATTCGTTGGCATTGAGCCAGACGCTGCCTTCGTTCCGCTCGGTGCGCGCGGACCGGTACCCGGCGAAGTCGCGCAGGTCGTCGCGCACCAGCGCCAGCGGGTCGCTACCGGCAGGCATCGCCGGCTCGTCCTGAACGCGATCGTCCTGTGCAGGGGCGCTCATGCCACGCACTCCCGCAGGCGCAGCGCCACCGCATTGCGGTGCGCATCCAGGCCTTCGGCGCCGGCAAGCGCAACCGCGCACGGACCGATCGCGGCGATGCCCTGCGCGCTGACTTCCTGCACGGTGATGGCGAGTTGAAAGCTGGCGACGTTGAGCCCGCCGGTGAATCGCGCCGCGCCGCTGGTGGGCAGCACGTGGTTGGTGCCACTGCAGTAGTCGCCCAGCGCCTCTGCGGACAGGTCGCCCAGGAACACCGAACCGGCCGCCTGCACCCGCGGCAACCACGCGCGCGCATCGCGCAGTGCCAGGATCAGGTGCTCGGGGGCATAGTCGTTGCTGATCTCGAATGCCTGCGCCAGGGAGTCCACGCGCAGCAGGCGTGACGACTGCAACGCGCGACGCGCGATGTCGGCACGCGGCAGCACGGCCAGTTGCAGATCCACCTGTGCGGCGACGGCGTCCAGCAGCGCATCGCTGTCGCTGATCAGCAGGACCTGCGAGTCGGGGCCGTGCTCGGCCTGGGACAGCAGGTCGGCGGCGACGAAGGCGGCATTGGCGCCGGCATCGGCGATCACCAGCACCTCCGACGGTCCGGCCGGCATGTCGATCGCCGCGCCTCCTTCGAGCATCGCGACCTGGCGCTTGGCTTCGGTGACGAAGCCGTTGCCAGGACCGAACAGCTTGTCGCACCGAGGCACTGACGCGGTGCCGAACGCCATTGCGGCGATGGCCTGGGCGCCGCCGATCTTGAGCACGCGCGATACGCCACTGCGCCGGGCCGCGTACAGCACGGCCGGATCGGCACTGCCGTCGCGTCGTGGTGGCGTGCACAGCACGATCTCGGGGCATTCGGCCAGCGTCGCGGGTATCGTCAGCATCAGCGCGGTCGACGGCAACGGCGCCGAGCCTGCCGGCACGTACAGCCCCACGCGGCGGATCGGCCGCAGCACGCGCTCGCAGCGAACGCCCGGTGCGGTGTCCAGCGCGTAGGCACTCGTCATGCCGGCACGGTGGAAGGACTCGATGCGGGCGGCGGCCTCGTCGATCGCGTTGCGCAGCTCGGCGTCCAGCGCGGTCTCCGCCGCGGCGAACTCCGCCTCGCCAACGCGCCAGTCGTCGAGCACGACGCCATCGAAGCGCTCGCCATAGGCGCGCAGGGCCGCATCGCCGAGTGCGCGCACTTCGTCGATGATCGCCGCAACGGTGGTGGTGGTGATTGCCGCGGTGACCTGCACCGGGCGTCGCAGCAACGCCGCGCGCGTCGCCGCATCGGCGGCGTTCCAGTCGGTGCGCCTCATGCCAGCATGCCCTCGACCGGCAACACCAGCAGGCCACGCGCACCCGCGCGCTTGAGTTCTTCCAGACGTTGCCAGCCCACCGTGCCGTGGCACAGCGCCTGCAGCGCCAGGTCGTCGCTGCCGTCGATGCGCGTCACCGTGGGTGCCTCGGCGTCGGCCAGCAGCGGCAGCAGGCCGGCCATCGACTCGCGCCGCGCCTGGAACATCAGCAACTTGCTGTGCCGGATGCGCAGCGCGCCGTCGAGACGGCGCAGCAACAGGTCGGCCAGCTCACCGCGCACGTCGTCGAACCCGCCGATCGGCCCGGCCAGCACCGCTTCGCTTTCGATCACCGTCTGCACCGGCTTGAGCTGGTTGGCCGCGAGCGTGGCGCCGCTCGATACCAGGTCGCAGATCGCTTCTGCCTGGCCCAGGCGCGGTGCGATCTCGACCGAACCGGACAGCAGCACCACATCCGCGGCGACACCCTGCGCGACCAGCCACTGCGACAGCAACGCCGGGTAGCTGGTGGCGATGCGCTTGCCGGCCAGCTGGGCGGCCCCCTGCCACTCCCAGCCTTCGGGTACCGCCAGCGCCAGCCGGCAGCTTCCGAAGCCCAACGCGCGCCACTCGCGGAATGCACTTGCACGGCCGTCGCCTCGCCGTCCCGCATCCTGTTCGAGCAGCACGTTGCGACCGACCACGCCAAGGTCGCAGACGCCATCGGCGATCAGGCCCGGGATGTCGTCATCGCGGACCAGCAGCAGGTCGACCGGCAGGGTCTCGCCGTAGCAGAACAACCGGTCGCGGCTTTCCCGCCAGCTCAATCCGCACGACGCGAGCAATGCACGTGCCGGCTCGGCGAGGCGGCCGGACTTCTGGATGGCGATGCGCAGGCGATCTCGCGCCACCGTGGGAGTTGCAGGGTTCATCGGGGATTCCTGGGAGGCTATTGGCGATTGCGCAGCGAGCGCCGCTGCAGGGCGACGGCGTAGCCGCCGGCACCGCGTTCGAGACTGCGGGCGACACGCCCGATCGTGGTCACGCTGACCTGGGTGCGGTCGTGGATCTCGCGATACGGCACTGCTTCGACAAGCAACGGCACCACGCGCCAGCGATCGCTGAGTGCCTCCAGCTCGGCCGGCGTGCACAGGTCCTCGAGGAAGGCACGGACCTGCGCGGAACTGCGCAGGCCCAGAAAGGCCTCGGCCAAGGCACTGATTGCATCCTCGGTTTCGTCGGCATCGTTGGGTCGACGTTTCATGCTGGCTCCGGCCGGACTTCGGCGCATCTGTGGGGCATTTCGGGGGCTCTTCGGGCGAGCGCCGGGCCGACTTCCGGCCCGCTTCTGCTCGTATCAATGTATTAACGCGTTAATACACTAACAGGGCGCTGCGAGGCGTGTCAAACCGCCCGGGGGCCGTCGGCCGGACGATCCCGCACGGGGTTACACTGCCCTCGCGTCCTCGGGAAGGGCGCAATCACCAACACGCTCGGGCCGCGGCAGGAGAACCGCATGCACGCTTGTTGCAAGCTGCTTTGGCCGATCCTGGCGACCCTATGCCTGCTGTTGGCGGCCGGCAGCAGCAACGCCCAAGCCCCACTCGACCTGGGCGATGCCGGGCACTACGACCTCGCCCGCCATGTCAGCTACCGCCACGACTTCGACGCCAGCGACGACCCGGGCAGCGCCCGCATGCGCGCGCTGCAGGGCGAGTTCCACCCCCTGCCCAACGGCAACGCCGCGTTTGGCTTTCAGCCCGGTGCCTACTGGTTTCATGCGCGCCTGATCAATCGCAACCCACGGGAAACCCGCTGGCTGCTGGTGCAGCAGTACGCCCTGAGCGACCACATCGACGTCTATCTGCGCCACGGGGACGGTCGCGTGCTGCACCAGGTCGGCGGCGACGCGCTGCCTTTCTCCGCGCGCAGCCTTCCCTACCGCCACCCGAACTTCTGGCTCAACCTGCCGCCGGGCGAGCCGGTCGAACTGCTGGTCCGCATCCGCAGCCAGAGCTCGATGCAGGTGCCGCTATCGCTGTACACGCCCAGCGCCTTCATCGAGGCCGAACGCGACGCGCAGTTCGGCATCGGCCTGTACTACGGCATCCTGCTGGCGCTGTTCGTCTACAACCTGGTGATGTGGATCAGCGTCCGCGATTCCAGCTACTTCTGGTACCTGCTGCACATCGGCGCGTTCGGGCTGGTGCTGTTCACCCTCAACGGCCTCGCCTTCGAGTACCTGTGGCCACGTTCGCCCTGGCTGGCCGACAAGTCGGTGCCGATGTCGATCTGCCTGGCGCAGATCGGCATGCAGCAGTTCTCGCGCACGTTCCTCGGCCTGCGCGAACGCTGGCCCGTCGGCGACCGGATCGGCCTGGCGCTGATCGGATTTTTCGTACTGCTCGGCGTCGCGGCCACCCAGCTGCCGTACAACGTCTCCACGCCACTGGCCTCCGCGGCGGTGCTGGCAAACATTGTGTGGATCGCGGTCGAGATTGCGGTGGCGATCCGTCGGGGTTACCAGCCGGCCAAACTTTTCCTGCTGGCCTGGTCGATGTTCCTGCTGGGCACTGCAATGTTCACCGCGATTGCGTTCGCGCTGCTTCCCAAGACGTTCGTGACCGAGTACGGCGTGCAGATCGGCTCGGCGCTGGAGATGCTGCTGCTGTCGGTGGCGCTGGGCTATCGCTATGCCGTGCTGCGCAACCAGAACGAGCAGATCGTGCGCGATGCCAAGGACCAGCTCGAACATAAGGTCCAGATGCGCACGCGCGAACTGCTCAGCGCGCTGCACCAGCTGGAGAACGCGCACGACCGGCTGCGCGAATCCAGCCAGCGCGACTCGCTGACCGGCCTGCACAACCGCAGCTATTTCCACGACGCACTGCAGCGCATGGTCGACGACCACCGCGGCAGCGGCCGACCGGTGTCGCTATTGATCCTGGACCTGGACCACTTCAAGCGCGTCAACGACCATTACGGCCACCTGGCGGGCGACGAGTGCCTGCGCTGGGCGGCCCGGACGCTGCGCCGCGTGCTGATGCCGCATGGCGCGCTGATCGCGCGCTTCGGTGGCGAAGAGTTCGTGGTCGCCCTGCCCGACCAGGACGCGACGTCCGCACTGGACGTGGCCGAGGCGTTGCGGATGAGCCTTCGGGCGCGGCCGTTCCAGCACCAGCAGCACCAGATCTGCTGCTCGGTCAGCATCGGCGTTCATCGTATCGACATCGACCACGACGAACCGATCGATGCGGCATTCCAGTTGGCGGACCAGGCGCTGTATCGCGCCAAGGCGGAAGGTCGCGATTGCGTGCGCTGCTCCGCACTCGCGGCGTGAGTCCGATCGCGGGTCAGGGGGCGCCGCAGTAGACGGCGCGACGGGCGCACAGGCGGCCCGTCGCACCTTTGCACGACCTCAGGCCAGGCGCGCGGCCGCCAGCACCTTGCCGTCGCGAACAAGACGCACGGCCAGTGCGACCTCACCATCGAGCGCGCGGTCGCGATCGAGGAACGCGATTTCCTCGCGGATCACCGCGTGCGCCGCGGCCACCGCCTTGCCCGGACGGAACTCGGCGGCCGTGGCCAGCTCGCTGCGCAAGCCTTCCACTTCGGCAAGGAAATCCGCATACGCCGCATCGCCCGGGAGTGGCCCGCCGTGCACCTTCGCCGCCAGCGCGGCAGCGTCGCCGCGGTCGGCCAGGTCGCGCGCGGCGTTGATCATGTCCCGACGCAGGTCCAGCGCCTGCGCCGCGGTGTAGAGCTCCAGCGCGATCACCTTGCCCAGGTCGTCGGCCATGGCCAGCACGTGGCGCGCTTCGTTCGCGCCCATCGAGACGTGATCTTCGGCATTGGCACTGGTCGGGATCGAATAGACCGACGCCGGATGCGCGCGGCTGGCGAGATCGTTGACGATCGCCGCGGCGGTGTACTGCACGATCATGTGGCCCGACTCTGTGGAGTCCTCGTTGCCGATCAGGAAGCCCGGCAGACCGTCGTTGGTGGCCGGGTCGACGAGCTTGTTGAGGCGACGCTCGGAGATGCTGGCCAGCACGGGAATCGCGGCCTTCAGGTAGCTCATCGCCAGCGCCAGCGGCATGCCGTGGAAATGGCCGGCCGAGATCACCTGCTGCTCGACGAACTCGGCCTGCGCGTCCGGGAACACGATGGGGTTGTCGGTCAGCGAGTTGAGTTCGATCTCCAGCACGCGTGCGGCCTGCGCCACCGCATCGCGGACCGCGCCGTGCACCTGCGGGATGCAGCGCAGCGAGTAGCTGTCCTGCGGCTGGTGCTTCTTGCCGCCGCGGAACGGGCGGAAGCGGGTGTAGAACTTCTCGCGACCGTGGCGCTGTGCAAACGGCACCCAGTCCCAGCCGATGTCGAAGCGCAGCTGCTGCGAGGACGCGGTATCCCAGCTCGACGGCGACCAGGTCCGGAAGCGCGGCACCAGGTGATAGGGGATGTCCGACAGCGTCGAGTCCTCCAGCAGACGCCGCAGGTGCGCGGCGACCTCAACCTGGCCTGGGTGCGGGCGCAACGCGTGGACCGCCTCGGCGAACGCGCCCAGGCGACCGGCGAACGCGTCGATGGTCATGGCTGCGGCGAGGTCGGCGGTGTCCAGCAGATCCTCCAGCGTGGCCAGCGCCAACACGCCACAGGCGAGCATCTGCGCCGTGCCGTTGTTGAGCGCCAGGCCCTCCTTGTAGGACAGCGTGACCGGCGCCAGGCCGGCCCGCGCCAGCGCCTGGGCGCCGGGCATGCGCTCGCCCTCGTAGAAGGCTTCGCCACCGCCGAGCAGCACGATCGCCAGGTGCGACAGCGGCGCGAGGTCGCCCGACGCGCCCACCGAGCCCAGCTGCGGCACCACCGGCACGACGCCGGCGTTGAGCATCGCGGCCAGCGCCTGCAGCGTCTGCACGCGGATGCCGGAGTGACCGCGCATCAGCGTGTTGATGCGGATGCACAGCATCGCGCGGACGATCTCGGCGGCAAACGGCTCGCCGACGCAGACCGCATGGGTGACCACCAGGTTGCGCTGCAGTTCTTCGTGCAGCGTCTCCTGCGATTTCTGGGCGCCGGGCAGCTGATCGCGCAGGCGATGACCGCCAAGCAGACGATCAGCGTTGCTGCCGAATCCCGTCGACACGCCGTAGATCGGCTCTTCGCGTGCGACCTGCTCGGCCAGGAAGTCGGCCGCACGTGCGACCGCGGGCAGCTGCGCGGCGGCCAGTTCGACCTGCGCACCGTAGGCCACGGCCACCAGTTGCGCGCGCGTCAGCGAAAGGCCATCAAGCTGGATCTTGGTCACTCAGGTTTCCTCGCAGTGCACGACTGCATTGATTCGCACCGCCGGTGCTCGCCGGCCACCGAGGTGCCCAGCCAGACCCGTTCGGGCATGGATTGTTCGACGAAACGGTACCGAGCTTGCGTCACCGCATTGCCCGCGACTGCTCCAGCTCGACCCGCAGCGCGCGCGCCAGCTCACCGCGCGCCACCTCGAACTGATCCTCGCGACGCAGGTCCTTCACCGTCACGGTGCCCTTGGCGAGCTCGTCCTCGCCCAGCACGACCACGAACCGGATGCCGGCGCGGTCCGCGTACTTGAACTGCCTGGCCAGCTTGGACGACTCCATCACCACTTCGGTGTTGAGGCCGCCGTGCCGCAGCTCGCTGGCGATGGCCAGGCAGTGCGGCAAGTGCGCGGCGTCCATCTGCGTGACCAGAACCTGTACGGTGCTTTGCGCGGTGTCGATGATGCCGGCTTCGCGCAGCTGCCAGAACAACCGCGTCAAGCCGATCGAAATGCCCACGCCGGGCAACCTGGATTTGCTGTAGTGGCTGGCGAGATCGTCGTAGCGGCCACCCGAGCAGATCGAGCCAATACCCGGGTAGTCGTTGAGCGTGGTCTCGTACACGGTGCCGGTGTAGTAGTCGAGGCCGCGCGCGATCGAGAAGTTCAGGGCGTAATTCGCCTCGGGCACGCCCAGTGCGCGGATCAGCTCCAGCACCTCGCGCAGTTCGGACACTCCGTCGCGCAGCGCATCGTTGCCGTCACCCAGCGCGTCCAGCCTGGCCAGCGCGTCGTCGTGCGATGTCGAACGCACCTCGACGAAGGCCAGGATGTTGGCCACCGCCTCGGCGGACAGGCCGAAGCCCTCGCCCACCAATGTCTCGCGCACGTAGTCGGCGCCGCGCTTGTCGAGCTTGTCGACCTCGCGCAGCACCAGCGCCTGAAGTTCCGGCTCGGCCACGCCCTGCTGCTCGAAGAAGCCGCGCATCAGCTTGCGGTTGTTGAGCTGGATGGTGAACGCGCCGATGTTGAGTTCGGAGAACACCGCGAAGATCACCGCCGGCAGCTCGGCATCGAAACGCACGCTGAGTGCGTCCTTGCCGATCACGTCGATGTCGCATTGGTAGAACTCGCGGAAACGACCGCGCTGGGCACGTTCGCCGCGGTAGACACGTTGCATCTGGTAGCGGCGGAACGGGAACGCGAGGTCGTGTTCGTGCTCGGCGACGTAACGCGCCAGCGGCACCGTCAGGTCGAAGCGCAGCGCCATTTCCGGGGTGCCTTCGCCACCTGACTGCGCGGCCTTTTCCAGCGCGCCGGTCGATTGCACGAAGTACACCTGGCGTTCGGTCTCGCCTCCGGACTTGGTCAGCAGCACCTCGGACAGTTCCATTACCGGCGTCTCCACCGGCAGAAAGCCGAACCGCTCGAAGTTGCGGCGGATCGTGTCCAACATGCGCTGGAAGGCGATCTGGTCAGGAGGCAGCAGCTCCATGACCCCGGGCGGGGTACGCGGCTTGATCAAGCGGGGCTCCAGTGGTGACGCTGAGTCGAAAGGCCGACAGTTTATAGGGCCGCCCCCCGCATCCGCCGCCGTGTGTACGCCGAACGAAAAAAAACTTGCCTAGCCCCGAATCGATCCTTAGAATGCGCGGCTCAGCTGTCGGGGTGTAGCTCAGTCTGGTAGAGCGCTACGTTCGGGACGTAGAGGTCGCAGGTTCGAATCCTGTCTCCCCGACCAATGCTGGCAAGCGATGTCGATATGACGATCGCCACAAAAAACCGCCCTCGAGGCGGTTTTTTTGTATCTGCGGTGCATTCCGGTCACATCGTCGTTGTGGCGCAGGCTTGTCTGGCCGGCCGGTGTCGCCCATGCACCTTGCCATTGGCAAAGGTCACCGGCCGGATCGACCGGCCCCTCCACGATGACGGCTGCAGTGGCCCGCCCTGCTCCCGGCCATGTCCCGCGCTACCGGTTGCGTCCGCGGCGTACCGGCAGGATGCGCAGACCGTTCGAAGCTGGGCATCCGCGCGCGACGGTGTTGAAGCCCGCTCGGGCTCGCCGCGGGAAAACCCGCGGTCACGTCGGTGCATTGATGAACAGCGGCGCCGCCGTGGCGGGAACGCGCCGGCCCGTCCCGCCAATCGCCCCGCTCCCGTCGGGCATGCTCTGGTCGGGCATGCTCCGGTCCGGCTACTCCCCGCGTCTAGTTCTCGCGTGCCCGTGCCTATCCTCGCGTTACGCCCTGCCGCGCAACTGGGCCAGCAGCTCGCGCGTGACCGGATCGGAGGCATCGGCGTCACCGGCCAATGCCGGAAGCAACTGGCTGGCGAGCTGCTTGCCCAGCTCCACGCCAAACTGATCGAACGGGTTGATGCCCCAGATCACGCCCTGCAGATAGACACTGTGCTCGTACAAGGCCAGCAACGCGCCCAGCGCCCGCGGTTCCAGGCGATCGAGCTGCAGCCACGTGCTTGGCCGACCGCCGGGGTACACTCGGTGCGGATCATCGTGCGAATCGCCGTTGGCCAGCGCTTCCGACTGCGCCAGCAGGTTGGCGTGCAGTTCATCACGGTTGGCGCGGTAGTCGTGGCCCGGGTCCGCGATGCCGATCAGATCGAGTGGCACGACCTGGGTGCCCTGGTGCAGCGCCTGGAAGAAGCTGTGCTGGCTGTCGGTGCCGACGCCGCCCCACCACGCCGCAACGGTGTCGCAGGTCACCGGACTGCCGTCGGCACGCACCGACTTGCCCAGGCTCTCCATCACCAGTTGCTGCAGGTAATTGGGCAGCAGCTTGAGGCGGTCGTCGTAAGGCAGCACCGCCTGCGTGGACAGGCCCAGCGCGTTGCGGTTCCACACCGCCGTCAGCGCGTGCCACACGGCGACGTTCTGGCGCAACGGTTGGCGCAGCACGTGCGCGTCCATTTCGGCTGCGCCGGCCAGCATGGCCTCGAAGCCGTCCATGCCGATGGCCAGCGCCACCGGCAAACCGACGGCCGACCACAACGAGTAACGCCCGCCCACCCAGTCCCACATCGGCAGCACGCGTTCGGCCGGGATGTCGAAGGCCTCGCGGGCGCGATCGACGTTGGCGGTGATGGCGTAAAGACGCGAGGCGTCGTCTAGCCAGTCGCGCAGGATCTCGCCGTTGAGCAGGGTTTCGCGGGTGCCGAAGCTCTTGGAGACCAGCAGGACCGCGGTTCGGGCCGGATCCAGTTCGGCCAGCATGCGTTCGACGGCGTTGCCGTCGATGTTGGAAAGGAAATGCAGGCGGAAACGGCCTGCGGCGGGCTCGGACAGAGCACCTGCCGCGAGCCTGGGACCCAGGTCGGAACCGCCGATGCCGATACTGACGATGTCCGTCACCGGTCCCGCTGCCAGTGCCTGCACCCAGCCACGCATGCGCGCTCGCACATCGATGGCCTGGGCATGGGCCGCCTTGGCCACGGGCGCGTCCGACAGATCGCTGCGCAACGCGGTGTGCAGCGCCGGCCGGTGTTCGGTGGTGTTGACGGGTTCGCCATCGAACAGCGCACGGATGCGCCCCGCCAGATCGTTCGCTTCGGCAAGCGAGAACAGCTGATCCAGCGCCTCGCGGTCATAGCCCTGGCGGGCGAAATTGACGTAGAGCGGACCGATCCGGAACGCGAAATCCGTCGCGCGCGCCGGGTCGCCTTCGACCAGCGATCGCAGGGATGTCGTCTGCAGGCGCGTAGCGTGGGTACGCATCGCATCGTGCGATGCAGCAGGATTGGTCATGCAGGACTCCGTCGACCCCTTGGCCGCAGGCGAGCAAGGGTGTCGACCGGGCGCGCCGCGGTCAACAGGTATGCGCCCTGGCCGTTGCCGGACGGTACACGGACTACCCCCCGCGAATGCGCCGGGCCCGCACCTTTGGGCGGGCACTCCGGGCCGCCGCCGACACTTCACATCACGGCACCGATGGGCACGCCGATGTTCTCATCGCCCCTGCCACGCGTTCATGTCACGCAAGGCGAAGCCGGCAGCGTCTCGCCGTCATGTCGCCGGGACCCGGTGGCACGGCCATGACCCTGTGGGCTGCGGGGCCGCCGGTCACACCGGAAACACCCCGGGCGCGATGGCGCGCCCGGGGCTGGATCAGAACTTCTTCTCGATGTTCAGCTGGATCGACTGGTCGGATCCGTTCTCCACGCCGAACAGACCGCGGTACTCCACCCGCAGCAGCCAGTCGCGCTCGGTCTGCAGGATCGCTCCCAGCCCGAACATGAATCGGCTGCGGTCCATGCCGGCAATTCGTGCCCGGTAGAACGGCCCGGTCATCAGGTCGGCGTAGTTCAGCGTCGCGAAGCTGTCGTCGTCGAAGTCGTGCTGGTACTCGAGGCGCAACTGCGGCGAGATCGAACCCCAGCCGGTCGGGATGCGGTAGTCCATGCGCACGCCGAGGTTGCCGGTGGTGGTGTCGACATCCTGGTCGCCGACATGCAGCGCGTTGGTGGGATCGCCCTGCTCGGTGTATGCATCCAGACGTGCACGGGCCAGGTCGAGGCGCGCGTACGGCGAGACGGTGAGCCGGTCGTTGCGGTGATCGTAGCCGGCCGAAGCCGACGCGAACCACTGCGTGCCGTCGCGCTCGCCACGGACCGAACTGCTGGTGCCCGTGACGTGCCTGACCGAGTCGAACGACAGCCACTGGTAGCCCAGCAGACCGTCGAGGAAGAACGCCTCGCCCGGGTGCCAGCTCGCATACGCCGCGATGCTGTAGGCGGTGGCGTCGCTGCGGGTGCCGTTCTCGCCCACCTCGGTGTCGTCGCGGCCGTAACCGATGCCGCCACCGATCGCGAACCCCGGACTGACGCGATAGTCCGCGCCTGCGCTGAGGCCGCTGGTCTCCCACTCGTAGCCTGCGTCGCCGCCGCGGCGGTCGGTGCGGTCGCCGCTGCTGATCACACCCGCCGTCCAGAACGTGGCAGCCGAGCCGGTCGCCCCGTAGCCAGAGCCATTGCCCGTCGCGGCCGGCGCCGAAACCGGCGCATCCTCGTCCGCGAGCGGCTCGCGGCGGCAGGTCTCGCCCGCAGCACGCCGCGGCCCCTGCTCGCAATGCGGGTCGATGGACAGGCTGATCCCGTTCTGGAACCCGCCACGGTTGCCGCCGTCGTGCAGACCTTCCATGCGTTGCTGGAAATTGCCGATCTGCGCGTTGGCAAAACGACGCGTTGCCGAGGCCTGGGCACCGAGCACGCCGAGCACTTCGGCGTCGGCCGACGGGTCGGGACGGTTGGTGACGTCGATGGTGATCGTCGCCGGTTCGGACGTGGCGAAGGCATTGTCGAGGGTGAACACGACCTCGGCCGCTCCGACAAAATCGGCCGCTGGCTTGAACGTCAACCGGAATCCGCCGCTGCCGCTGGCCTCGATCGCCGCCGTGCCTGCGTCGGCCGGCAGCACCGACACCAGGTCGGCGCCGGTGAACGGACCACCACGCGCGCCGTCGGTGAGCTCGACCTGCACGGCGATGCCGGAGATCGCCGGAATCCGGCGCGACAGCGCCACCGGCAGCGGATTGATGTTGACCGTCGAGGTGATCGGCGCCGATGCGCCGAACGCGTTGTTGAGCGTGTACCGGATCGACACGCTGCCCGAGGCATCCGCGGCCGGCGTATAGACCAGCGCGGTGCCGGTAACCACCAAGGTTCCGGTCGCCGGGGCGTCGAGCACCGTGACGCCAGTGAACGGACCACCGCTCGCGCCGGTCGACGCCTCGATGGTGACCGGCTGCCCGGCCAGCGTGCTGACCGTCTGCGGAACACCCACCGGCACCGGCAGCGGCGCCACCGTCACGGCCACCGTTGCCGCAGCGGACGTGCCGCCCGGGCCCGTGGCCGTGTAGGTGAAGCTGTCGCTTCCGAAGAACAGCGGATTGGGCGTGTAGACGATGCCCAGGCCGCTGACCACGGCAGTGCCGTTTGCCGGCGCGGTGGCGACGGCGACGCTGGCGATCACGCCTTCGTCGTTGTCGGTGACCGCAACCGTGACAGGCTGCCCGGCGATCGTGCTGGCCGCGTCGTCGACCGCAACCGGCACGGCCTCGGCGATGGTCAGCGTGTAGGCACGGCTGCCGGCCTGACCGTTGCTGTCGGTGGCGGTGATGAGGACGGTGAACACACCACTGGTCGTCGGCGTGCCGGTCAATTCGCCACCCGGCGACAGAACCAGTCCGCTGGGCAGGCTGGCGGCCGATGCGGTGAACTGGTACGGGGCGATGCCACCGGTCGCGGTGATGGTCTGGTCGTACGCGGCGTTGACGGTGCCGTCAGGCAAGGTCGAAGGCGCCAGCACGATGGTTGGGGCCGCGACGGTCAGTGTGTAGTTGTTGACCGTCGTGAAGCTCGGCCCCACCAGCGGCGTGCTGCCATCGCTGACGCTGACGGAGAACGCGAAGGTACCCGGTTGACTCGGCACGCCCGACAAGGTGGCGCTGGCCGCGTCGAATGTCAGACCCGGCGGCAGCGTGCCGGTCAGCGAATAGCTGTACGGCGCAATGCCACCGCTGGCGCTGAACACCTGGCTGTAGGCCACGCCATAAGCCGCGTTCAACGGCCCGCCCGGAGGGTCGAGTACCAGCGTCGGCGTGGCAACCACCAGGGTGAACGACTGGGCCGTGGTGAACGGACCGTTGCCGGTGCTGCTGTCGTCTGCGCTGGCCAGCACGGTGAAACTGCCGGCCGCGGTCGGCACGCCACTGACGGTGACGCTGTCGGTGTCGCTGGCGGTCACCGTCAGGCCCGCAGGCAGGCCGGTGACGCTGTAACCGCTGTACGGCGCCGTGCCGCCAGACCAACGGAAGGTCTGGCTGTAGGACACGCCCACCGTCGCGTTGAGCGGGCCGGTCGCGGTCACGGTGATGGTCGGATCGGCCACCACGATCGACACCGTGGCGGTCCCGCAGACCGCGCCTGGGCTGCTGCCATCGCAGACCCGGTAGGTGAAGCTGTCGTTGCCGCTGAAGCCCGTGGCCGGCGTGTAGGTGATCACGCCCGTGCCGGCGTCGATGCTCAGCGTGCCGTTGCCCGGCGGCGTGGGTGCGGTGACGGTTGCCGGGTCGAGCGGTGCGCCGGTGCTGCTGTCGTTGGCCAGCACGTTGATCGCCACGGCGGTGTTCTGCGTCGTGTTGGCCGAGTCAGCAACCACGGTCAGGACGTTCACCGCGACCTCCACCTGGATGGTCGCGTCGTCGCAATTGCCCGGGGCGCCCGTTTCGCACAGGCGGTAGACAATCGTGTAGCTACCCGCGCCCGATCCCGCTGCCACGGTGACATCGCCGGAAGCGACGTCCAGGCTGACGCCCGGATCCGTGGCCGGCGTCAGCACGGTGGCCTCCGTGTTGGCCGCGCTGACGGGCAGTCCGTCCAGCGTGTCGTTGACGAAGGCGTTGCCGGCCGTGCCACCGACGCTGCCATTCACCGGCGTGCCACTGAAGTTGTCGTTGATCGCGTCGATGACAGCGTTGTCGACGGTGATCGACACCAGCGCGTCGACGCAGACCGCCGTCGGGACCGAACTGTCGCAGATCTGGTAGCGGAAGCTGTCCACGCCCGAGAAGCCGGTGGTCGGCGTGTAGACGCAGTTGCCTGCGCCATCGCAGACGGCGGTGCCGTTGCCGGGGTTGGTCAACACCGACAGTGAAGACAGATCGAACGGCGCACCGGTGACGGTGTCGTTGCCGAGCACCGCCACGCTGACCGCGGTGTCGCGCGGCGTGCTGGCCGCGTCGTCATTGGCAACCACCGTGTTGCCGCCAACCGTCAGGGTCACGTTGCCGACATCGCACACGCCGGTGTTGGGCGCGGGCAGGCACAACTGGTAGGTGAACGCATCGCTGCCACTGAAGTTGGTGGCGGGCGTGTAGGTGAAGCTGCCATCGGCACTAAGCACCAGGGTGCCATTGGTCGGCGCGGTGGCCAACGCGAACGTCGAATCGACCGGGAACGTGTCGTTGGTGCCCACGTTGTCACTCAACGCGACGTTCTGAGCCGTGGCGAAGGCGTCGCCGACGGCCGTGACTCCAGTCGCGATCGCCAGCGTGTAGTTGCGCGAGGCGGTTGCCGGGGTGCCCACGGAACTGTCGGTGGCAGTCACGTCGAACGAATAGCTGCCGGCCACGCTGGGCGTGCCGGTAAGCGCACCGGCAGCGGACAGCGAAAGCCCTGGCGGCAGCGCTCCACCGCCCAGTGCAAACGTGTACGGCGCGACGCCGCCGCCGGCGCTGAACGCCTGGCTGTAGGCGACGCCGGCCGTGCCCGATGGCACCGTGGGCGGGGCGATCGTGATCGTCGCGCTCGCCACCGTCACGCTGTAGGCGTGGTCACCGGTGAAACCGTTGTCATCCGTGGCCCTTACCGTGAAATTGAACGTACCGGCCATCACCGGCGTTCCGGACAGCACGCCCGCCGACGAGAAGGACATCCCCACCGGCAACGAACCGCTGAGCAACGAGTACGTGTACGGCGCGGTGCCGCCACTGGCCGTGACAGTCTGGCTGTAGGCGGTGCCTGCCAGGCCATCGGGCAGTGCCGCCGGCGCCAGGGTGATCGTCGGCGCGGCGATCGTCAGCGTGTGCACCTGCGTTCCGGTAAAGCCGTTGGCATCGGTCGCCTGCACCGTCAGCGAGAACGCGCCTGCGCTGATCGGCGTACCCGACAGCAGGCCGGCCGAGCTGAAGCTCGTGCCCACCGGAAGCGAACCCGACAGCAGCGCGAAGGTGTACGGACCGGTGCCGCCACTGGCGGTGATCGTCTGGCTGTACGCGGTGCCCGCCAGGCCATCGGGCAGTGCCGCCGGCGCCAGGGTGATTGTCGGCGCAGCGATCGTCAGCGTGTAGGCCAGCGTTCCGGTGAAACCGTTGGCATCGGTCGCCTGCACCGTCAGCGAGAACGCGCCCGCATTGACGGGCGTACCCGACAGCAGGCCGGCCGAGCTGAAGCTCATGCCCGCCGGAAGCGAACCCGACAGCAGCGCGAAGGTGTACGGGCCGGTGCCGCCACTGGCGGTGATCGTCTGGCTGTAGGCGGCGGTGGTGGAGCCGTCAGGCAACGTGGCCGGACTCAGCGTGATCACCGGTGCGTCGATCACCAGGGCGTAGGCATTGCTGGCCGTCGCCGCGGTTCCGCCCGTGCTGTCGGTGACGGTGACGGTGAGGTTGAACGTTCCGGTTGCGGTGGTGGTGCCTGAGAGCGTTCCCGCGGCAGACAACGTCAGGCCCGCGGGCAGCGCGCCAGCGGTCACGGCGTAGCTGTAGGGCGCGATTCCGCCGGTGGTGCTGAACACCTGGTTGTAGCCAACGCCCGCCGTGCCATTGGGCAGGGTTGCCGGCGACAGGGTCAGGGTGGGCGCGGCGATCGTCAGTGAATACGCCCGCGATCCGGTCTCGCCGTTGGCGTCCTGCGCCTGGACGGTGATGTTGAACGTTCCCGAGTCGGTGGGCGTGCCGCTCAGGTCACCGCCGGAGGACAACGTCACGCCCGCGGGCAACGTCCCGGCCGCCAGCGAGATGGTGTACGGGCCGATGCCGCCGCTGGCGGTGATCGTCTGGCTGTAAGCCGTCCCGGCCGTGCCATCCGGCAACGCCGCCGGCGCGATGACGATCGTCGGTGCCGGAACCTCCAGTGTGTAGCCAACCGTCACCGAGTACGGTGCGGTGGCACCGGTGCTGCTGTCGGTGGCCATCACCGTGATCGGGAAATTGCCGGTCTGGGTTGGCGTGCCGGACAGCGTTCCGGTGCCGGCGTTGAACGTCATGCCGGTGGGCAGCGAGCCACTGTTGAGGGCATAGCTGTAGGGCGCGGTTCCGCCGCTGGCGGTGAAGGCCTGGCTGTAGGCAGCGCCGTAGGGCGCCGTCAGCGTGCCCGTCGGCGGCGTGAGCACCAACGTCGGTGGGATCACGTCGAGGGTGAAGCCCTGCGACTGGAAGAACGGACCGTTGCCGGTGCTGCTGTCGGTGGCACTGGCAATCAGCGCGAACGATCCGGTCTGGGTCGGCGTGCCCGAGACGGTGACGCTGTCGGTGGTGCTGCTGGTGATCGCCAAGCCGGCTGGCAGGCCGGTCACGTCGAAGCCGGTGTACGGCGCCGTGCCGCCCGACCAGGTGAATGTCTGGCTGTAGGCGACGCCGATCTGCGCGGCAAGCGGTCCGGAGGCGACGACCGAGATCGTCGGGTTGCTGACGGTGATGGTGACCGTTGCAGGCGCCGAGGTGCCTGCGCCGTTGGTCGCGGTGTAGGTGAAGCTGTCGGGGCCGGCGTAACCGGCCGTGGGCTGGTAGGTGATCGACGTGCCCGAGGCAATGGCCGTGCCGTTGCTGGCCGCGCTGGCGATCGAAACCGACGTCGGCACACCGCCGGTGATGTTCAGTGTGATCGGATTGGCACCGCTGCTTTGGGCGACGGTTGCCGAGACCGGATTCGCCACCGGCGCCTGCTCGGCGATGCTCAGCGAGTACGCCCTCGATCCTGTGTACGGGCCAGTGCCTGTGCTGCTGTCGGTGGCAGTAACGGTGAAGTTGAACGTGCCGTTTGCCGTCGGCGTGCCCGACAGGGCACCTGCGGACGACAACGCCAGGCCAGCCGGCAAGGCGCCAGCGGTCACGGCAAACGAGTAGCTCGCGGTACCGCCGCTGGCAGTGATCGTCTGGCTGTAGGCGGTGCCGGCCGTGCCGCCGGGCAACGTGGTGGGCGCCACCGCGATCGTGGGCGCGCTGACCGTGAGCGAGTACGCGCGGCTGCCGGTGAACGGGCCGGTCCCGGTGCTGCTGTCGGTTGCCGTGACGGTGAAATTGAACGTGCCCCCGGCTGTCGGGGTGCCGGTGAGCGCACCGTTGCTGGCCAGGCTGAGCCCGGCAGGCAGCGCGCCTGCGGTGACAGCGTACGAATAAGGCGCGGTGCCACCACTGGCCGTGATCGTCTGGCTGTACGCGGCGGCAACCGTTGCCCCAGGCAGCGTGGTGGGCGCGATCGAAATGGTCGGCGCACTGACCGTCAGCGCATAGGCCCGCGATCCGGTGAAGCTGTTGTTGTCGGTGGCCGTGACCGTGAAATTGAACGTGCCCGCCGCCGTCGGCGTGCCCGTCACCGCACCGCTGGTGCCGTTGAGGCTGAGTCCGGCCGGCAGCACGCCGGCCGTCACCGCGAAGGTATACGGCGCAGTGCCGCCGCTGGCAGTGACCGTCTGGCTGTAGGCCGTGCCCACGGTGGCAGCCGGGAAACTGGTCGGGCTGACCGAGATGGTGGGCGGCGGATTGATCGTGATCGACACCATCTGCGCGCGGAAGTGTTCACCGCCGGTCGAGATGGTGGTGCTGTCATCGTGGCGCAGCGAGAACGTGTAGGTTCCCAGCGCCGTCGGCGTGCCTGATACCAGGCCGGCGGTCGACATGCTCAAGCCCGGCGGCAAAGTGCCGAGGCCAGACTCGATGGTGTAGGTGTAAGGCGCCGTGCCACCCGTGGTGGAGAACTGCATGCTGTACGCCGCGCCGATGACGCCGGCAGGCGGATTGTCCGGCAGCAGGTCGAGCACGGGCGCCGGGATGGTGACCGCGTAGGTCTTGTTGGCGGTCGCCGGCGTCGGAAGCGCCGAATCGATCACGCTGACGGTGAAGGTGTGCGGGCCCGAAGCGGTGCTGGTACCCGAGATCACGCCGCCGGACGACAGCGTGATGCCCGGAGGAATGCTGCCCGACCCCAGCGAATACGTGTACGGCGACGTTCCGCCGGTCGTGCTCAAGGTCTGGCTGTACGCCACGCCCACCAAGGGGTTGGGCAGGCTCGCGGGGCTGACGACGATCGAGCTGGCCGGCCCCACCGTGATGTTGAAGGTGACGTTCGTGTCGTCGTCGAAGTCGAACAGCACGAAGGTGTCGGACGGCGCGCCGTCGCCGTTGTTGGTGTAGACGACGGCCGATACGTTGGTCGGCGTCCCGAACGTCAGCGAACCGTGGCTGGGGGCCGTGACGGGCGTGAAATTGAACCCGAACAGGGAGCAGCCGAACGTGGCGGTGCCGCCGGAGGCGATCGAGGCCGTCTCCACCGGCGCGCAGGCGGCCGATGCGTTGCCCGACATGCCGATGGCCAGAAACAACACCGCGAACCACCGCAGCATCGCCATCCATGGTGAACCACCGGCACGCGAAACCATCGGCGTGCCCGCGCGCTGCGCTGACCGGTGCTGCTGCATACCTGCTTCCCCTGATTCTAGGGTCGCGTCGAGTGGACGCACCCTCACCGACGTCGTCGGTGTCGAACTGATCCGTGTCCGGCAGGCACCGGCAAGCACCGGGCTGCACCCCTTCCCACACTTCCACGCATTCCAACAGGAAATCCGGCCGGACGAAAGTGCCTACCGGATCACACTTTCCGCATCCGGCTTCACGAAACTTTTCTATTGTCATTTGAAAACGCGAAGGCGACAGTGCCGACGCGATCCATGACGGATCGCCTCAATTGGGGGATGGACGATGACTGAGGTTTTTCTCGGGCAGATCATGATGACGGGGTTCCAGTTCGCGCCGCGCGGCTTTGCGCTGTGCAACGGACAGCTCCTGGCGATCAGCCAGAACACCGCGTTGTTCTCGCTGCTGGGCACGCAGTACGGGGGCAACGGGCAGACCAACTTCGCGTTGCCCAACCTGCAGGGGCGCGTACCGGTCGGGTTCGGATCGTCGGTGGATGGCGCATGGCAGCCACCCGTGCTGTCGATCGGCCAGACTGGGGGCGTCGAGTCGGTGACGTTGCTTGTGACCCAGTTGCCCACGCACAACCACCTGCTGCAGGGCACCAGTGTCGCGGGCACGTCGCGCAATCCCACCGACAAGCTCTACGGCACCAACACCGCCTCGCTGTACGCCTCGTCGGGCAGTGCACTGGTGGCGCTCAATGCCGACACGCTGGCACCCGCCGGCGGCACCCAGCCGCACCAGAACATGCAGCCGTACAAGGTGATCAATTTCTGCATCGCGCTGCAGGGCATTTTCCCGTCGCGCAACTGAAACCCTCGATCACCTTCGGCCGCGCGCCAGCGCCCAAAAATGGAGTACTGCCATGAGCCAACCCTACGTCGGCGAGATCCGGATCTTTGGCTTTTCCCGCGTTCCCAACGGCTGGTTTTCCTGTGATGGAAGCCTGCAACCGATTTCCGAATACGAGGTCCTGTTCACCCTGATCGGCACCACCTACGGCGGTGACGGCCAGTCCACGTTCGCCCTTCCCGACCTGCGCGGCCAGCTGCCGTTGCACTGGGGCACCGGCCAGGGGCTCACCACCCGAGTGATTGGCGAAGGAGGCGGCAGCGAAAGCGTCACCCTCACCCAGAACCAGATGCCCGCGCACTCGCACGCGGTCATGGCCACCACGGCCACGGCTAGCGCCACGGCGATTGGTCCGACGGTGACCCTGGGTTCGATCAGCCCCGACACGATGTACGTCACCGACCTGGCCGGCGCCACCCAGGTCACGCTGGCACCGGCGTCGGTTACCCCCGCCGGCGGCACCCAGCCGCACGACAACCTGATGCCCACGCTGACCGTGCAGTACTGCATCGCGTGGGCCGGCATCTTCCCGTCGCAAAGCTGACCGCCACAGGCTCGAGCGCCATGACGGCGCATACCGTGGCGATCCGCTGCGGTCCATAGACAAGGGGAATTCCATGACCGAACCATTCATCGGCGAGATTCAGATCTACGGCTTCAACTTCCCGCCGCGCGGCTGGGCGCAATGCAACGGCGCCGTCCTGGCGATCCAGCAGAACACCGCGCTGTTCGCGTTGCTGGGCACGCAGTACGGGGGCAACGGGACGACCACGTTCGCGCTGCCCAACCTGGCCAGCCGCGGAGGCTGCAACCAGGGCCAGGCGCCCGGCCTCACCAACCGCCTCATCGGCGAGACGTTCGGCGAGCAATCCGTGACCGTGCTGATCACCGAAATGCCGGCGCACGTACACGGCGTCACGCTGTACGCGCAGACCGATCCGACCAAGCGCGCCAGCGGCCCAAGCGCCGGCAACTCACTCAGCAACCCCAACTCCAGCTCGCCGTTCATCGCCGCAGGAACTCCCGCGGGCTTCGCGCCGAACGCGGTGGGCCTGAGCGGCGGCGGGCAACCACACGAGAACCAGCAGCCCTACCTCGCGCTGAACTTCTGCATCGCGTTGCAGGGCATCTTCCCGTCGTTCCCTTGAAGTCACGCGAATGATGGCACCGACATCGCTGGCGTTTCCCGCGCACCGCGATGACGGCATCGCGACTCCCGCGTCCCTGACCGGACGCGGGATCGCCTTGCGGCACGCGCAGTCCAGCGACCTTCCCTACCTGCGCGAGCTGTACGCCAGCACCCGCGAGCAGGAGCTCGCCCAGGTCGCGTGGCCACCTCAGGCCAGGCAGGCGTTTCTCGACAGCCAGTTCGCGCTGCAGCACCTGCACTACGTCAATCACTTCCCGCAGGCCGCCTTCCTGGTGATCGAGCAACACGGCGACCCGGTCGGTCGCTACTACCTGCAGCGCGGCGACGCATCGCGGGCACACCACGACGAGGTGCCCGGCGATGATCTGCTGATCGACATCAGCCTGGGCCCTGCGGTGCGTGGGCAGGGACTGGCCACCGCGTTGATCGGCGACAGCCAGCGGCAGGCTGCACGCCACGGCCGCGGCATGCAGTTGCACGTGCAATGCGACAACACTGGCGCTGCGCGCCTTTACCAGCGGCTCGGGTTTTCCGTCGTCGCCGACGAGGGCGCCTACCAGCGGCTGCGCTGGGACCCACGCGGCTGATCGGCGGCCGGGCGACGCGTTGTCGGTCAACGGGCGGTGACCCCGCCCGTCCGGACGATCAGACGATCAGTTGAATACCGCCTGGTAGAGGAAACCTTCGCGTTCGCGCGCCACCGGCACCAGGAAGATCCCGACCTCGCCCAGGCCGGGATGTCGCATCACGTAGGTCTGCTGCGGGAACAGGAACGACGAGCCGTTGCGGAACAACAGCGAGAACGGCTCGCGCATCGCGCCCGGCGAACCCTGCACGCTCCGCGCCTCGACGAGCACGAACGGCACTTCGCTGTCGTTGAGTTGTGCATTGAAGGTTTCGTTCACATGCGCACTGAAGTGTTGCAGCGTCAGCAGTTCCATGGCCTCTCCCGGTCAGGCCGGCATCGTCGCCGCGCCTGCCGTTTGATGCAAGCCAGTCGGCCTGAGGACCTGCGTCACGGGGCGTCGGTGAACGCCTCGAGCAGATCCGGATGCCGCACCTGCCCTGCCCCGCGCACGACGTAGCGCTCGATCGTCAGCGACTCGAGCCCCATCGGCCCGTAGGCATGCAGACGCGTGGTCGAAATGCCGATCTCCGCGCCCAGACCGAGCGATCCGCCGTCGTTGAAACGCGACGAGGCGTTGACCATCACCGCCGAGCTGCGCGTGCCACGCACGAACGCCGCCGCGGCCTGCGTGTCTTCGGTGGCGATCACCTCGGTGTGGTCCGAGCCGTAACGCGCGACGTGCGCCAGTGCCGCGTCGAGGCTGTCGACCACCCGCACGGCGATCACCAGGTCCAGGAACTCGGCGGCGTAGTCGGCGTCTTCGGCGATGCCGGCTGCGGGGTACAGTGCGCGCGTGCGTTCGCAACCGCGCACTTCGACGCCGCGACGTTGCAGGGCATCCAAGGCATCGGGCAGGAACTCCCCGGCGATGTCGGCATGCACCAGCAGCGTTTCCAGCGCGTTGCACACCGCGGGCCGCGAGGCCTTGCCGTCAAGCAGAAGGCGCGTCGCGCGCGCCGTGTCGGCGGCGCGGTCGACATACAGGTGGCACACGCCCTTGTAGTGCTTGATCACCGGCACGCGCGCGTGCTCGGCGACGAAGCGGATCAGTCCCTCGCCGCCGCGCGGAATCGCCAGGTCGACCAGGTCGGTCAGCTGCAGCAGCTCCAGCACGTGCTCGCGCGCCGGGTTCTCGACTAGGACCAGCGCCGCCTCGGGCAGGTCGCAGGCGCGCAATGCGCGGTGCAGGCTCGCGGCGATTGCACGGTTGCTGGACAGCGCCTCGGAGCCACCGCGCAGGATCACCGCGTTGCCGGCCTTCAGGCACAACGCGGCCGCGTCGGCGGTCACATTGGGGCGCGCTTCGTAGATCATCGCGATCAAGCCCAACGGCACGCGTACCCGTTCGACGATCAGCCCATTGGGCCGCGTCTGGCTTCGCGTCACCTGACCGACTGGATCGGGCAGCGCGGCAATCTCGCGCAGTCCGGCCACGATGCCGTCGATGCGCGCGGCATCCAGCGCGAGGCGATCGAGCATCGCCGCGCCGGCACCGTTGCGGCGTGCCTGCGCGAGATCGCTGGCATTGGCGGCGAGCACTGTATCGCGGTCCGCGTCCACCGCATCAGCCATCGCTTCGATCAGGTGCCGGCGCTGGGCGGGCTGCAGTGCCGCAACGGCATGCGACGCATCGCGTGCGGCCTCGGCGAGTTTGCGGACGGGGCCCTGCGGTATGTTCGAGGTCATGCGGCATCCTCTTGCGGCAGCACGACGAGGTCGTCGCGGTGGATCACGGATTCGGCATAGCGATAGCCGAGGATCGATTCGATGTCGCGACTGTGGCGACCGACGATGCGGCGCAGGTCGGTCGCGTTGTACTGCACCAGGCCGCGCGCCAGCACACGCGCCGTGGCGTCACCGGCCAGGCGCACTTCGACCAGGTCGCCGCGGCCGAACTCGCCCTTCACCTCGACCACGCCACCGGGCAGCAACGATGCGCCGCGCACGCCCAGCGCCTGCGCCGCGCCTGCGTCCACCTCGACGCCGTGCAAGCCGGCAGGCGCATGGCGCATCCACAGCTTGCGGGCGAGCAGTCGATCCCCGTGCGCGGCGATCCAGGTACCATGCAGGGTGCCGCGCGACAGCGCCGCCACCGTGTCCGCGTCGCGACCACAGAACAGCGCCGTGCCGATGCCGGCGGCAGCCGCCTTGCTGGCAGCCTCCAGTTTGGTGCGCATGCCGCCGGTACCGATGGCGCCGGCGTCGCCAGCGGCCATGCGGTGGGTTTCGGCGGTGATCGCGTCGACCCGCGGTACCGGTCGTGCGTGCGGATCGCGCAGCGGATGGCCGCTGTACAGCCCGGCGATGTCGGTGGCGATCAACAGCACCTCCGCATCCACCAGCGCGGCTACCACTGCGGCTAGGTTGTCGTTGTCGCCGAGCTTGAGCTCGTCCACGGCGACGGTGTCGTTTTCGTTCACCACCGGCAGCGCACCCAGGCGCAGCAGCTCGCGCAAGGTGGCGCGCGCGTTGAGATAGCGGCGGCGATTGCGCACGTCGTCGTGGCTGAGCAGCACCTGCGCTACCGGCACGTCGGACAACCGCTGCCACAGCGCGATCATCGGCGCCTGCCCGAGCGCGGCCAGCGCCTGGCGTTGGGTCAGGCCCGCGGCATCGGTGTGCAGCAGGCCGCGACCGGCGGCCACCGCGCCCGACGAGACGATCACCACTTCCCGTCCCTGCGCGCGGCAATCGGCAACGAAGCGCGCCAGGTCGGCCGCGAAACGATCCGTCAGCCCGCCATCGTCGGCAGCCAGCAGGCTGCTGCCCACCTTGAGCACGGCCCGCCGCCACGGCGGCAACGGTTGTTCGCCGAATGCATGCAATCCATTGCCGTGCACGGTCATGCCTCCAGTTCGACCAGGCGCTGCCGCAATGCGTCCAGGCGCAGGTCCGCCGCGGCACCGGGCGACACGCGCGCGGCAAGGCTCGCCGCGGGATCGCCCTGCGACCAGCGCGCCGGATCGGCGGCCAGTCGATAGGCCTCGCGGAACGGCAGGCCGTCGCGGGCCAGGTCAACCGCGAGGTCCGTGGCGTACATCGACGGATCGAGCGCGGCACGCATCGCGTCGGGCTTCCACTCCAGGTTGCGCAACAGGTCGGGCAGCAGTTCCAGCGCGCCCAGGCCCCGGCCGAAGGCGTGGAAGATCGCGCCCTTGGAGAACTGCAGATCGCGGTGGTAGCCCGAGGGAAGCGACAGCAGCTGTTCGATCTCGGTGCGCGCGGCGGCCGCGGCCGAGTAGCTGGCGCGCATCAGCTCGATCACGTCGGGATTGCGCTTGTTGGGCATGATCGAGCTGCCGGTGGTGTACTGCGCCGGCAGTGCGACGAAGCCGAACTCGGCCGTGGTGAACAGGCTCAGGTCCCACGCCAGCCGGCGCAGGTCCAGCAACGCCGAAGCCAGCGCCTCGATCGCCGCCATCTCGAACTTGCCGCGCGACAGCTGCGCATACGCCGCCGACACCTGCATGCGACCGAACCCAAGCGCGGCGGTGGTGTGCTCGCGCGCCAGCGGCAGGTTGACGCCGTATCCGGCGGCGCTGCCGAGCGGATTCGCGTCCACCCACGCCAGCGTCTGCCGCGCACGCACGGCGTTGTCGATGAAGCCCTCGGCCCACGCGGCCCACCACATGCCTGCCGACGACACCACGGCGCGCTGCAGGTGGGTGTAGCCCGGCAGCGGCAGCGATGCCTCGGCCTGCGCCCGCGCGAGCGCGACCTGCGCGGTCTCACGGCACAACGCGGCAAGCGTAGCCAGCCGGTCGCGCAGCCACAGCCGCGTCGCAACCAGCACCTGGTCGTTGCGGCTGCGGCCGGTGTGGATCTTGCGGCCGGCGTCGCCGAGTCGTTCGATCAGGCGTGCCTCGATCGCCGAATGACCGTCTTCGTAGCGCCCATCCAGCACGAACGCGCCGCTGCGGAAGTCTTGCGCCAGAACGCCCAGTTCGTGCTCCAGGCCCGACAGCTCGTCCGCGTCGAGGATGCCGATCTGCTGCAGGCCCTGGGCATGCGCGCGACTGGCGTCGATGTCGAACAGGAAGAACTCGCGATCGAGGATCACGTCGTCGCCAGCGCAGAACTGCTGGATGCGGTCGTCGACCTTGACGCCGGGTTTCTGCCAAAGCAGCTCAGCCATTGCGATGCTCCGCGGCGGGGATGCCCGCCATTTCGTCGAGCCCGAAGGCCAGGTTGAGGTTCTGCAACGCCTGCGTCGCAGCGCCCTTGAGCAAGTTGTCCACGGTGGCCACGACGACCAGCCGGCGACCGTCGTCGGCCAGGGTGAATCCACCCAGTTCGACGTGGTGGGCGTTGGCGATGCGGCTGACCCACGGCGCGTCGTCGATCACCTGCAGCAAAGGCTCGCCGGCGTAGCGCATTCGATAACGAGTCAGCACGTCGTCGCGCGCCATGGCCTGCGCCAGATGCAGGTTGGCGGTGAGCGTGATGCCCCGGAAATGCGGCGCGACGTGCGGCATGAATTCGATCGGATGACGCAACTGTCGGGCGACTTCGCGCTCGTGCACGTGGCCAGCCAACGCGTATGGCATGAGGTTGTCGCGCAGTTTGTCGGGGTCGTTCTTGTCCGACGGCGTGGTGCCGGCGCCCGACCATCCGGACACGCCAAAGCACTGCACCGGGCCTTCGAGTGCGTCGAGCATCGGCGCGATCGCCAGCTGCATCGCCGTGGCGTAGCAACCCGGGTTGCTGATGCGACGCTGCCCGGCGTAGCGGCTGCGCGTCAGCTCCGGCAGGCCGTAGAACCAGTTGTCGTCGAAGCGGTAGTCAGCCGAAAGATCCACGACCAACGTGCCGGGCGCGATGTCATCCACCGCCGCCACGAACGGTGCCGCCTTCTGGTTGGGCAACGCCAGCACCAGCGCATCCATGCCCTGCCCGGCCGCCTCGGCCGGCCCGTGGGCCACGTAGCGAAGATCGCCCCAATAGCCCGCTTCGTGATCGGCCAGTCGCTGCCCATCGCGCTCGCGCGAGGACACGAAGCCCAGCTCGAACCGCGGGTGAGCGGCCAGCAGGCGGATCAGCTCGCCGCCGACGTAGCCGCGCGCGCCAACCAGCCCGATCCGGATCGGCCTGTCGTGCTCAGCCATGGGCGTACTCCTCCAGGCGCGCCTGCAGGTGGCGCTTCACCGCTGGCCATTCCGAATCGATGATCGAGAACGTCACCGTGTCGCGGATGCTGCCGTCGGAATGGCGAAGGTGATTGCGGATCACTCCGTCCTGCTTCGCGCCCAGCCTGGCGATGGCCGCGCGCGAGGCGTGATTGAACCAGCTGGTCTGGAAGCCGACGGCGATGCAGCCCAGGGTCTCGAACGCATGTGCGAGCAGCAGTTGCTTGGCCTCGGTGTTCAGCCCGGTGCGTTGCGCGTTGCGCGCGTACCACGTGTAGCCGATCTGCAGCCGCGGCGTGGCCGCGTCGAGATCGTAGTAACGCGTGGTGCCGAC
Source organism: Montanilutibacter psychrotolerans (assembly GCF_003719825.1). Classification (GTDB taxonomy): domain Bacteria; phylum Pseudomonadota; class Gammaproteobacteria; order Xanthomonadales; family Xanthomonadaceae; genus Montanilutibacter; species Montanilutibacter psychrotolerans. The sequence goes on along the minus strand of NZ_RIBS01000001.1, from coordinate 751,582 downwards.
CACCACGCCGTGGACATCACGCACGGCGAAGGCGAGCGCCTTGCCGGCCGACTGCATCGCCAGGGCTTCATCGACGTAGGCGTCGACGGCCTCCGGCCTTGGCACGCTGGTGTACCAGAGGTTCCACAGTTCCCCGTCGGTGACCGCCTCGCGCAGCGCTTGTGCGTGCGCCGTCTGCAGAGGCTCCAAAAGCACATGCTTGCCCTGGAGGCGTGGTGCGGCGGACCAGGCACCGGTGCCGCTCATGCCTGCTGCTCCTTCAGCGACGCGGGGCGCGTGCGGCAATGCTCCACGCAATGGCCGATCTCCTCGAAGCCTTGCAGCCCATACCAGAACACTTTCCACTTCTCCTGCTTGATGCAGCCGTCGGATTCGGCGTAGTAGAACGCGTTGACCGGATTGCCTCGCCGCGAGCGCCAGAACAGGCTCGGGTTCTGCTCGCGCATCATCTGCCAGACCGCACGCCCCAGGCCTTCGCCTTGCGCATCGTCGAGCACGGCAAACTTGTCGAGGTAGGTGTGCCCGCCCTCGTCGGTCAGGATCACTGCAGCGCGATAGTTCTCGCTGACGTAGGCGTGTTTGAGTGGGGTGGTGTCGAAGTAATCGGCGTACAACGGCCGACCGAATGCCGACTCGATCAGCGAACGCAGCCGCACCAGGTCCAGCTGATCCCACGACGTCGCCTCGCGCACCAGCTCGCCGCGCCGCACCAGCGTGCCCGAGCCCTTGTGGGTGAACAGTTCCTTGGCCAGCTCGGCCGGACGCGTGATCGACACCGACGACGACAGCGGCAAGGTGTCGAGCAGGTCCTTGATCTGTTCGATCTTCACGCGCATGCCGCCGTTGATCCACGGCTGCGCGACCAGGTGCTCGTACTCGGTCGACAGGTTGATCGAATCGATGACCTTCCCGTCGGCGTCGAGCAACCCACCGGTGCCGGTGAGGAACACGATCTTGTACGGCTGCAGCACCTGCACCAGTTCGTTGGCGGCGAAGTCGGCGTTGATGTTGACGATCTGCCCGCCGGCGGTTTCGCCAAGGCTGGCGATGACGGGGATGGAGCCGGCGTGCAGGCTGGCCTGGATCGGCGCGAGGTCGACGCGCCGCACCTGGCCGACCAGGCCGTAGACCTCGCGGTCGAGGTAGTCGGCCTCGAACACGCCGGACACGATCGAGGTCGCGCGCGCGTCGCTGGCCTGCAGGGCCTCGACCAGCTTGAGGTTCTGCGCCTGGAACACGCGACGAACGATCGCCAATGCTTCGGGCGAGGTCACGCGCAGGCCGTTGACGGTCTGCTTCTCGATGCCGGCCGCGGCGAGTTCCTCGTCGAGCTGCGGACCCGCGCCGTGGATCACGATCGGAGTCAGGCCGACGTCCTGCAGGAAGGCCAGCGACGAAGTCAGCGCCTCGAGGTCGTCGCGCAGCACCGCGCCGCCCACCTTGACCACGGCGAATCGCGCCGCGTCCAGTTGCGAGAAGCGTTTGAGGTACTGCGAGATCTCTTTCGCGCTGCCCATGCTGGAGAGCAGGCGCACGATGGTCTGGCGGGTCTGGAGGTCGTGCACGTTGGTCATTGCTTGGCTTCGCCCAGGATGCGGGTCACGTTGCTGGCATAGCGCTGGAGTTGGTCGAGCGCCACCCATTCGTCGGCGGTGTGGGCCTGGGCGATGTCGCCCGGGCCATAGACGATCGCGTTGAGGCCACCGGCCGAGAACAAGGCCGCCTCGGTCCAGAAGTCGACCGCGTTGCCGATGGGCAGGCCGAGCGCATCGGCCAGGTCGCGCGCTTCGAGGCGGCGGTCCTCGGCCGTGGCCACGTCCCCGGACGGCAGCGCGTCGCCGCGGAAGGTTTCTTCGTACCGCTCGATCGCTCCGGGCGCGCAGAGCGTGCCCAGGCGCTCGTGCAAAGCGTCGATCGACATCGACGGCAGTGGCCGGAAACCAAAGCGCACTTCGGCTGTCGGCGCAATCATGTTGGCCTTGATGCCGCCCTCGACCCGTCCGATGTTGAAGCGCAGGCCGGTGAGTCCACCAAAGCGCTGGTGCGACTGCGACTCCACGAAATCCAGCGCGGCGTCGCCCCAGCGCATCACGTGGTGCAGGGCGCTGGCGTGCATCGCGTTGGCACCGGATGCGTGCCCGGCACTGCCACGGAACTTCATCAGCACCGAGCTGATGCCGCGATGCGCCAGCACCGCCTCGCACTTCGTCGGCTCGGCCACGATCACGTCCTTGAAACCGTGGCTGCTGGCCAGGAAGCCCGCGATGCAGCGCGCGTCGTTGGCCTCTTCGTCGCTGCTGAAAAGGAACGCGGCATCGCCCTGCGTCGCCGACGCCGCCGCCAACAGACCGGCCGCGGCCCCCTTGATGTCGCAGGAGCCCAGGCCGATGGCGCGATCGGCGGTGACGCGCAGGGTGTGCGGGTCGGCCGTCCACGCCGGCGAGGACGGCACGGTGTCCATGTGCACGTTGAACAGGCGCGTCGGATTGCCGCGCACGGCCAGCAGGGACACCGCGCCGTCACCGAAATCGGTGACCTCGACGCGGAAGTCCGGCAGCTGCGCGCGCAGGTAGTCGAAGATGCCGCCGGTACCGATGGCACGCGGCGGGTTGCGTGTGTCGAACGACACCAGCGCTTCGAGATGGCGAAGTACGTCGGAAAGCGTGACGTCGGAAAGCATGTTCTGTTCCATTTCCGTGGGAGCGGCCCCAGCCGCGATGTCGGCCAGCGGCTTGCCATGGTGTGGGTGACTGCGGTGTGGGGCGGACGGATCGCGCAGCAAGCACGCGCCCCGGCCGCTCGCACGACCGGGCTCGACTACTTGCGGTTGATCTCCGCCCACAGCGTGCTGCTCATGCCGAACAGCTTGATGAAGCCCTCGGCTTCCGCCACGCCCCAATCGGCCGCCTGCGCGTAGGTCGCGCCCTTGGCGTTGAGGATGTGCGGCGAGTCGATCGCCACCGCGCCGACGCTGCCGCCCTGGGTTTCCAGCACCACTTCGCCGTTGACGGTGGCCTGGCTCGACGCCAGGAACGCTTCCAGGTCGGCCTTCAGCGGGTCGTGGAAGAAGCCTTCGTACACCAGCTCCACCCACTTGCGCGCGATGTCGGGCTTGAAGCGGTTCTGCTGCTTGCTCAACACCGCTTCCTCAAGCGCACGATGCGCCACGAGCAACGCCGTCAGGCCCGGAGCCTCGAAGATGATCCGCCCCTTGAGACCGATCGTGGTGTCGCCGGTGTACAGGCCGCGACCGACGCCGTATTGCGCGAACAGCCCATTGAGTTTGGCCAGCATCGTGTGGCCGTCGATCCGTTCGCCGTCCAGCGTGACGGCCTCACCCTTCTCGAAGCCGATGCGCACGCGCAGCGGCGCCGACGGCCATTCGCCGCGCGGCTTGCACCAGCCCGCCGCACCCTCGCCCGGCGCCTGCCAGCGGTCGATCTCGCCACCGGACATGGTCAGGCCGAGCAGGTTCTCGTTGATGGTGTAGGCCTGCTGCTTGGCGCGCACGCCGAAGCCACGATGTTCGAGGTATTTCTGTTCGTAGGCGCGGACCTCTGTGTTTTCCTTCTGGATCTCGCGGATCGGCGCCACGATCTCGTAGTCGCCCAGCGCCTTCACCGCCAGGTCGAAGCGCACCTGATCGTTGCCCATGCCCGTGCAGCCGTGCGCGATGACCCGGGTGCCCAGTTCGGCGCAGCGCTGGAGCGCGGCCTCGACGATCAGGTAGCGATCCGACACCAGCAGCGGGTACTGGCCCTGGTAGCCCTCGCCGGCCCACACGAACGGCTTGACGAAGCCCGACCAGATCGCCGGACCGCCATCGACGGTGACGTGCGAGGCCACGCCGAGTTCGGCCGCGCGCTGTTCGATGAAGGCGCGCTCCTCGTCGTCGACGCCGCCGGTATCGGCGAACACGGTGTGCACGTTCCAGCCGCGCTCCTGCAGGTAGGGCACGCAGAAGCTGGTGTCGAGGCCGCCGGAGAAGGCGAGGACGATGTCTTTGCTCATGGTCTTGGTCTTGGTCTGCAAACGGAGAGAGGAAGTGGGTTACTGGCGCACGAGCGCGGCCATGATCGCCTTCTGCACGTGCAGGCGATTCTCGGCTTCGTTGATGGCGATGCATTGCGGCGAATCCATCACCGCATCGGTGGCCTTGACGTTGCGCCGCAGCGGCAGGCAGTGGCTGAAGACACCGTTGTTGGTCAACGCCATCTTTGCCTCGTCGACCATGAAGTGCTGGTGCTGGTCGCGGATGGGCTTTTCCGGCGCCCAGTTGCCGAAGTACGGCAGCGCGCCCCAGCTCTTGGCGTAGACGACGTCGGCGCCGGCATAGGCCGCCTGGATGTCGTGGCTGACGGCGAGCGAACCGCCACTCTCGACCACGTTCTGCGCGGCCCAGCCCATGTAGCGCTCATCCAGCACGTACTCGGGGGTCGGGCACAGCAGCGTCACGTCCATGCCCAGCCGCGTGGCGATGGTCAGCGCGGAGTTGGCGACGGCGGTGTTGAGCGGCTTGGGGTGGTAGGTCCAGGTCAGCACGAACTTCTTGCCGCGCAGGTCGCTGGTGCCGAAATGCTCCTGCAGCGCCAGGGCATGCGCGAGTTCCTGACACGGATGGGTGATCGTCTCCATGTTGATCACCGGCACGGGGGAGTACCTGGCAAAGCTCTTGAGGACGATGTCCTCGCGGTCGTAGGCCCAATCGACGAACTTCGGGAACGCGCGCACGCCGATCAGGTCCACGTAGCGACCCAGCACCTGGGCCACTTCGGCGATGTGCTCCTCGGTCTCGCCGTCCATCACCGTGCCCAGATTGAACTCGATCGGCCACGCGTCCTTGCCCGGCTGCAGCACCACGGCATGGCCGCCAAGCTGGAACGCGCCAAGTTCGAAGCTGGTGCGCGTGCGCATCGACGGATTGAAGAACACCAGCGCGATCGATTTGCCGCGCAGCTGGTCGCCAAGCTTGCTGCGCTTGAACTGCGCAGCCTGTTCCAGCAAGGCGTCGAGGTCGGCGCGCGACCAGTCCTGGGTGTTGAGGAAATGCTTGAGGGTGGTGGTCATTGCGCGATCCGGTGAGGGGAATGGAGCATCGGGGCGTGCCGCTGGAAGCGTGCGGAATGGGCGGTGGAAGACTTGCAAAAGCGGTGTGACGGGCGGGACGTGGTGTTGCCGGTGGAACCAGGCAGGGAAACCGGCCTGTCGTTTGCCATCGAGTCGCGGGCCCAGAAACGAAAAAACCCAGCTCGAAGGCTGGGTTTGTCGTGAAGACATGAAACGGCGATGTGCGCCGTTACCCAGCCGGAATGGACGGGTACGGTCGGCGCGCGCGCGAGGTCATGCCCGCTGCCATGTAGGCAGAGGTCAGGATGTCGGCGTCGGCGCGCAGGGGGTTCATGTCGGGGCGGATGGTCGCATGCGCGAATGGCGAGGGCAAGCGCGGTGGCGCGGCCGGCCGGATCAGCGCTCGCCGACCGGGCTCACGATCGGGGTCACGCCGATGCGGATGCGCAGGCGGTTGCCGGGGTCCTCGGGAAGGCGCGAACGGTACCGCGACCCCTTGTAGACATAGTCGACGTCGTAGGCGATCGGGCGGCGGAACTCACGCTCGACCGGCACCGCGCGGCATCGTTCTGCAGGCTCCGGCGTCTCGCGCGCCAGCGCGTCCTTGACCGCACCCACGACGCGCGACAACCGCGACCCGTCGGCTTGCGGGCGCGGGCTCTGGTCGCATCGCTGTTCGATGCGGGTGGCGGTCAGCGTCTGGTAGACGGGCTCCACGCGCAGCACTTCGGCGTAGGCGTAGCGCACGTTCTCGGCCTGGATGACCGTGCGCTCCTGTGCCGCTGCCACGCCGGCGCACAAGGCCAGCGACAGTACGGCGGCGGACAGGAAGGGGCGGCTCATCGGGCAGGAGGGCTCGTCTTGCGTGAAGGCGAATTGTAGTGGCAGGCGGCCGGCAAGGGCTGAATCCTTGCTGTCATGCGCCGGTAGCCTTGCTGTGGGCCACGCCCGAGGGCCACGCAGGTGGGATCGCCGGCTAGAATGGCGTGAATCCCCGCGTTGCCCCCCATGAGCCTCCAACTCTTCAACAGCCTGACCCGCCAGGTCGAGGCTTTCGCACCGTCCGACCCTGCCCGCACGACGATGTACGTGTGTGGACCGACCGTCTACAACTACGTGCACATCGGCAATGCGCGCGGCCCGGTGGTGTTCGGCGTGCTCGCCGACCTGCTGCGGCGCCGCTTCGGCAACGTGGCCTACGCGCGCAACATCACCGACGTCGACGACAAGATCAACGCCGCCGCACGCGAGCAGGGCGTGCCGATCAGCACGATCACCGACCGCTTCGCCGCTGCCTACCGCGACGACATGGCCGCACTGGGCGTGCGCGCTCCCGATCTCGAACCCGAGGCCACCGCCCACATCGCCCAGATCATCGCGATGATCGAGCGCCTGATCGCGGCCGGGCATGCCTACGCCGCCGAGGAGCACGTGCTGTTCGCCGTCGCCAGCTTCGACGGCTACGGAAAGCTGTCGCGCCGCGACACCGAGGACATGATCGCCGGCGCGCGGGTCGATGTGGCTCCCTACAAGCGCGATCCGGGTGACTTCGTGCTGTGGAAGCCGTCCAGCGACGACCTGCCCGGCTGGGATTCGCCGTGGGGCCGCGGGCGCCCGGGCTGGCACATCGAGTGCTCGGCCATGGCCGCCGCGCACCTGGGAGAGACGATCGACATCCACGCCGGTGGCGTCGACCTGCAGTTCCCGCACCACGAAAACGAGATCGCCCAGAGCGAGTGCGCGCACGGCGGTCGTCCGTTCGCGCGGTTCTGGCTGCACAACGGGATGCTCAATTTCAGCGGCACCAAGATGTCCAAGTCGCTGGGCAACATCCAGAAGGTCCACGACCTGGTGCGCGAACATCCGCCAGAGGCGCTGCGCTATGCACTGCTGAGCGCCCACTACCGACAGCCGCTGGACTGGTCCGACGGCCTGGTCGACCAGGCCATCCGCACTCTGGATCGCCTGTACGGCACGCTGCGTGACCTGGGCGACGTGGCGGATGCGAGTCCGGCGACGATCCCGGCGGCGGTCGAGGCGATGCTCGATGACGACCTCAACACCCCACAGGTGCTGGCCGAGATCGCGCGCATCGCCGGCGAGGCCCGCAAGGCCGAATCGCCCACCGACAAGGCCCGGTTGAAGGCCGAATTGCTGGGCAGCGGCCTGGCGTTGGGGCTGCTGCAGCAGGACCCCGCTGCCTGGTTCGCCCGTGGCGCGGATGCCGGCGACGACGATCGGATCCAGTCGCTGGTCGACGAGCGCAATGGCGCCAAGAAGGCTCGCGATTTCGCGCGCGCCGATGCGATCCGCCAGCAACTCGCCGACGAGGGCGTTCTGCTGGAAGACACACCGCAGGGCGTACGCTGGCGCCGTGCATAGGATGGAAGGCAAGCCGCTGTGACTCCAACCCCGTTCCCGCTCGAACCCAGCGCCGCCGAGGCGCAGGCCGCGATCCGCGAGGAGTTCGCGTTCTTCGGCGACTGGTCCGAGCGCTACCAGTACCTGATCGACCTCGGTCGCAAGCTGCCGGATCTTCCGACGGCATGGAAGACTGATGAGCATCGCCTGCACGGGTGTCAGTCGATGGTCTGGATCGTCGCTGACGGCGATGCCGCCCGGCTGGATTTCCACGCGATCAGCGATTCGGCGATCGTGTCCGGCCTGATCTTCCTGGCGTTGCGCGTCTACTCGGGCCGCAGCGCCGCCGAGATCGAAGCCACGCAGGCCGATTACATCGGCGACATCGGCCTGGCCAAGCACCTCTCGCCCACGCGCAGCAACGGCCTCACCGCCCTGCTCGGCTTCATCCGCGACCAGGCCCGCCAACGCCTGTGACCCCGGCTGGAGCCCTCGGTGGCTGAGGACGCGCCGGCCGGCGACGCCGCGCAGCCAACCGCTTCCGGCACCGTCCGCGAGCTGCTGCGCAACCGCGGCTTCACCGGCCTGCTCGGCTATCGGCTGCTGGGACTGCTGTCGTACCAGGTGGTCGCGGTCACCGTCGGCTGGCACATCTACGAGATCACGCGCGACCCACTCGCGCTGGGCCTGATTGGTCTGGCCGAGGTGCTGCCGTACATCGCCAGCGCGCTGTTCGCCGGCTACGCCGTCGACAACCTGCCACGACGCCGGGTGGGGATGTTCGCCTGCCTGGGCCTGGGAATCACCGCGCTGGGGCTGGCAGGCATCGCCAGTGGCACGCTGTCCGTGTCCGGAACGTGGTTGATCTACGTCGCGATCGCGCTCAACGGTTTGGTCCGCGCCTTTCTCGCGCCGGTGTACATGTCGCTGTTCGCGCGCGTGCTCAAGCGTGAGCAGTTCGCGCGCGGCGCAGGTGTCAGCAGCGTGGTGATGCAGAGCGGGCTCGTGTTCGGACCGGCGCTGGGTGGCGTGTTGGTGGCCGTGGGCGGCAAGTCCACCGCGTACCTGGTTGCGTCGGTGCTGGCGGTGTTCGCCGCCATCGCCGTCACCAGCCTGCGCGTGACCGAGCCCCCGCTGCCGACCGAGCGGGCGCCGGTGTTTCGCAGCATCGGCGAGGGACTGCGTTTCGTGTTCGGCAACCAGGTGGTGCTCGGCGCGCAGGCGCTGGACATGTTCTCGGTGCTGTTTGGCGGCGCGGTCGCGCTGTTGCCTGCCTTCATCACCGATGTTTTCCACTATGGCCCGGAAGCACTGGGCATCCTGCGCGCCGCGCCTGCAGCGGGTGCCGTACTGGTGGGCCTGTGGCTGGCCCGCCACCCACCGCAACGCCATGCCGGACGCCTGTTGCTGCTCGCGGTCGCCGGATTCGGGTTGTGCATCATCGGATTCGCGCTGTCGCGCAATTTCTGGCTGTCGGCGGGCATGCTGGTGATGTCGGGCATGTGCGACAGCGTCTCGGTGGTGCTGCGCTCGACCATCCTGCAGCTGTCCACGCCAGATCACATGCGCGGCCGCGTGGCGTCGATCAACGGCATCTTCATCGGGTCGTCCAACGAACTGGGCGCGTTCGAGTCCGGCGTCGCCGCTCGCTTGCTGGGACTGGTTCCGTCGGTGATCTTCGGCGGTTGCATGACGCTGGCCGTGGTCGGCATCACCGCCAAGCTGGCACCCAGGCTGCGCAGACTGGATCTGGGCGAGTTGCATTGAGCCAAGCGCGCCCGGCATTCGCCCGAGGCCAGGTCGCAGCCAATCCATCGATGACGCTCCAGCCAACCGCGGTCGCACGCCACGGCGTGGGCGCCAACCGAACACCTGATTCGCGATCCTGATTCGTGGTCGAGGCACGTGACCGCATGCACCGGAAACGACAAGCCCCGCAATCGCGGGGCTTGTCGGTGTTACGCAAGTGCAGCAGCCGGGATCAGTCGCCCATCTGCTTCTGCAGGTGCTCCCACCGCTCCTGCGCATCGATCGTGCGCTCGGCGGTGAGGCGGGCCTCGAGACGTTCCAGGCCGATCTCTTCGCCGGTGTCGACGCAGAAACCGTAGTCGCCCGAATCGACGCGCTTGAGCGTGCTGTCGATCTTGCTGATCAGCTTGCGGTAGCGGTCGCGGGTGCGCAGCTCGAGGGAGTTCTCGGTCTCGCGGGTAGCCCGCTCGGCCTCGTCACCCACGTCACGCACTTCGTCTTTCAGGTTCTCGATGGTCTGCTTGGATTCCTCGACCAGGTCCGCACGCCATTGCATCAGGCGCTGGCGGAAGTATTCGAGTTGCAGCGGGCTCATGTATTCCTCGTCCGCGGCGGGCTTGTAGCCCTTGGGGACGATGGGGCGACCACTGCCTGTTTCTGTCTTGTACTGCACGACTTTCACCTGGCCTTTCGGCGCAGGCGCCTGCGGTTTTGCGGCAACCGCCACCGCGACCTTGCCGGTCGGGCGCGGGGCCTGGGCAGGAGCGGTCTTGGTTGCTGGGTTTGGGGCGGAGGGTGTGTTGGAGCTGGCTGCGGTTGCAGCCGCCGGAGCCACCGACGCGGTCTTTTCCACCGGACGGGGGGCCGGCTGTTTGACCGCTGCGGTCTTGGCTTCGGTCTTGCCTGCCACGGCTGGCTTGGTGACGGCCGTGGTCTTGGCCGCTGGCGCCTTGCCGGCCGCAGCGTTTGCCGTCGCCTTGGCGACGACGGTGTTCTTGTTGGACTTGCCGCTGGCGACCGGCGGCTTCGCTGCAGGCTTGGCCGATTTGGCCGGCGCGGCCTTGCTGACCACCGGCTTCTTGGCCGGAGCCTTGCTGACCGGGGCCTTGCTGGCAGGCGCCTTGGCCGCCGACTTCTTCACCGGCGCCTTCGCAACCGCCTTCTTGGCGACCGGCTTCTTGGCAGCGGGCTTGCCGACGGCCTTGCTGGCGGTCTTCTTCGCCACCGGTTTCTTCACCGGCGCGGCTTTCTTCGCCGCCGGCTTGGCAGCAGTCGCTTTCTTGGCCGCAGCCTTGGCCGCCGGCTTGCTGGCAGCCTTGGCGGTCACCGGCTTCTTCGCCACCGGCATTTTCGCAGCGGCCTTCTTGGCGACCGGCTTGGCGGTTTTGCTGCTGGCCTTGGCGGCCTTCTTCGCGGATTTTTTCACTGCCACGAGCGACTTGTCCTTCTGTTCCCTTGTGACGGGAAAGCGCGCTGTTATACCCTGCCCCGGCTACTGCGGCAACCGCGCCACAAGTGTTTGACCGCATTAAGGAATCGTGATCGACAGACTACTAATTGCCGCGTTGCGCATCTACAAGCGCTGGATCAGTCCGCTGCTTGGACCGCGTTGCCGATTCCATCCAACCTGCTCGGAATATGCGATGCAGGCGATCGCTCGGTTTGGCGCATTCAAGGGCAGCTGGCTGGCTTTGCGACGTGTGCTGCGCTGCCACCCGCTGCACCCCGGCGGACACGATCCGGTGCCTCCCGCGCACTGATTCCTCCCCAAAAAACCCCAAACCAACATCACGCAGGACCTACCCTGATGTCTTCGACCTTGATCGTCAACGCCCGGCTCGTCAATGAAGGTCGCGAATTCGACGGCGACCTGCGCATCCACGGCGGCCGGATCGCCGAAATCGGCAGCGGCCTGTCGGCGCGGGACCGTGAAACCGTGGTCGACGCCAACGGCCGCCGACTGCTGCCGGGCATGATCGACGACCAGGTGCACTTCCGCGAGCCGGGCATGGAGTACAAGGCCGACATCGCCACCGAGTCGGCGGCGGCGGTGGCCGGCGGCCTGACCAGCTTCATGGACATGCCCAACACCAATCCGCCAACGCTCGACGCGGCGGCACTGGAGGACAAGTACGGCCGCGCCAGCGGACGTGCCTGGGGCAACTACGGCTTCTACATGGGCGCCAGCAACGACAACCTCGATGCCATCCGCCGGCTGGACCCGCTCACCGCGCCGGGCGTGAAGGTGTTCATGGGCGCCTCCACCGGCAACATGCTGGTCGACGACCCGGACGTGCTGGACCGGATCTTCGCCGAGGTGCCGACGCCGATCATCACCCACTGCGAAGACACGCCGATGATCGACGCCGAGCTGGCCCGCTACCGGGCGAAGTACGGCGACGACATCCCGGCCGCCTGCCACCCCGACATCCGCTCGCGCGAGGCCTGCATGCGCTCGACCGAGCTGGCAATCGCCCTCGCTCGCCGGCACGGCACCCGACTGCACGTGCTGCACATCTCCACCGCGCAGGAACTGGCGTTGTTCGAGGCCGGCCCGCTGGTGCGCGCCGATGGCAGCCGCAAGCAGATCACCGCCGAGACCTGCGTGCACTTCCTGCGCTTCGATCGCGAGGACTACGCCGCGCTCGGGCACCTGATCAAGTGCAACCCGGCCATCAAGGACCCGGCCGATCGCGAAGCCCTGGTGCGCGCGCTCGCAGCGGACGTGATCGACGTGCTGGCCACCGACCACGCACCGCACACGCTCGAGGAAAAGGCCCGGCCGTACACCTCGGCACCAAGCGGCCTTCCGCTGGTGCAGTACGCGCTCAACGCCGCCCTCGAACTGGTCCACGAAGGCCATCTCAGCACGGCACAGGTCGTGCAGAAGTTCGCGCACGCGCCGGCGCAATTGTTCGACGTCAAGGAACGCGGCTTCCTGCGCGAGGGCTATGCCGCCGACCTGGTGCTGATCGATGACACGCCTTTCACCGTGCGCCGCGAAGACGTTCTGTCCAAGTGCGGCTGGTCGCCGTTCGAAGGACGCACCTTCCATTCGCGCATCGCCTCCACCTGGGTCAATGGCATGCTGGCGTGGGATGGCGAACGACTGGTCGGCTCGCCTGGCGGGCAACGCCTCGGGTTCACGCGATGACGCAGCGCCGCGGGCCGTCGCACGCCGCGCTGCTGGCGCCGGTGCTGATCGCGATGGCCGGCTGTAGCCACGCCGCGCCACAGTCCACCATGCCTCCTGGCACGCCCCGCCCGCCCGCATTGCCCGACATCGGGCGACCGCGCGAGGTGCTGCAGCGCGCGACCTTCATGCCCACCACCGCGTCGCAGGGCGCACTGGTGATCGGCCTGACCGATCCGCGGGCGCGGGTCGACGTTGACGGGCGCGCGGTGCGGGTGTCACCGGAAGGCCAGTTCGCTTTCGGCATCGCCCGCGACGCAAGCGCGCCGGTGCAGGTTCGCGTCACTCAGTCCAATGGCTCGGTACTGGTCAACCAGGTGACGGTCACGGAGCGCGACTGGCCCATCGAGAACATCAGCGGTGTACCGCCCAAGACGGTCGATCCGCCACCGGACATCTCCGAACGCATCCGCCGCGAGCAGGCGGAAGTCACCGCCGCGCGCGATCGCGACGACGCCCGCGCCGACTTCGCCCAACCCTTCGTCTGGCCCGTGCAGGGCCGCATCAGCGGCCGTTTCGGCAACCAGCGCGTCTACAACGGATCGCCGGGATCGGCGCATTCGGGCATGGACATCGCCGCCCCGAACGGCACGCCGGTCAAGGCGCCGGCTGGCGGCGTGGTCACCTTCGCCAAGCCCGATCTCTACCTCACCGGCGGCACCGTGCTGCTGGACCACGGCCACGGGATCAGCTCGAACTTCCTGCACCTGTCGCGGCTGGACGTGAAGGCCGGCGATCGTGTCGAGCAGGGCCAGGTGATCGGCGCGGTCGGCGCCACCGGACGTGCCACCGGCCCGCACCTGCACTGGGGCATGAACTGGTTCACCGTGCGAATCGACCCGCTGCTGTTGCTCGAGCGCTCCGCACCGCGCTGATGGCACGCCCGAGTCCGGCTCGGTCCTGGCTCTGGGCTCAGACGGTCTCGGGAACTATCGAACGCTGGTACGCGGTCACGCGATCGCGTCCGGCCGACTTGCTGGCGTACAACGCGGCGTCGGCGCGCTCGATCAGCTGCTCCGGGCTTTCATCGGCGACGAGCTCGGCCACGCCCAGGCTCAGGCTGGCCGACAACAGTTGCCCGTCGATCGACAGCGGACGGCAGTTGACCGCCGAGCGCAGGTTCTCGGCAACGCCCATCGCCGCCGCCAGCGGCGTGTCGGGCAGCAGCACCAGCACTTCATCGCCGCCCCATCGGCCGAACAGGTCGTAGGTGCGCAGGCGGTTGCGCGTGCGCAACGAGATGATGCGCAGGCATTGGTCGCCGATGCGATGTCCGTGCTCGTCGTTGATGCTCTTGAAGCGGTCAACGTCGAAGAACACCACCGAAAGCGATCGACCGCTTTGTTTCGCATCCGCGACGAGCGTGTGCAGGCGCTGCTCGATGGCCGGACGCGACATCGCGCCGGTGAGCGGGTCGTAGGTGGCCAGGTGGCTGGCGTGGTCGCGATCGCGGCGCAGTTGCTGCAACGCATCGGCCATCCCGACGGTGATGACCAGCCCGGCCATGGCAAAGGTCGCCGGGAACGCGTAGACCATCCACGGCGCATTGACCCAACCGCCCAGCAGCTCGCCTACGCGCAGCACCAGCAACACCAGCAACGGCGTCCACGACAGCAGTACGAACCAGGCGGCCCGCTGGCCGCGGCGTGCGCCGGCAAGGCTGGCCAGGAACACCGTCGCCGTGGTGGCCAGCAGGACCAGGTTGGCGACGAACGCGATCAGGCTCGCGGCGCTGACAATCGTCACCACCATCATCGCCACCAGCGCCATGTTGCACGCGTGCAGCGCACGGAACATGCGCGGCTGGCGCGTACGCAGTTCCAGGTAATGCATGAGGAAGCCGTTGCTGGCCAGCACCGCGATGAAGGCGAACAGGCGCGTCGCGCGCGGGTCGCTGGTGACCGTGGCGGCCAGTTCCGGCAGCAGGCGCAGCTCGCCGCCGCTGCTGGCCAGGTAGAAGGCCTGCGCCAGCAAGGTCAGCAACAGGTAGGCATAGCTGCGCTGACCGATGCCGACCCAGAAACCCAGCGCCAGCACCGACAGCACCACCAGGGTTACCAGGGTGCCGCTGCGCCAGGCGACATGCACCAGGTCGTCGCGGTGCACCTGTTCGAGGGGCGCGATCCGCACCGCCATCGGCGTGACGCCGACGCCGTGCACGCGCAGATACAGCGACTGCCCCGTGCGCAATCCGTCCGGTATCGCGGTGACCAAAGCGCGGGTCGAGAAGCGCGGATCGGCATCGGCTCCGAACAGCGAGCGCCGCTGCGGCATGGCCTGGCCCGGCAGCCACACCTCGGTCCGATTGAGGTGCGGCGACACCAGCAGCAACTGTGGCTCATCGCTTGCGAGAATCGGCGATCCTGCCGTCACCCGCCACCAGCTCGGCGTTCCGGAGACCGGACGGATCATCGGCTCATCGACCGCGACGAACTGTTTGTCGAGCTCGCCGGCGATCACCTGCACGGGAAGCGGATCGGCATCGAGCCGGGACACGGTCAGCACCTGTGCCGAGGCATACGTCGCCCCCAGCAGCCACAGCGTAACCAGCCCAAGGGCCTGCCAGCGTCGATGCCTGCGAATCCCCATAACCACCCTGTGAGGTGTAATCGGGCCGAGCATAGCCCATGCCAGCCAACGCGTACGGCTCCGGCAACAGGACCTGTAACAAGCGCGAGCCTTGTCCTACAACGGGTTGCAAACTGGCCGGGACTCGCGTGCGGCCACGTTGCCATGCCCTGTGATCCGGTCGTTGCCCAAGGGCGCGGGACAGGGAGTGTCCGTGGCATCGGCGGGTTTCCCGCAGTGATGGAGCACATCGATGAACCGCGTGATCAGCCCGCAGGCCTGGATCGACCTGGCCAAATCGTTGGAAGTGGAAGTTGCCACGCTACAGGCCGTGGCAAAGGTCGAATCATCCGGGAGCGGCTTCCTGCCCGCGCCCTCCGAGAAACCCAAGGTGCTCTTCGAAGGCCACGCATTCCATCGCCTGACCGGCGGCCGGTTCGCGGCCTCGCACCCGAACCTCAGTTACCCCAAGTGGGATCGCAAGCAGTACGCCGGCAGCCTCGCGGGCGAATGGAAACGGTTGGACGCGGCGTGCCAGCTCGACCGCGTCGCCGCGCTGCAATCGGCCAGCTGGGGCGCGTTCCAGATCATGGGCTTCAACTACGCCTACTGCGGTTTCGCCGACGTGGAGGCGTTCGTGGCCGCGCAGCATGCCGGCGCGGACCAGCAGGTCGCGGCGTTCGCATGCTTCGTCGCGCGGCCGCCCTATCTGGAAGCACTGCGTACCAAGGCCTGGGCCAAGTTCGCCAAGGCCTACAACGGACCGGCTTACGCCAAGAACCGCTACGACGAAAAGATGGCCGCCGCCTACACGCAGTTCGCCACCGGCGGCCCTGCGCGCAAAGCCGGCAAAGGAAGGACAAAAGCCAGTGCTGCCGACTCGCAGCCGCCGGGACGCAGTGACTTCGTGCCAGTCGACAGCGTGCGCCGCAAGAGTACCCAGAAGCGCAACGTTCGCCCGGACCCGGTGGACCTGCGCGACTGGCCGTACCGACCCAACATCGCCATCGCGCCCGACGACGCGATGTTTGCCACCTACCCGCGCCCGACCAAACAACAGGACACCACCAATGCGTGCACCGGCTTCGCGCTGGCGGTGGTGATCGAGTACCTGCTCGATCGCGGCCGTCGTCCGGTCGAACCGATTTCGGGCTACATGCTGTACGACATGGCGCGGCGCTACGACGAGTGGGAGGACGACGACGACAGCGACAGCGGCTCGTCGCTGCGCGGCGCGCTGAAGGGCTGGTCACGGCACGGCGCCAGCTGCGCCTACCTGTGGGAAGAGATGACGATGCCGGCGGCGACCAACGAGGCCGACAGCGACTGGTGGCTGGACGCGGTGAAGCGGCCGCTCGGCGCCTACTACCGGATCTCGCCCGAGTGCATCCGCGACATGCACATCGCACTGCGCGAAGTCGGCGCAATCTACGCCAGTGCGTTCACCCACCCCGGCTGGGACCGCCTGCACAGCGAGTCCACCGCGCCGCCACCGACATCGATCGCCCAGATTCCACCGATCGAACCCGCCAAGGGCAATCAGGACCAGGGCCATGCCTTCGCCATCGTCGGCTACACCCGCGACGGCTTCGTGGTGCAGAACTCCTGGGGCGGCGCCTGGGGTCGCGGCGGGTTCGCGGTGCTGAGTTACGCCGACTGGCTGGAGAACGCCATGGACTGCTGGGTGGTCCAGCTGGGCGTTGTCACCACCGACCATGACCTGGTCGCCGGAGCCACCACCCTGCGCGTCGACGGCAAGACCGGGCGCGCGGTGATTTCCAGCAACCCGACCCTGGCCGATCACGAGATCTCGCCGTTCGTGATCAACATGGAGAACGAGGGGCACCTGAGTCGGCGCGGGCGTTTTCGCACCTCGCCCGACGACCTGAAACTGTTGCTGGACCACCACCTGCCGGCGGCGCACAAACGATGGTCCGAGCAGGCGGTGCAGCGCAAACAGCCACCGCCGGAGCACATCGACATCGCGATCTACGCCCATGGCGGCCTCACCGATGAAGAAGCCGCGGCCAAGACCGCCCAGTCCTGGATTCCGCATCTGTACTCGAACCGCATATTCCCCATCTTCCTGATGTGGGAAACCGGTGCGGTCGCCACGATCGGCAACCTCTTCGAAGACGCGGTGAAGGGCGAGGCCGAGAAGACCGGGGGCGAGGCGTGGGGACGCTTTCGCAGGCGCTTCGAGGAATGGCGCGACGAGCGCCTGGAAGGCCTTGCGCGCCTGCCCGGCGGCAAGCTGTGGGGCGAGATGAAGCAGAACGCCGATGCGCTGTCGGGCAGCAAGAACTCCGGCGTGGTGCAGCTGTTCGAGATGTTCCGCAACTCCGCCACCCGGGACGGCCTGCCCCCGATCCGCCTGCACCTCATCGGCCATTCCGCCGGCGCGATCGTGCACACCTGGCTGGGCGCGCGCGCGATCAAGTACGGCTTCGACGTGTCATCGATCAGCCTGCTGGCGCCGGCGGTGCGCCTGGAACTGTTCGATCGCCAGCTCGGCGCCGCCATCGTCGACAACGACATCCGGGTGCTGATCGCCAACCTGCGTGACGAGGCCGAGCGCAGCGACAACACGTGCAAGCCTTATGGCCACTCGCTGCTGTACCTGGTCGCGCGGGCGTTCGAGGAACACGAAGAGACACCGCTCCTGGGCATGGAGAAACACCTGGTGCCGGCGCTGCCAACCCGCGAATGGGGTGCGAACGTGCGTCAGCTGCGTTGCCCCGGCGGCATGTGGACGCGCGATACCGGCGCCACCACGGCCTCCACCCACGGCGGCCTCGACGACGACCCGGTCGTGCGCGAGGCGGTCGTTTCCTTCCTGCTCGGCAAGGGGTAGCGCGCGCGTCGTGCGCGTTGCCCAGTGCGAGAAGTGCGGCATCGACGATGCCGGCGCAGCATGCGCCGTCACCCGCTTCTCACTCCTCGCACGCTACGAGGAAAGCGTCGTCAGGAGTGAGGAGTGAGTAAACGCCTAGCCAGAGCGCGACATGCCCCCGCTCGCTCCTCACTCCTTCTGTACGACAGCGGCCGCGTTGCCCAGCACGGGCAACGCCGCCCCCTGCCCACCACGCCCTAGGGCGAGGCGAGCTTGAGGCCGACCAGGCCGATCACGATCAGCACGACGCTGCCAACGCGCAACGCGTTCAACGGTTCGTTGAACAGCACGATGCCCAGGATCACGGTGCCCACCGCCCCGACGCCGACCCAGACGGCATAAGCCGTTCCCACCGGCAGCGACTTCATCGCGATGCCCAGCAAACCCAGGCTGATCGCCATCGCGATGACGGTGGCGGTGGTCGCCAACGGGCGGGTGAAGCCCTCGGTGTATTTCAGGCCGATCGCCCAACCCACTTCGAACAGGCCGGCAAGTACGAGGATGAACCAGTTCATTGGCAAACTCCGCTCAGGATGGGTCGTCCCCGAACGAACCATGGCGCACGGGGTCGTCCCCGCATTCCGTTGGGCACGGCATGTGCCGGCCATTCAACCTGCATTGGTGCGGTGGCGACCCTGCCGGTGGTCACGCCGGGCGCGACCTGACACGAACGACACCGCTACCTTGCGATCACTTCACCGCCGCACCGCGCTGGCGCACCGCCTCGAACAGCGTCACGCCGGTGGCGACGGACACATTGAGGCTTTCCACCGCGCCACCGCCCGGCATCGGGATCTTGACCAACTGGTCGCAGTTCTCGCGCGTGAGCCGGCGCAGGCCGTCGGACTCACCGCCGAGCACGAGGCCGACGTTGCCGCGCAGGTCCAGCGAGTACACCGAGGCGTCGGCTTCGCCGGCCAGGCCATACAGCCACACGCCGAGCTTCTGCAGGTCGCGCATCGTGCGCGCCAGGTTGGTCACCGGCACCACCGGCACGCTGTCGGCGGCACCGGCCGAGGTCTTGCGCACGGTCGCGTTGACCTGCACCGACTTGTCCTTGGGAATCACCACCGCGGTCACGCCGGCCGCCGCTGCGCTGCGCAGGCAGGCGCCGAGGTTGTGCGGGTCCTGCACGCCGTCCAGCACCAGCAGCAGCGCGCGCCCTTCGGCGGCCTCGATCAGCGTCTCGAGCTCGTCCTCGCCCCAGGTCTTGGCCGCGGCATAGCGCGCCACCACGCCCTGGTGGCGCAACCCGCCCACCACGCCGTCGATCGCCTGGGTGGCGACCTTGCGCACGTCGATGTCCATGCGCCGCGCCTGGCTCTCGATCTCGGCCAATCGCGGGTTCTTGGCGCCGGCCTCGATCAGCACCTCGCGCACGTGCTCGGCGTCGTGCTCGAGCGCGGCCGCGACCGCGTTGATGCCGGCGATCCATTGTTTCTGGCTCATTCGTGTTGCCTGTCGCCCGCGGGCCGTTGGAAAGGGCGCCATTGTAGAGCCCACGCGCGGCCGGGGCTTGCCCTGCCGCCCCGTTGACCGAACACGCGCAGGCCGAAGTGTCGCGGCGGCCGGTGAACCGGCACCGCGACACCCTCGGACGTCAGTACTTCTGCTTGACCCGCTTGGCCGGCTTGCCACGCGGGGGCAGCGGCTTCACGCCGTGGTCCTCGGCCAGTCGGAAGTCGATCTTGCGCTCCTCGACACTGGCCTTGAGCACCACGATGCCCAGCCGGTCACCCAGCCGGAACTCGCGGCCGGAGTGCTCACCGGTGAGGGTCTTGCGGATCGGGTCAAAGTGGTAGAAGTCGCGCGGCAGCTGGGTCACGTGGACCAGCCCGTTGACCTTGGATTCGTCCAGTTCGATGAACAGGCCGAAGCTGGTCACGCCGCTGACCACGCCTTCGAACTGGCCGCCGACATGTTGTTCCATCCACGCCGCCCGGTAGCGTTCGTCGACCTCGCGCGAGGCCTCGTCGGCACGGCGCGAGCGCTCCGAGCACTGCAGCGACAACGCTGCCATCTCGCTGGGCGAGTAGCGGAACTTCTCCGGCCGCCCGCCGCCGAGCGCGTGCTTGATCGCACGGTGCACCAGCAGGTCGGGGTAACGACGGATCGGCGAGGTGAAATGCGCGTAGGCCTCCAACGCGAGACCGAAATGGCCGACGTTGACCGGGTCGTACACCGCCAGGCTCTGGCTGCGCAGCAGCACCGATTCGATCAACGCCGCGTCGGCACGCTCGCGGATCTTCTTCAGCAACGCGGTGAAGTCGCGCGGGTGCACTTTCGACCACGGCGGCATGCGCAACTGGAACTCGTGCAGGAACTCCTGCAGGTCAGCGTACTTCTGCTCCGGCGGTCGTTCGTGGATGCGGTACGGCGCCGATATCTGGTGCGCCAGGAGAAACTTGGCTGCCTCTACGTTGGCCGCGATCATGCATTCCTCGATCAGCCTGTGCGCGTCGTTCCGCTGCAGCATGCCGGCCTGGACCACCTCGCCCTGCGCACCGAGCACGAAACGCACCTCGCCGGTCTCGAACTCGATCGCGCCGCGGCGCTCGCGCGCTTTCGACAGGATCGCAAACAGCTGGTGCAGGCGCTGGATGTGCGGCAGCAGCGAGCCGATCTGCGCAAGCGATTCGTCGCGCAATTCTTCCAGCACCGGATCGCCCTCTTCGGGGATCGGCATTACCGCGTTCCAGACCTGGGTGTAGGTCAGGCGCGCGTGCGAATGCATCACCGCTTCGTAGAATTTCGACCCGGTGACCTCGCCCTTGCGGTCGATCTGCATGTCGCAGACGAAACACAGCCGGTCGACCTTGGGTTTGAGCGAGCAGATGCCGTTGGAAAGGGTTTCCGGCAGCATCGGCACCACGAAGCCCGGGAAGTACACCGAGGTCGCGCGCAGCGTGGCTTCCACGTCCAGCGGCGTGCCCGGACGCACGTAGTGCGAGACATCGGCAATGGCCACCACCAGCCGGAAGCCGTCGCGGTTGCTTTCGCAGTACACCGCGTCGTCGAAATCCTTCGCGTCCTCGCCGTCGATCGTCACCAGCGGCAGCGCACGCAGGTCGACGCGTTGCGCGACGGTAGCCGCGTCCACCGCAACCGGCACGGTGCCGGCTTCGGCCAGCACTTCCGGCGGGAACTCGTGCGGAATCTCGTGGCCGTGGATCGCCGCCTGGACCGCCAGCGACGCGGTCAGCCGGTCGCCCAGCACGGTCACCACCCGCCCGATCGACGGACGTTGCGGATCCGGTGCGTGCACCAGTTCGACCACCACCAGCTGGCCATCCTGCGCGTCCATCCGCGCGTCGGGCGGGATCACCACGTTGCGCTGGATGCGGCGGTCATCCGGCACCAGGTAGCTGATGCCGGCTTCCACGGTGTATCGACCGATCAGGCGATTGAGGCGCCGCTCGAGCACCTCGACGATCGAACCTTCGCGGCGGCCGCGGCGATCGACACCGGTGACGCTGCCGAGCACGCGATCGCCGTGCATCGCCTTGCGCATCTCGAACGGCGGCAGGAACAGGTCGTCGCCACCGCCCGCGTCGGGGCGCAGGAAACCGAATCCGTCGGGATTGGCGATCACCACGCCGGGGACGAGGTCGATCTGCTGCGCCGGCACGAATCCGCCGCGACGGTTCTGCAGCAATTGGCCGTCGCGCAACATCGCGCGCAGACGATGGCTCAGCGGTTCGAAGCGGTCGGGCGCGGTCAGTCCGAGCTTTTCGGCCAGCTCGTCGGCGCCGATCGGGCCATCGGCGGCGGCGATCAGCTGCAGGATCATCTCGCGGCTGGCGATGGGTTGTTCGTAACGGGCGGCTTCGCGCTCGGCGTGCGGGTCATGGATCGCACCCGGCGCGGCATGCGCCGGACCGCCGGTCTTGCCGCGCGGCAACCGCGGCGGCGGCTCGGGCAGCCAGCCCGGGCGTTTGGGGGATTTCTTGGCGGCGCTCTTTTGGCCGCCGGAGGCGGGCTTTGCCGCAGTGGATTTGGACGCCCGCGAGGGGGACTTCTTGCCGGCCTTGTTGCCGGTCGGGGGCTTTCTGCTCATTCAGGGATGGTCGCACATCGACATGAACACGACGTCGATACCGACCGGTACGGGCGGCCGGCAGGCAGCGGCCCGTGTCTGCTGCGCGGGCGCACCGCCCGGAAACGACCGGCCTGTCCGCAACGCGGACGCAAACGCTTCAAACGGCGGGATGGCAGGGGTCTGCTAACCGCGCGCCTCGTCCAACAGCCACGCATGTACGGCCGCGATATCCGGGTCGGCATCGTTGCCCACTGTCCATACCAGGTGGAACCCGAGTCCATCCAGTTGGGGACCGAAGGGCTGGCACAGCAACCCGGCGCGCAACTCATCGGCCACCAGCGCCAGATTGGCCAAGGCCACGCCCTGCCCCGCGATCGCCGCCTGGATGGCGTGGCCTTCGTCGGAGAACTGCAACTGCCGCTCCACCGGCGAGCGCCCCGCCCGCTCGAACCACAGCGGCCAATCCGGCGTGTCCGCTTCACGACGCTGCCATTCGAAGCCGATCAACGGGACCTTCGCCAGATCGTCGGGCCCGTGCACACCCAGGCGCGGCGCGCACACCGGCGCGAAACGCGAGGGCAACAAGGGCACTGACCTCATTCCCGGGTAGCGGCCGTGGCCGTAGCGAATCGCCAGTTGCGCGGTGCCGCCCGCCAGATCGACCACCTCATCACTGGTATGCAGATGCAGGGCAATGCCGTGCTGCCGGGCTGCGAATCCAGCCAATCGCGGCAGCAACCAGCGCGATGCGAACGCCACGGTCGTGCTCAGCACCAACGCGCGAGGGCGCGCGTTCGGCCTCACCAGCTGCAGCGCTCGCGCGATCCCATCGAAGCCGTCACGCAACGCCGGGTACAGGCTCTGCCCGGCTTCGGTGAGGTCCACCCGGCGCGTGCCGCGCACGAACAAACGCACTCCGAGGCGGTCCTCCAACTGCCGGACCTGATGGCTGATCGCGGTCGGCGTCAGGGACAACTCCGCCGCGGCGTGCTTGAAGCTCAAGTGCCGTGCCGCCGCCTCGAAGGCGCGAAGCGCGGTCAGGGGTGGCAGCTGACGGGCGTCCATATGGATGAATTTCCTGCACTCATCGAATGCGAAATGATCGTTTTACACCCGCCAACCAAAAAGTGAACTTGCGCCAACCCTCCAGACACAGGTGAATCATGATCAGGTTACTCCACATCGACTCCAGCGCCCGTCCCGGCCGCTCCGGTGAGCAGGCGCACGGCTCGCACACACGCCGCCTCAGCGCCCGCTTTGTCCGCCGTTGGCAGGAGCGCCGACCGGGCGACACCGTCGTCCATCGCGATGTCGGCGACCAGCCGCCCGCGCCCGTCACCGGCGCCTGGGTGCATGCGGCTTTCAGTAAGCCAGAGGAGCGCGAGCCATGGATGCACGCCGCGCTCGAGCAAAGCGACGCCCTTGTCGACGAGTTGCTGGCCGCCGACCTCATCGTCATCGGTGTACCGATGTACAACTTCGGCATGCCCTCCACGCTCAAGGCGTGGATCGACAACATCGTTCGTGTCGGCCGCACCTTTGGCTTCGACCGAAGCCGCGCGGGTGATCCGTACTGGCCCTTGCTGGCCGGCCATGGCAAGCGGCTGGTGTTGCTGAGTTCGCGAGGGGACTACGGCTACAACCCGGGCGAACGCCTCGGCGCGATCAACCATGTCGAGGCCGGCGTGGCGTCGCCCTTGCGCTACATCGGCATCGACGCCGTGGACAGTGTCGCCATCGAGTACGACGAATTCGGCGACGAACGCCTGCATGCCTCCATCGCGACCGCCGAAGCCGAAGTGGATGCGCTGGTCGAGCGGCTAACCAGTAGCGCCATGTCGATGCCAGTGGCGGAGCCCGCGAGCATGGCCCCGAGGCCGGCACCGGACGCCTTGGCGTCCTAGGGAAGTCGTACGCTCCGCATATGTCGAATCCAATTGCTTACAACTCGCCCAGGCCGAAAACCTGGATGCCCGGTGCAGCCCCATGACGTCCCAAGAAGCTGAGGCATGGGCCTGCGCATACATCGCATACCACGAGGAAAGCGGCTCACCGGAACAACATCCGCTCTGGTGGGCCGTGGAGCGATTCATGCTGCCGACATCCGGCGCGGACGCGGAAGATTGCTGGACAGCGATCCGCGCGGTTCTCTCCCGCAATCCGGCTGACTCGATCCTCGGGATGCTCGCAGCCGGTCCGCTGGAAGATCTGGTTCAGCACGCCGGGCCACAGTTCATTGATCGCATCGAGCTTGAGGCCCGCCGCAACCCAGCGTTCCGCCACCTTCTGGGTGGCGTGTGGGAGAGCAGCACTCCGGACGTCTGGGCTCGGATCTCCGCTGCTCGCGGCGGGACTTGGTAGCTCCAGCAGCACGACCGCCGACAGAACGACAACGCCGCCCGGGCACCTGGGGTGCCCCGGAAACGAAAAAACCCGCCTCGCGGCGGGTTTTTTCGATTGACCGGCTGGTAGTGCCGATCCGTTTACATGGTGCCCAGGAGAGGACTCGAACCTCCACGGAGTTGCCCCCGCTAGCACCTGAAGCTAGTGCGTCTACCAATTCCGCCACCTGGGCAAATCTTGCACGAAACCCGCCTCGCGGCGGGTTCCGTTTTTTTGACCGGCTGGTAGTGCCGATCAATTTTGTATGGTGCCCGGGAGAGGACTCGAACCTCCACGGAGTTGCCCCCGCTAGCACCTGAAGCTAGTGCGTCTACCAATTCCGCCACCCGGGCAATCTCGAACGGTGCTGCTGTACGAGGCCGCGTATGTTGCAAGTCGAAACGCCGGTTGTCAACGAAATTCCGCACGGATTTCCCTCGAGCTGCCAACCGCCCCCGCTGCGGCATCTGCCGGCCCGGCCCGCGGCGGGGTGACAGCCCCAGTGCAGCACGCGCCGGATCCGCGTGGCTTGCCGCTCCAGCCAATCGGGACTATGGTCGAGGCACTGACTGAATCCCGCGGGCGGCGCATCCGGTGCGTCGCCCGCCTTGCTATGGAGAATTCCGTGAACCTGTCATCCCCATCCATTCCCCCTCCCCTGCTGGTGTCGCGCCTGGATTGCGAACGCATCGAAGCCCTGCTGGAAAAACCCAGTACGCGTGACATCGACACGAAGGCGCTGCAGGCGGAACTCGCGCGCGCCGAGATCGTCGAACCCGCGCAGATGCCCGCAGACGTCATCGCCATGAACTCGACCGCGCGCTTTCGCGACGAAACCAGCGGCGAGGAACACGAGCTCACGCTGGTGTTCCCGCACGAAACCGACGGCAGCGCCGAGAAGGTGTCGATCCTGGCACCGGTCGGCAGCGCCCTGCTCGGCCTGCGCGCCGGCGCGACCATCGCCTGGCCGGTTCCCGGCGGCCGCACCATCCAGCTGCGGGTGCTGTCGATCCGGCATCGCCCCGTCACCGCCGGCGCCACGCACGACTGACGCGGCAAGCGCGGTACTTCCCGGTCGTCGACCGCGACCGGTGTCCCACGCCCACAAGCGGCCGGCCGCTAGAATCCCTCCCTCGCAATCCTCCGAGCACGCAACGCCCCATGATCGGCTTTCACCATGACTGACCCCGTACGTCCGGTGTTCCACGGCTTCGAACAGATCCCGCTGCGCGAATACGCCGAGCGCGCCTACCTCGACTACTCCATGTACGTGGTGCTGGACCGTGCCCTGCCGTTCCTCGGCGACGGCCTCAAGCCGGTGCAGCGCCGCATCATCTACGCGATGAGCGAGCTCGGCCTCAACGCGACGTCCAAGCCGAAGAAGTCCGCGCGCACCATCGGCGACGTGATCGGCAAGTTCCACCCGCACGGCGACAGCGCCTGTTACGAAGCGATGGTGCTGATGGCGCAGCCGTTCTCGTACCGCTACCCGCTGGTTGAAGGCCAGGGCAACTTCGGCTCTTCCGACGACCCGAAGTCCTTCGCGGCGATGCGTTACACCGAATCCAAGCTGACCCCGATCGCCGAGGTTCTGCTGGGCGAACTGGGCCAGGGCACGGTCGACTGGGACCCGAACTTCGACGGCACGCTCGAAGAACCCAGCTGGATGCCGGCAAGGCTCCCGCACGTGCTGCTCAACGGCACCACCGGCATCGCGGTCGGCATGGCCACCGACGTGCCGCCGCACAACCTCAACGAGATCGTCAGCGCCTGCGTGCGACTGCTTGACGACCCGGACGCGACCACCCGCGACCTGTGCGAGCACGTGCTCGGCCCGGACTACCCGACCGAGGCGGAGATCATCACGCCGCGCGCCGACCTGCTGGCGATGTACGAAACCGGCCTGGGCAGCGTGCGTGCGCGCGCGGTCTACGAGAAGGACGGCGTCAACATCGTGGTGACCGCGCTGCCGTACCAGGCATCGCCGGGCAAGGTGATCGAACAGATCGCCCAGCAGATGCGTGCCAAGAAGCTGCCGTGGCTGGAAGATATCCGCGACGAATCCGATCACGCCAACCCGACCCGCATCGTGCTGGTACCGCGCAGCAACCGGGTCGACATCGACCAGTTGATGGGCCACCTGTTCGCGACCACCGACCTGGAAAAAAGCTACCGGGTCAACGTCAACGTGATCGGCCTGGACGGCCGACCGCAGGTCAAGGGCCTGAAGGCGCTGCTGGCCGAGTGGCTGACCTTCCGCAGCGACACCGTCACCCGCCGCCTCAACCATCGCCTCGACAAGGTCGAACGTCGCCTGCACCTGTTGCAGGGTTTGCTGATCGCGTTCCTCAATCTCGACGAGGTGATCCGCATCATTCGCAGCGAGGACGAGCCGCGTCCGGTGCTGATGAAGCGTTTCGAGCTCAGCGAAGACCAGACCGACTACATCCTCGAGACCAAGCTGCGCCAATTGGCGCGCCTGGAGGAAATGAAGATCCGTGGCGAGCAGGACGAACTGGCCAAGGAGCGCGAGCAGCTCATTGCCACGCTCGCCAGCAAGGCCAAGCTCAAGAAACTGGTCAAGGACGAGTTGCTGGCCGACGCGAAGAAGTTCGGCGACGCGCGGCGTTCGCCGCTGGTCTCGCGCGGCGCGGCGCAGGCATTGTCGGAAACCGAACTGGTGCCGAGCGAACCGATGACCGTCGTGCTCAGCGACAAGGGCTGGGTGCGTGCGGCCAAGGGCCACGAGATCGACGCGTCGACGTTGGGTTACCGCGACGGTGACGGGCTGCTTGCCACGGCCAAGGCGCGCAGCACGCAACAGGTGGCGTTCCTGGACTCGACCGGCCGCAGCTATTCGACGATCGTGCACGGCCTGCCATCGGCGCGGGGCAACGGTGAACCGCTGACCGGAAAGTTCTCGCCCGCGCCGGGCGCGTCGTTCCAGGCATTGGCCAGCGGCGACAACGACACCCGCTTCGTGCTGGTCAGCTCGCACGGCTATGGCTTCGTGACGCGCTTCGAGAACCTCACCGGACGCAACAAGGCCGGCAAGGCGATGCTGTCGCTGACGCCGGGGGCGAAGGTGCTGGCGCCAGTGTCCGTCGGCAGCCTCGAGCTGGACCGCGTGGTGGTGGTCACCAACGTCGGCCATCTGCTCGCGTTCCCGGTCAGCGAACTGCCCGAGCTCGACAAGGGCAAGGGCAACAAGCTCATCGACATTCCCAAGTCCAAACTCGGCACCGAGCGCGCCGTCGCCGTGGCTGTGGTGGCGCCGGGCACCACGTTGAGCGTGCGTTCCGGCGCGCGCACGATGTCGCTGACCTGGAAGGACCTCGACGCCTACATCGGCACGCGCGCCACCCGCGGCGGCCTGCTGCCGCGTGGCTGGCAGAAGGTCGAGGGACTGGCGGTCGAGTAGCGGCCAGCCAGGGCTGGCACAGGGCAAGTACCCGGCACGGCGAGAACGTCGGCCGGGTCGACGCCTGATCTTCCCATCGGCTCCGGGACATCACGGCCCGCTTCGCGCCATCCCAACACACCCCACATCCCACACCCGACACCATGCAGCCCAATTACTGGCAACAGCGCTGGCAGGAAAACGACATCGGCTTCAACCAGCCGGGACCGACGCCGCTGATGCTCAAGCATTGGCCAGGCCTTGACCTGCCGCCTGGCACGCAGGTGTTCGTTCCGTTGGCGGGCAAGGCGTTCGACATGGCCTGGTTTGCCGCCAATGGCTGGCCGGTGTTCGGGGTCGAGGTGTCGCAGCAGGCCGTCGAACAGTTCTTCGCCGAGCAGTCGCTGGTGCCGCAGGTGCGCGAGTCGCCACTTGGCCGCCATTACATCGCCGGCGGCATCGAGTTGCTTTGCGGCGACGCATTCGCGCTCGACCGGCCGACGCTTGCCGACTGCGGCGCAGTGTTCGACCGCGCCGCGCTGATCGCCCTGCCGCCGGACATGCGGCAGCGCTACGTGCGCGAACTCCAGACCTGCTTGCCGGCCGGGTGCGAGGGGTTGTTGATCACCCTGGAGTACCCGCAACACGAGAAGGACGGCCCACCGTTCTCCGTCGACGAGCCCGAAGTACGTGAGCTGTACGGCACCGACTGGGAAATCGACGTACTGGAGCGCCGCGACATCCTGGCCGCGCAACCTTCCTTCGTGGCCGAAGGCGTGACCGCGCTGGACACCGTGGTGTACCGCCTGCGGCGACGCCCGGGTTGACCTTGTTGTACCAACGATGAGCGCGCCGACCTGATCCTGCTGGAGGCGCCCCCTCCTGGCCGACATCCAGAACCTCTCAAAGATCGCAGGCGTCGTCGTCCAGGGGCCTTGGGTTTCGTCCGCCGACATCGACGCGATGCTGGCGGAGTCAGCTGCCTTCACTGGGACGTGTGGCGGCAGATCGAAACGCGGAAGCAGCGGGTCTCCGACATTCCGTGAGCGTCATCGCGCTCGCTGTTGCTTCACCTGCAACGAGCATCGTGTCGACGAATCGGCGCCGCCGCGCTGGCATCGGATCGGTCAGCGCGTCCACCCACTTGGCGTTCTTTGCGCCGCCAACGCATGCACGGTGCCGTCGTCGGAGAGCACGTACACCCAGTCGCCGCTGATCGAGAGCGCCGAAGCCACGCCCGCACCGAGGTTGTACTGGGTGAGCAGCTTGCCGGTCGTCCGATCGAGCACGATCAGGCGGCCATCCCAGGTGGTGACATAGAGGACGCTGCGAGTGGCAAGCGCATGCATTGCCGGCGCGCCAGCTTCGATGGCGTTGCAGCCTCCGCCTACGCGCCAGGAATCGTCCAAGGGACTTCTACCCGGCAGATGTCCCACCGCGGTGGACCATGTCGGAACGCTGGGGTCGGCGGCCTGGGTGTCGTAGGCGCGCACGATGCCGTCGCGGCTGGCGACATAAGCGGTATTGCCCCACACAGCCGGGCTGGTCACGGGCGGCGGACCGGGCTCGCATCGGTGGCTGGTCCCCAGGTTCGCATGCCACATCGTCGCGTTGCTGTGGGGATCGTGGCCGCGCATGCCGCTCCAGGTCATGGTGAGCAGTTGCGGCTGACCATAGTTCGGGAGAGTGAAGGTCGGCGAGGATTGGCTGAAAAGATCGCCGCCCGTGTCGACCGATGCGATCTGGCCGCAGGTGAGCAGATCCATCTGGATCAGCGATTGGCTGGAGCCCGAATGCAGGTAGGCCGTGGTCGACCCGGGCAGGCGCACGGCGGTGCTGTGGAACTCGCCCCAGCCGCCTGGCGCGGAGAATCCGCCGGGCAGCAATGCGCCGTTGCGCGCGTCGCGGCAGACGATGCGATCCCAGTGTTGATACACCGCAACCGTGCGTGCTTGAGCGGGAAGCTCAAAGACGCTGACCGGGCCGCCGGCGCGGCCATAGCGGCGCACGGTGTCGCCAAACCGGAATTCGTCGTGGATGCCTTCCCAGACCACGCGACCGCTGGCCACGTCCAACGCATAGACACGCCCGACCCCGGTGGTGAGATAAGCCAGGTTCCGATGCACGGTCGGGAAGGATTCGGCATCGCCATCCAGGTACGTGCGCCACAACTCACGGCCGCTGCTCAGGTCGTAGGCAAGCATAATGCTGTACGGGGAATCAAATGCCTGCGAGGCAACAATCAATTTGCCCTGCGTGATGGCGCCGCCGTTGAGGTGGAACTGCTCGCCCGTGTTCGCGGTCCAGCGCAGGCTCAACCGAGCGCCGGGATCGTCCTGGCTGGCCGAGCGGCCCGATTCATCGCCACCTTGGCGGGTCCACGCCTGGCCTGTCCGCGGCTGTCGCAGGGCGAAGCGGGGCAGAACCTGGAAGCTCGTGCGCTGAGTCCGCCACGGCTGGCCCTTGCTGTCGACGGCCACCATCTGCGCCGTGTAGTGGCCGACGCGCAGGCCGGCGATGCTGTCGCTGACACGCGTCCACGCATGCCGCGCGCGCGGGCAGCGCTCGGTCACGCCGCCCGGAGGCGTGTAGCAGTTCTCGATGCCGGTCGGCGTGCGTTTTTCCCCGAACGGCATCGCCCGGTTCTGCCAGACGATCCTGCCGAGCGCGTTGCGGATAATGAGCGATGCCGTGACCGGCGTGCGGCCATCGTCTTCCGCGTACAGCTCGATCGGAATCGTGCTGTGGGCGACATGCCGGCTGCCGTGCGCAGGGCTGACAAGTGCTGCGACATCGTCTACCTCGAACTGGCGATGGATGCCGGTCACATAGCCGACGTCCTCGTTCGCCACGGTCTTGGGGTTGTCGGTGATGTCGCTGAAGTCCAGCACCTTGAAGTCCGGACGCGCCGCATCGATGCCGTACACCCCCATGTTGTTGACTTCCACCGAACGTTTGAAAGCACCGCGCCGGAACTCGGCCTGCTGGTTGTGGCCGGCAGCGAACATGCGCACGTCGTACTTGGCCAGCTCGTCGACGATCGGCTGCATGTGGCCGCCGCCGCCCCAGCGGGTGAACAGCGAGCGATGGGCAAAGACCAGGACCTGCTTGCCCACCGCGTGCCGACGCAGGTCTTCCTTCAGCCAAGCCAACTGCGGTGCCAGCCCGGCGGTGTCGTAGTTGTCCTCCAGCGCAATGATGTGCCGGCCATTGCGATCGAAGCTGTACCACTCCGGCCCCAGATTGCGGCGCCAATACTCCAACGACGCGCCGTAGCCGCCTGTGCTACCGGTGCCGCCGACGTCGTGATTGCCGATCACCGGATAGAACGGGTGACCGAGCGCGCCGTCGACGAGTCCGGCGCGCAGGATGTCGTAAGCGCCCTGCCGACGCGATGCCGGCGCGTAGTCGGTGACCGTGATGTCGCCTGTCGTGATGGTCAGGCCGGCGCCGTCGACTTCCGACAGCGCCTCCACATGGCCGATCCAGTTCGCCAGGGTGCTCGTCGCCGATTCCTCGCTGCGATTGTCGGCTTCGATGTCCGACACCATCAGCCACTTTTCGGTCGGATTGGCGGCGGCCGCATCCGGCACCATCGCGAAGTCGACGCCAGCGAAGGGGCCTGGCCCGACCGGCAGTGCACGGAAGAACTGCGGCACGTAGTCGCCACGCAAGACCGGGGTATAGCCATTGGGGGAGACGACGAAAACCAGGTCGGTTTCCCGACGCAGCGGATCGATCTGGATGCGGTAGTTGCCGCTGGCATCGGACGTCGCCCAGACGTTGCCGTCGGTCACCGAAACGCCGTGCAGTCCGGCTTCGCCTGGGTTGCGCAGGCCGTCTTTGTTGGCGTCCTTGAACACCGTGCCGGTCACCACGACCAGCGCGACCGGCGTCGACTCCGGGACGGTGAAGGCCACCGGCGAGGTCAAAGGCTCATAGCCATCGTTGGCCAGAAAATGCGCGGTCCACAGGCCGGGCGCCAGCCCGGCCGTGCTGAGCGTCGCCTGGCCCTGTGCGGCGGTGGCATAGACCCAGGCCCGCGCCTGCACCTGGCCCGGCTGTTCGCCTGGGGCATAGATGCCGATCCAGTTTTTTGGCCCGGGAGGTTGGGCGGTGTAATTGAAGACCGCAGGTTGGCCCGGTTGCGGGTCGGAGGCGAGACTCAGACTGCTGCCCGTGGCGGCCTGCGCCCATCCGAAAACGTCGGTGTCGCCCGCCGCCGGCGACATCGCTCCGGACTGGCGGTACGCGGCGAATGCAGCCGTCAGCAGCGCAAAAACCAGCAACGCGGCCGCCGCCCAGCGAAAGTACCCTCGCATCGCAATTCTCCGATCCACGTCCGTTGAAGGACGGCATCATCCGAGGCGTGGATAACAGCCCAGTTACAACGGGAAGTCGTGCTGCCGGTGGCTCCTGCCCGAGAGCCCCCCATCTCAGATGGGAGCAGCAGGAGCGCTGCGTGGAATTGCTGAATGTCTGATTGGCTTCTGCACTCCTCTCGCAACAAGGAGGAGCCATAGGAGCGAGTGTGCGGAGTCCCTGAACTTCGGACATGGGAACGGTGGTGTCGGGGTTGGATGCCTGTTCGCCCAATCATCCTCACCTGGATCTGCCGTTCCTTTTTGTGTCCGCCCCCGGAATTCCGCGACGAACCAAAAAAAGGCGCATCTGCGATGTCGCGTCTCATCCTGTACAACAGGCGACACCTATAATTCTTTCCTCGACGCGGTAAGGCCGCACCGCCCTCCGGGGCTAGTCGTGACGGCCTTTTTGCGCGACGGGGGCATGCATCAACCGCGCCTTCGTGGACGCAGGTCGGTGCGGCTGTCCCGCAAGTGCCGCCGCACCAACGCCCGAATGGATTCCCCGGACAACAAGGAGATGTCGTGCGTCGGCCTGTTCGCCCCACCCTTGCGTTCGACGTCCGCGAACGGCCCGAACGTCGTGGGCACACCTCGCCCGCAACTGCCTGTTGACTGACGCCTGCAGCACTTTCTGCAAGCGCCGGCCGCGCACTGCGCTCGACTGATTCACCCCATCCGGCGGCGTCGGTGGGCACCGATTGCAATCCGCGAAGGCGGATTCCCGATGGGCGATAAGGACATCGCCACGACACGGACGTCGCATCGGAAGGGATTTGGCCGATCTGCAACAGGCCGCGCACCGCGGCCGCAAGCTGCGCCGTGGCGCGCCAGTGGCAGCGCGCAACGGCGGACCGCGCACGTTCTCCACCGCCGGCACGGATGCCGGCGCGACAGGGAAGCCACAGGCGAGGAATGCCAACAGGGGACACGACGTGCCCCCTGTGATTCTTACGGCGGCGCGCGACGCGGCGCGTCAGGACACTGCCAGTGCCGCCTGGTGCACGCCCGCGATCGCGCGTCCTGACGGATCGGCGGCGTTGGCGAACGCCGCATCCCACGCGATCGCCGCCGGCGACGAGCACGCGATTGATTTGCCGCCGGGCACGGTTTCCGCGCAAGCCTTTCCGGGGAACGACTGCTCGAACAGCACGCGGTAGAAGTACGCCTCCTTGGTCAGCGGGGGGGTTACCTCAAACCGGGCCGCCGCGGTGGCCAGCTCGGCATCGCTGACGTGTGCATCGGCATGTGCCTTGAGCCCATCGATCCAGCCGTAGCCGACGCCATCGCTGAACTGCTCCTTCTGCCGCCACAGGATCTCGTCGGGCAGATAGCCCTCGAACGCTTCACGCAGCACCGCCTTCTCGATGCCGCGCCTGCCGTCGGGTCCGACCCGCACCATCTTGGCCTGCGCGTCCATGCGCATGGCCACGTCGAGGAACTCGACATCGAGGAACGGCACGCGTGGCTCCACGCCCCAGGCCATCATCGACTTGTTGGCGCGCAGGCAATCGAAGCTGTGCAGCGCGTCGAGCTTGCGGATGGTTTCCTCGTGGAACTGGCGCGCGTCGGGCGCTTTGTGGAAGTACAGGTAGCCACCAAAGATCTCGTCGCTGCCCTCGCCGGACAGCACCATCTTGACGCCCATCGCCTTGATCCGACGCGCCAGCAGGTACATCGGCGTGGACGCGCGGATGGTGGTGACATCGAACGTCTCGATGTGCCGGATCACTTCAGGCAAGGCATCCAGCCCCTCCTCGAACGTGTAGCGGAAGCCGTGGTGCACGGTGCCCAGCGCAGCGGCCGCCACCTCGGCGGCGGCCAGGTCGGGCGAACCCTCCAGGCCAATCGCGAACGAGTGCAGGCGGGGCCACCAGGCTTCGCCGCGATCGTCGTCCTCGATGCGTTGACGGGCGAATCGCGCAGCGCAGGCGGCCACCAGGGACGAATCCAGTCCGCCCGACAGCAACACGCCGTACGGCACGTCGGTCATCATCTGTCGATGCACGGCGCGCTCGAAGGCCTCGCGCAGTTCCTGCCTCGGTACTTCCACGCCGTGCGTGGTGTCGTAGTCGCGCCATGCGCGGTGGTAGTAGCGGCGCAGCTCGCCGGTCGCACTGTCGAACCAATGGCCCGGCGGAAACGCGGCGACGTCTTCGCAGATGCGCACCAGCGCTTTCATTTCCGAGGCCACCCACACCCGACCATCGCCGTCGTGGCCCCAGTACAGCGGGCACACGCCGATCGGATCGCGCGCGATCAGGTAGCGACCGCGCGCTCCATCCCACAACGCAAACGCAAAGATCCCGTTGATGCGATCCAGCCAGGCGCCGATGTCGCCATCGACGGCGTCACGGTACAGCGCGTTGATCACCTCGCAGTCCGAGCCACTCTGGAACTCATAGGGCGTGGTCAGCGCGCGCTCGAGGTCGCGGTGGTTGTAGATCTCACCGTTGACCGCGAGCGCCAGCGCGGCGTCGGCCGAACGCAGGGGCTGCGAGCCGCCGGCCGGGTCGACGATGGCCAGTCGCTCGTGCACCAGGATCGCGTTGGCATCGGCGTGCACGCCCGACCAGTCCGGGCCGCGGTGGCGCTGCCGGGCCGACAACGACAGGGCCAGGGGTCGCAAGGGGGTGAGGTCTGCGCCGGAGCGCAGGTCGAAGACGGACAGGATCGAACACATGGGCAACTCCGATTCGTTGGCGGTGGCCGACCGGTTGGCCGGGACCTGGCGGTGGAAAACGTCGTGACGGCGGTGGTGGATGGAAGTGCTACGGCGGCGCGATCCGGCCAGGCCCCAGAAACAAAAAGGCCCGCACTTTTCAGTGCGGGCCCTGGAGGCGTTGACCTTGGTTTCAGGTACTAATCGCCGGCCCGCGGTAAGCAGGTATTGGTATTGCGGCGATTGTTCAGCGTGCTGTTGACGGTGCCGGCAACCAGCGCACGCGCACGGCCACCGGTCACGGTGGAGGCGTCATGGGCGCGGGCGGCGGCGAAAGTCATGGGTCGATCCTGCCCGCTTCCCCGGTGGCTTGCAAGCGGCCCGGTGGCGACGGCGGCCCGCCGTCACCTGCCGTCGCGGTGCGCGCCATGGCAGCAATGGCCATCGGCTAAGCTCGCCCGAACACAGGGACAGGGATGCGGCATGGGGCGATGGATACGACGCGGCGCATTGGCGCTGCTGGGCTTGCTGTTGATCGGCGCGGCGACGGCATGGTGGCTGATGCGCGGCAGCCTGCCGCAACTGGAAGGGCAATTGCTTCTCCCCGGCCTTGCATCGGCCGTCACCGTGCAGCGCGACGCGCTCGGCGTGGCGACCATCGACGCCGCGAACGAGACAGACGCAATGCGCGCGCTGGGCTACCTGCATGCCCAGGAGCGCTACTTCGAGATGGATCTCCTGCGCCGCACCGCGGCCGGCGAACTGTCCGGGCTGTTCGGTTCGATCGCGGTCGAGACCGACAAGCGTCATCGCGTGCACCGTCTGCGCGCGCGCATCCGCGCCAACCTGGATTCGATCACCGGTAGCCAGCAGGCGCAGCTGCAGGCCTACACCGACGGCGTCAATGCCGGCGTCGCCGCGTTGCGCACGCGCCCGTGGGCCTACCTGCTGCTGCGCCAGCAACCCCAGCACTGGCGCATCGAGGATTCGGCGCTGGTCGGCTACGCGATGTACTTCGATCTGCAGGACGCCAGCAACGCGCGCGAACTGGCGATGTGGAAGCTCGAATCGGCGATGCCGCCGGCGTTGTACGCCTTGCTGGCCCGCGACGGCACGCGCTGGGACGCGCCGCTTCAGGGAACGCCGCGCGGCGATGCGCTGCTGCCCGACGCTGCCACGCTCGACCTGCGCACCCTGCCGATGCCGGCAGACGCGCAGTCGCTGGATGTCGGACACGACGGCGACATCGGCAGCAACAACTTCGCCGTCGCCGGTGCCCTCACCGGCGACGGCCGCGCGATCCTCGCCGACGACATGCACCTGGGACTGCGCGCGCCCAACCTGTGGTTCCGCGCGCGCCTGCGTTACCCCGACACGCGCGCGCCTGGCGGCAAGGTCGATGTCGCCGGGTTCACCCTGCCCGGCCTGCCGGCGGTGGTGGTCGGCAGCAACGGTCACGTCGCCTGGGGATTCACCAACGGCTACATCGATGCGGCGGACTGGTCGCGCATACCGGCGTGCACTACCCCGGAGGCCAAGGCCCTGCCGACCTGCACCACGCCGCCGCGCGTCTTCAAGGAAAGCATCGAAGTCGCCGGCGAGTCGCCGGTGGCGTTCGACATCACCGAGTTCGCCGACTACGGCCCGGTCATCTCCACCGCGGCCAATGGCGAGCGGCTGGCGTTGCGCTGGACCGCCCAGGCCGACCGATCGCTGAATCTCGATCTGACCGGGCTCGCGCATGCCGGCGACCTGGACGAGGCGCTGGCGTTGGCGCGCGACGTGCGCATGCCGACGCAGAACCTCCTGCTGGCCGACCGGAGCGGTCGCATCGCTTGGCGTCTGCTCGGTGGCGTGCCCCAGTACACCGCGCAATGCGATCCCCAGTTGTCGCTGTCCAACGGGCGCTGCACGCGCTGGCAACTGACGTCCGAACTGCCAGCGATGATCGTCGACCCGCCGCAGCACCGGCTGTGGAGCGCCAACAACCGCACGCTCGACGGCGCCGCGCTTGTCCAGGTCGGCGATGGCGGCTACGCATTGGGCGCGCGCGCACGGCAGATCCGCGACGGTCTGTTCGCCAGACAACAATTCGCCGAACGCGATCTGCTGGCGATCCAGCTCGACGACCGCGCCCTGTTCCTGCACCCCTGGTGGCGTGCGTTGCAGGAGCGCTCGGCAGCGGCAACGAGTACGTCGGCGATGCGCGAACTGGCCGATGCCGCCGGCACGTGGCAAGGGCGAGCCAGCGCCAATTCGGTCAGCTTTCGCATCGTGCGCGCGTGGCGCCTGGCGGTGCACGAGCGCCTGCTCGACGGCATGATGGCGCCGGCGCGCGCGCAGCTCGGCACCGACTTCGAACTGCCCGCTCTCAACCAGTTCGAGGGCGTGGCCTGGCCGCTGGTGCAGCAACGCCCTGCGCACCTGTTGCCTCGGCGCTACTGGAAGTGCGCGTCCACCGATGCGGCGGGCCAGGCAGCCTGCAACGCGCAAGGCTGGAGCGCCTTGTTCGAGGACGCGGCAGCCGAGGTTCGCGATGCGCTGCGCAAACAGGGCCCGCTGGCGCAGCGCACGTGGGGCGAGCACAACACCGCGGCGATCTGCCACCCGCTGTCGCGCGCCTTGCCCGGCGTCGCGAAACCGCTGCTGTGCATGCCGGCCGATCCGCTGCCGGGCGACGGCGCGATGCCGCGCGTGCAGCGATCGGACTTTGGTGCCAGCCAGCGGATGGTGGTGTCACCCGGCCACGAGGCCGACGGCATCGCGCACATGCCCGGCGGCCAAAGCGGTCACCCGATGTCGCCGTTCTGGGGCGCCGGCCACGACGATTGGGTCCAGGGACGCCCCACGCCGTTCCTTCCCGGAGCGACGCGCTACACGCTGCGGATGGTGCCGCGGTAACGCGGCAAGCCCGCCGCGCGGGTTGGCAGTGAGGCCGATGTAGGCGAAGTCGACGTGGGCGACGCCGGTTGGCTCCGCCCACACGCTCGTCCACACGCTCGTCCACACACCCGCCCCCGCAAGCCCCACGCCGCGCTGTGCGGCGCGCCGGCGGCGATCAACCCAACAGGCGTTCGATCAAGGTCAGGTAGAGGTCGGGCAGCGCTTCCAGGTCGACCACGCGCACGTGTTCGTCGACCTTGTGGATGCTGGCGTTGACCGGGCCGAGCTCGATGCACTGTGCGCCCAGGGGCGCGATGAAGCGCGCATCGGACGTACCGCCGCCGGTGCTCTCCTCCGGCGCGCTTCCGGCGAAGGCCCCCAGCACGCCGCGAGCGGCGTCGCGCAGCTCGCCCTCGGGGGTGTGGAACGGCTCGCCGCTGCGGTGCCAGTGGATCGCGTAGTCCAGGCCATGCGACTGCAGGATCGACTCGCACGCGCGCTCCAGTCGCGGTGCATCCCAGTGCGGGTTGTAGCGCAGGTTGAACAGCACCTGCAGCTCGCCCGGAATCACGTTGTTGGCGCCGGTGCCCGCATGGATGTTGCTGATCTGCAGGCTGGTCGGCGGAAAACTTTCGTAGCCCTCGTCCCAGCTTTTTGCCGCGAGTTCGGCCAGCGCTGGTGCCGCCACGTGGATCGGGTTGTTCGCTTTCTCGGGGTACGCGACATGGCCTTGCACGCCGCGCACGGTCAACGTCGCCGACAGGCTGCCGCGACGACCGACGCGCAGCAGGTCGCCGAGCACCGACTTCGACGACGGCTCGCCGGTCACGCACCAGTCGATCCGCTCGCCACGGGCACGGAACACGTCGGCCACCTTGCGCACGCCGTCGATCGCATCGCCCTCTTCGTCCGAGGTCAGCAGCAATGCCACCCGCCCGCGATGCTGCGGGTGGGCGTTGACGAAGCACTCCAGCGCAACCACGAAAGCCGCCACGCTGCCCTTCATGTCGGCCGCACCGCGCCCGTACAACACGCCGTCGCGGATCTCGGGAACGAACGGATCACTGGACCACGCCTCGCGCGGTCCCGGCGGCACCACGTCGGTGTGTCCCAGCAGCACGAGCGTCGGCGCGTCGTCGGCACCGTGCGTGGCCCACAGGTTGTCGACGTCGCCGAAACGCAGGTGTTCGCAGACGAAACCGGCGCGTTGCAGGCGGTCGGCGATCAGCGCCTGGCAGCCGGCATCGTCGGGCGTGACCGACTGCCGGGTGATCAGATCGCAGGTGAGTTCGAGCACATCGCTCATGCGCCGATTCCGAAGCGGGCCTTGAAGCCGTTGTCGCTGAAGCCCTGCGTCACGGTGCCGTCGGCGGTGACCACCACCGGCCGGCGGATCAGCTGCGGGTATTCCTTCAGCAGCAGCTTCCATTCCGCGTCCGAGCCGGGCGTCTTGCGGTTCGGCGCCAGGTTGCGCCAGGTGGTCGACGATTTGTTGATCATCGCCTCCCAACCGCCCAGCGTGTCTTTCCATCCCACCAATGTTTCCGGTTCCTGGCGCTGGTCACGGTAGTCGACAAAGGCGTGGGCGACGCCGAAGCGGTCGAGCCACTTGCGTGCCTTCTTGCAGGTGTCGCAGTTGGAAAGGCCATACAGGACGGTGCTCATCGAATCAGTCCGCCAGCCCGCGCAGCAGTTCGTTGATGCTGGTCTTGGAGCGCGTCTTGGCATCGACCTGCTTGACGATCACCGCGCAGTACAGCGAGTGGCTGCCATCGGCGGCCGGCAGTTGCCCCGACACCACCACGCTGCCCGGCGGCACGTAGCCGTAGCTGATCTCGCCGGTGGCGCGGTTGTAGATGCGCGTGCTCTGGCCGAGAAACACGCCCATGCCGATCACGCTGTGGTGACCGACGATCACGCCTTCGACGACTTCCGAACGCGCGCCGATGAAGCAATGGTCCTCGATGATGGTCGGCGTGGCCTGCAGCGGTTCGAGCACGCCGCCGATGCCGGCACCGCCGGACAGGTGGCAGTTCTTGCCGATCTGCGCACACGAGCCCACCGTTGCCCAGGTGTCGACCATCGTGCCTTCGCCGACGTGCGCACCGATGTTGATGAAGCTGGGCATCAGGACGACGTCACGGCCAATGTGCGCGCCGCGACGCGCGACCGCGCCGGGCACCACGCGCACGCCGAGCTTGCGGAACGCGGCTTCGTCGAAACCGGCGAAACGCATCGGGATCTTGTCCCAGAACGGCGCCGGCTCGGCGTCGACCAGTTCCATCTCCTGGGTGCGGAAGTACAGCAGCACGGCCTTCTTCAGCCACTCGTTGACCTTCCAGCCGCCCAGGCCATCGGGCTCGGCGACGCGGAACTCACCGGCCTCGAGGCCTTCGATGACGCGCTCGACCGCGGGCCGCGTCGAACCCTCGACTTCTTCCGGCGTCAGCATGGTGCGGCGCTCGAACGCGCTCTCGACCATGAACTTCAGCTCGTCGATGCCCGGGCCCTTGGGCTCTGCCTTCTTGCGGGAGGTCTTGCGAGCGGGCTTGCTGGTGTCGAGGCTCATCGGTTGTCTCCTTCGAGGCAGGCAAGCAGCGCGTCGCGCAATGCCTCCTGCCGGGTTGCATCGAGCGGCTGGTTGCGCCCGTCGGTGGTGGTGGTGATCTGGAACACGTCTTCGGCGCGCTCGCCGAACGTGGCGATGCGCGCGTCGTGCACGCTCAGCGCCTGGCTGCGCAGCACGTCGGCGACATCGGCAAGCAGTCCTGGCCGGTCGGTGCAGACCAGGCTCAGCATCGTGCGCGCGCCGGCCGCGCCGGCGTCGACGACATCGAAGCCGACCTGTGGGGAAATCCGGAAATGCCGCAAGTGGCGGGGCTGCGTGCGCCGCGCCGGCTTCACCGAGTCCAGTGGCCCGGCCAGCGCCTGCGCCAGCCGGCGTTCGATCTCTTCCGGTGCCGGCGGCGAACGCGGGTCGGTGGGGATCACCTCGAAGCTGTCGAAGATCATGCCGTGCGGGCCGTCGAGCACCCGGGCCTGCTGAATCGCCAGGCCGCAGCGATCGAGCGTGGCGACGATCGCAGCGAACAGACCCGCGCGATCGGGGGTGTGCACGAACACCTCGATCGCGCCGGCATGCGCGGCCACCGGGCGGGCGCGCACGCGCGTGTCGCCCAAGGCGACCTCCCGCAGCGATGCTGCCTGCCAGGCAACCTGGTCGGGCCGGCCGCGTTGGAAGCCGATCTCCGGCATGCGCGCGAACAGCGCCTCGATGCCTTCGTCGCTGACGCCGAACGCCGCCAGCATCGCGTGCGCGGCAGCACGCGTCTCGGCGCTGCGTTCGGTCGCCGCCAGCGGGTTCTCGAGCCCACGCCGCAATGCCAGGCGGGTTGCGGTGTAGAGGTCGGCCAGCAGCCGATCCTTCCACGCGTTCCACAATTTGGGCGACGTGCCGGCGATATCGGCACAGGTCAGCAGGTAGAGATGGTCGAGCCGCTCGCGATCGGCAACGCGGGTGGCAAAACGGTGGATGACCTCGGGGTCGGCGATGTCCTGCTTCTGGGCGGTCACGGACATCAGCAGGTGCTCGCGCACCAGCCATTCGACCAGCGCCGTGTCGCCCGCCGACAGACCCATGGCGGTGCAGAATTCGCGCGCGTCCACCGCGCCCAGCTCGGAATGGTCGCCACCGCGGCCCTTGGCGATGTCGTGAAACAGGCCGGCCAGCAGCAGCAACTCGGGCTTGCGCAGGCGTGGCCAGACCTCGTGGGCGAGGTTGAAGCGTTCGTCGGCCTGGCCGGACGCGAACGACGCCAGGTTCTTGAGCACGGCAAGGGTGTGCTGGTCGACGGTGTAGACATGGAACAGGTCGAACTGCATCCGCCCGGAAACGTTCGAGAACGCCGGGATCCATCGACCAAGCACGCCCAGGCGGGCCATGCGCGTCAGCGTGGCCACCGGTTGCGGACCGCGCAGCAGTTGCATGAAGCGCTCGCGCAGCGCGGGCG
The DNA here is from genome assembly GCF_003719825.1 of Montanilutibacter psychrotolerans. Taxonomy (GTDB): domain Bacteria; phylum Pseudomonadota; class Gammaproteobacteria; order Xanthomonadales; family Xanthomonadaceae; genus Montanilutibacter; species Montanilutibacter psychrotolerans. The sequence goes on along the minus strand of NZ_RIBS01000001.1, from coordinate 710,011 downwards.
CAGCGGTATCGAACGACGGGATCGTCGGCAGGGATTCGGCCAGTGCGCGCGCGGTCTGCGAATGCAATCCAGCGATGGCCGGGCCGGTCATGCCGGCCGGATCGCCGTGCTTGGCCCAGGCAGCGAACAGCGCGAGCACTTCGTCTGCATCGGCCGGCCAAGGCAGCTCACCGACTGCCGCGTCGTGCGGACGCGCGGCCAGGTAGCCCCGACGCAGCTCGAAACGCGGCCCCAGCGGTTGCGGCTGCGCCTCGCCTTCGAGCTGCTCCTCGAAGCGTTGCAGCAGGCGTTCGCCAAGCCGCAGCACCAGCGCGGCGCTGCGGTAGAAGCCCTGCATCATCTGCTCGACCGCCAGGTTGTCGGCGTTGTCGACGTGCCCCAGACGGGCCGCCAGGGTCTTCTGGTGATCGAAACGCAAGCGCTCCTCGCGCTTGCCGGCCACCAGATGCAGGCCGAAGCGCAGCGTGGACAACGCTCGACGCTGGCGCTGCATGGTGGCCAGTTCGTCGGCGCCGAGCTGGCCCAGCGCCACCAGCGATTCGAAGTCGCCCGTGCCGATGATGCGCAGCGCCATCCAGCGCAGCGTCTGCACGTCGCGCAGGCCGCCCGGGCCTTCCTTGAGGTTGGGTTCGAGGTTGTCGGCGGTATCGCCATAGCGGGCGTGACGGGCGCGCAGTTCCTCGCGCTTGGCCACGAAGAACTCGTGCGCGGGCCACACCAGGTCGGGGCTGGCAGCCGCCTGCAGGGTGGCCACGGCTGAGGCGTCCGCCAGCAATGGGCGCGCCTCCAGCATGGCGGTCAGAACGGTGATGTCGGCGGCGGCCTCGGTGCATTGGCGTGGCGTGCGGACCGCATGGCCGACCGGCAGACCGGCATCCCACAACAGCGCGAAGAACCGGGCGAGTGCCTCGGCGTGGGCAGGCGACGCGGACGCGGCACCGTCGGCATCCGATGCGGTGTCGGCCGCCTCCGGCACCAGCACCAGCAGGTCGACATCGGATTGGGGAAACAACTCGGCGCGGCCGTAACCGCCCACCGCGAACAGTGCCAGCCCGGCGTCGGCAGGGATGCAGCGCAACCACGCATCCCGCACCTGGGCATCGACTGCCGCGGCGCGCGCGGTCAGCAGGCGATCGATGCCGGCATCGGTCGCCGGCTCCGAGCCTGCTTCCAGGACGGCTGCGGCGCTGGCATCAAACCGGCTTGCCAGCGTGGCAGCGGTTTCGGCCAGGCTGGTGCGCGCGGCGGCGGACCAGGCCGCATCGGCGGTTGCGTCGCCCGGACCGGTCGCGGCGCGCGCCCCCGCCGCCGGCACGACAGCACCCGGGCCGGTCATAGGTCGTTGTCGTCGCCGGGTACCCGGGTCAGGATCTCGACGCCGTCCTCGGTGACCGCAATGGTGTGCTCCCACTGCGCCGAGAGCTTGCGGTCCTTGGTCACCACGGTCCAGCCATCGGGCAGCAGCTTCGTGTGGCGCGCGCCCTCGTTGACCATCGGTTCGATCGTGAACGTCATGCCCGGCTTGAGCACCAGGCCCTCGCCCGCGCGTCCGTAGTGCAGCACTTGCGGGTCCTCGTGGTAGACGCGGCCAATGCCGTGGCCGCAGTACTCGCGCACCACGCTGAAGCGCTCGGACTCGGCATAGGCCTGGATCACGGCGCCGATGTCTCCCAGCGTCGCGCCCGGCCGCACCGTGCGGATGCCGCGGAACATCGCCTCGCGTGTCACGTCGATCAGGCGCTTGGCCATCACCGACGGAGTGCCTGCCACGTACATGCGGCTGGTATCGCCGTGCCAGCCGTCCTTGATGACGGTGACGTCGATATTCACGATATCGCCGTCCTTGAGGACCTTGGCCTCGCTGGGGATGCCGTGGCAGATCACGTTGTTGACCGACGTGCAGACGGTCTTGGGAAAGCCCTTGTAGCCGACGTTCGCCGGGATCGCCTGCTGCACCTTGACGATGTGCTCGTTGCACAGCCGGTCGAGTTCGGCGGTGGTGACACCGGGCTTCACGTGGGGGGCGATCATCTGCAGCACCTCGGCCGCAAGGCGACCGGCAATGCGCATCTTCTCGATGTCTTCTGGAGTCTTGATGGAAATGGCCATGCGGGGATTATCGCCCAATCACCGCTGCCTGAACGCGCCGGCGGATGCGACGGCCCTCTCTGCCAACCTGAACACAAGGATGAACGGCCGGGCGGGCCAGGTGCCGCACTGCGCCAACTTTGACGTAGTGCGCCAACTTTGACGCGTTGCGTCACCTACACTAGCGGTCGCCCCAGATGCGGGGCAAAAGTGTGATGCGAGTCACAAGATGGCGTGAAAGCTTTGCTGAACGCCGGGAAACCTGACCGATGGCGCAGATCGCGCTTGACGTTCATCACGACTCGAGAAGTTGGCACGGGACTTGCTGACAACACCCTGACAGATTTAACGGGGTTGACCACTTTTCGCGGCCAGATTTGCGCTGTCACGGTCGCAAGACCGACGCCCACGGCGCCGGTATCCCGCATGGATGCTGGGCGGAAACGCCCTTCACCCACCAGCAAATTGTCTCATCCATCGCCACTCCAAGGAAATCACCAATGCGTCTCTCCACCAAGGCCGTGCTCACCGCGGCTGCTCTGTCCTGCGTCCCGATGATCGCGCAGGCCGATTCCCAGTTCGTCAGCGGCGCCGGCAATGCCTCGGCCCACCTCGACTTCCGTATCACCGTGCCGCGCGTGCTGTTCCTGCAGGTCGGTACCGGTACCGCGTCGGCCAACAACGGCACGATCGACCTGATCGACTTCGTTGCCCCGACCACCACCATGGGCAATGGCACCGCGGTTGCCGGCACCGGCGGCGACGTCGGTGCGGGCACGGTCAGCGCCAAGGTCGTCGGCAACAACGGCGACGTGACGTTCTCCTCGACCACCACCGGCCCGCTCACCAGCGGCACCGACACGATCTCCTACAACGAGATCACCGCCACCGCCGCTCCGGTCGGCGGCGCGACCCTGCTGCCGCACCCCACCCTGATCGACGCCGGCACCACCAGCATCCCGCTGGCCGCCGCCGGTGCCACCAAGGTGGTCAACCGCGAAGCCCGCTGGACCTTCACCTACGACAACACCGCGATGGTGGCTGCCGGTACCTACGGCGGCGTCAACACTGGCCACGGCCGCGTGCTCTACACCGCTGTCATGCCGTAATTCGATCTCTGGCCGTCCACGGCCAGTGACGATGCGCGCGGATGGCCGGCCCAGGCCGGCCATCCGCCCGATTTCCGGACTGTCGACACCCTCACCTGGAGGCCGTGCCGGCAGGCCACCCCGGACCGGGACACGAGGACGCCGCCGCTTCGCGCGCGCATGTTGCTCACCACTCGTGCACCGTCCCCCCAGCACCATCGCACCCACCGACTCCCGCCGCTGATAACCGCGAGGCCGACATGAAGCCGCGTCTGTACGTACCGCGCCTGACGGCTCTCCTGCTGGCCGTCGCCCTGCCCGTCAGCGCGCCCGCGTTCGTGGTCAACATCAGCAGCGCCGGCGGAACCGCCGTGTACCTGCGGGTCGGCGACGGCGATGCGGGCACGTTCCAGAACAACAACCTGACCAGCAGCACCGGCAAGACGCTGGTGTCGCTGACGGTGCCGGCCGCGACCCTCGGCAGCGGCGTCAATCTGCCGATGACCAGCAACGCCACCCGGGCAGGCAGCTCGTACGAGAACTTCGCGTTCTGCAACGTACCGGCCGAGGTCTACATCGGCGGCTTCTACCGGCGCTCGGGCAGCACTACCCGCGTGGCAACGCTGGTCGCCACCGCGCCGGCCAACCTGACCACCGCTGGCGGCACCACCATCCCAAGCTCGCAGATCAGCTGGACCAGCAGCGGCATCGGCGACACCGGCGCACAGCCCGTGCCTGCCGGCAGCTTCAACGGCACAGGGGCGCAACAGACCCTGGCCAGCTTCAACGTCAACACCTGGCGCGAAAGCTGCCTGAGGTTCACCTACGGCAACGATGTCTTCCCCGCTGCCGGCGTCTACAACGGCACCGTCACCTTCACGCTGATCACGCCATGAGCCAGTCACTGCGCGCCCGCTTCGCCCAGGCCACGCTGATCGCCGCGCTCGGGCTGGCCGCCGGCCAACCGCTGCAGGCGGCGACGCACCGCATCGACGACAGTGCCACCCAGGTGCTGTCGAGCAGCGTGCGCATGCGCACCGATACCCGCCTGCTGCCGCGCAACGGCGAGCCGATGACCTGGACCGGCACCGTGGAGGTTCGCGTGCGCCTGGACCTTGCGCCGTGGCAGGGACGCAACGGCAAGATCTACATGACGCTTCCCAGCACCTCCGGCACACCGCTCACGGTGACCTGGGCCTCGCGCGGCCGGCTACTGCCGGGCGTGCTGCGCTCCGGCGAGCGGACATTGGTGCACGCCGGCCCGGTACCGACCGGGGTCGGTCTGTTCGAGGAAACCTTGCAGCTGCGGATCGACTCCGACGGCCGTGGGCTCGAGCGCCCGCAGCAACTGCAATTCGGTTTCGAAATCGACATGGAGTCCCCATGAAATTCCACTTCCCGGGCCGCCTCGGCCTGCAGCGCGCGTTGATCGCCGCGGCCCTGCTGTTGTTGCCCCTCTCCGCGCTCGCCCAAGGTTTCTCTGTACTGGTCACGCCGCCGCGCTTCGAAGACCGCGTCACGCCCGGCACCACCTGGCGCGACGTCGTCGAGATCAGCAACGTCTCCAACACCACCACGCGCCTGATGCTGCACACGCTGGACTGGACGCTGGACGCCCAGGGCCTGCCGCAGTTCACCGACGCGCTGGCGCCGGGCAGCTGCCGTCCGTGGGTCGGCATCGAAGCCGAGCAGATCGACGTTCCGGCAAACGGCAAGCGCCGCTACCGTTTCGAGGTGGCCGTGCCCGCGGATGCACCGACCGGCGAGTGCCGCTTCGCGCTGATGATCGAAGGCGAGCCGCAGGCCACGCGCGCGGGCATGCCCGTGCCGGTCAGCGGACGCATCGGCATCGTCGTTTACCTGGCCATTGGCGACGCCGCGCCGCGCCTGTCGGTGGTTGGCCAGTCGGCACAGACCATCGAAGGCCGTGACGTACCCGTGCTGCAGATCCGCAACGAAGGCAACGCGCACGGCCGCCTCGAAGGGTTCATCGAAGGCCGCGACGCCAGCGGCAAGCGCTTCACCTTCGCCCCGTCCAGCCTGCCGATCCTGGCCGGCGAGACCCGCGCCATCACGCTGAACCCGCAGGGCGACAACGCCACCACCGCCGCACCTGCGATCACCTGGCCGTTGCAGCTCAAGGGCCAGCTCGATTCCGCCCCACGGCCGCTGCCGATCGAGGCCAGCGTCGCGCGATGAAGATCAGTCGGGTTCCCGCCACGGCCACCTTGGCGTTGGCGATCGCAGGCGTGCTTGCCTGCCGCGCGGCGCAGGCCGGCGAAACACTGGATGCACTGGCCACGCTCGCCGCGATCGAACGCGGCGGCGCGGTGGCCCAAGCCGCACCGCCTGCACCCGTTGCGGCAACCGCCGCCGATGCCGCCCCTTACCGCGATCGCGTGTTGAGCAGCGAACAACTGCAGCCGTTGCCGCCCGACGAGGACGAACTCGACGTCGGCGATGGCCGGCCGTACTCGTTGTACGCCGAGCTGCTGTTGGGCCGCGATGACCGCGGCGGGCAGCGCCACGACGAGCAGGCGCTGTCTTTCGGCGGCCACTGGGACACCGTCAATTTCGGCAGCCTCAGCCTCGACGCCACGCTGCTGCGCAACGATCGCGACAACGGCGATGCCGACGACGGATTCCTGCTCGACCGGGGCAACCTCGGCGACGACAGCAGTGGCCGCGTGACCTTGTGGCAACGCGGCCTGCACATGCCCGGCGGCTGGCGGGTCGACAACGGCCTGGGTGTACTGGACAGCCCGGCGCTGCCGATGCAGCGCAATCAGTTCCGTTTCTTCCTGCCCGGCCTGCCGTTTGCCGGCGCCAGCAGCACGTGGCGCAACGACCTCACCGGCCTGCAACTGCAGGCAGCGCTGGGTCGTAGCGGCACCTACAGCGGCTACCGCGTCACCGGTTTCGACATCGCCGACGGTCACGTCGCCGCACTCGGCGCGCAGTGGCGGTGGGCGCCGGGCTGGAGCGGCGCGGCTGCGTTTCTCGGCACCCAGGGCGAACGGTTCGCCCACGGCAACCGCTTCGGACTGCCCGATGGCGACAGCAACGCGCTGTACGCCGCCACCGCCTGGCAGGGCGATCGCGAATCGGTGCAGGTCAACCTGCTGGGCAGCGAGGCCGAGGGCATCCCGACCGGTACCGACGGCGACGCACGCACGCGCGCGAACGGTGTCTGGATCGACGGCAATGCCACCCGCGGCCGCTACCAGCATAGCTACGGCATGTTCCGGCTCGAGCCCGGCCTGGCCTGGGGAGCGCAGCCGATCAGCAACGATGCCCAGGGCGGCTACTACCGCCTTGGCTATCAGTTCGCACGCTGGAGCTGGAACGCCGGCATCGACCGGATCGACTCGGTCAGTGGCAACAGTTTCGATGGCACCTACGCAACCGGCTACGCGCGTTACCAGGCCAGTAGCGTGCTGTCCTACGGCGGCAGCCTCAACCTGCGCCACTCCGATGAGGATGCCTGGAGCGCGCAGTGGTTTGTCGATCGCACCACGCGCCTGGGCCAGACGCGCGTGCAATACGACCAGTCGCACGGCGACGGCGGCGACAACTGGCAGTTCGGCATCGATCACGCACTGCCGTTGCGCGTCGGCTCGCGCTTGTCGGCGTCGCTGCAGCATGGCCGCATCGGTTACGACGATGGGCCCGCGACCAGCACCACCACGTTCGCACTCAACGGCGGCCGCGATCTTGGCGACCGCCTCAGCGTCGACGCCAACGTGCGCTGGACCGAGGGCAGCGGCAACGAAGCCCAGCGCGGACTTGACCTCAATCTCGGGTTGGACTGGCGCATCGCCCCCCGTTGGTCACTGTCCGCCGGCTACTACCAGAACGAAGGCGCGCGCCGCTCGCCATTCGTCCTGGACCCGCTGGCACCGGATCCGCAGTTCATCGAGCTGCCGCGCGATCGTTCGCTGTACGTGACGCTGCGCTACCAGCGCCACGGCGGTCGTCCGCAGGGGGTGATCGGTGGCGCCCCCGGCAGCGCGTCCGGCCGCGTCACCGGCACGGTGTACCTCGACGAAAACGCCGACGGCGTGCGCAGCGCCAGCGAACAACCCGCGGCCAACATCACCGTGCTGCTCGACGGCCGGTACAGCGTCCGCACCGACAACCTCGGCCATTTCGAGTTCCCCCGGGTTGCCAGTGGCCAGCACACCGTCACGGTGGTGACCGACAACCTCGCCCTGCCCTGGTTCATCGACCCGGCCGACGCACAGCGTCGCATCAACGTCGGCCTGCGCAGCGATGAGCACATCGACGTGGGCGCGCGACGCACGCGCTAGACCGGAAATGGCGGGCCAGGAGTAAGGAGCGCGTGGGCATCGGGGCTCGATTCCGTTGCCCCCGCCGTTGGCCGCGCAGCAGCGCGTGGCCAGCCGTGACAAGCCCCCGACGCCTCGCACCGACCTGTGCGCAGCTGAGTACCGAACCCAGCGCCGTGGCTGCGCGCCCGGCGCAGTCGAACACCGCCTCGCGCCGTGTCGAACGGCGCCTGCGCGTAGAACTGGAAAATCGTGTGCCTCACATAACGGGCGGCAACGGCAACGGCAACGGCACCAGCAACTGCGGCGGCATCAGTTCCGGCTACCGCGGCCGCAGGGGCAACAACGGCCGACGGCGGCAGCGGCAGCGGCCACCACGGCATCAGTTACGGCTACCGCTGCTGCAACGGAAACAACGAAAGCTCCGGCAACGACGCTGACCTCATAGGCACGATTGAGCGAAGCGAACCCCAAGGCAACAACGGCAACAGCGGCGGCGGCATCAGCTACGGCTACCGCGGCCGCAGGGGTAACAACGGCCGACGGCGGCAGCGGCCACCACGGCATCAGTTGCGGCTACCGCTGCTGCAACGGAAACAACGAAAGCTCCGGCAACGACGCTGACCTCATAGGCACGATTGAGCGAAGCGAACCCCAAGGCAACAACGGCAACAGCGGCGGCGGCGGCATCAGCTACGGCTACGGCAACCGCGGCCGCAACGGCAACATCGACAGTTCCGGCAACGGCGCTGCCGTCATAGGCACGGTTGAGCGAAGCGAACCCCAACGCAGCCAACCCGCCCACCACTGCGCCCCGGGAGCCACGCCAGCACTTGCTCCGCGAAGCGCCTCGCGGGAGCCAACGCAAATGCCGCGCAGGGAGCGAGCACTCACGCAACCCGCACGCTGCCCGCGCGTCGTTCACCCGCGTGCCCTTCACCCGCACGTCGTTCACCCGCGCATCGTTCACCCGCGCGCCCTTCACCTGCACGTCGTTCACCCGCGCGTCGTTCACCCGCACGTCGTTCACCCGCGCGTCGTTCACCCGCGCGTCGTTCACCCGCGCGTCGTTCACCCGCGCATCGTTCACCCGAACGCCTTGCTCACACCTCCACTGACCTCACCTTCTCCAATTGACTCCCTAGCCCTTCTTCGACCCCAAGGCCGCGTACGCCTCCCGCACCCGGGCCGCACCGTACTGGCGTTCCAGGCGACGGACGATGAAATGGCCACGCGCGATGCTTTGGAAGTGGCCAATGAACAAGGTGTTCAGTGCTGCGCCACTGACCGCGCCGATCACGGGAACGCTCTGCAACGCCACCTTCTTGCTGACCGTCACCGAGAACCGCGCGGCGATGCCGGCTATGAACTGCACGATGGCCGGCGCGCCCTTGCCGCTGATGCCGTGCGCCGCGATGTACTGCGCGGCCGCCGCGACCTGCTGCGCCAGCACCGCCCGCGTGGCGAAGTAGCCAGACTCGGCCCCATCGTCGCGATCGCCGCCACCGCCCATCGCCAACACCTCGAAACAGGCCAGTGCGGTGGCCGGATCCTGTAAGGACTCGCCCTCTGCTCGTGCGATCTCGGCGATCGAACGCAGGATCAGAGTCGTCGTCAATGGCAACTCCACAGCCAAGCCCATTGCACCAAACGCGCCTCCCGCCGCGCCCGTGGTCGCCACCGCCAGTTTGTGCAACCCGCGCCGTGCGGGCCGCCCAGCGGCGTCCTTGTCCAACGTCGCAGTGGCCACCCGCAGCGATTTCTCGAGCGCCGACTGCACCGTCGAATTGATCACCTTTGTCACCCCGCGGGGCAACTGTTTGCGGAACACGTACTCGATTGGCGCCCCGACCAGGTTGGCCAGTTGAGCCGCGATGCCCGGGTTCTCCAACAGGTCATGAGCTTGCCGCAGTTGCGCCAGGTCGGCGTCAGGCAAAACGGTGAGTGCAGTGTCGGAAGACGCCGCGTCGGAAGAACGGATCACAGGAAGATTCATGTCGGAACGATAGCCCAGCGGGCGGGCCCCGACGAGCCGGATCCAGCCCCCGCCCCGCCCGGCGGAATCTACCCGGCTTGCCGCATCGGTATGCGAGACTCCGCTTACTCAAGGAGGAGTCGACTCATGCGCGGATCTCTCGTTGTCGTAGCGCTTTGCGCCGCCGTTTCAGGCCCGCTCAAGGCGCAGTTGCCGGGAACCATCGTCGAGTTCCCGATCGCCTATCCCAACCAGCCTTCGGTGGAAACCGGCGCCTGCCATGCTGCGCCGACCGGCTCGACGCACGAGATCACCTTCGATGCCAAGGGCGGCCAGGATCTCTGGATCACCGGGCAGAACTACGACCAGGTCGTGAAGGTGGCCGAATCGGGAGCGATGACCTTCTACCCGATGCCCACCGGCAGCGGTCCCCACGGCATCGAATTCGACGGGGATCGCCGGCTTTGGGTAACGCTCGAATTCGCCGGACAGATCGTCCGCCTCGACGCAAACGGCCAGACCGATCGCACCATCGATGTTCGCCTCGACTGTCCTACGTGTCCCGATGGAAAGTTGAACACGCACCCGCACGGCTTGGGCCTCGGGCCCGACGGCATGACGCTCTGGTTCACCGGAAAGAGCACGGGAACGGTGGGCAAGGTCACCCAGGACGGCCAGGTGACGACCTACCCGCTCAAGACCGTCGGCAGCGTCCCGATCTACGTTCGCGCCGGCAACGACGGCTCGATGTGGGTCACCGAACTCGTCGGCAATGCGATTGCGCGGATCAAGCCCGATGGCACGGTCGACGAGTTCAAGATTCCCACCAACAACAGCCGCCCGATTGCCATCGTGCCCGAGCCCGGCAGTAGCGCGATGTGGTTCACCGAGGAGGCAGGCAACCGGGTGAGCCGCATCCCGGGCGACTGCACCTCGACAAACTGCGTGATCACGCAGTTCCAGCTGCCGATGTCCCAGTCGAACGTCATCCTGGCGGCGCTGGCATTCGATGCGGACAACAACCTCTGGGTGCAGCAGTACGTCGACCAGAACAATCCCACGCCCGCCAACCCCAGCCCGGCGGGCAGCGACTACATCGTCAGGATCGACAAATCCATCCTCACCGCCAACCCGGGCGATCTGTCCCAGGTCCCGATCACCTACTACAAGGTGCCCACCACGCAGACGGTGATGCACCGCATCGTGCAGGGGCCCGACGGCAACATCTGGTTCACCGAGCTGGGGTCGAACAAGGTGGGGCGACTGAGCCTCGAACCGTACGCCGACGTGAACACGGTGCCGGGGAAGCGGTGATTGCCCTGGTGGGCTGGCTGCTGCCGGTGGGCCAGGGCCCACCCTTCGTTTCCACGCCATCGAGCGTCAGTCGTCGTAGGGCGGGCTCAAGCCCGCCATCAATTCCCTCCGTCCCCTTTGATCGAGCGGTGGGGGGAACATCGTGGGCTGGAGCCCGTGCCGCCGGTGGGCCAGGGCCCACCCTACGTTTCCGCGCATCGAGCGTCAGTTGTCGTAGGGCGGGCTCAAGCCCGCCATCAATTCCCTCCGTCCCCTTTGATCGAGCGGTGGGGGGAACATCGTGGGCTGGAGCCCGTGCCGCCGGTGGGCCAGGGCCCACCCTACGTTTCCGCGCATCGAGCGTCAGTTGTCGTAGGGCGGGCTCAAGCCCGCCTTCCGTGGATTGGGTGGTGGTGGGCTGGAGCCCACCCTACGTGCTGCCGGTGGGCCAGGGCCCACCCTACGTTTCCGCGCCATCGGGCGTCAGTTGCCGTAGGGCGGGCTCAAGCCCGCCTTCCGTGAATGGGTGGTGGTGGGCTGGAGCCCACCCTACGTGCTGCCGGTGGGCCAGGGCCCACCCTACGTTTCCACGCCATCCAGCGTCAGTTGTCGTAGGGCGGGCTCAAGCCCGCCATCAATTCCCTCCGTCCCCTTTGATTCCCCAGAGGCATAAGAAGATGCGGAACGCGCATTGGACCGACCTTTGCTGCGATGCGACAAATGTCGGCCCGGCAGCACTGCCGGCCCTGCCCAGCGAACCCGTGACCGTGATCCAGCAAGGACTCCAGAACCTGCGTGCCAGTGACCGTCGGATCTCCGACGCGAGCTCCATGTGTCGACATCGGCATTCGTGTTGACACATTTCGCCACGCCCGTTCTGAACCCTGGTCCTGCCGTCATGCACCTGCATTGCTTCGCCTTCCATCACGCCTCTGCCATCGCCAACACCCGCTGCCGCGATCGCCATCCAGCGCGAATGACGCCGTGGTGTACGACCTCGATGGCGTCGATGTGTAGGCCGGCGGCATAGCGCCGCCGCGGCCGCCGCCCTTCTCGCTGAGCCGCCCCGAGCTTCACCCGAATCACGCATTCGCAGCGGCGCCCTCGTGGCGTACCGCCGCGCTTCCCTCCCCGTGCCTGGCCCTGTCTCGCGCTTGCATCGCGACGGGCCGCGCGTCGCTGCGAACGGATTCGCACTTTCCCGCTTTCCCTTCCGCTACCCAGGAGTTCGCTGTGCAATCCCTTGTTTCCGCGCCAGTCCGGCCATCCGTTTCCCGCATTTCCACACGTTATTCCACGCTCGCCCTGGCGCTGGCGGCCGTGCTTGCCACACCCGTCGTGCTGGCCGATGACGCGGTCGCCGCCGATCCAGCCACCGCGGCACCCGGCGTCAGTCTCGGTGCGGTGCAGGTCACCGGCACCAACCTCAAGCGCACCGACGAAGCCGGGGTGAACCCGGTGTTGGTGATCGACCGCGCGCAGATCGAGAAGAGCGGCAAGGTGTCGGTCTCCGACCTGCTGCGCAGCCTGACGGTCAACAGCGGCAACAGCTTCAACGAGCAGTACACCGGCAGCTTCGCCGCGGGCTCGGCAGGCGTGTCGCTGCGCGGGCTCAGCCAGAAGAACACGCTGGTGCTGGTCAACGGACAGCGCGTGGCGTCGTACGGGTTTGCGCAGGAAACCCAGGACAACTTCGTCGACCTCAACGCGTTGCCGTTGGGGGCAATCGAGCGCATCGAGATCCTCAAGGACGGTGCCTCGGCCTTGTACGGCTCCGACGCGATTGCCGGCGTGGTCAACCTGATCCTGCGCCGCAGGATCGAGGGCATCGAAGTCGATGGCAGTTTCGGCGCGGCCACCGAAGGCGGCATCAACCAGGGCAAGGTCGGGTTGCGCGCCGGCATCGGCGATCCCGATAGCGATGGCTACAGCCTGCGTTTCAGTTTCGATGCGCTCAAGCGCGGCCAACTCAACGCCGACGAGCGCGAACTGACCCGCGACGGCGACTACCGCGATCAGCCCGGTGGCAAGCTTGCCGGTTGGTCGACCCAGGGTGGCGGCTACCTCAGCAACCCGCGCGCGCCGGTGCGCTTCGACACCTGCCCCAACGGCACCGTCGCACGCCCCTACGCCGACTTCGGCAGCCCGCTGCCCGGCGAGGCGTGCGCGTTCAACACCCAGGCGTTCCGCACCCTGTTGCCCGACGCCCAGCGTTACCAGGCCTCGTTGGCTGGCGACGTGTGGTTCAACGACAACCTGCAGGGCTACGCCGAACTGCTGTACAGCCAGAGCCGCAACGGCGCGTTCTTCGGCCCGCCGCTGTCCGTCGGCGCCGGCCTGCGCGCGTACGACGCGGCCAGCGGCCGCCTGGTCGACGTGCCGGCGGTGTTGCCGCCCGGTCACCCGGCCAATCCGTACGGCGTCGCCACCCCGTTCGAGTACACCTTCCTCGACCTGGGTCCGCGCTACAAGACCAACTATTCGCAGTTCCAGCGCGCACTGGTCGGCTTGCGCGGCAAGGGCGAGGTGTGGGACTGGGAAGTCGCCGCAAACTATTCGCAGAGCGAGCAGCGCGAGTACGTGCGCAACTTCGTCAACCGCTATGCGTTCGAGCAGGTGCTGGCCGACGGCAGCTACGACTTCAGCAACCCGGCAAGCACCCCGGCGCCTCTGGATGCGCTGCGGCTGTCGACCCGACGCCCGGGCACGTACCGACTGGCGTCGGTCAACGCGAAGGTGTCCGGCTTCCCGTGGCAGCTGTGGGCCGGCGATGTCGGCGTCGCCGCGGGCGTGGAGTTCCGTCGCGAAACGCAGGACGCGCGCACCAGCCCACAGGTGCTGTCGGGCACCGAGCTGCGTCCGGCGATCAACCTGATCGACGGCACGCGCGACGTGTCGGCGGCGTTCGTCGAGCTGAGCCTGAAGCCGTTCGAGACGGTCGAGGTGCAACTGGCCGGCCGTGGCGACAACTACAGCGACTTCGGCAGCGCGTTCTCGCCCAAGCTTGGCGTCCGCTGGCAGCCCAGCGAAGCCTGGCTGCTGCGCCTGAATGCCTCGCGCGGCTTCCGCGCGCCGTCGTTGCCCGAGATCGCCCAGAGCACCACCATCAGCTACGGCGGCGTGATCGATCCGTTCGATCCGGTGCAGCCGGGTGCGACGCGTGGCGTGACCGTGCTGCGTGCCGGCAACCCGGACCTGCAGCCGGAGCGCTCCAGCAACATCAACCTCGGTGCGCTGTGGGCGCCCAACGCCGACACCAGCCTGGGCATCGATGTCTACCGCATCGAGCAGCAGGACCTGATCGGGTCCGACAGCGTGCAGAAGATCGTATCGAACCCGCAGCAGTACCCGGGCCGCGTGACCCGCGATGCGCAAGGCCGCTTGCAGCTGGTCGAGAACCGCTACACCAACCAGGGCACGCTGACCACGACCGGCTTCGACATCGAAGGCCGCAAGCGCTGGAGTGTCGGCAACAGCAAGGTGACCGTGGATGGTACGTGGACGCGGCTGCTGAGCTTCAAGCAGCCCGAGGCCGAAGGCGAACCCGCGCAGGAAGGCGCCGGTGGCAACCGCTTCGGCGCGCTGCCGAAGTGGCGCGGCATCACCTCGCTGGGGGTCGTACGCGGCGACTGGAATGCGCAGCTGAGCTGGCGCTACGTCGGCGGCTACGAGCAGCAGGTGGTGGGCGCAAGCAGCAATCCGGGGCTGCAGGCCAAGGTCGACGACAGCCACCGCTTCGACCTGTACGTGGGCTACGAAGGCCTGCGCAACACCACGCTGTACGCGTCGGTCCAGAACCTCGCCGACAGCCAGCCGCCGTTCGATCCGGCCGGTGGCGCACTGCCGTACGACATCAGCCAATACGACGCGCTGGGACGGTTCGTCACGGTCGGCTTCAAGTACAAGTTCTAAGAGGCCACGCGGACCTGCGCCGGAGTCGAATCCCGGCGTAGGTCACGATGCAAGGAAATGAAGACGCCCATCTGTCCAGCCGGACGGGTGGGCGTTCTTGTTGGCGCAGTTCCGGAGACGGCTAGATGAAAATCAGCACTGCCACTGTGTCCCCTTGCAAGACAGCAACTCCGGCACGCGCACTGCTGCTTCGACGCACGCACACCGCCGCGCCATTCACATCCACGTAAGGCTGCAGAGCCGGATACCTCTTCAAGACACTGGCTGCATTTGCCTCTCGATAGCCAGCACGGGTGCATGGATCCGTACCGCGCTGCGTGCCAGGGTCAAACTCGTAGATGAGTAACCTCAGCCCTTCCGCACCCAGCCTGGAACTCCGGTATTCCTTCTCGACAAGCTTGGCTTCACTCAAGTCGAATCCGACGATATCGACAAGTCGATCTGCCGGGGGCGCCATGTCACAAGCCGCGGCAAGGAGCGCCCATGTCAACACCAGCAGTCGCGCAAGATTGGTCTTCATGGCAGCTCGAATGAATGGTTGGTTGGCAACGCTACGACCTAACCAAAAGCGCCCAGTCGAGCGCGCCGATCCAGTTGGCGCCCCATCTCGTGACAGCGATTGAACATCACGCTCGCGCGGTGCGACCTCAGCGTCAACCTCAGGCCTGACTTCATTCACCGCCTGCATTTGAACCGGGGCTTCAGAGGAACGGCTCACTCCGCTCCCTCTCAAACGAACCCGAACGACAAAGCACACTTCAGGTGAAACAGGTCTGCTATGACGTGCGTGGGAAAGAACCCCCCTTCCTGCTCGTCAGACCATTTCACGGGCCACGTGATATCCAACTCGAAGAACTCCGGCGAGACCGCATCACGAACCTGGCTAATCTTCTCAACGCCACCAAGCCGATTCAGCAGGGATGGAACCACCTCATCAAGCCTGCACCCTGCATCAAGCTCAATCGCAAACTTCGCGAATGAACGCAACAGGACCGTCTCAACTCCCGGCTTAACGGGCGAACCACGCCGGCCCACGCTGCTCGCACTCACCCCAAGCAGCGCTTCCACTTGGCAAGGGTCGATTTCAAACCCTCGGAAGGTCAGCGATACGACTTTCCTTTTCATCACAGCCGTCATCGCTCTTCCTTATCTCGCGTGAGACGGGGTCAGCCTAGTGCCTGCGACATGCGTTGCCTTACATGGATAGCGAAGCGATACCCATCATCGCCGCATGCCAAGGCTCCGGGGCGGATGGCCCAATCCGCGGCCGAACCCACCCCACGTGAGCTGAAGGCCGTGTCTGCAACGCCCACCACACCGAGTCGCGCCATCCTGGGCATCCTCCTCTCGGTTGCCTGGCGTTACCTCAAACCTACAACCCCATCTGATCTATGGCCTGACTGAAAATCCTGGATTCCGAGCACGCCACACCAGAAGAACCAGCACCGCAAGCTCTGATATTTCTCATGAAATCAGTAAAAATCTCTTCCTGACCTTTCGTAACGCTCTGGAACTGAACGTGGGTGATAGGTAGGTTTGCGGCGCTTGGCCGAAAGAAAAAATCATAGCCCCCCTGGGTCAATGGCTGATATGCAACACGCCCTTCGGGGACAGTGTACTCATTGAGACCAACCGCTGGCGGCAATGCGAGCGGCTGCGGCTGACGGCCACTGTAAACAATTGCTGTCAACCCATTCCCCAGAGCCACGTCGTAGACAACGAAGTCAGCAGGGATAGTCATCCTGCTGCTTTCCCCTTGCGTTATGCCAAAGCAGATAGAAGCGGCAAATACGTTGCAGTACACGTATCGCTGCCCCTTCAGTTTATTTCCAGCCTGCGCAACCGAAGGCGCACACAATATAAAAATTGCGGAAACCAAGAGGCCAAATACATTCTTCATGCCATTCACTGGGCACCCGGCGACGAGGAAGCTGGCTCCTCGATTATTAGTATGTTTGAAGGATTGTCCAATATTTCCTGCATGTTGCGACTATCAGGCGTGCCGGGGAGCTCCCCCATGATATTTCCGTTATATCCAGCGTTCGGAGTTGTTGCCCTGTTTCCGTTAGCATCTACAGAAGACGCATATTGATCATTAGCCCCCATAACGTGTCCAAATTCATGACCACCTTCGCCGCTTTGCATTCCCGGAGAGGTCAGGTTGATCTCGCCAGAATTTCCACCAACTCCGGAGATAAATGATGCACCCTGCGACTGCGTGTCAGATGTCGGCCCATTTATCAACGTAATATTGTTAATTGCACCGACAGGCGTGTCTGCTGTAACTGGAACAACACTCACGCTCACTGTGGTCGCAGTCGAGCTGCCATTTACAAAGTAGTTTCCGCTCCACATGCTTGATGTGTCGCTAGCAAGCGTGTGTGGACTTGTGGCGGCCGGCCCGATGAAATTTGTTGGAATTTTAATATCAATTGTGCCGTCTAGTTTGTACGTGATAATCGCCGCCCTACCATCTGGATCGGTGAACTTGTATGAATTGTTATTGGCATACCAGTAGCGATTGAAATTGGTTCCGGTATTGCCGTCTGCAGGCACAGGATCGACGCTGAGGAAGCGTCCGATGGCGGGATCGTAATATCGCTGCTGCATGTACGTCAGCCCGGTCGCCGTGTCCTGCACGTGGCCGGTGTAGCCGGGGCCGTCGCTGACCGGGCCGCTGATCTGGGCGCCGTAGGGGGCGTACTGGTTGCGCTCGATCACCGTGCGGGTCGGGTCGGTGACGGCCACCGGGCTGCCCAGAGCGTCGGTGTGCTGGTAGCGCGTGGCCACCGCGCCGCTGACCGGGTCGAGGCGCCGGGTCGCCACCAGGCTGCCGCCCAGGTGGATGTAGTTGGTGCGCAGGTCCAGGCGCAGGTCGCTGGCGTACATCAACTGACCGGCTTGGTTGTACTGGCTGTACTTCGAATGGCCGTGGGTGTCGCGCACGCGGCGGCCGTGGCCGTCGTACACGTAGCTCGATACCGCGCCGCTGGTCGGCGTCACGCTGCGCAGGCGGTTGCCCCGATCGAAGGTGTAAGTGGCGTTGGTGCGGATGGTCACGTTGCCGCGGGCGTCGTAACCCAACGTGTCGATCACCGTGCCCGCGCTGTTGCGGACCGTGCTCAGCACGTTGCGCGTGGCGTCGTGCGTGTACGTCACGTGGCTCTTGTTGCCGACCCTGGCGCTCAACAGATTGTCGAGCACGTCGTAGCCGAAGCTGGCCACGCCGTCGCCGCCGAACATCGGCGCCGTGACACCGGTCAGGCGGTCGAAATTGTCGTAGGTCATCGTGCGGTTGCCGGGCGCGCCCGGCAGGCCGTCGCTGATCGCGGCCACGTTGCCGTTGGCATCGTAGTCGTAGTTGTCGTCGTGCACCGCCACGCCGCCGTAGGCATCGCGGCTGCGCTCGGCCAGACCGCGCAGGTTCTGGGTCAGCTCGTGGACGATGCCGTTGCCGTAGGTGAACTGCTTGATCGACCCGTCGGGGTGGTAGCTGACACTGGTGGCGTACCCGCCTGCCTGCGTCGGCTGCCCGAGCGCATTGGGCAGGTAAGTGACCGAGGTGTTGTCCGGGTAGGTCTGCGAGGCCAGGTGGCCGTTGGTGCTGTAGCCGTAGCCCAGGTTCCAGTTGACGCCGGGCCACTGCAGGTTTTCGCCCGTCAGCAGGCGACGCTTGTTGTAGACGTAGGTGGTGGTGACGACGTTGGAGGCGCCGTTGTCCGTAACCAGCGTGTGCGGCTGGCCATCCGGGTAGTAGGTGTAGGTGGTGTTGCCCAGGTTGTCGGGGAAGGTCAGCGCGGTGAGGCGGTTGCGCGGGTCGTAGGCCCGGTTGATCTTGGCCGTAGCCGAGATGCTGGAGGTGCAGGTGGTGGTTGCAGGCACGCCGGGCGCGGACCATGCCAGGTTGCCGGCCGCGTCGTAGGCGAACACCGTGGTGCCGCCTTCCGGCTCGGACGTGCGGCACAGCTCCTGGTTGCTGTTGTAGCTGTAGCCGCGCGTCGCCGTGATCGTGCCGGCGTCGTTGCGCTGGGTCATCGACAGCGGCTTGCCGAACGCATTACGCACGATGTCAGTGTTGATGGTGACGCCAGCGTCGGCGTGCTTGATGATCGACACCGGCCAGTCGGTGATCGGCGCGCCATAGGCCAGGTACGAGGTGGTGACCTGCTTGCCGCGTGGGTTGGTGGTGCGGGTCTTGAAGCCGGCCAGGTAGTCGGTGGTGGCGACCAGCGGCGCGCTGCCCAGTTCGTTGTCCTGCTCGGCGCGGGTGAGACGACCCAGCGCGTCGTACTGCGAGCGCACGCCCTGGGTGATGGCGGCCACCGAGGAGGTCGAGGCCACCGGGTAGGACGCGAATGTCGCCCGCCCCTCATGGTCGTAGCCAAACGCGCTGAAGCGGCTGCTGTTGGTGACGTTGGCCGTGTCGTACTCGCGGCTCAGCACCGGACGCCAGAGCCCGTCGAAGTAGCTGACCTTGCGGTAGTTGCCCGTGGCAACGGTCTGACGCCAGTGTCCGGCCGGGATGCCGTACTCGCTGACGGCCACTGGCTCGAACACCTGAGTGGTCGGCGCCCACGCCACGGTGTCGGACTCTGGATAGGTCACCTTCGCCAGGCGGCCCATCGGGTCGTACTCGTAAGCGGTGGTGAAACCGTTCTCGTCGGTGACCGAGGCCAGGGTGCCGTCGTCATTGACCACGGCCGATTCGGTGGTGGTGTCGGGGTGCTGGATCAGCTGAGGCACGCCGCGCTTCCAGTTCGACAGCGTGGTGGTGTAGTTGCGCCCGTCGGTGACGGACTTGAGAGGCCCCGCGCCGTAGTACGCCAGCGAATGCGCCAGCTTGCCGAAGGCGTACTGACGCAGCGGCATCGCGGTGACCGCGTCGAATTCGGTCGAATTGGCGACGACGCCGTTAATCGACGTCGACGCCTGCTGGCCCAGCACCCACTTCGCCAGGTTGTCGTGGTAGGTCATGGCTGTTGTACGGCTGCCCAGCGAACTGGCTTGCGCGATTGCTAGCGGTCGGGCAAAGACGTCGAAGGTCTGCGTGGTGGCGCTGAATCCGACTCCCTGCACCGTAGTGGTGGAGCTACCCAATGGGTGCAACTCCGAACTATACCGATCGGCCAGTGTGTTGGGATTATTGCCAACCACGGCGGGAAACGGCTGCAACGCCACCTGCGCATTGGACAGATAGGTGTTCTCCGTGACCGAAAGGATGCTCGCTGCGCTCGGGCCCACCTCGGTCTTCAGCAACTGCCCCTCGTTGATGCCGTAAGCGTTACCGAAATGCTGGCGTTCGAATCGTCCGCCCGGGCCGACGATATCGACCCTACGGTTGCCCATAAGCATTGAACTGTTCCACTGATAGCGCCATTCCATTGGTTCGAGCTGGACGCCGCTTACCAGCTTGCGCTGCAGCGTGAACGAATCGATGACGTTCGGGATCCTCAGGTACTCGTACGTGAAACTGGGCTTGATGCACCAGTGCGGCACGTCTGTCCGTGCGTGGGGAAGCAGTTCGAATTCGAACCGAGCCGACGCACCGGCGGGATGCTTGACGACGTAATCGTAATGACCCGTGGCGGATTCAAGCCGGGGTGGGCAGTCCTCGATGCCGTCTTCAGTCGGCGGCACCCAAACGGGCGGCGTGGCATCCAGTTGCCCGCTGGCGCTGTATGTCCATGTGGAATTGTCCGGCAGGGTGACCTTGGACAGGCTGCCCCAAGTGTACGCGTACTGCCATTGCTGGCCATTGGCGCTGGCGCTTGCCAGGTTGCCACCGGAATAGACGAGATCGATGCGACGTCCATCGCTGGCGACAACGTTCTGCAACTTGTCGCCGGCATAGGTGTAGTTGACCCAGTTGCCGAAGCGGTCTTCGACGCGAGTGGCCAGCAGGAACACATTGACGCGCGGCATCGTCCCACCGAGACCGCTGTTGAACGAACTTTTGTAAGCACCGTAGATGAACTTCGGCGCCTCCCGGCTTACCGCCCAGTCGAAGTGGTAGCGGATGCCCTCCGGCGACACGGCAAAGAAACCCTCACCCGCCAGCCCATTCTTGGTGGCCGGCTTGCAGGACAGCCGCCAGAACGACTTGGTGATCCACGGGTACGTCTGGCCATCGCTGGGCGCTGGCAACGCGCTGCTGGGGGTATTCAGCAGCGACTGGTCGCCACCACCCGGGATGTGCATCGAATACCCGTTGAAGTATTCAATGGCGGGAAACTGGCCGACATCCGGCGGCGCGGCGGTATTGCTGCACCGCGCGGTGGATTTGGCGTTGCCGACAACCCAGCCCAGCGACTCAGCAAACGTCCCTCTCACATAGGGAACGTCGAGGTCCCACTCACCCACGCCGCCAAGGTAGCCCCATCCGATGGGGCCGTTCGACGAGGAACCGCGATTCTCGACACGGAAGCTGCGACGCAACTCCACCGGCAGCGCGTTGTTGCCCGCCAGCGAGATGTCGGCGACGTTGAACTCGACGCTGCCATCGAACATGTTCGTGCGGTCGCCGAACGCATCGACCTTCAACGCGGTGACTTTGGTCGCGCGGTTGAACGCGTCCAGGTGCCGCTCGTGCATGCCGTAACCGGGCGCGCCCTGGGCCGACGCCACTCCGGAAACGAGCGCGAAGGCCAGCGACAATCCCGCTGCGATTCGCGCCCCCAGGCGCCTGGCAGGCGTGCTCACTGAACCGGCACGCGACAGAACCCCACACTCCCCGCTTGAAAACATGCAACTCCCTTCACACTTGGAAAATGCCGCGCCCTCCCATTCCCACGGATTGAGGGAAGACGAGCGACGACAGTCATGAGACGAACGATTCCAGGCAGTTGAGCCTGTTTCCGGCAAGCCAGATCGCCTGCCGATACCCCAACGTGATTCTCCCACACGAACTCGAATTTCGCGCGCTTAAAGCACGCCGCACGCCCTGTCACACCCCCGACACACCCCTGACGCTTCGCCTTCATCGGCGCCGTCCACGCTCGCCGCAACAGGCCGAGGTCCGGGACACCGTGCATGCGCTACGCGATCGTCAGCGAGACCTATCCGCCGGAGGTCAATGGCGTTGCGCTGACCGTGCAGGCTCTGGAACAGGGGCTGCGCCTGCGGGGGCACGAGGTCACCGTGGTGCGGCCGCGGCAGGTTGCCGATGGCGATGGCGAGGGCCTCGCGCACGAGACGCTCGCGCGCAGCGCGCCGCTGCCGCGCTACCCGGGGTTGCGGGTCGGGTTTCCGGCGACGCGCCGGCTCACTGCGCTGTGGCGTGATCAGCGGCCGGCGGCGGTGTACATCGCCACCGAAGGCCCTCTGGGCTGGTCGGCGCTGAGTGCCGCGCGGCGCCTGGGCATCCCGGCCGCAACCGGCTTCCACACGCGCTTCGATGCCTACATGCGCGACTACGGCGCGCCGATGCTCGCACCGGTCGCACTGCGCTGGATGCGGCGCTTCCACAACCGCGGCAACGCCACGCTGGTGCCGACGCGCGAGCTGGCCGGGTTCCTGCGTGGTGTCGGTTTCGAGCACGTGGTGCGGCTGCCGCGCGCGGTCGATACGCAACTGTTCGATCCCGCGCGCCGCGACCCGGCGCTTCGCGCGCAATGGGGCGTCGGCGACGATGGCCTCGTCGCGATCTACGTCGGCCGCATCGCAGCGGAGAAGAACCTCACGCTGGCCGTCAACGCGTTTCGCAAACTGCAGGCGCTGCGACCGGACGCGCGCTTCGTGTGGGTGGGCGATGGCCCGGCGCGCGACCAGCTGCAACGCGACAACCCCGATTTCGTCTTCTGCGGCGTGCAGCGCGGCGACACCCTCGCCCGCCATTTCGCCAGCGGCGACCTGTTCGTGTTCTCCAGCCACAGCGAAACGTTCGGCAACGTCACGCTGGAAGCGATGGCCAGCGGCGTGCCAACAGTCGCGTTCGACTACGGCGCCGCGCACGAACACCTGCGCGATGGCGAGCACGGCGCGGCAATTGCCGATGGTGACGACGCGGGCTTCGTCGATGCCGTCACGCGCATCGGCACCGACGACGCGCTGCGCCGGCGCATGTCGGTGGCCGGTCGCGAGGCCGTCAACGGGCTGCGTCCGGAGCAGGTTGCGGCCGACTTCGACACCCTGCTGGAAGGTCTCGCCGACGGCGCGCGATCGCGCGCCGACGCACCGCATGCCACCCGCGACGCCGGAGAGGAGATGCCATGAACCGCCTGCCGCTGCACAAACGCCTCGACGCCGGCGAGTCCGGCTGGTGCCTGCGCGCCAACCGTGTGTGCGCGCGCGCCGCCTCACGCCGCTACTTCTCCGCCATCAGCCGGCTGGGCGATGGCGTGGCGTGGTATGTGCTGATGGCCGCACTGGTGGTGGCCGATGGCATCGACGGATTGGTGGCTTCGGCGCACCTGGCAGCCACCGGCGTGATCGCGTTGGCCCTGTACAAGCTGCTCAAGCGCTGGACGCGACGCCCGCGCCCGTTTGCCGCGGACGCGCGCATCCGCGCGTGGGTTGCGCCGCTTGACGAGTTCAGCTTTCCATCTGGACACACGCTGCACGCGGTGGCGTTCACCGTGGTTGCGCTGGCGCACTACCCGATGCTGTCGTGGTTGCTGATCCCGTTCACCGCCAGCGTCGCGCTGTCGCGCGTGGTGCTGGGCCTGCACTACCCTAGCGACGTGCTCGCCGCGACCGCGATCGGCGTTGCGCTGGCCTCGCTGTCGTTGTGGCTGGTGCC
Organism: Montanilutibacter psychrotolerans; assembly: GCF_003719825.1. GTDB lineage: Bacteria > Pseudomonadota > Gammaproteobacteria > Xanthomonadales > Xanthomonadaceae > Montanilutibacter > Montanilutibacter psychrotolerans. The sequence goes on along the minus strand of NZ_RIBS01000001.1, from coordinate 686,629 downwards.
GGGGGTTTCGCTGTTTGCGTGATGGGTGAGCGGCGTTGCCCGCACTCGCGATTCGCCAGCCGGTCACCGGCGTGCTGGCGCGGCGTTGTGCACACCGCGAGCCGCGTCGTCCTCCACCTTGCCGGGCGGCATGGCGCGATGCGGGCCGATGTGGACACCGATGCCAGTCGCGGCGGCGTCGACCAGGCTCAACGGCCTGAACAGGTAGTACTGCAGGCGCGACTCGAAGATCAGGTAGTTGCGATCCTCGTGCTCCCAGAGCTCGCGATGGCCCGCCCGGTACGCGAGGTAAGCGCCCAGCCAGCCCATCACGAGAATCGCCAGCAAAATCGGCGTGCGCCCACTCTGGGAGTTGTTGCCGGACTCCGCTCGGCGCCGTCGCCATCGCATCGCCGCATCCCACAGCCAGCGCAGCGCCCAGCCACCGCAGACCGCGAGGCTGTAGGTCACCATCACCAGAAACATCAGCAGCAGCGAATAGCTGCCGCCGGTTGGCCCACGCAACAGCAGCACCAGCCACGTCAGCCAGCCCAGCAGCAGTGCACCCACGGGTACCAGCAACAGCCGCGGGTAAGGTGGGCGCCTCGGCGCAAGAACGATGCACGCAAGCAGCGCCCATGGCGGTGCGTCGAACCACCACCATGCGCTGCTCATGCGTGTTTGCGACCCACCGACGGCGCCCCTGCGCCAAACGCCTCGACGCGCGCGCGCGACACGCTCGGAAAGTACTGGCTGTACCAGTCGCGGTCGTTGGCCACCTGCGCCTGCGCCCTGCTGGCTTCGAGCGCCTCGAAGTCCAGGTTGGCCGTCGCCCAGCGCTGCGCACCGCGCGTCTGTACCAGCAGGCCGTCCGACGGCAGTCCCACGTCCATCGGTGCGATCAGAGCCGCCTCGCCGGTGTTGGTGTCGAGCGCCGGGCTCCAGGGCGCCGCGCCGGCGGTGACGGCCTGGGCGACGAAGCAGCGGTTCTCCAGCGCGCGCGCCATGCAACCCACGCGCACGCGTGTCGCGCCGGCCTCGCTGTCGGTGCAGGTAGGCACCAGCAACAGTCGGGCACCGGCCTCGCACTGCGCGCGCACCGGCAGCGGGAACTCGCTGTCGTAGCAGACCGCAACCGCGCTGCGCACGCCGCCGGTCTCCAGCACCTTGAGCGCGTCGCCGGGCTCGATCACGCCCGCCTGCTTCTCGAATGCCGTCAGGCGCAGCTTGTCCTGCCAGGCGTGGCTGCCATCGGGTGCGAACACGTAGCTGCGATTGCGGTAACGCCCGACGCCTGTGTCCAGCAGGAAGGTGCCGGCGACCACGTGCATGCGCATCTCGCGCGCCAGCAGCGCGAACAGTTCGAGCCACGCGCCGTGGTAGGCCTGGGTGGCGCCGAGCGAGGCATGCAGATTGCCGCTCACGTCCGCACCGAAGGTGGCGCCCAGTTCCAGCGACAGGTACTCGGGCAGCACCGCCAGCTCGGCACCGGCGGCACGGGCCTCACCGAGCCAGCGCGCCTGCTTGTCGGCAAATGCGGCGAAGCTCTCCGGGGCGTCGATGGTGTACTTGGCGACGGCGATTTTCATACATTGGACTCCAGGGGGCGCAGCCAGAACGTGAGAGTGTGGTCGGTTTCCGCAGCGGCGCCGACCTCGCGCCACGGCAGCGTCACCTGCATGCCGGGATGACGGACGTATCCGCGCTTCTCCCAGAACGCCTCGTTGCCACGATGATGCCGCGGGCGACGCGGGTCGTCGTCGCGTCGATCGACCGCGCAGAACGCGGTCCACGAGAACCCGCCGAGCGATTGCGCATGCGCTTGGCGCGCATCGAAGAATCGGTGGCCGATCCCATTGCCGCGGTACTCGGGCAGCAGCACCGATTCCCCGCAATAGAACACCTGCGCCGGGTCCACGTCGCTGCCCTTGAACGAGGCCAGGAAGACCGCGGACTCGTCGACCAACGGCAGTCCGGTCGAGGCGCCCACCACGGCATCGCCGTCGAACGCCAGCACCACCACGCTTCGCGGCGTACGCAGGTAGGTCTTGAGGTAGTCGGCCTCGTAGCCCACATCGCCCGCGTACAGATTGGGCCACTGGCGAAACACGCCGATGCGCAGGCGCGCCAGGTCGTGCAGGTGCGGCGCGATGGCTTCGCCGCGGTAGGTGCGCAGGGTCAGGGGCATCGGCGGGAGTCCGGTTGTTGCGCACCAGCTTGGAGGGGATTGCCGGCGGCGGCCAGTCCACGGGACACGTCACGCGACACGATCCAGGCCAGGTCGCAGATCAGGCGCAGCAACAGACCGCCGAGAAATCCGATGTCCAGAAGCGCCAGCATGCCAACGACGATGAAATCTCCGGCGCCGCCGTCGTAGTCGGGCGAACGCATCGAAGCATTCACGTGCAAGGTCACCCACATCAGCAATGGACCGACGCATAAGGCGTAGCCCGACAGCCAGCGCCCGGGGCGAAGGATCAACGGCAGCGCCGCCAACACGCAGGGCATGCCGAACAACATCAGGTGGAATCCGTTCATTGCCGATCTCGTCTTCGTTGGCACCGTGCTGCGCGGGTCGGATTGCGCGATGGATGCACGCACCGATCGATGGTGCATCGCTCGTACATCGGCGGCGCAACAGGCGACATCCCGCCCGTTGCGCCGCGTGGTTCAGGCCTGCGCCGGCATGGCAGGCGGCAGTTCGTGCTTCTGACCGGCAAGCTGGTACCAGTCGACCTTGCGGGTCACCACCATCAGTGCGGCCAGGATCAGGAACAACAGCCCGGAGCCGAGCACCAGCGCGTTGTCTTCCGAGATCAGCAGCCCGAACAGCGCCCCGTACAACGTAGCGAGCATCGCCGCGAAGCCGATGCCGCGGGTGACGCTATGCAGCACCGCGCTGAGGTAGAAGGCCAACAAGCCGATGCAGGCGATGCTCGCGATCAGGTAAGACCAACCGAACGCGATGTGTTCGCTCAGGCCAACCAGCAGCAGGAAGAAGATCGACAGGGCCAGCCCCACCAGGCCGTACTGGATCGGGTGGATTCGCAGCTGCTTGATCAGTTCGAACATGAAGAACCCGACGAAGGTCAGCAGCACGAACAGCAGCCCGTACTTGCTGGCGCGATCGGCCTGCACGTAGACATTGACCGGATCCACCAGTGCCACAGACACGGTGTCGATGCTGTCCGAGGACGTGACGCCGTATTCGCCGCGAGCGTCCTGCCTGCCGACGTCGTCGACACTCGGCAGGGCCTTGCCGCGCAGGAACTGCTCCTGCGCGCCGGTCGCCAGCGATGGCACCTCCCAGCGCGCCTTGAAACCCTTGCTACCGACTTCCGGATTGGCGGGCAGGAACTTGCCCGCGAAGCTCGGGTGAGGCCAGGCCGAGTCGATCGCGAAGCGGTTGCTGCGACCCAGCGGCACCAGCGCAAGCGATTCGGTACCACCCAGCGCGAACTGCAACTGGGTATCGACGCGCAAGCGCTGGCCCGGCTGCGGCGCATCCAGCGCCACATGCAGACCGCTGCCATCACGGAAGCCGCGGCCCTGTTCGACCTGACGCTCGATGCCGCTGACGGTCAGGCGCGGGTTGCCGAGCCCGCGAACGTCGGCGATGGCGTAGCTCAACCATGGCTTGCCGATGCGACGCTGCTGCACGGGCGTGGCATCGTCGGGAACCTGCACGTCAAAGTCGGCGCTGGCGGCGCCGTGCAGCTTGTAGACGCGAACCTGGTGCAGACCCACCCTGCGGGTGTCCGGATCGAGCTTGCCGGTGACATTGAGCGTGGTCGGGAAGAACGTCCACTGCCCCGATTCGTCCCGCACCACCTTTCGCAATTGGCCCGCAGCATCCTTCTCTTCGACTTCGACCTTCTGCGTGTACGGCACCACCAGTACCGGCCCGGCGAACGACTGCGCACCGGCGTAGCTCTGGGCGACGCGGGCAACCGCAGCGGCGCGATGGACCTGCCGCTCGGCGATGACCCCGCGGATCATCGACAGCGGGATGAGGATGGCCAGGGTCATCCCCAGCACGAGCAACACTTTCAACCAAAGACGCATGTCCAACTCCTGTCGTGGCAACGGCGACAGGTTCGGCCCCGGGAGTGCGGGCAAGATGGCGGCCTGGTGAAGCGACGGTGAAGTGGAAGGCGAGCACGCGGCAGCAGATCGGGGCCGCTCGCTTGCTCGAACCTCACTCCCGGCCGATCACTTCTCCGCCGGAAGCGGCAGCTCCATGCTCGCCACCGCGCCGGGGCCGTCATCGCGATTGGACAGTGCAGCGCGGCCGCCGTGCAGGGCCGACACTTCGGCGACGAAGCACAGGCCCAGGCCGCTGCTGCGGCTGCCGCCACGCGGCCGCGACAGCGAGTAGAACCGTTCGAACACGCGCCCCAACGCATAGTCGGGAACGCCGGGGCCACTGTCGCGCACTTCGATGCGCACGACGCTTGTGGTGCCGTCGGTGTCGAGCGGATCGGCGATCACGCGCGTCCGCCCCGACGGCCCGGCATTGCCGTCGGCCACGTGGCGCGCGGTGGCGCGAACAACGCGCAACTCCACTTCGTCGTGCGCAGACGAGAAGTCCATTGCGTTGTCGATCAGATTGACCAGCGCCTGTCGCAACAGGAACGCGTCGCCAGCCACCGCCGGCAACCCCGGCTCGGACTGCAGCCGCAGGCGCACACCCGCCGCGGCAAGCCTTGGCGCGCACTGTTCGGCCGCCTCGGCCACGATGGCCGCCAGGTCGACCGGCTCGGGTTGCTCCAGGCGCTGACGGTGCTCGACCGCCGCCAATGCCAGCAACTTGTCGATCATCTGCGCCAGACGTTCGCTCTGCGCGCGGATGCTGCCGGCGAAACGCGCGCGATCGGCATCGTCCATCGTCGCCGCGCCGATGCCGCCCTCGAGCAGTTCGGCGCTGCCGCGAATCGCCGCCAGCGGACTCTTCATCTCGTGCGTGAGCGTGTGCACGTACTGCTCGACGTACTGCTTGCCTTCGAGGCGGGCGCGCATGGTTTCGAGCGCGCGCCCCAGTTCGGCGAACTCGCCGGCACTGCGCGGCAGCGTGGCGCGCTCGCCGGCCGTCACGGCCTGCGCGTAACGGCGCAACCCATCGAGTTGGCGCGACAGCCACCATGCCGCCAGCAACCCGATCAGCAGCGAGGACCCCAGCAGCACCAGCCCCCAGCGCCGCACGATCCGCTCGCTGCGCACGATGAAAGGTTCGAGCGTGCGGTTGGGCTTGGCCACGGTCAGCACGCCGACGATGCGCCCCCGCTCGTCGCGGATCGGCGCGGCGACGTGCATGACGGTGGAGCTGTCGTCGTTCGGGTCGAGCGGGGTTGAGCGCGCACCGTAGCGACCGCGCAACGTCAGGTAGACGTCGTTCCATCGGGAGTAGTCGCGGCCGAGATCACCGCCCTTGCCGTCCACGGCATTGCTGTCGAACACCACGATGCCGCGCGCGTCGGTCACGTACAGGCGGTAGTTGCTGGCGCGCTTGCGAAACCCCCAGATCTCCGCGCCGAAATCGCGCCCGCGCAAGGTGCGCACCCGGCGCGCGAAGTCGCCATCGTTGATGCGCCCGGCCAGGAAATCGTCGCTGGCAAGCTCGGCGAGCATGTTCGCGCTGTCGACCAGCGTGTCCTCCATGGCCTGCCGCACGCCCGGCTTCACCTCGGCGATGAACACGCGGGTCAGCAGCAAGCCGGCCAGCGCGACGATGAGGAAGTAGCCCAGGAAGATGCGCAGACCGATCTTCATGCGCAGGCTCCCATGCGCACTCGCGCGGGTGGCGGTGTTTGCGTTGGGGACCGGGTGCGCACGTCACGTCATCTCGAACGAGTACCCCAACCCGCGGTGCGTGCGGATGGGGTCGATGTCGGGCGCCACCTCGCGCAGCTTCGCGCGCAGGGTCTTGATGTGGGTGTCGACGGTGCGGTCGCCGCTCTCCAGCGCATCGCCCCACACACGGTCCATCAGTTGCGCGCGCGACAGCACTGCGCCGGGGCGTTGCAGCAATGCGGCGAGCAGTCCGTATTCGTAGCGCGTCAGGTCGAGCGGATGGCCGCGATAGCGGATGCGCAGGCCCTGGACGTCGTGCTCGAAAGCGCCGCCAGCGGGCGCATCCCCGGACGGCGGCGCGGCGGCGACGCGCCGCAACACCACGCGCACGCGCGCGGCCAACTCGCGCGGCGAGAACGGCTTGCCTACGTAATCGTCGGCGCCGATCTCCAGACCCAGCAGGCGGTCCGCCTCGGCATTCTGCGCGGTCAGGAAGATCACCGGCAGGTCGCGCCCCCGACGCAGCTCGCGGCACAGCGCAAAGCCGTTGATGTCGGGCAAGCCGACGTCGAGCACCGCCAGGTCGAACGCCGTCGACGCCGCCAGCCGCAGCGCCTCGCCCCCGGTCAGGCAATGGCTGGCCTCGAAACCCTCGGCACGCAGCGCGTACAGCACGGTTTCGGCAATCGCGGTTTCGTCTTCGACCAGCAGGATGCGCGGCATGGCGTTGCAGTGGTGGGGGGCGGCGAAAGCATAGGCGAGGAAGGCGTTGCGAGGGTGAGCCAGTCCCGTGGCAGCCCCATCGGTCGGGCCGGCGGGCCACCGCTGCTCACCCCTGCCCGTCCATTCCCCGTACCCTATCGCCATGAACTATCGCCACGCTTTCCATGCCGGCAACCATGCCGACGTCCTCAAGCACGTCACCGTGCTTGCGATCTGCGACGCCCTGACCGCCAAACCGGCGCCGGTGTTCGCGCTCGATACCCATGCCGGCCGGGGGCTGTACGCGCTCGACGGCAATTCCGCGCAACGCACGGGCGAGGCAGAGGGCGGCATCGGCCGACTGCTCGCCGAAGCCCCGGCGGACCCGCTGATCGGCCGCTACCTGCAGGCGGTGCGTGCGTGCCGCGCCGAGCACGGCAAGGCCAGCTACCCGGGCTCGCCCTGGCTGCTGGCGCACGCCCTGCGCGAGCAGGACCGCATCGCCGCCTGTGAACTGCAGCCCGAGGAAGCCACTCAGCTCAAGGCCAACTTTGTCGGCGACGAGCGCGTGGCCGTGCACGCCCGCGACGGCTACGCCGGGATCAAGGCGCTGCTGCCGCCGAAGATCGGTGACACGAAGTTCGCCCGCGGACTGGTGCTGATCGACCCGCCGTACGAGGCCCAGCTCGAGGAATTCGACGCCGTCATCGCCGGCCTGCGCGAGGCCCTCGGCCGCTGGCCGCAGGCCTGTTATGCGCTGTGGTACCCGATCAAGCTGCGCCGCTCACTGCAGCCGTTCTTCCGCCGCGCGGCCACGTTGCCGGTGAAGTCCTCGCTGCTGGCCGAGCTGCTGGTGCGCGCCGACGACTCGCCGCTACGTATGAACGGCAGCGGCATGCTACTGCTGAACCCGCCGTTCCAGATCGAACAGAAGCTGCAACCCGCGCTCAACGCGCTGGCGAAGGTGCTGGGCGAAGGCCCTGGCGCCTCGGCCCGACTGGAGTGGCTCAAGACCGCGCAGTAAGGCGACCGGGCGCGGATAGCGCCGCGCCACCGGGGGTGGCAGACCCATAGCCCGTTCCCCGCCCAACAAAAAAAGCCCGGCAGTCGCCGGGCTTTTTCTTGGGGCCTTCGAGGATTACAGCCCTGGCTTGCTGTCGGGCTCGAAGAAGCTCCAGCGCACTTCCGGGAACTCGACCTTGAACGCGCGCTCGACCACGTTGATCTGCTCGACCAGGTGGGCCACGTCCTGCTTCTCGCGCATCTGCGCCTGCACCGAGACCATCGCCTCGTTGCCCAGTTGCAGCGTGATCATGCTGATCACCTTGTCGATCTCGGGACGGCCGGACAGGAAGGCCTGCATCTGCACCTGGCGCTCGGGATCGATGCTCTGGCCGATCAGCATGGCCTTGACCTCGATCGCCACGAACACCGCGACGATGATCAGCAGCGCGCCGATCATGATCGTGCCGATCGCGTCGAACAGCGGGTTGCCGGTGACCATCGTCAGTACCACCGCCGCCAGCGCGAACACCAGGCCCAGCAAGGCGGCGAGGTCTTCGCCGAAGATCACCACGAGCTCGGCCTGGCGGCTCTCGCGGAACCAGCGCCACAGCGAACGGCCATTGCGCGAACGGTTCACTTCCTGCAGGCAGGCGCGCATGGACACGGCCTCGGCGATGATGCCGAACACCAGCACGCCGACGGCCCACCACAGCTTGTTCACATCGACCGCTTCTTCGGAATGCAGTTTGTGGATGCCCTCGTACAGCGAGAACATGCCGCCCACCGAGAACAGCATCAGCGCGACGAGGAACGACCAGAAGTAGATCGCCTTGCCGTAACCCAGCGGGTAGTCCGGCGACGGCGGCTGCTTGGCCTGCTTCAGGCCGAACAGCAGCAGACCCTGGTTGCCGCAGTCGGCCAGCGAATGCACCGTTTCGGCCAGCATCGCGCTGGAGCCGGTAAAGAACGCGGCCACGCCCTTGGCCACCGCGATCGCGAAGTTGGCGCCAAGCGCGAAAAGGATCGCGCGGGTCGAATCACCACCACCAGCCATGCCGACTCCTTCAACAGTCAATGCAGAAAGGGGCCAAGCCGGCCCCGAAACGGCCGCGAGTCTAGCATCGCGGGGTTACCGCCCGGGACCGGCGGCCGCAATGGCTCAAGCAGAAAATGGCAACCACCGTTGCAAAAACGCACCGGTCAGCGCCGCCGCCGGCACTACCAGGTAGACCGGCCAACGCCAGCGCGCCAGCCCCAGCCAGGTCAGCGATGCGATCGCCAGCGCGAACACGAGCGCTGGCCATGGCAGTGGCGACAGCAACCGCGCGCCGAACCAGAGCGCGAGGTTGGCGATCACCCCGACCACCGCGGCCGTCACGCCCGAGAGCATCGCGTGGGCCGGCCGCCAGCGGCCGATGCGATCGATCCATGGCGCGGCGGTCAACACGAACAGGAAACTGGGCAGGAACGTCGCCCACAATGTCACCGACGCGCCCAGCAACGCCGAAGCCAGCGGCGTGGCGAGATCCGGATGCTGCCAGCCACCGACGAAGCCGACGAACTCCAGCACCAGGATCAGCGGACCCGGGGTGGTCTCGGCCAGCCCGAGACCGGCCATCATCTGTGCCGGCTCCAGCCAGCCGTGGGTCTCCACGGCCTGCTCGGCGACGTAGGGCAACACCGCGTAGGCACCGCCCACGGTCAACAAGGCGGCCTTGCTGAAGAAAAGACCCATGGCGTGCGCGGTGCTGTCCGGCCCCAGCCAAACCCGCACCGCCAGCAGCGGCAGCCACCACAGCACCAGGCAACTGGCCGCGACGCGCAGGCTGGACAGCCGCGGAGAGGTGGACCGCGGCATCGGCCGCCCGTTGCCGCTGGCATCGACGGCATCAGCGGCTTCGGCGGGCATTGGCAACCAGGTCGGGCGGAAGCGTCCGGCCCACAAGCCCGCCAACGCTGCGCCTGCCAGCAACAGCGGAAACGGCGTCTGCGTCAGCGCAAGCACCAGCAACGCCGCCAGTGCCAGCGCCATCGCAAACACGCCTTTGATCACGCGCGCCGCGATGCGCTGGAGCGCGTGCACGATGATGCCCAGCACCGCCGCCTGCAGTGCAAACAACGCACCCGACACCGCCGGCACGTGGCCCACGCGCAGGTACAGCCAACTCAGGAAACCCAGCAGCACGGCCGCCGGCAGCACGAACAGGGCGCCCGCCGCCACGCCGCCACGCACGCCATGCAGACGCCAGCCCAGCCACGTCGCCAGCTGCATCGCCTCCGGTCCTGGCAGCAACATGCAGAAGTTCAACGCGCGTAGAAAGTCGGCCTCGCCAACCCAGCGTCGCTTGTCGACCAACTCGGCATGCATGATCGCCACCTGCCCTGCCGGCCCGCCGAAGCTGATGCAACCCAGCAGCAGCCAAAACCGCAGCGCCTCGCCCACACCAGGGCGCGCCGGAGGGTCGGCATCAGCGCTCATCGCGGCGGTGCGATGGGGCATGACAGTGGAGAGTCGTCTGCAAGATGGGCTCGATCATGCCGTGGTCCCTGCCCGAAAGTGGTGCCCGCATCACCCGATCGGGTCACTCGGCCAGTTCGCGCTGCAGTTTCTTGGTGAGCTTTGACCGCACCAGTTCGTAGCTGCGCCGCAACAAGGCCTTGAACTCGTCGGCTGGTAGCGATTCCGGCGCCGCCACCAGCACCCATTTCGCCTTCGCCAGGTAAGGCGCCGGGACGAAGCCTGGGCGATCAGTGAGCTCCAGGAAGCGCTCGTCATCGACCTTGAACCCGATACCGCCGGCCCGGGGGCCACGCAGGCAGAAGCAACAGAACATCTTTCCGGCGACGCTGAAGACCAGATCGTCCTGCCATTTCACGTCGGCCTCGACGCCGGGCCAACTGCCCACGAGCGCGCGCACTGCCGATGCGTCGACCTGCTTTCCCATGTGACTTCCGCATGAAGACCTTGCCGACACACAGTGTGCCAATATCCGGCTATGGCCACACGCGAACGTCTGCCGCCTTGGCACGAGCGCCAACGCCTCGTGAACGGGCGAGAATTGTTGATCCGGCCGATTCGACCCGAAGACGCCGGCCCGCTGCGCGCCGGCTTCGAGCTGCTTCAGCCCGATGAAGTGCGCCAACGCTTCCTCTATTCGCTCAAGGAAATGAGTCCGGAGATGGCCGACCGCTTCACCCGGCCAAACCCGCGCACCGAGTTCGCACTGGTTGCGGCCGAACCGCTGCCACCGGGCGAGGCCCTGGTCGGCGCGGTGGCGCGAATTTCCATCGATGACAACCGCCGCGAGGCCGAGTTCGCGATCCTGGTCAGCCGTTACATCGCCGGCATGGGCCTGGGGCGCTACCTGATGACGCGACTGGTGAAGTGGGCGCGCGGCAAGAAGCTCGAACGCATCTACGGCGACGTGTTCGAACACAACCAGGCCATGCTGGCCTTGGCGCAGTCGCTGGGTTTCCGTCGCGAGTTCCAGAGCGATGTCCCCGGACTGACGCGCGTCGTGCTGGATCTCAATCCTCCGACCGCGCCACCGCCCGCGCCTCCCACCGCGCCGTGACCGGTCCCAGTCCAGCGGGAACAACGATCCGCTGAGCGGAAATGCGAAGACGCGCGCGGCATCGACGATGCCACGCGCGCCGGGACGGCAGGCATGCCGCCATCAACGCTCGATCGATGACACTCAGACGATGACGAGGTTCACGTCGATGTTGTTGCGCGTGGCGTTGGAGTACGGGCAGACCTGGTGTGCCTGTGCGACCAGCTTCTCGGCCACCTCGCGCTCCATGCCCGGCAGGGAGATCTTCAACTCGGCCTGGATACCGAAACCGGCGGGAATCTGGCCGATGCCAACGGCGCCTTCGATGCGCGTGTCGGCGGGCAACGCGATCTTCTCGCGACCGGCGACGAACTTCAGCGCGCCGATGAAGCACGCCGAGTAGCCGGCGGCGAACAGTTGCTCGGGATTGGTGCCGTCGCCGCCGGCGCCGCCAAGCTCGCGCGGGGTCGACAGCTTGAGGTCGATGGCGCTGTCGGAGGAGACGGCGCGGCCGTCGCGACCACCGGTCGCAGTGGCGTGGGCGGTGTAGAGGACGTTCTCGATGGACATGGTGGCTCCGTTGATTTTGGGGTGCGGCTGGGGGCAGCCGTCCCGGGTCGCCGCGACCGGGGACAGCGATGTCGTGATGTGGCTGGCGCGGCGTCGCGCCTTGCTAGTCGGCGTCCGGCTCGAACTTCAGCAGGTTGGTCCGTAGCGATTCGAGCTGTGCCTTCATCGAGACCAGCTCGTCGACGGAGCAATCCGCGGCGCAGAAGATGTTGGCCGGCACCTTGGCCGCGCGGGTCCGCAACTCCCGGCCGGCCGGCGTCAACGCGATGATGACCTGCCGCTCGTCACTGCTCGAGCGTGTGCGGGTGATCAGCCCGGCCGACTCCAGGCGCTTGAGCAACGGCGTCAGCGTCGCCGAGTCGAGGAACAGTCGCGCACCGATCTCGGACACCGCGACCGCGTCGCGCTCCCACAGCACCATCATCACCAGGTACTGCGGATAGGTCAGGCCAAGACCCGACAGCAGGCGGCGATAGACCTTGTTCAAGGCCAGACTGGTCGAGTACAGGGCAAAGCAGAGCTGGTCGTCCAGGTGCAGTGCCGTGCGGGCCTGTGCCTTCGGACCGGTCGACTTGCCGGTTGGCTTGCTGGCTTGCTTGCTCGATGGCTGGCTGGCGGGCTTGCTGTTCATGGGGCGCACAATACATAGCGCGCTATTTGATTGCAAGCACTCCAATATCGCGCAATCGAACTGCCGACGAACGGTCGACGAAAGACAGCTGCCGGCATCGCGCGGCCGCAAGTGCGTTGTGAATTCGCCGCCCCAGGCGTTGGCCAGATCAAAAAAGGCGCAACACCGCGACGGGCGGTCGACGATCCGACGCCATGCGCATCGAACGCGTCGGCAACCGATACCACCGTGTTGGCGGCCGCCTCGCGCCTGAACCGTCGAGCCACCGCGCTCGCGTAAACTTGACGGCCGTTTGCGCGGGCGATGACGGTCGCCGGCGCTGCACCTGTTTTGTCGCGAGCACACGCCACGATGTCGAACGCCGCATTCCCCACCCCGCCCCTGCCCAGGACTGGCCAGAACCGCGCATGGTGGCGCGCACCGGCGTCGCCTTCGGCGCTGGCGCTGCACATCGCGGTGGCCGCGACCGCGCACGATGGCGTCCTGCTCGCGGTGACACGCGACAACCACGCAGCGCACCAGCTCGAGTCCGACCTGCGCACCTTGCTCGGCGCGGACGGACGCAGCGATGGCGCGACGCCGGTGCTGCCGTTCCCGGACTGGGAAACCCTGCCCTACGACGTGTTCAGCCCGCACCCGGACATCGTCAGCCAGCGCCTGGCAGCACTGCATCGCCTGCCGACGCTGAAGCAGGGGATCGTGGTGGTGCCGGTGCAGACGCTGCTGCAACGCGTCGCACCGCTGCGGCATGTGGTGGGCGGCAGCTTCGATGTCCGTGTCGGCCAACGCCTGGACCTCGACGCGGAGAAGCGCCGCCTCGAATCGGCCGGCTACCGACACGTGCCGCAGGTTCTGGACCCGGGTGACTTCGCCGTGCGCGGCGGTCTGCTCGATGTCTATCCGATGGGCGCCGAAACGCCATTCCGTGTCGAACTGCTCGACGACGAGATCGACACCATCCGCGGCTTCGATCCGGAATCGCAGCGCTCGCTCGACAAGATCGACGCCGTGCACCTGCTGCCCGGCCGCGAGGTGCCGATGGACGACGCCTCGCTCAAGCGCGCGCTCGACGGGCTTCGCGATCGCTTCGACCTGGACACCCGACGCAGCGCGCTGTACCAGGATCTCAAGGCCGGCATGGCGCCGGCCGGCATCGAGTACTACCTGCCGCTGTTCTTCGAGCAGACCGCCACGTTGTTCGACTACCTTGGCGAGCGCGTGCTGCCCGTGGTGTGCGTCGGGACGTTCGAGGCGGCCGAGCAATTCTGGACGCAGACCGGCGAGCGCTACGACCAGCGTCGCCACGATGTCGAACGGCCGGTGCTGCCGCCGGGCGAGCTCTACCTGTCGGCCGATGCGCTGCGCGAGCAGCTCAATCGGGGCGTGCGCGTCGAAGTGTGCGGCGAAGGCCACCCGCAGCGCGAACGCGCGCACGCCCTGGGCGACCAGCCGGCTCCGGCGTTGCCGGTTGCCGCGAAGGACGCGCCCGCCGCGGCCGCGCTCACATCGTTCCTGACCAGCTACCCGGGCCGCGTGCTGATTGCCGCCGATTCGGCCGGACGCCGCGAGGCACTGCTGGAGGTGCTGGCGGCCGCGCAGTTGCGTCCCCAGGTGCTGGCCGACTGGCAGGCGTTCGCGTCTGGCGCAGAAGCGTTCGCCATCGCCGTGGCACCGTTGGACGACGGATTCGCGCTCACCGCGCCGGCCATCGCGGTGCTCACCGAGCGCCAGCTCTTCCCAGAACGTGCGCTGCAGCCGCGCCGCCGCAAGCGCGCCGGCCGCGAACCCGAAGCGATCATCCGCGACCTGGGCGAGCTCACCGAAGGCGCGCCGATCGTTCACGAGGACCACGGTGTCGGCCGCTATCGCGGGCTGATCACGCTGGAAGCCGGTGGCGAGAAGGGCGAATACCTCGAGATCGAGTACGCCAAGGGCGACCGACTGTACGTGCCGGTCGCGCAGTTGCACCTGATCAACCGCTATTCCGGCGCGTCGGTCGAAACCGCGCCGCTGCATTCGCTCGGCGGCGAGCAGTGGACCAAGGCCAAGAAGAAGGCCGCCGAAAAGGTCCGCGACGTGGCCGCCGAGCTGCTGGAGATCCAGGCCAAGCGCCAGGCGCGCGCCGGGTTGGCGATCGATGTCGACCGTTCGATGTACGAGCCGTTCGCGGCAGCGTTCCCGTTCGAGGAAACCCCCGATCAGCACGCGTCGATCGAGTCGGTGTTGCGCGATCTGTCCTCGGCGCAGCCGATGGATCGCGTGGTCTGTGGCGATGTCGGTTTCGGCAAGACCGAGGTCGCCGTCCGCGCCGCGTTCGCCGCGGCCAGCGCGGGCAAGCAGGTCGCCCTGCTGGTGCCCACTACCCTGCTGGCCGAGCAGCACTACCGCACGATGCGCGACCGCTTCGCCGACTGGCCGCTTCGCGTGGAGGTGCTGTCGCGGTTCAAGACCAGCAAGGAAATCAAGGCCGAACTGGAGAAGGTGGCCGAGGGCAAGATCGACGTGATCGTCGGCACCCATCGCCTGCTGCAACCGGACGTCCATTTCGCCGACCTGGGCCTGGTCATCGTCGACGAGGAGCAGCGCTTCGGCGTGCGCCAGAAGGAAGCGCTGAAGGCGCTGCGCGCCAACGTCCACCTGCTCACGCTGACCGCAACGCCGATCCCGCGCACGCTCAACATGGCGATGGCCGGGTTGCGCGACCTGAGCATCATCGCCACCCCGCCCGCCCACCGCCTGGCCGTACAGACCTTCGTCGTGCCGTGGAACGACGCGCAGCTGCGCGAAGCCTTCCAGCGCGAGCTGTCGCGCGGCGGCCAGGTGTACTTCCTGCACAACGACGTCGAGAGCATCGGCCGCATGCAGCGCCAGATCGAAGAGCTGGTGCCCGATGTTCGTGTCGGCGTGGCGCACGGCCAGATGCCGGAACGCGAACTCGAGCGCGTGATGCTCGACTTCCACAAACAGCGATTCAACGTGCTGCTGGCGACCACGATCATCGAATCGGGCATCGACATTCCCAACGCGAACACGATCATCATGAATCGCGCCGACAAGTTCGGCCTTGCCCAGCTGCACCAGCTGCGCGGTCGCGTCGGCCGATCGCACCATCGTGCCTACGCCTACCTGGTGGTGCCCGATCGCAAGTCGATCACCGCCGATGCCAAGAAGCGGCTCGATGCGATCGAGGCAATGGACGAACTCGGCGCCGGCTTCACCCTGGCCACCCACGACCTCGAGATCCGCGGTGCCGGCGAACTGCTGGGCGAGGACCAGAGCGGGCAGATGGCCGAGGTCGGCTTCAGTCTCTACACCGAGCTGCTCGAACGCGCCGTGCGATCGATCAAGCGTGGCGAACTGCCCGATGTCGACGGCAACCACGCGCGCGGCGCCGACATCGAGCTGCACGTCCCGGCCTTGATCCCCGACGACTACCTGCCCGACGTGCACACCCGCCTGACGCTGTACAAGCGCATCAGCGGCGCGCGCGACGGCGAGGAGTTGCGCGAACTGCAGGTCGAGATGATCGATCGCTTCGGCCTGTTGCCCGATCCAGCCAAGCACCTGTTCGCGATTGCCGAGTTGAAATCGCAGGCCACGGAGCTTGGCATCCGCAAGCTGGACATCGGCGACAAGGGCGGACGGGTGCAGTTCGTGGAGAAGCCCGACGTCGACCCGATGGCGATCATCCGGATGATCCAGGGCCAGCCCAAGCTCTACCAGATGGAAGGCCCCGACAAGTTGCGCATCAAGCTCGAACTACCCGACGCCGCGGCACGCCTGGCCGCCGCGCGTGGCCTGCTGTTGATGCTTCGCAAGCCCGGCTGAGCCAGTGGGGCGATGTGGATTCCGGCGCCGGACATTACCGGCGCCGAAATCCGCACCGAGATTCACGGGACGAACCCGCTGCGCCTCAGATTATCGAGCGGCAGGAACAGCGGCTCCGGCAGCGAGGACCATGCGAACCACTGCCATCGCGCGCACCTATCCGGCTCTCGCGCCGCAGGCTCGCCCGCCCCACCGTCGGCCACGACAAACAGCGTGACCGTGTGCCGGTGTTCGGCAACGAACCGGTTGTTGGCGTAGGGCCCCGGCGTCACGGTGCCGATCCGCAGTCCGGTCTCCTCCAGCACTTCACGCCGCGCGCAGTCCTCGACGGACTCACCGAACTCCAGGTACCCGCCGGGCGGCGCCCAGGTTCCCGCGCCGTGCGAGCCGATCCGTTGACCCAGCAGCACCCGGCCCTCGCGCATCACGATGACGCCGACCCCCACTCGCGGGACGTCGCCTTCTGCCGGAATGCTCATCACGGCGCTCCTGAGTCAACGTGTCCGTGGGTCACACGTCCCCGACCGACGCCGGCGCGTCCGATGGCACCGCCGTGCTGCTGCCCGGGAAGCGCGGCAGGCCATCGCGGGTGTCAAACCAGGGCACACGCGAGTCAGTCCAGACGTGGTCGTCGATGCGCACCCTGGCGGGTTCGTCGAGGCTGCCGATGCACACCTGGACGCGATCGTGCAGCACCTCCTCGCGCATGCCGATGGTGCTGCCGCAGGTCGGGCAGAAACCACGTTCGGCAAACGCCGACGAGCGATACCAGGCCGGCGCCTTCGTCAGCCACGAGAAGGACTCGATGGCAAAGTGCACGAACGCCAGCGCCGGAGCGCCCGAGTGCCTGCGACAGTTGGCGCAGTGGCAGATCACGCCCCGCAATGGCTGGCTGGTGGCGCGATAGCGGATGGCGCCGCACAGGCAGCCACCATCAAAGTGTGTTTCCGCGGACATGGGGCAACTCCCAAGGTACCTGTTGGACTTCCATTCGATGGCCCGCGCGCGATGCGTCCGACCCGTTACCACAGCGCCGGCAACCGTCGCGCGGAAACCACCCGCGACACGGCGCGCGCAACATCAATGCGGGGCCGTCATCGCTGTGGCACAGGATGACGGTTGCCCGGCCCGGATCGGTGAAGAATTCCTGGAACGCTGCGATGCCATCGGTGGAACCGCGACGCGGCGCGCCGCGATGTCCGGTCAGCGGCGAGGCAAGGCAAGCGCCTACCCCTCCGCAGGCAGGCACTTCCCGTGCGAACGCAGTGTCTTGAGCGCTTCCGGATCAGTCGTTTGCGCGTGCTCGCACACCAGGTTGCCGCCGTAGTCGTACATCGCCTTCTTGGCCGGTTCCGAGCTCATGAACGCCAGAGTCTTGGTCATGCAACTCGATTGGAAGGCCTGGTTGACCCGGCTCTTCTGCTCCGCCGGCAGTGCGTCCACCGATTCGGCCAACGCGCGCGAGTCGATCGCGGCCTTGCCCAGTGCGAGGAGGACGTGCCCGTCTTCCGAATCGATGAACGCCAGGCATTGCGCGACTTCCTGCGGCGTCAACGTCTTCGCCAGCGGAGCGGAAGCCTGCCGGGCGACCTCGTCGACACTGAACTTGTCCAACGCCGCACGGGCGATCGCGCGCAGTTCGGGCTCTCCTGCGGTGTCGATGTCCACCCGTCGCATCATCATCCTGTCGGCGTTGTACATCGACAGCAGGTAGCCAATGATCCGCCCCGGGTCCTGGGCCGACTCGGCAGCGGGCTCTGCCCGGACGGCCGCGCAAGCAAGCAGCGCAGCGGCAACAACAGTGGTACGCAGCGATAGGCTCATGTCGGAATCCCTTTCGACGGAACAGGATGGGCGCAGCGGCCCGAGGCCGCCCCGTGGACGGATTATCCACACGGCGCGGGGCCTGCAAAGGTGGCGGGGTTCCCTCGCGCATCGCATCCGGGCCAGCCCCGGGAGCAGGCTTCAGCCGCGTCCGATCGACGACCACTCCATCACAGTGCCGCAGGATTCCTGCGTACGCCGGACCCGAGCCGAAACGGCCGATCAAGCCGAAAGGTCGTGCATCACCTGCGACCACGACAGCAGCAACATCGGCGCCACTACCTGGCAGCACGCCGTAACCACGGCGCACCGCCGGTAATAGCGGGCCCCGAGGGGAACCACGAGCACCGCCAGCTGCGTGGTGACGATCCAGGACGCCCAGGCGAGGAAGATCACACCCCCGACCAGCACCGCGGCCCAGCTACCCGACAGGGAAACCAGCGCGAACGCAACAGCGAGCGCCAGGCCGGTGAACGGCAGATAGCCCCTGAGGAAGCGCGCGCCCAGGTTGCCGCGCGCGACATCACGAGGTTCGGGAATCGGATCGGCCGGATCGGATGAGGGATGGACGGCGGTCACCCCTGCGGCCGATCCGCGTGCTGGGGCAGGTTGTCGTGGATCTCGAACCAGTCGGCCTTGGACGCCACGAAGATGTGATCGCCCGGCCCCCGGCGCAACGGGGTGTCCAGCGTCCCCATCCGCACGCGCACCTGCGGAAGGTTGCCGCGCTGGCTCATGATCGGCGACCCGCAGTTCGAACAGAACGTGCGACGCATTTCCGGACTGGACTGAAAGCTGCGCAGCGACGGCTCGCCCTCGACGATGACGAAGTCGCGCTCGGCAACGACGACGTTGGACGCGAAGGCCGACCCGCTGGCCTTGCGGCACCGCGAACAATGGCAGAAGAACGCCGGGCCCAGTTCGCCGCGGATCTCGAATTTCACTGTGCCGCAAAGGCAACTTCCGGTGTGCATGGACCTTCCTTCTGGCGTGGTGGTCTGGAGGACGCCGAAGCACGGAACCGCTCCGGCGGGATTGGCCGATGCCGCTGCGCGGCTCAGTCGCCCGTGTAGGGCCCCTTCACTTCACCCCAGCCCCACTTGGGCATCGGCGCGTGCGCGTCGACCGTGGCGCCGGGCTGGGAGTTGATGACCGCCAGGCGCGAGCCCCATTCCAGATAGCCAACCAGGGCGGAACGGAATTCGGGATCGTCGGGCATGCCCAGCTCGTCGGCCGTTTCCAGCAGCAGGCCGACCCACCGCCGCCGCTGCTCCTGGACGAGGTGCCGATTGAGGTGCTGCTGGATCATGCGCGGGTGGCCGCCGTGCTGGCTCGAGTAGTCACCCGGGCCGCCCAGCACCTCGGCGAGAAATGCCGCCACGTGGGCCGGATGGGCGTCGTCCATGTGCGCGAAGACAGGCCCCAGCAGCGCGTCGGCCTTGACGTGCTGGTAGAACCGCGTGGTCAGACGGGTAAGCGCTTCGATACCGCCTACCCATTCGTAAAGGGTTGGAACGTTCTGAGCTGACATGCAAGACACCGGTTGGGGTGGATTGGACGGGGCGGATTGGACGAGGCGGCCAATCGCCCCCACGGGAAGCTGGGCGCTGTCGCAGGCACGACCCTTGGCACTGAATCGGCGCGGTGGCCCAGCCCGAACGCCCCGTCGCCGAACAGCCAACCAGGTCGTGACAGTGGCAGGTGCGGAACACGCTGAATGCGGGCCCAGCGTGCCGGACATCGATTTTTCGCGCAACGCCATGGCCGACCTCGGGGGATGGCAGCCTCCGATCCACGGGATGCCCTCACGGCCCACGGGCACGGTGTGGCGCATGTGGCAAGGGGCATCAAGGATTGCCGCCCTGTCCCATCCGTCACCTGACCTTCCGCCTCATGCGGGCGTAAACTAAACCCATCAGCATCGAGTCGCATCCTGATTGATGGGGCGCCGACCTCGCCGGCCCGCGTCGCCCCGACCTGCCCGCTTCCGCCGGCACTGCGAGGACTGTCATGCGTGCTTCTGCCCTGACTCCCGACTACGCCCCGCTGCCGTTTGGCCGAGTTCCGGACAGCACCGACCCGGGCGCCCGTATTTCGATCCCCTCCGACGCCATCGCCCAGTTCGACGCGGTGCTGCACGAGCTCAACCCGGACGCGCCACGTGTCGACCAGGCCCGCCTGCAGGCGTTGGCAGGCTGGCTGATGCGCCTGTCGCCACAGGAGGCCCATGACGTGCTCGAACTGCGCCTGACCCGCATCGAGCAGCTGCGGGCCCTGCTGGTCGACCCCGACTGGGATGCCGACGCGGCGATGCGCGCGCGCCTGGGCAAGTTGCTGTCGTATTTCGATCGCGCCGAGGATCTGATCGCCGATTCGACCCCGGCGCTCGGCCTGCTCGACGACGTGCTGATGTTCGAGCTGGCCTGGCCGGTGTTCGAGGCCGAGGCGGTCGAGTACGGCGACTTCT
The DNA here is from genome assembly GCF_003719825.1 of Montanilutibacter psychrotolerans. Lineage (GTDB taxonomy): Bacteria > Pseudomonadota > Gammaproteobacteria > Xanthomonadales > Xanthomonadaceae > Montanilutibacter > Montanilutibacter psychrotolerans. The sequence continues at coordinate 666,279 of NZ_RIBS01000001.1, read as the reverse complement.
GCGACTACCGCGCGAGCGAGCACCCCGGCGGCGATGCGCCCGCCCAGCGTGCCGCGTGGCTGAACGACCGCCTGGCCGAACTGGCGCTGTTGCGCCACCACGCCCGGGTTCACGACAGTCATTACGCCGACGTGCACGTGCCGGACACGACGTTCCGCGTCGTCTGGTGATGCGGCGCAGCGCCGGCCCGGGCCGGCGCTGACGCATGTCAAGCCTTGTTCGCCCGGGCTAGGCTGATACCCTGCTGTCTGGTCCACTGGCAGCCGTGTTCCCCGACCGGTCCAGCACAGTTTTCGACCGCTGCCCAGGGCACGCATGTCAGCACGTTTCGTTCATCTCCACCTGCACAGCGAGTACTCGCTCGCCGACTCGACGATCCGCATCGGCGATCTGGTCAAACGCTGCGCCGCGCTCGGCCAGCCGGCCGTCGCGCTGACCGACATCGACAACATGTTCGCGGCGGTCAAGTTCTACAAGGCCGCCGAGGGCGCGGGCCTCAAGCCGATCATCGGTGCCGACATCGGCCTGGCCGACGGCAATGAGGCGACCTCGCGCATGACGCTGCTCTGTCGCGACCGTACCGGCTATCTGACGCTGTCGCGCCTGCTGAGCCGGGCGTGGATGGAAGGCCACCGCGTCGAGGGGGTGGCCGTGCGCCCGGAATGGCTGCGCGAGGACAACGCCGGGCTGTTTGCGCTGGCCGGCCGCGGCAGCCTTGCCGGACGCCTGATTGCCAGCAACCGCCACGAACTGGCCGAGGCCTGGCTGGCCGATTGGCGCGGCACCTTCGGCGATCGCCTGCACCTGGAGCTGACCCGCAGCGGGCGCGAGGGCGAGGAGGCGTTCAACGCGTTCGCCGTTGCCGCCGCGTCGACGCGCTCGCTGCCGCTGATCGCCACCAACGATGCGCGCTTCCTCGACCCGGACGGCTTCGACGCCCACGAGGCGCGCGTGTGCATCTCCACCGGCCGCGTGCTGGACGACCCCAAGCGTCCGCGCGAGTACAGCCCCGAGCAATACCTCAAGTCGTCGGAGCAGATGGTCGAGCTGTTTGCCGATCTGCCCGATGCGATCGACAACGGCATCGCCCTGGCGACCCGCTGCAACGTCGAGATGCACCTGGGCACGTACTACCTGCCGGCCTTTCCGGTGCCCAGCGAGCACACGATCGAATCGTGGCTGCGCAACTGCGCGCGCGAAGGTCTGGCCAAGCGCCTCGAAAAGGCGCCGCTGGCGCCTGGCAAGAGCCGTCAGGTGTACGACGAGCGCCTGGAAATCGAGCTCGACGTCATCATCAAGATGGGGTTCCCGGGCTACTTCCTGATCGTTGCGGACTTCATCAACTGGGGCAAGGAACAAGGCATCCCGGTGGGCCCGGGACGTGGTTCCGGTGCGGGTTCGCTGGTCGCCTGGGCGCTCGGCATCACCGACCTGGACCCGCTGCCGTACGACCTGCTGTTCGAGCGATTCCTGAATCCCGAACGCGTGTCGATGCCCGACTTCGACATCGACTTCTGCATGGACCGCCGCGACGAGGTCATCGACTACGTCGCGCGCAAGTACGGCCGCGACCGCGTCAGCCAGATCATCACCTACGGCACGATGGCCGCCAAGGCCGTGGTGCGCGATACCGGCCGCGTGCTTGGCCATCCGTACGGCTTCGTCGACAGCATCGCCAAGCTGATCCCGAACACGCTCGGCATCAGCCTCGACGACGCGCTGGGCAATTCCGACGCGGCCAAGAAGGACAGCAACCTCGCCTCGGCCGACCTCATCCAGCGCTACCGCAGCGAAGATGAAGTGCGCGACCTGCTCGACCTCGCGCTCAGCCTGGAGGACCTCACGCGCAACGCCGGCAAGCACGCCGGCGGCGTGGTGATCGCGCCCAGCCCGCTCAGCGACTTCTGCCCGCTGTTCGCCGAACACGATGGCGAGGGCCGCGGCAAGAGCCCGGTCACGCAGTTCGACAAGGACGACGTCGAGGCCGTTGGCCTGGTCAAGTTCGACTTCCTCGGCCTGCGCACGCTGACGATCATCGACTGGGCGGTGAAGGCGATCAACGTGCGCCGCGCCGCGACCGGCGAGGAACCGCTCGACATCACTGCGCTGCCGCTGGACGACAAACCCAGCTACGACCTGTTCTCGCGCGGCGACACCGTGGCCGTGTTCCAGTTCGAATCGCGCGGCATGCGCGAGCTGCTCAAGCGCGCCAAACCCGACACCTTCGAGGACATCATCGCGCTGGCCGCGCTGTTCCGTCCCGGCCCGCTGGGCTCGGGGATGGACAAGGACTGGGTGGACCGCAAGCACGGCAACGCCGAGGTCACCTACCCGCACCCGTCGCTGGAGCCGGTGCTGGGCCCGACGTACGGCGTGATCGTGTACCAGGAACAGGTGATGCAGATCGCCCAGGTGCTGGCGGGCTATTCGCTCGGCGGCGCCGACATGCTGCGTCGCGCGATGGGCAAGAAGAAGCCCGAGGAGATGGCCAAGGAGCGCGCCAAGTTCGAAACCGGCTGCGCCGAACGCCAGATCGAGGCGAAGGTCGCCAGCCCGATCTTCGACCTGATGGAGAAGTTCGCCGAGTACGGCTTCAACAAGTCGCACTCGGCCGCGTATGCGCTGGTGGCCTACCAGACGGCTTGGCTCAAGGTGCACTACCCGGCCGAGTTCATGGCCGCGGTGATGTCCTCGGACATGGACAACACCGACAAGGTCACCGGCTTCCTCGATGAGGCGCGCGTGATGGGCCTGACCGTGCTGCCGCCGGACGTGGACGCATCGCCGTACATGTTCGAGGCGACCACGCCAGACACGATCCGCTACGGTATCGGCGCGGTGAAGGGCGTCGGCCGCGGTGCCTGCGAGGCGATCGTCGAGGCGCGCCGCGCCGGGCCGTTCGTCGACCTGCTGGATTTCTGCAAGCGCGTCGACAGCGGCAAGCTCAACCGCCGTGCGCTGGAGGCCCTGACCCAGGCCGGCGCGCTGGACAGGCTGGGCCGCAATCGCGCCAGCCTGATGCTGCAGTTGCCCGAGGTGCTGAAGGCCACCGACCAGCTGGCACGCGAGCGTGCGGCCGGTCAGGTGTCGCTGTTCGGCGGTGGCGAAAGTGCCCCGGCGCTGCGCCTGGACCTGCCCGAAGCCGACGAGTGGCCGCTGGCGCAGTTGCTGTCCGGCGAGCGCGATACGCTCGGCCACTACCTCAGCGGGCACCCCTTCGATCCGTACCGCGATGAGCTGCGGGGCCTGCTCGGCTACGACCTGGGCGAGATCGAGCGCATCTGGGAATCGCGACCGGAAAGCGCGCGCAGCGGTTGGCGCCCGGAAATGGAGATGGCGATCGCCGGGCTGGTGGTCGGCCTTCGGAAGAAGGGCGACAGCCAGATGTTCGTGCAGCTCGAGGACGGCCGCGGCCGCATCGAGTGCGGGTTCTTCGCCGAGTCGTACGCCGAGTTCGCACAGATCCTGGTGCGCGACCGCCTGCTGGTGATCCAGGGCGGGCTGCGCGAGGACGCGTTCAGCGGCGGCTTCTCGTTGAAGGCCGTGCGCTGCTGGGATTACGCGCAGGTGTGCGCCAGGCACGCGCAGCGCCTGTCGCTGCGGCTGGACCTGCGCGTGCCGGGCACCTTGCAGCGCGTCGATGCAATGCTGGCCCGGCAACGGCCCGGTTCGACGCCGCTGCGCCTGGACCTGCTGCGCGAAGGCGCGGCCGGCATGCTCGATCTCAACGGCACGTCCAGCGTGCGCATCGACCCGGACCTGCCCGGCAACCTGCGTGCCCTGCCCGGCGTGCGGGCGGTGAAGCTGGCCCTGGCCAAGCCCTGGGTGAACTGAGTGCCGCTGAACTGAGCCCCGTGCCCGGCAGGTTTGCCGGGCAAACGGCGCGCCAGGCCACAGACGCCTCGGTATGGTCCGGGGGGCTGGGCTAGACTGTCGCCTTTCCGGCCAGACCGCGGCCGCGGGCATGCGCATGAATCCGAACTACCTCGATTTCGAGCAACCGATCGCCGACCTGGAATCCAAGATCCAGGAACTCCGCCACGCCAGCCATGGCTCGGCCGTCGACGTCGATACCGAAGTCCACGCATTGCAGGACAAGCTGCGCCTGCGCACGGCACAGATCTTCCGTGACCTGTCCCCGTGGCAGGTCTCGCAACTGGCCCGCCATCCGGCGCGGCCGTACACGATGGATTACCTGCGGGTGATCTGCGACGAGTTCCAGGAACTGGCCGGTGATCGCGCGTTCGCCAACGACAACGCGATCGTCGGTGGCCTGGCCCGCATCGACGGACGCAGCGTGGTCGTGATCGGCCACGAGAAGGGCCGCGACACCAAGTCCAAGATCCGCCGCAACTTCGGCATGCCCAAGCCCGAGGGCTACCGCAAGGCGCTGCGCCTGATGAAGATGGCCGAGCGCTTCGGCCTGCCCGTGCTGACCTTCATCGACACCCCCGGCGCCTGGCCCGGCATCGACGCTGAAGAGCGCGGCCAGTCCGAGGCGATCGCGCGCAATCTCATGGAAATGGCCGAACTGCGCGTGCCCGTGGTCTGCACCGTCATCGGCGAAGGCGGTTCCGGCGGCGCGCTCGCGATCGGCGTGGGCGATCGCACGATGATGCTGGAGTACAGCACCTACTCGGTGATCTCGCCCGAAGGCTGCGCCTCGATCCTGTGGAAGTCGGCCGACAAGGCCAAGGACGCCGCCGAACAGCTTGGCCTCACCGCCAAGCGCCTGCACGGCCTGGGCCTGGTGGACAAGGTGGTGCGCGAGCCCACCGGCGGCGCGCACCGCAATCCCCGGCAGATGGCCACGCGCCTCAAGGCCGTGCTGCTCAACGAACTCGACTCGTTGGTCAACGTGCCGGTCGATCAACTGGTGCAACGCCGCTACGAGCGCCTGCGCGGCTACGGCGCGTACGAAGCGGCGTAAGCGCGGGCGGGCCCGTGATCGGCGGCGCGAAGTAGCCGTTTCCACGACGCTGACGTGGGTGCTGCGGGTTGCGGCGCGGTGCTTGGGGCGGTGCGACGCGTATTTCGCGCGCGGACTCCAAGCAGGTCAGCTGCCTTCACTGCACCAGCCAACGATGCCGAAGGCGCTCGCATGCACGGTCGGACCGGCGCGCGCCGCCGCGTCATTCCAACGACGTGGCACCATCGTGCGATGCCTGAATCCCCTGCCAGCAGCCTGACCCTGCCACCAGTGCCGGCCACGCCACTGTGCGTGGGCCACAGCGGCGGACTCGATTCAATGGTGCTGCTGCATGCGCTGGCAACCTCAGCGCAAACCGGCCATCGCCAACTGCGCGCGCTGCACGTCCACCATGGCCTGCATCCCGATGCGGATGCCTGGGCCGCGCACTGCCAGCGCGCATGCGATGAACTGGGCGTGCCGCTGCGCATCGTTCGCGTGGAGGTCCCGCTCGATGGTGGCGAGGGCGTGGAGGCCGCGGCGCGACACGCGCGGCATGCGGCGTTCGCGGCGGAACTTGGCGACGGGGAGGTGCTTGCGCTCGCCCACCATCGCGACGACCAGGCCGAGACGTTCCTGCTGCGCGCGCTGCGTGCCTCGGGCGTGGACGGCCTTGGCGCGATGCGCGCGTGGCGCGACTTCGCGCGCGGCCACCTGTGGCGGCCGCTGCTGGAGGTCCCGCGCGCGGTACTGCAAGACTATGCCGCCCGGCACGACCTGCGCTGGATCGACGACCCCAGCAACGCCGACCATGCCTTCGACCGCAATTTCCTGCGCCATCGCGTGCTGCCGCTGCTGCGCGAGCGCTGGCCTACGGCCGACGCGGCGCTGGCTCGCAGCGCGGAGCTGGCAGCGCAGGCGGGCGAGCTGCTCGACCACGGCGATGCCGAGGCGTTGGCCCAGGCCAGCACCCTCGACCCGCACTGCCTGCAACTGCCGCCGTTGCTGGCCCTGCCCGAGGCCAGGCGCGCACGCGTGTTGCGTCGCTGGATCGCCACGCTGCAACTGCCACCGCTGCCGGGAAACGGCGTGGAACGGATCGAGCGCGAGCTTTTGGCGTGTGCCCCTGACAGCCAGGCGCGCTTTCGTTGGGGCTCGCGCTGGGGCGGCCTCGGCGCCCCGGAACCCGGCAAGCCCGCTGGCGACGAAACCCCGGGCCCACGCACGGCCGAGGTGCGCCGCTGGCGCGACCTACTGCACGCCGGTTGGTACCAGTCGCCGCTGCCGCCCGGATGGCGGCAAGGCTGGGACGGCTCCGCCGCGTTGGTCCTGCCCGACGGCGCCAGCCTGAGACTCTCCGGTGCCGCGCGTTTCGATTCCATGTTCGAGGTGCGCACACGCCATGGCGGCGAACGCATCACCCTGCCCGGGCGCGGGCATTCGCACGCCCTCAAGCACGTGTTGCAGACGCTGGGCGTGCCGCCGTGGCAGCGCGAGCGGCTGCCGCTGTTGTTCGACGGCGAGGAATTGCTGGCCGCGGGCGACCTGGCCTATTCCGCGCGCTTCGACGCTTGGCTGCGCGAGCATGCGGCCGGGTTGAGCTGGACGCGGAGCTGAGCCGGACGCAATCGCCGGGCGCGCGGCCACTGCATCCTGGTGCAGCCGCCGCCATCACGCAGCCACGCACGTTGACCATCCGCAGCCGCGCCGCGCACACTTCCGCCATGCCACGCAAACCACCCACCGAAGCCTCCCCGGTCGCCGACTTCGAACAGTCGCTCGATGCCCTCGAGCAGCTCGTCGACAAGATGGAACACGGCGAGATGAGCCTCGAGGACTCGCTGGCCGCGTACGAACGCGGTGTCGGCCTCTACCGTCGATGCCAGACCGCGCTGGAACAGGCGGAGCTGCGAGTGCGCCTGCTCAGCGACCCGCAGGACCCGGCCAGCGGCGAGCCCTTCGCAAGCCCGACGGCGCCCGGCAACGATGCTTGACCGGCGTCTGGCGGTCTGGCGCGAACGCGCCGACGCAGCGCTGGTGCGCGCCCTGCCCGATCCCCACACCTCGCCACAGCGGCTGCACGCGGCGATGCACCACGCCGTGCTGCTGGGCGGCAAGCGCATGCGCCCGCTGCTGGTGTATGCCAGTGGCGCATTGTTCGATGCCGACACGGACGTTCTGGACGCGCCAGCGGCCGCCGTCGAACTCGTGCATGCCTACTCGCTGGTCCACGACGACCTGCCCGCCATGGACGACGACGCCCTGCGCCGCGGCCAGCCCACCGTGCACGTGGCGTTCGACGAGGCCACCGCGATCCTCGCCGGCGACGCGCTGCAGGCGCTGGCCTTCACGGTGCTGGCGCAAGCCCCCGCCGATGCGACCACGCGCGTCGCGCTGCTGGGCACGCTCGCCGGTGCCGCCGGCGCGGCCGGCATGTGCGGCGGACAGGCGCTCGACCTGGATGCCACGGGCGCCGCAGCATCGATCGACCTGGCCGCGCTCGAACGCCTGCATGCGCTCAAGACCGGTGCGCTGATCCGCGCCGCGGTGCGCATGGGGGCGCTGTGCGGCGGCGCCAGCACGACCGAACTCGCCCAGCTCGATCGCTACGCGGACGCGCTCGGGCTGGCGTTCCAGGTACGCGACGACATTCTCGACGTGGAAGGCGACAGTGCCACGCTGGGCAAGACCGCCGGCAAGGACGAGGCGCAGGACAAGGCCACGTTCCCGGCACTGATCGGCCTGGACGCCTCGCGCGCGCGCCTGGACGAGCTCGCCGTGGTCATGCACGCGGCGCTGGCACCTTTCGGCGAACGAGCGGCCGCGCTCGCATCCCTGGCCGAATTCGCAGCGCGGCGCAATCACTGACCGTCCGGGGCGCGACCCGCTCAACGGGCCGGGTCGTCGACGCGCGGCCACCCGTCTAGCCGGCGCTTCCCCAGCACCGCACGCACGCCTGCGGGCTGCGGCCCTCGCTGGGCCCACAACAGAAAAGGCCCGGACAATGCCGGGCCTTCCTGGTGTTGCAGCTGCGCGCTCGCCCTTTCAGGCAAGCCCGATCGCGACTACTTGATCAGACGCAGGGCAACCGGGTAACGGTAGGTCGCGCCGCCGTTGGCCTTCAGGCCGGCGATGATGAAGAGCACGATCGAGCCCAGCCAGACCAGCAGGGTCAGCGGGCTGGCAAGGCCGAGCGTGACGACCGTCAGCACGAACAGCGCCACGTAGACCAGCAACAAGGTGATGTTGAAGTTCAGCGCTTCCTTGGACTGGTCGATCAGATAGGCCTTCTCCGGCTTGTCCTTGTTGATCAGCCAGATGATCAGCGGCACGATGAAGCCGAACAGGATGCCGGACAGATGCGTCAGCATCGCGATGGTCCGGTCTTCCGAACCCGCCTCGCCTGCTGGCGCTTGGTTGATATCGTTCATTCCCTGGTTCCCCTTCCATTTCGTTTCGGTGGTTGCTTTCGCGGCGGCCACAGCCACCACAGCGGCGTCACTGTCGGTGGCGGGAGCCGCCTGTGTCAAGAACGGTTTCGATTCCGCCGCACAAGCCGCCAGTTCGCGCAATCGTCGGACGCCCCGGCGTCCGACGTTCGCCATCGCGCTGCGCGGTGCAGGCAGCACGACACGGGTGCGCGCAAGCGCCCTGACTCAGTCTTCCGGCGTCTCGCCGGCCACGGTCATCCGGCCCACCAGGATCGAACCGGTGGCGATGTGCGAACGCGGATCGACATCGGTGCCCACCGCTTCGATCGCCTTGAACATCGCCTTGAGGTTGCCGGCCACGGTGACGCCGTCGACCGGGTACTGCAGCTCGCCGCCTTCAACCCAGAAGCCGGCCGCGCCTCGCGAGTAGTCGCCAGTGATCGCGTTGACGCCCTGCCCCATCAGCTCGGTGACCAGCAGGCCACGGCCCATGCCGCGCAGCATCTCGTTCAGGTCGCCGGTATTGGCAGCCACCTGCAGGTTGTGCACGCCGCCGGCGTTGCCGGTGGTCTGCAGCCCCAGGCGACGCGCCGAGTAGGTGCCCAGCACGTAATGCTGCAGCACGCCGCCGGCCACCAGGGCCGAATCGCGCGTGGCCACGCCGTCGCCGTCGTAGGCGCTGGAGCGGAAGCCGCGCGTCAGGAAGGGCCGCTCGTCGATGCCGAACCAGTCCGGGAGCAACTGCGTGCCGACGCTGTCGAGCAGGAAGCTGGCACGGCGGTACAGCGCGCCACCGGACACTGCGCCCAGCAGGTGGCCCACCAGCGAGCGGGCGACTTCGGACGCGAACAGTACCGGGTACTCACCGGTGGCCAGCTGGCGCGGCGCGAGGCGAGACACGGTGCGCTCGGCGGCCTTGCGGCCGATCGCGGCGGGGTCTTCGAGGTCCCCGGCCGCCAGCGCGATGCTGTACCAGCCCTCGCGTTGCATCTCGTCGCCGCTGCCGGCGATCAACGCGCAGCCGATGCTGTGCTGGGTGCTGCGCTCGCGGCCGATGAAGCCGTGTGAATTGGCGTACACACCCAGGCTGCTGCCACTGCCGAACGATGCGCCGTCGGAGTTGGCGATGCGCGGATCACGCTCGCGGCCGGCCTGCTCACACGCCAGGGCGAGATCGACGGCCTCATCGGCCTCGATGGCCCAGGGGTGCCAGCCGTCGAACTCGGGCCAGCGCCCGTCAGCCGGCGGGACGGCCATGAGCTCGGGTTCGGCCAGGCCGGCGGCGGCGTCGTCCTCGGTGTGGCGGGCGATCGCGCAGGCCTGGGCCACGGTCGACTCGAGGCTGTCCTCGCGCAGATCGGCGGTACTGGCCGTGCCCTTGCGTTTGCCGAAGTACACGGTGACCGCAATGCCGCGGTCGCGGGTCGCCTCCACCGTCTCGACCGCGCCCATGCGCACATTCACGTTGAGGCCGGACTCCTCTGAGCACGACACCTCGGCCTGGCTGGCGCCCTGCGCGCGTGCGCTGGCGAGCAGGCGCCGGGAGAGGTCGGCGAGGCGGTCCAGGCGTGCCTGGCTGTCGTCGCTGGCACCGGCCTGACGGGCCGGAGACGGGAGGGTCTTGTCCAATGTCTTATCCTTTCACTCTGTCATCCTGGGGCCGACGGCCGCAGGATCTGTTTTTGGCTGATCCGGACGGGGGCGATGGCGCTGTTGCCACCGCTCCATCCGGACTGAAAGTTCGGGAAGAAATGCGATGCGTGGTATTGACGAGGAAACCGGCGAGTACCTGGGCGACAGCCGCAGCCAGAACCGGCGCGAGGCGCTGGAGGTGTTGGCGCTGGGCCAGCAGCTGGTCGCGCTGAGCGAGCCGCAGCTGATGAAACTGCCGGTGCCCGAGCACCTGCTGCCGCACATCCGCGAGTGCCGGCGCATCACCTCGCACATCGCCCACAAGCGCCAGCTGGCCTTCCTGGCCAAGCAGATGCGGCGTGAGGACGACGAGGTGCTGGAGGCGATCCGCGACGCGCTGGATGTCAACGGCGAGGCCGGGCGACGCGAAGTGGCCGCGATGCACCGCGTCGAGGCCTGGCGCGACCGCCTGCTTGCCGATGGCGACACGGCGCTGGCCGACCTGATCGTCGAGTACCCGGGCGCCGACCGCCAGCGCCTGCGCCAGCTGGTGCGCAACACGCTCGAGGAGCGCAAGCGCAACAAGCCGCCGCGCGCCTTCCGCGAGCTGTTCCGCGAACTGCGGGTGCTGATGCTGGGTGGCGGTGAGCCCGGCGGCGTCGACGACGACGGGGCGGAAACGGAAGGTCTCGACGAGGACTGAGTCCGCCGCCCCGGCCCACCGGCCGATGCGGGATCCAGCAATCGCGCCGTCTCGCGCAGCTCCGCGACGGTGCCTGCGCGCGCGCGACGTGGCCGCCTGGCCTGACGCCGCGGTGACCGTAGGGGCATGTCGCCCCGTCGCACGCCGCGCTGTCGCGCGCGGCACGCCGGACCGGATCGCGCCAGCGCGAATCACGCCTGCGTGCCACCCACGGTCAGACCGTCGATCAGCAGCGACGACTGGCCGACGCCGACCGGCACGCTCTGGCCGTCCTTGCCGCACACGCCAACGCCCTCGTCCAGTGCCAGGTCGTAGCCGATCATGCGGACCTTCTGCATCGTCTCCGGGCCGTTGCCGATCAGGGTTGCGCCCTTCACCGGGGCGGTGATCCGGCCGTCCTCGATGAGGTAGGCCTCGGTCGCCGAGAACACGTACTTGCCGCTGGTGATGTCGACCTGGCCGCCGCCGAAATTGACCGCGTACAGGCCCTTCTTGACCGAGCGGATCATCTCTTCGGGATCGTGCTCGCCCGCCAGCATGTAGGTGTTGGTCATCCGCGGCATGGTCAGGTGCGCGAACGACTCGCGGCGGCCGTTGCCGGTCGGCGCCACGCCCATCAGGCGTGCGTTGAGGGTGTCCTGCATGTAGCCGACCAGCACGCCGTCTTCGATCAGCGTCGTGCACTGGGTCGGCGTGCCTTCGTCGTCGATGTTGAGCGATCCGCGACGGCCTTCGAGCGTGCCGTCGTCGACGATGGTCACGCCCGGGGCCGCGACGCGCTGCCCAATGCGTCCGGCGTACGTGCTGGTGCCCTTGCGGTTGAAATCGCCTTCCAGGCCGTGGCCCACCGCCTCGTGCAGCAGCACGCCCGGCCAGCCGCTGCCAAGCACCACCGGCATCACGCCGGCCGGCGCGTCGACCGCTTCGAGGTTGACCAGCGCCTGGCGCAGCGCCTCGCGCGCCCAGCGCTCGGGCTTACCGCCGGCCAGCAGTTCGACGTAGCCGTAGCGACCGCCGCCGCCAACGTAGCCGCTCTCGCGACGGCCGTTCTGTTCGACGATGACCTGCACGTTGAAGCGCACCAGCGGGCGCACGTCGGCGGCCAGCACGCCGTCGCTGCGCGCCACCAGCACCGTGTCCACGCCGCCGGAGAGGGTCACCACCACCTGCTGCACGCGTGGGTCCGCGGCACGCAGCAGCTTGTCGATGCGACGCAGCGCCTCGACCTTGTCTTCGTTGGCCAGCCCGTCGATCGGATCCTCGCTGGGGTACAGGCTGCGTCCACCGCCACGCACCAGCAAGCGCGGGGTGTGCGCGGCGCCATCGCGGGCGATCGCGCGTGCCGACTTCGACGCCGCGATCAACGCTTCGCTGTTGATCTCGTCGGAGTAGGCGAAGCCGGTCTTCTCGCCACTGATGGCGCGCACGCCGACGCCTTGTTCGATGGAGTGCGCACCGTCCTTGACGATGCCGTCCTCGACCGTCCAGCTTTCGCGCCGGGCGTGCTGGAAATACAGGTCGCCGAAGTCGATGCCCGGCCCGAGCAGGGTGCCGAAGCTGCGCTCGAGCCCGGAGGCATCGAGCCCGGCGGGCAGCAGGAGGCGGGATTCGGCGAGCTGGATCGGCTGGGTCATGAGCGGTTCGCTTGGGAAGGGGAATTGCGGGCGGCGACGGGCGCGACGACGGGCCATCATGGCGCGGTCCCACCACAGGTTACGTGGTGGCGCGCAGTCACCGAATCAACCAGGTGGCAACCGGCCGGCCAGCCGGGGCCATCGGCACCGCGCGATCAGCCGGAAGGCGGGCCGGCCGGCCGCGCTGCCGCCCGGCCCTGTTCACGTCCGACCACCTCCACCTTGGGTTCTTTCCAGGGCCCGGTGACGCGGTAGGTCTTGGCGGCCAGGCGGCCCATCGGCTTGTTGAGGACCGCGTTGGCCGCCGCACCGATGGCCGCACCGACCGGCCCACCGGCAATCGCACCCACCGCGGTCAGCAGGTTGCCGGCTTTGGGCCGCACTTCGATGGTCTGGTCGAAACTTTGCGCGCGCAGATTGGCGCTGCCGCGGATGTCGATCGCCGCAGCGGGGCCGTCGATGCGCAGGTCGCTGCTGCTGGCGCTGCCACCGGCGAAGCGAACGTTGCCGCCGATCCGGTTGAACGCAAAGCCCTTGTTGAAGAAATCGCGGAAATCCAGCGTCAGGCGGCGCGGGAGTTCGGCCAGGCTCAGCAGGCCCAGCACGCGGCCGGCACCGGGCTCGACTTCAAGCAATCGGCCGTCGCGCGCATCCACCACCATCCGCCCGTCGAGCGCGGCCAGGCTGAAGCCGGCGGGGCTGCCCGGCCATGACGCGTCGAACCGCACCGTGCCGTTGCCGCCGGCCAGCCGGCCACCCACGCCGAAACCGTCCAGCAACGCGCCGAAATCCTCACTGGCCAACGCGAGGTCCAGGCGCGTGCGCGCACCGGCGCCGCGGCCGGTCCACAGGCCCGTGCCGTCGATGCGCTGCCCGGGCGCGCGCGTCTGCAATTGCTCGATCCGCATGCCGTTGCCGTCCGGACGCGTGCGCAGGCGCGCGCTGCCGAGCGTGGCCGCGCCGATGCGCAGCTCGTCGATGTCGAACGCCAGCGCCGGGATCGCCGCCGGATCGAAGCCGTCATCGCCCGCCGTGACGGGCACCGATGGCGCTGCCGAAAGCGGGACGGAAGCACCAGTCGCGGCGTTACTCGTCGTGGCCGCCGTCGCGGAACGCCAGTGCAAGCGCTGGAAGCGACCGGCGATGGGCGCGTTGCGGGTGTCGTCGGGAACCATCAGCGCACCGGCCAGGGACGCGCCCTCGGCACGCACCGCGGTGCCGCCATTGGCGGGTACCACCACCACGCGGCTGTCGGCGAACACGCCGCCGAGCAGGTTCAGGCGGTCGGCCCTCACGTCGATGCGTTGCAACGGCAGGCCACCGCCGTTGCCACCGCCGCGGGTGAGGGTGATCCATTCGAGTGCGTCCAGCGATTCGGTGCGGCCGGTGGCGATGAGGCCGGACAGGGGCGGTGCGTCATCCACGCGATCGGCACCCAATTGCACCCGCACACCGGTCTTGCCGGCATTGCTGCGCGCACGGACCGCCATCAGCTTGCCCAGCGCCACGCGCACGTCGCCGCTGCCCACCGGCAACGGGGTTTCCACCGTGGCCAGCAACGACGCCCCGGCCGGCTTGCGCAAGGGCGCAGGCAGATCCAGGGCCGTGCCCACCAGGTTCGAGCGCAGTTGCAGCGTGGCCGGGGCCGTCTGCCCCGGCGGCGCCTTGGCGATCGCCACCCCGACCGTCCACGGCGAACGGCCGTCGAGGTGCGGCTTCAGCCAGGCCAGGTCGGGGGCGCGGTCGATCAGGCCATCGGCATCGATCGACGCCTCCAGGCCGGCCTCGAACACGTGCCCCGACTCGCGCACGTAGGCATCGCCGGCGCGCAGCGACAACCGACCGGGCTGGCCCTCGTGGCGCACCTGCAAGTGCTCGGCCCCGAAGCCGCCGCGCGAATACGCGGCATGACCGGTGACCTGGTCGAACGCGAGCTTCCACCGCGCATCGGCCAGCTTGGCGTCGTGCAGGTCGACGCTGCCGTCGATCGCCAACTGGCCGCCACGTTTGAGCGGCAACGCCATCGCGAATCCGACATTGGCCGCACCGCTTGCGGTGAGGTTGTCGAGCGTTTGCGCGTGATCGGCCTGCAACGGACTCTGCCGCAACACGGTCAGCAACTGCGCCGCATCGCCGGCACCCTTCGCCTGCACGGTCAGCGTTCCGTCGTTGTAGTGGTCGATGCCGGCGGTCAGCTCACTGATCGCGACCTCACCCAGACGACCGACGCTGCCGGTCGCCTTGCCCACCACGGTGAACCCGTCGGCGATGAAGCTGGCGTCGGCCTCGACGCCTTCGACGGCCGGCCAATCGGGCTGGAATTTCAAGGTTGCCGCGCCGATGTGCGCGGTGGCTTCGAAGCGGCCGTTGCGATCGCGGAACGGCCAGTCGTCGAGATCGCCCGACACCAGCGCGCGACCGTTCTGCACGTAGCCATCCACCAATGCGCGGTCCAGCCACTCAACCACCTTGGGCGGCATACGGTGGCGGATCCAGAACCCCTTGGCCACCGGCAGGTGCGTCTTGTCTATTTCGGCGGCAATGTCGATCCAGGGCCGGCTGCCATCGCCCTGCCACCACAGTCCGCCACGTGCTCGCGCGCCGAAGCTGCCGCCGTCGATACGCAGCGAGGGCGTGGCGATGCGCCAGCCGGCGCCTTCGCGCCAACCCGTCACCGTGCCATCGAGCCGGGCCGGATGCGGCACGCCGAAGCCACTGGGCCAGTCGAAGCGGAACGCGGCTTGCGGGTCGAGCTTGAGCGAGAAGCCGTTGGCGTCGCCATCGATGTCGCCGGCAAGGCCGCTCAGGCCAGGCGCATCGCCGACCGATGCGAACGACAACGCATCGATGCGCGCACTGGCATGCATCGCACCGCTCCGGTGGCCGGCCAGCTCGATCCGTTGCAACTGCACGTCCGGCCGGGTTGCCTGCAGCCAACCGCGCAGGCCATCGGGCAGGCGGTCACTGAGCGCGGCGACCGCCAGCAGCGGACCCGCATCGATACGATCGGCACGCAACGCGTAGCGCTGGCCGCCGGCAAGGGCGAGTCCGTCGAGCACCTGCTGCTGCGCGCCCTCGCCGATGCGCAGGGTGGGCGCGTCGACACGCCAGCCGCCGCTCACCGTCTGCCAGCGGCTGCGCGCCTGCACGCGCGGGAAGCGCACTTCGCCCAGCTTGCCGGCGATCGGGGTGGCGGCGCGCAGTGCGACGTCTTCGAGTTGCGCGTCGACCGTCAGCGTGGCCACGCGGTGACCGCGCAGCTGCGCCCAAGCCTCGGCGCGACCGGTGCCGGACACCACCGACACACCGGCCAGCCGGGGCAACGCGGTCCAGGTGGCCAGGTCGGCATCGCGGGCTCCGGCATAGGCTCGGCCGTCGCCGCGCTTGCGGTCCAGATCCAGCATCGCGTCGACCGGCCTAGCATCGCCGCGCGGCCAGGCGCGCACGCCGGCGCGCACGCGATGTCCGTCCACGCGCAGGCGCACGTCGATTCGCGGGATGTGGGTGTCGATATCCAGCGCGGGCGCAACCACCGCCAGCTTGCCGCCGATCACCTGCAGCTCGCCCAGACCCTCGAGCGCGGCGAACGGATCGCCACCCTTCTGCTGTTGCCCCGGCAGACCGCGTACCTGCCAGCGGCCGTCGTCCAGGCGTTCGAGCGTCAAGTCCAGGCCGCGCAGGCGCAGCTCGGAAAACGAATGCCCCGGCAGCAACCCGGCGTACAGCGATACCAGCATCTCGGTGTCGCCGATGGTGAAGGCCTTCTCGCCATCGCCCACCCGCAGGCCATCCAGCCGCAGTAACGGCCCCCGACGCGTCCATTCCGTCTCGACGCGATCAAACGCCACCGTGCGGCCAGCGCGCTCGCTCAGCCAGGCGGCAATCTGTTCGGGATGGCTTTCCGCCAACGGCAGCAGGCGGCTGGCGATGCCCAGCAGCACGGCGACCAGCACCAGCATCACCGCCACGGCGTAGCCGAGGCCACGTCGGGCCAGTCGCAGCCGGCGGCGTACCGGAGTAGGCATCAGGCGCTCACGCGGGCAACGGGCGCGTCAGAGCAGCACGACATCGAACTGCTCCTGCGCGTACTGCTCGTCGGCCTGGAAGCGGATCGACTTGCCGAGGAATTCCTCGAGTTCGGCCACCGCCGCCGATTCCTCGTCGGTGATGCGCGCCACGACCTTCGGCGAGGCGATCACCAGCAGCCGCGCCGCGTCGAACTGGCGCACCTGGCGGACGATCTCGCGAAAGATCTCGTAGGTCACCGTTTCCGGCGTCTTGAGCATGCCGCGGCCGCCGCACTCGTGGCAGGGCTCGCTGAGCTGGCGTTCGAGGCTCTCGGTGGTGCGCTTGCGGGTCATCTCCACCAAGCCAAGCGGTGAGAACTCGTACACCGTGGTCTTGGCGTGGTCGCGCACCAGCGCCTTCTCCAACTGGCGCAGCACCTGCCGACGGTGCTCGGGGTCCACCATGTCGATGAAGTCGATGATGATGATGCCCCCCAGGTTGCGCAGTCGCAGCTGGCGCGCCACCGACTGCGCGGCCTCGAGGTTGGTGCGGTACACCGTTTCCTCCAGGTTGCGCTGGCCGAGGAACGAACCGGTGTTGACGTCGACCGTGGTCATCGCCTCGGTCTGGTCGATGATCAGGTAGCCGCCCGACTTCAACGGCACCTGCTTGTCGAGCGCGCGCTGGATCTCGTCCTCGACCCCGTACAGATCGAAGATCGGACGCGCACCCGTGTAGTGCTCGATCTTCTCGTCCAGGCCGGGCATGTACTGCGCGGCAAACGTGCGCAGGCGCTCGCAGGTCTCGCGCGAATCGACCTTCACCTTCTCGACGTCGCGCCGCATGAGGTCGCGCACCGCGCGCAGTGGCAGACTCAGGTCCTCGTAGACGCGCTCGCCGACGCGCACGCTGACCGACTTCTCGGCGATCAGCGCCCAGGCCCGGTTGAGGTAGCCGATGTCCTCGGCCAGCGCTTCCTCGGGCTGGCCCTCGGCATTGGTGCGCACGATGTAGCCGTGCTGCTCGCCGGCCGGCGCCAGCGCGGCGACCTGCGACTTCAGGCGCGCGCGCTCGGCTTCGTCCTCGATGCGCGCCGACACGCCCACCACCCGCGTGCGCGGCAGCAGCACCAGGTAGCGCGAGGGAATGCTGATCTGCGTGGTGAGGCGCGCGCCCTTGGTGCCGATCGGGTCCTTGACCACCTGCACGATGATTTCCTGGCCGTCGCGCAGCAGTTCGGCGATCGGCCGGGTCGGTGTGGGCGGCAGCGGTGCCTCGTCGGCCTCACCGCCCCCGAGCTGCGTCGGCTTGATGATGTCGGCCGCGTGCAGGAACGCCGCGCGCTCCAGACCGATCTCGACGAACGCCGCCTGCATGCCCGGCATCACGCGCTGGACCTTGCCCTTGTAGATGTTGCCCACCACGCCGCGCGACCAGCCGCGCTCGATGTGCAGTTCCTGCAGCATGCCGTTTTCGACCACGGCCACGCGGGTCTCGCGGGGGGTGACGTTGACCAGGATCTCCTCGCTCATGCCGCCACTCCGCGCAGCGGCGACGCGCTCGCGCCCGGCGTGCGGTGTCGTGCGGCGGGCGTCACTGGATCACCCCGAACTGGCGCAGCAGGCTCGCGGTCTCGAACAACGGCAGGCCCATGACGCCGGAGAAGCTTCCCGCCAGACGCGTGGTGAACACCTCTGCGCCGCCCTGGATGCCGTAGCCACCGGCCTTGCCGAAGGGTTCGCCGCTGGCGACATAGGCAGCGATGCGCGCGTCATCGAGCGATTCGAAAGTGACCTCCGACAGCGATACCGCCTGCGCCTCGCGACCGGCCGACACCACCGACACGGCGGTGATCACCTGGTGCGTGCGGCCCGACAGGCGCCGAAGCATCGCCGCGGCATCGTCGGCATCGACGGGTTTGCCGAACACCTCGTCGTCGAGCACCACCTCGGTGTCTGCGCCCAGCACCACCGCCTGCGGATTGCCCATCACCTTGAGCAGGCCGGCACCGGCCTTCTCGCGCGCGACCCGCCGCACGTAGTCCATCGCCGCCTCGCCGGGCTGGCGCTGTTCGGGGATGTCGAGGTCGAGTACGCCGAATTGGAGGCCGAGACGGCCCAGCAGTTCGCGGCGACGTGGCGATTGAGAGGCGAGATGCAGCATCGGGGACCTGGGGCTGAGGGGCCGGGTTGCGCCCGTGGAATGTCATGCCGGCGGCAGGACCGGCGTGGCGCTGGTCCGTGCGCGTTCGGTCATTGGTGTCGCGACAGATGCGGGCAAACCGCTACCCCCGCGGTTGCTTCACACTGCCGGCAAGCCTTGGAAGGATAACCCGCGCTGACTGGACGCCGACCGCGCCACCGCGCGATAACCCCGATCTGGCTCACGGGCCGTTCACTGGCCCAGCAACACCCTCCCCCGTCATTGCCATGGAGTTGACGATGCTTCTTTCGAACGCCCTGCCCCGCCTCTCGCTGCGTCCACTCGTGCTGGCCGCCGCCCTTGCCCTCGGAGCCACCGCCGCGATGACCGCCAGTGCCCAGACCGCTCCCGCCGTCAGCACCACCGACGGCACCCTGCTGTCGGTTTCGGCGCACGCCGAGGCGCGCCGCGCGCCCGACATCGCCACGCTGTCGACCGGCGTGGTCACCCAGGCCGCCGATGCCAACAGCGCGCTGCGCACCAATGCCGAACAGATGAACAAGGTGGTGGCCGCCATCAAGGCCGCCGGCATCGCCGAACGCGACATCCAGACCAGCGGCATCAATCTCAACCCGCAGTACCAGTACGCCGAGAACAAGCCGCCGGTGATCACCGGCTACCAGGCCAGCAACAGCGTCAACATCATCGTGCGCGACATCACCAAGGTGGGCGGCATCCTCGACGCGCTGGTCGCCGTCGGCGCCAACCAGATCAATGGCCCCACCTTCGACATCGAAGACAAGGACTCGCTGCAGGACCAGGCCCGTCGCAGCGCCCTCGACAAGGCACGTGCCCGTGCCGAGATGTATGCCAACGCGCTGGGCATGCGCGTGCGTCGCATCGTCAGCGTCAGCGAGGGCGGCAGCTTCGGTCCGCAGCCGCCGATGCCGATGATGGCGATGGCGAAGATGGAACGCGCCGGCGCCGACACCTCGATCTCCCCGGGCGAGAACGCGCTGTCGGTCAACGTCGACGTGGTGTTCGAACTGGGCCGCTGATCCGCGCCCTTTGCACCTACGGTTGCACCCCGAAGGCCCGCGAAAGCGGGCCTTCTTCTTGGGCCGCGAAAGCAGGCCTTCTACTTGAGCGATCCCGAGCTCGCCCCACGACTGCGACCTTGGCTCTCTGACCCAAGGGAACCACGCGCATCGGAGTTGTTCGCGCATGGCCGGGTGGCAAGTCGACGTGGTGTTCGAACCGGGTCGCTGATCCACGCGCCCGCAGCACCCCGATGCACCCTCGAAGGCCCGCGAAAGTAGGCCCTCCACTTGAGCGATCCCGAGCTCGCCCCACGACTGCGACCTTGGCTCTCTGACCCAGGGGAACCACGCACATCGCAGTTCGCGCATGGCCGGGTGGCAACCGACGCACGGCGCACGCGACGCGTTGCTTGGCAGGCAACCAGGCGGTAACGCACACGACGTCCCGCGCTGTGCCCGCATCGACCGGACGCGAAAAAATCTCCATCGCCCAACCCCATCGATGGCGGCCATGCGTTGTCACCTCCACAGGCAGACCGAGGAGGTGGACCATGCAACACGCACAGGCTGTTTCGACCCAGGGCACGCAGCACGACGGCCAACACCACCACGGAAAACTCCACCACGGCAAGCAACGGGACCGGCTCGACGGCAGCCGCATCGCCGCCAACGCCGGCGCGATCGCGATCAACGCCGTGATCGCGATGCTGCTGATGGCGCCGCTGGCGATTCCGGAGTTGATGGAACCGGAACCGAACAACGAGACGATCTTCGAGTTCCCGACCCCGCCGCCGAAGCCCAAGCCGATCGAACCGCCGATCCGCGTCGAGGTGACGCACAAGCCCAACCCCAGGCCGCAGCCGATCGCGCAACCGCAGGTCACGCCGCAACCCCAGCCCGTGGCCGACTTGCCGGCCGATCCGACGGACTTCGCCGTCGACCCCGTTGAGCACCCCACCACCGAGCCTGTCGCCTCGTCTGGAACCGGCATCGACACGCCACTCGAAGGCGCGGCGCTGCGCTATGCCTCCGCGCCGCCGCCCACCTACCCGATCGACGCCCTGCGCGAAGGCGTCACCGGCACGGTGCTGCTCGAGGTGCTGGTCGACACCGACGGCAAGCCCCTCAAGGTCGACATCGCACAAAGCAGCGGCAACCGGCAACTGGACCGCGCCGCCCGCCAGCAAGTGCTCACCCGCTGGAGCTTCGAACCAGCCATGCGCGACGGCCGCCTGGTGCAAGCCATCGGCATGGTGCCAGTGGAGTTCACACTCGACCGTTGAGACCGGGGGGCACCGCGGCAAGCCGGTGGCTGCATGCGGGACCGGGATCTGGGTCAATCGATGGCGGGCTAACGCCCGCCCTAATTTCTCCCGGGCGATCGATTACGCGATGCCGTAGGGCGGGCTCAAGCCCGCCTTGCCGGTCAGTCGTAAACATCACATCGACTCAACAAAGAGCCCGCTCAATGAGCGGGCTCTTTGCGTGTGGCGGATTACGCTTCGCTAATCCGCCCTACGGGTCTGGAAACATCCATGAATACCACTCCCTCCTGGTCTAGCACCTCGAAGTACGGATATACCATCTCGATGTCAGTGCACTTTCTGAGCCGATAGCCAGAAATCAGCTTCACCATGCTTCCTCAAAGATTTGCGAAGCCGATGAACTCTCGGATGGAAATCCGCTTCTTGCTCGAGGAACCAGGCATCCGATACCAAGGCGGTTAATAGGGGCAAGGGCGATGCAAGAACCGACGTGCCACCGCCCAGATCCAGCTCAGCTTCTTGACGGTGATGACTCTTTCCCTGCTCGCGCGGATTGTCGCGAGAGATAGATCGCCGAGACAAGAAAGAGCATCCAAGCGGCGCACGGAATCAGGAAGCCGTCCCAGAACTGCCGCCACGCATCGCTTCCGCTGGTAGGCACAGAATCCGGCCCAAGACCATCTCGGAGAAACCAACTTACATACGCCCAAGGAAGCACCGCGAGAGTGGCGGAAATCAAGGCCAGAAGCAACGCGGGCCGGGTCCTTCGAATGGTGAGATAAAAAAGACTCGCAGACGCGATGACTGGGGGAATGGCGAGCATCAAGTAGTAGATCATTGAAACCTCTTAACCATTCGCAACCCACTCGACATTGGCCGTCGCTCAAAGAGGACGTGCTGCTACAAATGACAACCCCGCCGGATAGCAGGCTTGTGAGAGCGCTGCAGCAGTTGGATCAAACCCTGCGCGACGCCCTTCCGCTATTGCGCCAATGAGGCTGACGCGGGAAAGACCCGCACTGACGGACGCAAAGGTCATTCCTCTATCCAGCTATTCACTCACAACAACCCTTTCCACCTTGACCCCCTTCTCGTCAACCTCACACTTCGCGGTTGGCTCATCGAAGCAAAGTTCGTCAATTCTTTCCTTACCTAAGGAGAAGATCACTCTCGAACCATTAACAAAGCTGGCGAATCGGCCATCCTCATCACCAACCAGGAATTTGCCTTCTGGATATGCCGCCTTGAGCTCATACAATGCAGTTCCTACGCCAAGCCCCTTCTCGTCACGAACGAGCGGCGAGACAGTTGAAAACCTGTATACGCTCCCATCCTCGTTCAAGACACAGTCGAGCGACACCCGTCCATCAAGAGCGACGTTGACGGTGACGAATTCCTCGCCCTCAAAGTTGGCAACGCCACGAGACTCCGAATATCGGAGTGACGACAACTCGGATTCGCTCATGCCTACATAGATTCCCTTCAGACTGCCCACCGAAGAGTCAATCACGTACCCCTCGGCGTAAGCGCCCACACCTGGATCAACCTTAGCCACTTCAGGATGCAACGCCAAGTCTCCACCACCCGACTCGCAGGCGGACAGCAATAACAAAAGAGAAAGAAAGCACCTATTCATCTCGACGAGGCCTCTATTATCGAATCCTCCCTGCAGCCAACCGACACCATCATCGCCCGACAATCACCGGGGTGACAAACCTCCACCTCCTTCACCGGTGCCGCCTACTTCCCGAGGACAGCCGGCCCACTTGCGGCACCCTTCAAGGCGGCTCGCCAGGCGTCATTCGCACATCCTAGCCAGATGAAGGGTGTCCGCGAACAGTTAGAACAGGGCATTGCAGCCTGGCGGCCATGGCATTCCCACGAAAGTTTACCCTCCCGACGCCGGCCTTGTGGCTCGCAAAAGTTACACGGCCAAATTCTCTACACGTCAAGCAGAAGGGCCTCAGACTCGGCTTCAGCGGCCGCTATAGTTAGCCAGCGCGACGGCCGCTAGTCTGAGCCCCAGTAGCGTCCAAGTGTATTGCGGTTAGTCTCGTATACAAAGAACGAACCGGCACTACCAAACTTGAAGTATTCAAGCATGTCATTTCGCCCGCAAATCTGCCTCCCCCGCGACGGGCGACCAACATCGTCCTCGGCATAGGAGTAGCAACCCGGCCCCTTCTTTTCAAGCCCCATGACATCGGCGATATTTTCACTCACTGCAATGATCTGACATTGCTGCCTTCTTTCGGATCCGCCAAAGCAAATCCGAATAGCCGACCTTTTTGAGTCGCGACTCACAACAATAGCTGCGACATCTAGCTCGCCATCTCCATCCATATCCAGCGTTGCGCTTAGAAACTTTGTCGGAGCCGCATCTCGCCAGGTCTGCCCTTGAACCTCCGTCGCCGAGAGTCGTATCCAGCCATCACAGGCTGCCGCGCGGGGGATGCAACTCAAGAGAATCAGCGGGATCAGCATCCTTGAAATGACGGATCTCATTATCTTGACCTCAACACATCTAGCTGCTGTCTATCTTGATGATCGCTGCAGTGGTGATACGTCACCGAGCCACCACGGCGCCGCCACACCCAACACTGGACACGGGGCGCACCGACTAGGCGAATCGCCACGAGCGACAAGGCCCGCGAGTGCGGGCCTTGTGCTTCATCCGCCAGGGAATTGTTCTCTGATCTCTGTTCTTGATCATTGCGCGCAGCATGCGCGGCGGCCGGATCAATGCCCTTAGGTTATTGCGCCGCGGCTGCACCCGATTTTCCATTGATTTAAAAGTCGGTCCGTTCAACCACCTCTTCCAGCTTATTCTGCTCGTCTGCTAGCAACTCAAGTGCGTACTTGATCCCGGCTGGAGATCGAATACTGAAGTCGGAACTATAGACGATCCTGCCATCGACCTCCCCGCGATCAAATCTAATGCGATAGAGACTCGACGCCTTCTGCTTGGATACTTCAATATTCTCACCGAAGAGCATTCTTGCAGGCAATGCCGCTCCGGACTTGGCATCGTGTTTTCTTATCGAGATACGTGACAGCGCACCATCGAAGAATACGTACTGCCTGCCTTGAGAGTCCTGAGCCGTACAGTCCGCAAGCCGAGTACTGTTGCAGTCCGAGCTTACGAATACAGACGAATCCTTCGGGGCATCACCAATGGAAGCAACAGCCCCGTGGCTCCGCACTCCCGCGCCGGGTCGAGTATCGCTTTTTTCCGCTGGGTGGCATGAAGTGGCGGCGATCACGGCCGCTAGAAGTACAGTTCTCATCGCTGCGCTCACCCCATCGCGTCCGCAGACCCGTTGTTTTGGGATCGGACCCTTCCGCCATCTGCGCTGCGGGTACGAGCTCAAGGCTGACACTTGAGATCTATTTCCTTGACTGAACCAGAAGTGCCGGTTGCGACCACCCAACAACCATCTCCATAGATGGTGATCTTGTTTGCGCTGATGGTCGCATTTGCCGTCTTGAGTCGTTCGCCAACTTCCCGAAAACCACAGCCCGGGCAAAGCCACCCATCCAGACAATACGAAGAATGGGATGACCTAATCCCCGCAACCTTCATGTCTTCATCGAATGAAACTACTAGCCCATTGTAGTAGTAGGTCTTTCGGATGAAGCCTGATCTGACTTCTGTTGCTGCAGGCCTGCCGAGTGAGCGAACAACTTCCTCATCCTTCATCCCGACACGAACCGGGCCTACTGCCAAAACATCACTGCAAGATGCGCTAACCGAGAACAACAAGAGGCACATTGCCACCGAAGACGCCAAGAGCTGGGCCAATTTTCTCTCCGTCGCCCAATCCTCAACTAATGGGGTTGAGCCGGGCGGCAGGACCAGATCAACCGACTCCGGCCGCGCTCGATGGGTATCGCCGGGCTCAACCCATACCACCTCGCCCCTTCGTATCAGCAACCAAGATCCCGCCCAATGAACGGGCTTTTTGCGATTTGGAGCCGGCCTCATTGCTTCCGTTCCCTTTGATTCAGGATCATCTTTAGCCACCTCAGGCTGCAACGACAAGTCTCGACCACCCGATTCAAAAGGCACAAGGTCAGTGATGCGAGCCTTGTCATTTGCGGCGGGTCAAGACCCACCCCACACGTTATCGGCTTTTACCCACCGCATAGCCGCCAGAAATGAATGAACCCTACACTTCTCTCAGACTATTCAGTAACGCCCATCGAGAACGCCTCTACTTGATTATCGACGATGAAGTACCGATAGAACAGGTCGTCTTGCCCAGGTTGAGGCGTGCACTCGTATAGAGTCACCTCTCGCCCAAACAATTTCACGACACTTACTCTAAATGCGGTCCCAAGCTCCTCCAGCTTGCTGACAGAATCGCCTAGACCAATCCCCATGAGCTTATCGCTCGTCAAATGCTTGCCGACAATCTGGGTAGAGCCCGCCGATGTGGGGGGAAAGCGACTATAGATGACCTCCTCAACCCAAGCATACCTATCTTGCAATGCTTCGCTGGGGCGAAATGTCATCCATCCATTCGAAGCGACTCGATATGTGTAGATGCGGTCGGAATCAATGCGCGCTTCTTGAACTGAAGCAAGCTCACTCTTGACATCCGCAACCGTCGGAACATGCGGCACAAAATCGCCAACTAAAAACAATCCAAGCAGGCCCGTCTCAGCAGTTCGTTGAGATCCTTCACATGCGAGCGCCGAAAAAAACAGCATGGCAGACAGAGCTATCAGAACTCTTTTCATTGTCCGACCCTCAATTTAATCATCAACGCGCGAGTATGGAACGCTAACCCCTGGAAAAGTACTCTTAAAATCTCGCACTAGATCGACTAGCTCTTGAATGTCACCATTCTGCATTCGGGTACATCCCATTGTAGGTTTCCAACCTTGCGCTGGTGAACTGGGATCCGGCAGTCCAGTGCCTCCACCATGGATCCATCGTCCCCGGACGTCATTCGTCCTTAGTATTTCATTCGGCCCGTACGCGTTCGCATTGTTCTTGTAAGGTCCGCCGGCAGGATACGAATCGCTTGATTCATACGGGCTATCAGCTCCGGGCAATGCCCGTTTCGAAACATCATTCTTAGATGACCATTCGCCCGCAATTGTTCCATTCACAGTAAACGTCGTTCTCTGGCTCTTCATCTCCGTCCTCACCGAGGCCGTTGGAGGAAGACGTCCTTCGCCAGCACGCGCGGAGCCCACGGGCCCGGGTGACCTCACTGCCGCCGAAATAGAAAGGCCTGACCCGGCACTGGTGAAATTGCTAGAGTGCGCACTCAGCGAATCCCAGTCTCTGCGACCATCCGGATCAGTGAACCGATAAGGATTGTTGCCGGCGTACTTGTACCGATTGAAGTTCGCCCCGGTTTTCCTGTCGGTCGTCACCGGATCGACGCTCAGGAACCTTCCGATGCTCGGATCGTAATAGCGTTGCTGCATGTAGGTTAGCCCGGTCGCCGTGTCCTGCACGTGGCCGGTGTAGCCGGGGCCGTCGCTGGCCGGGCCGCTGATCCGGGCGCCGTAGGGGGCGTACCGGGTGCGCTCGATTACCGTACGGGTCGGGTCGGTGACGACCACCGGGCTGCCCAGCGCGTCGGTGTGCTGGTAACGCGTGGCCACCGCGCCGCTGACGGGGTCGAGGCGGCGCGTGGCCACCAGACTGCCGCCCAGGTGGATGTAGTTGGTGCGCAGGTCCAGGCGCAGGTCGCTGGCGTACATCAGCTGACCGGCCTGGTTGTACTGGCTGTACTTCGAATCGCCGTTGGCGATGTCGCGCACGCGCCGGCCATGGCCGTCGTACACGTAGCTCGACACTGCGCCACCGGTCGACGTCGCGCTGCGTAGGCGGTTGCCGCGGTCGAAGGTGTAGGTGGCATTGGTGCGGGTGCTGACGTTGCCGCGCGCGTCGTACCTCAGCGTGTCGGTCACTGTGCCGGCGCTGTTGTGGGCCGTGCTCAGCAGGTTGCGCGTGGCGTCGTGCGTGTACGTCACGTGGCTCTTGTTGCCGACCTTGGCGCTCAACAGGTTGTCGAGCACGTCGTAGCCGAAGCTGGCCACGCCGTCTCCGCCGAACATCGGCGCCGTGACACCCGTCAGGCGGTCGAAGTTGTCGTAGGTCATCGTGCGGTTGCCGGGCGCACCCGGCAGGCCGTCACTGATCGCGGCCACGTTGCCGTTGGCATCGTAGTCGTAGCTGTCGTCGTGCACCGCCACGCCGCCGTAGGCATCGCGGCTGCGCTCGGCCAGACCGCGCAGGTTCTGGGTCAGGTCGTGGACGATGCCGTTGCCGTAGGTGAACTGCTTGATCGAACCGTTGGGGTAATAGCTGACACCGGTGGCATACGCGCTGGCCTGCGTCGGCTGGCCAAGCGCATTGGGCAGGTAGGTAACCGAGGTGTTGTCCGGGTAGGTCTGCGAGGCCAGGTGGCCGTTGGCGCTGTAGCCGTAGCCCAGGTTCCAGTTGACGCCGGGCCACTGCAGGTTTTCGCCCGTCAGCAAGCGGCGCTTGTTGTAGACGTAAGTGGTGGTGACGACGTTGGAGGCGCCGTTGTCCGTGACCAGCGTGTGCGGTTGACCGTCCGGGTAGTAGGTGTAGCTGGTGTTGCCCAGGTTGTCGGGGAAGGTCTGCGCTGTGATGCGGTTGCGCTGGTCGTAGCCGCGGCTGATCTTGGCCGTGTCCGAGATGCTGGACGCACACGTGGTGGTGGCCGGCACGCCCGGCGCGGACCAGGCCAGGTTGCCGGCGGCGTCGTAGGCGAACACCGTGGTGCCGCCTTCCGGCTCGGACGTGCGGCACAACTCCTGATACGCGTTGTAGCTGTAGCTCCGGGTGGCCGTGATGGTGCCGGCGTCGTTGCGCTGGGTCATCGCCAGCGGCTTGCCGAACGTATTGCGCGCGATGTCGGTGTTGATGGTGGTGCTGGCGTTCGCGTGCTTGATGATCGACACCGGCCAGTCGGTGGTCGGCGCGCCATAGGCCAGGTACGAGGTGGTGACCTGCTTGCCGCGCGGGTTGGTGGTGCGGGTCTTGAAGCCGGCCAGGTAGTCGGTGGTGGTGACCAGCGGCGCACTGCCCAGTTCGTTGTCCTGCTCGGTGCGGGTGCGGCGACCCAACGCGTCGTACGTCGAGCGCACGCCCTGGGTGATGGCGGCCACCGAGGAGGTCGAGGCCACCGGGTAGGACGCGAAGGTCGTCCGCCCGTCATGGTCGTAGCCAAACGCGGTGAAGCGGCTGGTGGCAGTGACGTTGGCCGTGTCGTACTCGCGGATCAGCACCGGACGCCAGAGCCCGTCGAAGTAGCTGACCTTGCGGTAGTTGCCCGTGGCAACGGCCTGACGCCAGTGGCCGGCCGGGATGCCGTGCTCGCTGACGGCCACCGGCTCGAACACCTGGGTGGTGGGCGCCCAGGCCACGGTGTCGGACTCTGGATAGGTCAGCTTGGCCAGGCGCCCCATCGGGTCGTATTCGTAGGCGGTGGTGAAGCCGTTCTCGTCGGTGGTCGAGGCAATGGTGCCGTCGTCGTTGACCACGGCCGATTCGGTGGTGGTGTCGGGGTGCTGGATCAACTGCGGCACGCCGCGCTTCCAGCTCGACAGCGTGGTGGTGTAGTCGCGCCCATCGGTGACGGACT
This sequence comes from Montanilutibacter psychrotolerans, assembly GCF_003719825.1. Lineage (GTDB taxonomy): Bacteria > Pseudomonadota > Gammaproteobacteria > Xanthomonadales > Xanthomonadaceae > Montanilutibacter > Montanilutibacter psychrotolerans. The sequence continues at coordinate 637,881 of NZ_RIBS01000001.1, read as the reverse complement.
TGAGATGGCCCGCGCCGTAGTGCGCCAGCGTATGCGTCAGCTTGCCGAACGCGTACTGACGCAGCGGCATCGCGGTGACCGCGTCGAAATCGGTCGAGCTTGTGACGATGCCGTTGATCGACGTCGACGCCACTTGGCCGACAACCCACTTGCCCAGATTGTGATGGTAGGTATTGACGACGTTGCGAGGATTGCCCAGTGAGCTGTCCTCGGTAGCCTTAAGCGGATTGGCGTAAGCATCGAACAGTGTCACGTGGGAGGTGAACGTTGCACCATCCTGCACGATGGATTGCAGTTTCCGGGGACGCAGATACTCCGAGGTGAAGCCGGCGCCCTTCTCTTGCGGACTGGTACCGATCGGTGTCTGGAACGGCTGAGCGCTCTGCGCCAATTCATAGGTCGAAGTGTCCGCCCGCAAGATGGTGAAGGGCGCCGTCACCACGCGGGGTTGCGTCGTGGTGCCACTCTCGACCTTGAGCAGCTTGCCCTCGTTGTAACGGTAGCTGTTGCCGAACGTGTAACGCGTCAGCTGGTTGTCCGGCCCCCACACCCACGTCCTGGCGGTACCCGCACAGGCATCGGACGTGCAGACGGGCTCCATGCAGCTGCCGCTGGTGCAAACCGGCCCCGTGCCCGGGGCGAAGAAGATGCTGGCGCTGTAGCCGTAGTTCCATTCCGCCGCCACCAGACCCGGACCGCTGATGCGCTTTGAGGTGAGCGAAAGCGTGTCGTAGTTGAGCGGGTAATGGGCGATGTCGTCGCTGACGTTGTTGTACGGCGCCGTATAGCCGGAGCACACCATCGGAACGTTGCTGCGACCGTGGCGCCTGGGGTCGACCCGGAACTCGCCGACCGCCCCGCTGGGGTGGGTGATGGTGCCGGTGGCACCGGTAGTGATGACGTCACCGGGATCTCCGCAACTACGGGAAGGATCACCCGGGGCTTTGGCGTAGCGAATCAACGCGTGGGTCAACGCATACAGGTCGAATGTCCAGCGACTGCCATCGGGCTGGACCACCGCGGTCAACGAACCCAACTGGCTCGTGGGGTATCGGTACTCGTAGGTCCAGGTACGACCGCTACTGGAAACCGTGGCCACATGGCCGCGTGCGTTGTAGCCAATGTCGATCTGGCGGCCGTCGCTCGCGCCAATCGTCATCAATCGGGCCGGCTGGTTTGCCGCATTCGCGTAGGCGTATGTGACGTAGTTTCCGAAGCGATCCTCGACGCGCGATACGTACAGCACATTCCGGGTGCGCCCCAGCGTGGCGACAGCCGTCCAGCTGGAAGCAGAGTGCTGAGAAGTGTCCGACACGACCTTGTCCATTCCTGGCTCGTGATACGACGCCAGCACATCGAACCAATACTTGGTTCCGTCACGGGCAACTGCAAGAAAACCCGGACCGTCGCCATTCTTGACAGAAGGTAGACAGGAGAAATAGGTGAACTCCGAAGTCATCCAGTAATACGGCCCGCCACGGCTCGGCTTCGGCGAGTTGGGGTTGACCAGCAGCAGCTCACCGCCGCCAGGCATGTCCGCCCGATTGCCACTCCAGTAGTCCTGCGCGTTGAATATGCCGCCGCTGACGTACTTGGTGGGCGGCCTTCCCTGCAACGGCGTGGTTGCCTCACAGGCACTGCCGAAGGAATCGCGACTGCCAAAAACGCCGCTGATGCGCGGCACATCAAGTTCCCAATCGGCCAGCGGGGAATCGTTGCGCTGGTAGCCCTTCCAGTTGCTGACCGACAGCACGCGGGTAAATGCGACCGGCAACTTGCTGTTGCCGGGCACGCTGACGTCGGTAGCGGAGAACGATAGCGCGCCGTTGGAGAAGTTGACTGAATCGCCAAACAGGTCAGGGCCCACAGCCCCAACGGCCTGCGCGGTTTCGATCTTCTTGCCGTACTCGTCCCATGGCTGGCGACTCTCAATCTGAGCCGATGCAGGCACCGGCAAGGACAGCGCGAACAGCGCGGAAAGACCGCCGAACAACTTCATCGTCATGTTCTTCGACGAATGCACGACCTCACGCAAGCGACACCATTGCCGATCGTTGCCGCGCTGCACCACGTGTTGCACCACGCCCGCTACATCCAGTCGCGCCATCCTGCGCATCCCACGCTCCGTCGCCTCAAGTACGAAGCATCGTCCCATCGGCCCGTGTTCAATGCAGTCCGGTAACGACTCTTTGAGAGGTCAGAGCATTCCTACCGAAAGCGCCACGGCCAGCGTGTGGGCGACGATGCCAACGGCGATTCGAAGTGCCCACGTATTCCATCGCAGGCAAACGAACTGCCGCAGATGCGGCAGCATTGATCTGGCAATCCGCGCGAAGTCACGTCAGGACACGATCGATTCGAAATCCCATTGCCTGGTTTGCGGCAATCGAATTCGGCAACCGACGGTCAGGCTACGCGCGGTGGTAGGGGTGGTTGGCCAGCAGGGCCGCGGCTCGGTACAGCTGTTCGGCCAGCACGAGTCGGACCAGCATGTGCGGCAGGGTCAATGGGCCCAGCGACCAGTGTTCGTCGGCGCGTGCGAACACGTCGGGGGCGTGCCCTTCCGGGCCGCCGATCAGGAAAGCCAGGTCGCGGCCCTGGCCTCGCCAATGCTCCAGCCGCTGCGCGAGCTGCTCTGAACTCCAGCTGCGCCCACGCCCGTCTAGTGCCACCACGCAGGCGTTGCGCGGCAGTGCGGCGAGCACGCGGGTGCCTTCGTCCTGGGTCGCGCGCGCGGCGTCACGGCCCTTGCCGCGCAGGCCCGGCTCGATCTCGACCAGTTCCAGCGGCAGCCAGTGCGAGAGGCGTTTTCGGTACTCGCCGAAACCTTCGGCAACCCAGCTCGGTGCGCGTTCGCCGACGGCAATCAACTTCGCTTTCATCGGTGCATGGTAACGGCAGAGGCCGTCCGGCCGTCGCATTTCCGTCCGGCTCGCCGACGCATCGACGCCTTCGGACGCGACGGTCGTTGATTGGATCCCGCCCCACCACCGGAGTTTGCACGGCGCGCGCCGACGATCACGGGGGCACGCGAGTTGAGTTGCCCCCTGGGGCGCAGAGTGGCGCTCTTGGCGTCGACGCCGGCCACGCCACGCTCGCATTGCATCGCGCTGCGTCGCACTGCATCGCGCCGCACCCCAAAACAAAACGGCGCCACCTGGGCGCCGTCGTGCGATGCGTAACAGGCCGGCGGCGCGTTCTGCCGCCGGCGGAACGGCGTTGTTACAGGCGATCTTCGTCGTCCATTTCGACGTCGAGATCATCGCCGCGGTGATCGTCGCCGTATTCGTCGATGCCTTCCGGCGGCTGGTCGCCGACCGTCCACAGGCGCTCGAGCGCATAGAACTCGCGCACGCGCGGCAGCATCACGTGGACCACCACGTCGCCCAGGTCGACCAGCACCCATTCGGCTTCGCGCTCACCCTCGACGCCCAGCGGCATGATGTCGAGCTTCTTGGCGAACACCACCACTTCGTTGGCGATGGACTTGACGTGACGGGTCGAGGTGCCCGACACGATCACCATGTAGTCGGTGACGCTGCTCTTGCCGCGCACGTCGATCTCGACGACATCCTTGCCCTTGAGTTCCTCGACCGCGGCGCGCACGGTCGAAAGCAGGGCTTCGGTCGACGGCGGCGGGCTGGGAAGGCGGGTCTTGATGACGTGGGCTTGGCTGGTCAAAGGTCGTGGCTCTTGGTTCGTGGGAGTTTCCGGCGCCCGGTTCGGCGCTGCGGCGCGGCGATTATAGGCCACTGGGCCGGCCGGGGTGCCCGCGGGGGCGACGGCTTATGAACAGGGACCCACCATTGCGGCAGCGCGGCCGCCGCCTGCAGTGCTCCATCGACGACCGTCAGGCCGTCGCGCCGCCCGCTTCCGCCACCCGATAGAGCCCACGGTGAAGGATGTAGCCGGCCACCGGCGCCGGTACCCAGTCCCGCCAGCCCTCGCCTGCGGCGATCCGTCGGCGCAGTTCGGTCGAGGACTCCGGGCGCAGGTTTTCCAGCTCCAGCACCGCGAATCCGCCGGACGGGCTGTCGCGCAGCGCACTTGCCTCGCGCCAGCGCGGGCCGACTTCGGCCATCACGTCGGGCGAACGCACGCCCATCGTGGCGGCATCGAGCACCGCGCCCGGTCGCTGCACCGCCAGCACGTGCGCATGCGCGAACAGCTCGCGCCAGCGGTGCCAGGTGTGCAGCGAGAGCAGCGAGTCGCCACCCACCAGCCACGCGATCGGGGCGTCGGTGCCGAGTTCGGTGCGCAGTTCGGCCAGCGTATCGACGCTGTACGAGGGCCCGCCACGACGCAGCTCACGGCGGTCGACGCGCAGCCCGGGTTCGCCGGCAATGGCGATGTCGAGCATGCGCGCGCGCTGCGAGGCGTCGGCGTGGGTGGCGTCCTTGTGCGGCGGATCGGCCGCGGGGAGCAGGTGCACGGTCGCACCCAGGGTGTCGCGCGCCGCGCGTGCGATGGCCATGTGGGCGTCGTGAACCGGATCGAACGTGCCGCCGTACCAGACTTGCAGGCCGGTCATGTCGCGCACCTCAGACCGCGGTGCGGGCCAGCAGCCGCAGCGCGCGCGGCTCGGCGACCGCGACCAGCAGGCGCTCCAGCGCGAGCCAGGCATCGCCTGCCTCGCGTCCCTTGGCCATGCGGTCGACGCGACCGGCATGGGCGACGAAGGCTTCCCAGCGCGGTGCGTCGTGGCGCTGCAGAGCACGCCGGTACATCGGCTGCTTGGTGTCCCACACGCGCAGCGTGCGGAACTCGTTGGCCAGGTTGCTGGCGCGCGACAGTGCGGCGGTGGTCTGCAGCTCCTTCACCACCATGCCCAGCAGCGCGGGCACCGCCTCGCCCTCGGCCCGCAGGCCGGCGAGCATGCGCGACACCTGCGCGGCGTTGCCGTTGAGCGCGGCGTCCATCACCCGGAACACATCGAAGCGCGCCGCGTCGGCAACCAGCGATTGCATCTTCTGCGCATCCAGCGGGCTGCCGTCGGACAGCAGGGCCAGCTTGTCGACCTCCTGTGCGGCCGCCAGCAGATTGCCGTCGACACGCTCAGCCAGCTGCTGCACCGCGTCGCGACCGGCCTTGAGCCCACGCGAGCGAAGGCGCCGATCGATCCAGTCGACCAGCTCGTGCGGCTTGACCTGCCAGGCGATGGCGATCACGCCGATGCGGCCGATTGCCTCGCTCCACTTGCCACCGTGCTGTTTGCTCCACTCCCCGGCGCTGACCAGCAGGGTCACGTCCGGCGGCGGGTCGGCGCAGAAGCCGCTGATGACCTCGGCGCCGTCCTTGCCGGGCTTGCCGGTGGGCAGGCGCAGTTCGACCAGGCGCCGGCTGGCGAACAGGCTGGGCGCGCGAAAGCTGGCTTCGAGCGCATTCCAGTCGGGCTCGCGCTGGTTGCCCTCGGCCTCGAAGATTTCCCGTTCGGCGATGCCCTGCGCGCGCGCTGCGGCGCGAACCGCGTCGGCGGCCTCGAGCACGCGCAGCGGCTCGGGTCCGGCAATCAGGTAGGCGGGACGAAGCGGCTCGCTGTCGAGCTGCGCCGCCATCTGTTCGGGCTTCAGCTCCATGTCGGCACGGCCATGTCAGCGCGCCATCTCAGCGCGGCGTCTTCGGTTCCGGCGGAGGTGTCGGTTCCGGATCGGCCGGCGGAGCGACGTCGTTGCCTTCTGCTTCCATCGCCTCGAGGGCCTTGAGCGCGGCCTTGGCGGCGTCTGCCGCGACCGGGCCATCCGGGATCGCCGACGGTTCGCCGCTGTCGCCTTCGACACCACCGGAACGACGCGCCACCGCCTCGATCCGACGAAGCACCGAGGCCGCCATCTCGCGGCGCAGCTCGCGCATCAGGATCTCGCGTTCGCCTTCGGTACCGGCCGAGTTGTCGGGGATGGAGATGTAGTCGCGCGACAGCTCGACGGTCTGCTTGGGCACGACCACGGTGCCATCGCCCTTGCGAAGCTCGAAGATCACCGCGTAGCGCAGGCTGTACTCCTGCGAGCGGCCGAACGAGTCGACCGCGATCGGCGTGTCGCCCCAGCGCTCGGCCAGCACCTGCAGCACGGTGGCCTTGCTGTCGCGCGGCTCGGCGGGCACCGCGCCGGCGCGGGTCAGCGCCTGCGCCAGCGTGTCGGCCAGCGGACTGCGACTGTCGACCGAGACCACCTTGAGCGGGCCAAGCCCGACCGGCAGCTTGAGCGCGTCGCGCAGATGGAAACCGCAGGCCGACAGGGCCAGCACGAGGGCCACCGGGGCCAGGAGACGGAATGGGCGACGGATCATTCGCGAAGTCTGGACGAGGCAGCCACCCGCGGCAACCCGCGGGACCCGACACCGTTCACGCACTCAGCCACCTGCGACGATGTTGACGATCTTGCCCGGCACCACGATCACCTTCCGGACCGTCTGTCCTTCAAGGAACTTCGCCACCAGCGGTTCGGCCAGGGCAAGGCGCTCAGCCTCTTCCCTGGCGACGTTGGCCGGCACCTCGATGGTGGAGCGCAGCTTGCCGTTGACCTGCACCGCCAGGGTGACGACATCGCGCACCAGCGCGGATTCGTCGACGCGCGGGAACGGCACGTCCTCGAGCAGCGCCTCGGCGTGGCCGAGCACCTGCCACAGCGCGTGGCAGACGTGCGGGGTCACCGGATTGAGCAGCAGCACCATCGATTCGAGCACCTCGTGGCGCACGGCGCGGCCCTGGTCGCTCATGTCACCGAACTTGCCCAGGTGGTTGAGCAGTTCCATCAGTGCCGCGATCGCGGTGTTGAAGCTGTGGCGGCGACCGTAGTCGTCACCGACCTTCTGGATGGTCTCGTGCAGCTGGCGACGCATGGTCTTCTGCGCGCCATTGAGCAGCGCGACATCGACGCGCGGATGGTCGGGCTGCGCGGCGTGCTGGGTCACCTCGCGCCAGAAGCGGCGCAGGAAACGCGCCATGCCGTCGACGCCGGATTCGTTCCACTCCAGCGACTGTTCCGGCGGCGCGGCGAACATCGAGAACAGGCGCACCGTGTCGGCGCCGTACTTGCCGACCATCAATTGCGGGTCGACGCCATTGTTCTTCGACTTGGACATCTTCTCGGTGCCGCCGATCACCACCGGCTGGCCATCGGACTTGAGCGTGGCACCGACGATGCGGCCGCGCTCGTCGCGCACGATCTCGACGTCGGCGGGGTTGATCCAGTCCTTGGCGCCGTTGGCGGCATCGCGGTAGAAGGTTTCGGCGATCACCATGCCCTGGGTCAGCAGGTTGGTGGCCGGCTCGTCCGAGGCCACCAGGCCCTGGTCGCGCAGCAGCTTGTGATAGAAGCGGAAGTACAGCAGGTGCAGGATCGCGTGCTCGATGCCACCGATGTACTGGTCGACCGGCGTCCAGTACTTCGCGCGCTCGTCGACCTGCGCCGCGGCGCCCGGCGAGGTGTAGCGGGCGTAGTACCAGCTCGACTCCATGAAGGTATCGAAGGTGTCGGTCTCGCGCTCGGCCGCCCCGCCGCATTGCGGGCAACGGGTCTGGCGCCAGAGCGGGTCGGACTTGATCGGCGAGGCCACGCCGCTGAACGCCACGTCCTCGGGCAGCACCACCGGCAGTTGGTCCTCGGGCACGGGCACGTCGCCGCATGCGGCGCACAGGATCACCGGGATCGGGCAACCCCAGTAGCGCTGGCGGCTGACACCCCAGTCGCGCAGGCGGTAGTTCACCCGGCGCGTGCCGGAACCGTCGGCCTCGAAGCGGGTGGCCATGGCGTCCAGCGCCTGCTGGAAGTCCATGCCGTCAAACTCGCCGGAGTTCACCAGCCAGCCGCGATCCAGGTAGGCGCCCTCTTCGGCGATGCGCTGCTGGAACGCCTCCACCACTTCCACCGCGGCACCGGTGCCGTACACGTCCATCGAGCCACCGCCGCCCAGCGCGCTGCGCATCGGGTCGTCGTGTGCCTGCAGGTGCTTGCCGATCTCGTCGATCGCATCGCGCACGTCGGTCGGGACGATCACCATGCGGATCGGCAGCAGGTACTTGTTGGCGAACTCCCAGTCACGCTGGTCGTGCGCCGGCACGGCCATCACCGCGCCGGTGCCGTAGTTCATCAGCACGAAGTTGGCCACGAACACCGGCACGGCTTCGCCGCTGACCGGGTGGATGGCGCGCAGGCCGGTGTCCATGCCGCGCTTTTCCTGGGTCTCCAGCTCGGCCTCGGTGACACCGCCCTTGCGCAGGTCGGCGATGAACGCGGCGAGTTCGACGTCCTTGCTGGCCGCTTCGACGGCCAGCGGGTGCTCGGCAGCGATCGACACGAACGTCACGCCCATCAGCGTGTCCGGGCGTGTGGTGAACACCGTCAGCGGCGCCTGCGCGTTGCCGTCGGCATCCATCACGTCAAAGCGGATCTCCAGCCCTTCCGAGCGGCCGATCCAGTTGCGTTGCATGGTCTTGACCGCATCCGGCCAGCCCGGCAGGTTGTCCAGGCCGTCGAGCAGCTCCTGCGCGTAGTCGGTGATCTTCAGGAACCACTGGGGGATCTCGCGCTTCTCGACCAGCGCACCGGTGCGCCAGCCGCGGCCGTCGACCACCTGCTCGTTGGCCAGCACGGTCTGGTCGACCGGGTCCCAGTTGACCACCGAGTTCTTGCGGTAGGCCAGGCCCTGTTTCATCAGGCGCACGAACATGCGCTGCTCGTGCACGTAGTAGTCCGGCGTGCAGGTGGCGAACTCGCGGCTCCAGTCGATCGCATAGCCCATCTGCTGCAGCTGCGCCTTCATGTGCGCGATGTTGGCGTAGGTCCACTTGGCCGGCGCGGTGTTGTTCTTGATCGCCGCGTTCTCGGCCGGCAGGCCGAACGCGTCCCAGCCCATCGGCTGCAGCACGTTGTGGCCGGTCATGCGCTTGTAGCGGCTGATCACGTCGCCGATCGTGTAGTTGCGCACATGGCCCATGTGCAGCGCACCGGACGGGTACGGGAGCATCGACAGGCAGTAGTACTTGGGCTTGTCCGAGGCCTCGTCCACCTCGAACGCACGGGTGTCGTTCCAGAAGCGCTGGGCGGCAACCTCGACGGTCTGCGGGTCGAAGCCGCGCGGGTCGGAGGTCGGGGAGTCGGGGGCAGCTTCGCTGGACACGGCAATCGTCGATGGTGAAGAGGACCCCGAAGCCTACCGCAGTGCACAACCAGCCGCCACGCTGCACCGTCTCTCAAGGCGCGCGTCGCCTGCCCGGACCGCGTTCCCGCAGTGGTCGCGGGCAACGCGCATGTCGACGGCGCGCACGGGTGCACCCGGGCAAGGCGTGCTTCAATCGAGGCACCCTTCGCCACCGGACCCTGCCGTGACCCACTCCGTGCGCCCCGCCCGTACTGCCGCCCTGTTGATGCTGCTGGCGCCCATGGCCAGCCATGCCGCCGCACCGCTGGCCCTGCACTGCGGGCAGTTGTTCGACGCGCGCAGTGGCGAGCTGCGCGGTGCCAGCACCGTCGTGGTCCGCGACGGCAAGGTCGCGCAGGTGCTGCCGGGGCGTGTCGAGCAAACCGGTGCCGAGTCGGTCGACCTGTCCGGGCACACCTGCACGCCGGGCTGGACCGACCTGCACGTGCATCTGGGCGGCCAGTCGAGCCCGGCCAGCTACTCGGAAGGATTCCGCCTCGATGACGTCGACTTCGCGTTCCGTTCGGTCGGCTATGCCCGCAAGACCCTGATGGCCGGGTTCACCAGCGTGCGCGACCTCGGCGGCACGGTGACACCGCACCTGCGCGACGCAATCAACCAGGGGCTGGTCGATGGACCGCGCATCTGGGCGGCCGGCAAGTCGATCGCCACCACCGGCGGCCACGCCGACCCGACCAACGGCTACAACAGCGAGCTGTCGCACCTGCTGGGCCCGCCCGGCCCCACCGAGGGCGTGGTCAACTCGATCGACGAGGCCCGCCAGTCCGTTCGCCAGCGCTACAAGGAAGGCAGCGACGTGATCAAGATCACCGCGACCGGCGGCGTGCTGTCGTACGCCAAGTCCGGAGACGCGCCGCAGTTCACCGTCGAGGAAGTGCGCGCGATCGTCGATACCGCACGCGACTACGGCTACCGCGTGGCGGCCCACGCGCACGGCGCCGAAGGCATGAAGCGCGCGGTGCTCGGTGGCGTCACCAGCATCGAACACGGCACCTACATGACCGACGAGATCAGCGGCCTCATGAAACAGAAGGGCACGTGGTACGTGCCGACCATCAGCGCCGGGCGCTTCGTCGCCGACAAGGCGAAGATCGAGGGCTACTTCCCCGAGGTGGTGCGCGCCAAGGCCGCGCGGATCGGGGCACAGATCCAGGAAACGGCCGGCACGGCGTACCGCAGCGGCGTGAAGATCGCGTTCGGCACGGACATGGGCGTGGGCCCGCACGGCGACAACGCGCGCGAGTTCGTCTACATGGTGGAGGCCGGCATGCCGGCCGCGTATGCGCTGCAGTCGGCGACGATCCGCGCCGCCGAGGTGCTCGGCGTCGACGACCAGGGCGTCATCGAGGCCGGCAAGCGCGCGGACATCATCGCCGTGCCGGGCAATCCGTTGGACGACATCGGCGTGGTGCTGAAGGTCGATTTCGTGATGAAGGACGGCAAGGTGTACCGCCGGCCCGGCGACGGCACCGCCGCGGTGGCCCCGTGATCCACGCCGAGTGGCTGGGCTATGCCGCCGCGGCACTGACCACGCTGTCGTTCGTGCCGCAGGCGGTCAAGACCATCCGCAGCAAGGACACGCGCGGCATCTCGCTGTGGATGTACGCGGTGTTCACCGTCGGGGTCGCGTGCTGGCTGGGCTACGGCATCGCATTGGGATCGGGGCCGATGATCGCGGCCAACATCGTCACCCTGGGCCTGTCGTCAACCATCCTGGCACTCAAGCTGCGCTACGGCTGAGCGGACTGCACGCATGCCCGCGCTGGCGCGCGGGCCCTTACGACGCCGTCGACGGCCGCGTGCTCCAGCCGGCCCACGCCATCCAGGCCAGCCACGCCGCAATGGCCGCGCGCTGGGCAAATCCGGCCGGCAACCCCAGCGGCGCGGCAAACAGGCCGAAGCCAATCACGCAGGCCACCATCACCAGCGCGCCCGCGCCCAACCGGGCCGCCGGCCCACCCCGCAGACCGATGGCCAGCAACGGACCGGCCGGCAGCAACGCCACCCACCACAACGTCCACATGCTCACGTGCAAGGCGCTGGCGCCGCCTTCGATATCGGACGGTTCCAGCGACCACCAGCCTTGAGCGGCGAAAGCCAGCGCTGCCAGGACCAGCAGTTGCACGCCGATCCTCGCGCTCCAGCCGGCGCCTGCCGGCAGACCGGCACGCAGCGCGTACGCGACGATTGCGGCAAGCACGCCCGGCGCCGCGAACCCCAGCAGGTTGTAACCCTCCGCGCGATCGATGCCGCGTGCGCCGAGCAGGGCCAGCGGGTGCTGCAGCTGGGAATAGCCATCCAGCGCTGCGCCGAAGGCCAGTGTGGCCACCAGCCACACCCCGGCAGCCAGCAGTGCGGCGATTCGGGCAAAACGTGTCATGGCAAATGTCATGGTTGATCCCACTGGAAAACCTGTTCGACCCCGACGCCGAACGTCCGCGCGATCCGGAACGCCAGCTCCAGCGACGGCGCATACCGTCCGGCCTCCAGCGCAATGATCGTCTGTCGGGTCACGGCGCAGGCATCGGCCAGCGCCTGCTGGGTCATCTCGCCATTCTGGAAACGCAGCGCGCGGATGCCATTGCGGATCGGCGTGCCGGTCATTGCCAACGCCGCTCGCGCCAGTAGTACGCCGCCGTGGCCGCGTACTCCACGAAGCAACTCCACATCAGCGCGAAGATCAGCAGGTTGGCGATCATCAGATGGCTGGCCCACGCCAGGCGCGATGCCGGCGACAGCCCCAGCAGCACCGCCAGCCCGATCACCACCGCCACCAGCGCCCCACGCCCCCAGCCCGAGGCCTGGGCGGCGATCTCGCGGTCGCGCTCGTCCTGTTCGACAACCCCCTTCCAGCGCGAGGCCATCACGCTCGACAGCACCGACCAGGCCACCAGCAGCAGCACCAGGTTGCGACCGATGCGCTGCGCGTGCGGGTCGTTGAACACCGTCACGCCGGCCAGAACCTCCCCCCTGGTCAGGAAATAGGCGATCGCCGCCGCCATGAACGCCGTGCCAATCCAGGCTTTCCATTCCGCTGGCGACCCCACCCGCACGACGTCCTCGGGCGGCAGCCGCCCAACCTGGTACAGCGCCGTCCAGGTGGCCGTCATCAGCAACACCATGCCGGCATTGCCGCTGTCGATGCCCAGCACATCGGCCGGGCCGGCCAGCAACAACCACAGGCCGGCGCCGGCAAACGCCAGCAATCCCGGCCAAACCACGCGACTCCCTGCCATGACGTAACCTCAAGCGGACCAAATGTTCGCTTTACATTACATTCGCCGAACGGCATGTCAAGTATCCTTTACATGCCTTGCGATCGCCCGCCTCTGGCACCATGTCGCCGTTGCCTATTCACCCTGGAACCCGCATGTCTGACCACGCCCACGTTTTCGACGCCCGCACCGACACATTCGAGGCGGAGGTCATCCACAAGTCGATGCAGGTGCCGGTGCTGGTCGACTTCTGGGCGGAATGGTGCGGACCGTGCAAGCAGCTCGGCCCGGTGCTAGAGAAGCTGGCCGGCGAGTACCACGGCACGTTCGAGCTGGCCAAGATCGACGTCGACGCCGAGCCGCAGCTCGCCGGCGCCTTCCAGGTCCGCTCCATCCCCACTCTGTTCCTGGTCAAGGGTGGCCAGGTGGTCGACATGGTTCCCGGTGCGCTGACGGAGGGCCAGCTGCGCGAGTTCCTCAAGCACCACGGCGTCGAGCCGGGCGTGGCCGCTGCGCCGGACGCCGAGGTCGCCACCGAAGCCGCACCGCTGGATCCGCACGCCGAGGTCGCCCGCTTGCGCGAGGAGATCGCGGCGTCCCCCGAGCAGGACTCCCTCAAGCTCGACCTCGCCCTGGCGCTGCTGCTGATCGGCGCCACCGGCGAAGCGGAGGCGTTGCTCGACGCCCTGCCTGCCAACCTCGCCACCGACGACCGTGCTCTGCGCGGCCGCGCGCGCCTCGGGTTTGCGGCCGTGCTGCACGACGCGCCCACCATCCCGGCACTGGAGGCGGCAATCGCCAACGATCCGGCCGACCTGCGAGCCCGCTATCTGCTGGGCGCGCACCACCTCGTTGGCGGTGACGCGCAAACCGGCCTCGAGCAGTTCCTGGAGATGCTGCGGATCGACCGCGGCTACGACGAAGGTCTGCCGCGCAAGGCGCTTATCGACGCGTTCCGGGTGGTCGAGGATGCCGAGCTGGTGGGCCGCTACCGCCGCCGGATGTCCTCGCTGCTGTTCTGAGGCGAGCGGCGCCAACGCACCCCGACGTTGCCTGCCCAAGTACCGCCGGCCGTGCCGGGCGTCGTGCACGAGATGGCACCCGTCAGATCGAGGGGGGCGGCTTAGGCTTGACTGTACGCATGCGTATGGCACCCTTCCGGCTCCGCCTCCCCATCCCGACCCGATGAAAGCCAATACTCTGCGGCACGGTCTCAACCTCTGGCCGCCGTTCCTGTTCAGCGGCGTCCACGTGCGCCACATCAGCGACGACTGGCGCCACGCCGAGGTCGAACTGCGCATGCGTCCGTGGAACCGCAACTACGTCGGCAGCCATTTCGGCGGCAGCCTCTTCGCGATGACGGACCCGTTCTGGATGCTGCTGGCACTCAAGGCGCTGGGCCAGGACTACATCGTCTGGGATCGTTCCGGCTCGATCGAGTTCATCAAGCCCGGCCGTGGCACCGTGCGCGCGCGCTTCGACCTGACACCGCACGTGCTGGACGAGATCCGCGCTGCGACCGACGGCGGTGACAAGTACCTGTGCTGGTTCGACACGGACGTGATGGATGCCACGGGCGATGTCGTCGCCCGGGTGCGCAAGCAACTCTATATCCGCCGCAAGCGGGAGCGCGTCGGCAAGGTCCGCACCGGTGACGTGCCAGGCGAGGTTGCCACGGCCTGAGCCTGCCCCCGCACGACGAGACCCACGGTCCCGAAGCGAGGCCAGCCACTGGCGGCCTCGTCGATCAGCCTCATCCGGCCTGGCGGCCTCGACCCATCAGCGCCCCGCAGCAGAGTGCCGCGAGGCCGGCAACGGCAGACGGGCGTGGGTAGGCCCGTCCTTGCCTGGCTCGAACAACGCAACTTTCAAGCCGCGCCCATCGACGTCCGGCTCGATGGCGCGCCCGGGGCCTCGCAGGCTTGCCGGCATCTCCGCCAGCCGCGTCGGCAAGGGCCGGGCGTCCTGCGGCCGATCGCGCAGCCACAGCAAGGCGGCCGCCATGCGCAGCCGGGCGATGGTGTCCTGGCCCCGGCGCGTCGATCGCGAATGGTCGAAACCCGCTTCGGCCGTGGGCTGGCAATCGGTCAGGCTCAGCAGGCAGCCCAGCGAGTAGGACGATGTATCGGTGCGCGGCACAGGCCGGTCCAGCATCACGCTGCGCCGGGTTTGCGCATTGCAGGCCGGCGCGTACAGCGTCGCCAGGCGCCGGCGTGCGTCGTCGCGTCGGAGAACGGCCTTCGCGATTCCGCTGTCATCCGGATCGTGGTCCGGCCCGACGATGGCCGCGGCTACCGTGCGGAACTCGCCGCTGATTGCCCGACAGGTCAGGGCCTCTTCCGGCAGCGGCGGTGAGAACGCCAGCCGGCACGACGCCGGCAGGGGATGGTCGGGGGGCAGTTCGGCCAGCATCTGCGAGGCCAGCGTGACCGATGCGGTGGCAAACGAGCGCCCCACCACCGTGGCGACGAGCTGATAGGAATTGGTGGACAGCCGCCGCCACGTGACGGCGTCGGTGCACGTGGCCGACAGCGCGGCATCGACCCTGCCATCGACGAAGTCGAGCGCGTGCTCGCTCAGGCGCGCGCGCAGCAGGCCCCACTCGGGCGCCGGCGCCTGGGCGTCCGCACTGAAGCGATCGGCGATGTGGCCATGCTGGCCGATCGCCGCGATTCGCGGCAGCAGGGGGCGAAAGGCCGACAAGCCGGTGATCGCCTGCTCCCGGTGCGCGCGGACGTAGTCCAGGCAGTCGTCCGTGGTCAGCCCGCACAGCGCGTCCAGGTCGGCCTTCGTCGATGGCGTATACGGATAGCGATCGCGCGCGGCCGAAACGAACGCCGCCGAATCGGTCGCCTCAAACCCGTGGGGAACCTGCTGGTGCCGTAGTTGCAATCGACGGTCGAACGCCGCCACGTCTTCGGACATCACGGCCTCGTGCGCCAGGGCCGGAACCTCATACCGCAACAGCCATACGGACGCGAACGCGTTGCTGCCGGGCTTCGCTGCCGGAATCGCCAGCATCGCCACGGCGGCGTCGCCTTCGCGCCGCAGCTGCTCGTTGCGCTGCAGCGACGTTTGCGCGGTGGAAACGGCCAGCATCCCCAGCGGCAGCAGGCACGCCACAAATCCCACCCACGCGCGCATCTTCGTCATCGTTGACCGGTCCTTTCCCTGTTCACCCTGCATTGTCCACGTTCGGGCGGTTCGTTCCTGCGTGTTCCGTCCCATCTGGGCAGGCGCTATGCTCGTGATCCGCGACAGGGGAACGCGATGCAACTCGACCTGCCGAAACACGCTGCAGATGCTCCATTGCCCCAGATCAAGGGCTTCCGCATGCTGCGGGTGCTCAACCACGGCGGAATGTCGACCGTGTACCTTGCCGAGCAGGCCGCGCTTTCGCGCGAGGTTGCAATCAAGGTGATGTCGCCGCAGGCGCTGTCGGATGAGGTCAGCCGGCGGCGCTTCGAGAACGAGGTGCGGACGGTCGCCCGGCTCGACCACCCCCACGTGGTCGGCATCCACGAGCTTGGTCGTACCAGCGAGGGACTCCCCTACTACGCGATGCCGTACATGCCGCGCGGCCACCTGGGCCAGCGCGAGTTCAAGGGCGACGAGGCACGCGTGGTGGCAACGCTGCAGTCGCTGCTGTCCGCGCTCGAGTACGCACACGGTCGTGGCGTGGTGCATCGCGACGTCAAGGCCGAGAACGTGCTGTTCAACGACCAGGACATGCCGATGCTTGCCGATTTCGGCATCGCCCTGCGCCGAGGTTACGGCCCGCGCGTCACCGCCACCGGCCTTGCGGTCGGCAGCACGGCGTACATGGCGCCCGAGCAGGCGCGCGGTGAGGATGTCGACGGCCGCGCAGACCTCTACAGCCTGGGCGTGCTTGCCTGGGAGATGCTGACCGGACAGTTGCCGTACCGCGCCGCCGACGCGCTGTCGATGGCGGTGATGCACGCCCAGGACCCGATTCCCCGCCTGCCACCGGATCTGCGCCACTGGCAGCGCTTCATGAACCACGCGTTGGCCAAGGTGCCGATCGAACGCTTCGAGGACGTCGCGCAGATGCGTACCGCGCTCGAGCGCGTCCGTCGTCGCCGAGCCTGGCCGTGGGTGGCTCCCGTGCGTCGCGCGCTGACCGCGCCGCTGAATTGGCCCAAGCCGGCATGGGCCGCGCTTGGCCTGGGCGCGGTGGTCGCGATCGGCGCATCGCTGTGGAGCGGGCGCGAAGGCGACGGATTCTTCCGTGCCAACGGCGATGCCGAGCAGACCCGCACCACCACCGCGGCAGACGCCACCGAAGCGATGCTGGCGCCGCTGCCCGAGGCACCGCTGCAGGTCGCGCTCGACGACGCCCGTCGCCACATCGCACAACGCAACCTCACTACTCCGGCCGACGCCAACGCCTACTCCAGCGTGATGGCCGCGTGGTTGTCCGACAACCGCAATACCGAAGTGCAGCACGTGATCGGCGAACTCACCGGCGCCTTCTCCACCGAGCTTGCGCGAAACCTGCGCGAAGGCAACGACGCGCGCGCGCGCGAATATCTCGGCCACGCCAAACGCCTGGCCTCCGACACTGGCAGCCTGGACTCGCCGGCACAACAGCAGCTTCGCCGGCAGGCTGGCGAGGCGCTGCAGCAGCGCGTGCGCGATGCCGCGCGGCGGTACGACCGCAACGGTGCGCTGGCCGCGGCCAAGCTGGCGCCCGAATTTGGCGTTGCCACACCGCTGGCCGGCGAGTTGCTTGCCAGCGCGGAGGCGGTCCCGGGCAAGGGCGAGACGGTGCCGGACGATCCGTCCGGTGCGGTGATCGGCAACAACGAAGTCGCGCTCGCGCGACGCGCGGTGACACGCGACGAGTACCAGCGTTTTGCCACCGCCACCGGTCGCGGCGCCACGCTCTGCCGCGAGCGTGCCTCGCTGCTCCGCGTGCTGGCACCGCGCGATTGGCGCACGCCGGGCTTCCGGCAGGCCGGTGGCGACGCGGTCGTGTGCGTGTCGCAGGCCGATGCCGAGGCCTACGCGCAGTGGTACAGCAACCAGAGTGGCCATCGCTATCGCCTGCCCAATGCGCAGGAAGCCGCGCAACTGGCCGCGCAGACGCCCGGAAAGCAGGTGTCGCTGTGGCTGCGCGATTGCGCCGGCAACTGCGCGCGTCGCCAGGTAGCGGGCGCATCGTGGCGCAGTCGCGCCGGCCAGCGTCCGCTGGTGGCCGGCCGCGGTTACGACGACGTCGGCTTCCGCCTGCTTCGCGAGCTCTGAGTCCGATGCGGACGACGGCGACGGCGATGCCGTCCCCGCCTCCGCACTGTGCGCCCCCCAATGGTTTGCGGCCGTCGCCGCGATCAGCGCAACGCTCGCCTACAATCGCGCCATGTCCGAGCCCACTTCGCATCCGCACAAACCCAGCCTGCAGAAACTGTTCCTGACCGGATTGCTGACCCTGCTGCCGCTCTGGCTGACGTGGGTGGTGGTCAAGTTCGTGTTCGTGCTGCTGTCCGACCTCAGCCGTCCGCTGATGCAGCCGGCCTTGCAGAACCTAGCGGCCACCGACCCGCGCACGCTCGGCTGGCTGGTGCAGCCCTGGGTGCAGACCGCGTTCGGCCTGCTTGCAACCGTCGCGCTGATCCTGCTTTCCGGGATGATGGCGCGCCGCGTGTTCGGGCAACGCATCCTGGGCTGGTTCGAGTCGCTGGTACGTCGCATTCCGTTCGCAAGCACGATCTACGGCAGCGCGCGGCAACTGCTCGACATCCTGCAGACCAAACCCGACGGTACCCAGCGCGTGGTGCTGATCGACTTTCCGCACACCGAGATGAAGACCCTGGGGTTTGTCACCAAGGTCATGCGCGAACAGGGCACTGGCCGGGAACTGGCCGCGGTCTACGTGCCGACGACACCAAACCCGACCTCGGGCTATCTGGAAATCGTGCCCGTCGAGAAGATCACGCCCACCGACTGGACCGTGGACCAGGCGATGAGCTTCATCATTTCCGGCGGCGCGGTGTCGCCCGACAGCATCCCGTTCTCCGTGCCGGCGCAGGCTGGCGCCGTGGAGCCGTCGAAGCCGTGACGAACGCGCCATGACGGCACCTGGTCGACGGGCACGCTTGGCGATGCTCGCCCTCGCGCTGTCGCTCATCGCGCTTGCCGGCGTTGCTGGCAGCGCACCACCGCCCGTCACGGACGCGACGCCGACCCGACTGGTGCCGCAGGCGATCCGGCTCGACGACGGTCGGCGGTTCACGCTGCAACTGCCCGAGGGCTACACGATCAGTCCGGCGGCGCAAGGACTCAAGCGCGTGCGTTTCTTCGCGCGCAGCCCCGACGGCCGCGTGTTCGTGACCGACATGCACGACCTCAGCGACAACCGTCGCGGCGCGGTCCACATCCTCGACGGCTGGGACGCGCAGGCCAACCGCTTCACGCGCATCAGCCAGTACCTGAACGGCCTGCGCAATCCCAACAGCATCGCCTTCCACGTCGACACGCAGGGCCGACAGTGGCTGTATCTCGCGCTGACCGACCGGCTTGTGCGCTATCGCTACCGGGACGGCGACACGGCGCCGCGCTCCGAAGCAGAAGTGCTGGCAACGTTTCCCGATTACGGTCTGTCGTACAAGTACGGCGGCTGGCACCTCACCCGCAGCATCGCGTTCGCAGGCAACGGCAAGTTGTACGTGTCGGTCGGCAGCAGCTGCAACGCCTGCATCGAGAAGGAATCCGTCCGCGCGTCGATACTCGAGATGAACCCCGATGGCAGCGGGCAGCGCGTGTTTGCGCGGGGGATGCGCAACGCGGTTGGCCTGGCGGTGGTTGATGATCGTCTGCTGGCGACCAACCAGGGCGCCGATCACCTCGGCCGGGATCGCCCGGACGAAGCGCTGTATCGGGTGGAAGACGGCGCCGACTACGGCTGGCCGTACTGCTATCCGTCCGGCCGGCGCGTGCTGGCCGATCCGAAGTTCCCACGTCGCCGCGGCTGCGCCGGCGTACCGCGTCCATTCGCGACGTTTCCCGCGCATGCCTCCGCGCTGGGACTGGCGTACTTCGCAGAGGCGCCGGCGGATTCCGACTCGGACGTCAACTCCGCGCCCCCGGGAAGCGAGATCGACGCGCCCCGTCATCAGCGCCTCGCCGGCAGCTACCTCGTCGCCCTGCACGGCTCGACCAACCGACGCATCGGCCACGGCTATCGACTGGTCCGGGTGGGCGGCGATGGTCGCCCGCTCGGCGATTTCATCCTGGGTTTCCAGCAGGCCAGCGGCGTGGTCGGACGACCGTGCGGCATCCTCGCGTTCGGCAGCGACGCGTTCCTGCTCAGCGACGACCACCGCGGGGTGGTCTATTACGTCCGCCCCACGCTGCCACAAGCCACGCCGCCCCCGTCCACGTCGCCCCCATCCACTCGGCCGACGCCGTCGTCGACCGGTCACACAGCCACGCCATGACCGACGCGCCCCTGCCCGACTCCGCCAACTCGCCACTGCACGACCGCGCCGTGCGGCTGTTCATCGCCCTGGCCGCGTTCTTCTGCGTCAACGCGGTGCTGGCCGAGTTCATTGGCGTGAAGATCTTCGCGCTCGAGGACACGCTGGGCATCGACCCACTGCAATGGAACCTGTTCGGCCAGAGCGGTTCGATGAGCTTCACCGCCGGCACGTTGCTATGGCCGGTGGTGTTCCTGATGACCGACGTGGTCAACGAGTTCTTCGGCAAGCGCGGCGTGCGGTTCATCTCGTGGCTGGCGGCCGTGCTGATCGTGTACGGCTTCGCGTTCGCGTTCGCCGCGATCTCGCTCGCGCCGGCCGGCTGGTGGGTCGATGCGGCGCAGGCACAGGGCGTGCCCGACTACCAGAAGGCCTTCGCCGCGGTGTTCGGCCAGGGCCTGTGGACGATCGCCGGCTCGCTGGTCGCGTTCATGCTCGGGCAACTGATCGACATCGCGGTGTTCCAGCGGATCCGGTCGATGACCGGCGAGAAGCACGTCTGGCTGCGCGCCACCGGCTCCACCGCGGTGTCGCAGCTGGTCGACAGCTTCGTGGTGCTGTACATCGCGTTCGTGCTGGGCCCGCAACATTGGGAAATCCCCAAGTTCCTGGCGATCAGCACCGTCAACTACGGCTACAAGATGCTCGCCGCGATCGCGCTCATCCCGCTGATCTACCTGGTTCGCGCCGGCATCACCGGCTACCTGGGCGAAGCGCGCGCGCGGCAGCTGCGCCACCACGCGGCGGGATAGGCGGCAGATCGGGCCGGGTTCACGCCCGCTCCCGAGCACGCCACCCCGGTCACGCGCAACCGTGACCTTTGACCGGGGCGGCCGGTCCGCCGCTCGGCCATGCTCGGACCTCTTCGTCCCGGTAAACCTGCCATGACCCTGCGTCCGCTTGCTCTTGCCCTCGCCTTGTCCGTTGCCGCATTCGCCGCACCCGTCGCCTTCGCCGATCCAGCGCCCACGGTCACCACCGACACCGCCAAGGCCTCCCGGCTGACCGCGCTGTACGGCCAGTACTGGGAGGAGATGCTCAAGCTCAACCCGATCCAGGCGACCTTCCAGGGCGACAACCGCTACAACGACCAACTGCCCGACTTCGGTTCGGCCCAGTACCGCCAGCAGGAACGCGAGTTCACCGACCGCTGGCTCAAGACCGTCGAAGGCATCGGCAGCGCCGGCCTGGCCGGCCAGGACCTGCTGAGCTACGAGATCTTCGTGCGGGACGCAAAGAACCGCCTCGAGGGCGAGCGCTTCCCCGACTGGATGATGCCGATCAACCAGATGGGCAGCATCGCCAGCTACGCGGTCATGCTCGGCGCCGGTACCAGCGCGCAGCCGTTCAAGACCGTCAAGGATTACGAGAACTGGCTGGCGCGCGGCAACAAGCTGCCGACGCTGTTCGATACCGACATCGCCAACATGCGCGCCGGCATGAAGGCCGGCGTCGTGCAGCCGCGCGCCTTGATGGTCAAGGTGATCCCGCAGCTCGACGCGCTGATCAAGGACAAGCCCGAAGAAACCCTGTTCTGGGGGCCGATCACCAACCTGCCTGCCGACTTCAGCGCCGCCGACAAGCAGCGTCTCACGGCCGCCTACCGCACCATGATCGCCGACCAGCTGATGCCGGCGTACCGCGAGCTGCGCGCCTTCATCAACGACGAGT
This sequence comes from Montanilutibacter psychrotolerans, assembly GCF_003719825.1. Classification (GTDB taxonomy): domain Bacteria; phylum Pseudomonadota; class Gammaproteobacteria; order Xanthomonadales; family Xanthomonadaceae; genus Montanilutibacter; species Montanilutibacter psychrotolerans. The sequence continues at coordinate 616,340 of NZ_RIBS01000001.1, read as the reverse complement.
ACCTGCCCGCCACGCGTGAGAGCGTCGGCCTCGACAAGCAGCCCGACGGCCAGCAGTGGTACGCCTTCAACGCGCGCAGCACCACCACCACCGACATGAGCCCGGCCGCGATCCACCAGCTGGGCCTGGACGAAGTCGCGCGCATCCACGGCGAGATCCGCAAGGTGATGGCCGAAACCGGGTTCAAGGGTTCGCTGCAGGACTTCTTCAAGTTCATGCAGAACGACCCGCAATTCGGCTTCAAGGACGAGGCCGGCCTGCTCGCCCACTACCGCGCGCTCGAAGCCAAGGTCAACCTCAAGGTGCCCGAGCAGTTCTCGCTCACCCCGCGCGCACCGTTCGAGATCCGTCCGGTCGAGGAGTTTCGTGCCAAGTCCGCGGCCGGCGGCGAGTACCAGACCCCGAGCGAGGACGGCAGCCGTCCCGGCATCTTCTACGTCAACACCTACGACCTGCCGAGCCGCAAGACCTGGGACGCCGAGGACCTGTACCTGCACGAGGCCATCCCGGGCCACCACTTCCAGCTGGCCCTGCAGCAGGAACTCAACGGCGTGCCGGCCTTCCGTCGCTTCGGCGGCGAAACCGCCTTCATCGAAGGCTGGGGCCTGTACGCCGAGTCGCTGGGCAAGTCGCTGGGCATCTACGAGAGCCCGTACGACTACTTCGGCTACCTGCAGAACGAGCTGTGGCGCGCGATTCGACTTGTGACCGACACCGGCCTGCACAGCAAGGGCTGGACCCGCGAGCAGGTCATCAAGTACATGCTCGACAACTCCGCCGAAAGCGAGACCCAGGCCACCGCCGAGGCCGAGCGCTACATCGCGTGGCCGGGCCAGGCCTTGGCCTACAAGATCGGCGAGCTGAAGATCCAGGAGTTGCGCAAGCGTGCCGAGCAGGCGCTTGGCAATCGCTTCGACGTACGCGAGTTCCATGCCGAAGTGCTGAAGGACGGTGCGGTGCCGCTGAACGTTCTGGAAGGCAAGGTCGATCGCTGGATCGCCGCCAAGAAGGGTTGAACAACCGCGGTTGATTGACGAAAGCAGGCCGGCATTGCCGGCCTGTTTTTTTTTTGGCACACCGCGTGAGGCCCATCCGCGCATCACGTCGCCACCCGGCTCGCCATCGCGCGCCTGAGCGGGTGCGCTCAACCAGTGCGGCCGGCTTGCGACACCCGCCTCCGTCGCGGCCGCAGCATCCCTGGTCGACGGGCACTTGACGACCCGCTTCGGCCCGCTGTACTACTACACGCCGTACAGCAACCCAGTGGACGCCAAGCCGCCATGAGCCGCACCCAAGCCCTGATGATCCAGATCGCCACCGGCGATCCCCGCCCGATCAGCAAGCAGATCGTCGATGGCGTGCGCATGAAGATCGCCACCGGCGAACTCGTGCCCGGCGCGCAGTTGCCCAGCGTGCGCGGGCTTGCGCAACAACTCACGATCAATCCCAACACCGTCGCCAAGGCCTACGCCGAACTGACCGCCGAAGGCTGGCTCGATGCGCGGCAGGGTCTGGGGCTGTACGTGGCCACGCCTCGCCAGCGCCTCAGCGACGGCGAACGCGAACGTCGTCTCGACGACGCCACCCAGCGCTTCGTGCACGAAGTCGCGGCGCTGGACTACCCGCCCGACCGCGCACTCGCCCGCGTGGAACAGGCGCTTCGCGTGCTGGCGCCAAGAAAGACCGCCTGATCGCCGACAGCAACGCCGCCCCCGCCCCTTCTCGCAGGGTTGACCATGACTGACAACGTCACTTCCGACTGCATCATCGAGACCGTCGCGCTGACCAAGCGCTACGGCGACAAGCTCGCGCTCGACCATCTCGACCTGCGCATTCCGCGCGGCCGGATCCACGCCATCGTCGGTGCCAACGGCGCCGGCAAGTCGACACTGTTCCGGATACTGCTGGGCTTCCTGCCGCCAACCTCGGGACAGGCGCGCATCCTGGGCCGTGACAGCCAGCAATTGCGACCCGACGACCGCGGCCGCATCGGTTTCGTCAACGAAGAGCACACCCTGCCCGGCTGGATGACGGTATCGGCGGTGATCGCGATGCAACGTGACCAGTATCCGCGCTGGAACCAGCAGGCCTTCGACGAAGTCATCGGGCACTACCAGGTGCTGCCGCGGCAGAAGATCAGCCAGCTGTCGCGCGGCGAACGCGCCGGACTCAACCTCGCGCTGGTTCTCGCACAGGGCCCGGAGCTTCTGGTGCTGGACGAGCCGACGCTGGGCCTGGACGTGGTGGCAAAGCGCGCCTTCCTCGAATCGCTGCTGTACTCCAACGCCGCCGAGGACTGCACGGTGATCTATTGCTCGCACCAGATGGAGGAGATCGAGCGTGTTGCCGACAACCTCATCATTCTCGAACGCGGTCAGCTGAAGAACATGTCGGCGCCGGAGGATTTCTGCGCGCGCGTCACCCACTGGATCGCCGACGTGCCATTCAAGGGGCCGGAGCCTTCGACCATTCCCGGCCTGTTGCAGCTGCAACGGATCGACGGCCTGCACCACTACCTGGTGCTGGACCAGGACGAAGACTTCGCGCAGTTCCTGCGTGCCAGCGGTGCGCGCTCGATGCAGAGCATGCCGGTGAGTCTGGACCGCGCCGTCAACGGTTTCCTGACCAAGAACCACGCCGCTCCGGCCCGCGCCTGAGCGCTGAAATCCATCAGGGGAAGCACCATGTGGAATCTCTTCAAGGCCGAGCTGCTGCGCTTTCGTGGCTGGGCCATTGCCTTGGGCGGCGTGCACCTGCTGGTGCTGGCCTTCATGACCCGGGTGGTCGACCTTGGCCAGCAGCCCTTGCTGGTACACCGGAGCATCGGCGGTGTGTACGTGCTGGTCGGACTGCTGCTGGGGCTGTACCAGATGGGCGGCTATCGGCGGCCGAATGCCTGGTTGAATCTGCTGCACCGTCCCGTGTCGAGCGGGAAGATCGCGGCGGCGCTGTTCGGCGCCGGCATGGTGCTGCTGGTGCTTGCCGTGGCCCTGCCTATCCTGACCATCGCCGGCTACCAGGAAGCCATGACAGCGCGCGTGGTCGATGTCCGCCACTGGCTGCTGCCCCTGGCGGCAATGCTGTTGGCGTCGTGCGGCTATCTGGCAGGCGGCTACTGCATGCTGGGCGGACGGCGCTACTCGTCCTGCGCGCTGGTGATGCTGGCGCTGCCGCTGGTCAGCACCGCCACCGGCACGGCTGCGTTGGCGATGCAGGCGCTGGTGATGCTGTGGCTGGCCTGCATGGTACTGGCGGCGTTCAAGCCCGACCTCAGCGCCCCGCCGCGATCGCCAGCGGCGACCATCGTCGCCGCGCTGCCGCTGCAGATGTCGCTCTACCTGCTGATCCTGCTGCTCGGCTTTGGCGTGGAGTTGCTGTGGATCATGCAGGGCTCGCACCCGCGCAACCGGCCGACGCCGCCGATCGGCGGCGCCATCGAGACCGAACGTTTCGAGGACAAGGCGCTGCTGCTCGCCGGACTGGCCAACAGCAAGCGATCCGACGCCGCATTGCTGCGCGAACAGGTCGCGCTGTCCGAGACGTACGGCATCGGCGTCCAGGTACCCCGACTGCCGCTGCACGATGAGTTGACCAACGTTGCGCCGATGGAGTTCGACGACAGCGAGCGGCGCGTGCGCTGGGTGTTCAGTCACGACAGCATGAGGTTCGAGGGATACAGCCTGGTCAATGGCCGCGGCGTCGGCTCACTCGGTGTGGGTGCCGCCGGGGCGGCGTTCCCGACGACGGTGCTGCCGGTCGGCGACGCCCCGTCGCTTCCCAAGGGCAGCAGCGCGCTGATCGGCCGCCGCACGCTGTACGTCTACGACAGTGAGCTGGGCCAGGTGCTGCCGCGCATCGAACTGCCCGCCAACGAAGTGGTGGCGGGCGCCGGTCAGGTCGGAGATCGTCTGGGCGTGGTGAGCGATCGCGCGGTGTACTTCTTCGACGGGCGCGACGTCATCGAGAACGATCACCTCCTGGTACCGCGCCTGCGCGTGCCGATCCCCGGGCAGTACGGCGACCTGGGACGCGTGGAGATGATCGAACTGCTGGACGGCTACCTGATCTCGTTCGCGTTCTTCGTCGAATCGTACCGCCCCACGGGCGCAACGCCGTACCAGCACGTGCTGCGTGTGCACGAGGATGGCCGGATCGAGACCGCCGCCCGGCGTGCCATCGCTTACGACAACAACGCGTTCTATCGCTACGAGAGTTGGTGGCCGTCACCGGCGATGTACGCGCTGCGCATGGGCGCCGGCTCGCTGTTCGCCGATCCGGACCCGCTGCTGACCCATGCCACGCCGCCGATTCCACGCGGCATGTGGCGGCTTGCGGGGGTGTTGTCGCTGCTGTCGCTGCTGGCCGCGGTCTGGCTCACGCGCAACCGGCCGCTTTCGCCGACGGCCCGGGTGGGTTGGATAGCGGCCTGCGGACTGATCGGTGTGCCGGCGCTGCTGAGCCTGTGGTTGCTGTTCCCCGAACGCGAACGCGTCGGCGACCTTCGTACGACACACCCCGTGGACGCACACACCGCCGGCCCGCAGACGGCAACGGCCTAGACGCAATCGCAAGAGCGCCCGCCACCGCGCCGGCGCTCCCCACCACGCGGGCCCGTCCACCGACGGCCCCGCCGGAGACCACCATGTCCACGTTTCCACACCGGTTTGTGGCGGCGCTGTGCTGCCTCGCGTTCGGCTTGCTGGCCGCGCCCCCCGCGTCGGCAGATCGCGTTGACGATGCCACGTTGCGCGCCGCGCTCGTCGTCGAACGCGCCCGTCCGCTGGCGCCGCGCATCGAGCGCAGCGCTTTCCTCGTCGATGCGTCGATCCGATCGCCGGTGCTGTCGCCGGACGGTCGCGGCGTCGCGTACCTCCAGGCGCGCGGGCGCAATCACGAAGTCTGGCTGCTTGCCACCGCCGGAGGTCCGCCGCGTCGCCTGCTGTCGACTAGCGACGCGCGGCAGTTGTACTGGTCGCGGAACGGTCGCTGGCTGTTGCTGGAATCACCGAAGCAGCTGTTCGCGCTTGCGGTGGCCGGACAATCGGGCTCCGGCATCGTGACGACCCTGGGTGGGCGCGAGTCGCGCACTATCGAAGCGGTCGACCCGCAACATCCGGAAGCCGTGATTGCGCTGGAACGGCTGCGAGCCAATCGCGTGGCACCGCAACGCTGGCGCCTGCTGCGCGTGGACATGCGAGGCCGACGCACCGTGCTGCACGAGGACACCCGGCAGATCGCGGGCTTTGCCTTCGACGCGCACGGCCGTCTAGCATTTCTCGAACGCGTCGAGGACCTGGCGCTGGTGGTCCATCGCGTCCAGGCCGGTGGCCGTCTGCGCGAACTCCTGCGCTGCCCGCGGATGCACCGTTGCAGTCTGCTTCCGGCGACCAATCCCGCTGGCGAGGCGCTGCTGCGCAGCGACATGGGAAGCGATCTGCACCGCGTGGCACGGCTGGATGGGCAAGGCCGGCTGCAGACCGTGCACATCGACCCGCGTGGCGAGGCCGATCTCGACCAGTTGGTGCTCGACCCGACGACGGGGCAGCCGCTGATCGCCAGCTACCGCAGCACCGTGGCGGCGAGCCACGGGCTGGACGCCGACACGAAGCGCGGCGTCGATGCCATCGCGCGGCGATTCCCACAGCGCAACCTGCGCGTGCAGATCGGTCGCGGCGCAGCGGCGCAGTGGCTGGTAAGCGAACGCGCCAGCACGTTGCAGAGCGAACGCCTGCACCTCTACCACCCGCGCTCCGGGCAATTCCGCCGCGTGCTGGCCGACGCACCCGCGTTGCAGCAACGCAGCGGCATGCCGGCACCGTGGCTGCCCGAGTCCGCACTGGCGCGAAAGATCCCGATTCGCTGGCGCGCCTCCGACGGCATGCGCCTGCACGGCTTCGTGCTGGTACCGCCGGGTGTCGACCCGGCCCGAGCGCCTCTGGTCGCGCATCCGCACGGTGGGCCGTGGAACCATTCGCGGCCCGAGTACGGCGCTATTGCGCAGTTCCTCGTGAATCGCGGCCATGTGGTGTTCGAGCCGAACTTCCGTGGCTCCACCGGACACGGGCGCCAGTACATGTTCAGCGCGCGCGGCGACTTCGGTAACGGACGCGTGCAGCGCGACATCGTCGAGGGCGTGCGCCATGTGCTCGCGATGGGCATCGGCGACGCGCGGCGTGTCGGCATCGTCGGAGGATCGTTTGGCGGCTACTCCACGCTGCTGGGCGTGACGTTCGAGCCGGAGCTGTTCAAGGTGGGCATCGCGTTCGTGCCGCCGCCGGACTTCGCCTCGAACCTTCGCTGGATCGCGCGCAGCCGCGAGGCCCTCAACCTGTCGGGTTTCATCCCGTTTGCCGATGTGGCACGCCTGCTCTCGCTGGACACCCAGGATCGCGACGTGATGGCGCGCCTGCATGCGCAGTCGCCGCTGGCGAACGTCGCTCGGCTGCGTCGCCCCGTCGTGCTGATCGCCAGTGGCGAAGACCGTCGCGTCGGCATCAGCGGCGTGATCGAGTACGCCGCGCGGCTGAAGCTGCTGGGCAAGGATGTCAGCCTGCTGGTCGACCCGGATGCCGGCCACGCCAACCACGATCCAATCGCCCGCGAAGCCGGGCTCCACCTGCTCGAGCACATGCTGCATCGCCACCTCGGCGGCGCCGCACCGAGCCCACCCACCCGGGAACTGCGCGACCATCTGAAGCGCAACCTGCGCATCGCCGGGCGCGACCTGCGCTGAGGTGGATGCAAGCGGTGGTGCGCGCCGTCATTGCCGCCGGCGTTGCCCACCCAGACCGTGCACGTACACCAGTTTTCCGCCCAGCCAGCCAGTGGCGCACAGGACGAGGAACCCGGCGACGCTGAAGGCGAGGCAGAGCGCATCGGGCTGCGTCAACGACATGCCTTTCAGGCGCAGGAACAGGCTGGTCGCGTAAAGAAACCAGGCGGCCATGGCCAGCAGCAGGTGGCGATTCGCATCGCGCATTGCGGCGGTGTTCTCGCCGATCTTGCGCAGTTCCACCAGGCCCGCGGCCATCGCCGCGATCGCGATCACCACGCCGATCGCCATCAGCGTTCCGGCGAAACGCCACGCCGGTTCGGCCCAGCGCAGGCTGGCGATGTCGGCGGCCGTGGCCAGCGACCAGCACGCGATCGGGAAGTGGACCAGCGCCGGATGCAACGGGTGCGTCATGTCGCCAGCATGGCGCTGAGTAGCGTCAGGAAGCCCACCACTGCAACCCCGGCGTGGACGAACACCACCGCCTTGGGCGCCACCTTGCCCCGCAGGTGGATCGATGCGAGATAGAACCCACCCAGCGCCGCCAGCACCAGCAAGGCCAGTGCCGCGGTGGCCCGTGCGGGCGTGTCGCCCTGCAGGACAGCGACGATCAACAACGCCAGCCCACTCGCGCCAAGCAGCGCGTGCCCCACCGAGATCACCCACGGCGCCAGGCGTCCGCGCAGCACGAAAGAGGCAAGTACCAGTCCACCCAGGGCGGCGATGGCAAAGATCATGACGGCATAGGTCAGCAGCATGTCGGACTCCTGCGTGGGCGCCTGCGGGGATGGTGGACGTGGGGTCGTGACGATCAGGTCGGCAGGGATCGCGTCGGTGCCACGCGCGCCAGGACCGCCCGATGGTGCGGTCGCACAACGCGATGCAGGCGCGCCTCAACATGTGCGCCAGTGGGATGCCTGATCCAGGCGATGCGTGCCGCCGGCTGCCGAGGTGCAAACGGGCGTCGCGTACGGAGTACGCTCGCTGGCAACGTTTCGCCTGCGGGGAGAGCGAGTGCCCAGGGTTTCCGCACGGGCACGCAGGTGCCGGCAACCCGGCCACGCCCCGCACTTCGCATCCTGAAGATGCGTTGCACGCCACTGCGTTTCCATCCGCGCCGCCGGCCCCGCCGACGACGCCCCCAAACGAGATCAGGAGCTTTGCCATGGCACACACGGATGCGATGCCCCCCGGCCCGGACCTCTCCCAGGGTGTCCCCCTGACCAGCGTTCCCGCCACGGGCGTGCTTGCCGGCCACGTTGCGGGTGCACCGGTGCTGCTGGCGCGTCTGGACGACGGCATCTTCGCCGTGAGCGGCGCCTGCACGCACTACGGCGCGCCGCTGGCCGAAGGCCTGGTGGTCGATGGCGAAATCCGTTGCCCGTGGCACCACGCCTGTTTCAGCCTGCGCACGGGAGCGGCGCTGAAGGCACCGGCGTTTGGCGCGCTGTCGCGTTGGGACGTGGAAGTCGTCGGGGACAACGTGTTCGTGCGCGGTGAGTCCGCATCGACCGCGACGCCAACCGCCTCGCTCGACCATCCCGCACGCATCGTGATCATCGGCGGCGGCGCGGCCGCATTCGCGGCGGCCGAACGTCTGCGCAGCCTGGGTTACACCGGCACGCTGACGATGCTGAGCGCTGACGACGCCCCGCCCTGCGACCGACCGAACCTTTCCAAGGACTACCTGGCCGGCACCGCGCCGGAAGATTGGATTCCGTTGCAGGGGCAGGAGTTCTACACCGAGCGGCGGATCGACCTGCACCTGGATTGCGACGTCGCTGCCATCGACACCGCATCGCGCCAGGTGGTAACCCAATCGGGCGAACGCTTCGACTATGACGCCCTGCTGATCGCCACCGGTGCCGAGCCCGTGCGGCTGCCCGTACCGGGGCTGGACGGACCGAACGTGTTCACGCTGCGCTCGCTGGCCGATGCCCGCGCGATCATCGCCGCCACCGCCGGTGCCACGTCCGTCGTGCTGGTGGGTGCCGGCTTCATCGGCCTGGAAGCAGCCGGAGCGCTGCGGACGCGCGGGCTCGACGTGCACGTGGTTGCTCGCGAGGAACTGCCGATGGCGCACATCCTGGGCCCTGAGCTGGGCGAAGCGCTCACCGACCTGCACAGGCGCAACGGCGTCGTGTTCCATCTGCGATCCACCGTGGCGGGCTTCGATGGCGAGCACCTCACGCTGGACGACGGCACCCGCATCGCCGCGGACATGGTGATCGTTGGCGCCGGCGTTGCGCCGCGCACGGCGCTGGCATCGGCGGCAGGGTTGACCGTCGACGATGGCATCCTGGTCGACAGCCACCTGCAGACGTCCTTGCCCGGCATCTTTGCCGCCGGCGACGTGGCCCGATACCCGCACGGAGCGGGCACGGCACGCATCGAGCACTGGGTACACGCACAGCGACAGGGACAGGCCGCGGCCGCCAGCATGCTCGGCATCGGTCAGGCCTATGACGAGGTGCCGTTTTTCTGGACCCACCACTACGGTGTCGACCTGCGCGTTGTCGGCCACGCCACCCACTGGGACCAGGTGCGCATCGACGGTCAACCGTCCGGTAACGATGCGACCGCACGGTTCTATCGGGAGGGCCGACTGGTGGCTGCGGCATCGCTCGGGCGAGACCTGCAGAACCTCGCGATCGAAACCGAATTGGGCCCCTGACACAAAGCCCATCGTGCGATGGGCTTTGGCCACGTCAACAGGCGGCGCGGGCTGTCACCACACGCCAGCCGGTTGCCGCACCGCGACATTGAGCCGGTTCCAGACGTTGATGTTGGCGATGGCAATAACCAGCGACGCCAGCGCGGGCTCGTCGTAGTGCTGCGCGGCTTCGTCCCAGATGGCATCGGGAACCGGACCTGCCTGGTCGCTGATGCGGGTGACGGCCTCTGCCAGCGCGAGTGCAGCACGCTCGGCATCGCTGAAGTAGGGCGTTTCCCGCCAGGCGGCCACCGCGAACAGGCGCTCGTCGGTTTCACCGGTCTTCTTCGCGTGGCGCGAGTGCATGTCCACGCAGGCGCCGCAGCCGTTGATCTGGCTCGCGCGCAGCTCGATCAGATCGAGGGTGCGGGTGGGAACGCCCGCCTTGGTGGTTGAGGACTTCAGCGCGTGCAGCGCCTTCATCGCCTCGGGAAGGATCACGGCCGGATTGCTCATACGTGCTTGCATGGTGTTGTCTCCTGGTGTCGTCGATGGATGGGTGTTACGGCATTGACGAAGCGCGGCGGGAAAACGTGACCGATCGATGGAACCCCGGCCGCGTTGCAACGTCTGCGCTTCGTCCTTCATGGCATTGACGAACCAGCCCGGGGATGTGTGACCGATGGAGTGGGACAGGCTCGGTCACATCGTGGATGCTTCGTCCGTCATTGCACTGACGAAACGGAAAAAGGATGTGTGACCGATGCAAACGCACGACTGGCTGACGCAGCAATTCGAGGACCACCGCACCCACCTGCGTGCGGTGGCCTACCGCATGCTCGGCTCGCACAGCGAGGCCGACGACGTGGTCCAGGACGCCTGGCTGCGACTCGCGCGCGCCGACACCAGCACGGTGGAGAATCTTGGAGGCTGGTTGACCACGGTTGTCGCACGCGCCTCGCTTGACCTGCTGCGCTCGCGCAAATCGCGACGCGAGGAATCGATGGAGTCGCATCCCGTCGATGCGATTGCCGACCCGTCGCCCGCAAGCGGCCCCGAGCACGACGTGCTGATGGCCGACGCCGTCGGACCGGCGTTGCTGGTGCTGCTGGAAGCGCTGGCCCCGGCCGAGCGCGTTGCCTTCGTGCTGCACGACGTGTTCGACCTGCCGTTCGACGAGATCGCCCCCATCGTCGGCCGAACGCCGACGGCAACGCGCCAGCTGGCCAGCCGCGCGCGCCGGCGCGTGCAGGGTGCTCCCGCTGCCGCCAGCGCCGATCTTCCCCGTCGGCGCTCGGTTGTCGACGCCTTCCTGACCGCCTCACGCAGCGGCGACTTCACCGCGTTGATCACCCTGCTCGACCCGAATGTCGTGCTGCGTGCCGACCACGCCGCGGTGCTGTCCAGCGCGGCCAACCTGGCGCGCGGTGCATTGCCACTGGCGCCGGAGATCCGCGGCGCGGAGGCGGTGGCCGAAACCTTCAAGGGTCGCGCCAAGGCGGCGCAGACGGCCCTCGTCGATGGCACCGTTGGCGCGGTCTGGGCGCCGGGTGGGCAGACCCGCGTCGTGTTCGCTTTCACGATCCGCGACGAACGCATCGTCGGTATCGAGATCGTCGCCGACCCCGAGCAGATCAGCGAGATCGACGTGGAGATCCTCGGCGACTGAGGCGTGAGCAACCCAGCGGGTGCGGCCGGCGGGCACGTGAACCGCCGCCGCGCGCGCTGCAGGGCCCCCACGGACGCGCATTCAGCACGCTCATGCCGTGGACCTCATCCGGGGTTCACCTGCCGGATATCCACCGCGCAGGATCGCCGGTTACAGTACGCCTATGTCCATTTGGCCCACCCTGTTGCGTGTGCTGCTCTGCCTCGTGCTCGCCCTGAACGGGGCGACATCGGCGGTGGCAGCAACGCACATGCAACTGGGCCACATCGGGCACTCCGGTTCGCAAGCCACCGCCGCCGATGCGGTCGATGCGCCGATCGTGGCCGCGGCGCAAGCGTCGGTCGAGGACATGCCCTGCCACCAGGACCAGCACGAGCCGGCCCGCGCCGCTTCGGACGGCCCAGCAGCCGATGACGCCACGACCACCGGATCGACACCGTCGTCATCGACCACCGATTGCTGCGGATCGGACACCTGTACCTGCGCGTGCATGCACGCCGCGCAAGCCGCGCTCCCCATCACCACCGTCGCCGCATCGGTCATCGACCATAGCCAGACGGCCCACTGGTTGCCGACGGCGCATGCCGCGCCGGCACTGCCCCACCTGATCCGACCCCCGATCGGCTGAGCACCATCCTGGCGCCCACGGCGCCCGCTTTCCCTGTCCTGCCTGCGCTTTCCGGTCGGACAGGCGTCGCCCCGTGTTCGACGCGGGCGCGACCCGATGCCACTGTTTTCACGGAGTTTCCATGTCTTCCGACCCCTTCGGTTCCGACGGGCTGCGCGCGCCTTCGCGACGCCGCTTCGTCCAGGGCCTTGCTGCCGGCGGCGCCATCGCCGGTTTCGGCCTGTACCCCCGACCGGGCTGGGCGCTGAAATCGCCCGGCAGCACCGTGCTTTCGGGCACGGAGTTCGATCTCGTCATTGGCGAAACGCCAATGAACTTCACTGGCCGCGCGCGCACCGCGATCACGGTCAACGGCTCGATTCCCGCGCCGCTGCTGCGCTGGCGTGAAGGCACCACGGTCAACCTGCGCGTGTCCAACGCCTTGCCGGAAGGCTCGATCCACGGCCACGACACTTCCATCCATTGGCACGGCATCCTGCTGCCGGCCAACATGGACGGCGTGCCGGGCCTCAGCTTCGACGGCATCCATCGCGGCCAGACCTACCACTACCGGTTCACGGTCAACCAGGGCGGCACCTACTGGTACCACAGCCACTCGGGGTTCCAGGAACAGGCCGGCCTGTACGGTCCGTTGGTGATCGATCCGATCGAACCCGAACCGTTCTCGTTCGAGCGCGACTACGTGGTGCTGCTCAGCGACTGGACCGACCTGGATCCGGCCGCGTTGTTCTCGCGTCTGAAGAAGATGCCCGGCTACGACAACCACGCCAAGCGCACGGTCGGCGATTTCGTCGACGACGCGCGTCGTGATGGCCTGGCCGCCACGTTGCGCGACCGGGGCATGTGGGGGCGGATGCGCATGACGCCGACCGACCTGTCGGACGTCAACGCGAACACCTACACCTACCTGATGAATGGCACGACCGCCCTGGGCAACTGGACCGGGCTGTTCCGTTCCGGCGAGAAGGTGCGCCTGCGCTTCATCAACGGCGCCTCGATGACGCATTTCGATGTGCGCATACCGGGTTTGAAGCTGACCGTGGTGGCCGCCGACGGGCAGTACGTGCATCCGGTGACGATCGACGAGTTCCGCATCGCGCCGGCCGAAACCTACGACGTCATCGTGTCACCCAGCGGGCAGGACGCGTTCACCGTCTTCGCCCAGGACATCGGTCGCACCGGCTATGTCAGCGGCACGCTCGCCGTGCGCGAGGGCCTTCGGGCGCCGGTGCCGGACGTCGATCCCCGCCCGATCCTCACCATGGCCGACATGGGCCACGGCGGCATGGACCACGGCAGCATGAACCACGAGACCGTGGGCACGTCCGGCATGCCGATGAAGGGCATGGAGGGCGGCTGTGGCGCGAGCATGGGCCACGCGATGCCCGCTCGCACCGCAAGCGTTCACGCCGGTCACGACATGGGCTCGATGACGCCCCCCGGCACCGGCGGCATGCAGGCGCATCCGGCCAGCGAGACCGGCAATCCGCTGGTCGACATGCAGACGATGGCGCCGGTACCGATGCTCGACGACCCCGGCATCGGCCTGCGCGACAACGGACGCAAGGTGCTGAGCTACGCCATGCTGAAAAGCACGTTCGACGACCCCGACGGCCGCACGCCTGGCCGCGACGTCGAACTGCACCTGACCGGCCACATGGAAAAGTTCGCCTGGGGTTTCGACGGCAAGAAGTTTTCCGACGTGACGCCGTTGCGCTTCAACTACGGCGAACGCCTGCGCATCGTGCTGGTCAACGACACGATGATGACCCACCCGATCCACCTGCACGGCATGTGGAGCGACCTGGAGGACGAGCACGGCAATTTCCTGGTGCGCAAGCACACCATCGACATGCCGCCCGGCAGCAAGCGCAGCTACCGCGTGCGCGCCGACGCGCTCGGCAACTGGGCCTACCATTGCCACCTGCTCTACCACATGGAAGCCGGAATGATGCGGCAGGTGCGGGTGGAGGAATGAGCGCGATGGTTGCATCCACAATCCAGCTCCGCGTCGCCATGCTGTGCGCCGCCATGCCGTTGGCCGCCCTCCTGCCCCACCCGGGCAAGGCACAACACGCGCCGCACACCCACCACGCGGGGATGCCGGCGCAGCAGCCCCCGGCATCGCCTGCCAGCAGCGAGCCGGAGGCCACTGCGCCGGAAAGCGCGAAAGATGCCGTGCGGGTGCCGCCAGTCGACCACGCGGCCATGGGCCACGGCACGCCGGCACCCGTCGACCATGCGGCGATGGGCCACGGCACGCCGGCATCCGTCGACCATGCGGCGATGGGCCACGGCACGCCGCCGCCCAGCGAGCCGCGCACGCCGATCCCTGTGATCACCGATGCCGATCGTGCCGCCGCCGTGCCACCGACCGGCGGCCATGGCATGCACGACAACCGCCCGCGCAGCTTCGTGCTGCTCGATCGCTTCGAGACCTGGAACGCGCCGCACGGCACCGGCCTGGCCTGGGATGGCCAGGGCTGGTTTGGCACCGACCTCCACCGGCTGTGGGTACGCGGCGAAGGCGAGCGCGTTGACGGTGCCACCGAACACGCCAGCATCGAAGCACTCTACGGACGCAGCATCGGGCCGTGGTGGGATGTTGTCGCCGGCCTGCGCCACGACTTCGGTGGGGGGCCGTCGCGGGACGCCGCTGCCATCGGCGTGATGGGCTTGTCGCCGTACAAGTTCGAGATCGAGGCCACCGCCTACATCGACGGGTCCGGCCGGACCGAGGCGCGCCTTGAGGCCGAGTACGACACGTTGATCACCAACCGGCTGATCCTGCAGTCGTCGGTCGAGGCCAGCGTCTTCGGCGAGGACGATGTCCAGCGCGGCATCGGTTCGGGACTGGGTACGGCCGAAGTCGGACTACGGCTGCGCTACGAGTTCACTCGCCGGTTCGCGCCCTACGTCGGCGTGGTGCACGAGCGCGCCTTCGGACGCACCGCGGACCTGCGTCGCGGCGCGGGCGACGGCGCGGACGATACACGCGTGGTCGCAGGCGTCCGCATCTGGTTCTGACCGCCACCGGCTTCGCGCCGACGCTTCGCGCCGTGTCGGCGCGAAGCGGTGCAGGCCACGGATCCCCTTCTGCCGCTGGCAGAGCCTCATCCGCACGTGGCGGATCGACGCCGTCCGCGTGTGGCGTTGTCGGCCGGAAGTACGCCGTTGCATTCGACCGGTAGCGTCCCCATCGTTGACGGGGCCAGATGCTTTACCCACAATCCCGCGCCTCGATCCGCCCACACCCCGATCCCGATCCCGATCCCGCCCATGTCGCCGTCGCCGCTCCTGATACTGCACAACCGCCAGCGCGCGAGCGTGGGCCGGGTGCGCCTGCCGTTTGTGGTCTCCGAGGGGTCGAGATAGTTCGACCGAATCGAAGCCGCAGCCGAGCAAGCACCCGCAGGGGTGCTTTTTTATTGTCCGTCGTTTGACCAACCGACCTTCCCGAAGGAGAAAGTGCCATGAATTACGCAGCCGACCCCGAAATCTAGCCGCACGTCCTGATGCCAACAGGGGCGTGCGGCCCGTATTGTTGGCAACAAACGTGAAAACACACATGGACACTCGTTCCCTCCTCCGCTGGCGCAACCTTGGCGTCATCGCCCACGTCGACGCTGGCAAAACCACGCTCACCGAACGCCTGTTGTGGAAAACCGGCGCGATCCACCGCATGGGCGAAGTCCATGACGGCGCGACGACCACCGACTTCCAGGCCATCGAGCGCGCACGCGGCATCACCATCGGCGCCGCGGCCGTCCAGACCCACTGGACGCCCAACGGCGAGCCCGACCACCGACTGACGCTCATCGACACGCCCGGCCACATCGATTTCGCGATCGAGGTCGAGCGCTCGCTGCGCGTGCTCGATGGGGCGGTCGTCGTGTTCTCCGCGGTCGACGGCGTGCAGCCGCAATCGGAAACCGTGTGGCGCCAGGCACGGCGCCACGGCGTTCCGCTGATCGCGTTCGCCAACAAGATGGATCGCATCGGCGCGACGTTCGACACCGTGCTGGAGCAGATGCGCGACAAGCTCGGCGCCAATCCGTGGGCGATCGGCGTGCCGATCGGTTCCGAGTCGTCGTTCGACGGATGGGTCGACCTGATCGGCCGGACGGTGGAGCACTGGGAAGACGGCGGCGCAGCCGTACGGCGGCCGTGGAACGCCGACGACGATGCCGCGTACGCGGCACAGCGCCAGCAGCTCATCGCCGCGGTCGCCGAGCACGACGACGCACTGGCCAGTGCCTACATCGAAGAGCGCGAGATCGACGACGCGCTGCTGCGATCCGCCGTGCGCCGTGCGACGTTGGCTGGCAAGGGCGTGCCCGTGCTTGCGGGGGCGGCGTTCAAGACCAAGGGCATCGAGCCCTTGCTGGATGCCATCGTCCACTACCTGCCCTCACCGCTGGACCGTCCGCCGGTGATTGCCGAAAGCGACCGTGGCGACGTGGAGCTGGCACCGGACCCCTCGGGGCCACTGGCCGGCCTGGTGTTCAAGATCGCCCATCACGATCACGGGCCGCTGGCGTTCGTGCGCCTGTACTCCGGCACGCTGAAGGCGGGCGACGCGGTGTGGTGCTCGCTGGGTCAGCGAACCCGACGCGTGAGTCGTCTGGCGGTCGTCCAGGCCAATCGCACGCACGATGTCGAACAGGCGTATGCCGGTGAGATCGTGGCGATCCTGGGCTGGAAGGATGCCGTCAGTGGCGAAACGCTGAGCGATGCCGCGCACCCGCTGGTGCTGGAGTCGATCCAGGCCCAGCCGGCGGTGCTGTCGTGGCGCTTGACGGCGCACAAGGCCAGCGACCTGATCCGGCTCGGCCAGGGCTTGGCCAGCCTGGTACAGGAAGATCCCTCGTTCCGGGTCGACACCGATTCCGAGACCGGGGAAACCCTGGTCTGGGGCATGGGCGAACTGCACCTGGACGTGATGGTGGAGCGCCTGCGCACCGAATGGAACGTCGACGTGCGCACGGGTTCGCCACGCGTGGCCTACCAGGAAACGCCGCGTCGGGAAGTACACAAGGTGGAAGGCAAGGTGTCCAAGCAGACCGGCGGCCACGGCCAGTTCGCACGCGTGGTGATCGACATCACGCCGCGCGACGATGGTGTCGTCGAGTTCGTCAACCGGACCACCGGCGGCGTGGTGCCAGGGCAGTTCATCGCCGCGACGGAGAAAGGCGTTCGATCCGCGCTCACCGATGGCCCGCACGGCTATCCGGTGGTCGGCATCACGGTGGCACTGGTCGATGGTGAAACCCACGCGGTGGATTCGTCGGACATGGCGTTCCAGCGCGCGGCCAGCGAAGCGGTGACATCGGCCCTGGAGCGAGTGGGCACGGTGGTACTCGAGCCGGTCATGGACGTCGCCGTCGACACGCCGGCCGCCCACGTCGGCGACGTCGTGGGCGACCTGCAGCGACGCGCCGGCCGGGTGGTGCGGATCGACGACAAGGGAGGACGGGCGGACGTCATCGCCCTCGCCCCCCTGTCCCGCCTGCAGGGCTACACCACGACGCTGCGCTCGCTGACCCAGGGGCGCGCATCGGCCAGCGTGACGTTCAATGGCTATGAGGCGGCCACACCGCCTTGAACCCAGCGACATCCGTTGTCATGTGAACCGGGAGCCGGCTTGTGCCGGCTCCTTTTTTGCCCGCGGCAACTTGCCTGGCCGCTACGCCAAGGTGTGGGTTGCTCGTCGCCGAACTGGTAGGCGATTGCCGGGACGATTGCCTTGTCTTGCCATCGCGTGGCGGAAATCGCACTGTGCGGGCTCGCGTCGACGTGAGGTCAGCCAGGTGAGCGAATTGGACATCGGCGAGGTGGCGCAACGCGCGGGCGTGCCTGCCTCGGCGTTGCGCTTCTACGAAGAGAAGGGGCTGATCGCTTCGATCGGCAGGCGAGGCTTGCGCCGCGTGTTCGACGACAGCGTGCTGGAACGGCTGGCGCTGATCGCGCTGGGGCGGACCGCCGGTTTTTCGCTGGACGAGATTGCGCTCACGTTCGTGCCCGCCGGCCAGCCGCGCATCGACCGCCAGAAGCTTGCTGCCAAAGCGGAAGAGCTGGACAGGACGATTCGCAAACTGACCGTTCTGCGCGACGGCCTGCGGCATGCCGCTGCCTGCCCCGAACCCAGTCACATGGAATGCCCGACCTTCCGCCGGATTCTTGGGGCCGCCGCGTCCGGGACGATGCGGGCACGAAAGCAGAGAACGCCGCGACGCGCGCCGCCGCCCGGAGATTGACCGTCGCGTCACGCACGGCCTGTCCAGCGCCTGCCCGATGAGCGCCGGCACGTCATCCAATCCACACCGCACCCGACTGAATCACCGCATCCCCATGGCAAAGCTGCGCCACTACATGACGTATTCGGTTCTCGCCACCGTCGCGGGGGTGCCGGTAGGCTCCCTGGCAGGCGGCCTGCTTGTCAGCCTGTACGCCATCGTCATCCGGCCTTGGGCCGTTCTGGAAGCCATCTTGCTTGGACTCATGGTTTCGATGGTGGCAGCCATCATCGGCATCCTGCCCGCCCTCGTGTACGGCGCGTCGATTGACGCGCTGCTGTCCCGAAGGGGGCTGGCCAACTACCTCTCGTCCGCGGCCATCGGCGTGGTGCCCGGATTGCTCGCGTTGGTCTTTGCGGCAGGGTGGACCTGGTTCGTGATGTTTTTTGGCGCGTGCGTCGCCATCGCCACCCATCGGATCGCAAAGCATCGCCTGTCCAACCTTGACAGCCACCTCGCCCAGTTCGATCGAGCGGACGTCGCCTCGTGAGCCGGCCTGATCCCGACGTCATGCAACCGCAGGACGAATCCTTGCGGATCGAAGAAGCATCTGCATCGGAAGCACCGCTGGAATTGCTGCTGCTGGCTGATCCGTCCCTGGAAAAGGTGCAGGGCTACCTCGGCTTGTCGCGATGCTTCGTCGCCAGCCACGAGGGGACTGCCGTTGGCGCCTATGTGGTCCAGGACCGCGCGCACGGCACGTACGAACTGATGAGCATTGCGGTTGCGCCTTCGCACCAGCACCAAGGCATCGGAACGCTGCTGCTGGAGCATGCCGTTGCCTGGGTCCGGCAGAGCGGCGCGCGACGCCTGGAGGTGGGTACCGGAACCTTCGGCTACCAGCTGTCGTTCTACCAGCGCCAGGGGTTCCGGGTCGTCGCCATCGACCGGGACTTCTTCCTGGACCACTACCCGGAGCCCCTGTTCGAAGACGGGATCCAGCACAAGGACATGCTTCGGCTGGCGCTGGACTATCGGTCATGACCCGCGCTCCAACGCATGGGCGCGCCCGATTGACGCTCGATGGGAAGCCCGATCTCCGGCATTCCACTGCGTCGCAGGGGAGTCGCTCATCGCGCCATGCCGGCAGTCGGCCGACCACCTCGCGGTTTCGTCGCACCACGGTTGCCCTGTGGTCTGACCGCGCTTCAGGCTGGCGAAACCCGCCACATCACGATGGCGAAACCCAGGTGCGCCATCATGAAATCCGCTGTGCCCCACGCCGTGATCGGAATCGTTGTCGGGATCGCGCTGGTCGCCGTGTCGGCCTTTCTTATCTGGCCGCAGCTCTCCCTGTTCCTCGCGTCGGACGCGTGCCTGGGCTCGGGCGGCAGCTTTGATTTTTCGCGGCTGCGCTGTGACTTCAACGCACAACATCCATACGCCCCCTTTGCGCTCTGGCCGTTCTGGTCGTCCCTCGCCGGCGTCGGCCTGGGCCTGGCGATGCTCGTCCGCGGCCTCTGGCGCTTGGGGGCCCCGGTTGTGGGGGGCCGTGCCAGGGTGTACGGTAAATCCGGCAAGCCCCGCTCGGTGATGGACAGGCGTACTCCGTAACAGCCACGCGGACACTCCCTAGGAAGGGGGGGACATGGATGGCACCTACGACTCCTGGCTGGTCCTGCTGTCGATGGTCGCCGCGATCATGGCCTCCTATGTCGCGCTGGACCTTGCGTCACGGGTGACCGCCAGCGCGGGGCGCGCTGCACGCTTCTGGTTGATTGGCGGTGCGGTGTCGATGGGCATCGGCATCTGGTCGATGCACTTCATCGGCATGCTGGCGTTCCGCCTGCCCATTCCCATGTCCTACAACGGCCCGATCACGGCGCTGTCGCTGCTGATCGCGATGGTCGTTTCCGGGTTCGCCCTCTACACCGTCAGCCGCGAGAGCCTGGGCATCGGGCGCCTGCTGGTCGGTGGCGTGCTGATGGGGATCGGCATCGCGGCCATGCACTACACGGGCATGGCCGCGATGGAGATGAAGCCTCCGGTCACCTACGACCCCTTGTTGTTCGTGCTGTCGATCGTCATCGCCATGGTGGCTTCGTGGGCCGCGCTGTGGATCGCGTTCCGGTTGCGTGGGGAGACGCTGAGATCCGGCTTCTGGCGCAAGGGCGGCAGCGCGTTGCTGATGGGCGCGGCGATATGCGGCATGCACTACACGGGCATGGCCGCGGCGATCTTCTCGCCGTTCTGCACGACGACCGTGGGCGCCCCGACCATCCCGACGTTCTGGATGGCGGTCACCATCGCCGCCTTCACCTTCATGCTGCTGGCCACCACGCTGATGGTGTCGATGGAGGACGCACGTCACGCGCACGAAGTCGCTTTCCACCAGGCGCGCGCCAAGGCATTGCGCGAGATGCACGACGAGCTGGAGCAACGCGTCAATGAGCGCACCGTCGAGCTGGCCCAGGCCAATGCTGCATTGCAGGAGGAGATCGACGAACACGAGATCACCGAACAGGAACTGCGCGACAGCAAGGACGAAGCACGGGCCATCATCGACACCGCGTACGACGCCTACATCGCCATCGACCCGGACAGCGTGATCCTGGACTGGAACAAGCAGGCCGAAGCCATGCTGGGATGGTCGCGCGAGGAAGCCGTGGGGCGCAGCCTGGCGGAGATCGTCATCCCCGAGCCGTACCGGCAGGCGCATCGCCAGGAGATACAACGCGCCCTGGCCACCGCCGGCGATCCGGCGTTGAACAAGGCCATCGAGATCACCGCACGGCACCGCGACGGCAACGAGTTCCCGGCCGAGTTGAGCATCTGGCCGACCAAGGTGGGCGCGACCTACAAGTTCAGTATCTTCCTGCACGACATCCAGCGTCAGCGCGCGATCCGCAGGCTGGTCGCACAGACCGCCGCGGCCGCCACGCTGATCGAATCGGCGACCCTGGCCGACGCGGCGCCCAAGGTGCTGGAAGCCGTGGGTACCGCCATGGGCTGGGCGGTGGGTGCGTTGTGGGCCGTCGATGCGGGCACGCAGACGATGCGCTGCATCGAAGTCTGGCAGCCCGACGATGGCGCCGCGGCACCCGCCTTCATGGCGATGACGTCGGAGACGACGCTGGGCCCGGACGACGGACTGCCTGGCCGCATCTGGGTCAGCGGCAAGCCGTTGTGGCTCACCGACATCACCCAGGACGCCGATTCACCGCGCGCCCTGGCTGCCGCGGAATACGGGCTGCTCGCGGGAATCGGCTTCCCCATCGTCAGCGGTACCCAGGTGTTCGGCGTGGCCGAGTTCTACGCCCCCACGATCCAGGAGCCCGACCCGGAGCTGCTGGGAATGATGAACACCCTGGGCAGCCTGCTGGGCCAGTTCATGGCGCGCAAGCAGGCCGAGAACGCCCTGGCCGACAACGAACAGCATCTGGCCGAAGCGCAGCGGATCGCGCACGTGGGCAGTTGGGAGTGGAACCAGGCCAGCAACCAGATCACCTGGAGCGACGAGCTCTACCGCATCCTCCGCTCGAGCTCGGGCGAGTTCGATCACACGCCCAAGGGCTACCTCAAGCTGGTTTACCCGGCGGACAAGATCCTGGTGCTGCGCACCATCGACAAGGCGTTCCGCGAGCAGCAGACATTCGACTTCGAACACCGCGTGGTCCGGTCCGACGGCGAAGTCCGCGTGATCCAGACGCGTGGGCGGATGCTGCTGGACGCCCTCGATCGGACCGTCGGCATGGTGGGCACCGGGCAGGACATCACCGAACGCAAGGAAGCGCAGCAGCGCCTCCAGCAACTGGCCCATTACGACGTGCTGACTGGCCTGCCCAACCGCCGCCTGTTCCACGAGTCGTTGCAAAGTGCGATGACGATGGCCGACAACCACGGTTGGCAGGTCTTCCTGCTGTTCCTCGACCTGGACTGTTTCAAGGACATCAACGACAGCCTCGGGCATGCGGTCGGCGACGAGCTGCTGCGACAGGTCGGACAGCGCCTGCAGGCGTGCCTGCGATTGCGCGACACGGTTGCCCGGTTGGGTGGCGACGAGTTCGGCATGGTGCTGCTGACGCCCAGCGACCCGCAGTTCGCGGCCAAGGTCGCCAACAAGATCCAGAACACCTTGAACATGCCGTTCCAAGTGGAAAGCCACATTGTCAGCACCACTGCCAGCATCGGCATCACCGTGTATCCCGTCGACACCACCGACATGCACAGCCTGGTGCGGTACGCCGACCTTGCGATGTACGAGGCCAAGCAGGGCGGCCGAAACTCCTACCGCTTCTACACCGAGACGATGAACCTGCGCGTGCGCAAGAAGCTGGAACTGGAGCTGGCGCTGCGCGCGGCCGTGGAGCGCGAGGAGTTCGAGTTGTACTACCAGCCCAAGGTCTGCCTGCGCACCGGCCGGTGGACGGGCGTGGAAGCCTTGCTGCGGTGGCATCGGCCCGGCCATGGGCTGGTCGCGCCGCTGCATTTCATTTCCGTGCTCGAAGACACCGGCCTGATCGTCACCGTCGGTGCCTGGGTGATTTCACAAGCCTGCCGGCAGCTGCGCGATTGGCAGCGCGTCGGCATCGGACCAATACCGATTGCAGTCAATGTCTCGGCACAGCAGATCACGCGCAAGAGCCTGCTGCCGCCGCCGCCCGATCCGTTGGGGCGTCTGCTTGGGGAAGCAGATCCGCTCGGGCTCGCGTCGGCCACTGCCGATTGCCTGGAAAGGCATGGCGTGGTGCCGGGACACCTCGAAATGGAGTTGACCGAAAGCGCGGTCATGGGCGATGCCGAACACAGCGCGGAGATCCTGCAGCGCCTCAAGGCACTGGGCGTGCGGATCTCCGTCGACGACTTCGGCACCGGCTACTCCAGCCTGGCCTACCTGCGGCGCTTCCCCGTGGACACGGTCAAGATCGACGGTGCGTTCATCCGCGGCCTGACCAACAACGCCGAAGACGCGTCGATCACGCTGGCCATCATCGACATGGCCCACCGCCTCAACCTGCAGGTGGTGGCCGAGTGCGTCGAATCGGCCGACCAGCTGGCATTCCTGCGCACGCACGGTTGCGACCAGGTGCAGGGACACCACGTCGCCCACGCCATGCCCGTGCACGAACTCGAACTGCTCTGGCGCCAGACCAATGGCCTGGCGCCACAGGCAGTTCAGGAGTTGACGCGGGTCGGAGTGGGGACGTAGGCGCGTGAACGGCTGACGAATCGCGTGGCGCATCTCGTGCCGTGCATCTCGCGCCGTGCATCGATGCCTGCTGGCACCGCCTCACCCGACCGCCCCTCGCGGCCCATGCGCATTCCGCTATGGCCCCTGCCCCATGAGCCGCTGCGCATACGTGGGAACGGTTGGGCCGTTCTTTCGATCGGCCCAACCGCGTCAACCCGTTACCAGGTCGTGCCCGTGGTGCACGGCTGGCGCCCGCCGCTCAAGTCGAGCTTGAAACGGCTGGTGTTGAAATGGCTCGTCTTGGACTTCTGGCAGATCGATGACCACTTCGTGGCGGTGTAGGCCTTGTACTCGGCGATGAACACCGCCTTGTTGGCCTGCGCGTACAGCTGCAAACCGGGGACTTCCATGTCCGAGGTCGGGTCGTACGGGGCAAGGCATTCGTTGTACGCGTTGCACTCTTCGTTCAACGTCCAGTCGAAGTGGTTGACCAGATCGATGGTCTGGATGATGTCGCCCTTCTGGCCGATCGACATGCCCATTTCGTGGGCCCACTGCGCCAGCGCACGGTTGTAGATGAGCTGGTCCTGGTAGGTGAGCGCGAAGCCGGTGGCGCCCCTGGTGGCGCTGGGCTGGTTGGTGACCGGATCCAGGCTGTTCTCCCAGCCATCGATCTCATCGGGCTCGATCGCGTCGAAGCCCTTGTCTTTGCACATCTGCATGCGCGCTTTCATGATCGGCTCGAGTTCGGCCACGCGCCGGATGTCGAGCCAGTACGAGTTGTCCCAGCCCGCGTCTACCTTGCCCCAGATCCGCGGGGTCAGCTGCTGGAACTTGTACGCATCGCTGCGGTAGGTCTCGTAGACACCGGCGTCGATGTAGCAGACCACCTTCTTGCCCCGGGCATGCAGGTAGTCGACGGTGGACTTGGGGTTGTTCTCGCCATCGATGTCGTACACATCGGGTTCGGGCAGGGTGCGACCGCTGAGGTCGCGTACGCCCATGTGCACCGGATTGTTGACATCCAGTGCACCGTTGATCATCCAGTGGAAGGCCAACGGTCGATCCGAGGTTGGCTGCCACCACGTGGCCGCCGCGGGTTGCGGCGGAGCCGCCGAAGCATCCAATGGGCCGAGTCCGACGGCCAGCAGCGCGGTTAGAACGGCATTGCCAATTGCGGTTTCCTTACGCATGTCGTGCTCCTTGGGTGGGGGTGTTTCATGGGCCGTTGCCGCGCTTGAGCGCAACGAGGCGAGGCCTCGATGCGGTACGCCGTCGTCGCGTGCGTGACGCCAAACGGACGACGGGGCTTGCGCGAGCCGGCGCAGTATGGAATGGCCGAATCTTCAGGAATGCGACGGCGTTTCACGAATTCCGCATCGCGTCGCTCGGCTCACGCGGGCCCTGTTTGGATCGAATGCACGCGCCTGCCATCGCACGCCGGCGATGGCCATTACCCCACGCGTACTTGCCGCCGGTATCGATGGCACACAACAATCCACGCCTGCCCTGCAGCACTGCCCTGTGGGGCAATACCCGATCACCCACTTTCGAAGGAGCGATGCAACAATGTCGGAACAAGGACGCGATGGAGGCTGTCAGTGCGGCGCGGTGCGCTACCGGATCAGCGGAGAACCCCTCATGTCGGCAATCTGCCACTGCACGATGTGCCGGCGCGCCAGTGCCGCGCCTGTCGTGGCATGGGCCATGTTCGAGCAGTCGCAGGTGGCGTTTGACGGTACGCCCAAGATCTACGCGTCTTCCGAAGACGCGCAGCGCGGCTTCTGTGGGACGTGCGGGACGCAGATCTCGTTCACCGCCGGGTTCATCCCGGGGCTGATCGACATCACCGTCGGCAGTCTGGATCAGCCCGAAGCGATCGCGCCGCAATTCCACTACTGGCACGACGAGCACCTGACCTGGGCGAAGTTCGACGACACCCTGCCCCGCCACCCTGGGTTTCCGCCGATGGAATGAGGTCCGCGGCCCCGCATCCGGACTGCGTGGCCGTCTGGATGCGGACCGCGAGGGTCCGCAAGGCAATCGCCGCGTCACGCACTGCGCGTCGCGCCTTCCCTGGCACCGTGAGGAAGTGATTGTCGGACGTGGCAGTCGGGGGCAAACGCCGGCACCGCCAGGCAACGCCCAACACCGACACTAGCCGACGCGACCGAGCCGGCATCGGTGCCCGCGCGGCGCCGCAATCCCTTGCGCTGGCCCGGGCCCTCCCGGTTCGGCGCAACCATCCACCGTTCCGGCGCACGCGCGCCCCGCGAGGCTGGTGTCCACATCGTCAGTCGCCTTGAATCGCTTCATCGCGCTGCCGCGCCTGGACCCGGAACCTCCGCCATGAAACCGATGCTTGCCGCCGTGCTTGCCCTGCTGCTGTCGTGCCCCGCGTTTGCCCAGCCCGCATCGGACAGACAGGACGCCGCCATCCTTGCCGTGGTCGAGTCGTTCCGCACCGCCATCCTCGACAAGGACCGCGAACGCTTCGTCGCACTGTTCATCCCGGGCACGGTGACCTGGCAATCGGTGCGCAGCGACGGTCGCATGCGTGAGATACGCGCGCGCGATCCGGGTGCGCAGCGGCTACGCATCAACCCCGCCAGCAGCCATCTGAGCTTCATCGACGAGATCGTCGGCGAGACGGCACGCAGCGAGGAAACGTTCGACAACCTGCGCATCCAGAGCGACGGCGACATCGCCTCGGTGGTGTTTGACTACCGCTTCCTCGCCGATGGCCGCGAGACCAACCGCGGAACCGAAGCCTGGCACCTGCTGCGCGGGGACGATGGCTGGCGCATTGCCTCGGTGGTCTGGTCGGTCAATCCGCCGCCGAGCCAGCAGGCAACGCTGGCGCAGCACTGACCCAACGCGCGTGCCGGTGCCGGTGGCATCATCGCGACGCCCCATCCACAAGGCCCACCGCCCCGCCATGCCCCAGGCCCATCGTGTTGACGCCGCGCGGCACGCTGCCGCGCCGCCGTTCTGGTTGCCATTGCTGGCCGGCATGCCGATCGGCCTGTGCCTGATGGTGATGGCATTGCCGACCATCGGCCACGGCAACGGCTTCGAGGCGCGCGTGTTCTACCTGGTGGCGTTCCTGGCGTGGACCGCGCCGCTGACGGCGATACAGCGCGCGCTGTGGGAGCGGCACACGTCGTGGTGGGTGCTGGCGCCGACCTTGCTGGCGATCAGCTACGTGATGTCGCTGATCAACAACGTGCTGGGCTTTACGCGCTCGCTGCTGGACGGCCGTGACGAGTGGTCGGATTTCCGCTGGGCGGAAATGTTCGAAGGCCTGGAAGGTTGCTGGCTGGCCTTGATCGCGTTCTGCGCCATCCATGCCGTGATCGCACATTACGCCGAGCTCAAGCACGAGCAGACGCGCCGCGTGGCGGCCACTGCACTGGCACGCGAGGCCGAACTGCGTGCACTGCGGTACCAGTTGCAACCGCACTTCCTGTTCAACACGCTCAATGCCATCTCGGCGCTGGTGGCCGACGGACGCGGTGGCGAAGCGCGCCACATGATCGCCAGGCTGGCCGACTTCCTGCGCGCGACGCTCGATGGCACACAGGGCCACGAGGTCGGACTGGCCGACGAGATCGCGCTCACCGAAACCTACCTCGAGATCGAGAAGGCGCGCCTGGGCGACCGCCTTCGCCTGAAGTGGAACATCGGCCCCGACGTGATGACCGCACGCGTGCCCTACCTGCTGCTGCAACCCCTGGTGGAGAACGCGATCCGTCACGGCATCGCGCGACGCAGCGAACCGGGACGCCTCGAAATCGCCCTTCAACGGCAGGGCGATCGACTGCAATTGCGGGTGCGCAACGACGGCGTGGGGTCGCCTGGCAATGACGGGGCGGCGACGCGGGCATCGGCCGCGTCGGTGGGCCTGCGCAATGTGTCCGAACGGCTGGAGCGGCTGTATCCCGGCGACCACAGTCTCGACGCGCGGGCGCTGGACGACGGAGGGTTCGAGGTGCGCATGAGCATTGCGTTCCGCACGACGCGCGATGCGGCCGCCACGCAGGCGCTCGACGCATGATGCGGGTGGCGGTGATCGACGACGAGCCGTTGGCGCGCAGCGGCGTGACCAGCCGGCTGGCAGCGCATGCCGACATCGCGTTGGCGGGCGAGTACGGCGACGGCCCGTCGGCGCTGGCGGGCATTACTGCCGATGCGCCCGACCTGGTGTTCATCGACGTGCAAATGCCCGGCCTCAGCGGGTTGGACGTGCTGGCCGCGTTGCCCGCGCACCAGCGCCCGATGGCCATCCTGCTGACCGCCTTCGACGGGTTCGCGGTGCGGGCGTTCGAGCTGCAGGCGATCGACTACCTGCTCAAGCCCATCGACGACGAACGCTTCGCCGAAGCGCTGGACCGTGCACGGCGTGCCTGGCCGTACCGCGGTCGCGATTCGATGGGCGCAGCCGCCGCGGAACCCAATGCACCGACGGTGGCGGAGTACGCTACCCGTTTCGCGATCCGTCTCGGCCGGCGGCGCGCCTTCGTCAACGCCGGCGACGTGCAATGGATCGAGGCGGACGGCGACTACGCGACGCTGCACGTTGGCGATCGCACCTACCTGCTTCGGGAATCGCTGAACCGCCTGTCGGAGCGGCTGGACCCCGCGCGTTTCGTGCGCGTGCACCGCTCGACGATCGTGCGCATCGACTGCGTGTCGGAGCTGCAACCGCTGTCCAATCGCGATGCGATGTTGCGCCTGCACGACGGCACGCCATTGCGAGCCAGTCGCACGCACATCGGCACGCTGCTGGACCGCCTGCGCGATCACGGGCGATCGATGGTCGAGTGATCGCGCGTGGGTGATCTCCCACTCGCGTTCGCCTGCTCGTGTTTGCCTGCTCGCCTGCTCGCGCTCGCCTGCCCGTGAACCCGCTCTGGCGCTGGCGGCGGACCGCCTCGCGGCAAAAGCAATCGATTCGGCGCAGGCGATGCACGGCTGGGCGATGCAAGCATCGCGGCGTGGCGAAGCGCCGATACAGTCCGCCGCAACGGGGACTTCCCCCCCGGTAGAGGATGCGACGACGATGGTCCAATCACGCCCGATCCAACCAAGCACGCTCCAACCACGCACGCGACGCGACGCCCCGCTGCGCTCGCGCGTGGCGACGGCGGCACTGATGTTTGTCCTGTTGGCGGCCGCCACCGCATGCACGGGCGTCTCGGCCGAGGGCGCACCGCTCGCCGACGCATCCGGTGGCGGTGGCAGCACCGCGACCAGCGACAAGCTGCTGGCCGCGCTCGACCACGGCCTGCGTCCCACCGTCATCCAACCCGGCCAATCCCTGCCCGGCTGGTCGCTGCAGGAGCGCATGGCGCACTACCACGTACCCGGCGTCGCCATCGCGGTGCTGCGCGACGGCAAGGTGGTGGCGGCCAGGGGCTACGGCGTGCGCGAAGCGGGCACGCAGGATGCCGTGGACGGCGAGACGCTGTTCAATGTCGGATCGGTCAGCAAGGTCATCGCAGCGGCGACGTCGCTGCGGCTGGTCGCGAGCGGCCAGCTCGAACTCGACCGCGACGTCAACCACTACCTTCGCTCCTGGCAGGTGCCGCCCGCGCCCGGCGATGCCGCGAACGCGGTGACGCTGCGCATGCTGATGTCGCACACCGCCGGCTTCAACGTGCACGGCTTCCCGGACCTTCCGGCCGGCGCGGCGGTCCCGAGTCTGGTGGAGACACTGGAAGGAACCTCGCCCGCCGCCAACGAGGCGCTGCGCTTCAAGCACGCACCCGGCCTGCTGGGCGACTACTCCGGCGGCGGCGTCACGGTCGAGCAGTTGCTGGTGGAAGAGGTCACCGGTGCGTCGTTCGACGACGTGGCGCGCAGCGAAGTGTTCTCTCTCGTGGGCATGCCGCGCAGCACCTTTGCCGACCCGTCGCCGGGCCGCGTCACCAACATCGCCAAGGCCCACGACGGCAAGGGCGCGGTGACCGGCCTGCCCCGCGGCTGGCAGGTGTTCCCGCAGCAGGCCGCGGCAGGACTGTGGACCACGGCCGGCGATCTGGGCGCCTTCGTGGGCACGTTGATCCGTAGCTACCAGGGACGCGACGCCTTTCTGCCGCGCGCGATCGCCGTGCAGATGATGACCGAGGTGTCGCCCAGCTGGCACGGACTGGGGCCACGGCTGGACGGCGCAGGCGCGACCCGGATCTTCCACCACGGCGGGTCCAACGATTACTACCACGCGTTGTTCGAAGGCTATCTGGAGACCGGCGACGGTTTTGTCGTGCTGACCAACGGCGAAAACGGCTGGGCACTGCGCGGTGAGATCCGCAATGCGCTGTCGGACGCGATCGGCCTGGGCGTCAACCCGCCGGTTCATACCATCGCGCTCGATCCCAACGTCGTGGCAGTGGCCGACTACGCGGGCCGGTACCGATTGGATGCGAACTTCCCGCTGGCGCAACGTCGCGCGCTGGCCGACGACTTCGATTTCGACACGCTCGACATCGACGTCAATGGCGACGCGCTGTCGATCAGCACCGAGGACGAGAAAGGGCCGCTGCTGGCGCTGACACCGTCGCGTTTCGTCGCGCCGAGCGTGTTCAACACGCAATACCAGTTCCACCGCGACGCGCATGGCCGGGTGATCGCGGTGAGTGTCGAGCTGGGCGGTTCGCGTGCGTACTACCGACGCGAAGGCGTGTAGGGCGCAACAACCGAAGCGCATTGCGCCGGATTCGCTTACGTCGAGGTGGATCTTCATCGCGCGTTCGATATGGCGCATTACGCCTTCGGCTAATGCGCCCTACGGAAGCGCTCATGGCCGGGCTGTCCCGATCCCGTAGGGCGTCAATAAGCGAAGCGCATTGCGCCGGATTCACGTCGAGGGTGGACCCGCATCGCGCGTTCCATCCGGCGCATTACGCCTTCGGCCAATGCACCCTACGGAAGCGCACATGGCCGGGGTGTCCGGATCCCGTAGGGCGTCAATAAGCGAAGCGCATTGCGCCGGATTCACGTCGAGGGTGGACCCGCATCGCGCGTTCCATCCGGCGCATTACGCCTTCGGCCAATGCGCCCTACGGAAGCGCACACGGCCGGGGTGTCCGGATCCCGTAGGGCGTCAATAAGCGAAGCGCATTGCGCCGGATTCACGTCGAGGTTGGACTCGCATCGCGCGTTCCATCCGGCGCGTTACGCCTTCGGCCAATGCACCCTACGAAACAGAAAGGGCCGGCAATGCCGGCCCTTTCGTCTATTCCGTTGCCGCCTCAGGCGACAGGGAACCGATCACGCACCCGCACCACCGCGGCGCTGGCCACCGGTGCCGGTGCCGGTGCCACTGCGGCCGCCCGGGCCGCCGCGACGCTGCGGACCGGCGTGCGCGTGACGCGGCGCCGGCTGGCCGTGCGGACGGTTGCCCGGCTTGCGCGGACCGTTGTTGCCACCCGGACGACCGCCCGGATTGCGCGCGCCCGGCGCGTCCGAACCCATGCGGATCGGGCGGGTCGGCACGAAGCCGTCGACCGTCACCATCTGGATGTCGTCCTTGAGGATGCGCTGGATCTGGCGCAGCAGGCCGCCTTCGTCCGGCGAGACCAGCGACAGGGCTTCACCGGTGGCGCCGTTGCGGCCGGTGCGGCCGATGCGGTGCACGTAATCCTCGGCCACCATCGGCAGATCGAAATTGATCACCAGCGGCAGGTTGGGGATGTCGAGGCCGCGCGCGGCGACGTCGGTGGCGACCAGCACGCGGGCCTTGTTGGTCTTGAAGTCGCGCAGGGCTTTCTGGCGCTGCGCCTGGCTCTTGTTGCCGTGGATGGCCACGGCCTTGAGACCGGCGTCTTCGAGCTGTTCGGCGAGGCGGTTGCAACCGTGCTTGGTGCGACCGAACACCAGCACCTGGTCGGTGTGGCGCTCGCTGAGGATCTGGATCAGCAGGTCGCGCTTGCGACCGCCATCCACCGGGTGCGCCTTGTGGGCGATGGTGTCGGCGATGGTGTTGTTGGCGGCGACCTGCACCTGCTGCGGGTTGACCATGAACTCGAGCGCGAGCTGCTTGATCTGCGCCTCGAAGGTGGCCGAGAACAACATGGTCTGGCGATCGCGCGGCAGCTTGGCCAGGATGCGCTTCATGGCCGGCAGGAAGCCCATGTCGAGCATGCGGTCGGCTTCGTCCAGCACCAGCACCTCGATACCGTCGAGCTTGGCCGTGCCACGCTCCATGTGATCGATCAGGCGGCCCGGGGTGGCGACCAGCACATCGACGCCACGACGCAGCATGTCGACCTGCGGGCCCATGCCGGCGCCACCGAAGATCGAGGAGATGCTCAGGCGAAGGTGCTTGGCGTAGCCACGCAGGCTGTCGTTGACCTGCACCGCCAGTTCACGGGTCGGCACCAGCACCAGCGCGCGCGGCTTGCGCGGGCCGTTGACCGGGGTGAGCTTGGCGAGGCGGTTGAGCAGCGGCAGGCCGAACGCGGCGGTCTTGCCGGTACCGGTCTGGGCGCCGCCGAGCAGGTCGTGACCGGCCAGCGCGAGCGGAATGGCTTCGGACTGGATCGGCGTGGGGGTGTTGTAGTTCTGCTCGACGAGCGCGCGCAGCAACGCGGGCGCAAGCCCGAGGGATTCAAACGTCATGGTGGAACTCCGCTGGTTCACGACGCGCGCCGGCCGCGGGGCGATGCCCGTTGACGGGCAACCGCATCCCCTGCAGGACGGTCGTGTGATAACCCCAGCGTTCCCTTGAACCGCGCTGCGAGTATCTGGTTTTAGACGATGCCGGATGCTCCGGACCGTGTCGGCGCGACGAAAGACGTGCGGGAAAGAGCCGGATCGGCGAGTCGCGGATGGATATCGCGGACTCAGTGCGATGCGGCGGGCAACCTGGGAAACGTACCCCTTGCGGGGAGGCAGCCGTGCGCTGAACGGGGCGGACTGTACGCGAAAGCCCTTGCCCGCGCCAGCCGCGAACCGTGCTGAATCGGGGCTTTCGCCGTGGCTGCGCGCTTTGCGGGCGTTTGACAGGGGTGTTCCGTTCAGGTCCGCGCCCGCCGGAGGGCCAAAAGCGCTCTCCGTAGGGCGCATTAGCCGAAGGCGTCATGCGCCGGATGGGGCGCGCGATGAAGGTCCAACCTCTACGCGAATGCATCCGGCGCAATGCGCTTCGCTTATTGACGCCCTACGGGACCTGCCCGCCTCTCGGGCCACCGCGGTCGGCGTTCTCCACCCCCTGCAAAGGCCTTTCCGTAGGGCGCATTCGCCGAAGGCGTCATGCGCCGGATGGGGCGCGCGATGAAGATCCAACCTCTACGTGAACGCATACGGCGCAATGCGCTTCGCTTATTGACGCCCTACGGGACCTGCCCGCCTCTCGAGCCACCGCGGTCGGCGTTCGCCGCCCCCTGCAAAGGCCTTCCGTAGGGCGCATTAGCCGAAGGCGTCATGCGCCGGATGGGGCGCGCGATGAAGGTCTAACCTCTACGCGAATGCATCCGGCGCAATGCGCTTCGCTTATTGACGCCCTACGAGTGCGCCCTACGGCTTTAAGCTTGTCCGCTGACTACAGCGGAGACTGTCCATGCAACGCCTGCTACCCGTCGCACTCGCGGCGGCCCTGATCCTGGCCGGCGCCTGCGCGCACGCCACCGCTTCCGTCTCCTCCTCACCTGCCCCCGCGGTCGGCGCGTCCCAGGCCATTAGCGCAGCGGCAGCCGGCACCGCCACCCGCGTGCCTGGTCGCGACACGATCGTCAGCCGCACGCTCGGCAACGGCCTGAAGGTGGTGGTGTGGCCCGACCACGACATCCCCAGCGTCGCCTACTACACGTTCTATCGGGTCGGTGGCCGCAACGAGTACCCGGGCATCACGGGCCTGGCGCACTACTTCGAACACATGATGTTCAACGGCACCAGCCGCCGCGCGCCAGGCGAGTTCGACCGCACCATGGAAGCCGCTGGCGGTTCCAACAACGCCTACACCAGCAACGACCTCACGGTGTACCAGGACTGGTTCCCGGTGAGCGCGCTGGAGTTGATCTTCGATCTGGAGGGCGACCGCATGGCCAACCTCGCGTTCGATCCGAAGGTGGTGGAGAGCGAACGCGGCGTGGTGTTCAGCGAGCGCCGTTCGAGCATCGACAACGACAACTTCGGCTCGCTCGCCGAGCAGATGCAGGCCACCGCCTACACCGCGCACCCGTACCAGTTCCCGGTGATCGGCTGGCCGTCGGACATCGAAAACTGGAAGGCCGACGACCTCAAGCGCTTCTACCGGACCTACTACGCACCCAACAACGCGACGGTGTTCGTGGTGGGCGCGGTGGAACCCGAGCAGGTGTTCGCGCTGGCCGAGAAGTACCTGGCCGGCATTGCCCGCCAGCCCGCGCCCACGCCGATCACCACCGTCGAACCCGAGCAGCAGGGCGAGCGTCGCCTGGTGCTGGAAAAAGCCGACGCGCAATCGCCGCTGCTCGCCTACGCGTTCCACACCGGGCTGCGTGCCAATGATGCAGACCGGCCGGCCCTCGACCTGCTGGCGCGCATCCTCGCCCAGGGCGAGTCCTCGCGCCTGCACCAGCGACTGGTCGAACGCGAGCAGGCAGCAATCGACGTCGGCACCTACGACGTGGGCGATTTCGATCCCGGCCTGTTGTACGTCTACGCCGTGCTGGCGCCGGACGGCGACCTGGGCAAGGTCGAACGCCTGCTGGACGAAGAACTGGCGCGCATTGCCCGCGATGGCGTGACCGCCGACGAACTGGCCAAGGCCCGCAACCTGGATTCGTCCGCGTTCTGGCGTGGCCTGGCGACGATCTCCGGCAAGGCGCAAGCGCTGGGAACGTACGAGGTTTTCCACGGCGACTACGGCAAGTTGTTCGACGCCCCCGCAGCGGTCGAGGCCGTTACCGGCGAGCGCATCCAGGCGCTGGCCAAGCGCATCTTCCGCAACCAGAACCGTACCGTCGGCACGCTCAAGCCGGTCGCCGCGAAGGAGAACCAGCCATGAGCATCCCGCACGGCACCCAACCCCGACTGCGCGCCGCCCTGCGTGCCGCCCTGCTCGCCTGCGCGCTGCTGCCCGCGATGGCCGCCGCAACCGGCGTCGACGCTGGCGCCCCGAGACCGGCAGCCAGCACGAACGCGAGCGTCGCCGTTCGCCTGCCCGAGTTCGAGACCCTCACCCTCGCCAACGGCGCCACCGTGCTGCTGATGGAAAAGCACGACGTGCCGCTGGTGGCTGCGTCGATCAGCGTGCGCGGTGGTTCGCTCGCCGATCCGGTCGGCAAGGAAGGCACTGCCGCGCTGCTTGCCGAGCTGCTGGGCAAGGGCGCCGGCACGCGCGACGCCCTGGCGTTTGCGCAGACCGTCGATGGCGTCGGCGGCTCGATCGGTTTTGGCAGCGACCAGGAAGGGATCACCGCCGCGGCGCAGTTCCTCTCACGCGACACCGGCCTGATGCTGTCGTTGCTCGGCGACGCGCTGTTGAACCCGCGCCTGGACGCGACCGAGTTCGACAAACTGCGCAAGCGATCGATCGAGGCAATTGCGGCGGCCAAGGACTCCGACCCCCGCGCGCTGGTGAGCGATTACGCATCGGCGTGGCTGTTCCGCGGCCACGCGTACGGTCGCCCGGGCGACGGCGACGGCGACGAAACCAGCCTGGCAGCGATCGGCCTGACCGATCTCCAGGCGTTTCGCCAGGCCCAGATGGGCGGCGACCGGCTGATCATCGCGCTGGTCGGCGACTTCGACTCGGCCACGGTGCGCGAGCAGGTCACCGCGACGTTCGGCGGCTGGGCCAAGGCCACCGGCACGCTGCCCGAAGTGGTGGCCAAGCCGCGCGAGAGCGGACGCCGCGTGCTGCTGGTCGACAAGCCCGGTGCCACCCAGACTTACTTCTGGCTCGGCAATGTCGGTGCCAGCCGCACCGATCCGGCCCGCGCCGCCCAGGACCTGGTGCAGACCGCGTTCGGCGGCCGCTTCACCTCGATGCTCAACACCGAGTTGCGGGTCAAGAGCGGCCTGACCTATGGCGCGGGCGCGCCAATCAGCCGTGCGCGCGTGGCCGGAATGTCGGGCATCTCCACCTTCACCAAGACCGAATCCACCGGTGCTGCCATCGACCTGGCACTGGCCACGCTGGCCCGCCTGCACAAGGACGGCCTGGATGCGGCCACCCTGACATCGGCGAAGAACTACGTCGCCGGGCAGTTCGCCCCGGACCTCGAAACCGCCCCGCAACTGGCCGACACCCTGGTGGACCTGACCACCTACGGCCTGGGTCGCGACGACGTCGACGGCTACCTCGGCCGCATCGCCGCGGCCAGCGCCGAAGACGTCGGCACGGCACGCGCGGTGTATGCCAGCGGCGACGACCAGGTGATCGTGGCCATCGGCGACGCAGCGAAGATCCGCACCGTCATCGCCGAATATGGCCCGGTAACCGAAATGAAGCTGACCGACCCGCACTACGCACCCGCGGAGTAGTCATCGGCGGGATGCAGGTGGCCGCAACGGCCGCCTGCGTCCGATACCTTGTGGCATCTCGTAGGGCGCATTAGCCGCAGGCGTAATGCGCCGAACTCGGCGCGCGATGAAGATGAAACCTCGGCGCGAACAATTCGGCGCAATGCGCTTCGCTTATTGACGCCCTACGAGGTCTACGCTTGGCGCCGCGCCGCGCCGTGAGCAACTACCCGGCCCATTCCACCGGATGGTTTCAGTAGGGCGCATTAGCCGAAGGCGTAATGCGCCGGATTAGTCGCGCGATGAAGATGAAACCTCGGCGCGAACAATCCGGCGCAATGCGCTTCGCTTACTGACGCCCTACGAGGCCTGCGCGCCCACGGGGCAAGGCATCTCCAGCCGTAAGCGTTTCTAGAAATGGTTCCAGGTTCATTTTCGCGCCGAAAACCGTCAGCGCACTCCGCATGGCGAGGTAGGCGGGGTCCGATCTTTACTCCTGCCACGTCTCATCGGCAAAGAAAATGAACCTCGAACCTTTTCCCTTTCTGAGGTTTCGTACTCCGTGACGATGACAGCCGTCAGGTCGAGCACTCCGAGCCGCGCCTCTCGGGTTGCCGCGAGGAAGTCCACGAGTTGTTCGGAGAGCAGATCCTCCGGATTCCTGTCGGTAACGCGCTCTTTGCTGGCCCAGTACTCGAGGGGCACTTTCGTCAACGGGCTTCCATCGTGACGACGCGAGCGAACAGCTCCCTCGCACTTCGCCCGAGTCAGCTCGTTCAACTCTCGAATATCCACTCCATCTGATTCGACTTTCAGATAGACCCGATACTTCATCGCCCTACCTCCGCACGCTTTCGCAAGCATGCTGCCGCTTCAAGGTCCATGGCGAACCCGAACTCACCCTTCTCATGGAACCTCGACAGGGTTTCCAGAGCTCCCTGGGAGCCAGCCTCTGCCGCTTCGACGATGAGCTTGATTCCCACTGCTTCATCCCTCTGGAAGACACCAAGACCGTAAAGCAGATCAATCCCATAAATCCATTTTTAATGAGCGTGCCCCGCTTCCGCTGCCTGCTTGAAGAGTTCAGCGGCGGCTGCCTTGTCGGTCTCGAGAAAGTCACCCATGTCGAGATACGCGCCTAGCGTGTAGAGCGCCGGTGGATACCCGCTCCGTGCTGATTCGCGAATCATCTCCAGATGCCTGCGTTCAAATTCCTGGACACTCTCGCCCGCCCAGGAGAAGCTGGCCCCCAGGTACACGGCCTCGGCGTTCCCGGCCTCGATCAGCGGCGTGAGGATTCGACGCGCTGACGCAAGATCGCCGCCGTCATCGAGCATGCGCCTGACCACCGCGATCGCTGCGTCCACGTCGCCCGGGGATGAGTTCTGCGGCTCGTGCATCACGAATTTTGGGCAAGTCACATCGATGCCTCACTGAGCGGCGCGCACGGGCTTAGGCACCTGGACCAAGCGGGATTGAAGACAGTCACCGAGCTACGAAACCCGATCTGCCGCTCGCTTGAGCAGGGTGAAGCCGGAACTTGAATCGGGGTAATGGATCAGTCCGGCCTCCGTCGACTCGACGAGAGCGCCTACTGACAGGTAACTCCATTCCTCCTCCCGATACCCGGCGGAATACTCTCCTGCATCAATTACGGCCACGACGACACCTGTCATCCCGCTGTCGAGATACACCTTGTCACCGAGCAGAACAGATTCTCCATCAACGTATTGCATGATTCCTCCACAACTGGAAACTCGCTTACCTGCTGTAGATCGCCGCGAGCTTGGTTGAAGCGGTGTCACGCGGCTGGCGTTTCGCATACCCGGCCAGCACCAGGCCAAGTCGACAAACCGCAGGTAAACATGGTGCAGTCCCTCCCTGGAACAGGACTCTTGCTGCGCCCTGCGACAGACCCCGTGCCCCCGACGAACCAGGTCGCGCAGTGTATCGGGCGTCCCGACCGCGTACCCGCCCATGACCTCTGACACCCGCCCCGCGCCACCTGCGCGGCTATGGTGCCTCTTGGTTCAATCCCTTCCGCGACGCCTGCCCGGGCGTCCGGACCGTCCAGATCCCACCGTATTGCCACCAGGCCGGAGTCCGTCGTGACCTTCAAGAAACCGCAAGTCCTGCTGTTGTCGCTTTCCATCGCCGCCGCCCTCGTCGGCTGCACCGGCAAGGACGCCGCCGCCCCCGCCAACGATGCCAAGACCAAGGAAGCCGCGGCCGCCGACTCGGGCTACAAGCTCGACGAAAGCAAGCTGTCCGGCGTCAATCGTTTCAGCAAGGACGACCTGGACCCGAGCAAGGACGCGTGCACCGACTTCGGCGGTTACGTCAACGGCAAGTGGCTGGCCGCCAACACCATTCCTGGCGATCGCACGTCGTGGGGCGCGTTCGAGATGCTCGACGAGCGCTCGCAGACCATCCAGCGCCAGCTCGCCGAGCAGGCCGCCGCCAAGACCGGCGCGGCCGGCGTCGACAAGATCGTCGGCGACTTCTGGGCCACCGGCATGGACGCGGCCAAGATCAATGAGCAGGGCATCACCCCGCTGAAGGGCCACCTGGACGCAATCGCCAAGCTCGACAGCAAGGAAGCCGTCGCCGAATACCTGCGCACCAGCGCGGCCAAGGGCGAGAACACGCTGTTCGGCTTCGGTCCGGAAGCGGACTTCAAGGATTCGCGCAACAACATCGCCTACGCGATGCAGGGCGGCCTGGGCCTGCCCGACAAGGAGTACTACGAGAAGGCCGAACACAAGGACAAGCTGGCCGCGTACCAGAAGCACGTCGCCAAGGTGCTGGAGCTGTCCGGCGTGCCCGCTGCCGACGCCGCCACCCAGGCGCAGAACGTGATCGCGTTCGAGACCCGTCTGGCCAAGGTGTCCAAGTCCAGCGAAGACCTGTCGCGTGACGCGGAGCTGTTCTACAACCCGGTCAGCCCGGCCGACGCCGACAAGCTGGCGCCGAACTTCCCCTGGACCAAGTTCTTCGAATCGCAGGGCGTCGCCGTACCGGCGAAGTTCTCGCTGGCCATCCCGGCGTTCCATGCAGAAGTGAGCAAGATGCTCGGCGACGTGCCGGTCGACCAGTGGCAGGCCTACCTGCGCTTCCACACCGTCGACGCCGCCGCGCCGTACCTGTCCGACGCGTTCGTGCAGGAGGACTTCGCGTTCTACAGCGAGACCCTGCGTGGCCAGAAGAAGCTCAAGGAGCGCGGCAAGCGCGTGCTCGACACCATCGAGGGCCAGGTCGGCGAGGCGCTGGGCCAGATGTACGTCAAGGTGGCGTTCTCGCCCGAATCGAAAGCCCGCATGCAGACGCTGGTGGCCAACCTCAGCGAGGCCCTCAAGGC
Source organism: Montanilutibacter psychrotolerans (assembly GCF_003719825.1). Classification (GTDB taxonomy): domain Bacteria; phylum Pseudomonadota; class Gammaproteobacteria; order Xanthomonadales; family Xanthomonadaceae; genus Montanilutibacter; species Montanilutibacter psychrotolerans. The sequence continues at coordinate 577,383 of NZ_RIBS01000001.1, read as the reverse complement.
GCGCATCGAGAACCTCGACTGGATGAGCGACGAGACCAAGAAGAAGGCGCTCGAGAAGTGGGCCGCGTTCACGCCCAAGATCGGCTACCCGGACAAGTGGCGCGAGTGGACCGGCCTGTCCACCGACCGCGGCAGCTTCATTGGCAACGTGATGGCCGCCCAGGAGTTCAACTACAAGTGGAACCTGGGCAAGATCGGCAAGCCGGTCGACCGCACCGAATGGGGCATGCCGCCGCAGATGGTGAACGCGTACTACAACCCGCTGCAGAACGAGATCGTGTTCCCGGCCGCAATCCTGCAGCCGCCATTCTTCGATCCCAACGCCACCGACGAGATGAATTACGGCGGCATCGGCGCGGTGATTGGCCACGAGATGACCCACGGCTACGACGACCAGGGCAGCCGCTTCGGAGCCAGCGGAAACTTCGAGAACTGGTGGACGCCAGCTGACACGAAGGGTTTCACGGGCCGCACCGACAAGCTCATCAACCAGTTCAACGGTTACGAGGCGGCAGCGGGCAAGCACGTCAACGGCAAGCTGACGCTGGGCGAGAACATCGCCGATCTCGGCGGCCTGGCGACGGCCTACGACGCGATGAAGAAGGCCGCCGGCACCACGCCCGATCCGATGACCGACGGTCTGTCGCGCGACCAGCGCTTCTTCCTGAACTGGGGCACCGTGTGGCGCCGCAACTTCACCGAACAGGAGCTCGACCTTCGCCTGAAGACCGACCCGCACGCGCCGGCCAACTTCCGTGCGATCGGCGCGCCGTCCAACCTGCCGGCGTTCGCCGCGGCGTTCTCGTGCAAGGCCGGCCAGCCGATGGTCCGCGCGAGCGATTCGCAGGTGGTCATCTGGTAAGTGCATGAACGCGTGCGGCCGGTTGCGTTGACCGGCCGCCCACGCGCAGCGACCTGGCTTCCTCGTCGGCCAGTTGCGAAGGCCCGGCATGTCCGGGCCTTCGTCTTGTGTGGGCTTCGTCTTGCGGGTCTGCCGGTGAGCCGGTGTGCCCTACGGCCCGTTGCAGATTCCTGACACGCGGATGCTTGGATCACCGATTTCCCAGTCCTGAACGTCCGACGCTCCCTGGCCGCGGTCGGTTGGTAAACTCCGGGCATCCCCTGGATGGAATGCGCGATGACCCTTCGACCGCTTGCCTGCGCCCTTGCCCTTTGCCTCGTTGCCGGCATCGCCGCTCCCGCCGATGCCGCCAGGCGCCGTGCCCCGGCCAAGCCCAGCGGTCCGCCCGCACCCACCGCATGCACCGATTTCCACGCGGTGGCCAATGCCGACTGGCTGAAGGCCAACATCCTGCTTCCGGGCGTGCCCTCGCTATCGGCGATGGAGCAACTCGGCGACCGCGCACGCAGCCAGCAGGTCGAACTGCTCAACACCGCGATGAGCGCGCCGCAGGGCAACGTGCAGCAGTTGCTCGGCGACTTCTGGGCCAGCGGCCTGGACGAGGCGGCAGTCGAGCGCGACGGCGCCAACCCGATCGCGCCGCTCCTGCAGCGGGTCAATGCGATCCGCCGCAGCAAGGACGTGCCCGCGTCGATCGCCGCCCTGCACCAGGTCGGCATCCCGGTGGCATTCAACTTCAGCGCCGACATCGACCTGGCCGACCTCAACCGCCACGTCGGCTACTTCGCCCAGGGCGGGCTCGGCCTGCCCGACCCGGCCTACTACACGCGCACCGACGCCGACACGCGCGCGCTGCTCGGCCTCTACAAGACCTACGTCGAGAAGATCCTCGCACTGACCGGCACGCCGCAGGACAAGCTCGCCGCCGAAGCGCAGCAGGTGATCGACCTGGAAACCCGCCTCGCCCAGGCGTCGCGTCCGCTCGCGGAGCTGCGCGACCCACGCAGCAACTACGCGCTGGTCCCCACCGCCGACCTCGCCAAGCAGTACCGCAAGCTGCAGCTGGCCGAATTCCTCACGGCGCAGGGCGTTACCGACGACAGCGTGTCGCTGGCAAACCCGGCGCTGTTCGCGCAACTGGACACGATGATCGGCGAGCTCAAGCCCGCGCAGTGGAAGGTCTACCTGCGCTGGCGCATCGGCGACGCGATGTCGCCATACCTGGCGCGCGCCTGGCGCGATGCCAGCCAGGATTTCCGTGGTCGCGTGCTGGCCGGCAAGGCCACCGCGGCGCCACGCAACCAGCAGGTGCTTGACGCCATCACGCTGGCCGCCGGCCCCATGATTGGCCGCGAGTACGCGGCCCGCTACCTGCCGGCAACCTCCCGGTCGCAGGCCGAGGAGATCGCCGGCAAGGTGCGCGATGCGCTCGCCGCCGCGCTCGAGCGCGACACCCGCCTCGGCCCGGCCGCGCGCGACGAGGCGCGGGCCAAGCTCGCCGCGCTCAAGATCGAGATCGGCACGCCGCGTCGCGACCTCGACTACACCGTGCAACCGATGGGCCGGGGCAGCTTCGGCGGCAACATGCTGATCGCCTCCACCTGGCGCCACCGCGAAGAGATGAAGCGGATCGGTCGCGGCAATGCCGACCGTCGCTGGGACGTGCTGCCGCAGCAGCCCGCGCTGGCGTACGACATCGCACAGAACCGCCTGATCGTCACCGCGGCGATGCTGCAGGCGCCGGTGTTCGACCCCACCCGCGAACTGGCCGCGCAGTACGGCGCATTTGGCGCACTGGTCGGCCACGAGCTCAGCCACGGCTTTGACGTGCGCGGTCGCATGGTCGACGCCAAGGGCGCGGTCCGCGACTGGTGGACGCCGTCCGAGAACGGCGCCTGGGACGCGATGGCCAACCGTGTCAGCGCGCAGTACGGGCAATACGACTACCCCGGCCTGACCGGCATCAAGGTCAACGGCAGCCAGACGCGCGACGTCAACATCGCCGATCTCGCCGGCGTCGAGCTTGCCTGGACGGCCATGGGCACCGCACTGCCGGCGGCCACCAAGGAAAACAAGCAGGCGTTCTTCAACGGCTGGGCACGTCTGTGGCCGCAGCAGGTGACGCCCGCGGTGGCCACGCAGCGCGCCGCCAGCAGCGTGCACACGCCCGGCAAGTGGCGCAGCAACGGCCCGCTGGTCAATCAGGCGGCGTTTGGTGAGGCGTTCGGCTGTCGCGCCGGCACGCCGATGCAGGCCAAGCTCGAGGAACGCATCGCACTGTGGCCGCAGGCCGCCGCGCCGGCGCCCGCCAAACCCTGATCCCACGCCTGCGCCGGCACGCCGCTGGCGCGCTCCGCACTGGCGGCCGTCCCGCGGCCGCCGTCTCTTTCGGACACCCGCATGGTCCCTGCACCGCCCGATGCCCTGCTGACCGCGCTGCGCGCCAGCCCCGACAACACGGCGCTGGCGGCGCTGGTGCTGGATGCCTGCCTGGCCAACGACGACGCGCAGTCGCTTGGCCAGGCGTGCGACCTGTGCGGCGACTCCTTGCTGACCGACCCACAGCGGCGAGACGACGCGCTCCGCCTGCTGCTTGCCGCCGGCGATACCGTGCGCGTGCTGCGCCTGGCGCCTGAAGATTCCGCGCAGGCGCTGATGGCCCGCTCTCGCGTGGCGCTCGGCGACGGCCGACGCGACGAGGCCCGCGAGTTGTACCGGCAGGCGGTCACGGTGAACCCCACGTTCGAGGATGCGGCCTATGCCGCCAGCCTCAGCGGCAAGGTGGTGTCCCTGGCCGATGCCCGCGGCGGCCGCGTCACCAGCGTGGCCAACGACGACACCGACGATGCCGACGTGGTGCGACTGCTGCAGGTTGCCGGTGAGCGCATCACGTTCGCCGATGTCGGCGGTCTCGACGAGGTCAAGCAGCAGGTTCGGCGCCGCATCATTACCCCGTTTCTCAAGCCCTCGCTGTTCGAGCGCTTCAAGCGCCGGTCCGGCGGCGGCATCCTGCTGTACGGCCCGCCTGGCTGCGGCAAGACCCTGCTCGCGCGCGCCACCGCGGGAGAGTGCGGCGCGAAGTTCTACAACGTCGCCATCACCGACGTACTCGACATGTACATCGGCGAATCCGAGCGCAAGCTGCACGCAATCTTCGAACAGGCGCGTCGCGGCGCGCCGGCGGTGGTGTTCTTCGACGAGATCGAGGCGCTGGGCGGCAAGCGCCAGCACTCCCGCGAGGCCACCTCGGCCAAGCTGGTCAGCCAGTTCCTGACCGAGCTGGACGGTTTCGCACAGAACAACCAGGGCGTCCTGATCCTCGGTGCAACCAACGTGCCGTGGGCCGTGGACTCCGCGTTCCGGCGCCCGGGGCGCTTCGACCGCGTGCTGTTCGTCCCGCCACCGGACGAGGCCGCCCGGCACGCCATCCTGGACCTGCAACTGGCAGGGCGCCCGCACGCCGATGGCGTCGACCTGCGTGATATCGCCAAGCGCAGCCCGGGCTATTCCGGTGCCGACCTGCGTCACCTGGTCGAGACGGCGGTGGACGAGGCCATCGAGCAATCGATCGAAGAGGGCCGCGAGGTGCCGTTGTCGATGACGCACCTGCGCGCCGCACTCAAGGACACCCGCGCGACCACGCTGGAGTGGCTGACCACCGCCCGCAACCACGCTCGCTACGCCAACCAGGGCGGCCAGTACGACGACGTGCTGACGTTTCTCAAGCAGCACGGGGAAGGCTGATGGCCGCCGTCTACCAATTGCCCGACGAGCCCCTGCCCTCCGGGCTGTCGCGCTGGGCGGTCGACCCGCTGTGGCCGCTGCTGGCCACCATGCTTGGCGGCACCGTGTTCGGCAGCGCGTGGTTCGTGTTCAACGGTCTCGCCCTGGGCAGCCCCACACGCAACCGCGAATGGGCGGCGCTGGCCCTGTCGGCGCTGGGCAGTTGCGCACTGCTGTACCTGCTGAACGTCGCCGACTGGCGCGACTGGCTGGGCGACCCCGCCCTGCGCTACGCCGGCCTGTCGATCATCGCGCTCAAGCTGGCCGTCGCCTACTCGCTGTACTTCATGCAGGCGCGCTGCTTCGAGCTGTGGGAGTACTTCGGCGGCGTGGCGCGCAACGGCGCACCGCTGCTGATCCTGCTGGCGGTGTTCGCTCCCCGGCTGGTCGACTTCGGCCAGTTGCATCCCCTGCTCGCGGTGATGCTGCGATGAGCGACGCACACCAGGCCTACCAGTTGGAACTGGCGGAAGAGCAGCTCGACCGTGGCCAGGTCGATACCGCGATCCACTCCCTGACCCGCCTGCTTGGCGAGGACCCCGAACACGCCGGCGCACATGCGCTGCTGGCGCTGGCGCTGTTGCGCAACAAGCGCCTGTACGCCGCGCAGACGGAAGCGCGGCGCGCGCTGGAGCTGGAGCCCGAGTTGCTGATGGCGCAACTGGCCGCGGCCATGATCGCCATTGCGCAACGTCGTTTTCGCGATGCCGAGCGCCAGTTGCACGATGCGCGTGCGCTCTACCCCGACGCGCCGGCGGTGGACGATGCCCTTGCACGCCTGTACTCGGCGTGGGGCCGCGACGCGGAAGCGCTCGATCACAACCGCCGCGCCTGCGAGCTGGCCCCTGACGATGTCCACTTCCTATCGCTGCGCAGCAGGCTCGAGTTCGACCGCGGCAACCGCGACATCGCGGCCCAACTCGCCCGCAATGCGCTGCAACTCGATCCGGAAAGCGTCGAGGCGCTGAGCGTGCTCGGCCATTGCGCGTTGGCCGCGGGCCGTCCCGACGACGCGCGTGCGCATGCGGCGTGGGCGCTGCAGGTGGACCCGACGGACAGCAACGCGTTGGCACTGCTGGGTTCGATCAAGGCGCGCCAGAGCTGGGTGCTGGGCGTGTGGTGGCGATTCCAGAGTTTTCTTTCGGCCGGCTCGCGCACCCGCACGGTGCTGTCGCTGCTGGGAATGTACCTGGCGTACCGCGCGGCCCTGCTGGCACTGGACGACAACGGCCACCCCGACTGGCAAATGCCGCTGTCCGCGTTGTGGCTGGGCTTCTGCGTCTACACCTGGGTGGCGCCCGGACTGTTCTGGCGATCCGTGCGCCGCGAGCTGCAACAGGTGCGGTTGCGCCCGGGCTTCTAGGCAACTGCGCTGCCATCACCGTGGCGCCGCTCGACGGCGCCAGGCGGCACCCTGCCCAGACGATGCCGCGCCCTCAGACGGCACCGGGCCGTCGGTCCAGTAACCCGGTCAGCGCACCACGCGCAACTTCGCCCGTCCGCGCCGCGGCCCGGGCCCACCTGCCCCCGGCCCGCCCGGTCGCTGTCCGCCCGACGGCGGCCGCTTGCGGAACGGCGGCTGGCCGCGCCAATAACGGATCAGCAGCCAGCCGAACAACATCCCGCCCAGATGGGCGAAATGCGCAACGCCGGGCGACTTGCCACTGATGCCCATCAGCAGCTCGATCACGCCGTAGACGATCACCAGGGTGCGCGCCTTCATCGGGATCGGCGGTATAAGCAGCATGACCCGCTGGTTGGGAAACAGCATGCCGTAGGCCAGCAGCAGGCCAAAGATGCCGCCCGACGCACCCAGGATCGGGTAGGCCTCGCGCCCTTCGGACATCAACCACATGCCGACCAGCAACTGGCAGACGGCCGCGCCGACCACGCAGGTCAGATAGAAGATCAGGAAACGGCGGTAGCCCCAGGTGTGCTCGAGCGGTGCACCGAACATCAGCAACGCGAGCATGTTGAACAGCAGGTGGACGATGTCGCCGTGCAGGAAACCGTAACTCAGCAACTGCCACGGCAGGAACTCGCTGGTGCCGAACGCGTCGCCGCTGCTACCCAACGGCCACAGCATGAAGGGCGCCATCGTGGCGTCGCCCAGTACCGCTTGCAGCAGGAACACCACCGCATTGGCGATCAGCAACGCCTTGGTGACGGGGGGCAGGTTCGAGAACATCGCGGCTCCTTGTGCAGGTGCACATGGTACCCGGCACCCGTGCGAGGGCGCTCGGAACGTTCTCACGAACCGCAATGCCACGCAGTCCCAGTAGGATGGGTTGAGCGCAGCGATACCCATCGCACGCCATGGCGGCCGATGCGTCAGCTGCGATCCCGAAGGCAGGGCGGCTCGACCTGAACGCTTCGGCATTCCGAGGAGTTACTGCCCTCGCTCCGATTGGCCCCGGGTTGATGGGATCGCGGTGCTCAACCCATCCTACGTCGTTGCGATCGCCACCGGATCGCGTGGCAGCCACAGCAACGTCCCACAGGCCGATTGCGCGGTGACACCCCGGCGATGCGGCAGCTCAGCGGGTGTGCGGGCGCGGTGCGGGCAACCCCGGCGGCGCCCCTAGCCCCAGACCTGCTCGTCCAGCGTGGCGGCCGCGCGCTTGCCACGCACCCGGCCGCCCTCCACCCGGACGCCTTCGCTGCGCAGGCGCGCGCACTGCTCGATGTACCCGGGCGAATCTTCAGGGAAGGCGATGCGGCCGTCCGAGCGCAACACGCGGTGCCACGGCAGGCGCGGGTCCTCATTGTGGCTGAGCAGCCGTGCGACCATGCGGGCGCGCCCTGGCAGCCCGGCGCGACGCGCGACCTCGCCATAGCCGGCCACTTCGCCGCGCGGAATGGCGCGCACCGCGGCGAGGATCCGGCGGGCAGCTTCGATGGCAGGCTTTGCATCGGTAGGCATCGCGGTAGCATAGCCCGTCATTCAGAAGGAGCAGCCCGTGCGCAATTTCGAATCGATCCGCCGTCACGTGAAGGCTGCCGGCTACAAGGTCTCGGTGCAGGAAGAAGAAGTGGTCTGCATCGAACTGTCGCTGGAACAGGGCAAACGCCACCAGGCGCTGTTCCTGTCCGAACTCGACGACGACGACGGTCGTCCCTATCTGCGCGTCAGCACCGCGGTGGCGCCGACCACCGGACTGGATGCACGGCGGGCGCTGGTGTTCAACTGGCAAAGCCGGGTGGGCTACCTGGCCATCGGCGATCTCGACGGTGTCCCCTACCTGCAGCTGTGCGAGAACCGACCCTACGACGGCCTCGACAGTGCCGAGGTCGATCGCCTCATCCTCGAGATCGGCGGCCTGGGCGACAGCATGGAACGCATGATGTCCGCCGGCGGCGACCTGCTCTGAAGCGCAGGCGCACGCATTGAGAAGTGGGCAACGAGCGGACCGACCGTTCGTTGCCTCGCACCGGGCATTTCAGCAGGGCATGGCCGGGCAGGTTGCCGGCCCCTCACCCTCACCCGCCGCCGAATGACGCCGGGGCTTGCCCGGGCCGATGACCGACCCGGCCGGCGCAGCACCCGCGCGATGGGACCGGGCGCGTGCGGCGCGGAGGCAATGCCTCGCTCAAGGAGGGCGGGGCGACGTCGCCCCGCGTGCTGATGGGCGTTACACCCAACCCGCCAGCAGGAACAGCTGGAAAAACAGCCACGCCGTGAAGCCGGCGGCGGGGATCGTCAGGATCCACGCCCAGATCATCTTCTCGACCACCGTCCACTTGATGGCGTTGAAGCGCTTGGCGGTACCCACGCCCATGATCGCCGACGAGATGTTGTGCGTCGTCGACACCGGGATGCCCAGCGAGGAGGCGGCCAGGATCACCGATGCCGCGCTGGTTTCGGCGGCGAAACCGTGGATCGGGTGCAACTTGACCAGCTTGTGGCCCAGCGTCTTGATGATCCGCCAGCCACCGGCGGCGGTGCCGGCGGCCATCACCAGCGCGCAGCTGATCTTGATCCAGGTGTCGATGTCGTTGTTGGCGATCGCTTCCTTGGAGGGATGCAGGAACGCCAGCCACGCCGGCAGGTTGTCGAGGGTGCCGGCGGACTGCGCGCCGATCAGGGTCAGGGCGATGATTCCCATGGTCTTTTGCGCATCGTTGGAACCGTGCGCGAAGCCCATGCCCGCAGCGCTGACGATCTGCGCCTTGCCGAAGAAGCTGTTGACCCAGCGCGGCCGGGCCAGGCGCCGCAACGGCCCGCCGCTTGCGGCCATTCCGGAGATGATGGCAAACAGCACGCCCATCACCAGGAAACCTGCGGCGAAGCCCAGCATCGGCGAGCTGAACATTGGCACGATCACCTTCCACAGCACGCCGGCGCTCTTGTACCAGGGGTCTTTGGGCGATGACCAGACGATCGCGTCGAAGTTGTTCATGGCCGCGGCGAACGCCGCTCCGCACAGGCCACCGATCAGCGCGTGCGACGACGACGACGGCAGGCCCAGGGCCCAGGTGATCAGGTTCCAGACGATGCCACCCAGCAGCGCGCACAGGATCAACTGCGCACTGACGTCGACCACGCCGGCATCGATGATGCCCGAGGCGATGGTCTTGGCGACCGCGGTACCCCACAGCGCGCCGACCAGGTTGGTCGCCGCGGCGAGGCTGACCGCCTGCATCGGGCTCAGCACCTTGGTGGCGACCACGGTCGCGATCGAATTGGCGGTGTCGTGGAAGCCGTTGATGTACTCGAACACCAGCGCGGTAATCACCACGACGAGGACCAGGGTCAACATCGGCCCGACCTCAGGAGTTCTTCAGCACGATTTCGTACGCCACCACGCCGGCCTCTCGGCAGCGGTCGATGGCCTTCTCGAGGATCTCGAAGAACTCCTTGAGCAGGAACATCTGCAGATGGTCGAGCTTGCCCGAGTAGATGTCGCGATACAGCTCGAGCATCAGGCGGTCGGCCTCGTTCTCGAGCGAGCGAAGCTCGTCGTTGAGGTTCTTCATCGGCTCCAGCTTGAGCGTGCGCAGCTCACGCACCATGGCAACCACCACGCTGGCGGCCTTCTCGAGCATCGCCGCACGCGGCGCGAAGTCGATGTGCGCCAGGTGCTGGGTGGCCAGCGAATAGCGATCGGCGAACTTCTCGACCTGCTTGGGGATCTTGTACAACGCCGATCCGAGCGCCTCGATGTCCTCGCGCTCGATCGGGGTGATGAAGCTGTCGACGAGCTCCTGGCTGATCTTGGTCGAAGCGGCGCGCTCGCGCTGGCGGGCCAGCTTGAAGGCATCCAGGGCCGGGGCCCGGTCGGCCTCCTTGAGCATTGCGTGCAGCGCCTTGGTGCTGTCGTGGGCAGCGACGGCGGCCTCCTCGAGCAGCGTGTAGAACTGGTTGCCTTGGCCGAAGATGGTTTGCAGGGAGAACATGCGGTAGAGCCTCATTGGGTCCGGCGCGTGGGGGCCGGGGGGTCAGCGGGCGGGATTATGACGGTTTCACGGTGCCCCTGCGCACCGCGCCCGAGGCCGCAAACGCCGCCTGCTACTATCTGGCGGCTTCCCTACCCCGCCTCCCCCCTCAGTAAATGGACGACGACCCTAAACCGCTGCCGGCTCCGGCCCCCCTGCGTGCGACGCCCCAGTCCGCCCGCCACCCCGCCCCGATCACCCTCGTGACGGAGCGCACCGGATGCTAGAGCTACTGGTCGTACTGGCCCTGATCGTGGTCAATGGCTTCTTCGCGATGTCGGAGATGGCCCTGATGACCTCGCGCAAGCTGCGCCTCAAGCAAATGGCCGAGGGCAGCCGGGGGGCGCGCAAGGCGCTGGAATTGGCCGAGCATCCGGACAATCTCCTGTCCACGGTGCAGGTGGGCATCACGGCGATCGCGGTGCTCGCCGGTTCGTTCGGCGGCGCGGCCATTGGCCAGATCATCTCGACCTGGGTGCTGGGCGTGTGGCCTGGCGCCGCGGAATACGCCGGAAAGATCGGCTTCGCCACGGCGGTGACCCTGATCACCGCCGCCTCGGTGATCTTCGGCGAACTGATCCCCAAGCGCCTGGCACTGACCAATCCGGAGAAGATCGCCAGCTCGGTCGCCATCCCGCTGGACGCCCTGTCGCGCGCGGCCAAACCCGTGGTCGGCCTGCTGGGCGCCATCAACCGTGGCGTGCTGCGCCTGCTGGGCATCGGCGACGACGCGCGCAGCGCGATCAGCGAAGAAGAAATCCGCATGCTGGTGACCGAGAGCCACGAGCAGGGCGTGATCGACGCCGACGAACGCAAGATGATGAATCGCGTGCTGAGCCTGGGCGACCGCACCGCGGACAGCCTGATGACCCCGCGCACGCGCATCGCCTGGCTGGATGCGTCCTCCAGTACCGACGACAACCTGGCGACGATGCGCGAGACGCCGTTCTCGCGTTACCCGGTGTACCGCGGCGGCGACCAGGACGTGTTGGGCATCCTCGAAGCCAAATCGCTGATCAACGACCTGGGCCAGGGCGTGCCGGCGCTGTTTGCCGAGCTGCGCGAGGCGCTGTTTGTGTCCGAATCGACCCACGCCCTGAAGCTGCTGGAGATCTTCCGCGAGGAGCAGCAGTCGATCGCGCTGGTGGTCGACGAGTACGGCGATGTCACGGGCCTGGTCACGGTCAACGACCTCATGGGCGCGGTGATCGGTCGGGTGCAGACCGGCCGCATGCAGTCGACCGAGGCCGCCGACGAAGACGCGCCGGTGGTCGAACGTGCCGACGGCTCATTCCTGCTTGACGGTGCGCTGTCGCTGGAGGACCTGCGCGAACTGGTCGGCGGCGGTCGCCTGCCGGACGAAGACGAACACGACTTCCACACGGCGGCGGGCATGGTGATTGCGCATTTCGGCCGCATTCCGCACGTCGGCGAAGCCTTCGAGTGGGGCAACTGGCGGATCGAGGTGGTCGATCTGGACGGCCCGCGCATCGACAAGCTGCTGTTGCATCGCCGTAACGAACCGGAATCGAGCATAGATGACCCGAGCGGCTAAGCCCCACCCACCCGAGGCCGGAACGCGCGCGCTGCTGGATTCGATCGCGACCGGGGATCCTCAGGAAATGCTGCGTTTCGGCGACGTATTCGCAGGGCTGGGCAAGCGTTCGTTCGGCATGCTGCTGTTCGTGTCCACGCTGGCCGCGTTCATTCCGATCCCCGGCGTCGGTGGAGCCGTCAGCGGACCGCTGGTGATGCTGATCGGCGTGCAACTGCTGATCGGTCTGCGCAAGCCTTGGCTGCCCGGGTTCGTGGCCAGGCGCGGGCCGCACCGTTACGCGATGGCGAAGTTCCGCGACCGCCTCGCCCCCTGGCTGGAGCGACTGGAGCGGCTGGTACGCCCACGTGCGGCCGCCCTGCTCGACCACCGCGTTGCCAGTGCCTTCACCGGCCTGTTGCTGGTGTTGCTGGGCGTGCTGCTGACGCTGCCGATTCCCTTCACCAATTTCCTGTTCGGCGCGCTGCTGTTGCTGTTCGCGTTCGCCCTGCTGGAGCGCGATGGCCGCCTGATGGGGCTGGCCTGGGTGAGCGGCGCGATTGCGGTCGGCGTGTTCGGTGTGCTTTCGGGCAGCCTGACGGCGCTGGCCGCGCGCTGGCTGGACATGCTGTTCTAGCGCGCCTGCGACACGCCCGTCGGCGAGCGTCCGCCGCCGACATCCTGCTATCCAGTTTCCCGTTTCGCATCTTGATTTCGCGCTGGCGTTTCAGCTGCCGCCGCGCCGCGCCGGATCACGCCGGGCACAGCAGCGCCTGGAACTCAGCCATCGGCACCGGATGGCCCAGCCAATAGCCTTGCGCCAGATCGCAGTCGCGTTCTCGCAGCAGTTCGTACTGGCCTTCCTTTTCCACGCCCTCGGCCACCACCGTGATGCCCTGCGAGTGCGCCAGGGCGATGATCGCGGTGGTGAGGGCCAGATCGTCGGGGTCGCGCAGGATGTCGGCGATGAAGCTCCGGTCGATCTTGACGCCGTCGACCGGCACGCGACGCAGGTGGCTGAGCCCCGAGAACCCGGTGCCGAAATCATCGAGCCAGACCTTGACCCCCGTTTCGCGCAGCTTCGAGAGCAGCGCGCTGGCGTGGGTTTCGTCGCCGATCACGGCCGTCTCGGTGAGCTCCAGGTGCAGGCACTGCGCGGTCAGGCCGCTGTCACGCAGGCAATCGGCCACCACCTCCGGCAGATCGCCATGGCGCAGCTGTCGCGGCGAGACGTTGACCGAGACAAACAGGGGATCGCCGCCGCGGCTGCGGTGCCAGGCGACCGCGTCGAAGCAGGCCGCGCGCAGCACCTGCGGCCCGAGGGTCTCGATCAGCCCGCACTGCTCGGCCACGTCGATGAACACCGAGGGCGCGATCAGGCCCTGCGTTGGGTGCATCCAGCGCAGCAGTGCCTCGGCACCGACCATCACGCCGTCCGACACCCGGAACACGGGCTGGTAGGCCAGGCTCAACTCGCCCCGATCCCAGGCACCGCGCAGCTCATGCTCCAGGTGCACGCGACGCTCGACCGCCTGGTCCATCGCACGACTGTAGAAGCGATGGCAGTTCTTGCCGGCAACCTTGGCCTGGTACATCGCGATGTCGCCGTTCTTCATCAATGCCGTCGCGCCCGAAGCGTCGTCGGGGAACAGCGTGATGCCGATCGACGTGCCCAGGAACACCTGGCGCTCTTCCACCGGGATCGGCTGGCCGAGCTCTTCCACCAGCGCGCCGGCCAGGCGACTGGCCGTCGTGCGCACGTCGTCGTGCGGGTAGAAGCCGTTCTGCACCAGAATCACGAACTCGTCGCCGCCGAAACGCGCGAGCAACGCGTCATCGCCGCCGAGGCGCTCGACCGTGGCGGTGATGCGACGCGCGAACTGGACCAGCACGTCGTCGCCGACGTCGTGACCGAGCGTGTCGTTGACGCGCTTGAAGTCGTCGATGTCGGCAAACAGCAAGGCCAGTTCGCGATCGCCGCCATCGAGCATCGCCATCCGCTGGTCGAGCGACTCGCGGAACGCGAGCCGATTGGACAACCCGGTCAGCGCGTCCGTGTAAGCCATCTTGCGGATGTCGCGATCGTGCCGCGCGACACTGCGGCCCATGCGGGCGAAGGCGCGCATGAGATCGCCGACCTCGTCCTCGCGCTCACTGGCCGGCAGATGGATGTCGAAATGCCCGGCCTCGATGGTGCGCGCGGCATCGGCGAGCTGCCGGATCGGACGCACCAGCGTGCGCTGGATCAGCCACAGCATCAGCGCGCCGAGCATCAGCAGGCCGGTACCCAGCAGCCCCACCCACAGCAGGTGGCGACGGCCGAGTTCGCCCAATCGTGCGCGCAGGTTGGCGATGGCGCGATCCTGCGAGCCGCGCACCACCTTGAGGTCGTAGCCCACGCGCACGCCGCCGATACGCTGCCGGCCGATCATGATCGGCGCCGAGACGTCCATGGTGCTGCTGTCGATCTGGGTGTGCACGGCACGCGCGGCGATGGCCTGGGCGGCCATCGGATCGTCCATGCGCTTGCCGTAGCTGGGAATCGACTCGCTGCCATCGTGCAGCACGTTCCCGGCGTTGTCGTAGACGATCACGTAGCGCGTGCCGGCCTGGCGCAGCACGGTGCGACCGACCGATCCGATCGCCTCCAGGTCGAAGTAGTACAGCGGATTGGCCAGCGACTCGGCGAGCTCGCCCACCGTGCCTTCGCCGCGCTGCCGGATGCCTTCGTTGACCATGCTGCGCATGGCCTCGCGGCTGACGCCCTCCACCTCGCCCTGCACGCGCTCCTGCCGGTTCCACAGCAGGGCCACCAACGCCAGGACCACCAGCAGCGCCAGCGCCATCATCGCCAGGAATCGCGCCTGCAGGCCGTAGCGCAGGACGATCATTCGACCTCCATGCGGACCCGGCCAATGCCACCGGCCATCTGTTCCAGTCTGGTGCGCGACGCCTCGTCGATCGGCAGGAAGCGGGTGGTGCCGAAGAACTGGCGCAACGCAGCGCCGGCCGCGGGATCTGCGGCGGCGTCGATCAGCACCTGGCGCAGCCGGGCGCGCACGCGCGGGTCGAGGTCCGAGCGCACCAGTTCCAGTGCGCGTGGGTAGTCGTCGGTCTGCGCGATCACTACCAGGTCCTGGCGGAAAGCCTCGGGCATCCGCCGGGGGTTGCCCCAGTCGAGATTGCTCATCACGCCGGCATCCACCAACCGCTTGTGCACCCAGGTCGAGATGTTGAGCTCGGAGCGCGCGAACAGGTAGCCGACCGCGGGGGCGGCGATGCGATCGTTTGGCGAGAGCAGGATTTCCAGCGAAAAGCCCCGCTGCAGCAGCTCGGCGGCGGGCGCGAAGTAGGCGCTGGTCGACGACGGGCGCTGGAACGCGACGCGACGGCCGCGCAGGTCGTCGAGCGTCCGGATGCCGCTGTCACGGCGCGCGAAGAAGATGCTGTGGTACTGGCTGGTGCCATCGCGCTCGGTCAGCAGCAGCGGACGCGCATCGGCACGCTGGGTGAGCAGGGTGGCGGTTCCGGCGGTCTCGGTGACCCAGTCGACCCGGCCGCGCCGCAGGTAGCTGGCCATCTGCTGCGAGTCCTTGGCCATCAGGATCCGCCCCTCGCGCACGCCGACATCGGCCATGCGCGGCACCACGTAATCCAGCAGCGGCTTGAGCTGCTCGTAATGCGCCTTGGGGTCGTCGCTGATGCGGCCCAGCACCAGCACGTGGGCGTCGTCACCGGCACGGGCGGGGATCGCGCCGCCGACCAGACAGGCCGCTGTACACAGCAGGCTGGTGAACAAGCTCGCGAATCGACGCTGGCGTACGGTCAAGGCGGGATGCCGGAGCTGGGCAGATGTCCGGAGCCTAATCGAAAGCCGGCAGCGCGGATACGGCCGGCCGCACCGTACTCAGTCGTCTCGCTCACCGCGATTGCGCCCGGCCAGCATCGCCATGCGCTCGGCGTCGGCGAGGATGCCGCGAAGCAGCCGGACTTCGCGAACGTCCAGGTCCGCGCGCAGGAACAGGCGCCGCAGCTTGCGCATCGCCGACTCCGGCGCGCGCCCCTTGTGGAAATCGATGGCGTCCAGGGTTTCACCGAGTTGCCCGAAGAAGCCTTCCAATTGGGCATGGGTGGCCGGGAGGTCGCGTTCACCCGCCGGTTCGGCAGGTGCCGCCGGCTGGCCTTCGAGCAGACCCAGGCGCAGTTCGTAGCTGAGCACCTGCACGGCCGCGGCCAGGTTCAGCGAGCTGTAGTCGGGGTTGGCCGGGATGTGCACGGCGGCGTGGCACAGCTGCAGCTCGTCGTTGTCCAGGCCGGTGCGCTCACGTCCGAACACCAGCGCCACCTCGCCGCCCGACCGGGCCTCGCCCACCGCGCGAGCGGCGCCGTCGCGCGGCAGCAGCTCCTCCAGTGCCACCCGCCGGCTGCGTGCCGTGCAGCCCAGCACCAGCCGGCAATCGGCCACCGCCTCGGCCAGGGTGGGCACCACCACGGCCGCCGCCAGCACGTCGTCCGCACCCGCCGCCAGCGCATAGGACTCGACGTTGGGCGACTTTTCCGGGGCCACCAGCACCAGCCGGGTGAGCCCCATGGTCTTCATCGCACGGGCGGCCGAGCCGATGTTGCCGGGGTGCTGGGTACCGACCAGGACGATTCGCAGGCGGTCGGCGGACTGGGAGGGGGTCGACATGGCAGAAGCTTCGGCACTCGGGGCCGGCAATGGTAAACTCCGCGGCCCGGTCACCGCGCCGGTCCGCCGAACGACGATGTCCGGCACGCTCTTTCTCTCCGCCAGCCCTTCCATTCCCTCACAAGTTCGAGGCCGTTTGCCATGCAGAAACCCGCCGTCACCCTCATGGTCAAGGCCGCCCGCGCCGCCGGTAACGTGTTGCTCCGGCACATGTACAAGCTGGACGCACTGAACGTCGTCGAGAAGGACCGGATGGACTTCGCCAGCGAAGTCGATGGCCTGGCCGAGAAAGAGATCATCAAGGAATTCCGCCGTTCAACCCCCGACTACGCAATTCTGGGCGAGGAAAGCGGCCCGCTGCCCAGCGCGCACGGCAGCACCCGCTTCACCTGGGTGATCGACCCGCTGGACGGCACCAGCAACTACCTGCGCGGCATCCCGCACTTCTGCGTGTCGATAGCACTGGTCGAGAACGGCGAACCGATCCACGGCGTGATCTTCGATCCGCTGCGCAACGAGCTGTTCACCGCCAGCCGTGGCAGCGGCATGCAGGTCAACGAGAAGCGCGTGCGCATTGCCGATCGCCGCGACCTCAACGGCGCGATGCTGATCACCGGCTTCCCGCCGCGCGAGCGCGCCCGTGCCAGCGCCCACCTCAAGTGCATCGACAACCTGCTGTTGGATGCCGAAGACATCCGCCGCACCGGTTCGGCCGCGCTCGACCTGGCGTACGTCGCCTGCGGCCGCGCCGATGCCTATTTCGAAGCGGGCGTGAAGCCGTGGGACATCGCCGCAGGCGCGCTGATGGTGCGCGAGGCCGGCGGCAAGGTCTGCGACTTCCGCGGCCGCGGCACCGGCCCGATGGACGCGCGTGGCACCGCGCCGCGCCCGCTGGTGGCAGGTAACCTCAAGGTCTGCGACGCATTGCAGGCGCGCATCGTCAACACCGGTTACGCGGCAGCGTTCGATTGAGCCAACGCCGGGCGCAATAACCCAAGGGCATTGCGCCGGACTCGTTCCCGTCGTGTTTGATTTTCATCGCACGCCCCATCCGGCGCATTACGCCTTTGGCTAATGCGCCCTACGGATCCCGCTGAAACGCACGAAGGCCGCGCAGATGCGCGGCCTTCTGCTTTCTCGGCCACTGGAACGACGGGGCACGCGGACACGTGCGCAGTTGCTCCCTTCCCCTTCCCCTTCCGGTTGTCCGCGAGGCCGACGCTCGCCCGCCTCTACCGACTTCGCGTCCTGTTTCGGCGACTCCCACCCGACCTCGGGACCTCGCACCAAAAAAAAGGCCGCGCAATCGCGCGGCCTTTTCCGTGAGACGAGCCGCCCGATTACGGACGGCGCGCCAGCGCTTCTTCGTCGCGGGTCTTGGGCAGCAGGTCCTGCTTGGTGACCTTGAGGACGCCCAGCGTCAGCAACGGGCAGGCCACGAAGATCGACGACAGGGTGCCGATCACGATGCCCATCATCTGCGCCTCGGCCATGCCACGCAGCGAGTTGCCACCGTAGAGGTACAGCGCCAGCACGGTCAGGAACGCCACGAACGAGGTGATCACCGTGCGCGACAGCGTCTGGTTGATCGAGGCGTTGAGGATGGCTTCCGGCGACGCGCGCATCGAGCGGAAGTTCTCGCGGACGCGGTCGAACACCACGATGGTGTCGTTGATCGAGAAGCCCATCACCGACAGCAGGCCGGCCAGCACGGTCAGGTCGAACTCGTGGCCGCTGAAGGCGAACCAGCCGGCCACCACCACCACGTCGTGCAGCGTGGTCAGGACCGCGGCGATGGCGAACTTCTTCTCGAAGCGGAACGAGATGTAGATCAGGAAGCCGATCACCACGAACAGGACGGCCCAGATGCCCTTGGTCGCCAGTTCCTTGCCGACCTGCGAGCCCACCGATTCGCTGCGCAGCACCTTGACCGGGTTGCCCTCGATGCGCACCGCGTCGACCAGGCCGTCGGTCAGCTTGCCCACCTGGGCGTCGTTGCTGGTGCCGTCGAGCTTCTGGCGGATCGAGAGGTCGTTGCCGGCACCCAGGCCCTGCACCTGGGCGCTTTCGAAGCCGGCCTTTTCCAGCCGCTCACGGATGTCGTCGACGTTGACCGGCTTGTCGAAGCGCAGCTCAACCAGCGCGCCGCCGGAGAAGTCGAGCGCGAAGTTGAACATCTTGCTGCGATCGAAGCCGCCGCCGGACACGGTGTTGAACGCCATCGCGCCCAGCGCGGCGAGCAGGAGCAGCAGGGCCAGGCCCAGCGACACCCAGTGCAGGCGCATGAAGTCGAACTTGCTGTCGTACGGGAACACGTTGAAGGGTTTCATATGGCTGCGCCCGTTAGATAGCGATGGACTTGATCTTGCGGCGACCGCCGTAAATCAGCGTCGCCAGGCCGCGCGACACCGACACCGCGGTGTACATCGAGGTTGCGATACCCACGATCATCGCGATCGCGAAGCCCTTGACCGGGCCCTCGCCGAACGCGGCCAGCGCGATGCCGGCCAGGATGGCGGTGAGGTTGGCGTCGGCAATCGTGCCCGAGGCCTTCTCGTAGCCGACCGCGATCGCGGTCTGCGGTGGCAGCCCCAGTCTCAACTCCTCGCGTATGCGTTCGTTGATGAGCACGTTGGCGTCGACCGACATGCCAACGGTGAGCGCGATGCCCGCCAGGCCCGGCAGGCTCAGGGTGAAGCCGAACAGCGACATCACCGCGATCAGCATCAGCAGGTTGATCAGCAGCGCCAGGCAGGTGATCAGGCCGAACATGCGGTAGTAGATGAGGAAGAACACCAGCGCGAAGACGAAGGAGTACAGCACCGCCTTCATGCCGCGATCGATGTTTTCCTTGCCCAGGCTCGGTCCGATGATGCGCTCTTCGACGAAGTCCATCGGCGCAGCCAGCGAGCCGGACTTCAGCAGCTTGGCCAGGTCATCGGCCTCGCGACGCTGCAGGCCGGTGGTCTGGAACTGCTTGCCGAAGGGCTCGTTGACGTTGGCGACGGAGATCACCTGCTCGCTCACGCGCACCGAACGCACTTCCTTGCCGTCGACCATGCGCACCTCGGGGATGCGCTCGATGTAGACCACCGCCATCGGCTTGCCGACGTTGGCGCTGGTGAACTCGAACATGTTCTGGCCGCCGGCCGTGTCGAGGTTGACCGACACGGCGGGGGTGCCGCTCTGCGGATCGACGATCGACTGGGCGCGCTCGACCTGGTCACCCGAGGCGATCAGGCGCTTGTTGAGCAGCACCGGCAGCGGCTTGCCGTCGATACCGAGCTCGCGGCGGTAGTAGATGCGCGCCTGCGGAGGCAGCACGCCGGTGGCGAGCGCGTCCTCGGCATTGCCCTCGACAACGGCGCGGTACTCGAGGGTGGCGGTCGCGCCGATCATGCGCTTGGCGGCGGCGGTGTCCTGCACGCCCGGCAGTTCGATCACGACGCGGTCGTTGCCCTGGCGCTGCACCACCGGCTCGGCGACGCCGAGCTCGTTGACGCGGTTGCGCAGGGTGGTGACGTTCTGGTCGATCGCCTCCAGCGCCATGCGCTGCAGGTCCGCGCCCGGAATCTGGGCAACCAGGGTGGTGCCGGCTAGCTCCAGGACCAGCGTCGGCTGGGATTGGGCGACCAGCTTGCGCGCCTCTTCGGCGCCGGCGGCGCTGGTCAGCACGATGGCGATGCTGTTGTCGGGACGGCGTTCGACCGACTCGTAGATCACGCGCTTTTCGCGAAGGCGTACGCGGATGTCTTCGACGATGGCTTCGATGCGCTTGTCGCGCGCGGCCTTCTGGTCGACCTGCATCAGGAAGCGCACGCCGCCCTGGAGGTCCAGACCCAGCAGCATGCGCTTGGCGCGGATCGCGTCCAGCCAGTTGGGCACGTTCGAGGCCAGGTTCAGCGCCACCACGTAGTCGCTGCCCAGCGCCGGGCGCAGCGTGTCGGCGGCCTTGACCTGGACGTCGGCATCGGGGAGCCGGACCAGCAGGTTCTCACCGTCGATCTCGATCGCCTTGGGCGCGACGCCGGCCTTGCCGAGTTCGGCGCTGACGCGTTGCTGGAGGGCGGCGTCGACCTTGGCGCCGCGGCTCGAGGTGACCTGCACGGAAGGATCCTGTGGAAACACGTTCGGCAACGCGTACAGCGCGCTGAGCAGCAGGACGACCAGGATGACGAAGTATTTCCAGCGCGCGTAAGTCAGCATCGAATGTCCCCGCGACGGCCACCATGGCCGCCGTGTCTCTTAGGTGGTGTCCCGACCGGCAGTCACTGGCCCGGTCCGGACGGTGCGGGCCGGCGACGCCGACCTGCTTTTGCGGGGAAATCGCTGCGCGTCTCCCCCGCGCCCGGACCGTCCCCGGTCCGGTGGCCCTGCGACAGGGCCGTTGGAACCTGTGGCGCCGGCTCAGGCCGACTTCAAGGTGCCCTTGGGCAGCACGTTGCCGATCGCGCCCTTCTGTACGCGAATCTGCACATTGGTGGCCACTTCGACCGTGATGAAGTTCTCACCGATCTCGGTGACGACGCCGGCGATGCCGCCGTTGGTCAGGACTTCGTCGCCCTTGGCCAGCTTCTCGAGCATCGCGCGGTGTTCCTTGGTGCGCTTCATCTGCGGACGAATCATCAGGAAGTACATGACGGCGATCAGCACGATCGGCATCAGCAGGCCCATGCCGCCTCCCATGCCACCAGGCGCGGCAGCCTGGGCGTGGGCGGGGGCGATCAGCAGGTCGAGAAGGTTCATCGTCGGTTTCCAGGTACAGAAAATAGCCGGGGATTATGGCACGGGCCCTGCGTTTGCGGCCTGCGGTGCGGGAAAGGCCAATGAAGCGCAACAAGGCAATCAGAACAAGCAGTTGCGAGCGGCGGCCTCCGGTCGGGGCCGTGCTGCAACGCGGAACAGGCGCGACGCCGGGTGGTCCGGTGCCCCGCCCGTCCTGCGTCGCGATCAACGGCGCAAGGCGTAGAAAGACTCTCGGAACGCCTGGAAGGTTCCCCGTTCGATCGCGTCGCGCATCTGCGACATCAACCGCTGGTAGTAACGCAGGTTGTGCAGGGTGCCCAGCATCGGGGCCAGCATCTCGTTGCAACGGTCGAGATGACGCAGGTAGCTGCGGCTGAAGCCATTGGCACAGGAATAGCAGTCGCAGCCCTCTTCGATCGGCCGGAGATCGTGCTCGTACTGGGCATTGCGCACGCGCACGGTACCGGCGGCCGTGAAGTAATGGCCGTTGCGGGCATTGCGGGTGGGCATCACGCAATCGAACATGTCGACGCCGCGCGCCACCGACTCCACCAGGTCCTCGGGTCGGCCCACGCCCATCAGGTAGCGCGGGCGGTCGCCCGGGAGCTGCGGGCAGGTGTGTTCGAGCATGCGGTTGCGCTCATGCTCGGGCTCGCCAACCGCCAGTCCGCCGATTGCATAACCGTCGAAGCCGATCTCCTGCAGGCCCTGCGCCGAGTGCGTGCGCAGGTCCGGGTACATGCCACCCTGGACGATGCCGAACAGCGCGGCGTCGTTGCCTTCATGCGCCTTCTTGCTGCGCGCGGCCCAGCGCAGGCTCAGCTCCATCGACCTGCGTGCCAGGGATTCGCTGGCCGGCGCGCCGTCCACCAGATACGGCGTGCACTCGTCGAAGATCATCACGATGTCCGAATCGAGCACCTTCTGGATGTGCATGCTCTCTTCGGGGCCAAGGAAGACCTTGCGACCGTCGATCGGCGCGGCGAACGTCACGCCCGCCTCGGTGATCTTGCGCTTGTGTGCCAGCGAGAAAACCTGGAAGCCGCCCGAGTCGGTCAGGATCGGCCCGTTCCAGCGGCCGAAACCGTGCAGGCCGCCGTGCGCGGCGATCACCTCCAGGCCGGGGCGCAGGTACAGGTGGAAGGTGTTGCCCAGGATGATCTCCGCGCCCAGTTCGCGCACCTGCTCGGGCATGACGCCCTTCACCGAACCGTAGGTTCCCACCGGCATGAACGCGGGTGTTTCCACCGTGCCACGCGGGAACGTCAGTCGACCGCGGCGCGCCGCGCCATCGTTGCCCAGCAGCGCGAACGACATGCGGCTCATGCGCCGCTCTCCGCCGGCCACAACAGCATGGCATCGCCGTAGGAGAAGAAGCGGTAACGCTCGGCGATCGCATGCCGGTAGGCGGCGAACACGCGGTCCTTGCCGGCGAACGCGGAAATCATCATCAGCAGGGTGCTTTCTGGCAGGTGGAAATTGGTGACCATCGCGTCGACCGAACGGATGCGGTAGCCAGGCAGGATGAACAGCCGGGTTTCGCCGGCATAGGGCTGCAGCACGCGCTCGCCGGAGTCGTCGGTGCGCATCGCCGATTCGAGCGCGCGCACCACGGTGGTGCCGACCGCGATCACGCGGCCACCGGCCTCGCGGGTGCGACGCACCTTGTCGACGAGTTCGGCGCCCACGTTGAGCCATTCGCTGTGCATCACGTGCTGGCCCAGGTCGTCCACGCGTACCGGCTGGAACGTCCCGGCGCCCACGTGCAGCGTGACGTGGCCAAACTGCACGCCGCGCTCGCTCAGCGTTGCCAGCAGGGCGTCGTCGAAATGCAGGCCGGCGGTTGGCGCGGCCACGGCGCCGGACTCGCGGGCAAACACCGTCTGGTATCGCTCGGTGTCGTCGCGGCCGGGTTCGCGCTGGATGTACGGCGGCAGCGGCAGGCGACCGGCGTGCAGCAGCCAGCTCTCCAGCGACTCGGGCACCTCGAAGCGCAGCACGTAGAACTCGCCGTCCCGGCCGAGCACTTCGGCCTGTCCGCCGGCATCCAGCGCGATCATCGCGCCGGGCTTGGGCGATTTGCTGACGCCAAGCTGGGCGCGCGCCTGGTCGCCGCCGAGCAACCGCTCGATCAGAATCTCGACGCGACCGCCGGTGGCCTTGCTGCCGAACAACCGCGCCGGGATCACCCGGGTGTCGTTGAACACCAGCAGGTCGCCCGGTTGCAGCAGCTGCGGCAACTCGCGGAACTGATGATCCTGGAGCGCGGGCTGCGCCGAGGAACCCGGCGGCACCAGCAGCAGCCGGCTGGCCGAACGCTCGGCCAGTGGCGCCTGGGCGATCAGCTCGGGCGGCAATTCATAATGGAAGTCGGATTTCTTCAAGGCCGGTGTCTTTGCGACCGGATGCCGCCGGCACGGCCGGGCATTATCCGGGGGCCGAGCCGCCACGCCAAATCGACGGCCTCGTCGCACTCCACGCCGGCCCGATCCACCTGCGCCCCGACGCGGTCAATGCGGCCCCCACCCGTTCGGCGCCCTGCCCTGCCAGCACCTTGCGGCCCGCGTTCGCCGGCGCGTGCCGGTGCGCGCCGTAATTCAAACGGGCGGGGGTTACGCGCCCTGAAGCGCGGTGCTAGAATCCGCGCAACTCTTTGTTTTAATTCACTGTTTTAACCATTCCCATTCCCGCGCGAGGACCTCCTCGCGCTTTTGGTTTGCGCTTCACGGAGGACCTCATGAATCTGATCGACACCTTGCAGCCGCTGCGCGCCCATGCCGGCGCGCGCCGCACCACCGGCCTCGATGACGCAACCATCGCCGCGTTTGCCGCCAGCCACCCCGAGCTGGTCGAAGCGATCGAAGCCGCCGGCGCCGAGTACGCGCGCATCAAGGACGACTTCGCACCGCTCCTGGACCTGGACGAGGACGCCCAGATGCGCGCCGTGCAGGACGGCTACATCAACTTCTACCCGGACGATGCGGTCAACCCGTACATCGCGCTGGTCGCGCGCGGTCCGTGGATCGTCACGCTCAAGGGCGCCGTGCTGCACGACTCCGGCGGCTACGGCATGCTCGGCTTTGGCCACACGCCCAAGGCGGTGATCGAGGCGATGGCCAAGCCGCAGGCGATGGCCAACATCATGACCCCGTCGCTGTCGCACATGCGCTTCGAGCGCCTGCTGCGCGGCGCGATCGGCATGAGCCGCGGCGCCTGCCCGTTCGACAAGTTCCTGTGCCTGAATTCGGGTTCCGAGGCGGTCGGCCTGGCCGCACGCATCACCGACACCAACGCCAAGCTGATGACCGATCCGGGCGCCCGCCATGCCGGCCGCGCGATCAAGCGCCTGGTCGTCAAGGGCAGCTTCCACGGCCGCACCGACCGTCCGGCGCTGTATTCCGACTCCTCGCGCAAGACCTACCTGCAGTACCTGGCCAGCTTCCGTGGCGAGGACTCGGTGATCGCGATCGAGCCCTACGACGTCGACGCGCTGCGCAAGGTGTTCGCCGATGCCGACAGCAACGGCTGGTTCATCGAAGCGATGTTCCTGGAGCCGGTGATGGGCGAAGGCGACCCGGGCCGCAGCGTGCCGGTCGGTTTCTACACGGTTGCCCGCGAGCTCACCCGCGCGCACGGCTCGCTGTTGCTGGTGGACTCGATCCAGGCCGGACTGCGCGCCAATGGCGTGCTGTCGATCATCGACTACCCGGGCTTCGAAGGCGTGGAAGCGCCGGACATGGAGACCTACTCCAAGGCGCTCAACGCCGGCCAGTACCCGCTCTCGGTGCTGGCGGTGACCGAACTCGCCGCCGGTCTCTACAAGAAGGGCCTGTACGGCAACACCATGACCACCAACCCGCGCGCGCTCGATGTCGCGTGCGCGGTGCTGACCCAGGTCACCCCCGAACTGCGCGAAAACATCCGTGCGCGTGGCGCAGAGGCAGTTGCCAAGCTCGAGAAGCTCAAGTCCGAACTTGGCGGCCTGATCACCAAGGTGCAGGGCACCGGCTTGCTGTTCTCGTGCGAACTGTCGCCGCAGTTCAAGTGCTACGGCGGCGGGTCCACCGAGGAGTGGTTGCGCGAGCGCGGCATCGGCGTGATCCACGGCGGCGTCAATTCGCTGCGTTTCACCCCGACGTTCACCATCACCAGCGCCGAGATCGACCTGCTGGTGACGATGGTCGGTCGCGCGCTCAAGGAAGGTCCGCGCGCCCAGCAGGCTGCGGCTGCCTGAGCCCTGCGCGCAGCCGGGCCGCGCGCCCGGCTGCGCTGTCGATTCGCTTGCCTGCCTCAAGGACACCACCGTGATCGAACTGACCAACAAGCACAGCGGCGCCACCATCGGCGAGATCAGCGAGGAAGAGCTGCAGATCCTCGTGGCCGCGCTCGAAGAAGAGAACAGCCGCGACCAGGACTACTGGATCGACCACGCCACGGTCGACATGATCGAGATCAACCACCTCAACGCCGGCTCGCTGATAACCGTGCTGCGCACCGCGATTGGCGATAGCGACGGCATCGAGATCGGCTACACGCGCACGGCGTGATCGTTGCGAGCGCGCCTGGCTGGCGCGCCGCGCCCCGCCTTTTCAGCGCGGCGTGAGCGAACGCCGCAACGCCGCGCAACGGCACATCACCAGGCCGGGGAAACCCGGCCTTGTCGTGTCTGGACGGGCTGGGCCGCGTGACGCCGGCAACGTAGGATGCGGTCACTACGACAGAGCGCACGGCCGATGCCGTCGGTGCACTCGCACGCCTTCCGCCACCTGCCCGGGAACCCATCATGAAAGTCGTTGAAGTGCGTCACCCGCTGGTACAGCACAAGCTCGGCCTGATGCGGCGCGCCGGCAACAGCACCAAGGAGTTCCGCGAACTGGCATCGGAAGTGGCGACGCTGCTCACCTACGAAGCCACCGCCGACCTGGCAACCGAATCGGTCACTGTCGACGGCTGGGCCGGGCCGGTCGAAACCCGGCGCATCAAGGGCGCCAAGATCACCCTGGTGCCGATCCTGCGCGCGGGCCTGGGCATGCTGCCGGGCGTGCTCGAACTGATTCCCTCGGCCAAGGTCGGCGTGGTCGGCCTGCAGCGCGATGAGCACACGCTGCTGCCGGTTGGCTACTACGAGAAGCTGAGCGGCCGCATGGAAGAGCGCACGGCGCTCATCCTGGACCCGATGCTCGCCACCGGCGGCACGCTGATCGCCACGGTGGAGATGCTCAAGGCTGCCGGTTGCCGCCGCATCAAGGGCCTGTTCCTGGTCGCTGCACCGGAGGGCCTGCGTGCGCTGGAGGCGCGCCATGCGGATGTCGAGGTTTATACCGCCTCGATCGACCAGCGCCTGAACGACGTGGGCTACATCCTCCCCGGCCTGGGCGACGCCGGCGACAAGATCTTCGGTACGCGCTACTGAGCAGGCAATCGCGGCTTGGTCCGCGATCGCCGGGCCGACGGTGCTACGCGCCGCCCGTTGCCAACAACGCCCCACCCGCCAGCCAGGCGCCCGACACCGCCATCGCCAGCAACACGCCCCAGGTGATGGCGGTGCCCCAGAAGCGGCCGAACGAGTTTCCAGGGCGGCGCGAGAAGCTGGCGGCATGCAGCAGTCGACCCACCAGCAGTGCCGCGCCGAGCGCTGCGATCCAGCTACGGCCCAGCCCAGATAGTTCGAGCAGACCGAGCATCACCAGCGCGAGCGGCACGTTCTCGACGAAATTGGCGTGCACGCGGATCTTGCGCAGCAGCGCCGGATCGCCCCCGTCACCCAGGCTGATGCGGCTGGCATGGCGATGACGCGAGATCGGCACCAGCAACGCCAGCATCAGTAGCGCGTGCAGCGCAGCGAACAGCAGCGTCACCAGCGGCAGGGTCACTATCGACCCGGTCACGGGCTGCCATCCCGGTTTGACGGGTTGGCGTGCCCGCCGTTGTGGTCCGTGGCCCGGTGGCCAGCGCGGTGCTTTGCGCGACGTCGACGACGGCGGCCCAGCCACAACAGCAGCAACACCAGCGCCCCCAGGCCCCACGGCCACAGACGCTGCAACAGGGTCGGTGCGATCAGCGGCGCGCTCTGCGTGGCCGGATCGGGCAGTGCGCCGGCGGCGATGGCATCGCGGGCCTGCGATGACAGCTGCCAGCGGCCGTCGCGCAACTCCACCTTGCCCTCCAGCGGCGGCAGCACCAGTTCGCTCCAAGCCACCCGCAGATCTCCCACACGTGGGTCGAGCGGGTTTTCCGAGCTGGACAGCCCGTCGCCGTCGGGTTGGAAGGTCGCGGCAAGGTTGCCGGGCAGCCGCGAAAAATTCGGACGGAACACCTGCCAGTGACCCAGCGCACGCAGTACTTCCGGCGCGATGGGCTTGCCGTCGATCCGCGCGTCCCGCGCCCACCAGCGCTCGCCGGGCAAGGGGAGCCCCGGCGGGTTCACGTGGCCGGGCGCGAACCCACTGGAATCGATCCAGGCCGCGTTCCAGACGCGCCGGTAGCTGTCCGCATCCGAGCGCCACTGGTACATCTCGACACGCCGCTCAAGCCCGAACTGCCGACTGCGGACGCGGAAATCGGGGTCTTCCAGCGCGGCACCGGGCGCGGGTTCGAGGGTTTCCTCGTCCTGCGCCGCCACGTCGCCGGCCAGTGCCAGCAGCACCACCAACGCCGCGCCACGGATCATGCCGCCAGCGTCCTCGCATGCAGCTCGGCCACCTCGTGCGCGGTGCCGTAACGGCCCTTGTCGTCGCGCACCACCTGCGCCAGCGCGCAGCCCGGATCGTGCGTGAAGAACAGGTGCACATTGCGCGCCAGCTTGTCGGCGAGGAAGGCCTGCTTCTCGTCGATCAGCAGTTCGGCATTGCGGTCGTAGCCCATCGTGATCGGCACGTGCACCCACGGCCGGCCCGGAATCAGGTCGGCGCAGAACACGACGCCGCCGTGCGGCTCACCGTCCACCGTTTCCGGCCCGACGATTTCAGAGAGCATCAACCCCGGCGTGTGGCCGTGGCTGTAGTGGAATCGCACCGTGTTGCCCAGCACCTGGCTGTGCGCGCCGTCGACCAGTTCGAGCCGGCCGGTGGCCTCGAGCAGGCCGGCGAGTTCGGGAATGAAACTGGCCCGATCGCGTGCGTGCGGATGGATCGCGCGCTGCCAGTGCTCACGGCCGACGACGTAGGTGGCGTTGGGGAACAGCAGGCGCGGCGGTTCACCCTCCTGCCAACCCGCAAGCAATCCGCCGGCGTGATCGAAATGCAGGTGCGAGAGCACCACGACGTCGATGTCGGCCGGCGTGAAGCCGGCAGCGGCGAGCGAATCGACCAGCACGTGGCGTTCTTCGACGACGCCGTAGCGCTCGCGCATCTTCGGATCGAAGAACGCACCGATGCCGGCTTCGAAAAGGACGGTCTTGCCGGCCAGCGGGCTGGCGAGCAGTGCGCGGCAGGCCAGCTCGATGCGATTGAGCTCGTCGGGCGCGGTCCACCGCTCCCACAGCGCGCGCGGTGCGTTGCCGAACATCGCGCCACCGTCGAGCTTCTGGCTGTTGCCGATAAGCGACCAGAGTTTCATCGCCGTCTCCCAATGCGGAATGCCGCCATGATCGGCGATTGCCGCGGGCATTGAAACCTCGGCGCGCGGCGGCGTATCGACGCCACGTCTGCGGGCCGCGCCAGCGTTGGCTGTCAGGCCCGCCGCACCGATCAATCGCGCGCGGGCGTGGCGCCGAAATGGAACACGAAACGGCCCGCGGCATCGGCCGACTTGAGCTCGACCGGCCCGGTCATGCCGCCGACGGTGAGCATCGCGGTGCCGTGGATGCTGTCGCCGCCGAGCATGCCACCGTGGTCGCCGGTCACCTTGACCAGCACCTGCTGCCCCGGAAGCAGGGACACGGTGGCCTGCGCGTCGTCGGCCGTGGTGGGCATGACGACGTTGTCGCCGACCCGGTCGATGAACGGCCGGCGCGACAGCTCGAACAGTTCGCGGCCGTCGGCTTCGATGCGGAAACGCCAATCGGTGGCGCCCACGCTACCGTCGTCGAGCACTTCGATGCGCTGCAGTTTCAGCCGCAATGTGCGCGGCGCGCCCGCCTGTGCCGGCGCGGACGCGGGTGCCGGTTCGCGACTGGAATCGCGCAGGTCGTTGCGCACGTTGAGGTAGAACGTGGATGCCGCCGCGAGGAACGCCGCGGCGCCGGTCAGGATCGCCGGCAGATGGGACACGCGCGACTTGCGCTCGCCATCGCCACCGCGAGGCTTCGCGCCGTGCGCGGGCTTGTCGGCGTCGTGGTCCTTGAAGCTCAGTTCGGGCAGGCGCTCCTCGCGCTTGATCGAGCGCGCGGTCGCCGGCACCAGGCCAGCCGCGGTGCGGTCGGCTTCAGCGACAAACGCGCGTGCCTCGGCGAGTTCCTCGTCCGCATCCACGCGGCCATCGAACGCCAGCGCACGCCGGTACAGCGCAGCGGCCTGTGCCGGCGCACGCACGGTGCCGCGACCGGCGGCGTGCATGCGCGCCAGCAACACCAGCGCCATGAACTCGTTCTGCGCGGCAGCGCGTTCGTACAGCGAGCGAGCCTGATCGAGGTCGACCTCGACGCCCCAGCCGTTCTCGTGGATGGCGCCGAGATTGACCTGCGCGCGCGGGTGGCCGCGCTCTGCCGCCAGCGCCAGCCAGTGACGGGCCTGTGCGAAGTCCTCGTCGACACCGTCGCCGTCCAGGTAACGCATGCCCAGCGCGACCTGCGCCGCAACCGTGCCCTGCTCCGCCTGCGCTCTCAGCGCGTCGATGTCCATGCTGCCTATGTCCCGGTGGTCAATGTGGCGCGGACGGCAGCACCGCGGCCTTGCCGACGGGGTTGCGCGGGTCGGTGCCGCCGTCGAGCGTGTTGCTGCGCTTGTCCCAGGACACCGTCTGCAGGTTGCCCCAGGTGGTTTCGCCCGCGTTGACCGTGTGGCCCATCGCCTGCAGGGCGCTGACCGTGGCGGCGTCCAGGCCACCGGCCTCGACCGAGATCACATCGGGCATCCACTGGTGGTGGAAGCGCGGCAGCGCGGCCACCTGTTGCGCGGACAGACCGTCGTCGTAGGCCAGGATGCCCAGCAGCACCTGGGTGATGATGCGGCTGCCGCCGGGGGCGCCGAGCACCGCGATCTTGTCGT
This sequence comes from Montanilutibacter psychrotolerans, assembly GCF_003719825.1. Lineage (GTDB taxonomy): Bacteria > Pseudomonadota > Gammaproteobacteria > Xanthomonadales > Xanthomonadaceae > Montanilutibacter > Montanilutibacter psychrotolerans. The sequence continues at coordinate 547,186 of NZ_RIBS01000001.1, read as the reverse complement.
CGGATTCGATGAAGCTGGGTGTCATCGAGCTGAGCATGCGCTTGCCCGGCGCCGGCGCGTTGGCGTCGAAGCCCATCACACCGAAGGCGTTGGGTGTGCCGGGCCGCAGCGCGAAGTCGTCCATCTCGTTGTTGAGCAGCACGCCGGTGCCCGGCGCCACCAGGCCCGAGCCGTACAACAGGTTGACGGTCTGGGTGGCGGAAACGCGGTTGCCTTCGCTGTCGATGATCGAGAAGTGGGTGGTCTCGTCGTCCTCCAGCGGCGCCGGCTGGCCGGACAACAAATCGCTCGGGGTGGCCTTGTCCGGGTGGACGGTGGCGCGCAGGCCGGCGGCATAGTCGGCGCTGGTCAGGCGCGCCAGCGGCACCTTCACGAAGTCCGGATCGCCCAGGTAGATGGTGCGGTCGCGGTACGCGCGGCGCATCGCCTCGGTGATGACGTGGACGCGATGGGGCGGGTCCAGCTTGGCCAGGTCCCAGCCCTTCAGCAGCTGCAGGATCTCGGCCAGTGCCACGCCGCCGGAAGACGGCGGCGGTGCGGTGGTGATCGCCCAGTCGCGGTATTGCAGACGGATCGGCTCGCGCTCGCGCACGCGGTAGCCGGACAGTTCCTCGGCGCGCCATTGCCCGCCTTCTTCCTTGACCGACGCCAGCAGTTTGCCGGCAACCTCGCCCTGGTAGAAGCCGGCGTGGCCCTGCGCTGCCAGCAACTCCAGCGTGCGCGCAAGGTCGGGCTGCTTGAGGATCTCGCCGACTTGCGGCGGCGTGCCGTCGGCCAGAAACACCTCGCGCGTGCCGCGATAGCGCTCCATGACCTCGCGCCGAGTCGCGTAGCCCTTCACCAGGCGCGGGTAGACCGGAAAACCCTCGCGCGCCAGGCGGATCGCCGGCGCCAGGGAAGTAGCCAACGGCAGCCGACCGTAGGTCTGCGCAACATGCACCAGGGCGGCGGGCAGTCCCGGAATGCCCGCCGACCACGGACCGTTGGTGGCGCGATTGCGGTCCAGCTCGCCTGCCGCATCGAGGAACGCCGCCGGCGTTGCGGCCGCCGGTGCCGTCTCGCGCGCGTCGACGAACACGTCGCGGTTGGACTTGGCATCGTGCAGCAGGAAGAACCCGCCGCCGCCGATGCCGGAGCTGATCGGCTCGACCACCGACAAGGCCGCCGACACCGCGACGGCGGCATCGAACGCGTTGCCGCCGGCGCGGATGATCTCCAGCCCGGCGTCGGTGGACAACGAGTGCGCACTGGCGATGGCGGTGCCGGGCGGCCGCGTGGCGGCGGCGGGAGCATCCGGCATGGCCGCGGGCGCGCAGATCGCTGCGGGAAACGCCGTCATCAACAGGAGGCTGGCGCTCAACAGGCCAGCCGACAATCGCACACGCAACGCTCCGCGCATCGGGTCACTCCCGGTTCGTAGGGGTTTGGTTCAACCGGCTTGCTGCAGGCGGGCCAGCTTGGCCAGCAACTGCTCGTTGGATTCGGGAAACGCCGGGTCGGGGTCGATGCATTCGACCGGGCACACCACCACGCATTGCGGTTCATCGAAGTGCCCGACGCACTCCGTGCAGCGCGACGGATCGATCACGTAGATCGTCTCGCCCTGCGCAATCGCCTGGTTCGGGCAAGCCGGTTCGCAGACATCGCAGTTGACGCACAACTCGTTGATCTTGAGGGACATCGCAACCTGTCTTCCGAACCGCAGCGGGGGCATTCCATGCCGGGTGGAGCGTGGGAGTGGCTTCCTGCTGCGTCCGGGTACCGCGAGTTGCGCGCGTGGCCGCGTTACGGCCACGCGCGCAGGGGTCACTTGACCTGGACGAACCGATAGGTCGCGCCGCTCGGGACCACCGCGGCTTCGACGCGCGCGCTGTCGGCGGTGTCGCCGATGAACAGCACGACCACACCCTTCATCGACGCCGGCTGGGCGACCGAGAACGCAGAGACCGCGAGGTCGGCCGACTTCGGCGACGACGGCGAACCGAACGCGATGATCGTGCCCTCGACACCACCGCGCGAAACACCGCCGGTCGCGGCTTCGAGCTGTCGATCGTAGGAACCCTGGAAATCCGCGGAGTCCGGCGCCGGCAGCGTGTAGCCGTACAGGTTGGTGGCACCGTTGGCGTTGCGCTTGATGACGTCGCTGAGGTAGTCGCCCCATGCCGCTTCATCGGAGGTCTTGGGCGCGCTCAACGGCGCATCGACGACGGCCGGCTTCTCCGCCTCCTTGTTGCAGGCGGCCAGCATCGGCAGCGAAAGCAGGGCAATAAGCAGCAGGCGGGTGGTGGTCTTCATCGATTTCCCCTTGGACGTGGACGGCTTGGACATGAATGGCTTGGACGTGGACGACTTGAACATTGAAGGCTTGCGCTACCTCGACAGCGTGTTCGCGAAGCCGGTGCGGGCGTTGCGGATCTGCGTCTGTGGAGCGGGTGGAACCTGGAGTGGAGCCTGGAACGGAAACCGGTGGCGTCAGTGGTTGTTGCGCCGATAGGCCTGCAGCGCGGCGCTGACCGCCGGCGGCACGAAGCCCGAGACGTCGCCGCCCAGGCGCGCAATCTCGCGCACCAGCGACGACGAGATGAAGCCGTACTGCTCGGCCGGCGTGAGGAACAGCGTCTCGACATCGGGAATCAGATGCCGGTTCATGCTGGCCAACTGGAACTCGTATTCGAAGTCCGAGACCGCGCGCAGGCCGCGCAGCAACACTCCGCCGCCCACCTCGGCGACGAAGTGCGCGAGCAGGCAATCGAAGCCGCGGACCTCGACGTTGGCATGGTGCGACACCGCCTCGCGGGCAAGGTCCACGCGCAGCTCCAGCGGCAGCGCCGGGCTTTTGCCCGGACTTGCCGCGACGCCAATGATCAGGCGTTCAAACAGCGGAGCGGCACGATCGACAAGGTCGATGTGGCCATTGGTGATGGGGTCGAACGTGCCGGGGTAGACGGCGATTCGGTTACGCGTCGGGCTCATTCGCGGGTCATGGAGTTGGGATCGGGGTCGGCGCCATCCCTGCCGCGCCAGGCTCGCTGCCGAGTGTAGCAGCGGCGCCCGCATGGCGACGGTACAGCGCGTACCGCACCTCGCGCGTGGCGCCTTCGCGGTGCAATGCCCAGCCCGGCCCGACGTTCGGAACCGCCGCGAGGGGGGCCTCGACGTACAGCCAGGCCTGCCCCGAAAGGCGCGGCAGCAAGGCCGGCAACACCGCCTCCCAAAGGTTTGCGGCGAATGGCGGGTCGACGAACGCGAGGTCGAACGCGTCCACGGGCTGCGTCGGCAACCACGCCAGCGCATCGCCCTGCACCACCGTCAGGGCGTCGCCGCCGGGCAGGCGGGCGGCCGTCGCGCGCAAGGCGTTGACCAGCGCGCGGTCGCGCTCGACCAGTACCGCCGATGCCGCGCCACGCGACACCGCCTCCAGCCCGAGCGCGCCACTGCCGGCGAACAGGTCGAGCACGCGCGCGCCCGGCAGCATCGGTGCCAGCCAGTTGAACAGGGTCTCGCGCACGCGGTCCGAACTCGGCCGCAGACCGGCGACTTCAGGCACGTCCAGGCGCGTGCCACGCCAACGACCACCAATCAGGCGGACTTTTCCGGGGGCGGGCTTCATCGAGGGGTTCCGGGGGCCGGTGCTAGCATGTGCACATTCTCGCGCATTCACGGAACGCCCCACGCGATGCTCAGTTTTTTCCGCCGAAAGAAGCCGGAAACGGCCGCGTCTCCCGATGCCAAGCAACGCCTGGGCATCGAGGAGCTGGCCGCCGCCTTCCCGGTCCACGAACGATCCGACGCGCCGCACGACGATGCAGCGCTCGACAACGCGCGGTCCGACACCACCGGGATCGACACGTCCACGCAACCGGCCGTTTCCGAGCCGGCGGTGGAACACATTACGCCGGCAGCAGCCAACGCCGCCATCAGCGAAGCCATCGTGGACGCTGCCGCGACCGGTGCCACGCAGCCGGTGCCGCCGGAGGTGATCGCCGCGGCACTCGAGGACGAGATGCCGGCGGACATTGTCGTCGAGCACGCCCCGGCCGCCCTCCAACCTGCATCGGCACCCGAACCCGACTCCGCGCCGGCGGTCGGCGTCGCCCCGCCGTCCGGGCCCGTCACGGCGGCCATCGACGCCGGCGGCGACGTGCCCGCGTTCGGCATGCCCGCCGAAGCCGAGCGCCCGGCCGCCCCTGCCGGCAACCCCGGCTGGCGTGATCGCCTGCGCAACAGCGTGTTCGCACGCAGCCTCGGCGGCCTGTTCTCGCGCAACCCCAAACTCGACGATGACCTCCTCGACGAGATCGAGACGGCATTGATCACTGCCGACGTGGGCGTGGCGGCCACCAGCGACCTGGTCGAAGACTTGCGCCGCCGCATGAAATCGCGCGAGTTCGCCGATGCCAACGGCCTGCTCGCGGCGTTGCGCGCGGATCTGGTCGCGCTGCTGAAGCCGGTCGCCCAGCCATTGCGGATCGACAGCAACGCGCGTCCGTTCGTCCTGCTGACGGTGGGCGTCAACGGCGTCGGCAAGACCACCACCATCGGCAAGCTCGCCAAGCGTTTCAAGGATGAGCAGCGGTCGTTGATGCTCGCGGCCGGCGACACCTTCCGTGCCGCCGCCGTCGCGCAGTTGCAGTCCTGGGGCGAGCGCAACGGCGTGCCCGTGGTCGCACAGGGCCAGAACGCCGATGCCGCATCGGTCGCCTTCGATGCGTTGCAGGCGGCCAAGGCACGCGGCACCGAGGTGCTGATTGCCGACACCGCCGGTCGCCTGCACACCCAGCAGGGCCTGATGGCGGAGCTGGGAAAGATCAAGCGGGTGCTGCAGAAACTCGACGCCACCGCGCCGCACGAGGTGCTGATGGTGATCGACGGCACCACCGGCCAGAACGCGCTGTCGCAGTTGCGCCAGTTCCACGCCGCAGTCGGCGTGACCGGCCTGGTGGTGACCAAGCTCGACGGCACGGCCAAGGGCGGCGTGGTGTTCGCGCTGGCGCGCGAGTTCGGCGTTCCGATCCGCTTCGCCGGCATTGGCGAACGTCCTGAAGACCTGCGCGTGTTCGACGCCGAGGCCTTCGTCGACGCGCTGTTGCCCGAAGCGCTGGGCGGCTGATCCGCGGGGCATGGCCGGCCCCGCCGCCAACATCAACGCCAGTGGCGACGCCAGCGCCGGCTCCGGCACCGCCCGTCGACCACGTCGACGTGCCGCCTGGGCGCTGCTGGCATTGCTGCTGGCGGTCGCGCTCTCGCTGCACTGGGTATCCCGCCCCGATCGCCTGGCGGGCCTGATCCTCAACCAGGCCGGCAGTGCCCTGGGCCTGGACATCACGGCCAGTGGCGCCAGCCAGTACCGCCTGCGTGGGACGCCGATGCTGATGGTGCGCGACCTGGTCGCCCGAGAGCCCGGCGCCACGACGCCGGTGCTGCGCGCGGAGCGCGTGCTGCTCGAACTGCCGTGGTCGACGATCCGCGCGCGCGGCACCGACCTCACCGTACAGCGCATCGAACTGGACGCGCCGCAGCTCGACCTCGCCGCACTCCAGCATTGGCAGGCCGGTCGGCCGCCGTCGGAAACCCGCATCCCCACCTTGACGCGCGGCCTGCGCGTGGTGCGTGGCCAACTCGTGGGCGATGGCTGGTCGCTGCAGGCATTGACACTGGACCTGCCCAAGCTGCATCCCAAACGCGCCGTGCGCGCCGCGTTGTCCGGGCGCCTGGACAGCAACGGCACACGCGTGCCCTTCCAGGTGCAGGCCGCGCTGAGCGGCCCGACAGCCGACGCGGCCCTTGGCCTGGCCGGCACGGCCAGCGTCGAACAACACGACTGGCGTTTGCCGATGCGACTGCGGCTCTCGGGGCGTTTGGCCAACGACGCCAATGGCATCGGTCTGGATGCGATGCGACTTGCCGCGCCGACGCGTTACCTGTCTGGCGACACCGATCTGCCGTTCGTCTACGCAATCGCCGGAAACGCGCGTTACCGTGATGCGCGATTGTCGATCGCCCCGCTTGGCGCCGCGTTGCGCGGCACGGGCGTGGTGCCGCATCTCGACGCGCGGGGCCGCTTCGCCTGGCAGGACGGCATGGGCCTGCAGCTTGTCGGCGCGATCGCGCGCTGGCCCGATGCGTGGCCTGCACTGCCTCCACCGATCGGACAATCAGATGCCGCGTTGCCCTTCGTCCTGCACTACCAGGGCCCGGCCGACCTGTCGGCGACCACCACACTGCAACTACAGCGCGACGGCACGCGCTTTGACGGTCGCTTCCGCCTGCCGGAAGTGCTCGAATGGATCGATGCCACCGGCACCGGTGCACCGCTTCCGCCCATCGAAGGCCGCTTGGTGACACCCCGGATGGAGGTCTCCGGCGCCGTCCTCGAGGGCGTGGAAATCGAATTCGAAGAAGTGGACGACAACGAGGAACCGGGACCGTGAGCGTGTCCACGGGACCCACCGCAGCGCGCGCCACGCATGCCAACCCCAAGGCCCGTCACCAGCGGCACGACACCGACCGCCTCGACGCCACCGCCCATGCTGCCGCCGTGAACACCATCGATACCTTCGCTTCCCGCCTCCTCGCCTGGTTCGACGTCAGCGGTCGCCACGACCTGCCTTGGCAGCACCCGCGCACGCCGTACCGCGTGTGGTTGTCGGAGATCATGCTGCAACAGACCCAGGTGAAAACCGCCGGGCCCTACTTCGAGCGTTTCGTGCAAACCCTGCCCGACCTGCCTGCCCTCGCCGCGGCCCCGACGGACACGGTGCTGGCGCTGTGGTCGGGACTGGGCTACTACGCCCGGGCGCGCAACCTCCACGCTGCCGCCAAGCGGTGCGTCGAGCGGCACGGTGGCGAACTCCCGCGCGACGTGGAGGCGCTCACGGCCTTGCCGGGGATTGGACGCAGCACCGCGGCGGCCATCGCAACCCAGGCCTGGGGCGATCGCCACGCGATCCTCGACGGCAACGTCAAGCGCGTGCTGACCCGTTACCACGGCGTTGCCGGGCATCCGGGCCTGCCCGCGATCGAGCGGCAACTGTGGGCGCTGGCCGAAGGCCACCTGCCCGACGACCGCCTCGCCGACTACACCCAGGCGCAGATGGATCTCGGGGCGACGTTATGCACCCGCTCCGATCCCGCCTGCGTGCTGTGCCCGGTACAAACCGATTGCCGCGCCCGCATCGAGGGGCGCACCGATGAGCTGCCCACCCGCAAGCCCGGCAAGGCCAGCCCGCAGAAACATGCCCAGGTGCTTTGGCTGGAGGACACCGCCGGCCGTCTCCTGCTGCAACAACGCCCGCCCACGGGCATCTGGTCGTCGCTGTGGACGCTGCCGCAGGCCGATGACGAAGCGCTCGCCCGTGAGTGGTTCGCAACGCACATCACCGGCAACTTCGACTCGGGCGACGTATTGCCACCCATCGCGCACGCCTTCAGCCATTTCAAGCTGCAACTGCAACCCACGCGCTGGCAGTCGGTCGCCCTGCACAGCGGTGTCGGCGACAATGCCGAGCTGCGCTGGGTGACCCGCGACGAATTGGTCGCGCTGGGCATCCCGGCGCCAATCCGCAAGCTGCTCCAACCCTCCCACTGAAGGCCGCCCCATGCCCCGCACCGTCCACTGCGATTACGACCAGCGCGAAGCCGAAGGCCTCGACTTCGTTCCCTGGCCCGGCGACCTCGGCAAGCGCGTGTTCGCCCACATCGGCAAGCCGGCGTGGGCGAAGTGGCTGGCGCACCAGACGATGCTGATCAACGAGAACCGCCTGTCGCCGTTGGACCCCAAGCACCGCGCCTTCCTCGAGGCGGAGATGGAGAAGTTCCTCTTCGGTGGTGGCGCCGAGAAACCCGCCGGTTACGTTCCCGAGGCCTGAGCCTGCGCACGTGCGGTGCGCTGTGCCTGCTTGATCGCCGCCGTGTCGAGCGGGCTGATCTGCCGGATGTAGCACGGGATCGACGGCGAGGTACTGTTCAACGGCACCACCTTGTCGAAGCGGGAGTACACGGTTCCGCTCTGGTGGGTGAGGCTGATGGCCGGCGCGAAATCGAGATCCGGACACGTGCCGGACAGCTCGAGCAGATAGGCCCGGTTCGGCCGCGTCCAGACCGCCACCGCGCTGTCGCCCAGCGGCGTCCAGCCATCGATGCGGCCGAAGTAGTGGAAGCTCTGCACCGGTGCGCCTGCATGCGCGCGATACAGCGCAAGCCGTTCGCTGTCGCCCATCGAGGGATTGCTGGCGCAGCCGCACACGGCAACGGCGAGCGCCATGCTGAAAAGCAGGACTGGCGATTTCATGGTGAAACCTCCGCCGCCGCAGCGGCACGACTGTTGCCAGCATCATGCATCCGCGTCATCGGGGCGGCACACTGGAAAAAATTCGGGTTCAGCCGCGATCCGGGCTTGCCAGTCTCGAAATCCATCCGTATCATCCCGCTCCTCTTCACGGCCAATCGTGAACGTGGCCGGGTAGCTCAGTTGGTAGAGCAGGGGATTGAAAATCCCCGTGTCGGGGGTTCGATTCCCTCCCCGGCCACCATTTTGGTGGACTTTGTGAAGTTGACGGATCGAGGCTGCGAGCAATCGCGGCCTTTTTCTTTTTCGGGCCACCGCTGCTTGCCGAACAGGGAATGCCTCGGCCGCCCGACGGCGCCGCGGTTCGGGACCTCGCCATCGACCGCCCGACGGCCCCGCGATTCCTGCGACGTCGCCTGCCGACACGCCTTCAGCCGGTTGTCTGACTGAAACATCAGACTTTCCTTACGCCCCGTTCCGGCTTTCCCCGATGGCGCCCTGCTTGGCGGCGTAGCAATCTGACACCGTCCAGTCGCGGGACCCAGGATGGTCGCTCGAACCGCGCAGCCCCGTCGAGCAGGGCCGGACGTCCCCAGGACTCAGAAGCCGCCGGCCGACGCCGGCGGCTTCTGTATTTCTGGAGGTCGAGACCCAGCACGCGACACGCCCCCTTGAGCCGTCGACTCGTTGGCACCCTCGTTGCCGACAAGCAGTCCTTGTCAAACAGACACAGACGTTGACTGGATCGGCGCGGCCTTGAAGTTCCCGCCAAACCGACCGCCGTGCCCGCAGGCGGTGGGCGCTCGATGCGCCTGAACCCGCCGCTCCGCGAATACGATCACGTGAATACTGGCCGACCTCCGCCTCCGGACTCGTTACCGACGGAAGTGAACCGGCTGGCCGCGACCCTCGCGCGGCAGCCACCACAGGTCGGGGACGCATTCATGTCGATCAATCACCACGTTGCGGAATCCTTTGGCGAGTGGTCGCTGGAACCGCTGGACGCCCCGCTGTGTACGACCGTCAGTGGCAAGGCCCAGTTCCGGACCGACGTGCGCAAGGTCGGAAACCGCCGCGTCATGAACGAACGCCGCGACGAGCTGCGCTTCAACTCGGACCGGCGTTCAGGCAAGGACCGCCGAGCAAACCGCGGCTGGGATAGCTTGTAACCCGGCCCGCGCGGCGCGGGAAGCCATGTTGTCCCGCACGCCGGCCGCCCCGTGACGCGATGACCCGGCAGACCGTCACACCACCTCTCGCGGTGGAAAACACGCTCTCAATCGCTACCTGCCTCGTCGCTGACGGAAATGGCGGCATGCGCCGGGCCTGGCAGATCCGCCCAGGCAGCCGTCGAAGCAGGCCGGAGTAGGGATTTCCCTACTCTTCATTGCGCATTCCACCGACTGTAAAGACAAGGCCAGGCGCTCATCCTGAGCACACGCCGGCAGCACGCGTGACTCGGACGTCACCTCAAGCGCGGGACTGGACCAGGATGTCAGCCCCGCCGGTCTTTCCACCTTTCCGGAAACGCTTCGATGGAATCCCCATTCTTCACTGTGGCGCCCTCGCAGGCCGGGTGGCTGCTGCTGGACGGAGACCGCATCGCCGAACTGTTCACGTCGCGATTCTGGGCGCTCAAGGCCGCCGATTGCTTTGCCTACGAACGCCATGTGGCCACGGGCATGCCCACCGCCATCATCGTTGAGATGGCCAATGGCGAAGGCGTGTTCGCCGCACGCTACGAATAAGCCCGACACAACCGCCCCACCTATCTCACCCACACGGGCCTGCCCAGGGTGGGATCCAGCCGCTTGGCGCTACGTGCCGAGGGCTGCTGATAGGTCGCTCGACTGCTGATAGAGCTTGGCTGCGGAAGGGGACGCTTGGCTGCTGAAGGGGGCGCTTGGCCGCTGAAGGGTCGTTTGGCTGCTGACGGGTCGCCCGATCCAACGTCACCGCACGCGGTGCCTCCTCGCAGCACCGGCTGATGCCATTGCTGATCACGAACGCCCCGGCGTTGCATTGCGCCAAGCCGCGGCGTCGACCGATCCAACGCCACCTAGCGGTGCTTCCTCGCAGCACCGGCTGATGCCATTGCTGATCACAAACGCCCCGGCGTTGCATTGCGCCAAACCGCGTCGTCGACCGACCCAACGCCACCTAGCGGTGCTTCCTCGCAGCACCGGCTGATGCCATTGCTGATCACGAACGCCCCGGCGTTGCACTGCGCCAAGCCGCGGCGTCGTTGGCGGAAGGCCGCCGTTGAACGAGGCAGAGCATAGGCAAACTTGATTGGCCGATCGGCCGACCGGCCCAGGTGACCGCCCCCGATCCCAGCACGTCCGGCCGCGCCACCGAATCCGCCCCCCGCTCGCTGCGGGCTCCTCATGCGCTTGGCAGACGACGACCCGTTGCGTTCGGCGGCACTGCCCGCCGCCGCCCCGGAATCGTTGGCAACGACACGCAACGCAACGCCACTCCCCGTATCGCAACCCGACTGAGCCCACCATGCGCCGGTGTATCCTCGCGTTCCCACACACCGGAGCGGCAGGATGAAGGCGATTCGTTGGCTTGGATTGTTGCTTTGCGTGAGCCTTCTGGCCGCCTGTGGCGGTGGACAGGTGCGGCGCGTATCCGAGCCATCCGCGCGCATCCAGCAGCTTACCGTTCGTGCGGACGGCAGCTGGGCGGTCGACCTGCGCATCGAGAACTTCAGCAGCATCCCCATGCGATTCGATTCGGTTGACCTCTCACTGGGCTTCGGTGAGCACGCCGCAGGCCGACTGCAGGCCCAACCCGCGGTTTCGATCGGGCCGGAATCGGCCGATGTCGTGACCGTGGCGCTTACCCCGGCCGTTGCAGCCAAGCTGGCGGTTGCCGACGCGCTCGGCGCCGGCCGGACACTTGCCTACAGCCTGCAGGGAACGCTGGAAGCGACCCCCGAGGACGGCAAGTCCCGTCGCTTCACCCTGGATCGCAACAGCGCCCTGAGCCCGGCACCCGGTCTGCCGGGCGTGATGCGCTAACACGCGGCCGAACGTCCCCGCGCCATGCGCGCGCACTCGCTTCGCCCATGGGCCCCGGGCTCGGACCGGCGCCCCACCCTTCTCCACCCATTCCCGATTCCGGAACTCACCCATGAGCACCTACAAAGCCCCTCTCAACGACATGCGCTTCGCCCTGTACGACGTGATTGGCGTGGAGGCGGCATTCCAGAAGATGGGCTTCGACGACGCCAGCCGCGACATCCTCGACGCCATCCTGGACGAAGGCGCGCGCTTCACCGAAACCGTGTTGTCGCCGCTCAACGAAGTGGGCGACCGCGAAGGCTGCAAGCACGACAAGGCAACCGGTGCGGTCACCACGCCGACGGGTTTCAAGCAGGCCTATGCGCAGTACGTCGACGGCGGGTGGGCCGGCCTGACGGCCTCCACCGAGTCAGGTGGCCAGGGCCTGCCGCACGCCGCCGGTGTGCCGATCAAGGAGATGATCGACGCAGCAAACCTGGCCTGGGGCAATTTCCCGCTGCTCTCGCACGGCGCCACCGAGGCGCTGGTCCAGCACGGCAGCGATTGGCAGCAGGACGTGTTCCTGAAGCCGCTGGTCGAAGGCCGCTGGACCGGCACGATGTGCCTGACCGAGCCGCATTGCGGCACCGACCTGGGCCTGCTGAAGACCCGCGCCGAACCCCAGCAGGACGGCAGCTACTCGATCACCGGCACCAAGATCTTCATTACCGCCGGTGATCACGACTTCACCGACAACATCCTGCACCTGGTGTTGGCACGCCTGCCCGACGCCCCGGCCGGCAGCAAGGGCATCTCGCTGTTCATCGTGCCCAAGATCCAGGTCGGCACCGACGGCACGCTCGGCGAACCCAACGCCGTCCGCTGCGGCAGCCTCGAGCACAAGATGGGCATCCACGGCTCGGCAACCTGCGTGATGAACTTCGACGGCGCCCAGGGTTGGCTCGTTGGCAAGCCGCACAAGGGGCTCATGGGCATGTTCACCATGATGAACACCGCTCGGCTTGCGGTCGGTCTGCAGGGCCTGGGCCTTTCCGATCGTGCGCTGCAGAACGCCCTGCGCTATTCGCGCGATCGCCTGCAGATGCGCGCGTTGTCGGGCACGCAGTTCCCGGACAAGCCGGCCGATCCGATCATCGTCCACCCCGACGTGCGACGGATGCTGCTGACCTGCAAGTCGCTGGTGGAAGGTGGGCGGGTCATGGGTTACCACGCCGCACTGCTGGTCGACCTGGCCCACAACGCGCCCGACGCGGCCGAACGCGAGCAGGCCGACGCGCTGCTGGGTTTCATGACCCCGATCGTCAAGGCCTGCCTGACCGAATGGGGCGTGGAATGCACCTATCACGCACTGCAGTGTTTCGGCGGCCACGGTTACATCGCCGAGCACGGCATGGAACAGCTGGCCCGTGATGCGCGGATCACCACGCTGTACGAAGGCACGACCGGCATCCAGGCGCTGGACCTGCTGGGCCGCAAGGTCATGCAGCTGCAGGGCGCTGGCCTGCGCGTGTTCCTGGGCATGATCGAGCAGTTCTGCAGCGAGAACGCCAGCCACCCGGCCGCCGCGGAGTTCATCGCCCCCCTGCGTGCCAAGGCCGGCGAGTGGCAGCAGCTGACCATGCAGATCGGCCAGCGCGCAGTGGCCAATGCCGACGAAGTGGGCGCGGCGGCGTACGACTACCTGATGTACTCGGGCTACGTCTCGCTTGCCTACTGGTGGGCGCGCAGCGTGGTGGCCAGCGACACCTCGGCGTATCCGGAAGCCTTCCGGGCCGGCAAGCGCGAGGCCGCACGCTTCTACTTCGCGCGCATCCTGCCGCGCACGCTGGCACACGCCAGTGCGATCGGCGGCGGCGCAGCCACCCTGCTCGCCCTGGACGCGGAAGCCTTCGACGCCTGACCGCTCCGGCTGGACACCGCAGCCCAACCCCATTCCGTCATGTTTTGGGTGTAGGCTGCGGTTCAAATGGAGAGCGATACAGCGACGCTGCGCTTGGTCCGAACCGGAGCCCATCTGGATCCGGCTTCTCCCCGCTTCACCTCGGAACTGGCCCTCAGGGCCATCCCCCTGCACCCCCTCGAACGCCTGAACACGGTGCGCCTGCTCTCGCTGGACGCTCACGGCCGGGTGCTGAACTGGATGAACTGGCAGGACGCGGCGTGCCTCTACGCCCGCGATGCGGTCGCCTGGACGCTCGGCGAGCCCTGCCTGCAGGTCCGGGGCGGGACCAGTCGCCTGACCGGCAACCGGAGCCTGATCGAGCTGCATCCGATCGTGGCCGCCCGCGGGCACGCGCGGGCGCACGCCCTCGACCCCACGCCGGCGCTCACCAACGCCGCGCTTTTCGCGCGCGATGACCACCTGTGCCTGTACTGCGGCCACGCCTATGCCCGCCCGCTGCTGACGCGGGATCACGTCGTGCCGGTGTCCAAGGGCGGCCGCGACATCTGGGAAAACGTTGTCGCCGCCTGCTTCCACTGCAATTCGCGCAAGGGCAACCGCAGCCCCCAACAGGCGGGCATGCCGCTGTTGGCCGTGCCGTACCGGCCGAGCTGGGTCGAACACCTGATCCTCTCCAACCGCAACATCCTGGCCGACCAGATGGAATTCCTGCGCAACCAACTGCCCAAGGATGCGCGACGCCGGCGCTCCTGAGTGATCGACGGCGCCGTCGGGCCGCCGTCCGCGTGACCAATCACGACAGTCTGCGCCGCAGAGCGCGCGTTGACGCGGGGGACGCCCTCCGCAACACTCGACGGTATTGCAGACTACGGATTCACCATGTCCTTGACGTTTGGCCTGACCGGGATGGACCCCTCCACCGAAACCGCGTTGCGAAGCGCCTTCAACGAGGCCAATTCGCGACACGGCAGCCGTTGGCAGCTGGTGCCGGAAACCCAGGCCGACCACGTCGTGGTCGACATGGACAGCATGTACGGTCCAATGAGCTGGCTGCGGCTGCATGCCGCCGGCAAGGTGGTGATCGGGCTGACCAGCGCCGCCCGTACCCAGACCGAGTTCCGCCTGGCCCAGCCTTTCGACGTCAACTCCGTCGCGGCGCTGCTGCAGGAAATCGCCGGACCCGGTGCACTGCCCGACGCGCCGTCCAGCGGCATGGCAGCGCCCGTCGCGCCAGCGCCGCGGGACGTGCCCGTTGCGGCGCCGAGCCAGCCGGCCCCCGTTGTACCGGTGGCGACCACGCCGGTGACGCCCGCGCCAGTGACGCCCGCCCCGGTGACGACCGCTCCGGCTCCGCCCGTCGCGGCACCTGCGGTCGCGACCGCGCCCCCAGTCGCACCTCCGACGCCGACACCGGCGCCGGCACCCGTCGTCGCCCAGGCACCGATTGCGCCCGCTCCAACCGCGCCGGCGCCCGTACCAACGCCGGCTCCGACTCCCGCTCCGGCGTCCGCTCCCAGCATTCCAAGCCAGAACAAGCTGCTCGACTGGCTGGCCTCGGGCCGACTGTCTGGCCGGGTTCGCGTGAAGCACGAAGGCACGGCCCTTCTGGTCGATGTTGGCCAGCGCGTCTACCACGGCCCCGCAGCGCTGAAAGCGCTCATCGGCCACTGCACCACCGACCTGTCCGTCACCGATTTCGAAATGCTCGACAGCGCCTCATGGACCGCAGCCGTCGCCGGCCTGGGTGAGGCGATGCCGCTGTCTCGACTGGTGTGGTTTGGCGGGCTGCTTGCCGGCGATGGCAAGTTGCTGCCGGGGTTCGACCCCTTCGCCCGCTACCAGCTGGTGAAATGGCCGCAGACCGAACGCGAGTACCCGAAGCACTTCCGCATCGCCACCGTGATGATGAAGGGCCCGTCCACGCTGGCCGAAGTTGCCAGCGCGAGCGGCGTGACGCTTCCGGAGGTCGCGGACTTCGTGAACGCCAACCTGGCCACCGGCTTTGCCGATATCGAACGCGCGCCGGACCCCGAACCCGAGCCGCAGAAGGGCGGCGGCCTGTTCGGTCGACTGCGCGGACGCTGACCGCGCACGGCCACCGCCGGGCTGCGCCTTGCCGCGCCCCGGCGTCGGCGTGACAATTGCGGGCTAGTCGCCAGATTCCGATGTGATGATCGATCCGCAACGCTACCCGCGCCTGTCTCGCGTCCAGATTCCCGCCGATCTGCGCCAGTTCCCCGAAGAGGAACTCGGCGCTGTCGCCGAGGAACTGCGCAACTACCTGATCGAGCAGGTGGCGCGGGTCGGCGGCCATTTTGGCGCCGGGCTGGGCGTGATCGAGCTGACCGTGGCGCTGCATTGGCTCTATCAGACGCCGGTGGACCGCCTGGTCTGGGACGTCGGCCACCAGTGCTACCCGCACAAGATCCTCACCGGCCGGCGCGACCAGATCCACACGGTCAAGCAGAAGGACGGCGTCGCGCCGTTCCCCAAGCGTGAGGAGTCCGAGTACGACACCTTCGGCGTCGGCCACAGTTCGACCTCGATCTCCGCGGCGCTGGGCATGGCGATCGCGCTGCAGCAGCGCGGCGACGACCGCAAGGTGGTCGCGGTGATCGGCGACGGCGCGATGACCGCGGGCATGGCGTTCGAGGCCCTCGCCCACGCCGGCGGCATGGGTGCTGGGGCTGGCGGGCCCGAGCCCAACCTGCTGGTGATCCTCAACGACAACCAGATGTCGATCTCCGAGAACGTCGGTGGCGTCACCCGCATGCTCGGTCGTCTCACTGGCAGCCGCACGCTCAATGCGATCCGCGAAGGCGGCAAGAAACTGCTCGGCGACAAGAACAAACCGGCGGCGAAGTTCGTCAAGCGTTGGGAAGAACACTGGAAGGGGATGTTCGTGCCGTCGACCTTCTTCGAGGAGGTCGGTTTTCACTACACCGGCCCGATCGACGGACACGACCTGCCCGCATTGCTGAGTGCGCTGAAGACGCTCAAGGGTCTCAAGGGCCCGCAGTTGCTGCACATCATCACCACCAAGGGCAAGGGCTACGAACTGGCCGAAGACGACCAGATCGGCTACCACGCGGTCGGCCCGTTCGATCCCGAGAAGGGACTGATCAGCAAGCCCGGCGCAAAGAAGCCCACCTACACCGACGTGTTCGGCGAGTGGCTGTGCGACATGGCCGCCGCCGACGACACGCTGCTGGGTATCACGCCGGCGATGCGGGAAGGTTCGGGCCTGGTGCGCTTCAGCAAGGAATTCCCGGACCGCTACTTCGACGTCGCGATCGCCGAGCAGCACGCGGTCACGCTGGCCGCCGGCATGGCCTGCGAAGGCGCCAAGCCGGTGGTCGCGATCTACTCGACCTTCCTGCAGCGTGGCTACGACCAGCTGGTCCACGACGTCGCGATCCAGAACCTCGACGTGCTGTTCGCCATCGACCGCGGCGGCGTGGTCGGTCCCGATGGCGCGACGCACGGCGGCAACCTCGATCTGAGCTACCTGCGCTGCGTGCCCAACATGGTGGTGATGGCGCCCAGCGACGAAGACGAGTGCCGCAAGATGCTCAGCACCGGACACCGACATCCCGGTCCGGCCGCGGTGCGATACCCGCGCGGCACCGGCCCCGGCGTCGCTGTGCAGCCCAATCTCGACACCCTGCCGATCGGCAAGGCCGAGCTGCGCCATCGCGGTTCACGCGTCGCACTGCTGGCGTTCGGCGCGATCCTGCCGGCCGCCCGACAGGTTGGCGAAGCCCTGGGCCTGACGGTGGTCAACATGCGCTTCGTCAAGCCGCTCGACCGCGCCATGGTGCTGGAGATGGCGGCCAGCCACATCGGACTTGTCACGCTCGAGGACAACGTCGTTGCCGGTGGTGCCGGTGCCGGCGTCGCCGAGCTGCTGGCCGCGGAGAGCGTGGTGATGCCGATCCTGCACCTGGGCCTGCCCGACGAATTCCAGCACCACGCCAGCCGCGAACAGCTGCTGGCCGAGGCGGGCCTGGATGCCGCCGGGATCCGCGCCGCGGTGCTGGCGCGCTGGCCGCAGCTGGCCGTTCCGTCGGCCTTGCCACACAGCGCGTAAACCTCGTCCACCGGTCGTCCGCCGAACCCCGCATGTCGACCGCCAACCCGCCGTTCCCGTCGTCGCATCACGCGTCGCCCGCGTGCCGCCCGGTCCCGTGGTGTCGGCAACTTGCCGGCACGGTCGGCGCGGTCTGGCAGCGCGCGACCGCGGGCATCGCCACGCGTTCCTGGCTGGGGCTGCGTTCGCGTGGATGAGGTCTTCCTCAACCTGCGGCCATGGCAGGTGGCCACGTATGGCGTGGCATGGTTTGCCCTGCTGTACTTCGGTTTCGGCGGCCTGACCTGGTGGCTGTCGCGTTCGTTGTTGCCGCGGCTGGGCTACGGTCGCCAACTCGACCCGCGTCCGTTGCCCCCCGGACAACTGCGCCGCGAGATCGGCGAATCGATCGTCGCCATTCTCATCTTCGGCATCGGCCTGCTGGCGCCTTGGGCGACGCTCAAGCTGGGCTGGGCAACGCTCGCCCATGCCCCTTCCGCCGGGCAAGTGGCGCTGGAGATCGCGGTGCTGTTCGTCTGGAACGAGCTGCACTTCTACGCCAACCACCGGCTGTTGCACACGCGCTGGCTGCGCCGCTTCCATGGCGCGCACCATCGATCGCACGTGGCCACGCCGTTCTCGACCTACGCCCTGCACCCGGTCGAGGCGATGATGCTGGGCAGTGTTCCGATGCTGCCCATGCTGCTGCACGACTTCAGCCTGTTCGCACTGGCAGCGTTGACCGTGCTGAGCATCGCGCTCAACAACCTTGGGCATTCCAATTACGAGTTCAGCTCGACCGCGCCGGCACGCGGCTGGCGGGCGGCCAGTCGCCGGCACCACCTGCATCACGCGTGCTACCAGGGCAACTACGGCTTTCTGCTGGATGTGTTCGACCGGATCGCCGGCAGCGTGCTGCCGTGGGATGCCGCCGACGCGCACCTAGCGCGCAAGCGGGTGCCACCGGGATGAGTCGCGCGCTGGGACCGCTGCGCGATCGCAGCGACCTGTACAGCATCGTCTGCCTGCTGATGCAGCCGTTGCTGATCGCCTGGCAATGGCGGCATGGACTGCAGTGGCCGCTGTACGCGCTCAACGCCTACCTCGCCGTGGCGATCAGCGTGATCCACCACAACCACGCGCACCTGCCGATGTGGCGGCACCGTGGGCTCAATCGCTTCACCGATCTGGCCATCAGCGCGCTTCAGGGCCATCCGACGTTCGTGTTTCACCCGGCCCACAACCGCAACCACCACCGTCATTGGCATGGGCCGGACGACGTCGCCCGCACCTGGCGATTTGGCGACCACAATCGCCTGTCCGGTTGGCTGATGCACCCGTTGCAGGCGATCGCGGTGCTGTATCCCTTCGTGTTGCGTTGGCTGTCTGCGCTGTACACGCGCAAGCCGGCGGTGGCACGCTGGTATGCGCTGCAGTTCGCGGCATGGCTGCTTCCATGGGCCGCGTTGCTGGTGCTGGATCCGTGGCGCGCGCTGGTGCTGGTGATCGCGCCGCAGTTGTTCGGCCTGCACTGGCTGCTGGCGGCCAACTACCTCCAGCATGCACACGCCGACGATCGCGAGCCCATGCGTGCGGCGCGCAACTTCGAGGGCCTGCTGAATCCCCTGCTGTTCAACATCGGGCTGCACACCGCCCATCATCTGCACGCCCGCGCGCATTGGTCGCAATTGCCGCGCCTGCACCGACAATACCGTCACCGTATCGACCCGCGATTGCTCGAACGCAGCTTTGCGGGCTACGTGTTGCGGGTCTACCTGCTGGGAATCGCCAGTGCGCGGCATCGCTCGCGTTCTCTGCGCGCCCCTGTTCCGCTTACGAGGAATGTTGATGCCAACCCGCTTTGACCGCACGTGGATCCATGCCACGGGCCACTACCTGCCGGGCGAGCCGGTCGACAACGCGGCCATGGATGGCTTCGTCGCACCGCTCAACAAGCTGTCGAACCGGATCAAGCGACGGATCCTCGCCGAGAACGGCATCCAGTCGCGCCATTACGCACTCGATGCCAACGGCGCCGCGACGCACAGCTGCGCCGGCATGGCCGCGGCAGCGATCCAGTCGTGCCTGCAGCGCGCCGGGACGCGCCTGGACGAAGTGGGCCTGCTCGCGTGCGGCACGTCCGGTGGTGACGCACTGATGCCGGGGTTCGCCAGCATGGTGCAGGGCGAGCTGTCCGCGCCGCCGATGCAGACCCTTTCCAGCCACGGCATCTGTGCGTCCGGCGTGGGCGCCTGGGAAGCGGCGGCGGCGGCG
The DNA here is from genome assembly GCF_003719825.1 of Montanilutibacter psychrotolerans. GTDB lineage: Bacteria > Pseudomonadota > Gammaproteobacteria > Xanthomonadales > Xanthomonadaceae > Montanilutibacter > Montanilutibacter psychrotolerans. The sequence goes on along the minus strand of NZ_RIBS01000001.1, from coordinate 527,624 downwards.
GTCGAGTTGGGCTCGCACACGCGGGCGCTGGTGGCGGCGGCAGAGTTCCCGTCGCGTCTGTTCAAGCGCTCGCGTTTCGCCGCGCACGGTTACGACGCCGACTTCGATGCGCACTTCCTGCGCTGGATGCTGTCCGACGGCGCCGGCGCCCTGCTGCTGGGCAATACGCCGCAGGCCCATGGTGGCATCCGCCTGCGCCTGCGATTCATGCATCAGCGCTCGTTCTCGGGTGACTACCCGGTTTGCATGCAGATGGGGCTCACCGCCGATCGCACGACCGCCCATCTCGACTACGACTCCTGGCGCGACGCGGAAGCCGCCGGCGCGCTGTTCCTGCGCCAGGACATCCGCCTGCTGCCGCACCTGTTCGACGTGGGCGTGCACGAGTACGCCAAGCTGTGCCACGAAGGCTGGATCGATCCGACCACCATCGACCACTTCCTGTGCCACTACTCGTCCGAGCGTTTCGCTCCCGTGGTGGACGAACTGATGGTCAAGGCTGGCCTGGCGATTCCGCGCGAGCGCTGGTTCAGCAATCTCGTGCAGCGCGGCAACACGGGCTCGGCCTCGATCTTCGTGATGCTCGACGAGTTCCTTCGCACCCGCACGCCGCGTCCGGGCGAGAAGATCCTGTGCTTCATCCCGGAATCCGGGCGCTTCACCGTGGCGTTCGCGCTGATCGAGGTGGAGGCCGCGGATGCGGCGATGCCTGACGTTCGACCGGACCTGCGTTCGGCGCCCGTGGCAACGGCCGGCGACGACGATCTGATCGCCCCGCCCCACGATCCCGCCGACGCCCCCCAGGCACTGCGCCACCTACTCGGTGAGCTGGCCACCCTCTGGCACGATTACCGATCGCGCGCCTGGCGCACGCCGTTGATCCGCAAGCTGCGCGACCGCCGCTTCGAAGCCGCCGACTACCGTCGCTGGATGCAGCACTGGATTCCCCAGGTGCGCGAGGGCAGCCTGTGGATGCGCGAGGGCGCGGCGTCCGTGCAGCCACCGTACCAGGCACTGGCCGAGCTGATCGGCACCCACGCCGGCGAGGAGCAGGACGACTACCTGATCCTGTTCGAGGACTACCGGCGTGCCGGCGGCGACATCGCCGAACTCGACGCGCTGCGCCGCAATCCCGGCGGCGAGGCGCTCAATGCCTACCTGCATGCGCTGGCGGCAACCGCCAATCCGCTCGGCCTGCTGGGCGCGATCTACATCATCGAAGGCACGGGTCAGCGCATCATTCCGGCGCTGCTGCCACTGATGAAGGCCAGCCTCGACCTACCCGCCGATGCGTTCCGTTTCCTCGAATACCATGGTGCGAACGACGAGCACCACTTGCTGCGCTGGCTGCGCGCGGTCGAGATCGTTCTCGAACACGATGCCGACGGCGACGGCGCGCGCGCGATCATCGACACCGCACGCCGCACCGCGCAGCTGTACCTGATGCAGTTCGACCACGTGCTGTCCTGAGCCAGGAAACGACGCCATGAAGCACGCTCCCGATTTTCTTTCCCAGGAACACGATCCGCGCGATCCGAATCCTTGGCTGGCGATGTATCTCGACCGCAGCACGCCGATCGACGACGAGGTGAAGCGTGCCTGGCTGGCCGACTCCAGCTCGCGTTCGCGGCAGGTGATCCTGCCGTTCGTGCGGCCGTTCGCCCGCACCTTGATCGTGCTGTTCCAGGTCCTGAAGTTCGTCACGCCACGCAAGCTGGCGTTCTCGCGCACGCTGCACCGCCTGCTCGCCTGGGGCATGCAGAACTTCATCCGCCCGGAGGCCAACTGGCTGATCCTGCGCCACTTCCACGTCGGGTCGCAGGTGCTTGCCTTCATCGGCGCCAACTCTCCGGCACCTGTGGAAACCAGCCCGCTGACGCCGCAGCGGATCGGCGACGTGCGCGATGACCTGTTCCTGGTGCACGACCTCAATCTCTACAACTTCGTGATCCGCCTCAACCGCGCGCTGCACGCCGCCGGACGTGAGCTGGAACACGTCGCCGAGCCGGACTTCTCGATGATCGCCCAGCCCGGACTGCGCTTGGAGGACATGCCGGACGGCCGATTCAACTTCCTCGACCTGCAAAGCTCGATCGAGCTGTTCACCCCGATCTACCAGTTGCTGCTGACCGACGACGACTTCTGGCGCGCCACCAACTCCTTGCAACTGGACGAAACCATCGGCCTGTATGCGGCGACGATCCTGGATGCGCGTTCGCACCTGGTGCTGCTCAACAACCGCCACCCGCTGGTGCCGATGTCGACCCTGCGCGCTGGCTTCCGCCTGACGTTGCATGGGCTGTCGACGGAGATGCTGCACAAGGTGCTGTTCGATCGCCGCGCCGCCCAGGAGGCAGCGCAGGCGGCGCTGTTTGCCGCAGGCGGCTGAGCGAGGAAACCGGCGACCGCGCGGGGCGGACCCGCTCGCGCGTCGCCGGTACCGACGAACTACAACGGCGCTTCGACCGTGTAGCCGCGCGCGCGCAGCCGATCCAGGTAGCCGTTGGGTTTGATCAGCTCGGCGATCGGCAGCAGCGCAAACGTACTGGCGTTGCGGGCCAACGCCGCGTCGGCCGCGTCCATCCAGGCACGCGACGCGCGTGCCTCGGAATCGGCCATGCCGCGCTTGCGCGCGACGCCGATATCGTTGAGCGCTTCACGACAAGCCGCGGCCTGATCGGTGTACGGCAGTGCCCGCATGGCTTCCAGGTCAGCGGTGGCCCAGGCGTTGGCGCGCGCGGTCATCGTGCCCAGATCGCTTTCGAGGTGGTCGAGGGTCTTGCGGAAGCAATCGAGGTCGCCAAACGTTTCGTCGCGGAACTCCTTCAACGCCTGCTTCGGGTCGTCGATCACCACCGTCACGCGCGGCGCGGTCACCCGGATCTCGTGACGCTTGGCCGCATCATCGACGAACGGCCCGACCACACCCTTGCGTGTCAGCCCGGCCTTGGCGATGGCCGCCTCGTACAGCTCCAGGGCAGCAAACACCGGGCGCCATTGCTCGACATCGTTGTCGCGACCGATGTAGCGGGCCTTGAGCTGCCTCCAGCGCGCGTAGAGCTCGGGCGGCACCACCTGTTGGAGCGTCTTGCCATCGGGGTTCTTGCGCGCGCCCAGCAAGGACGGCAGCAGCGTGAGGCCACGGAAGAAGCCGATGTTGGCGCTGAGGCCGACGGTGGGCGGTTGGATGATCTCCTGGGACTGCACGATCGCCGCCTCGACATCGCGCGATTGCCACTGCATGTCGCGCGGCAGCGGAGACAGATCACCGAGCAGCCACAGCACGTGCTCGCCGCGCGAAATCTTCCACAACCCGGGGCCGGGCAATTCGCCGCTGACCACCACCAGGCCGAGGTCGGCGACCGGTTCGTCCGCACTAGCCACGGGCGGTTCGACGACGGCCTGCGGCGGCGCCTGCAAGGGCGTGGCAGCACCGCCCGCAATGGGCAGGCACGTCAGCAGCAAGGCCAACGACGCGACTGGTACGACACGACGCATCCGGTGCGCTCCGAGGTGGGGGATGGTGCCAATGCTAGCCGAGGCAGCGGAATATCGCGTCCCGGCGTGACAGAACGGTGATTCGTGCACATGTGCAAACGTCCGGCAGCACCCGGCACCCGACCTGCCATCGCGAGCCGCCAGCGCAGGGCCTCAGGGAACCTGGCGGTGGTCGTAGTAGGGTCGCTCGCGGTCGTCGAGAATGGCGTACAGCGCGGCCAGGTTTTGCGGGTCCGGGTTGAGCCAGGCATCCACGTTCTTGGCCTTGATCGGGATGACGCAGCGGTCGTGGCCGGCGGCCAGCACTTCCGGCGGCGGGTCGTCGGTGATTGCTGCAAACGACAGCAGTTCCTGCCCGCCCGGCCCCTCCCAGCGCGACCACAGGCAGGCGATCAGCATTGGCTCGCCGGTGCTGGGCTTGAACTCGAGCACGACCTTCTCGTCCACATCGTTGTCGCCTGGCGCGCGCGTCTCGGGCCTGTATCGCCTCACGTACTCGTAGAAGGCGGTTGCCATGACGACCCCATGCGTGTATCCGAACTGCTGCTGCCAGAAGCCTTCCAGGCTGTCGCGCCGCGCGTTGTAGGTGCCCGGGAATTTCGTGTCGTAGAACTCGGGCTTGCCCGCCGGCCGACACTGGTACCGCATCGGCTTCACGACGTGCCTGCCCTGCTCGGAGATCATCACCGGCGCGTACCAGCCGGGGAAGATGCGCGAGTCGCGCGGCTGCAGTTCCGGTCGCAGGATGTCCTCGAGCTTCGCCAGTCCCTTGGCGATCTTGTCGGTCGCGATGCGCAGGTCCTCGCTCGCCTTCTTTGTGACCTGCTTCTGCAACGTCAGTCTTGCCGCGGCGAGGCGATCGCGTTGCTTGACCAGGTCTGCCTCGATCAGGGCGATCTGGTCATCGTTGTAGGTGTCGATGAGCGACTTGATGGTCCTGGCGTCGTCGCCATCGGCATCGGCGAATGCGGCGTCGAGCCCCTTGGCGATGCGCGCCTTGCTCTTGGGGCGCTCCCAGTAGAGCCGCACGAACTCTTTCAGATCGATGTCGGCACCGAACAGCCGCACGTACTCGCGGTAGTTCTGCGTGACCTGGGCCGAGTAGCACATGGCGTCACCTCCCCCGAGCTGTCGCCCCGATCTTAGGGGATTGGCCGTGTACGGAGGTCCTGCACCAGGGGGCGCGGCCCTGCGCGTGCGCTTCTCAGGCCACGAGCGCACCGGCCTCTACCGAGCGGGCCGCCGGCCTACCCGGCGCCGCACTGCATCAAACCTTCCGTGCCGATGCGCGAATGGCGTTGCGGTTGCGCCGTCGCGGGAGTGGCCGGTGACCATCAAGGCCCGAGATGGGACGTTCGGTCACGATCAACAGCACGTGGCTGTCGTGCTGCAGCGCGTGTTCGTCCCGCAGATCCGGTTGCCCGGCCACGTGCAGAAGGCCGGCAAGTCCGGCGGCGCCCGACGGTGTGGCGCGCGGGCCGTGCGCCGCGTACAGCACTTCGACGGCATGGCGCAGCAGCGCCTCGTCCACGGCCACCGCCTTCGCGCCGTACTGGCGCAGCACAGGAATGGCGGGCGCGGAGGCCACACCGCACGACAGCATGTCCGCCACCGTGTGCAGATCGCCCGGGACCTGTACGGCCTGGCCGTGCACCAGGGCTTGCGCGACGCACGCCGCGGCCTCGGGCTCGACCACCAGCAGGCGGCCCGGCGGCGACGAGATGTCGCGCATGCCATCGGCAACCGCCGCCGCCAACCCGCCGACACCGGCCTGGACGAACGCGTGCGTCGCTCGCGCATCCGCGTCGTGGAACTGCCGACGCAACTCGTGCAGGACCAGCCCATAGCCGGCCATCACCTGCTGGACCACTGGATCGTCGATGCGCGCGCCGGTGTCGGCAACCAGCAGGCTGCCGCTTTCTCGCGCGGCTTCACCGGCGGCATTCACGGCGTCGTCGTACGTGCCGTCTATCCACACGATGTCCGCGCCACAGGCGCGAATTCGCTCGGCGCGCTGGGCACTGACCGCGTTCGGCAGGAAGATCCGCGCCGTGGTGCCGGCACGCTGCGCGGCCAGCGCCACTGCCAGCCCGTGGTTGCCATCGCTGGCGCAAAGCAACGTGGGCAACGAGACGGGTGTCGTGCGCGTCAGCAACGCCTGAATCGAATCGACGCCGCCGCGCCGTGCAAGCAGGCGAAGCCCCGCCAGCATGCCGCCGAGAATCTTGAAGTTGCCGTAAGGGCGGGCACCTTCGTCCTTGATGAAGACCCGCGCGACACCGCAGTGCTGGGCCAGCGCGGGCAGTTCCAGCAGCGGGCTGGGGCCGTGATCGGGAAACAGGGCGGCGTACTCGGCCGCGATATCGGAAGGGTTCGGGTTCATGCCCACACTGTGGCGCACTGCCTGCGGGGAACTTCGGCAACAAGGGAATCCGACACGCGGCCAAACGGCACATTTGCGCCGCAGTTGTCTCCGACGCGCGTCTCAGGCGCCGTCACCCATTGTGATCGGAATGCTCAGCCCGCGTTTCACCACGCTCATCGCCACGTTGGTGGTGAAGCGTTTGACGTTTGCGTTCTCGCTCATCAATCGCCCCATGAGCGCGTCATAGCTCTCCGCGTCGGGCGCGGTCACCACGAGGATGAAGTCGGCTTCGCCGGTGACGTAGAAAGCCTGCTGCACGTGCTCCTGCGCGGACAGCCAGCGGCGCAGCTGCGACATCAGGTCGGGACGCTCGCGTTCCACCTGCAAAGCAACGATGAAGAGTGTCGGACGTCCTACCGCCTTGGGATCGACGACCGCCACCTCACGTTCGATGACGCCCTGCTCGTGCAGGCGACGCAGACGTCTCTGGATGGCCGATGGCGACAACGCCACCTGCTCCGCCAGACGCTCCGCGGTCTGGCCGGCGTCTTCCTGTACGAGATTCAGCAGTTGGCGATCGAAGCGGTCGAGATCCATGGAGCAAGGATAGTGGAGCGAATGCGCCGAATTCTGGCACGGAAGCGCCCGATATCGACGGGATTGCGCAGTCTGACGCCAGCAGCATGAAGGCCCCTTCCCCACTGGCTTATCCATGGACTTCCCGCGGTTGCAGCACTTCATCGAACGCGATTGGCAGGCGCACGTGATGCCCGCACTGGTCGAGTACATCGCCATTCCGTGCCAATCGCCGGCGTTCGAGCCGACCTGGTCCGCCACCGGTCATATGGAACGCGCGGTCACGTTGATGGTCGATTGGGCACGCTCCTACCTCGAGGATGTTCCCGGCGTGCGTATCAACGTGTTGCGAGCACCGGAGCGCACGCCGCTGCTTCTGATCGACGTGCCTGGCGACGGAGAGCCGGTGCTGGTCTACGGCCACCTGGACAAGCAGCCGTCGATGGAGGGCTGGACGCACGGCCGCAGTGCGTGGTCGCCAGTACTGGAGGAAGACCGCCTGTACGGACGTGGCGGCGCGGATGATGGCTACGCCTTGTTCAGCGCGCTGGTGGCGCTGCGCGCCGTGCGAGAGCAGAAGGCGCGCCACCCTCGCCTGCTGGTGCTGATCGAGGCCAGCGAAGAGTCCGGTAGTCCGGACCTGCCGGCCTACATCGAGGAACTCATACCGCGACTGGGCACGCCGTCCGTGGTCGTGGCACTGGATGCCGGTTGCGGCAACTACTCGCAGCTGTGGCTCACGACGTCGGTGCGTGGCCAGGTGGCCGGGCGACTCAGCGTGCAGGTCCTCGACGAAGCCGTGCATTCGGGCGATGCGTCCGGTGTGGTGCCGTCGAGCTTCCGCATCGCGCGGCGACTGCTCTCGCGCATCGAGTGCGAGGACGACGGCACGATCGCCTCGGAATTCCACGCAGACATTCCGCCACTGCGTCGCACGCAGGCGGTCGATGCCGCCGTCGCTCTGGGGGCCGGATTGCACGAGAGCCTGCCGCGCGTTCCAGGCCTGCAGCCGATCGACGCGGCGCCGGCCGAACTCATTCTCAACCGCGCCTGGCGCCCGCAGCTGGCCATCACCGGGTTGGACGGCTTGCCCGGCGTTGCCCACGCCGCCGCGGTCATGCAACCGGCCACGACCATGAAGGTGAGCCTGCGCCTGCCGCCGACCCTCGACCCGGCCGAGGCGGCACGCCAACTGAAGACCCTGCTCGAACGTGATCCGCCCTACGGCGCGCAGATCAACTTCACTGTCGACATGGTGTCGCCGGGCTGGCACGCCGCGCCCATGGCGCCATGGCTGCAGAATTCTCTCGAAGCGTCTTCGCAGAACGCCTTCGGTGCGCCGTCGGCATCGATGGGTGGTGGCGGTGGCATTCCGTTCCTGGCGATGCTTGGCGGCCGTTTTCCCACCACCGGCTTCGTGGTGACCGGCGTGCTGGGACCGCAGTCGAACGCGCACGGACCCAACGAGTTCCTCCACATTCCCACCGCACTGCGCATCACCGCGGTGCTCGCGCAGCTGCTGCACGACGCGCCGGGCAACGATGCCGCGCAAGCCTGACCTTCCCCCCGTACCCGCTGGAGATCCACATGCAACTGCTCTATCAGACCCATTCGCCGTACGCCCGCAAGGCTCTCGTCGTGGCCCACGAACTCGGCCTGTCGTCGCAGCTGGAGGTGGTGCATCACGAAACCAGCCCCACGCAGCGCAACCCGCTCGTCTTCGATCAGAACCCCCTCGGCAAGGTGCCGGTCCTGCTGCGCGAGGGCAAGCCCGCGCTGTTCGACTCGGACGTCATCTGCGCCTACTTCGACACGCTGCACGATGGCGTTCGCCTGATTCCCGAGCAGGGTGAAGCCCGCTGGCACGCACTGCGTGTGCAGGCAGTGGCGCAGGGTATGGCCGAGGCCGGCATCGCGGTGCGCTGGGAAACCGTGCGACGCCCCGAAGCACTTCGCTACGCGCCCCTGCGCGACGGCTACGTCCTGAAGCTGACGGAAAGCTACGATTGGCTGGAACGTGAGCTGGACGTCGACGGCACGTTGCACGTCGGCCATATCGCCGTGGCGACGGCGCTGGACTGGCTAGAGTTCCGTGAACTGCCCGATTTCCGCGCCGGTCGGCCGCGCCTTGCCGCGTGGTTCGACGCATTCGCCAAACGCGCGTCCATGCGCAGCACGCCGTTGTCGGGTGATACACACGATTGATCGGCGGCTGCGTCACCGGGCATGGGCGTGCTGCCGGGATACACGCTCACGTTGTCCGTGAAAGTCTGCTTCGTGGCGTGAGCTGACAAGAGCCCGCAGCAACGCCTGCACGGTCTGCTCGGCGGGGAAAAAGTCCTCGGAAGTTCGCCACTTGCTGGTGGTGTTAGCGTGTCGCGACTTGCTCGCTCCTTTCGGTGTCCCGGCGCGAAGCCGGGACACCGCTGACAGGAGAACACGCTCATGGGTCTATACGCCCTGATGATGTCCCTTACCTTCGCAACCCTTTCCGGGTTTGCTGGGCAACACGTCACTCCGAACGCTCGTGGCTGGCACGAACAGCTCGTGCAGGCGAGCCGTGCCCGGGATATCTCCAATGCCGACAAGTTGCGCCTGCTGCGCACACACTTTGTGCTGGCGCGAGATGACTACGACAGGCTCAGAACGCTCGATCTGCACGATGTCCGCACACTGTTCCAGGCAGCGGACTTGATGTTCAGCTACTCGCTGGTGCTCGGCGATCCTGCCGTGGCATCCGATGCGGCACGCCTCGAAGCGACATTCGACGAACTTGGGCGTCGCGATGCAGTCACCGATTCCGAAGCTCGCATCCTCCTCGGGGTACAGCTGTCGATGTGGTATGCAGCCAAAGCGAAAGCCCTTCAAGCGCGGTTCCCTCAATTGGCGAGTGTTGTCGTGCCGGAGCTCGCCAGTAGGCCCGTCAGCCCGCGGGCGCCAGCCTATGTCGATCTCGGCCGCTCTGGGGACCGCGCAACACTCCGCACGACTGATCTCACCCGCGGCATCCGGATCGTCATCGTGTCTGGCTGCAAGAATGCAGAGCGCGCTGCCGCCAGCGTGTGGGCAGACCCCGAGCTGCGATCAGCGTTCGAAAAGGGGAGCGCGTTGTGGCTCGCCCCCGCGTCCAAAGACCTGGACGTCGGGCAGATCCAAGCGTGGAACCGCGCACATCCAGGGCAACCCATGATGGTGTCGGCACACAACGCCGCATGGGTCGGCGTTGACTTCGCGCGGATCCCGACGACCTATGTTTACGTCGATGGGCGCATCGTCGCGAGTCACCGGGGATGGAACGTCGATGGAACCGTCCCCGACGGACTTCGTCGGTCGCTTCAAGAGACCGGTCTGCTTCCGGATCACTGAGCTGGCATTGGCATCCGCTAGCCGTGCGTGCTCGACCGGATTCAACGGCAGATCAGTCCAGCGTACGGATTCAACCTTCCGGAATGGTTGCAGCCGCGAATGGTGCGAGCACCGCCCAACCGAGGTTCGCATAGAGGTTGCGGCCGTCTTCTGTCGCGACCAGAAGCTGCGGACTTGCAAGGGTTCTCCTGGCAGCTCCAAGGGCGATCATCACCGCGACACCCAATCCCTTCCGCCTGTGGTCCTGCGCGGTCTCGATTCGATCATAGATGCAGACATCTGCAGTCTCCGCCGTGTATCCGCTAGCGGCCAGATCGCCATCGGGCGCGATGACGCAAGCCCGGGTGACGGGCCCGGCTTGTTGAAGCTCCATCCTGTAGCCAACCGGCAGAGGCCTTGTTTCGAGGGTTGCCGCTGCCGCGATCATGAAATAGTTCGCTGGCTGAACCTCCCAGCGTACCGGCAGTGCGCTTCGAAGTTCCTCGTCAGAGCCGCACAGCTTCAAGTAGTGTCGTGGAGCCGTAATGTCCTGCGCGATTGCGCGCAACCCAGCACAAGGCTGCGGGAATACCCAGCGTTTCACTTCCTTTTCCGAGTGGGTATCCACTCGGAAGCCCCCACGATCGAGAACAGGGGGCGGGGAACCCCGTGCGATGGAATGCGCTGCCTGCCAGGCAAAGACGAGCTTTGGATCGACGTTGGATAGGGTCATGGCTGATCGTATGGGGTGCTCGGATGGGGCGCATTCTCCGGTGACTGCACGCGCTGTGCCATGTTGACTCTAGCCGCGACGTCTCCGTGGCCTTTGACTAAAACATTGCCCCGTCTCAGGAGCTAAGACGCCAGCTATGGGGCAGGACGAAAGAAGGGCTCAAGAAGGCCACGGAAAGGCGAGCGTTCCGCACGTCGATCCGAGCGCAGGCCGCATCTCGGGCATGCTCGCGTCCCCTTTGAATGACGTCCGCTTCGGGTCGCTTCCCTCTGTTGTTGCGGCATACTGGGCCGATGACTGCACGTCAATTCCTGCTCGTCGCTGCCGCGTTCTGGCTGCTGTTCGGTCTGGTGGCCGGAATCCAGGTGTGGATCAGCATGATTTCGCACGGCCACCACATTCCGCTGTTGCTCGGCTATCACGTTGCGATTTGGCTGGTCTGGCTGGCGCCGACTGCGCTGGTGGTCTTGTTGGCGCGGCGCTTTCCGGTGGTGCCACCGCGGCCATTGGGGGTGGCGGTCCATCTGCTGGCGGCCACCACGATCGGTCTTCTGCATACGCTGTACGCGTTGGGCCTGTTGCTGTGGCTGCGCCCGTACGACCAGATGACCGCGTCAGCGTCCGAGGTGCAGATCGGCCAAGTGCTGCTGGCGCAGATTCCGCTGGCGTGGATCCTCTATCTGCTGGTGCTTGGCGCCGTGCTGGCACTGGAATACAGCCAACGCTATCGCGAACACGCTATCGAGGCGGCGGATCTGCGGCGCTCGCTCACCGATGCGCGGCTGCATGCGCTGGAGTTGCAGATCCAGCCGCATTTCCTGTTCAACACGCTCAATGCGATCTCGGGACTGGTGCGGGTCAGCCGCAAGGACGAGGCGATCGGCATGATCGTCGGACTGGCGGATCTGTTGCGCTATTCGCTGGACCATGCCGGCCGCCAGCGCGTGGCACTTGGCGAGGAAGTCGAGATGCTCACACGCTACCTGGAAATCCAGCAGACGCGTTTTCCGGATCGCATGTCGTTCACGGTGACCATGGATGAGACGCTGCGGCAGGTTGCGGTGCCGATCCTGATTCTGCAGCCGCTGGCGGAGAACGCCGTGCGTCACGGCATCGACCGGACCGGTTCGGCGAGTCGTGTCGAGGTGCGCGCGCAGCGCACCGACGACCGGCTGGAACTGCAGGTACGAAACAGTGGCAGCATTGCCACTCCAGTGGTGGAGCGCATCGGCTTGAAAAACACGCGAGAGCGCCTGCGCACCCTGTACGGCAACGACGCCCGCTTTTCCCTGACAGCGTCCGGCGACCACGTGCTGGCGCTGCTGGATCTGCCATTCGATCTGCAGCCATGAGCGCGTCCGGCCAGACGCCACTGAAAGTGCTGGTGGTCGACGACGAGCCATTGGCGCGGGAGAACGTTCGCGTGCTGCTGGCAGCCGACCCTCAAGTCGAGGTCGTTGGCGAATGCACTGGCCTCGACGCACCGCCCGCCATCGCCCGCCTGCGTCCCGACATCCTGTTTCTCGACATCCAGATGCCGGATCTCGACGGGTTCGCACTGCTGGACCTGGTCGGCCCAGCAGCGGTTCCGGCGGTCGTGTTCGTGACGGCATTCGATCAGTACGCGTTGCACGCATTCGAAGTGCATGCGTTGGACTACCTGCTCAAGCCCTTCACCGACGCTCGATTCAAGGCCGCGCTGGCCCGCGCGAAATCCCAGGCCCACAGCCATCGTCAGGGTGGGCTGGATGCCAGCATCAGTGCATTGCTGCAGGCTCGGCAGGCGCCGCGCAGCCGTTTCCTGATTCCCGGCCGGGACAAGAACATCGTGCTCGAGGCGGATCAGATCGACTGGATTGGTGCGGCCGACTACTACGTGAGTCTGCATTGCGGTGGCGTCAGCCATCTGCTGCGCGAAAGCATGGAAGAGATGGAACGCCAACTGGATCCGGAACAGTTCGTGCGCGTTCACCGCGGGACGATCGTGAACCTGGCGCGCGTGCGGGAAGTCCACCCGCTGTTCCGCGGCGGCTGCGAACTCAAGCTGACCGACGGCACGATGTTGAAGCTGAGCCGCGATCGACGCGCCCGGTTCGAAGCGCGATTCGCCTTGCTCGGCATGCGCCGCTGACGGTCGTCCACCGCTCGTGCGGCTGGTCCGGTGAACCGGCTGGCGGCTACGCGCTCTACCGCCAGCTATGACCGCTTCACTGCCACAGGCCACCGGTTCGCTGCCAAATCGTTGGTGGGTTTCTCGCGCCCGTGCAGGCTTGGAGCGCGCGTTGCGGTTCGGCGCAATTCATGCGCTGCCCCCTTGAAGGAATCACACATGACTCGATTTTTGCTGCTCGCACTGTTGGCAGTGTCATCAACCTCTAGTGCCGTTGTGATCCGGCATGACCTTGATGACTCAAAGTACCGAGTTCCGGCATCTGAGCTTCCTGCCCTCGTTGATATGCCTGGTGAGGGACACGGCGTTCTGATTGCGCCCCAATGGGTTGTTACAGCTGCCCACGCTGTGACATGGCAGACCGAGATCAAGGCGGTGGTCATGAACGGGATCTCCCGAGAGGTGGAGCACCTCGTAATCCATCCCGGATACAGAAAGCCACCGCAAGAGCTGATCAATCAGATACTGACCACTGGGGATGCGACTCTGCTAAGGGTCTTGCTCGCCTCGTCGGACGACATCGCGCTTCTCAAGCTGGTGGAACCCGTTACCGACGTTTCTCCCGTGGCACTCTACGAAGGCGAAGACGAGCTAAGCCAGATTGCAAAGATCATAGGAAAAGGCGCCACTGGCACCGGAGCTATTGGGTACGCAGCCCACGACTCCCACCGCACCGAGCTTCGTCGCGCCTTCAACCAGATCACCAGCGCTCACGGCCGCTGGTTTTGCTACGTGTTCGACAAAGCGCCCTCGGCGTTACCTCTTGAGGGAATGACCGGTAACGGAGACAGCGGCGGCCCAACACTCATTCAAGTCAACGACCAATGGCTGCTGGCCGGACTTCCTTCTTGGACCGCTGCCTCAGGCGATGCCAGGACTTTGCGCCTGGGGCTCTATGGTCAGTCCAGTTGTAACGTCCGGATCAGCCACTACGTCGACTGGATTGAAAGCAACATGTCCTCGCAACCGCAGGCCGGTGGCTAACAATTAGTTCAAGCCGAAGCCGCTTCGCGGCTCGACTTGATTTCAGGCGTTGAGCATCCCCGATCAGGCGCGCCGCCAGCAGGTCCATCGAACCGAATCGACCCATCTGCGGCGCCTCGGTCACTGCAGCAAGATCACCGCGCCCCATGCCATCAGCACAACCCCTGCGCAGTAGCCCACCCATCGCCCTTTTGCCAGAACCTTCTCGGCCAGCACCAGAAGCGACAGCGCGGCAATCCAGGCCAGGTTCATCACTCCGCCCACGAACAACAGAACCATCAACATCCAGCAACAACCGATGCAGTACGCGCCATGCACCACGCCCAGGCGGATGGCGCCACGGGGTCCGGGACGCCAATGCCGCGAGAGAAATTCCGCCGGCGCGCGACAATGCGAAAGGCAGGCATTCTTCAGCGGGGATAGTTGATAGAGGCCGGTAACAATCAGGGCCGTGCCGGACAACCACTGCACCTGTGATCCCATCGTCATCGCCGAGACGACGCCTGCGCTTTCCAATGCCTGGTGCACCGCAGTGGCGGCGATCGAGAACGCCAGCCAGATCAGGAAATAGCCGGCGACGAAGGCGGCGGTCGCAGGACGAGTCGCCATCTGCCCCTGCGTCTGGGCATGGCGATGCACCCGCGCGTACAACAGGATGGTCGGCGCGGCGCTCGGCGTCATCATCGCGATCATCATGGCCCACCACATGGCCACCATCAGGCCCCAGTGCGCGGAGTCCCATGCCGGCGCCATGGAATCCATCGCCATGCCGGGCATATCAGACATTGCTGGCATCGAAGACATCGCCGTCGTCGAGCCCTCGATGGGTTGATAAGGCAACAGCGCCAGCCGGGTCATGTCCCACGCGCTCATGCCCAGCCCCGCGCCCGCCGCGAGGTACGCCCATGTGAGCACCCAAAGCGCGAACAAGCCGGCGATCGTGATTGCGCCGTCCCGTTTGAGCAGGCGCTCGAAGAACGACACGGCAGGGCTCACCGCAACTCAGGCTCGAACGACGCCGTGACCGTTGAGGTGCAGTCGCGCGAACTGTCCGTAGGTGTCGGTCAGCGCGATCTGTACTGGCCCTGTGGTCGTGGTCGACGCACTGCCGATCTCGGCCACGGCGTACTCGAATCCATCCGGCAACACGATCTGCGCTCGGGATTCGACACCCGTGGCCTTGTTGACGATCGGCTTGCCGACCGTTTCGATGTAATCCTTGACGGCGATCCGGCCCTTCCGTCCATCGATGTCCAGCTGAAGGTCGATATCGGTGAAGACCGGATCGTGCATCCTGGTCACTGTCGAGGCATAGACGGCGAACATCGTGGCGAACGGGTCGGTGTCCTGCCCCGTCATGATCCTCAGCAGCGCCTCGCGTTGCTTGTCGCTGGCGTTGGCATCCACGAACGCAATGGCCTCGCCGTTGCCCTCGTGAATCGGGCCGGGCCATTTGAAGATCGCCGCGATACGCAGGCCATCGAGCCTGGTCTCACCGTGATGGCCTTCATCGATCTGGATGCCGGCCACCGCGTGGCAGTGGCCCTTGTCCGGCAATGCGTTGAACTGGCAGTTGCAGCCGTATTCGCAGCTACAGTTGACGAGCTCGCGGCCCTTGATCTCCCAAATACTCATGACGAGCCTCCGGCTTCACGCTGTCCCGGAAATCGTACTCCCCGACCCTCGGGGTCCCTGCCCGTCCGTCAGTTGGACGCGCTTGGTGCCGGCCACGCGGAGATCCACTATCGTCGATCGGTATCCGCACAAGCGCGGCGCGAGCTTCGGCGCGAATCAACGTCAGCGCTCAACCGCGCCATGGTCTCCAGCGAAATCGCCTTCGCACACATCCCGGCGATGGGAGGCCTTGAATTTCAATGCGCCCACCGAAAAACGAAAAGCAACCTGGCTGGTCGAGTCGCCGTCCGAAACAGGTGCGATGATCTCAACGGATGTGCTTTTGTGCAGTCCATCCACCAGGTACTTGCTTGCGTCAAACTTGACCGCCTGGCCAGTCGAATAAGGCCCATCGGAGTAGCACGATCCAATGTCGGCGGGTTGCCCCTGGTCAAATGCCACCGAGATCTGACAGAGGCTGGATCCTTCACAGTAGATCTGCGCAAATCCGTCATCCGTCGGATCAAGTGCAAGCCAGGAACGGGTTCCGTGCGGCCCATTGACAAGGCGAAGCTCCGCTCGAAGCGAAACGACAGAGTCATCGACGTAGCTCTTGACCTCGACGGTGTTGTCAGAGGTTACGACTGCATGCTCAGCGCCGACGATGTTCTCGTACCGCCAATCGGCAAAAACCGAAGGGCTCGCAAGGATGCACGCGAGGCCAACCAGGCCTATCGATTTTCGAGGCGCCATGACTTGAGCGCTTTCGACTGATCCAAGCCGAGCCGCGAAGGCATTTGAACTCAGCACGGCATTGACCAGAGGCAATGCCGGACGGCATCGGCTTGGTCGGCCCCAAGCAAGGATTCTGGTGTGTCCCCATCAAGGGCGGGCACCTCGCGAGAGAGCCACGCCAAGGCGTCGCCGCGCAAATGGAAGTAGGTAGCCCAGGCAATATCCTCATGCCCCCCGCAAGCCGCAACAAGCTCGGCCGGGAAGGCGCACCGGTGAAACTCTTCATGGCAGATGGCTGCAAAGGCAGTCCAGCGTAGGTCCATGGGTTCTAACGCCCTATGTCTTTGAACCTCCGTAGCTTAGACGTCGGGAGCCCGGTGCGCCTGCCCGATACGCCTGGCATCAGCCGCCCCCTGATTCAGTGGCGGTGCGCCGGGGCCCGCTCCGCCGGCATCCCGAACCTCCCCTTTAGTGGAATTGCCGGCCTTGGCCGACCCTGACAGCTTGGATGAACCAAACCGCCGATCCGGCGCGCTGGCCGCTGGGCAGTGGCGTGGAGCCGCCCGGTTCGTCGGCATGAAGGCGTCGCCCCACCGGCCATCGGTTTGTTCGACAAGGCTGGCATGACCCGGGCACGAGGAGACGACGCATGAACAAGGCACCCAGGGCCCATCGCCCGCAGCCTGCCGCCATCGTTGGAGGTGCTGCCATGATTTCGAGTTCACTTCGCCGCAATCGCGGGCCTTGGCTGGCAGCGGCAATCGTCGGTGCGTTGTCGCTCTCTGGCACCGCCGCCGCGCAGACGGCCATGCCACCGAATCTGATTCCGTTGGGTGTCTTTGACACGACGTTGGCGACAGACACGGGCGGCCGTTCCACGCTGCGGTTTAGCACCACCTCCTGGAACGGCGGCGCAGGGCCGTTGGAGCTTGCCGCCGGCGAAGTCGAAACCGGATCGGGCAAGCTGCGGGTGTACCAGGTTGTGTACCAGAGCAGCGGTCCTCCGGCCCTGCACTTCGCGGGCGCCTTCGAGTACCACCCGGCGCACAACCACATGCATTTCAACGACTTCGCGCTGTACACGCTGCAGCCGGTCAATGCACCGGGCGGGTCGTTGCGCACCGGCGTCAAGACCACGTTCTGCGTGATGGATACCACGGCGATCAACCTGGGATTGCAGGGCGCACCGGCCCGTGCGTTCTACACCCAGTGCGGGCGCGACCTGCAGGGCATTTCGGTCGGTTGGGGCGATACCTACGGCGCCCATCTCGCCGGCCAGGAGATCGATTTCACCGCTAATGCTGACGGCATTTACCAGCTGAAGGTCGAAGTGGATCCCAAGAAGGTGCTCGTCGAGAACAATGAGAACGACAACGTGTCGTGCGTGCTGCTCAACATCAAGAAGCCGAGCACCGTCAGCGTGCTCGACAGCAGCGGCCATTGCGCATCGGTGGCATCGATCACCCCGAGTTCGGCGCGCACGGGCACCAGCGTTCAGGTCTCGATCACCGGATACGGATTCACGGCCGGCATGGGCGTCAGCTTCGATGGCGGCACCGGCCCACGGCCGGTTGCCAGCAACGTGCAGCTGACGTCCAACACCGAATCGGTGGATCGGATCACGGCGACCGTGACGGTGCCCTACAAGAAGCAGCCCGGCCGGAATCCGGTCTGGAACGTGCGTGTGGGCAACGGCGGCGTTCTGGCCCGGGGATTCACGGTCACGCGGTAGTCGAATGCGGCAGCCGGACGCGGCAGCCAAACCGAGGCTGCCGCACCACCAGCGCGCGACGCTACCGAGCCTTGCGAAGTGACCCTGCCTCGGGAGCGAATTCCCCTTCAGTGGAATGGTCCCGCGATGTCGGCTCTGGCACGGTGCGATTGGGACATGACGAACACGCGGGCGTCGGATCATTGCACGCCAGTCCCCTCCCCCGGGCACGGACGCATGTTCAACCAGTTGAGACTTGGAGACAGAACATGATTGGGCTGCTCAAGAAATCGCTCAGGACCGCTGCGCTCGGCATCGGCGCAACGTTGATTGCCGGCTCGGCCTTCGCCGGCGAAACGAAGCCTCCGCCGGTAGGGCCGTTGTGTCACAACATTGGTGGGCCACGAGACTTGGGCGCCAATTGCGAAGCCACCGGCAACTGCACTGTCCTGCTGGCCGATGAATCGCTGCTTACCTTTGGCCCGAATCAGTACCTGGGAATCGTGATTGGCGCGAGTAGCACCTCGCGGGCCGCCCACATCGCCCATGGCGACGGCGCCGCCCTGGTCATCTTCGAGCCACCGCTGCACCTGGCCTCGGTGATAGGCCCACATCGAGCGTCCAACGTGGAATGCCTTGCAACGCGGGTCAACCCGCAGCCGCCCGAGCCTGGCAACTGACCAGGCCGAGCCGGAGGTCGGCGTGCACAGGCGCAGCGGTGATCTCGCTGCGCCTGCATCCAGTGGGTACAGGCGGACCTGCCGGCTATTGGACCGCGCGCGCCCGCACCATCGGCACCCGACCAGGCAGTTCAGGATCACGCAGCAGCCGACGCCTGTAGGACCACCAGCGCGCGGCGGCGCACACCGAGTTTGGTGAAGACGCTTCTCAGGTGCTTCTTGACCGTGTCTTCCATGATCCCGAGGTCGCGTGCGATCTCCTTGTTGCTGCGACCCTGATGCAGTCGTCCGACGACCTGCAACTCCCGTTGCGTGAGCGTTTCCATGGCGTGCCGGCGGATCGGATCGAACGATGCGGAAGCGTCCGCACGGGCCAATGCCCATGTCGGGTCGGTGATGGCGTTGGCCATCATTCGACGCGACAGCCAGAGTTCGCCATTGCTGACGGCGCGAATTGCCTTGAGGCAGAGATCGGGCGGGCTCGTCGTCAGCAGGAGCCCGTGGAGCCGGTTTCGCAACACGTCGGCTACGGCACCGCGACAAGCCTGCTCGGCCACGAGGAGCACGCGAACATGAGGACAGCACTGGCGAATCTTTCGCAGCGCCAGCGGGTGAAGGCGGTCAAACAGCGCCTTGTCGAGCAGCAGCACCTTGGGTTGGTACCGGCTCAAAGAGGTCGCCAGGCGGGTCACGTCCGTGACCGGCTCTCCCTCGATCTGGATGCCGGACTCGCACGCCAGCATGGACTGCCAGGCCGCTTGCAGGGCCTGGCAGTCGGAAGCGGT
The DNA here is from genome assembly GCF_003719825.1 of Montanilutibacter psychrotolerans. Taxonomy (GTDB): domain Bacteria; phylum Pseudomonadota; class Gammaproteobacteria; order Xanthomonadales; family Xanthomonadaceae; genus Montanilutibacter; species Montanilutibacter psychrotolerans. The sequence goes on along the minus strand of NZ_RIBS01000001.1, from coordinate 508,428 downwards.
CATGACCGTGATGGCTGTCGCCGAGCCTCCGAACTCCCCGAGGCCTAGCGGTGCCGCACAAGAGGCTGCGCCTGGACGCACAGTCCGGTCTGGTTCTGCATGCATCGTAGTCATCACTGCTCCGGTGATCCGCAACCGGGTGCTTCCTGGTTGCACACCTCCTGGCCGCATTCGACGAGCCAAGTGCGCTGACGCTGGTTGGGCAAGAAGACCAAATCTCTATCGCTGAACAACGCGTCTGGCGATTGCTTCAGGACTGCATCCCCCAAGTGGGGGATCTGCGGCTATTCGACGGCCGCCTGCAACGCGCCTGAGAACAGCGCCTGGCGTTGCCGCGCCCACTGCACCGCCAGGTCGCGAAACGCACGGACGCGCGCAGAGCTGCGCAAGTCCGGATGGATCACGCACCACAGGTCGGTGCACACCTCCGGCAACACGTCACCGATCCGTCGGATGCCAGGCTTTCCCTCGCCCAGGTAGCACGGCAACAGCGCGCGACCGAACCCCGCCTGGCAGGCCGCCAACGCGGCCGGCAACGTGTCGACCGTCAGCGCGATGTGTTGCGGGTCGATGTTGCGGAAGATCCATCGCGCCGAGTCCAGGTGCGCCAGCGACTCGCCGAAGCCGATCACCCGACGGGCATCGCCGTGCTCGCTGGGGCTTTCGCTCTCCGGCGCATAGACGGCCGTACCGATCGTGGCGAGCTGTCGAACCGACATCCCGTCCGGCGCGTTCCGCGCCGGGCGCAGCGCGATATCCGCGTCGCGCCGCTGCAGCGTGAGGAACGCATTCGACACTACCAGGTCGACCGAGACCGCTGGATAGTGGGCCGCGAATTCCGAACACAGCTCCAGCGTCAGCTCGACCAGCGTGTCGGGCACCGTCACGCGCAACGATCCCTGCAGTTGCCGGTCGTGACCGGCCAATTGCCGGGCCAGCGCGTCGGTTTCGTGCTGCACTCGCTCGGCCGCGCGTCTCACGATGTCGCCCGCTTCGGTGGGCGCATATCCGCGGCGGCTGCGGCGAAACAACGTCGCTCCCATCCGCTCCTCCAGCGCGCCAAGGCGCCGGAACGCACTGGAATGATCGAGCCCGAGTGCGCGCGCCGCGCCAACCAAGCTGCCGGCCTCGGCAATGGCGCGTACCAGCGCGAGATCTTCCAACGACCAGCGTTCTGGTCTCATGTGCACAGTTTCCTTGCAGAGTTGCCGGATGGTCGCCGCCGGTCGCAGCACACATTCTGACCGCGTCCCGCCACCCGAGGAATCGCGATCATGAAACTCTACTTCGCACCGCACACCTGCTCACTCGCGCCGCACATCCTCCTGCACGAGCTCGGCATTCCCTTCGAGCTGGCACGCGTGCAGCTGGGGCCGGCACCCACGGTGCTGTCTACCGGCGAGGACTACCGGAAGGTCAACCCGCTTGGCTACGTGCCGGCGCTGGAACTCGACGCTGGCCGCGTGTTGACCGAAGGCACTGCGATCCTGCAGTGGCTCGCCGACAGCAGCCCGGACTCGCCGCTGGCAACCCCCGCCGATGTGCACCAACGCTACGAGCTGCAGCGCTGGCTGGGATACATCGGTTCGGAACTGCACAAGACCTTCAGCCCATGGCTGTTTCATCCCGAGTACGGCGAGCAGGCGATGAACGTCGCGCGCGTCCGCCTCAACCCGCGGCTGGACGTGGTCGAACGACAGCTGCAGCGCCACGCGTTCATCGCCGGCGACACGTTCACTGTGGCCGATGCGTACCTGTTCGCGGTGGTCAGCTGGTGCAAGCCGCTGAAGATTTCGCTGCAACCGTGGCCAGCGCTTGCGGGCTATCTCGAACGCCTGGGCCAGCGCGACAGCATCCGCGCAGCGCTCGCGGCGGAGAAGCGGGCGCTGGCGGCATGAAACCGGCGCTCGCATGGTGGCTGTTGCTCATCGCCGGCGGCCTGGACGTGTTGTGGGCGGCATCGATGAAGCTCTCTGCGGGCTATACCCGCCCGGGCTGGACGGCGGTTTCGATCGTGGCGTTGATCGGCTTCGTCGTGCTGCTCGGCAAGGTGCTGGCCGTGCTGCCCGTGGGCAGTGCGTACGTGGTGTGGACCGGAATCGGCGCGGCCGGCACGGTGCTGCTGGGCGCGGTGGTGTTCGGCGAACCGCTGAACGCGATGCGGGTGTTGGGCATCGTGCTGGTCGTGGCCGGCGTGGCCATGCTGCGTACCGTGCCTGCGGCGACGTGACGTCGCTCCGGAGCGAAAGCGCTTCCAGGACGTAGCCGTCCATTTGTGCGTTGGCGCGCACGCCGCAGGCGGCGCGCCGACGTACTCCTGTCTGGAGGACGCGATACCCGGGCATTCGACGTTCCCGAAGAACCGTCACGGCCGATCTCGCGACGCTCGCCGATTCGTGCCCGGAGACCGGGCGACCCGACTGACGCGACGAAAAGTCGGTGAGTGAAGCGACCCGTGACCAGGCCCGCGCAACATCCGTCGCCGCCAAGGCTTCTGTCGCGTGAACTATCGCCTTGCGCCCTGGCCGATCAGGTAGCTCCTGATCGCCATCGTTCGTGCTTGGTTCAAGGGAGAACGCCAGACCCTTGCTTGCGAACTCAACGTCACCGTGACGCCAAGTTCAACGTTGGCTCCGTGTTCGACCATGTATTTGACGATTCGCAGATCTCCGCTTCGTGCCGCATTGATCAACGGCGTTTCGTCGTCTGTCACGATGGCATTCACATCGGAGCCTGCAACTACCAGGCGCTCGACGACCTCCAGGTTGCCGGGCCTGGAGGCAGCCATGATCAATGGGTTGCCGTCGCCGCGCGTTGCGTGATTGACGTCGGCACCCAGTCGAAGCAATTCGTTGACGATGTCGAGGTCACCCGCGCGCGAGGCAGTCGTCAGTGCCGTGCCTTCGCCTGCAACCGTCGCGTCAATGTCGACGCCGTCGCCAATCAATGCGCGGATCTCATCCACACGACCGGCCTTGACTGCCGCGATCAGCAACGGTCCGCCACCGTCGCCGTACCGCGCGGCCTTGACCATCGCGGCCGGCGGATTCGCCGGCAGAATGACGGGGAAGGCCAGCAGCGCGATGGCAGCGCAGAAGAGCAATGACCGAGAGCTTCCTACTTGACGCTTGTGCATTTGCTTGGCTCCTTGTGGTGCGTTGGCCGCTCTCAACTTCCTGTGTTCGGGTTGTGGCCTGCCTCCAGCAACACCCGCAGCACCGCTTGCTTCTCCTCTTGCGTTTCGGCCCTGCGGTGGAGAACAAGCAACACCTTCTCGTCGGCTGCGGTTAGCAGGCTTCTCAATGCATCGTCGCGCAGCTTGGGAGTGCCGATCACCTTTGGATACAGCGCGAGCAGCGGACGGTATCCGCCGGCCACGCCCAACGCCTTGATCGCTTCACTCCGTGTCTGCAGGTCGGTGTCGCTGCCCGCCACTTCGGCCAGAACCTGGGTGTTACCCGACACGCCCAGCGCCTGCAATGCACTACGACGCAATCCGGTGTCGGCATCGCTGCGCGCCACTTCGGCCAAGGTATCGTCGTCGCCGGCCACGCCCATGGCATTGAGCACCTGGTGTTTGCGGGCGTTGTCGCGCGCTGCGAAATAGACCTTTCGCAACTCTTCCGTGGCACCGCAGACGCCGAGCATCCGCGCGGCCTCGGCGCCGAGTGCGGGGTCATTGCCGCGCGCCACCACCGCCACCTGCGCCAAGGCGCCGGGATCGTCCATCTGGCTGAGAACGAACAGTGCACGCTTTTTGAGCTGCAACGGATGCCGGCCTTGCAGCAGCGTGACCAGCTTCGGGATAGCTTGGGCTGGAGGCTGCGACATCAGCGTCTCGAGCGCTTCCTCGGCCTGCTCGTCGCCACCGGCCTTGCTGTCTGCCGCCGCGCCGCCACTGCGGAGCAGAACGACGGCATCGCGGCTCCAGCGGCTGTTCGGATACTCGGTCTGCAGGCGTTTGACCATCGCGCGCGCCTCGGCGAAGCGCCCGGCGCGCATCAAGGCATAAGCCTGCCAGTAGATCGCTGCATCGACCGAAGTCGGTTCGCTCTGGCGCAGGCGGCGTTCCAGATTGACGAAGCGCTGCAACGCCAGACTCCAGTCGCCGCTGCCCAGGGCTGCGTGCCCATGCCAGTACAGCGATTCCAGTCCAGCGGTGGCAGGCGTCGTGCGCGTCTCGTCCGACGCGGCGGATACGCTGCCGCGGACGAGTAGCGCCGAGATCGCGATCGCGATGGCTGCGATCGCCGCGATGGCTGCGATGGCCGTCGTCCGCGCGTTCATGTCATGGCTCCTCTCGTCTTGACGCGGATGTTGCCGCGGGATTGCAGACGCGCTTCGACCGCGCGTACCTGGAACAACATATCGCTGCCATGTACGAGATCTCGCAGCCCTTGGTCTTGTTGGATGTCGCCGGTGCGCAGCTGGTTAGCAAGCTCGATCAGCACCGGGTCCAACGTCTGGAGAAAGCCCGTCAGGGCCTTGTCGCCGCGTTGGGCCGCGGCGGCGGCATAGAGCCGGTTGTCGTCGACCAGCGAGCGCACCAAGGCGTCGTCTGCCGGCATCAGCGTGGCGCTGTCGTTGTTGATCACGCTCAGCAGCAAGCCCTCGGTGCTGCGCAGATGCGTGGCGACACGGTCAGCGAGCACGCGGTCGGCCATCGCCGCCTGTGCCGCAACGTGCTGCACCGACGGCGGCTGCATCGGCGCGTCGTTACGCGCGGCCGGGAAGTACAGCGTCACCGCCAGCATCGCCAGTGAGGCCAGGCCCGCGGCCGAGGCCAGGCCCACGCTCCACGGCCGCAGTCGACGACGCGGGCGTGCGCTGCGCCGCGCTGCGGCCCGCATGGGCGGCGCGGTTGCGACGATTGGCGCATCCGGCGCACCCGGCCCATCAAGGCGCTGCGTTTCCATGCGCGTCTGCAGCCGTTGCCACAGGCGCGCTTCGAACTGCGCATCGGGCCGCGGCGGAACATCGCGATCGGCCTCGGCCAGCAGGCGCCGCAGGGCTTGGTAGCGCGCGTCCAGGGCGGGCGACGCGGCCAGCGCCTGTTCGATCGCGCGCAAGCGTTCGGACGGCAGGCCGTCGCGGTAATGGAACAGGATCAGATCGTCGTCGCGGATGTCGGACATGGCTTACCTCAATGGTTCCAGCGCGCCACGCAGCTTGCGCACGGCGCGGAAAATCGCCTGCTTGCACTGCCCGGTGTTCATCGACAAGGCAGCGGCGATGCTCTCCAGCCGTTCGCCTTCGCAATGGCGCATGACAAAGGCCGCACGTTCGGCCGGACTCAGCCGGTCCAGATGCAGGCCGATCCGCTGGCCAATCTGCGTGCCGGACGCCTGCGCCTCCGGGCCGGGTGCATCGTCGGCGAGGCCGGCGAGAAAATCCGGCTCGGTGTCCTCGGCGCCCTCGTCGGCCAGTGTATCGGTCAGCTCGCGACGGTGCCGGGCGTTGCGCCGCAGTTGCTCGAGCGCGGCATTGGCCGCGATCCGGTGCAGCCAAGTGGAGAACGTCGCGCGTCCGTCGAACTCGCCGATCGCGCGCCAGGCCTTGTAGAACGCCTCCTGCACCGCGTCCTCGGCCAGTGCCGCATCGCGGGTGATGCGGAAGCACAACTGGAACACCGCGCGCGCGTTCGCCTCGACCAGGCGTCGGAACGCCTGTTCGTCGCCAGCCCGGGCGCGGGGTATCCATTGGGGTTCGCCACCGTCCATCCCGACTAGGATGCGGGCCAACGGCGTTCGGTTAGCAACGATTTCGCCTCATGTTCGAATCCGCATCGGTCGTCATCACCCTAGAACCGATACCGGATCTTGGCCAGCAACTGATCGGAGTCGCGCAAGCCCAGTGCGTCGTCGAACAGATCGGCAGCGCCCGCCTCATCCCGGTCCTGGCGGCGGAAGCCACCGCGTGAGTACGCCAGGAAGATGTCCGACTGCGGCCCTAGCAGGTAGCGATAGCGCAGTTGCAGGCCGAAATTGTTGATATCGAAGTCCGGCCTCGCCTGGCCCGTGGCCAGCATCTGCCCGGACGGTTGCAGTTGATAACGCTCACCGTTGTCAGCACGGATCGCCAGCCATTCCGACTTCAGCCGCAACTCGTGCTTCAGCCCCGGAAACCAGCTCAGGTTGAGGCTGGCAGAATCGCCGCGACGCGAGTAGCGGCCGAAATTGCGGCCCCCTTCCCAAACCAGCCAGTCACGGGTCCTGTCAGGCCCGAATGCGAACGAGGCATTGAAGGCATCGCTGGGGTACCAGTTGGCGCTCAACGCGAGCTCGCGCGCCGGCGTGGCCGACAGGCCCAGCGGTGGCAGGGTGAAGGACGCGCCAAACGTCCAGTCGCCATAACGACGGCTGACGAACTCGGCCTCGGCGCGATACCGGCCCGAACTCCGCCACAGGCCGTTGTCACGCGAGATCAGGTCCTCCCAGCCGGCACTGATCAGGCTCGCGTAGAGATTGACGCGGTTGCCGCTGCGAAACCTGTAGTTGTTGCCCAGGAGCAGGTAGGTCGGCAGGCGGTCACCGTGGTCATTGCTGCGGGCCTGGAGTTCCGTCGACCACTGGCTGCTGCGCAAGCGCGCGCTCGGATCCTCGACCCGGTGGATGTAGACGCCGGTGAGCTCCACCTCGTTCAGGCCAGCTCGGCGCTGGAAGCCGAGGTCGTCGAAGTTCAACTGGCTGCCGAAATGCGTCGCTTCCAGTTCGTAGCTCCAGCTGTTGGAGGGCGTCCAGTTCACGCGCATCCAGCCACCGCTGTCATCGACCTCGACCCCGCGCAGATCAATGAAGCTGGCCAACACCTGGGCGTTGATGATCAGCGCCTCGTTGGGTTTCCAGCTCAGGTCGAACGCCTGCACCTGCGCGCTGCGGTCGAGAGTGGGGCGCTCGGTGTGGGTGCCCAGCCAGCCAATGTTCAAGCCGGGGCGGATGGGATATTGCAGACGCGCGGCATAGAAGTCGCGTCCACCCTCGCCGTCTTCGCTGGCCGCCAGCAGACCGTAGCCGAGCGCCCCGAGCGAACCATTGAGCTTGATCGCCGCGTCGATGTCGCTGGCTCCCGAGCCGTCGTCGGCATCGCCGCCGATGCGTCGGGTGTGGATCAGCCGCCCTGAGTCGGGGGTTCGTAGATCGAAGATGCTCTGGTTCTCGGTAAAGAACGGCCGCTTGTCACCGAAGAAGGTCTCCACCGCGTCAAAATTGATCACCAGATCGTCGGATTCGACCTGGCCGAAGTCCGGGTTCACCGTGGCGCTGAGCTGGAAGTTCGGCGAAGGCTTCCAGAACGCGTCGACGCCTCCTTTGTAGTAGGCCCTGCCTTCGATCAGGTCGTGGCGCGCGGTGAGGTACGGCCAGTAGTGGAACAGCGCCTTGCGGTACTGCGGTATTTCGATCCGCTCGAACCCCGAGACGAAACGGCCGCGCGCGGGCGTCACCGCCGGAAATGCCTGCCATTCGCCGTTGCTGCCCAGCGCCCGGCCGAAGTAGACCGCGACGGTGCGGGTAGGCGTGTCGGTGCCGCGCATCGGCGCAACCGACCACGGAATCAGCAGCTCGACTTGCCAGCCGGCTTCGCTTTCCGTGACCGCCGAGGTCCAGTCGGTGTCCCAGTCGAGATTGACCTGGTTTTCGTTGCTGATGACCTCGTCCTGGATCGACCCCGACAAGCCCACGGTGAAGCTGTAAGCCGTGCGCCCGTCTCCGTCGAAGTCGATCATGAAGTTGACGATGTCGGCCGCGTTGCCCTGATCGCGCTCCAGCCGCGGCTTGACCCGGGGGGTTGCCGCTGATTGCTCGACGGTAAACGCCACCGCGATGCCGTCGGGCGTGGAGATCATGCGCGCCTGCGTGCTCGTGCCAGCGTCTGGCGCACTCAATCGAAAGGGCTCCGTCACCTTGAAGTCGTCGTAGCGGCGTGCCTGTGCCCACTCGGGCTCGTCGAGCTTTCCGTCCACCAGGATGGCGGCCTCGGCCGAACTGCCAATGCCTTCAGCCAACATCAGAACCGCCAACAAACACGCACGCGTAGAGCGAACCTCTGGATTCATCGCAACCCCCGGAAAGAAACAGTTACGAGGTTGGATGCACCGATGACGGAATAGTCATCCGCCCACTCCGGCGGTCGCCCAGTCGCCATGGGCAACGCAGAGGATGACGCGTCGCCCCCATCGCCGGCAGGGCGCGCGCTGGCGGCGCTGAGCGCTTTCGTGCCTCACAGCGACGAGCGTGGGATCAGCACACCGTGACCGACGACCGTTCCGGCCGATGCCGCTTCGCTGCTAGGCTTCGCGATCAACAACCGCTTGGATCAGGAGGAAGCGCCATGAAGGCCAGTTTCAGCATCGCGGTCATTGCCACCTTGTTGGCCAGCCCAGGCGCATCCGGCATGGACGCAGCGCCCGCCGACAATGCCGCGGGCCCTGTCATCGAGATGGGCGACATCGAACGCTTCTACCGGGTCTATGACGCGGCCGGCGGGCGCCCGACCGCCGAGACGCTGCAACGTGACTATGTCGATCCCGGTTCGGAAGGACTGCACCAGCTCGCGCGCTTGCGCAACGTCACCGGCGAGTCGATCGCGCAGGCCATCGCCAAGCGGCCAGAGATCTATTCGGAGGCCCGGGATTGCGTCGGTGTCCTGCCGCGCGTGCGTACGAGGCTGACGGGCGCGCTAAGCGAGCTCAAAAATCTCTATCCGGAAGCGCGCTTTCCGGCCATCACGATCGCGATTGGCCGAGGCAGGTCCGCCGGTGTCGGCGGACGCGAAACCGGGGTGCAGATTGGCGCTGAGACACTGTGCGCGACTGCCTGGATCGAACCCGATATCGAAGACCGGTTCGTCCGTGTCATCACACACGAGTTCGCCCACGTACAACAGGCCGTGGCCTTCTCCGAGATGGAAGGCGCCACCGTCCTCTCGGCATCGCTCGAGGAAGGCGCGGCCGAGTTCGTCACCGAGCTGACCACCGGCTCCATCGCCTACTCGTACATGCCCAGGCTGACCGCCGGGCGTGAATCGGAAATCGAGACGGCGTTCGTTGCCGACATCGACAAGACCGATCTTTCCAACTGGCTCTACAACAGCAAGCCCGATGCGCCAGCCGACCTGGGCTACTGGGTGGGCTATCGCATCGTCAAAGCCTATTACCACCACGCCGACGACAAACGCCAAGCCCTTCGCGACATCTTCGACATGAAGGACCCGAAGGTATTTCTCGCCAAGAGCGGATGGAAGCCGGGCATCGCGCTCGATTGATTCGAGCGAGACAACGCGCTCCATGCCCTGCCTTCATGGCTTTGGCTTGGCTAGCGCATGGAATGACTTGCCGACGATTTTCCACACGCCATCAACCTTTACCAGCGACATGTAGTCCACAAATCTGACAGCCGGATAATCCAGCGTCACCTTGCCAACACCCGCATCCCCGGTGAGTTCGAGGATCTCAATGTGGCGTTTGCGCTGCGATTCGTCCGCCGCAGGCTCACCGGTGAAGCGGTCAGCGTATTGTTCCAAGCTCCACGAAATGGTTCTCCCGGCCATGTTTCCGGTAATTCTCGCATCCGCGGTAAACGCCTCGCGCACGTAGTCGGCATTACCCGTTTCCTGTGCGCGAATGTAGTTTTGCAGCGGAACCTTCGCCGCTTCCAATTCCGCGCTCTGCGCGAAAGCTGGCGCCGTGGCAAAAATGGTGGAAAGAAGTATTGCCATCTTCATGCCGGGCGCTCGATTTGTCGTCGTTCAGGCATGGTATCCGAATCGTCCAACTCGCAGCCCGCGCTGTAGAAGGCACCAAGGGCGGCCTGTCATTGCCCCCAGTCCACCCAAGCACCCGGCGCGATCACCTGGATGTCGATGGGCGTTTTGCGGGCAGCCTGGTGCAACTGTTCGATCGGGTCTTCGACTTCCACGTATTCCTCCATGCCGGATACGCCGTAATGGATCGGCACCAGGCGACGCGCACCCAGGATGGTCGCGGCCGCCACCGCTTGATCGGGCGTCAACACTCCCGGTTGGTCGCTGACGGGCTTGCGCCAGCCGAAGCGCGCACCGTTGACCGGCAGGAATGCCGCATCGAACGGGCCGAACTGGCGGCCGATCCGCCACCAGTGGCCATGCCATAGCGTGTCGCCGCCGTGGAAGATGCGACGACCTCCCGCCGACACCACCCAGGAGACCTGCGGGTCGCCATAGCCATCCGAGGCGGGCACCGGGGTGGCAGTGAAGTCGCCGAGTAGTTGCGGCTCCCAGAGCGCACTGGGCCTTGCCCGCGCGCCTTGTGGAATCGGCAGCGGGTTCGTTCCGGCCGGGTGCGCCAGCGTGCCGCCCTTGCCCAGCGCTTGCGCCACGGCCCTCGCGTCGAAATGGTCGGGGTGCGCATGGGTGATGAGGACAGAGGGTTCGCCAACGGCATCGTCGACGGGAATCAGCGAGTCCCTGAGTGCGGGGCCCCACGCTTCCGGGTTGACCAGCGGGTCGATGAACAACGTCGCCTGCGGAAGCTGCAGACGGATGCCCGCCCACGCCAGCCGCTGGATTCGCAAGCCTTCCGCGTGGGCGGCTGCGAAGACGCGCCCGCCCGGAATCAATGCAGCGGCCGCCAGGCCAGCGCAGCCGGACAGGAATTGCCGGCGCGAGACGCGGTGTCTGGAAATGCGGTCGTGGTTGTTCATGCGCGACCGGCCCGCGACGCGATCGCGGTATCGAGCGCGAAGACCGACTGCGCCACGATGACCTCCAGATTGTGCTGGTGCCATTCGCGTTCGAAACCGGCCGCTTCGACCCGCGGTGCCAGACAGGCTTCGATGGGGATCGCCGCGATGCGGTCGTCGATCTCCTGCGATGTCGCGTCGACGCGGATCCGCATGACGGCATCCTGCAGCCGGTCCAGGTAATGGATCGCGTTGTCGAGCACGGTGGCAGGAAACCGGCCCATGTGCCCGCCGATGACGGTGCTCCGACCGAACTGGCGCATCCGGCCGATCGCGGCGCGGATCAGCGCGGGGTCGGCCTTCGAGAGGTACACGGTGTTGCCGACGATGTTGTCGCCGGCACAGACCAGATCGGCGGTGGGCACGTCCACGCTGACGTGGTCCATGGTCTTGCCGGGATTGTGCAGCAAGCGCAGTTCGTGTTGTCCCCACTGGATGGTCATCGCACTGTCGAACACCACCTTGGGTTCGCGATAGAACGCATCCACCCGTCGGTTCTGCGACAGGAAGGTGTGGCGGTAATGTCGGTGCGCAATCGTCAACGCGTCCGGGAACCGCGACATCCCGGCGATGTGGTCGCACATGAAATGGGTCGCGGCGATCACTCGCACCGTCTTGCCCATGTCCTCGCACAGGACGCGCCGTAACGAATCCGAGTCCTCCTCGCTGCCGAGCGAGTCGACCAGCAGCGCGTCGTCGCCATCGAGGAACGCGGTGGCGACCGACTCGAGGTCGTCGCCGACGAACATCACCACGTTGGGGCCCACTTCTTCGAATCGCATGATGATCGTCCGTCGTTTCTATGGACCCATCATTGCCAGCAGCACCGGCACCGACAAACGAGATGTTTTTGCGGCCGCGTTAGAAAAAATAACTTGATAGGATGCACCTCTACCTGCGCGCCGAGAGACCGTGAAGCCTCGCCACCCTGCTCCGCTCAATGCCCTGCGGGCCTTCGAAGCGGCCGCGCGATGCCTGAGTTTCCAGGTGGCCGCCGCACAGCTGTTCGTGACCCCGGCCGCGATCAGCCATCAGGTCAAGCACCTGGAAGCCTACCTGGGAGTGAAGCTGTTCCATCGTGGCCATCGGTCGGTCGAACTGACCGCCGAGGGCGCAGCGCTGGCCACGTCGTTGGGCGAGGTGTTCGGATTGATCGATCTGGCATTGGACCGGGCCATCGCACCCGCGGCCGGGGTCCTGCGCGTGAGCACCATGGAGTCCTTCGCCGCGAAATGGCTCGCACCCAGGCTGCACCATTTCCACCGCGACCACCCCGACCTCAAGGTGCGCATCGAGACCGGCAACGAGCACACTGATTTCGTCCGCGACGGTATCGATGTCGCCATCCGCTACGGAGCCGGCGGCTACACGGGCGTCTGCGTCGAGCGGTTCTTGGATGCACCGGTATTTCCGGTCTGCGCGCCTTTGCTGTCGAACGACGAACTGCATCCGCTGACGGTGCCCGACGACCTGTCGCACCACACACTGCTCCACGACGAAAGCGCCGCAGGCCGCAACGGCGTACCGGACTGGCAAACGTGGCTGGAAGCCGCGGGTTCAACGCAGGTGGATGCGGCCCCTGGGCCGGTCTTCGCGAGCATCTACCTGGCGCAGGAGGCGGCGGTGGCCGGACATGGCGTCGCGCTGGGCGTGGGCCCACTGGTCGAGGAAGACCTGCAGCGCGGTCGCCTGACCAGACCATTCGACTACTCGCTGGACAACGCCTACGCCTTCTGGATCGTCCGAAGCCACCGCGCAGATGCCAACCCTGCCAGCGATGCGTTCTGCCGCTGGTTGCGGAAGGAAGCTCTCGGTGAACGTTCTGCCTGAAGCTGGCGCCGGCGCACGCATCCCACTTCCTTCTAGCGCCGATGAGCGTCGCCGCAATTTCGCTAGCCTTGTGGCTGCTTGTCAGGGGCGTCGACGTTGCGAAATGGAATGACCGCTCTGCGACCTGCGAATTCGACAAACCCTAACCGATGCTTGTGTGGGCGGCCTGGCCGGCCGCCGCGTGCCATTCAAACCCAACCGATTTCAGGCGCCAGCCCATGCACATCGAGTGCACCCGTCAATTGGATGCCAGTGACCCGGACGCTTCGGGCAACTACGAGTACTACTACGAGTACGACATGTATCGTTTCACTGACGGAGCGATCTGCTTCGTCGCACGCAGCTACACGGATGAGCCGGACGAGGCGCACTTCCTCCGCATCGAGCTGGACGGAACACCGCGACCCATGACCGATTCCGACCTGGCTCGCCCGTTGTTTCTTGCAGCCCAGGCGCATCTGCACGGCGCGGGCAAAGTGCACTTGCGCTGGCTCAGCGGGAGAGGAAACGGCTATGAGCCGGTACCGTCGGGTCTGCACCACGAGGCGTGACAAACGACCTCAGGCTGTACCAAACGGCTGGCCACCCGACACAGCCGACTTGAGCGGACGGCCCACCTTGCTCGCCCGCGACTTGGTGCCCCGCCACAAACTCCCGGTGTGCAGCGGGCGCAAGGCAAGCCCGACACATCAGGGGACGACTTTTTGCTCATCCCCGAACCAGATCACCGCGTTGTCGGCGGGTCGTTCGCCCTCGCGCGACGCACTGGTGGCATCAGCGTGCGGCACCCACGGCGACTTCCCGAGCGCGGCGAAATCCTCGTACGCACCCAGCTTGCGGAACCGCGACAGCGCGAAAGGCAGACCCTCGGCGCCGAGTAGCGAGGGCGCGTCGGCCAAGTGAAAGTGAAGATGCGGCCAGTTGCCGCTTCCGCTGTAACCAACCTGCGCGATGGGCTCACCCCGCCGCACACGCTGCCCCGGCGCCACGCGCACACTGCCGGGGCGCAGGTGCTCGTAGAAGGCGTAGCGACCATCGCCGAGGTCCAGCACGACGTAGTTGCCACTGGCGTCGCGCATGCGGTGCCGGCCGTTGGACGAAATCCGGGCGGCTTCCGGATAGTCGTCGCGCAACGTCACGACGGTGGCGTCGGCAACGGCCAATACCTCGTTACCGTAGGCGTAGGCATTGCGCACCCTGTCCGGGTTGCCTCGAGCCATGCGCCCGTCGGCATCGAGCTTGACCCAGTCGACGGCGAAACGTCCCGGGATGCGCGCACGCCCTTCCACCGCGTACAGCACGCGGCGATGGCCGCGCGCCCAATCCGGATGGAACACCGCGGCCCACGGTCCACCACGTAGTGGCGGATGGAGCACCGGCGCTGGCACGGCCTGCACCACCGAGCGCCCGCCTTCGACCGTGTCGAGCTCTGTTCCGTCGCCGACTTTGTACTCCACTGCGTGTGCGATGGACTGCGGCAGCACCTGCGGCTCCAGCGCCAGCTCGACATACAGCACGCCCGCCCGGCCGGGACCGATCGATAGCGGCGCATCCGCTGGCGCTGCGGTTTCGGGCAATACCGGCACCAGACGCTGGGTCAACGACGCCCCTGCGAAACTCGCAAGGTTGCGGCCCTGGCCATCGAGGACCGTGATTCGCACCGGTGTCAGCGCCTTCGCGGAGAACGACGTCAGATGCAGTTCGTAGAACAGGCGCACGCGCCCTTCGGTCGTGACCGGAGTTGGCGCAATCGGCACATGCAGATCGAAGGATTCGCGAAGCTGATCCTCCGCCCGTCCTGTCGCAGACACCAGCAAGAGCGCCAGCGCACAGGCAAAGCCCGGGCGCAGCACGAGTGCCAGGATCGGCGGCCACCAGCGGTGAATCTGTCGCATCGCAAACCTCGGGTATTTGGTGATGGCCGGTAGCGGCCCGTGGATGGGGAGGCGAACGTTGCAGCGCCCACGCTTGCGGATCGCTCCGAAGTAGAAGAGTTTAGTCCCGCCAACGAGTAGGCTCGACGCATGGCATCGAGCAATTCATTCAAGCCGAAGCCACTTGCGGTTCGGGCAAACTCATGGATCTGATCTATGGATGACGTTCTCTGGAAGTCCTTTTTCGACACGTGCGCGCGTGTCCTCGGAATGGGCTCACGCAATGCCTGGCAAAGCTCGAGCTGGTGCTCCTGGACCACATTCGACCGCCTGCAGTGTGACGCTGGCTATTGGACGTGCGGCTTCCCCGACAGCTCAGAACTGCGCGCGTCGTACATCGCCGACGGCGGCACGTGGGGTCAGCCCTTTGAATACCATCAGCTTGCGCACGTCATTGTTCCCGCTCACTTCTACTGGGACCGCGTCAGCCCTGATGGATTTCAATCCGGCAAGAAGTCGCAGCCCATCGCCGAGCTCTCTCGAGCGCTTCACGACGTCGGCGTGCCTCATCGCCTCACCGAGGCGGTCCTCGAGATCAAGCTCTACTAGTCGTAGGTCAAACAGATCGCTCAATCAGAAGCAGATGCCCTGACCGCCGAGTGCTTCACGGACGTGATGAAACAGCAGTTCCAACCGTTACGGACCAACGACATACAGCGCGATAAGGTGACGAGACCTTCCCTCCCTTGGGGTTGAGCCATGACCATTCTGGGAGCGCATGCCGGTCGAGTTCGGCCTTCTACTTGTAACGCGTACGTGTAGCGCGGCATGAGCACGCCAGCGAGCAGCGCGCTCCGCAAGGTCGTCGGCCTCGTCGCCCTCCTGAATTTGGCGTACTTTGGCGTCGAGTTCACGGTCGCACTCGCCATCGGCTCGGTCTCGCTGTTCGCCGACAGCGTGGACTTCCTTGAGGATGCGGCAGTCAATCTCCTGATCCTCATGGCGCTGGCTTGGAGCGCAAAGCAGCGAGCGCGTGTCGGTATAGCTCTGTCGGGCATCCTGCTGCTGCCGGTAGTGGCAATGCTCTGGGCACTGTGGAGCAAGTTCAATGCGCCAGCCCCGCCCGAACCGTTCTCGCTGAGCGTCACCGGCTTGGGCGCCCTGGTCATCAATCTGTCGTGCGCGTTCATGCTGTCGCACTACCGGCACCATAGTGGAAGCCTGACCAAAGCGGCCTTTCTGTCCGCACGCAACGACGCCTTCGCGAACGTTGCGATCATCGGTGCCGGCCTCCTCACCGCGCTCTACCCTTCCGTCTGGCCGGATGTCGTGGTGGGACTCGGTATCGCCTACATGAATGCCGATGCCGCGAAAGAAGTCTGGACAGCAGCCCATATGGAGCAGCGAGCAGACGCAACCCAAGCCTAAGTCAGCTGTGCGGTCACCTTTGACGTCTAATTGGCCTCAGGAGTCGAGCGGCGACCTGGTGTCCGCTTTGGGTCGAGAGCGGACAGACGTACCTTCTCTGCTAATCGCATGCCCACTCTCGGACAGAAGCGGACAGTGACAAGCACCAGGTTCACTCCCACTCACGCGCCCGTCAGGCGCCTCACGGCGCGATACTCCCTGAACCGCGTACGGCGCAGCTTCCGGACAAACCAGAGCGTGCCGGCGCCCCATGCCAAGGCAAAGCCCAGCAATGTCAGCGCAGCGCGCTGCCAGCTGGCGCCGCCGATCAACCACACCCCTGTGTTCGCGATGAACGCGTACACCACCAAGATCCACGCAGAGGTGCGCGCCAGCCACAGGTCGCGCAGGTTGACCCGCAGTTGCGCCATCCGCAGTTGCGCATAGAGGCGGGTGTTCTCGGTCACGTCGTCGTTGCGTTGCCGTGGCACCCGCAGGACGAAGGCCCAGGCGATAGGCAGGTACACCACGAAGAACGGCAGCAGCAGCCAGTGCGACGGCTCGATGCTGCCGGTCATCAGCGAGCGGCCGAACACCAGCACGGCCGCCAGCGTCAGGGCGATCTCGATCGCCCGTTGCAGGCGATGACGCAACTGGTGCCGGCGCATGTGCGGGGCCAGTCGTCCTGGCGTGGCCGGGCGGTTCACGCCTTGCCACGCATCCTTCAGGAGGCCATCAAAGTTCACCGGGTCTTCTCCTTCTGGGACAACGCCTTGAGCCGTTCGCGGGCGCGGTGCAACCGCACCCCAACGTTCTCTGCGGTGATGCCCAGCATGTCCGCGATTTCCTGGTAGTCGAATCCTTCCAACTGCAGCATCACCACCTGCCGCAGGTTGAGCGGCAGCGTCGCCAGCGCCTCGAACAGCCATTGCGCGCGCGCGCACGCGGCACCACCGCCTGCGGCACGATCCGGGACGTCATGCACCTTCTCATCGAACGGCACGGGCGTCGGCATCCGGGTGGATGAGCGCACATGACTGGCCCCCAGGTTGTGGGCGATGCGCAGCAAGAACGGTAGCAGCATGTCTGGCTCCCGCAGGCGCGGCAGACTTTCCCAGATGGCAAGCAACACGTCCTGCAGCAGTTCCTCGCGCATGGCGTGATTGAGCTCATAGCCGCACACCGCACGCCACAACTGCGGGTGGAAGGCTTCGACTTTGGGCCAAAGTGAATGCATGCAGGTGGGATGGCAGGTGGCGGTCAGGTGCTGACTATCGGGGTCAGCAACCCTTAGTCGTTGCAGGCGGGCAATTCCTTACAGCTGAAAAAAAGGAACTCATTCGTAAGAAGCCCGGCCCCCCTGCCGACTAAGGAAACAAGCCCACCAGAAAGGAACCATTCCAGATGCGACCTTCCATCTTGGCAAGGCTGCTGTTGGCGTCCGCCCTCGCCTCCGCGCAGGTGACCGCCCAGCGCCCCGAAGGCGCGCTGACCCTAGACAATGTGCACATCGTGGAGGCCGAGCACGCTCGCACGAGCGCACTAATGTGCGTGCGCGTGGAAGGCGAGCGCCTGACCCGCATCGACGCTGCCGGCAGCAAGTCCTGCCGGCGGGATGCCCGCGTCGTCGATCTGCGCGGGCGCTACCTGATGCCTGGACTGATCGACATGCACGCCCACCTAACTCTGGGCCCGCTGGAGTTCAGGCGCGAGCGCGGCCGTGCGGTTATGCAGGCTCAGGCCGATGACACCATCGCCGAGCACAATGCCCGCCGCCTGATCGGCTTCGGCGTCACCACCCTGCGCAACCCCGGCGGCGACCTGGCGGCCGCAAGCCGTTTCAAGGCACGGGTGGCTGACGGCAGTCTGGTCGGGCCGGAAACGTTCAACGCCGGTCCCGTGATCAACAACGCCGACCTGCCCGGCGTGGCCATAGCGGCGCGCACTGCCGATGAGATGGAACGCGCGGTGCGCGAGCAGGTCGAAGCTGGCGCGGATTGGATCAAGCTCTACACCGGGCTTTCGCCGGAGCGGCTGAAGTCCGGCATCGACGCGGCACACCGTCATGGCCGTCCTGCGGTGGCCCACCTCGATGGTGTCGCTTGGCCCGACGCGCTCGCGATGAGGCTGGACGGGATTGTCCACCTGATGCCCATCAGCCCGAACCTGCTGGATCCGGATGCACGCAAGTCGTGGCAGGCCAGAGCGCGGGGCGGCACGTACTCCTTCTTCGAGTGGTGGGAGCATTTCGATCCCGACGGCCCCGCCGCCGACCGCCTGGTGGCGTCGTTCCAGCAACATCGCCCAGTGTTCGACGCCACGCTGGTGGCGTTCCACGCGGCCTTCGTCCAGGACCGGGACACCACCTACAAGGACGATGCCGGTCGCTACGCGCACCCGCGCCTGCTGGCCAACTGGCACGACTGGTTCACCTTCGCCGTCGGCTGGAAACCGGAGGACTTCGTCCGCGCACGCGCCATCTGGCCGAAGGTGCAGCGCATGGCGGTACGTCTGTACGCGACCGATGCGCGCATGACCCTGGGCACCGACATGAGCAACCCGTGGATCGCGCCGGGCATCAGTCTGCACAGCGAAATGCAGTTGCTGGCCGATGCCGGCGTGCCCACGTCGCGAATCCTGCTCTCCGCCACCCGCAATGCGGCCGACGCACTGGGTGCAGGCAATCGCCTGGGGCGTATCGCGCCGGGGTTCGAAGCCGACCTGCTGGTCCTCGACGCCAACCCATTGACCGACATCAAGCACACCCGCGCCATCCACGCTGTAGTTCTCAACGGGAAGTTCCTCGGCGCCGACGCACTCGATCAACTCAAGGGAGAATGAACATGAAGCACCCGTTCGAGCGAACCGTCATCCGTTGCCTGCTGGCCGCCTGCCTGGCGCCGGGCCTGGCACCCTCCGCAACCGCCGGAGAGCAGGATGGGGAATCGCCCGAAGCGATCGTCCACGCGCTGTACGACGTGATTTCGGCCGATGCCGGCGCTACGCGCGACTGGAATCGCTACCGCGCCCTGTTCCTCGACGGCGCCCGCCTGTCGGTGGCGATGGACTCGAAGGTGGCCAGCGGCATCTTGGGCATGAGCCCCGAAGATCTCATCGCCCAGACCGAATCGACCTACGCCGCGACCGGCTTCCACGAGATCCCGCTGGTCACGCGGGTCGAGCAGCACGGCTTGCTGGCCTCGGTAATGAGTAGCTTCGAAATCCGCCTGCGCCGCAGTGACGAGAAACCGCTGATGCGCGGCCTGAACCATTTCCAGTTGCTCAACGACGGCGAGCGCTGGTGGATCGTGTCCAATGTCGGCGTGATCGAGACGGCGTCCGCGCCGCTACCGAAAGCACTGCAGCCGGCCGACGGCCAGGGGAAATGACCTCCCATACTCCGGGCAGCGCGGCGGCCGAGTAGGCCCCCGGGCACCGCAAGTGGATGTGGATCGGCCTGCAGGTCGGCGTCTGCCTCCTATCGTGGCTGACGCCGCTAGTGGCTATGCTGGCGCATCAGGCAAGCCCGCCAGGGCCATGTGTCGCATCGGCAGAACCTCGGGTATTTGGTGATGGTTGCTAGCGGCCCGTGATGGAGGGTCGAACTCTGTCAAGCGCGCCCAACGACCGGTTTCGGCCAGGAGCGGTCATTGCGGTTTGATGGCGGCGCGATCAGTCCACAAAAGAGCAATTGTCGTTGCCGTTCCATATGGGTAGCGAACTTATTGTCAACTCAACCCACTCTTGCCCCGTGACTCAGTTCCTTCACTGGAAGGCTAGCGTGAGGACGCGCAATGCATCGCGCGTTCGCCGGTCGCTGAGGTTGCTATAGAGCATCACGTCCTGCGAGCGAATCGGCGGTAGCGACATCAGCCCGCTGACGTCGACCGTGCCCGGCGGCGCCGCGCGCCGCGCCAGTACCGCCACCGCGAGGCCGGCGACGGCGGCGGCACCCAGGATCGCGGCGCCCTTGCCGACGAAGACTTCGCGCCATTCGATGCCCGCCCGGTCAAGCGTGCGTACCGCCTCGATGCGGATGCGGCACGACTCGCCTTGCGTCGCCAGCGGCAACGGCTGGCCGGCGCGCGGCTCCCAATCGGCCGCCGCGAACCATGAAAAGGATTCTGCGAACACAATCTTGCCCCGCTTGCCGCGATCCTCGGGGCGCAGCACCAGCACGGCGTCGAGTTCCCCCTGTTCCTGGCTCCGCATGAGTTCGTTGGTGCCGGCGATGCGCATTTCGACCAGCAGGTTCGGATCGTGGTCCCGCATCCGGCGCAACAGCAACGGGAATTCGCTACCGACCAGTTGCTGGTTGATGCCGATCGCCAACCGACGCTGTTCGGTCTCGAAGGCGGCGGCCGCGCGGTCGTGGGACGACACCAGTTCGCGCGCCACGCCGAGAAAGGCCAGTCCCTCGACCGACAGCCGTACATGCCGCGGCGTGCGTTCCAACAGGCGGCGGCCGAGTTGCCCTTCCAGGCGCCGCAGCTTGAGGCTCACTGCGGACTGGGTGGTGCCCAGCACGTCGGCTGCCCGGGTGAAGCTCTGCAAGTCGGACGCCAGCAGGAAAGCCCTGACCGCATCCACGTCCATCGCCTTCATCTGGATGGATTCGATTTTGAAATGCCAGCTATCTTTGTAAAGGCATTTTTCATATCGATCAAGCGGCCTAGGATTCGATTCCCGATCCACGAGGACTCACCGCGATGAAACTACTGACCGGCACACTCGTCGCAATGCTGGCGGGGCTGGCCGCTCGTGACGCGCCGGTGCCGACACGCGTGTTCCCACTGCAAGGCACCTGGACCCTGGTCGCCGCGGACAAGGTCTTGCCGGATGGCGAGACGACGCGGGACTACGGCGAGAACCCGAAGGGCAGGCTCGTCGTCGATGTCCAGGGGCGGTACTCGCTGCAGATCTTCAAGTCCGAACGCCCGCATTTCGCCAGCGACAGCAAGGCCGATGGCAGCGTCGACGAATTCAGGTCCGCGGTCATGGGCAGCAGCACCCACTACGGCACGATGAAGATCGACGAACGGGCAGGAGTGCTGGTGTTCTCGATCGAAGGCGCGTCCTTCCCCAACTGGGAAGGCACGACCCAGAGGCGCCAGTACCAGTTGGACGGCGCCGAGCTGCGTTACAAGGTGCCGCCCCGGGCGGATGGGAGCATTCCGGTTTCCGTGTGGCACCGGCTCAAGTAGCCCCTCCCGCATTTCCGTTCGGAGGCGATCTCGCCCTCGACTCACGTTTCAACCGATGGAGCCATCATGCCGCACTTCGTAGTCGACTGTTCCCAGGGAATACTTCAGGTTCATGACGAAGAATCGATCATCGCTCGACTGCATCGAGTGGTGAATTCTTCAGGGCTGTTCGAAGAATCGGACATCAAGATCCGAATACACCCTTTCCGAATCTATGCCGTCGGCGGCGGGCGGGAAGATTTCATCCACACCTTCGCCTGGATCATGCAGGGGCGCAGTGTCGAGCAACGCGCTGCCTTGTCGAAGGCCATCGTCAGCGAGCTGGCTGAGATGTTTCCGCTACTTCCTCGCATTGCCGCGAACATCGCCGAGTTCGAGCGGGCGACCTATTTCAATCGCGCAATGATGTGACCCCCTGGCCAGTGTTCCGGCGCGGTTGGGCATGTCAATCAGCACCGATTGATGAATTTTTCCGCCGTCCGCCGGGAAGGCACTTCCCGTAGTGGATGATGCTGCTGCGTCAGGATGGATCACAGCCTTTTGCGATTTCTTCCGGCTGAGCGATACGTTTGAGCGCACCTAGACGCTGGTTCATTGATTGCCACGAGCAGGTTCATCGCTCATGGCAGGTGCGCAGGTTAACCGGGACGATATCAGCAGCAGGAGCAAGCGACGAAACAAGAATCAAGGACGCCGCAAAACAAGAGTAAGAGTACATTTTGAACTTGTCGTCGCCCCCTGTTCTCTAGCCATGCGCAGAAAAGCGCTCGCGATACTGCGTCGGAGTGATGCCGAGCTGACGTTGGAAGGCGCGACGCAGGTTTTGTTCTTCGGCATGACCAGTAGCGACGGCAATGGCCTTGAGCGGCAGGTCGGTTTCTTCCAGTGCGCGACACGCGGCTTCCAGGCGCATGGCTTCCACGGTTTTCGCCGGCGTCCGTCCCATTCGTTCGGCGTACACGCGGGCGAACGTGCGTGGCGACATGCCGGCGATTTCGGCCAATCGTTCCACGCACAGGTCACCCGTCAGATGCGCCGCAATCCATGCATGCAGATCGGTGAACCGCGCGTCGTCGTGTGCCTGCGCAGCCAGCGGCACGCTGAACTGCGATTGGCCGCCGGAGCGTTTGATGAACATCACCAGCTGGCGAGCGGTATCGATCGCCACCTGGTGACCGAAATCCTCTTCGATCAGTGCCAGCGTCAAATCGATGCCGGCGCTGACACCGGCCGAGGTCCAGATCGATCCGTCGCGGACGAAGATCTTGTCCGCGTCGACCCGGATAGCGGGATGGCGCGCTTCCAGGCGCCCAACCCAGTCCCAGTGCGTTGCCGCGCGCTTTCCGTCCAATTGCCCGGCGGCAGCCAGCAAGAAGGCGCCCGTGCAAACCGAACATAGGCGCCGTACGGTGGGAGCGCGCTGCGCGATCCAGGCAACGAGACGGGGCGGCGCGTGGAACTCATCGCCCTTGCAGCCGCCGGGGACAATCAGCGTATCGATCGCCACAGTCTCCAGTGCCGACAACGCCACGGTCATCACCGGCAGGCCTGCGCTGGTGGTGATGAGCCCGCCGTTGACCGAAGCCACAATCGTTTCGTACGCGTTTGCGCCGTTGCCCGCCGCGCGACGTCCCGCTGTCGCCAGGGCCTGCAACGGTCCGCACAGATCCAGCAGGTTCATCTCGTCGTAGGCCAGCAGTACGACGCGGCGGGGTGTTCGGGGAGTCATCGTCTTCGCTCTCACTTCAGCGCCGTCACTTCAGTGCTTGATCGAGTATTCGAATTGCAGGGCGACGCCGCGAGCCGTCGCGCGTCCATAGCGACGCGCAATGCCGGCCAATGCTTCGTCCAGCATTCGTGCGGAGGGTATCGCGTCGAATTCGGGCAGGACCCGGTCGACGCCAGGCAACTCGCCCGTGACGGTATCCGGCACCACCGTCAGGCCATTGCGTGTACGCAGCGGCTCGCGGGTCGCCGACACCGTGAGGGCATGACTGCGTCCGGTACGCGAGTAGGCATCGGCCGTGAGCGCCACTGCGATCTCATCGACCCCCGGCGCAATTGGTACGCCGACGTGCTCCATGCGATGGAACCAGCGGTTGGCCAGAGGCGCGGCAAACGACCGGAGATTGCCGATGCGAGGGTGGAAACGAGCGCTGTCATGTTGCGTGTCCCATGCAGCGACACCGAGCTGCTCAGCCACGGCAGCGGCTCTATCGTGGCCCGCAATGGCTTCCACCAATGCCAATGAGGTGGGAATGGCGGCGCTGATGCCAGCACTCGACACGATGTTGCCGTCGGCGACGTAACGGACGTTCGTCAGCCATTGCGTGTCCGGATAGGTGTTGCTGCGCAGCTTGTGCGTGGCCCAGTGCCCCGTGGCGCGGTGCTGCTTCATCAATCCTGCGTTGGCCACTACCAGTGCACCGTCGCAGATGCTCACGATGCTGCCGCCTTTGGCGCTTTGCGCCCTGATCCAGGTCAACAGCGCCGGATCGTCCCGCTTGATGATGGCGGGCACGATCACATAGTCGGCGCCGTCGGGGAAACGCGCATCGAACTCCTCGATGGTAGCGTCGGGTTGGATCTGCAGTGCCGGCCGCAACTTGAGCAGGCCGGGACGTGTCGAGATGGCGAAAGCATCGACGGCCTGCGACTGCCGCAGCACACCATAGGGAATCACGAAGTCGGTCAGTTCCGTACCAGTGTTCTCACCAATGACGGCCACCACCGGACGACCGCGGTCGAACCTGGCGTGATAGGGCGCGATCTCCCCGGATGCAGCCGTTTGCGAAGCCGACTGTGCAAAGGCTGCGGACGGCGGCGCGAACACGAGGCCGGCCGCTGCGACTATCGCAGCGAGGGTCGGGAGGAAGCGATTGAACTCGGACATACGGTCACATCGGAGGCGAAGGTGTGATCGATTGTCGGAACGCAGCGCGACCGCGTAAACGACATTAGGCGGTCAAATCCTGCCAAGCGACTGTTGCTCGCATGCGTCCGCAGCGCTTGGCGAAGGATCGGAAGTAGGCGGTTCCGATGAAGTCAGACCTCTCCATCGGCGGACGTTCGACCGAGATCACGCCTTGTAGGCTGCCATCCGAAGTTGCATCGACTTCCCTATTCACCAGCGCCTACACTCGGTGCTCGGTTACAACGCACCGGCCGACTACGAGCGCATAGGTGCCAAACCAGGTGGTGTCCACCTTTTGAAGGAAGTCCCAGCCGCGTGGCGGCTCGGCGTGATTCTGGCAACAGAGGTCACAGGGCGATTACGGTCCCTGATGCATCGCACATAGCGGGAAGCGGACGCCCCGACCCTCTAGAACATCCACGCGGAACCGTGCGCAACGCGTCGAAGCCTAGCGATCGGGGCGCATGCCCAACCTGGTCGGCGAACGCAGTCGGGGAATGCCGCTGCGGTTGGTACGATTGACCCGAATCAGATCAACTGCGCCCGCGGATAGCGTCGAATGTCCATATTCAATCTCCTTTCATACAAACTTGAAAATTTCCTGAATATCCGGCCATTCCCGAAGGAGCTGGGCACCGTTTTTTACGAAGAGGACGAGCCTTCACTGCTGTCTGTCGTTGCCAGAAAGCACGACGGGGCAACCGTCTACTTGAGCCGCTGGCAGGACCTGTTTTCCAAAAGAGCCTTCGAAGATTCCATGTCAAAGGTCGGCTTCACGGAGCCGGACTGCTACGCCATTCTCTTGGTCCTGTCCCGCTTTGGTCACCTGCTTGAAATCGACAACCGCCAACGAGCCAACAAGGATTACTTCATCTTCTTCTATCTGATTCAGTTGATCAGCCTGAAGAACAGCCCTCTCGACGCGGATGCACGGCTCAGAAACCACATGATCAGGTTTCTGCTTTTCGAATTGAGCATTGACGACGAGGCGTATCGCCGGTTCAGCATCAAGGATAATCAGCTGACGATGGCTACCGACACCTTGGGGCCCGTGGCCTTTTTGGATGTCATAGATCTGGCCTACAAAGTGATCGAGTTTAATGACAGAAGAGAACACGAGTTACCCAGCACACTGAAGAACTATCAAACAAGCGTCGTCAAGCTGCTGACCGAGCCCGACGGCACAATTCACCGCTTCAGGCTTAATGATCGCCACAGCGAACTCATGTATCCCGATGTATTTCTGCAGGCATATGATCAGAACAACAAGCAGATATTTGATGCCTTGATCGACGCGGTCAATCCGCTTCAATCAACGGAAAACCTGTTTGTCTCAAATGTTGTCCTGATGAACTACTCGTTCCATGTCCTGAAGAACAAGCCTCGCGAAATCCTGAAACTGAGAAGGTACATCAGCGATGAGGCGCTGTTCGGCAAGCTACTGGAAGCAATAATCACTCGCCGAATGGGAGTCAATAAGGCACTATTCGAAAAGGTACCCACAGGGCAGGATTTGTCCTTGATAAAGGACGATCAAACCTCGTTCTACAACATCCTGTACAGCCTGTAGCGGCCTTAACAATCAGGCGTCGAGGGCTTGCCCCTACCGGGTGCGCACCTGGCATCCCGTGCGCAGCGCGGGTAGCCCGATCTTTGCGGATGACCGCGCCTCTGCCGGCAGCCTTGCGTGCGACCCCGGCAATCAGCCTCCAGGTCGCGAAGCGGCTTCGCTCGACCCTCTGCCCCCAGGCATGTGTAGTGTCCGTCCTATATTGCTGATCTCGCAGGCATGAACAGCGATCCCGAAAGGATGAGGGGGAAGCGTGTACCATCGCGCACCCTTGTCGAGACGCACACGAACGCACCGGATCGGGTGATGCAAGAAATTTCTCCCGGCCGTTTGCCGCAAGCGCGGGGTCGCCATCTCGCTGTGTGGTCGCAACTCGACGAAATACCGATGGATTCGATGCATCGATCATGCTGACCAAACATTTCCTGTTCTTCTTCGGCATGCTCGGCGCCTTCAATGGTATCGGCGCGGCATCGTTTCTCTGGTGGCAGTCCAAGGGCAAACCCACGCAGCGTTGGCTGTCGCTGCTGATCCTGGTGGTCGGTGTGCGAACGGGAAAATCCGTGGCCTTTCATTTCTGGCCGGGTATTCCCAAGATCGTCATCCAGATCGGCCTGACCGCCTGTTTCCTGATCGGGCCGTGTCTGTTTTTTCTGGTGCGCTCAAGCCAGGGCGATACTCCCGGCCCCGGGCGGGCAGACCGTTGGCACATCGCCGGGTTGCTGTCCGTCGCCGTCGCCGTGAACGTGTTCTTGCCCTACGCCGACCATGTCGACCTGTGGCAACAGGTCATCACGCCGGGTATCACCTATTCGTGGCTGGGCTATCTCCTGCTTGCCACCTCGCAGGTCTACCTCCATCGCAAGGGGCATCCAGGGACGCCATCTGACCCGCTGCTGTTGGGAGCGGTGGTGGGCGCCTGGTTCATCTGGATCGCGTATTACACCTCCGGCTACACCTCCTACATCGTCGGCGCGCTGTCCTTCACCTTCGTCCTCGCTGCGAGCGTCCTGGTTTATCTGCGCCTGCGGTCTGGCCAGGCCCCGATCGAGCCCTATCAGGATCGGCGGATTCCCGATTCCGAGGCCGCCGCACAGCTGCAGGCGCTGGCCGAGTTGATGACGCGTGAGCGGTTGCATCTGGACCCCGGATTGACCCTGCCCCGCCTCGCTCGCCGCCTCGGCATGCCCAAGACCCGGCTGTCGCAGCTGCTGAATGACAACAACCAGACGTCGTTCAAACAGTACCTGGCGCAACTGCGCGTAGTTGAGGCGAAGGCGTTGCTGCGACAGCTCCCCCCGAAACCGCTCGAAGTCGTGGCCCAGGAAGCAGGCTTCCAATCGATGTCGACCTTCCACAGCGCATTCAAAAAGCTGCAGGGGGCCACGCCAGCGGCGTTCCGGGCGGACAAAACCGACTCCGAGAAGCGATTCCAGCACTCCTGAGAGACATTGCAACACATTGATTTGAAAGAGATCCAATAGTGTGCTGGCTCCTCCCTACGAGCCAGCGCTCATGCACACACCCCGCGTCATCCGATCCATCGCGGTACTCATGCTGTCGGCCTGGCTGGGCGGCATTTCCAACGCTCATGCCGCCCATGACATCGCCGGGTATGTCGCCGTCGACCGTCCGCTGACCGACACGCCCGCAGAGCGGGCTGGCACGGTCGAACCCATCGCGCAGACCAACGTCCGGGCGTCCGCCCGCGGCAGTGCCCCCGGCAGCGGGGGGCGCATCCTGTTCATCCTCGCCAGCAGCAAGGTCCACGGGACATCGACTCTCCCGGCCAGCATCAGCTTCGGCGAGGTCGTGAATGCGTGGGACACGTTTCACGCAGCGGGGTATTCGGTGGACTTCGCCTCGCCCGATGGCGGGGCCGTGCCGATCCTCGACAGGTATGTCAGCGAGGACATGGAGGCCCGTCTGCAGGACGACCGCATCATGAACGGGCTGCGGAATACCGCCACACCCGCGCAGGTCGACCCCTCCCGATACCGCGCGGTGTACTACGTCGGGGGTAGCAATGCCATCTACGGCGTGCCCGAGCACCCCGTCCTGCAGAACATCGCCATGCACGTTTACGAGCGCAATGGCGGGGTGATCTCGGCCGTCTGTCACGGCACGGCGGGGATCGTGAACCTCAAGCTCGCCAACGGCCAGAACCTGGTCGCAGGCAAGCGCATCACCGGATTTCCCGAAGAACACGAAGAGCAGGACGCTGCCTACTTCAAGGAATTCCCATTCCTGATCCGGAAAACGGTCGAGTCCCGCGGTGGCTCGTTCCATGTACTGGCCGGCGACCAGCCGAACACGCAAGTCGACGGCAGGGTGGTGACAGGCCAGAACTACGCGTCCGCGACGCAGGTGGCGGAAGCCGTTGTCGACATCCTTCGCAAACTGGCCGAACCAGGCCGCGACGCAGCGAACGGCTGAATCTTCCGGAATATCGTCAATTGCCAGGCGGTTTCGAACCGCAATCACGCACTCAATCAAACCCGGGACAACAATGAAAATATCGATCCGATCCGCCGTTTTCGCAGGCGCTCTCCTCCTCCTTCTTTCCACCTCTGCCATGGCACAAAGCACCGAGCGCGATGCGGTTGATCAAGTCATGCAGAAGATGATGCGCGCATTCGAAACGGGCGACGCCAATCTGGCGTTTGAAGTACTCAGGAGAGACGGCATGGTGCTCGGCTACTCGGCATCCAGAGGCGCCGTGGTCGCGCAAACCACGGAAGAATGGGCCAAGGGATTCCAAGGCAAGCCGGCCGACGACGAGGCCCAGCGCACGCGCAGCTACGAAATCGTGGATGTGAACGAAAACGCTGCGGTCGTCAAAGTGATGCTGGATTATCCCAAGTGGATCGGGCTGGACTACCTTGCGTTGT
Source organism: Montanilutibacter psychrotolerans (assembly GCF_003719825.1). GTDB lineage: Bacteria > Pseudomonadota > Gammaproteobacteria > Xanthomonadales > Xanthomonadaceae > Montanilutibacter > Montanilutibacter psychrotolerans. The sequence goes on along the minus strand of NZ_RIBS01000001.1, from coordinate 480,023 downwards.
CGAAGATCGACGGAAAATGGATGATCGTGAGCAAATCGTGGAGCGGTCAAACTAAGCCGTAAGCACCGCAGCGCGGCTCACAAGCCCACCGCTTCGCGCCGGGCAACGCGCCAGATGGAATGTTGTTGGCGCGCCCTTTGCGCGACGGTGGGCTGTTTTAATGGCCCGAATGAAGCGGTTCCCCACTATGTGGACACCTGCCGCTTGGCATCAGATCCCATACTCCGGCAACGCCATCTCATCCTTGAAGTAGCGCCCCATCAGGATTCTCGGGAATACCGGAAGGCGCATCAGGAGCGTGGCATAGTCACGAACCCGCACGCCTAGCGCAGTTCGTGGGACAAATGAGGCCGCCAGGCTTTCCGCGTGCTTCTGCTTGCGAGCGACGACCGCCTTCAGGCGCGTCTGGTACCGGGCGGTGGCTGCTCCGGTGTCACCGCCATGTCGATGCAATTCGCCAGCAAGCACGTAGGCCTTCGCCAGTGCGAAGCCCGCACCCTCTCCCGCGATGAGGGAAGGGCAGGCCGCGGCGTCGCCGATCAACGCGACCCTGCCCTTGGCCCATGCATCCATGCAGATCTGACTGATGCTGTCGAAATAGATGTCTTCTACCTGCCCGACTGCCGACAGGATGGCAGCCGATTCCCAGCCGATGTCGGCGAGCGCGCCAGTCAACGCCGCCTTGCGCTCGAGATGGTTGGTGGGAGCCCGCCCCTTTAGGTGCTCGTCCCGCAGCAACACGAAAAAGAGCATTCGATCGTCGCGCATCGGGAAGCGGGCCACGTACCGGCCGGGCGCTGTGTGCGCCACGTAGGCATTGCCGTTGCGAGGCCGGTAGCCGGCGACCTCGAACGAAGCGACGTGGCATCCCATCGGATACTCGAACCTGGCGTCAGGCCCGAAGACGAGCTGGCGAACGCGCGAGTGCAAACCGTCAGCACCAATCACGAGGTCGACTTCCCGCGGCGTCGAATGCTCGAACTCCACCCGCACCCGCGTCCCGTCATCGTCGATCGCGGTGACGCCGTCGCCGAACAGCGTCTCCACCCGGCCATCCAATGAACCGTAGATGGCCGCGGCAATGTCGGATCGCGCCAGCGTGGCCATGCGTCCTTTGGCGAGCTTCAACAGGACGCTGGAGGGGTACCCGCCACGGGTTCGCCCCGACCGGTCCACCATGCGCAACTCGTCGGAGTGGTGCTGCAGTTCCAGCAGTCGTGGCAGCAGACCCATCCTTTCCAGAGCGTCGTATCCGATGCCCCAGAGGTTGACCACGAACCCGCCGGTGCGCAGCTCGGGCGCACGCTCCACCAGCAACACCTCGTGGCCCAACTTGCTCAGCCAGTACGCGAGCGCCGTACCTGCAATCCCGGCTCCGTTGATGGCCACCTTCATTGATGCATTTCCCTCTGGGTCGAGTGGAAGCGAGTTCGCGTGGGTCGCGTAGGCGGTTCCGGTGATCGACGTATAACCGAGCCCCGCGACCGGCGCCAAGGCCAGCCCACAGCGTTCCTTGGTGCTCTTCGACGATGTCCGCTTGGGGTCGGCCGATGCCGCCCGCAAACCACTACCGCACGCTCAATTGGGGTCGGAGCCCGCTGCAAGTTGCTCCAGGATCATCCAGGCGGCCTCGACGCGATCAGGGATTGGATAACTCCGGTTTGCCAGCATGACGATGCCGATCTTCCTGGCGGGTACGAACGCCACGTAAGTGGCGAAGCCGCCGGTCGATCCCGTCTTGTTAAAGAGGCGCTGTCCGTCTGCGGTCTGGTCTGCCAGCCGATAGGCGGGCTGCGGATCGAAAAGCATCTCCCTGGCGTTACCACCGAGCAGCCACTCGCGCGAGACCGGATACGGATACTGTTCCCACCCGAGGCCCTGCACCAGAGGCCCCGCGCGGAAGTATCCGATCTGCGTTGCTTCGACGGCACGACGCATCTGCGGCTCGAGCGTACCGGGGTCGATGTTCCCCTGGACGAAGCGAATCAAGTCCGACACCGTCGTCTTGACGCCGTAGGCCTCCTCGTCGAGCGGACCCTTGTTCACGCGGACTGGCCTGCCCTCGCGGTAACCCCACGCGTAGTCCGCCATCCTGTCGTCTGGTACGTGAATGAAGCTGTTCGCCATGCCGAATGCGCGGAATACCGATGATTGCATCAACGTCGCAAAATCGTCATTCATTGCGCTGGCCGTAACAAGCCCGAGCAGGCCCGGACTTGCGTTGGAGTACTCACGCCGTGTGCCCGGAGGAGCCAGCGGCTTCCAATTGCGGAAGTAAGTCATCGTCTCCACCTCTCCCGTCACTTCTTCAGGGAACTGCAGCGGCAGCCCGCCGGCAGTGTAGGTGCCCAAGTGGAGCAACGTGGCTTGGTCGATCGGCTTGCCTTTCAATTGGGACAGGTACTTGCCCGGATGGTCGTCCAGGGACAATTTGCCGGTGACTTGCGCGTATGCGGCCAGCGTTGTGGTGAAGACCTTGCTGACGGAGCCGATCTCGAACAGTGTTGTTTCCGTTATCGGTACGTTGGTCTCCTTCGAGGCGACACCATACGTAAAGACATAGGGCTGACCATCGAGGATCAGCCCGATAGCCATGCCGGGGATGTCATTCTCGGACATCAAGGGCAGGATCGCGGCGTCAACGGCGGTGCGGACGCGGGAGGTGTCTTCGACGGCTGAAACAGCTACAGGAAATAGGCAAGCGAAGACGAGCAGCAGCGTCCTAGCGACAAGGGATTTGGATGACACGCTCATCGTGTGTCCCCACTCTGTGGCCACATCGGGCGACGTGAGATCGATTGTGCTTGGGACATCATGGGATTCGATTCTTGGCATTCAGTGGTCTCGCTGAGTGTAGGGCAGCAGCTTGTGCGGCCTAACGCCTGAACTAAGCCGAGCCGCGAAGCGGTCTGGGCTTGAATGAATTGTTTTGGCGCGAGGCTACGACGCCAGGCCGGCGACCAGCAAGCTCGCCGAAGATCAGCCCAGGGCAAACACAGATTGGAGCACGAGGAGCGGCTGGGGCGAGCTGTTCCAGGCGACCACCGATCGCCGATACTGCAGCCCCCTACTTCGCGCGCGCCAAAATGACCCTGTTCCGTCCTCTGACTGCTTGCTGCCTGTTGCTGCTTTCCACCTGCGCACTCGCTGCCGAACCGGTGCTGCCACAGCTGAAGGCCTACGAGACGGAAGACAGCTGGCGGCAGCCCGTGCCGTCGTTCGCTCTCGCGGACAACAGCTGGTACATCGGCACCCAGGCACTGAGCGCGGTGTTGGTGAAGACGCCGCAGGGCGCGGTGTTGATCGATGGCGGCCTTCCGCAGGCCGCGAACATGTTGTTGCTGCGCATGCACGAACTCGGTGTGCAGCCCGGCGACCTCAAGCTGATCCTCAACGGCCATGCGCACATCGACCACGCCGGCCCGATCGCGGAATTGAAGCGGGCCACCGGCGCGCGCGTGGTCGGCAATGCCGAAACGGCCGTGTTGCTGGCGCGCGGCGGCAGCGACGACATCCATTTCGGCGAAGGCCTCGCATTTTCGCCGGTGAGCGTCGACCGCATCGTCATGGACGGCGAGGTCGTGGAGTTGGGTGGCGTGCGTTTCACCGCGCATTTCACGCCGGGCCATACGCCGGGCAGCATCAGCTGGACCTGGGACGACCGTCGCGACGCCAAGACGCTGCGCGTCGCCTACGTCGATAGCCTCAGCGCACCGGGCTACCGGTTGATAGACAACCCGCGCTACCCGCATCTCGTTGACGACTACCGCCGCACTTTCGCGACGGTGCGCGCACTGCCCTGCGACCTGCTGCTGACGCCGCATCCCGACGCCAGCGGCTGGGCGCCGGCGGCGACCGCAGCGCCGCATGCCAATCCGATGACATGCCGCGACTACGCAGACAGTGCCGAACGCAAGCTCGACGCCGAGCTCGAGCAGCAGCGCGAAGGTCAGCGCTGATTCGGTGGCAGCGAAATAGGGAATCGGGTGACGGGAAAACTCACCGTCACCTAGGCACTTGATCGCAATGATCGGGACGGCCGGATCTGAACCGACGACCCTCTGCCCCAGGCATGGGTCGCGCCCAGGCTATATCACTGATCTAGAAAGCCTTTCCGGCCTGCCCTGCCCTGACGAATCGCGCAATTCCGACCATTGCGGATCAACGACATGCAGCGCAGTAGGGTGACGCGAACGGGACTTCCTTGAGGCTTAGCGATGGCGGACGACTCCCGCGACCTCGGTCAACGGAACCGGACGACGAGCCTCGTCGACGGGATGGCGCCCGCTTGGTACCAGACGTCCGCTTCGGATTGCGGGTTCAACGTGCGCGTCTTCCACCGTTGCGTTGCGTAGTCGCGCGACTTTGCGGGAACTCCGGGAAGGTCTCCGCTATCGGCGCCGCATCCGGCAAGATGTAGAACACCCCGCCCCGCTCGAACGTCGGACGGATGATCTGCTCGTAAAACTCGGGCGAGACGTTGATGCAGCCATGAGTGACGCGGTTGTCGTCCGGCGAAGGCGATGCAAGGCGTTCGGCGCGTCTCTCGGCCGGGACGCCAGTAGCGGTAGGGTGGATGGAGACCGCGGAATCGTAGTCCACCCACAGCACGCGCCCAGCGTCGATTGACGGACCGAAACCGCCCACAAAGCGACCAGCAGGTGTCGTGCGATCCCGGCCCGGAATCTCGCGAAGCGCGAGACCGGCGATGCCGGGCGCCGTATGATCGCCGATCGCCGAGCCAAAGAGCCCAGGTGCCGCGCCGCGAAGCCGGCCGTCGCCGCCGAACACCAAGATCTGTGCGGCGGCCTTGTCTATGACCGCGAACGGATAGCCTTGGCTGTCCTTGGCGGCGACAACCCAGCCCGCGAGCTCAATCACCGTGCCGGATACATCTTGGCCTCGCGGAAGCTGGTCGACGGCGGCGACCGGTTGCGCGGCGGTATCCTCGGCGCTGGCCACGCCGAAGCTCGCGAACGTCAGCGCCAGCACCAGCGCACCATGAACGGCCCGGATCGCAGGGTGTGTGCAAGTACGGATGGGACGATTCCTTAGAACGAAGACTGGGCGAAGATTAAGGAGCCCGGTGGCCAGCAAAGGCCACCGGATTCACGGTTCAGACCGCTCGTCGCGAATTGTGCAAGAGCGACTAACCGCGCGGCACGCGGCGCGGCGCCGCTTCGAGCCTCTGGACGCGGCCTTCCATTTGATCCAGCCGTTGGTTGGCCTGCTGTGCGGACTGATTGGCGGATTCGGCGCTCTGGGCCGCGTTCTGCACCTTCGTGTCGATCTGATCGAGACGTGAGTTGATCCCTGCAAACTCGTCATCGTAGGTGGCGCAGGAGGCAAGGCCCAGGGCGACGATCGCCACGCCGAGCGTTCGCGCCATCACCTGATGTTGCTTGGTCAGAAACATTCCAATACTCCTTCGTCTGGGGGTATCGGAAATATAGCCGCCTTTTTGCCGGAGTCATGACCCGCCTTCAGCTGACGTTGGGAAACGTAGCTGGATTGTGAAGATGTGGCAGCAACTAGTGAGAGTTGCGACTTGAATCACAGTCTCCACGAAAACTCGCAGCCTTGATCGACTATCACAACCTTATCCGCAGTTACTGCCCTTATTCAGATGAATAGTAGACCTTAATAAGCGAGCCGTTTTGCACCGGCCGACCTTCAGAGACTTCTTCGACTCCTCCCAATTCATCAGCAACGAACGCCATACCAGCCCCTCCATTGCGTCTAGGCGGGCACCGGCTAATGTCATTTGCGTGCGGAGTTCGAGATGAACTTCCTTCCTTAACTCCGAGATGCGATCCCTGTGTTTCTCGCCAGAATCGTGCCGCAGCTGTTCATTCAATCAGTTTAGGCTGCTCCGATTTGATAGAACAACACCAGCCAGAGCGATGAAAGACGCGACAACCCCCGGCCAAACAATCGTCGGAATGCTCAGTGCAGTTGCTGCGGCTTCTGCGGGCATGTTGGTCCCAAGGTCAAACACCTGAGTTGATGCGAGCCGGGAAGCAGCGTCGGTTTGAATGAATTGCTGGTCCTATGTGTTGGCAATAAAACAAAGACAGAAGACCGACGCCAGAACGAAAGCAGCCAGGCCTAACCAGTTCCAGACCCAGCTCCACAGAAGGACTCTGAATTGCGGTGGAGGCTCATTTTTCTCCGCCTCGTCCCGGCGCTTGATCTCTCGATACTGAGCTAAGAACGTGCTCAGTACGGCAAACAGTACGCCAATCAAATAAGAAGAATTGGCGCAACTGCCCACCTGGGCTCAGGCAGCACCGGAACGCCGTCAAGGCGGATTCCAGATAAGGAAATCATGGGCTCACGCGCGGCACGCCCTTAGCCGCGTGAGCCGATACCGACGTGCGTACGGGCGCCCCGAGGCGATGCCTCTTACGTCCTCACCGGACGACGCCATGGGCGTGCCCGGACTGCTTCTTCCAGAAGCCCTCCAGACCGCTGTACGCCATCCAACTCACCTACATGATTCCATCGCTACAGCGGTGGTACATGCGAAGAATGGCGCTCAAGTTCTTCGGCGGTGAATGCCATGAAGCGGTCGGGTTTGAAGTCAATCGGGTTGATTACCAATCGACGAACTTTGATGGTTGCCCCCTGACCGCGCGGTCCCAGAACGTGCTCCGCCCCCCGAAGAATGGCCAAGCGAGCCATCTCGATCAGCTCCGGATCGGAATCAGGCGGCTGAACCCGATCCACCTCCACGACGGTGTGCGGCTCACGAAGCAACTCGAGGTCCGCCTCACAGATGACGACATGGCTGCCGCCACTCGCCATTTGGCTGACCTTCCCAACGTTGAGTTGCATGCGTGGTGTGGTGCCTAACGCCTGAATTGAGCACGCAACATAGCCCACCCTGACCAGGGGACCAAGACGACGAAGGAATAGAAGGAATAGGGTGAGTGACGGGCCGACACACCGTCACTTAACTCGTTGATCGCAATGGTCGGGACGGCCGGATTTGAACCGACGACCCTCTGCCCCCCAGGCAGATGCGCTACCAGGCTGCGCTACGCCCCGACGTGTTGCGATTGCCCGCCATTCCGGCGGCCCCGCTGTGAAGCGGGCGGCAAGTATAGCCTGAGTTTCGGTGATCCCAACCACCTTGCGCGCATTGATTGCGACGTCGAAGCGAATTGGTTGAGCGAACGGGCTGGACGACCTGGCCAAGTAAGCCCGGTGTGTGTGAGCCCTGCGTCACCAGACGACCTGCTGCACCACACTGCCTACTGCACCGCAAGGTGCAGTGCCGGCATCGACGCTACTTGCTTAGCCACATTGGCCCAGTGACGCTGGCTTAGTGAAGTGGCTTGGCGACACTGGCTTGACGACGCCGGCAACGTCCCGGGCTTGGCGACGCGGGCTCAGCGACGCAGCAGCTGCAGTACTTCTTCCAGCTCCATCCGCACCTGGCGGATGATCTGCGAGCTCAGCGCCGATTCGTCGCGACCTGCTTCGCCTTCCAGGCGCAGTCGAGCGCCGCCGATGGTGTAGCCCTGCTCGTACAGCAAGCCGCGGATCTGCCGCACCATCAGCACTTCGTGGCGCTGGTAGTAGCGACGGTTGCCGCGGCGCTTGACCGGGTTCAACGAGGGAAACTCGGTCTCCCAGTAACGCAACACGTGCGGCTTGACGTCGCACAGCTCGCTGACCTCACCGATGGTGAAGTAACGCTTCGCCGGGATCGGCGGAAGTTCGCGGTTACTGCCCGGATCCAGCATAGGCTTCCACGCGCTCCTTGAGCTTTTGGCCCGGGCGGAAGGTCACGACCGTCCGCGCCGAGATCGGAATTTCCTCGCCGGTCTTCGGGTTGCGGCCCGGCCGCTGGTTCTTGCGGCGCAGGTCGAAATTGCCGAAGCCCGACAGCTTTACCTGCCGGCCGTGCTCGAGCGCTTCGCGCAGGGCGTCGAAGAACGAATCGACGAATTCCTTCGCTTCGCGCTTGTTGAGGCCGACCTCATCGAACAAACGTTCGGCCATTTCAGCCTTGGTCAGTGCCATCCGTTTCCCCCTGTGGAAACCCTTGGAAAAGTGCGGCCACGGATGGCCGGAGCTCGACGCACGCGCCTAGCCCCGAATCACCGCGCCGTGGTCGCGCTGCAACGCGGCCATCACCGCCGTCACTGCTGCGTCCACGTCACGATCTGTGAGCGTGCGTGATTCTTCCTGCAGAATCAAGCCCATAGCCAGACTCTTGAAGCCGGTTTCGACGCCCTTGCCCTGGTACCGGTCGAACAGCACGAGGTCCCTGAGCGACGCCCCAGCGGCACCCCGGACGCTGGCAGCCAACTCGCCCCAGGCCACCGTCTCGGCGACCACGAACGCCAGGTCGCGTCGGACCGAGGGGTACTTGGACTGCGATCCGGCCCGCGTGATCGCGCGCGCCAGCAGCGGGTCGAGGTCGAGCTCCAACGCCACCACGTCGACATCCAGGCCCAGCGCCTGCTGGAGGCGCGGGTGCAGCTGGCCGATCCAGCCCAGCCTCACCTCGCTGCCATCGCCGGCGATGCGCCAGACGTCAGCCGAACGGCCGGGATGGGCCCAGCCGGGCTGGCTCGGTCGGTAGTCCAGACGGGCACCGGCAAGCGCGGCGAGGCTGTCGAGGTCGCCCTTGATGTCGTGGAAGCCGACCGGGCGCCCGTCCAGCGACCATTGTTCGGCGGCTGCCGTGCCGCAGGCCACGCCCGCGACGCGCAAGGTGTGCAGCGGCGCATCGCCGGCGACGGCGTGGAACACGTTGCCCAGCTCGAACAGGCGCACGCGCGTCTGCTGTCGCGCGGCATTGCGCGACAGCGCCGCCACCAGGCCGGGCAGCAACGAGGTGCGCATCACGCCCAGCTCGGTGCTCAGCGGGTTGGCCAGTGCCACCGCGCCGTCGGTGACACCCCACTGCTGCAGCAGGTGGGCGTCGACGAAGGCGTAGTTGATGGCTTCCAGGTAATCGCGCGCGGCAAGCTGGCGACGCACGGTGGCAGCGTCCACACGTCCCTCACTCGGCGCGACCAGGCGCGCGGCGCCGGCCGGCAAGGTGGTCGGAATGCGGTCGTAGCCGTGGATGCGCGCGACCTCTTCGACCAGGTCTTCCTCGATGGCGATATCGAAGCGGCGACTGGGTGGCGTGACGCTCCAGCCCTCCGCGGTGCTGGACACCGCCAGACCGAGGGCGCGCAGGATGCGTTCGACCTCGGCATCGGCGACGGCCAGACCAAGCACCCGTGCGAGTCGATTGCGGCGCAGCACGATCGGCTGGGGCTGCGGCAAGTGCTCGGGCAGCGCGGCTTCGACGACCGGACCGGGTTTGCCGCCGGCGGCATCGAGGATCAGCTGCGTGGCGTACTCGATCGCAACGCGTGGCAGCTCGGGATCGACGCCGCGCTCGAAGCGGTGGGCGGCATCGGTGTGCAGGCCGAGCTTGCGGCCGCGCCCGATGATGGCCTCGGGCGCGAAGTGCGCTGCCTCGAGGAACACGTTGCGGGTGGTCTCGGTGACGCGCGTGTTCAGGCCGCCCATGACGCCGGCCAACGCCACCACGCGATCGGCATCGGTGATCGCGAGGAACTGTTCGTCCAGCGCGGCTTCGCGCCCGTCGAGCAGCGTCACGGCCTCGCCCTTGCGTGCACGACGAACGCCAATCGGCCCGGTGAGGGTGTCACGGTCGAACGCGTGCATCGGCTGACCGAGCTCGATCATCACGTACTGGGTCACGTCGACCAGCAACGACAGTGGGCGAATGCCACTGCGGCGCAGGCGCTCGGCCATCCACACCGGCGTCGGCGCGGCGGCATCGACGCCCTCGATCACGCGCCCGCAATAACGCGGCGCATCGCCGGCGGCGTTGAGCTCCACCGACACGCTGGCGTCGATTGCGGCTGCGACCGGCGCAGCGGCGAAGGCCGCAACTTCGCTGCCGGAGGCGGCGGCGACGTCGAAGGCGATGCCGCGCACGCCGAAACAGTCGGCGCGGTTCGGGGTCAGCTTGATCTCGATGCTGGCATCAGGCAGCGCGAGGAACTGGGCCAGCGCCGCGCCCACCGGCGCATCGGCCGGCAACTCCAGCAGGCCCGAGGCATCGGGATCGACGCCCAATTCCTTGGCCGAGCAGAGCATGCCGAACGACTCGACACCGCGCAGCTTGGCGGCCTTGATCTCGATGCCGCCGGGCAATGCGGCGCCGACCTGTGCCAGCGGCGCCTTCAACCCGGCGCGCGCATTGGGCGCTCCGCAGACGATCTGCACGAGGCCGTTGCCCGTGTCGACCTGACAGACCTGCAGGCGGTCCGCCTCGGGGTGCTTCTCGGTGCTGACGATGTGCGCGACCACGACACCGTCGAGCGATTCGCCCAGCGCCGTCACGTCCTCGACCTCAAGCCCGATGGCAGTCAGGGTCGCGACGAGTTCATCGCGGCTGGCGGTGGTCGGCACATGCTGGCGCAGCCAGTTTTCGGAGAATTTCATGGATTCGAAGCCGGAAATGGGGGTTCGGGACTCGGTGGGGCCAGCACCGGCGGGGGCCTGAGCTGGCTGACTCCTGCCGATCGTTCGGGTTGGGCATCGGGCGGAACTGACCCCGAACTTCCCACCCCGAATCTCGCCTCAGGCGAACTGCCTGAGGAAGCGCACGTCGTTCTCGAAAAAGCTGCGCAGATCGTCGACGCCGTAACGCAGCATCGCAAAGCGCTCGACTCCCAGGCCGAACGCGTACCCGGTGTACTTCTCCGGGTCGATGCCGACGTTGCGCAGCACGTTCGGGTGGACCATGCCGCAGCCCAGCACCTCGAGCCAGCGCGTCGAGCCGTCCGGCTGCTGCCAGGCGATGTCGACTTCGGCCGAGGGTTCGGTGAACGGGAAGTAGCTCGGCCGGAAGCGCATCTCGAAATCGCGCTCGAAAAACGCGCGAACGAACTCGGCCAGGGTGCCCTTGAGGTCGGCGAAACTGGCGTGCTCGTCCACCAGCAGACCTTCGACCTGGTGGAACATCGGCGTGTGGGTCTGGTCGCTGTCGCTGCGGTAGACCTTGCCCGCCGCGATCATGCGCAGCGGCGGCTGGTTTCCGCTGGCGATGATGTCCTGCATGTAGCGCACCTGCACACCCGAGGTGTGCGTGCGCAGCAGGCGTCCGTCATCGAAGTAGAAGGTGTCGTGCATCGCGCGCGCCGGATGGTGCGGCGGGAAGTTCAGCGCCTCGAAGTTGTGCCAGTCGTCCTCGATCTCGGGACCATCGGCAAGTTCGAAGCCGAGCCGGCCGAAGATGTCGGCGATGCGCTCGAGGGTGCGGCTGACCGGGTGCAGCCCGCCACGCGCACCGTGGATGCCCGGCAGGGTGACGTCGATCGATTCGGACGCCAGGCGGGCGTCGAGCGCGGCATCGTCGAGCGCCGACTTGCGTTCGGCCAGCGCCGCGCCAAGGGTGTCGCGTGCCTTGTTGATCGCCTCGCCCGCGGTCTTGCGCTGGTCCGGCGGAAGCGTGCCGAGCTGCTTGAGCTGGGCGGTGACGCTGCCGGACTTGCCGAGCAGGGATACGCGCAGCGCCTCGATCGCATCGGGGCTGTCGGCGCCGGCGATGTCCGCCATGGCCTGCTGCGTCAGTGATTCGATTCCACTCATTCGCTATCGAACCTCGAGAACCTGGCCCCGCTTCCGGAGGCCGGAAAAAGCAATGGGGAAGGACTTGCGCCCTTCCCCATGCGTGTACCTAGTTGTCCGACGCCGATGGCAGCATGCGCGAGGCAGGCTGCCGGGCAGTCGAAAAACTTACGCCGCGAGCGCGCTCTTCGCCTTCTCGGACAGCGCGGCAAAACCCGCCGCGTCGTGCACGGCGATGTCGGCCAGCACCTTGCGGTCGAGGGTGATGCCGGCCTTGAGCAGGCCGTTCATGAAGCGGCTGTAGCTCATGCCGTTGATGCGGGCAGCCGCGTTGATGCGGGTGATCCACAGCGAACGGAAATTGCGCTTCTTCTGCTTGCGGCCGATATAGGCGTACTGCAGTGCCTTGGTGACCGCCTGCTTGGCGACGCGGAAGACCTTGCGGCGGGCGTGGTAGTAGCCCTTGGCCAGCTTGAGGATCTTCTTGTGGCGACGACGCGCCTGCACACCACGTTTAACTCGTGCCATGGGTCAGTCTCCTCAGGCGTAGGGAAGCATGCGATCGATACGGCCGGCGTCTTCTGCGCGGACGTGGTTCGTCTGTCGCAGGTTGCGCTTCCGCTTGGTCGCCTTCTTGGTGAGGATATGGCTACGGTTTGCGTGGCCGCACTTGTACTTGCCGGAGGCCGTCTTGCGGAAGCGCTTGCCTGCCGCCCGGCTGCTCTTGATCTTGGGCATTGCGAATGTCCTTTCGGGGTTATGTCACTGGCCTGGGCGGTGGCTTGCGCCACGCTTTCCGTCCTGCCCTTGCCGGCTATAAGTCATTGATCCCAAACGGAATCAGCAACCGGTCCTGAATGTTGCGTGCTGCAGACCCGGCGAACCGGGCCGCGCATTATGCCGGGACTTGGAAGTCCATGCAAATCAGCGCCTTAACGGGCGGATCTCTCGACCACCCTGCCCGCCGCGGCCGCCAGCCGCATGGACCGGCACACGCTTCGCCCCGGCAATGACGGGAGCGAAGCGGCGACTGACGAGGCCCCGGGACCCATGGCCAACCGGCGCCAGCAAAAAGGACCGCCGAAGCGGTCCTTCCTGGCCTTGTTCAGGTCTTCTTCTTCGGCGCGATCATCATGACCATCTGCCGCCCTTCCAGGCGCGGGCGCGACTCGATGACGATGTCCTCGCCCAGGTCGGCCTCGATGCGTGCCGCCATCTGTCGGCCAAGCTCCTGGTGGCTCATCTCGCGGCCACGGAAGCGGATGTTGACCTTGACCTTGTCACCCTCTTCCAGGAAGCGGCGCATGTTGCGCAGCTTGATCTGGTAGTCGCCTTCGTCGGTGACCGGGCGGAACTTGAGTTCCTTGATCTCGACCTGCTTCTGCTTCTTCTTGGCCGCGTTGGCCTTCTTCTGGGCATCGAACTTGAACTTGCCGAAGTCCATGATGCGGCAGACCGGCGGATCGGCGTTGGGCTGGATCTCGACGAGGTCCATGCCCTCGTCCTGGGCCATTGCCAACGCCTCATCGCGCGTCAACACGCCGATCATCTCGCCATCACTGCCGATCACGCGCACTCGCGGCACGCGGATTTCGTTGTTCTTTCGATTCGGCTTTTCGGGAGTACTGATGTTGCATTCTCCGGTATGGAACATGCCGGCCCCGAGCTAACGGGGCCGGGCCTTGTGTGCGCTGCCTGGCTTTACTGGACGCCCTCGTTGCGCAAACGCGAGGTGAACTCGGAGACGGTCATCGACCCCAAATCCTCCCCTCCTCGCGTGCGCACCGCGACCATGCCGTTTTCCTTCTCGCGGTCACCAACCACCAGCAGGTACGGCACGCGCTGCAGCGTGTGCTCGCGAATCTTATAGCCGATCTTTTCGTTCCGCAAATCGGCCTGGACGCGGAATCCTTGATTTGCAAGGGATTTCCGCGTTTCCTCGACGTAGTCGCCCTGCGCGTCGGTGATGTTCATCACCACTGCCTGCACGGGAGCCAACCAGGCCGGGAACTGCCCGGCATGGTGCTCGATCAGGATGCCGATGAAGCGTTCCATCGAGCCCACGATGGCCCGGTGCAGCATGACCGGGTGGCGGCGCTGGCTGCTCTCGTCGACGTACTCGGCGCCCAGGCGGCCGGGCATCATGAAGTCGACCTGCATCGTGCCCAGCTGCCAGGTGCGGCCGATTGCGTCCTTGAGGTGGTACTCGATCTTCGGTCCGTAGAACGCGCCCTCGCCCGGCAGCTCTTCCCATTCCACGCCGGCCGAACGAAGCGCCGAACGCAGGGCGTCCTCCGCCTTGTCCCAGGTGGAGTCGTCGCCCAGGCGCTTGTCCGGGCGCAGCGCGATCTTGATCTGGATGTCGCCGAAGCCGAACGCGCCGTAGACATCGAGCGCCTGCTGGTGGAACGCGCTGACCTCGGCCTCGATCTGGTTCTCGGTGCAGAAGATGTGCCCGTCGTCCTGGGTGAATCCGCGCACACGCAGGATGCCGTGCAGCGCGCCGGAGGGCTCGTTGCGGTGGCAGGCACCGAACTCGCCGTAGCGGATCGGCAGGTCACGGTAGCTGTGCAGGCCGTGGTTGAAGACCTGCACGTGGCCCGGGCAGTTCATCGGCTTGAGCGCGTAGGTGCGCTTTTCCGACTCGGTGAAGAACATGTTCTCCTGGTAGTTGTCCCAGTGGCCGGACTTCTGCCACAGCGACACGTCCAGGATCTGCGGGCAGCGCACTTCCTGGTAGCCGCTGTCGCGGTAGACGCGGCGCATGTACTGCTCGACGACCTGCCAGATCGACCAACCCTTGGGATGCCAGAAGATCAGGCCCGGTGCTTCCTCCTGCAGGTGGAACAGGTCCTGCTGGCGCGCGATCTTGCGGTGGTCGCGCTTCTCGGCCTCTTCGAGCTGGGTCAGGTAGGCCTTGAGGTCCTTGTCGTTGAGCCAGGCCGTTCCGTAGATGCGGCTCAGCATCTGGTTGTTGCTGTCGCCGCGCCAATAGGCACCGGCCACCTTCATCAACTTGAACGCGCGCAGCTTGTCGGTCGCCGGCACATGCGGGCCGCGGCACAGGTCGGTGAACTCGCCCTGGCTGTACAGCGACAGGTCCTCGGCCGCGGGGATCGAGGCGATGATCTCGGCCTTGTAGGCCTCGCCGATGCCCTGGAAAAACGCCACGGCGTCGTCGCGCGATTTCACGCTGCGGCTGACCGGCAAGGCTTCCTTGACGATCTTGAGCATCTCGGCCTCGATGGCCGGCAGGTCTTCGGGCGTGAACTGGCGCTCGTAGGCGAAGTCGTAATAGAAGCCGTTGTCGATGACCGGGCCGATGGTGACCTGTGCGCCCGGAAACAGGCGCTGCACGGCCTGGGCCAGCAGGTGGGCGGTGGAGTGACGCAGCACCTCGAGCGCATCGGGGTGCTTGTCGGTGACGATCTCCAGCGAGGCGTCGCCGTCGATGCGATAGCTGGCATCGACCAGAGTGCCGTCGACCTTGCCAGCCAGCGCGGCCTTGGCCAGGCCCGCACCGATCGACATGGCGATCTCGGCCACGGTCACGGGGTTGTCGAACTCACGGCGGCTGCCGTCGGGTAGCGTGATTGCAATCATGGGTCTGGGTTTTCTGGACGTTTGTGAACGGCGTCAGCCGCGAACCGGTTCGCCTGCAGCGGCGCGAACCGCTCCCAGGAGCCGAAGGACAACAAAAAGGCGCCACGAGGGCGCCAGCGGGATGCGGAAGCCTCGGGGGTTTCTAGCGTTGGGCGGTGGTAGTGCTCATGTCACACGCTCGGCCGGCGGTATTGCCGCGGGCCACCTCGGGCTCGGTCGCGGCCGGATGCCACGATCAGGGCTCCCATGGTTGGCGACGCGGCGGGCCAAGTCAACGGCCCGATGCCGCCCCGGTCCATCCGACCACACCCGGCAGCGCGTCGGCCGCCGCCGGGGTAGCACGCCGTCAGCGCCCACGGACCAACCGCGACCGACGGTGGGCACGGCCAGCGGCATTGGCCGCCAGACCGGCGCTACCGCCCACGCCGTTCAGACATCGAACCACGGCGAAGGTGTCTAGTTCGGCCGGAACTGCCGGTCGGCGACGATCTGTCGGATCACGCGGGTCACGCTGACGAACGCCGGGGGCCGGGTGTTCTGCACGACGAAATGCCACGAGTCATCGCCAAACCGGAGGTCCAGCTCCTCGCGAGACCCGCCTTCGACCGACTCGTCGACGCTGATCTGCTCCAGCTCCAGCAGGCCGCTGTCGAGCACGGCACCGGAAAGCCGCGACAACTCGTCTGCACCGAGCTGGCCCAGGTGCTGCCACTGGCTGTTCCATTGCTGGCCGGGCACGCACTCGGCCAGGTTCTGCGAGTAGTCCAGCGCGCCATCGGCACCGACCCGCATGCGCTCGTTGCCCAGGCAACCCGGCTGCAGGCTGATTCGCCGGAATTCGAGCTCGAGGGCCATCAATCGATGCTCCACTCGTTACGGGTGATGTCCGGCGCGGTCATGCTGCCCAGCGCCTCCCAGATCGTCAGGTAATGGCGCGGCAGGACATCGACGCCGTTGGCCATCACGCTCGAGGTCCGGTCGCCCCACTGGTCTGGCGGCGCGACACCGGCGGCCTGCGCCAGCTGGACGAACGCCGTCTGCTTGTCGCCGAGCAGGCCCGTGGTGTGGTTGTCGTACTCGTCGGGCATGCCCAGTGCGTGGCCGAACTCGTGCGCGTCCGGGGCGAAACGGTTGCCGGTGTAGGTGCCTTCGAAGGTGGTACTGGGCGCAAGTTCGACCTTGCGGTTGGCCGCATCGTTGGGTGCGCCGGTGGGGCCGAGGCCGGCGATTACCATCGGCTGCGGGACCCCGGCTGCGCGCAGTTCGCTGGCCACTGCCTCGGCACGCCGAAGCGACAGTGTCCGGTTGTCCGTCGCGCCTCCCTCGGCGCTGGCAAATCCATTGAGGACCATCGGCACCGCGGGGTCGGAAGGGTTCTTGGCCTTCATGGCGTCGGCCAGCGTGAGCAGGCGCGCGCGATCGGCCGCCTCGACCGTGTCGCTGCCCCTGGCGAACTGCACCGGCGAGGCGGTGGCACTGGCGACGGCGCGCTCCAGCCGTTGCCGTTCCGAGCGCGCAACGTCGGTGCTCATGCGGTTGTTCAGGTCCGTGGTGTCCAGCGAATCCAGATCGCCGGTCCCCTGCCAGCCGGGTGTCCCGGGATTGCGCGCGCGGAATGCCGATCCGCGGAAGGTGTTGGTCTTGTGCACGGTCACGTTGAAATGCGCATCGGCCACGTCGTCGACCACTCGCGGCGTGACATGCGGTCGCGCGGTGAACGGCCAGCAGGCCTTCGTCGAGCGGAACGTGTGGGCGAACGACCACTGGCTCGACACGCGCTGCACGTAGTCGGTGGCGAACTGGGTCTTCTCGGCCTCGGTCCAGAAGAACTGGCTGATGTCCTGCCCGGCCATGGCCATCTGCATCAGCACGTTCAGCGTGGGCGTGTTGTCGGCCTGCACGTAGTTGAACTTCATCTTGACGATCGCGGCCATCAGCGAGACGTCCGGCCAGTAGTACGCATCGAACTTGCCGTAGCCCGCCGACGGGCGGAAATCCAGTGCCGAGAACGAACGCGCGCCAAAGCGCGATTTGCGCTCCTCCTCCTCGACCGTGGTGCAGGCATTCGGGCCGGTCGGCAGGGCCGGACCGACACCGGCCGGAACACCGGCGTCCGTCGGTCCTGCCTCCGCCGGCGCGGCATCGGTCACGCCCGCGTCCATGCCGGTGCTGGCGTCCATTCCCGTGCCGGCATCCATGCCGGTTTCGGACTCGGCGCCTTCGTTCTCGCGCAGGAACTGCGGCATGCCCACGGCGTTGCCGGTGCCTGGCGGTGGTGCCGGTTCGGTTTCGGCCTGCGATTCCGAGTTGCGTGGTCGGCGGGAATACACGATTGACCTCCTTGTGATCGGTCAGCGCGGTCGTGCCGGCAACGACGACCGGTACCGAGCGCGCCCGTCGATCGCCGGCGCTGGCGGGGCGATTGTCACCGCGCCGTGCTCTTGCCCGTGGCAAGGCGTTGCGCCAGCGCTTCGTAGGACACGCTGCCATCGACGAGTTCCGGGAACAGGTGCTCCAGCAACGGTTGCCACTGCGCGAAGGCTTCGTCGTTGTCCGGCGCCGATTCGAGCGCATGCAGCATGCCGACCAACGGCTGCAGGGTGGCCGACGGCATCAGTCCGCCGGCGCCGAGGCGTCGCGCGAACTCCTGCATCGCCGCAGCCGCATCGCCATCCTCACGCGCAAACGCATCCAACGCCGGCACGAACCGGTCGACGTGCATGCCCTCGATGGAGGGAACACCTACGAACAGCCGTTGCAACAGCGCGCGCGCGCGTTGCTCCTGGCCGTCGTCGGCCGACGGTGAAGCGTCGGCGTCCGTCCGATTGGTAATGGGTACCGCAACGTCGAAGCGACAGCCGTCGACGCAGGCGCGATCGAAGCAGGCATTGGCCAGCAACGCGCCCCGGAAATCGGCGCCGGTCAGGTCGGCATCGGCGAAATCGGCGCCCTCCAGGTCGGCACCGCGGAAATCGGCGTCGTGCAGGTGCGCGCCGAGCAGCATCGCGCCGCGCAGACTCGCACCGCGGAAACCTGCGCCATCGGCCAGTGCGCCGGACAGATCGGCATGGTCGAACACGGCGCGGGCGAACTCGCTCTGGTGCATGTGCGCCGATGTCAGTCGGGCGCGCGAGAAGTCGACGGCCTCGGCGCTGCACTCCTCGATGCGCGCCCCGGCGAGCTGCGCGCCCTGCAGGTTTGCACCGTCCAGCTCGACCAGCCGCATCACCGCATCGGAAAGGTCCGTGTCGGAAAGGTCTGCACGGCGGAGTTCGCAGTTCTCCAGCCGGAGGCCCCGCAAGTGGCAGCCGGCCTGTTGGACGGCGCCGCAGCGGGTATTGCGCAGGCGTTGGCCTGCCATGAGAACAGGATGGGCCATGGCGAACTCCGCTCAGGAAGGATCCCGCCAGGGGATGCCGTCCCCGTGGCGCTCGATGTGTTCTTCGACCGCTGCGCTTTCCAGATCGAAGTACGGCTCCGGCTCCTCGGTCGGCACCTTCTCGGGGTGGGCGAGAATCCGCTGGTAGTACTCCTTGCCCTGCGCCACGATCCACGAGGCCAGGTCGGCGATCCCGTCTTCCGACGTGATGCCGGTCATGTACTCGTAGTACTCCGGCTCACGCAGCAGGTCTGCCGCGTCCTTGTAGGCCCAGTACAGGTCGACGAGCTCCGGCGTGTCGAGCTCGGCCAGCCGCGCCAGGCAGGCGTCGGGCTTGCGTCGCCCCAGGTCGACCAGTTCCCAGAACGCGGCCGTCGGCTTCTGGGGATCGGCGCTTGCGAACTTCATGGCGAACCTCCACCGGATCTCGGATCGAGAATGCCCTTGCGCGGGCCATCGCGCAGGAAATCATGCGACTTCCTGAGCTTTGCGCTGCGTGAATCGTACGGCGTGCCCGGCCCGGCGAAGCCCAGGCGGCCTTGCCGGGTGATGGGACCGGTGGTCGGAAGGTCCGTCCCGGCCGGGCGCAACCGGCCCGACTCGGGCGAGTTGTCGAACGGCATGATGTGCCCTTCCTGTTCGAGCCGCATGCGCAGGGCATTCTCGAACTGCTCGACCTTGGTGCTGCCCAATTCGCGCACGCGTGTCACTTCGATCTCGAGCTTCAGGCCGACCTCGACGCCGGCGTTCTTGTACACGTTGAACCGTGCGGCGATTTTCTCTGGCCGCACCTTGCCGACCTTGAGCACCGCGCCGGTGGTGGCATCGCGCAGCACGTAGATGACCTGTTCGCCGGGCTTGGCCTTGAGGCTGGGCGCCTTGCCGATCGGTACGATTTCCGGCGGGTCCGACTTCACGCCCAGGTTGTCCGTGCGGATCGGCTCGAAGCCCGGCTTGGCGCCGGTGCTGAGGTCGTACACGTCCTTCAGGCTGCGCGGGTTGTCGATGCCCTTGCCCACTTCGGGGTGCGCGGCGCCGATCTCGCGGAACTTGTTGGCGATGCCGGCGCTGGCGTCGATCACGTCCTTGAGCGACATGCCGCGGCCTTCGATTGCCGCCTCGACGCGCGCGACCTCCGCCCGCAATGCCTCCAGTTTGGCGCGCGCAGGATGGCCGACCGGCAAGGCATCCTCCATCTGCTGGATCCGGTCGCGCACGCGGCCGCAACCGAGGCTGCAGATCTCGCACTCGACGCGATCGCCGTTCTTGCGGAAGGCGTTGACGTGGTCTTCTTCGCCCACCTTGCTGCGCTTGGCGGTGGACTCGACCAGCTCGGTGTCGCTCTTGCCCTTGGCCGGTGCCGCCAGCTCCGGGCCTTCGGCGCGTTGCGAGCCGGCGCGACCGGCCGCCGCATCGACATCCTCGTGCTTGTGCGGCGCACCGCCCTCGTCGGTCTTGCTGCTCGGCGCATCGGGCTCACCCGCCACCGGACGTTTTGCCGGCGCATCGGCATCGGCCGGACGCGGTGCCGGCGCGTCGGCATCGGCGTCGGCGGGTCGCACGCCCGGCTCGTCCGGCGCGGCGGTACGACCATCCGACGCCTTGGGCGCTTCGGCCGATTCGTGCGGACGTGCCGGCGCGGTGGGTCCGGTCTCGCCCGACGCGGTCGACTTGGGCGTGCCGGCAACCTCGACATCGGCCGCGGTGCGTGGCGCCACGCTGGGAGCGGGCGGACGGATCGAATCGGCAAAGCGCGCCGCGCCACTGCCGGGCACGCTCGACGCCGCGCCATGCTGGACGCGGGCCTGCACCGCCTTGACCTTGGGAACCTCGCCGAACCCGCCGGTCACCACCGACATCAGCACCGACATGCCCAGTGCGTCCCACGAGAACTCGCCAGTCACGATCGAGGTGCCGATCTCCAGCACGGTGTCGGCCGCCACGTTGAGCGCGAACTGGGTGACGCCGCTGAGCTGGTAGGCCTGCGCGGCCTTGCCGATCAGCTGTCCGGCGGCACCGCCGAACGCACCACCGATCGCGCCCATGATCGCCGCGCGACCAACGCCCTTGAGCAGCGATTCGCCGGCCGCGGCGTTGTTGATGACCTGGATGGTGGCCGACGTCGCGGCGCCGACGATGGCGCCGCCCACCACGGTGCCGATCACGCTGGCCGCGGCGGCACTGGCGCCCAGCGCGCCGGCCGCAGCGCCGACCGCGCCGATCACCGCCGGACCGATCACCAATGCCACCACGACGATGATCGCAATGATCAGCACCCACTTGACCACCGACTTCCACGCCGGCTGCTCCTTGGATGCCGCCACGCGGGCGTGCTTGGGGATGCCCTTGGCGGGGCTGTCCAGCTCGCCCAGCGATTTGCGCAGGCCCTTCTCCAGATCCGTTTCGGCCTTTCCCAGCGTGGTGCGGATGTTGCCGACCATGGTGGTCGCGCCGGTCTCGGCGCCCGAGGCGATCGTCTCGAACCCGGCCAGGCCCTGCTCGGCCATGCTCGCGGTCTGTTGGGCGTATTGCGATGCCTGTTGCGAGAGCGTGTCGCAGCCGCTGTCGGCAAGGCTGCGCATTCCGCTGGCCGTGCCCTCGCTGGACTGTGACGTCTGGGTGGAATGGCTCTCCGACAGCTGCGCCATCGCCGAATAGCTGGAGGCCGCACTGCCCAGCAGACTGGCTTCGGCCATCGCCACGCCGGTCAGGGCCTGCACCATCAGGCGGCCCATGCCGGCGTCGACGGCGCCGCGCATCGCGTCGAACTGTCGCGCGGCGGCGGCCGGTTCGGCATCGGCCAGGCCGGCGACTTCCCCACGCGTGCTGCGCAGCAGGCCCGAGACGCCATCGACCGCATCCGCGATCGCACTGAGCACGCTGGCGGCCGCGGCGTGCGCGGCCTGCTCGATTGCCACCTGCTGCAGGTAACCGGTGTCGTTGGCGGCCTGGCGCTGTTCGGCCTCCTGTGCATCGAGCGCGCCGAGTGCGTCGCCAAGCGCCGAACCCACCGAACGCAGCAGTTGGTCGCGCGCGGCATCGGCCTGGCCGATGGCGGAGCCACGGCCCGCCTCGATCGCACCCACCAGGGATGTGTACTGCGCGTCGAGGCTGTCGCGCGCGCGGTTCGCGATCGCGATCAGGCCACAGCGGTCGCGCGGACGGCCTTGCACGACGAGGTCGTAACCGGCCTTCTTGCCGGCGTCTTCGAGACTCCTGCGGTAGCCGTCGGCGGTCTTGGTTGCGGCCTCCTGCTGCGCTTCGGCGCGGCGGTCGGTCAACCAGCCCGCCGTCCAGCTGTCGCGACGGTGGATCTTGCACTGGTCGTACTGCGCCACGTACTCGGCACCGCGAGCCGTGGCTTCGCCGCCGATGCGCTTGCCGATCGCATTGTGGTTGGTGCGACTGTCGGCATAAGCCTGGCTGATGTCGTCCAGGCCGCTGCTTTCGGCATCGTCGATGCGGCCGAGGATGTCCGGATACGCACCGTCCAACGCGGCCAGCGCGGCGTCGGCGGCGGCGTTGATCTGTCCCGTCGCTTCGGAATGCGCGCCGAGCACCCGCGCCACCGCCGAGCTGGCGCTTCCGAATGCCTGCGCGCGTGCCGCGGCGATGCGCCCCGACACGGCCGACTTCTCGGCCTCGATCGCTGCGCCTATGCCTCCCTTGATCGACTCGGCCAGTCCGCCCAGGCGCGCGGGCACGGTGGACAGGGCTTCGCTGACGACGCTGTCCAGGCGACCGGCCGCCGAGGAGAAGAAGCCGTTTGCTGCCGCGGCGATCTCACGCTGGCCGGGTTCGGCCTGGGCCATGCCGATCGGCGCGGCGTTCGGACGCGCCGCCATGCCGACTTCCCCAAGCCGCGCCTTGGCGGCGGCATAGCCCGCCACTGCCCCATCGCGGCCGGCTTCGCCGCCGGCGATGGCCGCATCGAGACCGCCAGCCGGACTGGCCACCGCGCCGCCTTCAGCTGGCGCGGCGCTTTCACCGCCATCGCCGCCGCCCGGTCCGCCGGCACCCGGACCCGCACCCGCACCCGCGCTGCTGTCGCCAGCGGATTCTCCGGTGGCCTCTCCGGCGCTGTCGCCACTGGCAGGTGCGGCCGCGTCGCCACCACCGGCGGGAGCCCCAGCGGCTGCGCCCTCGCCGCCGCCCGCCGCTCCCCCGGCGGGCGGCGCGGCAGCAGCAACGGCATCGCCCACCGGGCAATCGTCTCCGCCCTCGGGCTCGGGCAGTTCGGCGTCGACATCTTCCTTGACGTCGCCCTTCGGCGGCTCGGCCGGTTCGCTTTCGCGCTCCTCGTCGGGCTCCTCGATGTCGGCGTTGTAGCAGGAGGCGCTGACCGCCCCGGGCGCGCTATCCGCTTCGCCCGCGGCACCGCCGTCGGCGGCGGCAGGCGCGGAATCAGCGGACGCACCACCGCCGCCACCGCCGGCATCGGCGGCGGCTTCCGGTCCGGCGGCCTCGCCGTCGCTGGCGGATTCGGCAGCCCCCTCGCCTCCGGAAGAGGTCGATGACGCGGACTCGGCCGATGCGCCCGGCGCGCCCCCGCCACCGCCGCCCACCGAGAAATCGAAATCGTAGTTCCCGCCCGCAGCCATCGCCTCGAACTGGCGCGTGGCGTTGACGTCGAGCTCCATCTGCACGCCGGCCGGCGCAGACGCCTCCTCATCGCGGCACGCCGAGCAACCGCTGCCGCCGCAATCGCACTCGCGCTGGACCGCCACGTCGGTGCCGGCGCCCGTGTCAGCGATGGCCGATGGATCGACTTCCCGCTGCACTCCGGCCGGTTCCTGGTCCTCTTCCTGTGCCTCGCCGCATTTCGAACACCCGGCCCCGCCGCAATCGCATTCGCGCTGGACGGCCGCGCCGCCACTGCCACCGGCATCGAGCAGGTCCTCGGCCGACTCGCCCGCCGTCACCCGCCGCGCCACTTCATCCGCGTGCTGCTCATAGCGATCGCCATGGCGCCCCACGCCGTTGGCGAGGCTGACGCCGCGCCGCTGCTGGATCACATGCGCGGCTTCGTGGGCGGCCAGGCGGAGGTCCGGCGTACTGCGGAAAGCGATGCGGTCGCCCAGTGTGTAGGCACGTGCGCTGAGCCGTGCTGCGGCATCGCCACCGACGCCGCCCACCTGCACGCGCACACCCGACACGTCGTGACGACCGAACGAGGCCTGGATGCGGTCGAGACCGGGCAATGCCTGCCCCGCCTGGGACACACCACCGTCGGCGATCGCGCGGATGCCGGCTGGCCCGCGAAGTCCGCCTCCCTCACCGGCTGCCCCCGAAGCGGCCGCGCCGCCGGCTTGCCCCGCGCCCCCCGCCGCACCGGCACCGGACGCCCCTTCCGACGGCGCGTCCCCGCCATCGCCGCCTTTGCGCTGCACCGCCCCGAGGTAGACCGGCACGCCGACCTTTGGCGCGTCGGCCTCGGCATCCTGCGCCTGCTCCTCCTGCGACTCCTGCTCGGCCTGCCACATCGTTTCGCGCGGCTTGGCGTGGCCGCGATCCTGCCCCTGGCGCGTGCCATGCCCGGGCTTGTGCTGCGGCGTCGGCGCGGCGCGGTCCATGCTCACAGCCCCGCCGGGAGGGTCCGGCCCAGCTTGCGGTACTCGCTCTCCACCGCCTGCCGCAGCGCTGCGAAATCCACCGGCCCATCGCAGGCCACGGTGGCCGCGAGCACGGCGTTGCGGATGTGGCCACCGGCCAGGTCGCACGCGCCCGCAAGCTGGTTGAGATCGCCCGCGCCGAGCCGATGGTGGTTGCCCAGGTGCGCCAGCCACAGCTCGCGCCGCTCGGTCGGTGCCGGTGCGGGAAATTCGATGATCGCGTCGAGACGTCGCGAGAAGGCGCTGTCGAATCGCGAACGGCTGTTGCTGGTCAGGATCGCCAGGCCGTCGAAAGCCTCGATGCGTTGCAGCAGGTAGTTGGTCTGGTTGTTGGCGTAACGATCGTTGGCGTCGCGCACATCGGTGCGCTTGCCGAACAGCGCGTCGGCTTCGTCGAACAACAACACCACCTCGGCGTTCTCGGCCCGCTCGAACAACTGCGCGAGATTCTTCTCGGTCTCGCCGATGTACTTGCTGCTCACCGACGCCAGGTCGACCTGGTACAGCGGCAGGCCCAGTCGCGTCGCCATCCAGGCCGCGGCCAGCGATTTGCCGGTGCCGGACGGACCGACCAGCAACGCACGCACGCCGGCGCGATAGCGCGCGCGCACTGCGGGACCGAGCGGCTGGTCGAGCACGTCGCGCTGGCGGCATCGCGCCAGCACCTGCTCCAGCGACTGTCGCACCGAGGGCGTCAGCACCAGCGCGTCGTCGTCGATGGCGTGCGGGCGCAGTTGCGCCATGCTGCCCAGGTCGACCGCGCCGCTGCCGCGTGCCGCCGCGGCGATGATGTCGTGGTCGAGGCGTGCGTGGCCGTCGAGCCGCGCGTGGCGGCGGCTGGCACGCGCGAGGTCGTCGATGCGGGCGGCAGGCAGCCGGTGCTGCCGACCCAGCTGCGCCGACAGCACCGGATCGTCGATCGCCGTCTGCCACAGCGCGATGCGTTCGTCGCACGCCGGGATCGCGAGCTCCCAGCGCGTCGCCGGCGCATCGCCTTGCAACACGCTGCCCTCGAAACCGGTCACCGCGAGCACCGGTCCGTGGTAGCCGGGCAGCTTGGGCAGGTTGCGCGATTCGCCCGGCGCCAGTTCGATCGAGAACACCGGGATATGCCCGGTCAACCACAGCCAGCTGCCGATGCCGGGCGGTGCGTCGGCGCCGACGAACGCGGGTTCGGTACGCAACACGCGCGCGAAGGCCGCCGCGGCGGCGCGGGCCTCGCGCGGGTACCCGCTGCGAATGGCGAGCGCACCGCCTTCGGTGGCCAGCATGGAAGCAAACCGAGCCGCCTGCGCGTGAACTGAAGGCGGCAACGGCGGGGCTCCCTCCAGGCCGCTCTCGACGCCGGGCCAGGCCGATGGCAGGCCGGCCAGCGCCAATGCCAGCGGCGCCGGCGTGCGCAATGCCGCCTCGGGCAACGTACGCTGTTCGGCGTCCAATCGCAGCACGCCGGCCGCCAGCGCACGGCCGCTGGCGATGCGCGCCAGCGCCATCGCCGGCGCACCGCCTTCGATCTGTGCGACGACGCTGGCCACCAGGCCAAGCGTCGGCCGCGAGCCGCCGACCGGGCTCTGCAGCCAGGCCAGGCAGCGCCCGGCCATAGGCTCGCGTTCAACCTCGGCGGTCAACGACAGTGCGACGGTCTCGGCGATGGCCAGGCCGAGCGAACGCGCCAGTTCGTGCAGGCCGCGATCGGCCTCGCTCGGCGCCTGCACCCAATCGCGCAGAAACTGCAGCGGGTCGTCGAGCGACGCACCGAAGCGCGCCCGCCAACCCGCCAGCCAACGGGCCTCGGCACCGTCGCCGTCCACGCCGTCGGCCAACACGGCGAACGCCAGGCCCGCCAACGGCAAGCCGGTCTGCAACGGGCGTCGGTCCGGTGCGTTCATGGCCACTGTGCTCGCTGGTAATGGAACGCCACCACCCGACCGAACCACGGCAGCCAGCCCGGGTCGAGGTCGAGGCCGCTGCGGCGCAAACGCATCTGCGCCAGCACGGGGTCGAACCAGAGATCGAGATGGGTGGTGCTCAAGGCCAGATGCGCGGGACGCCGCACGAGGTCGGCCAGGCCGATGCGCGCGTGGCGACGCAGCCAGCGGCGCAGGGCGACGATCCATGCCTGCGCCACGGCATCGACGAGACCTGCGTTGTCCGGACCGACGGTGCCGCTCGATGTCGAATTTGATGTCGACAGCGACACGCACTCCGGCCGATCGGTCACCGCTTCGCGGAACCACCGCGCATCGCCGATGCGGCGCGGCAGCGCGCCGCGCCACGCGGCCAGCAGCACACGTCCGGACGCGTCGCGCAGCTGCCCGCTCCGGCCTTCGTGATCAAGGTGAACGACGGGCGTGCCACGCAGCAGGCCGTGCCAGCACGGCGGCGCGAGGAAACTGCGCGGCATGCGACGGGAATGAGCGCTGGCGCTCGCCAGGGCCCACGCCGGATCGTCCGGCGGATTGCCCACGTGCCCCAGCACCGTGGCGAATACACGCGCCAGGACATCCTGTCGCGACCAGGCCAGGTGCGCCGCCTGCCATTGCGGGTAGCCCAACCGCAACAATCCCGGCAACACGAATGCGATGCCGCCAGCCGCTGTCGCCTCACCCGGAACACCGGACCATTCGCGCGCGGCATCCGCCGACACGTTTGGGGTTGGGGCACGCTGGGCATCACGGGATTGCGGCAGCGATGTGCCACGCGCGGGTAACGCGTGGCCCCGCGACGCAGGCACCTCCGCCAAGGGCGCCGGCGCCGTGCCAGGCAACGGCGGATTCATCGGCACCGGGTCGAAGCGGCCTGCGGCGTCGGCATCGCCAGCCTGCGGACCGGGCCCGACGGAAGCGATCGATGTAGGCGACATGATCGCCACCGGCGCTGCCACCGCATGCAACGGGTCACCAGACCCACGCACGCCGTACGATCCGACGGCAGCCGACAGGTCGTCCAACAGGCGGCGGCCCCAATCCGGCGCGCCGCCAGCGACCAGCATTGCGGCCAGGCACCGTCGCAAACCCGTTGCCGGATGCTCCACCAACGCGTCCGGGCCTGCGTGTCGTGCCGACGACAGCGGCAGCGGTTGCCGCAGCGCCCGCCGCGCAGCAACGTCACCAGAGGCTTCGATCAATCCCCGCAACGCCGGCACATCGCCGTCGTGGAACGCGGATACCAGCGGCGCGACGTGGCCGGCGCGCGCCAGCGCGGCGCACCACGCCGGCAACGCACGTGCCGCGGCTTCGCTGGTCAGCAACGACCGGGCAATGTCACGCAGGGGCGGTGCCCCGGTGGGATCCACCCGCCATCCGCGCACCGCAAGCGACCAGAACCACTCGACCGGCGACGGCCCACGCAGCACGCGCATCGCGAGGGCGATGTGCGCCTCCACGGCATCGGCAAACCAGACCGCGTCGGCGGCGCCCGCACCGGCGTCGCCGCCGTGCACGCAACGCCAACCGGTACGCGCCAACTCGCGCTCCCACGCCAGGGCCAATGTCGCGGCCGGCGCATCGGCGTCAACACGCCCCAATTGCAAGTGCCTCACCAGCACCAGTCGCCCGCCGTCGCCGGGCAGGCTGGCGGTGCGCAGTGCGTCTTCGAGCTTGCATGCCACGCGCCGCAAGCCGGCTTCGTCCGGTCCACGAAGTCGCAGGTGGCGCACGGTGCGAGTCGCGCCCATGGCTCAGCTCACCCGGCCACGTGCCTTGGCCGCCTGCGCGGTGCTGGCACGAACGGTCACCGTCGAGGTGCTGACGGTGGTCGCTTCGGCAAACTGCACCCGTACGCCCTCGTCCAGATCGACGCTCGCAGTCGCCGTCTGGATCACCCGCGCCGACAATTCGGTGGCCCCCAGGTCTTCGACGATCGCACGCGCCACCACCGCGTTGCCGCGATACACCAGCGCCTGCATGCCGATGCGCAGCCGGGAAGGCTCCAGCGCCACCAGCGGAAGCCGCACACCCGGACGCACCGTGACCGGCCGCGGCAGGCGTCCGGCGATGATCCGTCCGACCGGCGCGTGACTGGCCAGCAGCAGGCACATGCGCACCAGCTCGCCAACCAGTTCCAGTGCACGCGGTTCGCGCGCATCGACCTGGTCGAACAACCAATCGACCAGGCCCTGGAGGCGATGGCGGTCGGCGTAGTCGATCTCGGGCCATCGCATCAGGCTGGCGAGATTGCGCAGGTTGGGTGTTTCGTCGAACTGCGACATCGCCTCGGCCCAGTCGAGCCGTATCGATGGCAGCACGGTCGAGAACCCGGCGTGCAGGCAACCGCAGACGTGGGCGATGCGATCGAACACGGCCGCGGCATTTCGCACCACGCTGCCCTGCCCGTGCTCGCCGTCGATGAGATCGCCCAGCGACACCACGCGAACGGCTTCGGCGCGAACCGATTGCCAGCTGGCCAGTGCCAGCCGCGAGACGTCAAGCTGAAGGCTCGCGCTTCGCGCCAACGTGACGCTGTGGCGCTGCGCAACCTGCACCTTGGCCATCGCCGATGCCAGGCCGACGCTGGCCAGGCTGCTGGCCTGCAACTGCAGCGGCAAGCGCTGTTGCGCGATCTGCGTACGCAGTTGCGCTGTCCGCACCGACTGCAGCAGCAGGTCAAGCCGATCGAGCCGGTCGAACAGTTTCGGTCCCTCGATGAACCACGACGCCGGTGCCTCGCGCACCACGGCGAGAATCGCCGAGAGCTCGTCGGGAAGGTCGGCGTGCGCCTGCAGACAGCTGGGCACCGGCGCTTCGAGCAGGCCCGGATCGAGGTACCGCGACGGCGCGTTGGCCAGTGCATCGGTCGCGCGCGGGCGGATGTAGGCGATGAAGCGGACTTCGTTCTCGAGCACCTTCGCGCGGCGCTCGTTGATGGCGGCGATGCGCGCCAGCTCTTCGGCGATCAGCGCGCGCGTCACCGACACGTCGTGGCGGGCTTCGGCCAGTCGTTCGGAAACCGCGGCTTCGCGCGAGCGCAATGCGGCCAGGTCGATCAGCAGTGCCGTGCGCGCGATCTCGCACAGCGCGATGACGTCGCGATAGCGCTTGATGCGTCCCTCCACCTGGCGAAACAGCGCCACCGTGCGATCGGACAGGTCGGCACTGTCGGAGAACAGACTCGCCTCGTCGCCGGACACCAACTGGTTGTTGATGCCCGTGTTGCGCAACGGCGGCGTCAACAGCATCGGCAGGAACCGGCCGCGGGTGGTGGGATTGATGAAGTCGGCAAGTTTGCGCCGCGGCGGATCGGTGGTCGGCAAGCCGTCGAGGAAGGTGTCCCCGGCGAGGCCCCAGACGTCGATGTCGCCAAACAGGCCCGGAACGATGCCGCTGTCCTGCGCGGTCAGCTCATCGGCCAGTCGCACCAGTGCCTCGACCGCCTGGTGACGAGTGGAGGTGGAGTAGTCGCGCGCTTCCTGGGTCTTGGGCAGTTCCAGTCGCTCGGCGATGCGCGTGGTGCGCAGGTTCACCTTGCCCACCAATGGCGCCGAGTTGCTGATGTCGGACGGGATGTAGGCGGTGAAGGCCTTGGTGGGCGCAACCAGCGGCGGCGGGGTGCGCACAGGCAGGGTGCGGGTGGGCAGGTTGAGGATGGGCCCGGTAAGAATCGGACTGGTCAGGATGGGCCCGCTGAGGATGGGTCCGCTGAAGATCGGCCCGCTGATGGCCGACGCGCTGAACGACGCCTCGCGGAAGGTCGCGGTGGCCGGCGTGGCCGCGAACGCGCCGATCGCATCGAACTGCGGCGTCGCGGCCGCGGCGGCGAAGCTTCCCGACCCGCCGGTGCGCGGTTGCGCTGGTGCCAACGGCGTCGGAGGCGGCGTGGTGCCGGTGCCCTTTCGCAGCTTCTCGAGGAAATCGTTGATGCGTTCGTGCGATGCCACGGCGGTCTCGGCCTTGGCGATCGCCGCCAGGGTCGGCGACACCGTCAGGCGCGAGGCCTCGGTGTTGCCCAGCACCAACTGGCGGATCCGGTACATGTCGGTGTGCACCTTGACGAAGCCGTAGTCGACCAGGTCGTCGGCGCGGTCCGCGCGCGTACGCAGGTAGGTGATGAAGCCGTCGATACCGCGTGCCGGCAACTGCGTGCGTTCGTGTGGCGACAGCACCTGTTCCAGCAAGGGCTCGGCCATCAGCTTCTCGATCGTCAGGCTCACGCCCACCGTGGTGCTGGACGTCGATGCCGGTGCGACGCCGTGGTCGGGCTCGAACGGTGCCATCAACGCCGGCCTGCCCAGCAGCTTGAACGGTTCGTCGCCTTCGGTCGTGGCGGAGGCCGGCAGTTGCGAGTCGAACCACGCGACCTCGCGGTTGTCGACGATCTTGCCGCTGCCGGCAAACGCGGCGCGACCGTCGAACTGCACGAAGCCCATGCCCTGGAATTCGATGGCCTGGTTGCCCAGCCGCGAAACCGGCACTTCCAGCCGCAGCCAGCGGCCGGTCGCCGGCAGATCGCCGATCCGCTGGCGGCTGGGCGTGTCGTTTTCGCCGCGGTCGATCAGGTCCTCGCCCCAGTACGCGCGCCACGTCGCGCCAGGGTTCTGCCATTCCAGCATCAGCGCGCGTGGCGGGTGTTCGGGATCCAGGTAGACCCAGCTGTACAGGCGGTCACTGGCGGTGACCGTCAGCATCGCGGTCGCACCGACGAAGCGGTGTTCGTGCACGCCGGCGCGCCGCTCGCCACGGTGGCCACCCAGCCCCGGCGGCGGGCCCCAATCGCCCAGCGTTTCGGGCTCCAGCGCCTGCGGATCGTCGCCCAGCGCCGGCACCGGCGGCGCGCTGCCGTGGTACGCGGTCAGCAGCACCGCAGCTTTCTCGCGCAGGTGCTGGCGGTTTGCCAGCGCGTCGGCGCGCGCCAGCACGAAGCGGTCGAGCGTGGCATTGAATTCGGGATCGAGCTGTTCGACCAGCAGCAGGCGCGGCTCGAACGATGCCTGGCTCACCGGCACCAGGATACGAATGCGTTCGCCGCGCACCAGGTCCAGTGGTGCCATGGACGCGCACTCACGGATCGCCAAGTCCAGTTGTTCGACCGGAACGGGGACCGCGTCCAGGTCGCAACCGGCGGGGAACACCAGGCTGCGACGCGTCGGCAGGTCCAACGCGTGGCGCGGCAGCAGGCCGCACGGCGGCAGTTTGTCGAAATGCCGGGCCAGCGCGGCCGGCTCCGGCGCGGGTTCGCCCAGCGCATTGAGGTGCTCGGCGAGCTGTTCGATCTGCGCCTGCCACAGGGTCGGCAGGCGCACGCTGCTTGCCATCACGCCCAGCAGCTCGCGGAAATAGCCCACCAGGGAGGCCATCGACGGGGCGGGTTCGCCGAGGTCGCCCAGCTCGTCCAGCAGCGCGTCGAGCTGACGTTGCCATTGCACGGGCAAGCCGGTGGACGCGGCAGTCCACGGGGCACCGGTGGTCAGCCGGAGCAACGGCGCGAGATGTTCGTCGACCAGCGCCGCCGATGGCACCGGCTGGCCGGCGGCGCGCAGTCGGACGAGCAGGCGTTGCAGGTGCGCCTGCTGCAGTCGCGGTAGTCGCGGTGCAGTGCCCAGTTGCAGGCATTCGTGTCGCGAGCGGCCGCCACGCCGCACGACGCTGGCGCGGTCGACGAACGTCGGCTGGAAGTCGGCATCCACGGCCACCAGCGCGATCGCGACGCCGAACGACTCCCACGGCATCAACGCGTCGATCGCGAGGCCGCGCTCGGCGTCGAACACCTGGTAGGCGAGCCGGTTGCGCAGCATCGCCAGGTCATCGGCGGTGGCCATCGGCGGTAGCGGCGACAGCGGCGCCCAGTCCTCCGGCCACGCGTACCACAGCAACCGGCTCGCGTCGGCATAGCGCCAGTCCTCGTAACTGACATTGCCATCGCAGGCGCATCGGTCGCAGGGGTCGTCGGGGTCGATGTCGGCACGCTCGATCCGTGCCGGCTGCAGCACCAGGATGCCGACGCGCGGCAACGTGCCGGGGTGGTCGTCGAGCACCTCGCGCAGGCTGTCGCCGATCACGCGCGGCTGCAACGCGCCGCTGGCAAACCCGCCATCGCCATCGAGCACCTGCTGCGGCGCCACCACCGGCAGCCCCCAGAAATCCACGTCCAGCGCCCGCATCGACACCACGTCCTCGCCACTTTGGGCGAGCCCTTGTCCGGGCGATATCTGCAGGCGCACGCGTGCGCGGTTGTCCGCGGCCGGCGGCGGGTCGATCGAGTAGTCGACTTCGAATCCGCGCAGCACGCCGGCGGTGAATGCCTGGCCGCGCTGGGCGATGCGTCCGGCGGTCCACTGGGCGCGCGATTCGAGGGTCGGCGCCGTCAGCGCACGGCCGGCGAACAGGTTCGGGCGCTTGCGCCAAGCCACGGCAGCGGCGATCGCGTCCGGCGGTGACAGGTCGAGCACGCGCTCGCCTGGCAGGGGATGGGTGATCACGTTGATGCTCATGGTCGCTCCGCTGATGCCTGTGTGCCGCGCCTGGCCGTGAAGCGCGCTTCGTTAGCCAGCGCGCTTGCCGGTGGCCTTGCGAGCCGCGGGCGCCTTCTTGCCCGCGGGACGGGTTGCCGGTGTCGCGCCGGTCTTGGTCGCGGCCTTCTTCGCCGCGGTCCGCTTCTTCGCTACCGCGGGTACCTTCGCCGCTGCGGTCTTTGCCGCCGGTGCCTTGGCGGCCGTGCGTTTGGTTGACGCCTTCCTGGACGCGGCCTTGCTGGCGGTCTTGCTGGCCGCCTTCTTGATCGTGCCCTTGGCCGCCTTGGCGGTGCCGGCCTTCGCGCCACCTGCCCCTGCCCTGCCCACCGGACGCACGACCGGGACCTTGCGAACCGTTTCGCGTTCGACCGGCACGTTGAGTCGGTCGATCGGCGTGGGGCGCGGTGTAGGCGCCGGCGTCGGGAGCGGCCTGGGGGTCGGACGCGGCGCGGGCGCAGGCGCGGGCGCGGGTGTGGGCGCAGGGGCCGGCGTGGGCCGAGGCGCTGGCGCTGGCGCGGGGGCCGGTTCGGGTGTCGGTGCAGGCGTGGGTGCAGGTGTCGGTTCGGGCGTCGGCGCCGGTCTTGGCGCGGGTACAGGCACCGGCGCCGGGCGAACCAGTTCGCCGCCCAGGTGCTTGCGCAAGGTCGGCAACGCATCGATCGGAGCCACCCTCGCCTCGCGATCCAGCACGGCCCAGTTCGGGTTCGCTGCCAGCTTGCGCAGTGCATCCTTCGATGGCGGCGCGTCGCCGGCATCCAGCCGCTCCAGGCCGAGCCCGGTCTCGGGCGCGGTCACCGCGGCGCTGGCGCGCAGCGCGGCGGCCTGGTCGAGGGTGTCGGCGCGCGCGAGCTCGCCCAGCGTCGCCGCGGTCAACGTCGGCGAGTTGGCGATGCGCGGGTTGACCAGAAGTTGGGTGATCTCGCTGCGCGCGCCGGGGCTGGCACGTTCGAGCGTGGTGTCGAGCAAGGTGCGCAGGCCCAGGCGGTCGAATCGATCGAAGACGCTGCGGTCCAACAGAAGCTCGCGTCCCGACAAGCGCACCGCGCTGCCGGTCACGTCCTCGCGATAGGCCAGGTTGCGCCGCCGCACGTACCAAAGCGTTTCCATGCGCGACAGCCGCTGCCACTCGGCGTCCGACGGGCTGCTGGGGTCCAATGGCGGTGCCGCCAGCGTGGGCAGGCGCAGGCGCTGCAGGATCTCCAACGGGCGACGGGCGGCGATGCGGTTGAGCGCGGCCGGGCGTACCGCTCGCGTGAGCGTGTTCAATCGTGCCTGCACCGCGCGCCACTCGTTGCGTGGCACTGGCGCGAGCACCAGCACCGCGCTCGATTCGAGCGTCTCGTCGGCGGCGGTCAGATCGAAGCCCGGCAACGCCAGCGACTCCTCGATCAGTGCCGGCAGTTCGTCCTCGGGAATGATCGCGAAATCAACGGCAACCTCCGCCGGGAAATAGTTCTGGGTGAAGTCGGACGGATCGACCACGCCCGGCGGCAACGGACCCGCCGGCGGCAGCGCCGGGAACACCGATTGCGCGCTGAAACCGCGGCCACCGTTGCCCACCAGCACGTCCGCCAGGTGCTGCTGGTGCTGCAGCAGGTGGGCGAATCGCAGTGCGCGCGGCGCCAGCCCGAGCCCCGGCAGGTCGTCGCGATCGGCGCCCAGTTCGCGCCGCAACATCGGAGCGTCGATCCACGCCAGGCTGTTGTTGTCGAGCGCTATCATGGCCAGCGGCAGCACGTCCGCCGACAGCCCGCGCTCGTTGCCATCGACGAAGATCGCACGCGCTGCGCGACCACGCCGGCGCTCCAGATTGCCGTCGCCGCCATCGTCGGGCCACGGCACCAGCACCACCGCGGTGGCCTCGATGATGTCGCCGTCCTCGACGGTGCGCTGCCCGGTCAGCGAGGTCGGGTACGCGCCGATGGGGTTGGCGGTGAACTCGACCGGACGCAGTGCCAGCGCAAACAGTCCGCTGCGGCTGCGCGGTGGCGGCAAGGGCATGCGGCCGAGGCCGAACTTGCCCGACAGCAGTTCGCTGCGTGGGATGTCGGCCAGGTTGAGCGTGATCGAACGCTCCAGCAGCACCAGTTCGCCCGAGGGCGTGATGCCGTGGCCGGAGTCGATACGCAGCGTCTGTGGTCCATCGCCGGCGGCAACGGCCAGGCCGGTCGCCGCGCCACTGCCGCAGGCGCGCCCGAGGTCCGCTTCGCGCGCGAGGAAGTACTGCTGCTCGCGGATCAGGTCGCGTGCGGCGAGGAAACGACCGTCGAACCAGCGCGTACGCTCACGCCGATCGTCGGTGACCAGCGCGCCGACGCGTCGCAACGTGTCGGCATCACTGGCGGAGATCAGTTCACGGTTGGAGCCCTGGGTGAAATCCATCTGCGTTCTCCTCGATCACAGTCCGACCCAGCGCTGCAGCAGCTGGCTGGATGGCACGAAGCGGCGGGGCCAGTTGTCGACCAGCACGCCGCTGCCATCGCGTTCGGGCGGGTCGCCGGCAAGCACCGGGATCAGCACGCGTGCCAGCCATTGCGAGGTCGGGTCGTTGCCGGTGACGTGTTCGGCCAGCGGTGGAAGTTCGTCTGGTTGCCCGGCGTGCCCGCGTTCTGGCCAGGCGGCGAGGACGGCGTCCTGCATCGCCGCGCGGCGTTCGTCCTCGCTGCCTTCCAGCACCACGCCCGTCGACGGCAGTCCCAGGTGCGGTGCATCCGGATCGTCGGTGTCCAAGCCATGGCGCACCAACAACTGCAACTCGTAGGCATCGCGCAGTCGCGCGGTCGCCACCGAGTCGAGCGCGTCGTACGGGCCGCTGGCGAAGCTCTGCGTGTAGCCGCGCTCGCAGGCGACGAAGCGCAGGTAGATGTCGGCGACGATCGCGCGCGTCGGCATCGCCGGTGCGCCGCCGACGCCGGCTTCGGCGACCGCGCGCGCACTGACGAAACGGCCGGGATCGTCGTACGCCGCCTGGGTCAGGACATCGCCCGCGTCGCGGCCGCCGGGCGCTTCCCACCAACGTTCCAGGCGCAGGCAGGCGGGACGCGGCAGCTCGATCAGGCGGCCGATGCGATCGACCGCAAGGCCCGCCGCCACACGGATCTCCTCGGCGTGATCGGCCGCGGCCGGCGCGTGGCTGACACGCAGTCCGGCCAGCGTGCCACCGCCGCTCAGGAACGCGAGCGCGTGCGCCAGGCGCCCACGGTGGTAGGTCTGCTCGTCGAGGAAGTCGCTGGCGTCGAGCAGCATCCCGGTCGCGTAGAACGGACGATCGGGAGCCGGCCCGACGTACAGCGGATCGGCGTCCTTGCGGCGGGTAGTCGCACTCATGGCTTCACTCCGGGGGATCGCGGCGCGGACGCGGCGGACGGACGGGACGGGACGTGCCGGACGTGGCGTCGGCAGGATGGGTGGGGGTCGATTCGGTCGTATCTGGTGTGCTCGCCACGGACGTGGCGGTGGTCGGCGCGACATCGGCGCGACGGGCGGGCGCCTTGCCGGCGCGCCGCCTGACGAGGGTCGGGCGAACGGTGGTGGTGACCGCCGTGGGCTTGCTCTCGGGCTTGAGCGTGGGCGGCACGACGGCAGGCTGCACGACCGCCGGCCGCACCACCTCGCGACGGACGACGGGTGCGGGCACGGGCGCAGGATCGCGACGGATCGCATCGGGGCGCGTGAGTACGGGGCGCGTCGGTGCCGGTGCCGGTTCGACGGGGCGCAACGTCTGCTCCACCACTTCCACCTGCATCTCCACGGGCGCGCTGGTGCGGCCGTCGGCGGTCATCACTTCCAGGCGGAAGCGGTGCACGCCCGGCTTGAGTCCGGCATCGACGGTGATGCCGGGCTCGCGCGACTTGATGGTCTCTCCGATGGCGAACGTGGCCATGCGCGTGGCTCAGCGCTGGCTCGGACCGAGGTAGGTCCACAGCCAGGTGACCACCTGGCCACCGCCGGCATCGAACGACCTCTTGCCGTCGAGACCGAAGCTGCGGCCAGTCGGGACCGAGCCCGGTGCGTCCAGCACCGCGGTCGGCGCATCCTGGTCGGCGACGATCACGTCCACCTCGTCCGGCTGCGATTCGTTGCCGGCATCGTCGACCACCACCAGTCGGAAGCGATGGCGGCCAGGCGGCAGCGTGTTGGCCTCGGTGATGGTGACCTCGACGTTCGGGGCCTCGGTCTTGACGGGCTCGTTGATGATGAATTCGGCCATGTCGTTCTCCTGCTGGCGGCAACGGGTTGGTGTGGCGTGTGGTGGGATCGAAGGAAGGGATGCGCCGTGTGCGTGGCTATCCAGAAGGCGGCAGGCGGCGCCACACGTAGCTGTCGATGCGGCGTCCGGGTGCGGCCTGCGAGCGGCTGCCGTCGAGATCGAACGACAGGCCCGAGCGGACCTGCATGTCGTCCCCCGCGTCGGCAGTTGGCGGATCGGTCGGTACCGCCGCCGAGGCGCCCGACACGCGCGGGTCCAGCGATGCGCTGCCCTGCACGAAGTCGCCGCCGCCGGCGGTGGACACATCGACGCGCGCCGGCCGCCGCGGCGGGCGCCGGCCCAGGTAGCTGTCGATGCCCACCAGGCTGGCCAGGCCCACCAGGAATGGCCATGTCGCCGCGACCACGCGCACCTGCGTGTGCGCGGGCGTCTCCAGCTCGACGATGCGCCGCAGCAGACCCAGATCGGTCGGGCTGACCTGCTGGTGCACCAGCACCGTCGCGCGATGCGCCAGGCGGCCGTGGAATTCCCGCACGGCGTCGTTCTCGGCCTGCGTGGCGACTTCGTTGCGGAACAGCGCCATCAGCTCTGCACGCAACGTGCCCTCTTCGCCCGTTGCCTCCTCGCCGAGCACCAGGGTGTCGCCAACCACCGAATTGCCGCTCACGATCAGACCCGGCAACAGCGGATCGTTGGCTTCGTTGAGGTCGACGCCGAGCAAGGTCGCCAGCAGTCGGCGCAGCCGGAAGTCCTCGATCACCACGATCTCGCCGCCGGACACGCCGCCATCGCTGGCGATCTCCAGCGCCAGCTCCAGGCCGCGCCGGGTGCCGTGATCGCGCGCGAGTTGCGGCGCGTGCCGCAACCACGCGCGACGACGTGCCTGGGGCAACGCGGGATCGAACGCCACGCCGACCCAGCTGCCGAGCCAATCGAGCTGCGGCTCCGGCACTGTCGTCGGATCGCTGAGCAGGTGGGCACTGGCGATGCGTTCCTCGAGCGGGGTCAACACGCCCTCGAAATTGCACAGCAGCCGTTCCAGGAAATCCGCCGGCGTTGCCTGCGGTCGGTACACCTCGATGGCCGTCGTGCTGGCCGGTGCGTCGCCATCGGCGCGCAGACGCCAGGCACGTTGGCTGGCGGCGTCGCGCAGCAACCAGCGCCGGCCGTCCTCGATCACCGCGATCCGGTTCGCATCGCCGACGTCGACGCCGCCATCGCGCAACTGCTGCAGCAGCGTGCCGCTGGCGGTGCCACCGTCGTCGAGCGTGCCGCCGTGCGACGGTGCCAGCCGCGCGATCGCCTCGCCCGGCAACAACGCCGGCACGCCGTGGTGGTCTTCGTGGTAGAGCCGAGGCAGGTAGTGGTCGCGGTACGAGAAGCGGCTGCCCCACGCACGCATCGCCGCGATCTCCGGTCCGACGAGGCCGTCGCCGAACAACTCCAAGCGCAGCCACAGGTAACGTCCCACCAGGCGCCGCACGCGGCGTCGCGAATCCTGCACCAGCACCGACCACAGCCCGGCGCGTTGCGCTTCGCGTGGCCACGGCGCCAGGCCCGAATGGTGCGGCAGCTCCGACGGCGCCGACTCCCACGCAGCACGCGGCGCGTGCGCGGCGTCGATCGCGATGTCGCCGGGCACATCGCCAAAGCGGTGCGGCAGCCAGGCGTCGACGTCGTCGATCTCCGGCGGTTGCGGCTCGGTGGTGGCCGCGCACCAGGCGATGAATCCGGCGCGCGCGGGCAACAGCGCCTCGGCGTACAGGCGATGCCAGACGGTCTGTTGCGCGCCGCTGTCGATCAGGTGCGGCGCGCTGCCGTCGTCGCGAAAATGGCGCGCTTCGCCATGCCGCGCGAGATTGGACAGCGACAGCCGGTGCAGGCTCTCGACACCACGCGCGGGCAAGCCCGCCACCGGCGCGTCGAGTGCGATCGGATAGCGAGGCGGGCCGTCTAGCCGGTGCGCAAATGGCGCCTCGATGGCTTCCGCCGCCAACGGATAGATGTCGCCGCAGGGCTGCAGCGGCACCGGCGCATCGCCATCCGCGTCGTCGCTGTCGACAACGAACGCCGGTGCGTCGTTGCGATCGGGGATGCGCACCACGGCGCGGGTCTGGCCGGCCTCGTCGACGAAATCCAGGGCATACGCGTAGCGCGCCCCTTCCAGATCGAACGGCGCCCCGAGCCGACTCGTGCGCGCATCCCAGAAGCGCAACCGCGCGTGGCCGTCGGTGTCCGCCCACGACAGCAGCGCAAGCCCGCGCTCGCGATGCAGCGCCAGCGCGACCGGCCGTTCGCCCGCGGGCCACGCGGGATCGGCCAGTGGTTCCAGCTCGGGCTCGTGGCAGTTCTCCGGATCTGGCCGGAAGGTGGTTCCGGCGTACCCGCCGAACGGTCCGACCGTCATCGGCATGCCGCGAAGGCGCGCAAGCCGGCCACTGGCGCGCTCCAGGACCCACAGGCCGCCATCGGGATCGGCCGCAGCGCGCCAGGGTGCAAATCCGGCGGCGCCGACGTTGACGTCGCTCCAGCGACCGCGCAGATCGTGCAGCCGAATACTGCCGGCCACGATCGCGTACAGCACACCATCCCATCCCACGACGATGTCGCTTGGTGCCTCGGCCAACGGCAGCCGCACGGCCTCGCCGGGCAAGTGACTGCGCGCGACCACCGCGCTGCTGCCCGCATGCCAGTAGGCCACGCCGTCGTCGGCGTCCACGGTGCGCGGCACGACTTCCAGCGCGCTGTTGGCTGCCGCGTGCGCCGCTGCCGGCTGCGCCGGTTCGGGCAGGCTGCGCTCGCTGGCCAGGCACAGCGCGCGGCACCCCGCATCCCAGCGCGCATGCTCGCGCCAGCGCCAGTGGCCGGCATCGGCGAGCAACCAGAAGCGCTGGCCGTTGCAGTCCATCAGCAGACCTCGGGCACCACGGGCACGGCAACCGCCTGCGCGTCGGCGAACGGATTGGGCAGCGCGCGCAGGTTGTCGGGCAACACGCCGCCACTGCCGGTATCGATGACCACCACCGACAGCAGTTCCGGCAACTGCCAGGCGGCAAGCGTCAGGTTCTGGCTGGCGTCGCGCGGAATCACCGTGACCAGCCGCCAGTCGTCTCCGCCGGGCAACGGCGCGCGCTCGAACAGACGCACGCCGCTGACCTCGCGAACACCGGCGACGCGTGAGATCTCGACCTCCAGCTCGCGATCGCGAACGGCGCGTCCCAATGGCCAGCCGCGGCCCTCGCCACCGCCGGGCGGCAGCGGCCACAGCAGGCGCCGGAGCGCTTCGCGCACGTCGTGCAGCACCTTGTCGCGGCCGTGCCCGTCGACGATGGAGATGCCGATCGCCAACCCCAGCGCCACGTATTCGCAACCGATCACATACAGTTCGGTGGTCAGCGGCACGCGTTCCGACAGATGGGCATGCAGTGCTTCGATGAACGGGCGATCGGGCCGCGGATTCGCCGCGCCGGCAGGCGTGGCAGCAGACAGCGACAACGCCTGCGACGGCAACGCCATCACGGTGACCACGCCCGGCACCTCGAAGCGACGGTCGCGCGGTTTGAAGCGGGGCAACAGTTCGACCCGCCCGACCTGCAGCCCCGGCGTCTCGAACGCCAGCCGGCGATAGTCCTCGGTGGTCACCGCGCGTTCGCGGTGACGCAGCAGTTGCGGGATGCGCTTTTCGGCCTCGGCGATCGTCTCGGCGTCTTCGCCGCCCTCGGTCGCCAATGGCTGGTGGATCTTCAGCGGCGGCGCCTTGCCGCCCTCGACGCGTTGCGCCGCCAGTTCGGCCAAGGTGCCTGCCGGCAGGTTGCCGGCCCGTCCGCCGCCGAAGCGGCCGCTCGCCAGCCGCACGCGCATCTGCGCTTCGGGCGCGCGTCCGCGCACGCCGTCGCCAAACCGCAACGTGCCGGCCTCGGCATCCAGTTCGAACGCCGCGGCCATGCGCGCGGCCTGGGGATCGCTGCTGATCGCCGCCAGGTCGTCGACACGCTGCCAGACCCGGTAGCCCTGTCCGGGCTCCTCGACCTGCACCTGCAGCGCGTCGCCATCGACCGAGCCCTGCGGCAGCCGGAATTCCTGGTCGGCGCCGCCGTTGGACACGCCGAGCACGCGGCCCCCGAGCGTGACGCGCTGGTCGACTTCGACGGCGTTGATGCCGATCCACGACAGTCGCAGCTTCACGTCCGGCTCGCCGGGCACCGGTCGCACGCGCAGCCAGGCCACCAGGCGCGCGGCTTTCTCGGCATCGTCCAGCCTGGGCGGCGTGTCGCCGACACCGGCACGCGGGTTGGCCAGCACGTCGTTGCTGGGCACCGCGATCTGGCGCTCGTCGGGCAGTTGCAGGCGCAACACGCCCGAGCGGGTCAGGCCGGCGGTGGTATCCGACCCGGGCAAGGGATCGAGGGTGAGGTAGTCGACGTCCTGGCTGCCGCGGCCGTGCGTGGCGATCTCCCACAGCACCGGCACGCGTGCGCGCGGCCCGGCGTCCTCGAACGCGGCCGGGACGCTGAGCGCCGGCACCACGCCAATCGACAGCAGCTCCGGCACGCGGCTGTCGCCGCCCCCCAGCGCCTTGCGGACGGTGACGTTGAAGTCCGCCTGCGTGGTGCCCGACGGCGCCTTGGGAGCGAACAGCGCCAGCCACAGCGCGCGGTCGGCGCTGGCGGCAAACACGTCGATGCCCTCGCTCAACGCACGCCCACCGTCGAACACCGGGGACGCTTCGTAACCACGTGGCGCGCCGGTCAGCCGGTGAATGTTGGCCAGTCCTTGCAGCACGGTCGCCATGCGCGCGCTTTCGGCGGCATCCAGCAGGCGCTTGCAGTACGCCTCGGCGGTGACGGGCAGCACCGTCGACTCGGCCAACGTCTCGAACGGCACGGGCCCGGCGACGCGCGCCCCCGGCGCGAGATGGGTCGCGAACGCGATGTCTTCCTGCGCGAACGACAGCCCCACCACCGCGCGCGCCGGACGCGCCGCACGCAGTTGCTGGCCCAGCAGCTTGAGGAACACCAGCCGCTGCCGTTCCGGGATCAGGTTGGCGCGGTACAACAACGTATCGCCCAGCCACGCGAACAACTCGACGAGCGTCCGGCCGGGGTCGCCCAGCCGCGGGTTGGTCCATTCCGGCGTGTGCGCCGGGATACGGGCGATCAGTTCCTCGACGAGATCGTCGAAGCGGCGGTCATCCAGACTCGGGGTGACGATAGGCACGCTCATCCCTCCAGTTGCACGGTCAGCGCCATCTGCGCCGCCGCACCGTTACGGGCCAGCCGGTAGGCGATCTCGACGCGCAGGTGACCGGGTTGCCCCTCGACCTCGCGCACATCGACCCGGTCGATCAGGATCCGACGCTCCCAGCGCTCCAGCGATTCGTGCACGCAATCGCGGATGCTGCGCCGCGTGGCCAGCGTGTCCGGTTCGTGCAGCAACAGTTCGACGCCTGCGCCGAAGTCCGGACGCATCAGCTGCTCGCCCGGGCGCGTGCTCAGCACCACGCGCACCAGCTCGCGAACACTAGCCTCGAGGCCCGGCCACTGCAGGCGGCCATGCTCATCGGGCAGCGGCAGCAATGGCCAGCCCAGCAGCGGACGCGGAAGCGCGTTCACGGCTCACCTCCCGGCTTCAACTTCGGGAAGGGGATGCAGATCTTGATGAACATCATCCAGCGGAAGATCAGGTCGAACAGGCCGAGGAAGATGTTGAGCACGATGAACGCGCACAACGTGATCACCGGGATGCTGAAGCTGCAGATCCAGCCCAGTGTCAGCGACGGGTCCAGTTGTCCCTGGCCCTTGCCGAGCTTCTCTGGATCGCCTGCCAGCAGCCCTTGCAGCGACGGCGGCACCAGGAACGACACGTTCGGCTTGAGCGCGCGCAGCACCGCGCGGTTGGACAGGTCCGGCAGCGCGACCTGCACCGGGTCGCCGGCGCCCTCGTACCAGGGCGCGATCACGAACGGCTCGGTGTAATCGCTCCAGCTGGTCCGGGCGGGGCATTTTCCTTCGGCCTTGAGGCGCACGAACGCACGCAGCACGTAGCGCGCACCGGGCTCGTCGAACCGGCCGCTGCGTCCTTTCACGCTGGCGAAGCGCGCGCGCATCGCGCCGGACATCGCCTGGTGCAGACGCTGGCGGTGCGCGACAGGCAGCTCCGGCCAGCTCTCGGGCAGTTCCAGCAAGCCGCTCTCGCCGTCCAGCAACAGCAAGGTCGCCGCGTGCAGGAACTCGGCGGCATCGATGGTCCGGCGACTTGCCTCGCCTTCGCCGTTGCGCAGCGCGTAGCGCAGCCGCACCTGGGCGAGTTCGGACAGCACCGCGCTTGCCGACGGGCTTCCGCCGAAGGCATCGAATTCCACCGCGACCTGGCGCAGCAACTGCAGGAAGCGATGCTCGTCGGTATCGACACGCGCTTTCAGCAGCTGCGCCAGCCACGACTGGTCGAAGCGACGCCCCACCAGCGGCGGGGCCGGGAAATCGAACGCCATGCCCTTGAGCGGCTGCACCAGGTGCGCGCGGAACGCATCGCTGTCCGCCTCGAAGCCGGCGAACGTTTCGGCCAGGTCCGGCGCGGCCTGCGCAAGCTCGCTGCTCGCGGTGGGCACCACGCCGTAGTACAGCGTCTGGGCCGCCCGCGAACACACCTCGGGCGGCGCGAGGAACATCGGCGAGACGTCCTCCTGCAGCGCGGTGTTGGGGTCGTTGCCCGCAAGCCGGCGCAGCGCCCGGTCGATCTGCACGACGCCGGTGTCGCG
The DNA here is from genome assembly GCF_003719825.1 of Montanilutibacter psychrotolerans. Lineage (GTDB taxonomy): Bacteria > Pseudomonadota > Gammaproteobacteria > Xanthomonadales > Xanthomonadaceae > Montanilutibacter > Montanilutibacter psychrotolerans. The sequence goes on along the minus strand of NZ_RIBS01000001.1, from coordinate 436,403 downwards.
CCTGGCCATGCGCACCGCAGGGGCTGGATCAGCACTTTCGTCGCCGAGTTGCTCGATCGGCAGCCAGCCACGCACCACACCGTCGGCACGCATCCAGCCTTCGAGCACGCGCGTGCCGTTGCGGTCGCGCACACGTCGCAGGACCAGTCCGGCCGCGTCCACGCGCTGCGGATCGATGCGCGGCTGCCCGGCGGTCTCGCACCAGGCTTCGATCAATGCGACATGGAAGCGTCGCTGCACGGGCTGGAACAGCTTGAGCTGCTGCAGTCCATCCCGCTCGGCGGCGCGGCTGGCCTGCAGCTTCTGCCGACCCGGCACGCTGCCCAGTTCGGCCATGACCGCGGCGATGAAGTCGTCGTCGTCGCGCTGCAGCAGCCATGGCGCGGAGCGGCCGCTGTGCGGCGGCGCGAGGTTGCGCGGCGCGGCGACGGTGATGGCATGGTGGTGGTTCATCGCGACCTCACCAGACGTTGCCCGCACCGGGCGTGTAGCTGGAGGACACGACCGAAGTCGCGATAAGGGTCTGGCATTGGACGACGCCGGAGAACTTCGCCATCGCGCTGTCGACCTGGACCATGCCCGCCGACACCTCGACCTTCGCCGCCTGCACCTTGACTGTCGCCGCCGCCGTCACCGTGATGCCCTGGGTTTCGAGCTTGATCGAGTTGCCGTTGCTGTCCTCGACGGTGATCGAGCCCGGGCCGTCCTTGAGCGTGAGCTTCTGCCCGCCCGGTGTTTCGACCAGGAACGCTTCCTGGCCCTGCTGGTCGTCGAGCGTCACGATCACGCCGTTGCGCGACTGGATGCGCTTGTAGCGGTTCGCACCGCCTTCGATCTGCGCCGGCGCGCTGGAATCGCCATTCCACAGTCCGCCCAGGACCAGCGGATACGACGGATCGCCGTTGTGGAACACCACCAGCACCTCGTCGCCGACATCCGGAATCAGGAACGCGCCGCGGTCTTTCCCCGCGAACGGACACACCACGCGCGCCCACAGCGCGGCGTCCTGGCGGTCGCTGTCGTCGCAGCCCACCAGCCGCACTTGAACGCGCGCCAGAGACAGCGGGTCGTCGATGGCGACCACCACCGCCAGGTGCGCGGCGTGCAGCCAGCCTTGCGGACGACCGAGGAGCGGCGCGAAATGCGGGCTTCCGTCCATCACTGGCTGCCTCCGAGGTAGGCGCACTCGGCGCAGAATTCGGTGCTGTATCCCTGCTGCGTGTCGTAGCAATGGCGCGTGCGCACCACGTAGTACTCGTTGTCGAAACGCGCACCCAGGCCACGCATCACCAGACGAACGCCGACCCGCAGGTTGGGATTGCCTTCGGTGACGCCGACGGCGCGAACGAAGCGTCGTGCGCGCCGGTCGAACGCGGCCTCCGCGAGTGCTTGCGCTTCTTCCTGTTGCGACACGGCCAGGTGGCCAAGGTTGTCGGGGCGATCGCCGAACGCATCGCGCAGCAGGCCCGCGCCGTCGCGCCCCTCCCCCGGGCCGGCATTGCTGATCGCACTGGCCTGGGCCTTGACGGCACGACCGCTGGATGGATCCCAGCCACGCACGACGACCGCGGTGGCCTGCTCGGCCAGATCCGCACAGACCCGGATGGCGCGCAGGTCGTGTTCGGCATCGATGCTGATCTGCGCGCGCTGCACATCGGCGCGCGGCGACACGTGCAGATCGGTGCCAACCACCTGCGCATCGGCGTCGAAGCGCGCCAGCAGGCGACGCAGGAACGCCAGGTCGGTTTCGTCGATCTGTGCCCAACTGGCCGTCGGCGCATCCAGCCCGCTCAGCACCGGCGTCAGTCCGAGGTCACCGCACAGTGCGCGAACGACCGCCGACGGCGCCTGGTCGGTGAACACGCGGCTGCGGCGCGCCAAACGCGCGGACAGCAGCGCGTCTTCGGCGCACAGGCGCAGCTCCGGCGGCTTGCCGCGCTCGAGGATCGTTTCGATGGCGGTGATGTGGCCGCGGAACAGCTCGCAGGGCCGCGCCACTTCACCGCCGAACACTTCGATCGGACCACCCAGCCGGACATTCCGGCTTTGATCGAACGCGAGTTCGGCGCTGCCGTCAGTGGTGCTTGCCCAGTTGGAGAGAACCAGTTCCAGCGCGCGCAATCCGCCTTCGGATTCGTCCATCACCATGCGTTGCACGAGGTTGCCCGCGCGCTCGTCGAACTGCCCGCCGAAGCGCAGTGTCGGGCGTGCACGGTAGATCGCATCCTGGCTGGCGGAACCGTCGGGCATGGCGCTTCCTACTGGTCCGAAAGGCGTTCGCGCCGGCGTTGCTCGGCATCAAGCAACGCGCGCAGTTGTTCTTCGACGCGCGCCGGCGGTGATGCCGCGCGCTCGTTCGGGGGAGCTTCGCCGCCGCTGCTTCGCGGACTGACTTCGGCGCTGACGTGGTCGAACAGGATGGGCATGGCGTCACCCGAACCGGATCAGTGCATGGAGGTCGGCCCGCGCGCCGACGTCGGCACCCAGGCTGCTGTCGGTCTTGGATTGCACGCGCCCGCCGATGCCGAAGCTGGCGCCGCTTCCGGCAGCAAGCGAGGCGCCCGGCGTCACGAGCAGGGCCTGCCCGCTGGGCATCGACGTCCCGGTCGAGACGGTGGCGCGCAGCCCCGCGAACGCGCCACCGGCGACCGCCGAAGCGGACGCGCCGGCACTGGCCGAAATGCCGGCGCCTGCACCCAGGCCGATACCGGCCGAGCCGCCGATACCCAGGCCTCCGCCGATGCCCCCACTGATGCCTGCGCCGATGCCGCCACCAATGCCCGCACCAATGCCGGCGGACAGCCCCGCGCTGGCCCCGGCCGAGAACGCGGCCTCGGCGCGCAATTCCACACCGGCGCTGAGCGCCAGGCCCGCTTCGGCGCCGAAGCGCAGCGATGCCGACCCATTCAGCGATGCGATAGCCCGCGCCGCGCGCGGATCGCCGAGCGAGTTGGCCAGGCCCGATGGGCCGCCACCGCCGGGAGCGACCACCGGTTCCGGCGCGAGGTTGCGGTCCACCGACGCCGACGGATTCTTCGCGCTCTCGAACCTGACATCCTGGCTCGACAGGGTGATGTCGACGCTTGCGCGCAACGGCACGCCGCTGGCCGCGAAGAAATCGATCGTTTCCTTGTACTGCTCGACCATGCCGGTGAAGCGGTAGAGCCCCCAGCCGAACTCGACGTTCGGCGGCACCTGCTTGCTGCCTTCGGCCATGGGCTTGAGCAGCTGCGCCATGCGATCGGTGTGGACGCGCACGTCCTCGCCGCTGTCGGTGGTATCGAACACCAGCTGCATCGTCAGCTTGGCGCTGGTCTTGTCGACGTACTGCTTCTTCTGGTCGCCACTGCCCTCTTCCTTGAGCGTGTTGGCGACGGTGTACTGCAGCGTGGCGGGATTGAAGTGCACCTCGATGCGCTCGCCCTGCGCGGGCGGCAGCGCCTTGAAGTACGCCAGCTCGATCTTCTGCGACAGGTCGGGGGTGGTCGGCATGGCGGCGTCCTCAGCCCTTGCCCAGCAATTGCAGGCCTTCGTGGGCCAGGTGCAGTTCTTCGATGCCCACCTCGGTGCCCTTGGCGTTGAGATCGGCCGCCTTGAACTTGATCGGCATCGCCCGCAGCAGCGCCCAGGTCAGGACGGTGTTGTCTGCGGCGTCGCGCATCTCGATGCGCACCGACAACCTCACCGAGTAGCCACCGCCGGCAACCTGCTGGAACCACTGCCAGAGATCGCGCGTGGGCGTCATGCCGCGCTTGAGCACCACGGTGGCAAAGCTCACCGGTCCCGCACGTTGCGCCGCACCGTAGTTGGCGCCGCCGGCCTTGATGATCTTCGGCTCCATGGTCGCCTCCAGCCCGCTGCATTCGGCGAACGCGCCGCTGCACAGCGCCACGTCGCTGCCGTCGGGCGTGCCGCGCAGCGTGTCGCGCTTGAACGTCACGTGGAAGCGGAACACGTGCAGCGGAGCGAGCAGGTTTTCGGCCAGTTCGGCAGCCATCACGCCACCTCGTCCAGTCGGCTCGCAGCGCTGCCGCCAGCGGCCAGATCGAGCGCGAACGTGATGCGCTCGACGGCGAACGCCGGCAGCACGCTGACCTCGATGCGCACGCGGCCGTTGTCCAGATCGTTCTGGCTCATCGTGCTGCGATCGCAACGCACCCGGTAGGCCTCTTCGGCGCTGTTGCCGCCCAGTGCGCCGGCGGCGCGGAATGCATCGAGCAGCGATTCGATGCCATCGCGCAGGCGCGCCCACAGCGCCGGACCGTTCGGCTCGAAAATGTGTTCCTCGCCGAGCTGTCGCGCGGCGCGGCGCAGGGTGGCCATCAGCCGACGGCTGCCGCCCTGCCGCCAGGCGATGTCGGCCGACGTGGTGACATCGGACAGCACGGCGAAGCCGCCGGGCTCGGGTCCCAGCAGGCAAACGCGCTGTGCCAGCTGCGCGGTCGGGCTGTCGGGCCCCAGCCCGAATGCAGGCATGGGTTCGACCGTGGACAGGTCCGGCAATCGCGTGCCGGCCACCGATCGGAACGTGCCACGGGTGAGGGCATTGGCCGCAAGCACGCCGGCCAGCAGTCCGTCCGCGGGTTCGAGCTGCTGCGGAAGATCCCGCGAACGCGAGCTGCGCAGCCACGGCCAGCCCAGTTGCACGAACGCGCTTGCCGCCGTGCCCTGCGCATCGGCGCCGGCTCCGAGTTCGAGCACGCCGACATCGCGCAGGAAGCCTAGCCAGTCGGCGCCGGAATGGACGCCGCTGCCAACGGAAACCGCACTGGCCTGCGCCATCGGGAGTGCGCCGATCAGCAACACGTCGCGCCGGTGCTGGTCGAGGAAGGCGCATACCCCCGCGATCGCGCGCGACCACGCAGCAAAGCCGTCGACGTCCAGTTGCGGGGCCTGGACGAAGCGCAGTGCGTCGTCGACGGGATCGGGTGGCTCATCGTGGCTGCATTCGACGAACACTTCCGGCGGCACCGGCGGTGCGCGTTCGACATCCGGCAACGGCGGTTCACCTGCGCAGATGTCGGACAGGTCGGGGAAACACAGGTGGCTGACTTCCGGCAATCCGCACAGGTGCTCGATGCCGCGCCAACTGTCCGGCGCCATCGGGTCGAACGGCCGAAGCGTGGGATCGAAACGCGGCAGCAGGCGCGACAGGCGCTCGACGCGGCGCGTACTGCGCGCGTTGCCGCCCAGGTACGCCCAGGGATCGCCGGTGCGCACCACCACCGCACGCCGCCCGCCATTGGCAAAGAAACTGCGTACCGACGCACCCAGATAGCTCGCGCAACGCTGAACGCGTCCGTCGGCCAGCGTCCGCGTCTCCCAGGCGTACAGGCGGTCGAACGCTTCCCACGAATCCAGCACGACAGGCAACTGCAACAGGTCGTCGTACCGCTGTTCGTCGATCGTCCACGGCCCGCCCAGCCAGCCTGCTGCGCGCCATTGCTGCTTCACCGGTTCGGGCACCGGCACACCCACCCGCCGCGCGACGTGACCGATGAAGCAGGCCACGTCGGCACGGCTGGGCGCGGTGCCAAGGGTCGGTGCAACCGCTTCGAAGTGCAGGGCGCTCAGCATGGCCGGCCTCAGGCGCTGATCTCGAGGCCTTCGGCCGACAACACCAGCTCTTCCATCGCCACGTCGCCACCGCCCTTGCCGGCCAGCGTTGGCCCGGTGTACTTGAGCGGGATCACGCCACGCAGCACCCACGACTGCACCGGGGCCTGGGCCTCGTCCAGCAAGGTGATGGTGACGGTCTTCTGCGCCGCTGGCCCCTGCACGCGGGTCTTGGCGATCCATTCCCACAACGACTTGGAGTTGACGATGCCGCGCTTGCAGGTGACGTCGGACACCTTGTGGACGCCACCCACCTTGCGAACGTGGTTCTCCTTCTCGTTGCCGTTGCGGTACTCGGCGACCGTCATCTCCGTGCCGATGCCCGACACGTCGGAGAAGCCGCCGAAGATGTCGCCACCGTCAAAGTTGACGAGGTAGTTGAAGGCCCCGTAGGGCGTTGTGCGGTTGGCCATGGCTCAGGCTCCTTCGATGCGGTGGGTCACGCGCGCTGGTCGGCGGTCTTCTGGCCGATGCGGAAGATCACGAACTCGGCCGGCTTGATGATCGCCACGCCGATCAGGCAGATCAGGCGTCCGTTGTCGAGGTCGTTCTGGGTCATCGTGCTGCGGTCGCAGCGCACGAAGAACGCCTCCTCGGTGGTGGTGCCCAGCAGCGCACCGCTACGCCATTCGTTGTAGAGGAAGTCGCTGATGGTCTGGCGCACGTTTGCCCACAGCCGCTCGCCGTTGGGTTCGAACACGGCCCATTGCGTACCGCGGTCGATCGACGCTTCCAGGTAGTTGAAGTAGCGCCGGTCCGACACGTACTTCCATTCCGGGTCGGAAGAAATCAGGCGCGCGCCCCAGACGCGGTATCCGCGCCCGGCCAACAGCCGCAGGCAGTTCACGCCCAACGGGTTGAGCAGTTCCTGTTGCGCGAAGTTGACGTCGACCTCGAAGCGCAGCGCCGAGCGCACCACCTCGTTGGCCGGCGCCTTGTGCACGCCGCGCTGGATGTCGTTGCGCGCGTAGATGCCGGCCACGTAACCCGATGGCGGCAACGCGATCTCGCGCGGGATGTCCTCGCGCCCCGGGCGGGCGTTGGGGTTCGGCACGACAACCCACGGGTAGTACATCGCCGCATAGGTCGAATCGACCTGGCCACGCAACGCGCGGACCTGCCCCGGGGTCTGCTCCGGCGGCGTGTCCAGCACCGCGATGCGGTACGAACGTCGCAGGTGGGCGTGCGTGATCAGCGCGCCCATGATGCCGCGCGCGTTGTCGTCGTCGCCGTAGTCGCTGGACCCGGGCGCGGCGACGATCGCCACGTCGTCGAGCCCGGCCAGCTCCCACAAGGCATGGGTGTAGTCGCTTGCCGAGGGCACGGTGCCATCGCTTCCGCCGGCCAGCACCCAGTTGCGCTGCTGCTGGCCCTGGGCGTTGGCGGCGGCGCCGTCGAACAGTTCCCCGCGCAGGCCGAGCGCATCGACGTCGGCCCCGATCGCGATGGCGAAGGGATTCTGCAAGTGGTCCGAGCGGCGCGACGGCGCGGCGGCCAGCACGTGTCCCACCCAGCGCGGATGACGCGCATCGAAGCCCAGGTCGCTCCAGCTGAGCTCGTTGCCGTCACCGTCGCGGGTCACGACCGCCAGGCTGACGATGCGCGGCGTCGCGCCGGCAAGCGTGTCGGCATCGGCCGGGTCCCCATCGGGGTCGTCCGCCGGCAACCACCCGTCGCCGACCTTGAGGTGATGCTCGATGTCGTCGTCCTCGCCCGTGCGAAGCAACGTGCCGGGGGGCGCGGTGGCCATCGTCCTGGCCGCGGCAGGCGACAGGACCTCGATCACCGACACCACGCCGTTGCCGGCGGCGCCTGCGAAGCGCGCGACGAAAGCGATGCTTTCGTCGTCCGCGCCGTCACCGACGGCAATCCGCGCGACGGTCGCGCCGCCGTCGTCGGCTTCGGCCGAAGGCACCAGCACGCGTGCGACGTAAAGCCGCGAGCCGCCTTCATTGAAGTAGGCAAGCACCGCGTGGGCGAGGTAGTTGGTCACGGGCTGGCCGCCCAGAACAAGGTCGGCAAGGCCGCCGTAGAGGCGTTCGAAGTCACCGAAGCTGGTCAGCATCTCTGGACGCTCGGGGGCTTCCTCACCACCGCTGACCGGACCTTTTCGGGTCGGTCCGGCAAACGCGGTGGTGCTGGTGCCAACACCCTCGATCGACTTCGCGCGGAAGCTGGTCTCTTCGACGTATACGCCTGGGGCAAGGTACTCGGGCATGGGACTATCTCCTGTCAGGCTTGGCGCACATGGACGTCAGAGGGCGTCATGGCAGTTGCAGCGTCATCGCAACGCTTTGGGTGCGACGCGCCGCTATCGACAGCGATCGCGCGCTATGGGGAAGTTCCGCGGCGGCCGCTTCCATCGCGACCGGGTCGACCAGCACCTGCGGCGGCGGCAGGCGGCGGTCACGCAGCGAGTCGGCGGACAACCGCGAACCGCTGTCGGGATCGAACACGACTTCCAGGCTGACGTTGATGGCCTCGACCACCACCGCCTCCTCGTCGTCGCCAAAGGTCATCACCGGCACGCCGACCACGGCCACCAGTCCTTCGCCACGCCAGTCGGTCATGCCGCGCGCGATCACGTCGCCGTTGCGACGCACGCGCAGCAGCGCGCCACCGAGCGCATCGCCGCTGCCGTCCTCGGCCAGCGACACGCGCAGCAGCGACCAATTGGCGCCGGTGGCCGCGGCCGACGTGGGATACATCGGCACGCGCACGGCCTCGAACAGCGACGACGCGGGATCGGGGTCGACCAGCGTCGGATCGCGCGGCAGGGCCAGCGACACGATGCGCGGCAGGTAGGCGCCGGCGGGATCGGTGACGGCGACGCGCAGTGTCAGGCTGCCCACTGCCGGCAACGCCGGTGGCGCCTCGAACGCATCGCGGTGCGCGCTCAACCCGGACCAGTGATCGAGCACGACCATGCCGCGCTGGTTGCGGATGAAATTGGCGCGACCGTCGAGCGACTCCAGCTGCAATGGCGTTGAAATGGCCGCTTCGGTGGCCGCGTCGATGAAGCGCAACGCTGCCAGGACGCGCGACTCCACGCGTTCGAGGTCGCGCATCTGGCGCTGGAACAAGGGAGCGCTCATGCCCCCGCCTCCTCGCCAAACGCATGACGACGCGCCACCACCGGGCGGAATGCCGCTTCGTCGATGTCCGGGTCAAGTCGCACCACGCGCGCGACGTACGAGGTGGACAACCGGTAGGCCGGGTCCAGCGCGTCCCAGATCCGCATCACGTCCTCGTTCGACAATTCGGCCGGCATGACCTGCACGACTTCGTCGCGAGCCCAGCCGCCATCGGGCGACAACGCGGATGCATCGAGCACCGGCACCTGGTGCAACTGCCGCATCGCCCAGGCCATGGCGACCTGTTCGTCGAGCGGGTTCGCCGCCCAGGCAGTCAGCAGGTAGTGCAGGTCCAGCGTCAACGACGCGGCGTGGGACTCGGAGCCGCTACGGCGCGCCTGTCGGCTGTGTTCGTTGATGGTGAGGCGGTACAGATAGAGCGTGACGCGGGTGCTCTCATCGATGTCGCCCGCCAGTTGCCCGCTCGACACCAGCTCGAAACTGCAGGTCGGCATGTCGGTGCCGTTGATCTGTTGCGGATAGGTGTTGCGCAGGAACGCAGCGATCGAGTTACCGACCGAATGGATCGCAAAGACATTCGCCATGCCTGCCGCTCCGTCCGTGGATCACTGCTATCCCTGGATCTGGTCGGATGCCGGACGACGGGTGTAGATCACCGTGTCGTCTGCCAACCGGATCCTGCCTATCTGCCCTTCCCGCACCATCGCCTCCAGCACTTGTTCGACCAACGCCGGGGCGGCTTCGACACCTGCCTCGACGAGCCACCACGCACCGATGCCCGCACTCGTGTCCGAAGCCTGCGGATGCCGGAGCAGGTACCGCTGCACGGCCTCTCGGACCGCCGCCTTGCGCACCCGGTTCGCATCGCCCGCTTCGCCGTTCTCGAACGCTGTCGTCGAATCGGCCACAGGTTGACCGAAGCAAACGCCGTGCCAATGTCGAAAGGCGCGCAAAGGCCCGCCCGCAAAGGGCTGCCGCGCCGAGCGACGGACCGGGCGGGTGCGCCGGCGCCCAGGCGGAAACGCCGCACAGGCGCAGGTTTCGATCTCGCATCAACGTTCGCGCGGGTGAGGCCGCGCGCACCCGGGGTGGGTGTCCCCGCCCCCACCCCGTTGTCGGCACATCGCCCAGCCGACATCGGGCATTCGGCGGGCCGCGCCACGCCGTCACGGGTACGGGTCGTCATCGGCGTGGACCGTGCGTGCACCCGCGTCCGAGCGCGTGCGCCTTCGTGGCCGGCGTCAGCCAGCACGAGGCGATCCGACGCGCAGCGCCGGATGGCGGGACTTCAGGGCATGGGAAACGGCGCTGCCAGCGTGCGTCGCCAGGCGCCGTCACGCAGCATCTGGCGACATCGCCTCAGTGCTCGATGCCGTGCTTCTTGAGCAATCGGCCGAGGTGCCGCCGTTCGGTGCCGATCAGGCGTGCCGCGGCCGACACGTTGCCGCTGGCGCGCTGCATGGCGCGTGTCAGGAAGTACGCCTCGAACGCGGCGATCGCGCGGTCTTTCGCACATCGGTAGCTGAGCTCGCCAATACCGCCAATTCCGCCGGGCTCGACCGCATCGAGCCCCGCCGGTCGCGGGATCGAAATGCTGGGGCCATCGCACACCAGGAACGCCTGGAAGACCAGGTTCTCGAGCTCGCGTACGTTGCCGGGCCACGCGTGGAAGTCGATCCATGCCAGCGTGTCGGCATCGAGCGGTCGCACCGGCCCGCCAAACCGCCGGCTGGCCGCATCGATGAAGTGACTGCACAGCAGTGCCGCGTCGCCGTGGCGTTCGCGCAGCGGGGGCAGCTGCAGGTGCAGCAGGCGGAGGCGGTACAGCAGGTCGAGGCGGAAGCTGCCATCCACCGACAACGCCTCCAGGCAGCGGTTGCTGGCCGCGATGATGCGCACGTTGGCCGAACGCTCGCGCTGACTGCCAAGCGGACGATAGCGCTGATCCTGCAGGAAACGCAGCAGCGTGATCTGCGCCTTCGGCGTCAGCGCGTCGATCTCGTCGAGGAAGAGGCTGCCGCCCTCGGCCAGCTCGACCAGCCCGGGTTGGTCGCTGCGCGCATCGGTGTAGGCGCCGCGCGCGTGGCCGAACAGTTCGTTCTCAAGCAGGCTGTCGGGAAGTGCGCCGCAGTTGACCGGAATGAACGCTTGTTCGCGCCGTAGGCCCTGATAGTGGATGGCGCGGGCGACGAGCTCCTTTCCGGTTCCCGTCTCCCCTTCGATCAGCACCGTGGCATCGCAGGCCGCGATCTTTTCCAGTCGCTCCAACGCCCTGACGAAGGCTGGCGATCGGCCGATCATGAGGCTTCTCCATTCACGTCCATGATGAACCAGAGAGTGGCGGCCAACACGCCACCGCAGCACGTCGCCACAGCCGCCTGCATCATCCAATGCAGACCAGAATGCCGCCCGCCGACGATACGCCTGCCCACTCGACATCACCATGTCGCGCGTGCATGCATCGGCGCCTGGCCGAACCGGGCCAGTCGTTGAGGGACCCACCGCACCTCTGGTACCAACGCGGCGGAACGGCACCGACCCATTACTTCACGGCCGTCGTCGGAATTTGCGGCCATGAGCCGCTCGTCGGCTCGCGCCACGAATGTTCTTCCCCGGGCCGGCTCCGCGCGAGCTACACCGGCACCCTTGAAGCGAACTGGGATCGAGAGTCGTCCCAGATGCGGCCGGTATGCGAGTGTCTGGCGGCGCTGGACGCCGACGAGGAATCGCGTAAGCCACCGAAGAACGTATCGCCCGCCGATTCGGCGACGCAGTGGATCGCGGCGGCGGCCCGGCGGACTTGATGCCGCTACTGAATGGCTCGCACCTTGGAGCGCGCATGGGCGATCACGCGCGGGACATCGCCGGCAACGCGGCCGCGCTCACCGACTGACGGTGAGCGCGCGACGAAGCCGCCCTTAGAAGCCCTGAAGGATGTAGCGCTTGGCGAACGGGTCCAGTTCCATGTCACCGATGTCGGCGAAATCCAATTCGCGGTATTCGTCCGTTGCCGTGAATGCCTCGTCAGCCGCACGACGCTCCAGTTTCCGCAGCGTGAGTTCGAACCGGCCCTTGCCCCTGCCGCTTTGGTAGTGCGCCGGCAGGGCAGCCGTCGATAGCCACGACAGCTCTATCCGTAGCCCATCTTTCGCACCCCGATAGCGCTGGGCAGCCTCACCTGCGATCCGCGTATCGCCCACGGCTTGCATCTGGTCGAGCAGCGTCGGATCGACCAGTCCGCTCAGCTTCGGCCACGCAACCACATGCCCCAATGCGCGCAGGTCGCCGGGGGTGTAGACCACCACCTTGCGATCCGCGGGGAAGATCTGGCGATGGACCACGCCATCACTCCCTTGCTGCCACGCACGAATGGGCTCACCGGGCGTGCGATATTCCACGCGCTTCTCATCACGCGCCACGACCAGCGTGCGATCGCCTTGAGCGTCATGCAACTGATACTCAGCGACCCAGACCAGACCCTGATCGGCCACATCTCCTGCCGTCTCGCCGGCCCACAACGGACCGGCGAGGCACAGTACGGCCAACGCTCCCAAGCGCATCAGCATCAGCGTGAAGCGGCCTTCGTCATACCCGCGCGCAGGTCATCGACGAGCAACGGTGGCGTCACGGTCTTGGCGCTCTTGCCGCAGCTGCCGTACAGGAAGCACAGGAAGCTGCTGACACCCTGTTCCGACTGCGCCATCACATGGAAAATCACGTTCTGCTCGACCACGCCCTGGAAGGCATGCGCACCGGGGCCGCGCGCATAGATGGCAACGTCTTCCGCGGCGTGCGTTTCCGAGTCCAGCGGCACGGTGGCCTCCTGGAGGAAGTTCGGATTGGTGGTGTCCACCAGCGACAGATCCGGGCGCGGACCCGGCGCACGGTAGCCCGGGCCGTTGGCGTAGCCCAACGTGGTGTACGGCCTGCCGTTGCGATCACGCGCGATCTGTCCGTCCGTGACAACCTTGCCAAGAATGTCGTTGCCACGATCCGGGTAGCCGGCAATGGTGAAGGTGTGGCTGTGGTCGGCAGTGACGATGATCAACGTGTCCCGCGCGGACGACTTGCTGGTGGCCACACGCACCGCGTCGGACAGCGCGATCGTGTCGCTGAGCGCACGCGAGGCATTGCCGGCGTGGTGGGCGTGGTCGATGCGGCCGGCCTCTACCATGAGGAAGTAGCCCTTCTTGCCGCTGGCGTTGAGGATGTCGATCGCCTTGCCGGTCATTTCGGCCAAGCTTGGTTCCTTGCCGCCGTCCACCGGACGGTCGTACTCGTACTCCATGTGCGAACGTTCGAACAGGCCCAGCAGGTGGCGCGTTCTGCGCGGGTCGATCGCGTCGAACTGCGCCTTGTTCCACACGTAAGCGGACTGCGGCTGGCTGGCCCACTCGGCGGGCAAATTGCGGCCGTCCTTGCGGCGACCCTTGGCACCAGGTTCTTCCGGATCATTGACGGTGTTCGGAAGGAAGTAGCCGCGACCGCCGCCGAGCGCCACTTCGATGCCGTCGCCAAACGGGAAGTCGATCAGCTGCGAGGCGATGTCCTTGCAGCCGCTCGCCTTGGCCTCGGCGGTGAGTTCGGCGTCGCTTTCCCAATCACGGTTCGGCGTGTGCGAGAACGTCGCAGCCGGCGTCGCGTGGGTGATGCGAGCGGTACTGACCACGCCCGTCGCCAGACCCATCGCTTCGGAGAACTCCAGCAGCGTGGCGACGCCTTGACCTCGCGACGAAGCGCAGTCGTTGTAACGCGCGTTCTGGGTGACGTTGATGACGCCCTGGTTGGTCTTGATGCCGGTCATCATCGCGCTCATGGTCGGCGCGGAGTCGGCAGTCTGGCCGTCGACCGAATAGGTCTTGGAGAGACTCAGGTACGGGAAGCGCTCGAAGCTCAGCGCGTTCTCCTCGCCATTGAGCCCCCTCAACTGGCCCTCGAGGATGCGGGCAGCGGACACTGTCGAGATGCCCATGCCGTCGCCAACGAACAAGATCACGTTCTTGGCGGGACGTTCGTTGCCACGCAAGGCAGCGCCATCGCGTGCGGCCTTGGCACCCTCGCGGTACCACTGCTGCGGGCTCTCGGCCATGCCGGGTGCGGCGGCCAGCGCCGTGACAACGGCGCAACTCAATACAAGACCCAGGTAACGCATCGCGGTATCCGCCTTGGAGGATGGCGGCCCAGCCTGCTGCCCCTCTATTGCGGTGGCATTGCACCCGGACGACAAACGAGAAGAGGTTCTCAGAAGCCAACTGGCCTCTGCCCGCGGTGACGGTTTGAAGGACCGCCCGCGTCTCCCTCCAGGTCACTTGCGCAGTTCGCAGCAGCCAGGCCGGAAAGCGTCCGCCAACTGGGCCAGGTAGCCGGCGTGTGCGGGAAAGCCGGCACTCTGGGCAAACAGTCCGATCCGGCGCGGAGCATTTCGCGACGGCGCGTAATGGAAAGTGCCAAAGACGTGGTCCCAGAGAACCAATGCATATCCGTAGTTCCGGTTCGCTTCGGCCGGCACCGTGGAGTGGTGCCAACGGTGCACTTCGTTGGTGCTGAAAAGGTAGTTCAACCAGCCGCTGCGCAGGTCCAGATTGGCGTGCTGCAGCATCAGTACCGGCTGGCTCACGGCCAGGTAGCCAAGCAAGACGTCAGAGGGAACGCCCAACAGCAGTAGCGGGAACACACCCAGGAGAAAGTTGTTGAGGTAGTTCAGCGGGTGAAAACGAAAGTTGTTGAGCGCGTACAGACGCTCACTGCTGTGATGCAACGCATGCAGCTTCCACAGCCAGCCGTGCGTGTGATGCCAGCGATGCGCCCAGTACCGCCCCAGCTCACTCAGCACGATGACGGCGAGCAGCTGCGGGACATAGGGCTGCGTGGTCAGCCAGTCACCCAATGGGGTCGACCAGCCGAATAGCTGCCAGCCCCAGACCGCCACCAGCGGCCCACCGTATTTGAGCGCGGGATCGACTATCGCCACGATGATGGCGGCGCTGGCCAGGTCGGTGGCGGTGTCTTTCCGCAAGCCGCCCCATCGTCCGTCATGCGGCAGCACGTGCTCCAACCCGCATGCCAAGACCAGCGTCCCCAACGTGCCCAGCAGCACCACCAGCTCCAGGTTCCAGCCCGATTGCCGGGCCAGAAGGAAGAGCGCCACATTGCCGACAACAACGGCGCCCAACAGGGTTCGTGAAATCAGCCACTTCATTCGCAGGTCGGTCACTTGCAGCACGCCACCGCGCGAGGTCCTGCAACTGGAGCGGCCTTCGAGCCGCAGCCACAGCCAGACTTGCCTTCGGCCTTGGCGTCTGCGTCGATGGCGCAGCAGGCATCGACGTTGTTTGGCGCCGGACCGCCGCAACAACCATTGCGGGATTGAGCTTCAGGGATGGGCGCTTTCGCAACGGGTGCTGGAGCGCAGCAGGAATTTTTCGCTTCGATCGCGTCTTCTTCCGTGAACTGGGTGATGCACACGCCGGTCTCCGGCAGTACCAACTCGACGCGACGTGCGGCTTCCCAGTCGCCGGCGACAGCGGCAACCACCGAACGTACCTGCTCATAACCGGTCATCAGCAGGAACGTTGGCGCCCGGCCATAGCTCTTCATGCCAACGATGTACACGCCGGCATCCGGGTGCTTGAGTTCCTCGGCGCCGTGCGGCCGCACGCTGCCGCAGCTGTGCAGGTTCGGATCGATCAACGGCGCCAGCGCGACCGGCGCCTGTGTGCCGTGGTCCAGGGCGATGCGCAGCTCGGACAGCACGCTCAGGTCAGGGCGGAAGCCGGTCGATGCGACGATCTCGTCGACGGGACGGATCTGCTTGCCTTCTCCGTGCGCCACGATGCCATCCGCGGCAGCTTCCAGTCGATCGAGATGGAAGTTGGTCGTCACGTGCAGCACGCCATCGTCGACCAGCTTGCCAATCGTCAAACCCAGACGGCCGCGCTCCTTGAGCTGGTCGTGTTCGCCGCCGCCCAGCACGCGGTGCAACGACGGGCGGCGAATCGCCCACTCGATCTGCATCCCGGGAACCTGGCGAGTCAGGCGCGCCAGATCACTGAGCACGTTGAACGCGGAGTGCCCGCTGCCGATCACCAGAACGCGCTTGCCGGCATACCGCTCGCGATGGGCGCCGAGCACGTCGGGCATCCCGTAGAAGACCCGATCCTGCATTGCGCGCTCGCCAATGGCGGGCACACCGGAGGCCCCCATGGGATTGGGCGTGTCGATCGTTCCCGAAGCATCGATGACCGCCTGCGCCAGAACTTCGTGCTCACCCGCTCCATCGACGTAGCGCACCAGAAACGGAACTTCGTTTCGCTGGGTGTCTTTCATCCGATCGCGCCGCTGCTTGCTCACCGCAACGACACGAGCATTGAGGCGAATGTTCGGCTGGATCTCGGGCGTGGCAGCGAGCGGCTTCAGATAGTGCTCGACCACTTCGCCACCGGTAGGAAACTGCGACGGCTCCGGAGCGGTCCAGCCGTGTTTGGCCAGCAAACTGCTAGACGCGCGATCGATAGCGAATTCCCACGGCGAGAACATCCGCACGTGTGCCCAGCGCAGCATGCCGGCGCCGACCGAGTTGCCGGCCTCCAGGACGAGCGGCGTGAGTCCGCGCTCACGCAGGTTAGCTGCGGCCGCCAGCCCCACCGGGCCGGCACCAATCACGACAACAGGGAGTGCAGCATTCATCGCGGTCTCCTTCAGACGAATGTGGCGGCTTCAGCCGCCGGCGCAGTTGCGGGGATGTTTTCCGGGATCAGCCGCTCGACGATGACGACGTCAAGCCAGCGGCCTTCGAGCTGCCCGTGCTTCTCGTAGATCCCCACTTCGCGAAAGCCGACCGAACGGCACAGCGCCCGGCTGGCGGTGTTGAACAGAAAGATGCGCGACAGCACCTTCCAGTAGCCGCGATCTCGTGCCACCTGGATCAACGCCGCGAGCAACTGGCGACCGATGCCCCGGCCGCGAGCATCGGCAGCCAGGTACACGGAGAACTCGCCGATACCGGCGTAGCAGTCCCGCGGCCTGTAGCTGCTCAACCCGGCCCAACCAACTACGGCGCCTGTTTGATCGACAGCGACCAACAGGGGATAGCGCTCGATCTCGCCCAGACGCAGGGCGATGTCTTCGACCCGTCGCGGGACGGTTTCGAACGTGGAGGAGCGTTCGGCGATGCCTTGGTTGTAGATGGCAGTGATGGCCGGCGCGTCGGTGGGAACTGCAGGGCGAATCTCAATCATGCGTCACCTGTTGTTAGTAGCAACCAATCGGACAAAAGAACACTCACCCGCACTTACCGTCGGTGCCGCAGGCGGGCGCGCAGCTACCGACGCTGACGCCGGACACGAAGCGGGCTTTGGCAGCACGCGCGAGGCGCTTGAGAATCTCTGTCGCGGCCGCGCAAACGTCCGGGTCGAGGTCCTGGATCAGGTCGATCTGCTGCGCGATGAGCTCGCTGTTGATCCGCTCGTACAGCGTGCGCCCCTCGGAGGTGACACGGAGCGAGACCGCTCGAGCGTCTTCCGAATCCGGCAGGCGTTCCACGTAACCCTTTCGTGCCAGCGCATCGACCACGCGGGTGGTCGTGCTCTTGTCCAAGCGGAGCGCTTCGGCCAAGGCCTGGCTCCGACAGGGGCCGCGTTCGACCAGAACCTCGAGCGCGTAGCACTGGGTAACCGAGATGTCGTAGCAACAGATCTTGTCGCGGTCCCGGAACTGGTAGATCCGGACAAGATCCGACACGGCCGCGTGCAGCGCCTCAGCCTCCTTCTGGAGGCTGGGGGTGCGGGGAAGCGGCTTGGTGGCGGTCTTGGTCATGGACGCAATACAGTTGTCAGTCGCAACCATATCGACGCCACGCCGACCGTGTCAAGCCGCTATGAGCGCCGGGATTGAATCTATTCGTCAATTCCGGAATACTCGAATCATGGAGATGAAGAACGCCGTCCACGCCCTCGGCGCCCTCAGCCACGAGTCCCGGCTGGCCGCCTATCGCCACCTGATCCAGGCCGGCGCCGACGGGCTGTCGGTCGGCGAGCTGCGCGAAAAGATGGACCTCCCGCCGGCGACGTTGACGGCCCAACTCAACGTGCTGCGCGCCGCCGCCCTGGTCCACGACCAGCGCGAGGGTCGCGTGATCCGGGTGCGCGCCAACTACCTGCAGATGAACGCCCTGCTGGCCTATCTCACCGAGAACTGCTGTGGCGGCACCGCGAGCTGCGATCCCGTTGCTGTGTGCGTACCCGGCAAGTCAACCACTTCGCTCTAACTGCCACCAGATCGCGCCATGACCGAACGCACCTACAACGCCCTGTTCCTCTGCACCGGCAATTCCGCGCGCAGCCAGATGGCTGAAGCGTTGCTCAACTACATGAGCAAGGGTCGCATCCGTGCCTACAGCGCCGGGAGCCGACCAGGCACCCACGTGCAACCGCTGGCCGCTCAGCTCATCACCGACCTGGGCGTTTCCGCCGAGTCGTTGCGTACCAAGAGTTGGGACGAATTCGCCGCGACCGGAGCGCCCGAAATGGATTTCGTCATCACCGTTTGCGACAACGCGGCCGGCGAAACCTGTCCCGTGTGGCCTGGGCACCCCGCGATCGCGCACTGGGGCGTTCCCGATCCGGCATTGACCCCTGACGATACGCAAGCCTTCAAGCACGCGTGGTTGACGCTGCGTCGTCGCATCGAACTACTGCTGGCGTTGCCTTTAGACAAGCTTGACCGCCTCGCCCAAGAACAGCAGTTGCGCCAAATCGCCCAAGAAACCTAACCCTTTCGATGAATCCCATGAAGCGTGTGTTGTTCGTCTGCGTCGAAAACTCGAACCGAAGCCAGATGGCGGAGGCCTTTGCCCACATCCATGGTGGCGATCATGTGGATGCCCTCAGCGCCGGCTCCAAGCCCTCCGGCGTCATCAACCCCAAGGCGATCCGCTTCATGTCGGAGCTCGGCTATGACTTGACGACGCACGACTCCAAGTCGCTCGACGAGATCGATGGCGAATTCGATGCCGTGATCACGATGGGCTGCGGTGACAACTGCCCCTGGGTGCCGGCCAAGCGTCGCGAGGATTGGGGCTTGCCCGATCCGAAGCATATGGACGATGAAGCCTATCGCGCGGTTCGCGATGACATCTCGTCTCGCGTGAAATCGCTGCTGGCGGCGCTGTGATGAACCTGTCGCGCAAACTGGTCGCCGAATTCATCGGCACGGCATTGCTTCTGGCCACCGTGGTCGGCTCGGGCATCATGGGTGTCGCACTCGCGGGTGGAAACGATGCCATCGCGTTGCTTGCCAACGCAGGCGCCACTGCAGGCGCCCTGTACGTTCTGATCGTTCTGTTTGGACCGATCTCCGGTGCGCACTTCAATCCGGCCGTAACCCTGGCCATGCGTCTTCGCGGCGAACTGGGCAACGTCGAAGCGGCGGCCTACATCGCCGTGCAGGTCGTCGCGGCGATCGCAGGCGTGTTGTTGGCCCATGCCATGTTCGATCTCCCGCTCATCCAGCCGGGCACGCACGTGCGAACCGGTGTGCCCCAGTGGATCAGCGAAGCCGTCGCCACCTTTGGCTTGCTTCTGACCATCCTGCTAGGCATTCGCCACCGCCCCGCGGCCATTCCGGTGCTGGTGGCCAGCTACATCTTCGCCGCCTACTGGTTCACCGCCAGCACGTCGTTCGCCAATCCTGCCGTGACGCTGGCGCGTTCGCTGACTCAGACGTTCGCTGGCATTCGCCCGGACGACGTACTGGGGTTCGTCGGCGCCCAGTTGATCGGCATGCTCGCCGGCTGTGCAGCCGCCAGTTGGTTGAAGCCTGTCGACGTTGAGGCGCCCGCCGCAGTGCCGGCCCCTTCCGAGAAGCGTACGGAAGACGAGTCCGAGTCCCTGTCGGCCGCGAGGGATCTCTCCTAGGGCGTCCGCAAGGAGGTCGCCATGAACACCAACTTCGATGGTGAACGTGAAGCACTGCGGGCCCGACTGGCCGCAGCATTTCGTGAAGTTCAGCAGCAGCTTGCTGATGCCGTCCGCGCGCTGGAGCGCAACGATGCTCGACTGGCCCGTGACGTCCATCGTAAAGAGAGCCGCATCGAAGGAGAGCTGCATAGCCTTGAACGCGATGCTGTCGGCCTTGCGGGACGATCGGCGAATGCCGATGACGTCACACAGTTCGCTATCTCAGTTGTCCAGATGAGCGCCAGCCTGCGCCACGTTGATCGCATGGCAGACCAATTGGGCGGTTCCGCCATGGCGATAGCGAACGCAAACCTGCCAGACGAACTGGCGGGCCAACTGCATCACATGGCGGAACTCGCCCTTCTGCAGTTCACCACTGCGCAGGAAGCGTTGGCCGCCCGCGTCGATTCCCTTGCCGAACGCACCTTGAAA
The DNA here is from genome assembly GCF_003719825.1 of Montanilutibacter psychrotolerans. GTDB lineage: Bacteria > Pseudomonadota > Gammaproteobacteria > Xanthomonadales > Xanthomonadaceae > Montanilutibacter > Montanilutibacter psychrotolerans. Next base: position 416,305 of record NZ_RIBS01000001.1, on the reverse strand, counting down.
CGGGACATCGAGCTCGACAACTGGTACGAGCTGTTGCTGAAGGAATGCTTTGACGACGTCGCGGAACGCGGCGAGGTTCCAGGCCATCTGGCCGCGATGTTGTCGACCGCTAAACTGCTGGAGCGCATCAGCGGCCACTCGATGACCTTGCGCGAGGAAGTCGTCGCGCTGGTCTCACGTGCCTAGCGGCTGGCCACTGCAAGCAGCCCACGTGAGGCGACAAACGCTTGCGTCGGGTCGTTGACTGCAACGACACATCGCCGCTGTCGAGGCATCCCTCTGGGACGTGTCATGTGTTTGGCACCCGACGCCTCGCACGGTCGCCTGCTTCGCACAACGTCATGAGAGGCGGACGGTCGCCTGGGCAGGGTGGCCCAGGCCGCAATCCGCGATGCTCGCAGGTACCGACATCGGCAAACGCGGGCCAGTACGTACGTCGCGCTATTCCCGCGTCTGTCACCCCAAAAGGGCGATCTGTCGCATCGCGCCTATTCATGCATTCCTGAGTTCCCTAGCGTTGCCACCTGAGCCGCCGAGCGCATTCGCCAGTCGCGGTGATTCGTCGTAGCGACAGACTAGGGATGGTGACCAATGTTTCAACTTCGCTTGGCAGGACAGGTTGGCCTGCGCTTGCTGCTGGCATCGGCAGCCATCGTGGCGGGCGTGCAGGCATTCCGGCTCCTGCTGTTGCCGGCAATCGTGTCCGTGTTTCATCCGGGAGAGGCGTTGACCAGCTTCCTGCGGCGCATCGGCATCCTGTCCTTCCTGCTGTTGTCGTACTGGGCCTACGTGCGCTTCTACGAGAAGCGAAAGGTCGACGAGCTTCGTCCAACGCCGCGAGGTATCGCCATTGGCGGACTAACCGGCGCCGGCCTGATCCTGCTCGCCGCACTGCTTCTGTTCGCACTGGGCGCCTACGAAGTCACCGCCTATCGAGGCATGCAAGACGGGTTACTGAGTGCTGCCGGCTTGATCGTGGTCGCGGCAATGCTCGAAGAGGTTGTCTACCGCGGCATCCTTTTTCGCGTGCTGGAGAACGCCTGGGGCACCGCCATCGCCCTGTTCCTGCAGTCGTTGCTGTTCGGGCTGGGGCACCTCGAGAACATCGAGGACGGTGCGAGCACGGTGGAGCTGATCACCACCGTCGTCTCGGTCACGCTGGTCGGCGCCTTCTGGACCTTGGTGTTCGTGCTCTCGCGCAATCTTTGGGTAGTGGCGGCCAACCATGCCGCCTGGAATTTCTCGATCATCCTGACGGGTGTGCCGCTTTCCGGTCTTGGCGACTGGGTGTCACTGGCGCCGATTGCCAGCCGATACCAAGGACCCGACTGGTTGACCGGCGGAAGATTTGGCCCGGAATCTTCCTTGATCACGATGGTGCTGGTTAGTGCCGCTCTGGCGGTGTTGTGGACGCTGGCGCGTTCGAGGGATCGCCTGGTGAAAGCGCAAGCACAGGGGATCGATGGCGTCGACGGGATGGTCAGGCGTCCGCATACGCCCAATTAGGCGCGATGCCTCCTTAAGAGAGGATCGCTTGGCACTGCGTTCTACATGAGGCATCAATCTTCTTGGTCAGCTGTTCGATGAACCCTCGCCATTCGATAACACGCCCCTTCGACAGCTCATCGGGCACCTTGCCGGTATGCACTATCTCACCCCTGAGCGTGACCAATGCCTCTACCGCATCTATCGCGTTTCGCTTCTTCGAGTCTAAGTGGGGTGGAGCGATACCATCCTCGACCCCGTCAAAGGCATTCTTCACGCCGGCCAAGCTCAGCAGGTGCTTGACCTGACCTGCACGCGCGGTATTCATGCCGAACTTGTCTGAGTCGTCGCCGATGGCTTTTTCTCGGACGTACGCGAGCCACAACTCCTTCCACCCGGGAGAAATGGCCAACTCCCATGCGGTCTTCTTCTCCAGGACCTTCTTGACCTCTTCTGGGACGTTCTCCGGCCGTATGATCGTCGCGACGTGTCCGGCCAGCTCCAATGCAAGCTGTTCGACATAGTTCTCCCAGATTCCATACGTGAACACGACAGAGGCAGCGAAGAGCGCCCTCTCCTTCGTGGATGGCTTTCCCTGCCCTGCCTTCACGTAGCTCATCAGGCTGTCTACCACCTTCAAGCCATCGTCTACGTGCGCGATAGCTTTTGTAGATTTTGAAGTCCAGTGCGCTGCGGTCCTCGTCTTCGCCATGAAGTTTCCATCCTTGATGATCTGTCACGAGAAGGTTGAATCGCCCCGCCTGTCGCGGTCGAGCGCGAGCACTAGCTGCGCAATTCGAATGGACACTAGCAGCAACCATCGTGAAGGTCGCGGCCCGCAGCCGCGGCTGGACCGGCTTGCCATACAGGAGGCTGACGGGAGTCTCGAACCCTCCCTTACTTCAGGTTTAGCAGGCGGTCGCGAGTCGGCGATACCGCGACCTGGCGTTGACTTAACACCCATATCAGCAGATCAGCCCAACTATTGGCCCTGGAGAGAAGCGAGCGAGTTGAGCTGCGGGCGGCACCGGACCACCCTCAGAAACGAAAAAACCGCCCCTTTGACAGGACGGTCTTTCGTGGTTTTCCGTACTAGCCGGAAGGACATTCAACTAAAAAACGGCTGAAGCCGTTGATTTAATTGGTGGGCGGTACAGGGTTCGAACCTGTGACCCCTACCATGTCAAGGTAGTGCTCTACCGCTGAGCTAACCGCCCATTTCGCCGGAATCCGTACTTCACATCACCCGGCGAGGGGCGCGCAGTGTAGCCCAGCCCGCAGCCGTCGACAACACTTTCGATGCACGAAATTGCATCCCGGCGGCGGGGCCGGTCGCGGCGGCCTGCCGGGCCCGCTCCGACGGCCCGCCACCACGCCACTCAGGCGTTGAAGCTCGCATCCTTGAGCTGACGCAGCTGGTCCCGGACGGCGGCGGCCTGCTCGAATTCGAGATCGCGGGCGTGCTGGTACATCTTCTGCTCCAGCGCCTTGATCCGGGCCGCCAGTTGGCCCGGGGTCAGCGCGGCGTACTCGCGGGCGTCCTCGGCCACCTTGCGGCTCTTGTCGCGCGCCTTCGCATCGGGTTCGGCGCGGGCGCCTTCCATGATGTCGACGATCGGGCGAATCACCGACGTCGGCGTGATGCCGTGCTCGGCGTTGTACTCGACCTGCTTGGCACGGCGCCGGTCGGTTTCGTCGATGGCCTTGCGCATCGAGTTGGTGACGCGATCGGCGTAGAGGATCGCCTTGCCGCGCACGTTGCGCGCGGCGCGGCCAATGGTCTGGATCAGCGAACCGGCCGAGCGCAGGAAGCCCTCCTTGTCCGCGTCGAGGATCGCCACCAGCGACACCTCCGGCATGTCCAGGCCTTCGCGCAACAGGTTGATGCCGACCAGCACGTCGAACTTGCCCAGGCGCAGGTCGCGAATGATCTCGACTCGCTCGACGGTCTCGATGTCCGAATGCAGGTAGCGCACCCGGATGCCGTGCTCGCCGAGGTAGTCGGTAAGGTTCTCGGACATGCGCTTGGTCAGCGTGGTGATCAGCACGCGGTCGCCCATCGCGACGCGCTTGTTGATCTCGCCCAGCACGTCGTCCACCTGGGTCGCCACCGGGCGGATCTCGACCGCCGGATCGATCAGTCCGGTCGGGCGCACCACCAGTTCGGTGATCTCGTTCTCGGCCTTGTTGAGTTCGTACGAGCCCGGCGTCGCCGACACGAAGATCGCGCGCGGCGACCGCCCTTCCCACTCCTCGAACTTCAACGGGCGGTTGTCGAGCGCGGATGGCAGGCGGAAACCGAACTCGACCAGCGTTTCCTTGCGCGACCGGTCGCCCTTGTACATCGCGCCGATCTGCGGAACGGTCACGTGCGACTCGTCGCAGACCAGCAATGCGTCCGGCGGCAGGTAGTCGAACAGGCACGGCGGCGGCTCGCCGGGCATGTGCCCGGTCAGATGGCGCGAATAGTTCTCCACGCCGTTGCAGTAGCCCACCTCGGCCAGCATCTCCAGATCGAACTGGGTGCGTTGCGCCAGCCGCTGGGCTTCGACGAGCTTGTTCTGCGCGTACAGCTGCTCCAGGCGCACGCGCAGTTCGTCCTTGATCGCCGTAACCGCGTCGAGCACGGTGCGGCGTGTCGTCACGTAATGCGACTTGGGATAGATCGTGTAGCGCGGCAGCTTGCGCAGGGTTTCGCCGGTCAGCGGATCGAACGCGGTGACGGCCTCGATCTCGCCGTCGAACAGCTCGATGCGCACCGCCTCCGAATCGCTCTCGGCCGGATGCACGTCGATGACCTCGCCGCGCACGCGGTAGGTGCCGCGGCGCAGTTCGGTGTCGTTGCGGCTGTACTGCATCTCGGTGAGGCGGCGGATCAGCTCGCGCTGGTCGATGCGCTCGCCCCGCACCATGTGCAGCACCATGCGGAAATATTCGTTGGGATCGCCCAGCCCGTAGATCGCCGAGACGGTGCACACGATGATCGCGTCGCGACGCTCGAGCAGCGCCTTGGTCGCCGACAGGCGCATCTGCTCGATGTGCTCGTTGACCGAGCTGTCCTTGTCGATGAACGTGTCCGACGAGGGGATGTAGGCTTCGGGCTGGTAGTAGTCGTAATAGCTGACGAAGTATTCGACGGCGTTGTGCGGGAAAAACGCCTTGAACTCGCCGTACAACTGCGCGGCCAGCGTCTTGTTTGGCGCCATCACCAGGGTCGGCTTCTGCACCCGCTGGATCACGTTGGCGATCGTGTAGGTCTTGCCCGAGCCCGTCACGCCCAGCAGGGTCTGGTGCGCGAGGCCGCCCTCGAAACCCGCGACGAGCTTCTCGATCGCCGCCGGCTGATCGCCCGCCGGCGAGTACGGCGACACCAGCTCGAACCTGCCGTCGCCGGCCAGCACATGACCCGGTGCGAACCGGGACTGGACGGGAGCATTCGTTTCGGCTTCCTGGCTGTCGCTCATCGTATTCGGCATGGGATCCGTGGGCTCTAATGGCGAGTGTATTCCGGCATGGAGATGGGGACTGTCACGGCATTTCCCTACCCCCAGATCTCGGAATCGCCGCTCGCGGCGCGGTGCACGTGCAAGGAAGCTGTAGCCCCCTCACGAACCCCAACCCCTATGGCTCGCAACGATGCCGCCTTCACGCTGGTGGAACTCGCCACGACGCTCGCCGTGGTTGGCATCACCCTGCTTGCGGCAATCCCTGCGTTTGCCACCGTGATGCGCAACGCACAGGCCGCCAGCGCTTCGCACCAACTGACCGTTGCGTTGGCCACCGCGCGCATGGCCGCCATTGATCGCGGCCATGCGGTCACGGTCTGTCCGAGCAATGACGGCTCGCACTGCAGGCGCGATTCAACCTGGGATGCCGGCTGGATCGTCTATCTGGACCCCGGTCGCGATCCGGACCCGGCGTCGGTCGAGCGGGTGCTGGAGCACAGCCAGCGCGACGGCGCGATCAGCGTGCGCGGCAGCGATGGCCGTCGCCGTGTGCGCTACCTGCCCGATGGGCGCGCTTCCGGGAGCAACACCACACTCGCCCTGTGCCGGCGCGCCGACGGGCAGTCCGTCGGCAAGGTCGTGATCAACAACGCCGGGCGCGTGCGGATCGAGCGTCCCGATGCGCCCGGCACACGATGTCCGTTCAATCTTTGAAAAGAGGGTTGACCGTGGCCGAAGCCGGGCTACAATACGCACCCCGCCCGAATAGCTCAGCCGGTTAGAGCACTTGACTGTTAATCAGGGGGTCGTTGGTTCGAGTCCAACTTCGGGCGCCAGATTTGTTTTACGAGAACGGCTTGCAGCGATGCAAGCCGTTTTCTTTTGCGTGCGATTTCGGCTGAACGCCAGGGCGCGCCCTAGGACAATGCCTGGTTTGTGAGCATCGGCCCAGTCAGCGGGGCGCCGATCGGAAGCCCGCGGGCGTCCCGCCATTGCCCTCCAACACGGGCGGCCGGGCATTGCGCCGCACGTGAACCCGCGCCGTACGCGAGCAACGGCCGGCGCGCCTCCCCGCCTGACGCAAGCCAAGGCGCCCTCTGCCTCGCTACCCGACCGCCACTGCCCCCTGCATTTCCGGGCCGACGTGGCGACCGAGGGCATTGCGGTCCGGCCTCCGGATGCCGGCGCGCCACGCTGGAACTGCGAAGTTCGGAGGTTCGGTCGGCGGTCGGCAGATGCCCCGGTGGTCGCCCGCCGCCCCCTGGTCACAAACAAAAAAAGCCCGGGAGATCCCGGGCTTTTTTTGTACTTCAGATCGTGCAGGAAGGGGTTACTTGAAGCAGTCGCCGGCAGTGCCAGAGGCCGACTTGGTGCCCGCCTGGTTCATCGACAGATTGCCGCACTTCGTATCCTTTGCGGCCTGACGTCCCTGCGGTGTCGCCCGAATCGTGTAGGTCTGCGCCGCCACGGCATTCAGGGCGATGGTGTAGTGCCCCCGCAGGTCGTTGGCACAGGTCAGCGCCGGCAACGCAACCGCAACGCCGGTGACGGTCTGGTGGTACCGCAGGTTGGTGGTGTAGAAGCGCTCCATGAACTGCGCCGCCTCCAACATGCAGGCCGACGCGGTCGCCCGCCTGGATCGGACCATCGAGTCCTCGTAGCGGGTCATCGCGATGCCCGCCAGGATGGCAATCACCACCACCACGATCATCAGTTCGAGCAAGGAGAAACCTCGGCTGGCCCGACCACCGTGGTGCGAGGTCCGGGAGCGCTTGTTGGCGACGGATACGGTCATTTTTCTCAATCCTTCAAGAGTTCACGCCAGGAGATACGACCAATCTGTCCGGTGTTGCGTACCGGCGCCGATCCGGTGCCACTCGTCGAGCCGGGGACCGTCACCAGACCGTCCTGCACCAGCGGGTCTCCGACCATGCCAACGCCGAGATCGACGCCGCCGACACCGACCTGGTTACCACCGGAGCCGACCGTATCGTCGGTGAAGTTGCCATCACCGTCCAGATCGAAGTAGTTCTCCTTGAGCGAGGTGCCGGTGAAGGCATCCAGCGCATAGAGATAGCCGCGACCCGTCGGATTGCAGGGATTGTCGCTGGGAATACCGCTGCTCGCGATCAGCACGCCGGAACGTTCCTGGTTCACGCCCATCATGCGCTCGCCTTCCGCCTTGGGCGGCGTGCTGGCGGGATCGAGCAGATCGATGAACCAGCCCTTCTCCTTGCCGGTATCGAGCGGCTTGTTGGCCTCGAAACCGCGCACGGGGCGACCGTTGGTGCCGGTGCCGGCCACGTTGAGCTTGCGCAGGCTGAGGTTGGTGCCGCGGGCACCGATGTTGGCGCCTGCGTCGATGATGCCGTACCAGGTCTGGACGTCACGATTGCCCGGGTCGGTGGCTTCGAGGAACTTGCCGGTACCGAAGAACACCCAGCGCTTGAAGGTCGTCGGATCCATCGCGATCTCGGGAACGCTAACGATGGGCTGGGCCTTGTTGGCACTGTCGGTGGCGCTGAACAACGGGTTGTTGCCGCTGATCGCGTTACCCCATTGGTTGGGATTGCTGTCGCTCAGGTCGAACTTCCACATGTTGCCGCGCAGGTCGCCTGCGTACACCACGTCGATGTCGCCATCGCCCTCGTTGTCCCAGCCCTTGGGCGTGAACATCGCGTTGTTGGCGCCCGCCACCGAGATCTTCTTCAGGATGGTGCCGTCTTCGATGTCGACCACGAACAGCGACGCGGTGTCATTGGTGCTGTTGACGCCATTGCCGAAGACCACGCCGGTCTTGCCGTTGTTGAGCTTGGCGATGAACGGCCGGCCTACCATGTAGCCCAGATCGTTGGCGTGGGTGGACCAGGCGGACGTCGTCTCGGAGCGGTCCCACAGGATGTTGGTGGCCGCAAACGTCGTCGGGCTGGTGACGTCCAGGGCGTACAGCCCCTTGCCACCGCGGCCCATGAAGCCGACCAGGATGTCGCGGCCGTTCGGGTACGTCGTCGACTTGGTGTCGAGGCGATCCGAAACGACCAGCGGGCCGTCGGTAAACCACTTGTGCACGTAGGCCGGCGAGCTCAACGAGGCCAGCGCGGTCATGTTGGTGCTGCCCGGAACGTAGGCGAAGCGCTCGGTCAGGTCGGCATTGAACGCATGCAGCATGCCGTCGTTGGCGCCGACGTAGATCGTGTCGCGCGTCGGGTCCGGTGTGCCCGTCGCACTCATGCCCCGCACGAAGACCGGCGAGCTGTGGACGATGTCGCCCAGCACGGTGAGGCGCTGACGGTACGTGCCCGTGCCGCCGCCCTGTTCGAGCGACTGGTCGCCCTTGAGGTAGTTGACGATGTTGGTGCCGCCCAGCGCGGTGGCCTGAGCCGTCGTGGGGAACGAGGTACCGGTGGTCCCCCAGGTGAAGAACTGGCGGGAGGTGTACGCCGGCATCTGGATCGTCGCCTTGAACAGCGGCGGGTTGGTCGTACCGGCCGGTGCGGTGATCGAGTGCGCTGCCAGCTCACCCGTCCACTGTCCACCGGTGTAGCTGGCCACGTAGACGCGGGTGTTGCCATTGATCGACGAGCTGTTGGCCGCGAGGTTCGAGCGCGAGGCCTGCTGGTTGTTGATCGCCGCCAGCGCATCGCGCAGGCCGGCGGTGAACGCCGTCGGGTTGGTGGCTGCGATGAACTCGCCGCGACCGTTGACCGCCGCATGCAGCAGGTCGTCGATGCGCTCGTCGTCCTCGGCGTCCATCGGGTTCGGCCAGGCGACGTTGGTCCCGCCGATCTTCGGGCTGCCGTCTGCCAGCACCTGCGCGACGGAGGACTGGTCCACCGTGCCCTTCAGGCCGATCGAGATGCCGAAGGTGACCATGTGCTGCCAGAACGCCCCGTCCTTGGCCGACGTGGGGACGATGTTGCTCATCGCCGAGTCCGGACGCAGGTCGTTCTTCCAGTAGTACATCGCGACGTCGGCCAGCGTGGTCGAGTTGGTGTCGCTGAACGGTGCCGCGGCCACGTACTTGTCGGTTGTACCGTCGGGACGCGCGATGTCGACGCCGTCGGTGCCGTCGGTGTTGCCGACGCTGCTGGAACCGCTGTTCCAGTAGCCGTCGGTGGTCAGGATCGAGAAGTTCTGCCGGCACTGCAGCTGGTTGTTGTTGACGTCGAGCGTGCCGCCATACGGGCCGTCGGCGCCGGTTTCCTTGAAGTAATCACCCGCCCGGGTCAGCGCCGGAAGCAACGGGGTGCCGTTGTTGGCGCGCGTCGCGTGCAGGTTGTTGAACCAGGTGGCGCGGTTGTTGCCGATGAACTTGCCGTCATCGGTTCCCACCGGAATGCGCATCTGGGTGGTGCTGTTGTAGCCGTTGGTGCCGTTCCAGATCGTGCTGAAGCCGGTGCGGTACTTGGCGCCCTCCAGTTCGGAGAACGCCTGACTGGCGCCCGCCTTGGCCGCCTTCATGCGGGTGCTGTGGTAGGAGTACCAGTTGGCAAAATTGGTCCACTGCTCGGCGATCGAGTCGAGCGTGTTGCCGAACGGGAACGTGGTGATGCTGTTGCAGATCCAGCTGCTTCCGTCCCACGTGCAACTGCGGGCATCGGTGCCGCTGCCCGTTCCGTTGGCGTCGAGGACGTAGCGCGTGTAGCTCGAGTTGGTGGTGATGGAACCGCCGTTGTACACATAGAACGTGTAGTCGCGCCCTTGGGCCAACAGGTTGATCGTCGAACCCGAGGCGAGATTGGCATCCGAGTACACCGCGGTGCGCGGCGTGCTGGCCAGGGTCGTCACCGTGCCGGCACTGTCGACCTTCTTCCAGCCGGTGTAAGTGATCGCCGGGTTGTAGTAGACCGTATTGCGCATCGACGAACGCATCGCGATGCTGTCCGACAGGCCTGCTTCGGAGCTGGTGCCTGTACTGCCGGGCATGCTGTACCAGTTCATCGACCCGGAATCGTCGAGGATGAACAGCACGTTCGGCGCCACCGGGTCCGCGAACTGCAGCGGCGTGGGCGGCAACGTCATGGCGGCATGCACCGGCAGACCGAGCACGGTCGCGATGCAGGCGGAAAGCAGTGGCAACGCGGGGAAGCGCTGCTGTGCACGGGTCTTGTTGTTGGTCATGTCGGTTCTCCGCTTACTGTGCGGCGTAGCTGGACTGCAGCAGGACCTGCGCACGATCGGTACCAGCACTCTGCGCGGTGATTCGGTAGCGAGGCGTCATGCAATCGGGCTGACGCGGCCGCTTGCGATCGCAGAAGAAATCCTTCGGCGATTCGCCCATGTATTCGATGTAGTACGACGGATCGACGGCAAGGTCACCCAGATCGACCGTGACGGTCCGCCATCCCGCGAAACTGGCGTCCTGCCAGAGCGGCGTGGGCGCCGTCTCCGGGTCAGGCGTGGCGCACAGTCCGTTGCTGCAGCCGCTGCTGGGAAACGCCGAGCGGGTAGCCGGAAGCGTCAGGCTGGTTTCGGCCACGCGCAACGCGGCTTCGGCCGCCTGGAATCCCAGGCTGCGGTCAAAGAGGTTGGCGCTCATGCGCTCCTCGAGCAGGGTGCCGCGCAGGCTGGCCAACCCGAGCAGGGTCATCACCAACAGAAGGATGAGCACCACCACCAGGGCGATGCCGCGCTGCTGCTGCGGCGCGCGGATCGCGCTCCTGCCCCTGGAACGGAAATACGATTTTGCATTCATGGCTGCTGTACTCACGACATGCGGTTGCGCAGGGTGACGGTGTGGGTGAGCGTTCGCGTCAGGATGTTGTTGCTGGTGTCGCGCAATTCCCGGCCCTGTTGCCCGCCGCGTGCAGTCTCAATCGTCAGCACGATGCGCACCGCGGTCACGTTGGCCCAGTTGGTGCCAGCCGCTGCCGCCACGTAGGACGTCGCGCCGCCGACCAGGTAGGTGATCTGCATGTCCTGGATGCCCTCGGCGACTTCCTCTGCCGGCTGCGCCACACCGCGCCGCATGGTGATGCGGTAGAGCGACCGTCCACCGTTGGTGTTGGCACCGATATACCAGCGCGCGGCGTGCAGCTTCACGATCTGGGAATTCTTGGCATACAGCTTGTACGGCTGCTGCGGGTTGGGCGCGGTGCAGTTCACCGGCAGACCCAGCGCCTTGGTGCAGTTGCCCGGGCCTTCACTGACGTTGCCGGTGTTGTGGACGATCGTGACGTTGGTGTCGCTGGCGTTGGTGACCTGGAAGATCGACGCCTGGCTGTAGTCGCACACCATCAGGACGTCGAAGTCCTCGATGCCGTGGTTGACCGTATTGACCTTGAACTGCGCCGAGCTGGTGACGTGATCGACAACGCTCACGCCCGTGGACTCGCCGGAAAGCAGCTCGATCGCGTCGGTGCCCGGCACGCTGCCGGCCAGTGCGCCGTTTTCGAAACCGAACACGCCCCGACCCCAGTTGTTCCACCAATCGGTACCGGCGCCGTTGAGGACATTGGCCACCGGCAGGTTCTTGGCGCAGGGGGTGCCGGCGGCTTCGCGCACTTCGCGGGCCATGAGTTCGAAGGCGACCCGGGCGTTTTCCTGGATGCGGCCCAGATTCTCCGTCGTGTTGTATGTCCGCTTGTTGGACATGAACATGCCGATCGCGCCGCCCACGACGAGCAGGCCCAGGATCAGCGAAATCATCAACTCGATGAGGCTGAAGCCACGCATGTCCCGCGAGGCGGGGCCAGAGTACGAAGGTTGAGTATTCATATCTGTGTCGTCGTCGCGATGCTGTGGGCTTGCAGGGTGGCGGAGTCACCGGAGCCGCGGGAGTCGTCCCAGAACACCGTGACGGTGCACACGTTGGCCGCGCAGTTGACTTGGCCGCAGGTGGAGGCAAAGTCGCCGAGCGCGCCCTTCATGGACAGGAACCACGCGTTGATGTCCTGGCTGGCAAGGCTGGCGGCGGCCGCGGGCGTGGCGCACACCTTTCCCATGTTGTAGCCCCCGGCACGGGCCACGGTTGCGTTGGCGCGCATCGAGTCGAGGATGGCGTAGGTCTGCACCACCGCCTGGCTACGCTGCAGCGCGCTCTGCGAGTTCTTCAGCGTGGTCGCCTGCAGCGCGGCGATGCCGAGCAGGCCGATGGCCATGATCAGCACGGCGATCAGCACTTCGATCAGGCTGGCGCCGCGGCTTTTCGCTGGAGATCGATAGGGGTTCCGTCGGAACGGCATGTCAGGACTCCGGGAGGTCATCAGGGTCACGCTGGTGCTGGTCATCAGGCGTCGGTTGGTTTGTCGCAGGCGCCGGCGCCGTTCAGGACGCGGGTGGAAATGCGGCTGCCGGCGGCGACGGCGACCATGCGCTCGTTCTGCGCAGGCCGGGTGGTCACGATGCAAACGGCGACCGACCCATTGGCGAGCGGCGCGTTGCCGGCCGTGCCATTGCGCGCATAGCCATCCGAACGGAACACCAGCTGGCCGGTGGCGAGCGCGTCGCTGGCGCGCAGCTGGACGCGCGGCGGCGGCTCGCCCCGGCGAAGCAGCAGCGGGTCGTTGGCCGTGCCGTCGCCATTGCCATCGGGCACCAGCACGATCCAACCGGTCCAGGCGACTCCCGCCGCGACGTTCGTGCAGGTAGCGCCGTCGGCGCTGTTGCATAAGATGACGCGGGTATTGCGGCGAACCGCTTCGATCCGGGCGATCTGGACCGAGGCCACCACCTCGTTGGCGGTGCTGCTGAGGCGGTTGTTGTTGAAGACCGCGGTGAAGCTGGGGAAGCCGATCGCCATCACCACGGCCAGGATGATGATGACCACCAGCAGCTCGACCAACGTGAAGCCCGCCGCGAGGCGTGCCGGCAATGAGCGACGGAGCGGCGGGGATGGGTTCTTGGAGGAGAGCATTGGGAGTTCCCGGACAAGCGGCTCATGAAAGGTAGGTCAGGGTCCGGTTGCTTGCCAGACATGCCCGATGGGCGGCCGGGCGGCGGGTGCCAGCGGCACGGGTCGCCGGAACCAGCGCCGCCAAGGCATGGTGCGGGGCCCGGGCATAAGGCCGCGCGACGCGGCGGCGTCGCTCGGTTGCGTATGGACATGCGCGCCCTCACTCTTCCATACCTCGCACGGCCTCAGGCCCGGCGAGGCATGCGCCCATGGCGTCAACAGGCCCTAGTTGCCAGGTCTTCTCGAAGATGAGCCCCTTGCCCACCTCCCCGCGCTCGGTCAGTCCCCTTCCACTGGATGCGCTCTGGCAGACGTCGACGCTGGTGTGGGTATTGCTTGCCGGCGAGGGGCTTGCCGTCGTGCTCTCGCTCGCGCCCGGCGTCAACGTCGACCGCCTGGTGTACTTCGGACTGACCTCGATGATGGTGCAGTGGGTGTCGCTGCTGACCCTGGCCGGGCTGTACGTGCTGCGCCGGCTGCTTGCGCCATTGACCCTGCACCAGCTTGCCTACGTGGCGCTGGCGCTGCTGGTGTTGAACACCTGGCTGGTGGCCGGTGCGGCCTGGTACCTGTTGGGCGACCTGTGGCCAATGACCGACGGAAGCTGGCAAGCGCTGTTCCTTCGCCTGACCGTGATCGTGCTCACAGTTGGCCTGTTGGGTCTGGCGGCATTCCAGAACCACTGGCGCGGACGCCTGCATGCGGTCAGGGCGAAGCAGTCCGAACTGCAGGCGCTGCAGGCGCGCATTCGCCCGCACTTTCTGTTCAACACGCTCAATACCGGTGCGGCACTGGTGCACCAACGGCCGGAAGAAGCCGAACGTCTGCTGCTGGATCTGGCCGATCTGTTTCGCGCCGCGCTGGCGGGCCCGCGGCAGATCCTGCTCGAAGACGAACTCTCGCTGGTGCGGCGGTATCTGGAGATCGAATCACTGCGCTTTGGCGATCGCCTTCGGATCAACTGGCAGCAGCCGCGTGAGCTGCCGCCGGTAACGGTACCGGCGTTGTCGGTGCAGCCGCTTGTCGAGAACGCGATCCGCCACGGCATCGAACACCTGCCCGGCGGTGGCGATGTCGAAGTCACCGTCACCACCACCGTCGATACGGTGGTGCTGCGCATCAGCAATCCGGTGCCGCGCAGCGGCCCTGCCGTGCCCGGCCATCAAGTCGGGCTCAACGCCTCGCAGGTGCGGATCGAGGCCCTGACCGGCGGGCGCGGCAGCGTGCAGACGCAGCTCCAGGGCAGCCGCTTCATCGCCACGGTGCGCTTGCCGCTCAACACCGCCGGGTGAGACCGGCGCGGCCTCCCGACGTTCGCTGAGGCACCCTGCCCCGCCGGCAGGCGTTGCGCCATGCCGGCTCCCATGTCGTTCGGCCGTCTGCCTGGCCTGGACCGGATCGAGCGTCAGGTGACCACGCGATAGCAGGGCTTGTACTCGCCCGCGATCTTCATGCGCCGCTGCTCGACGAACGCACGCAGCAGCGCATCGAGCGACTGCATCATGTCGTCGTCGCCGTGGATCTCGAACGGCCCGAACTCTTCGATTCGACGCATGCCGTCTTCCTTGACGTTGCCCGCGACGATGCCCGAGAACGCTCGGCGCAGGTCAGCCGCCAGCTCGTGCGGCTTGCGGCCGTGGTGCAGGTCGAGCGCGGCCATGGCCTCGTGGCTGGGCACGAACGGCTGCTGGAATGCCAGCGGGATGTCGATCGACCAGTTGAAGAAGAACGAATCGCGGTGGGCCTTGCGGTGCTCGCGCACGCGGGCGATGCCCTCGGCCATGCGCGTGGCCACCTTGGCCGGATCGGCGACGATGATCTCGTAGCGCGAGGTGGCGATCTCGCCCAGTGTCAGGCGCAGGAAACGGTCGATCTGCTCGAAGTAAGGCGCGGCCGACGTCGGCCCGGTGAGGATCAGCGGGAACGGCAGGTCGGCGTTCTCCTCGCGCAGCAGGATGCCCAGCAGGTACAGGATCTCCTCGGCAGTGCCCACGCCACCGGGGAACACGATGATGCCGTGACCGAGGCGCACGAATGCCTCGAGGCGCTTCTCGATGTCCGGCATGATCACCAGGTTGTTGACGATCGGGTTCGGCGATTCGGCGGCGATGATGCCCGGCTCGGTGATGCCGATGTAGCGCGTGCGGCGACGACGCTGCTTCGCGTGCGCGATCGTCGCGCCCTTCATCGGGCCCTTCATCGCGCCCGGGCCGCAGCCGGTGCAGATGTCGAGCGAGCGCAGGCCCAGCTCGTAGCCGACCTGCTTGGTGTAGACGTACTCCTCGCGGTTGATCGAGTGGCCGCCCCAGCACACCACCAGGTTGGGATCGGTGGGGTACAGGATGCGCGCGTTGCGCAGCAGGCCGAACACCGCGTCGGTGATGCCTTCGCTCGACAGCAGGTCACGAGACCCACCTTCGCGCAGCTCGATCGTGGTGTAGGCCAGGTCGCGCACCACCGCGAACAGCAGGTCGGCGACACCGCGGATCAGCTCGCCGTCGACGAAGGCCATCGCCGGCGCGTTGCGCAGCTCGATGCGTACGCCGCGGTCCTGCTGCTGCACTTCGATGTCGAAGTCCGGATACAGCTCACGCGCGGCACGCGGGTCGTCCGAAGCGCTGCCGCTGGTCAGCACCGCCAGCGCGCAACCGCGCAGCAGGTCGTGGATGCCGGTCGAGGCATCGCGCAGCTTGGCGACTTCACCACGGGAAAGGATGTCGAGTCCGCCGCGCGCGTAGATGCGCGCGTCGACGGTCGGCAGGCGTGTATCGATCTGGTCGGTCATTCGCAGTCTCTTGTCGGTGTTTCGTGTCGTGTCATTCGTATCGCTATCCGCGGCGACTCTAGCGCAGCGGCCCCCACAAAAGAAAACGGCCGGGGCAAGCCCCGGCCGTTCGATGTGGCGATTCCAATCAATCGATCAGAACTTGTAGCGGAAGCCCAGCTGCAGCGACCAGCGCGAGATGCCGCGGTCGTCGTAGACACGGCTGGTATCCGGGGTGTTGAAGCGATAGACGTACTTGCCGGTGGTCGGGTCGATACCGCCGTACTCGACCACGCCCAGGCTGCCCGGGAACGCGACTTCGTCGATCTTGCCCCAGTCCTTGTTGAGCAGGTTGCCGACATTGAGGATGTCCAACCAGATCTCGGACTTGTGACCGGTCATGAAGCCCGGCAGTTCCTGGGAGATGCGGACGTCGAACTGGTTGACCCACTGCGAACGGGCGCCGTTGCGCTCGGCCACCTGGCCACGGTGGGTCGAGAGGTACTCGTCACCGTAGACGAAGTTCCAGAACGCGGTCTCTTCGGCAACGCTGCCGAACAGCACGTCACCCGGGCCCGTCGGGATGTACAGCAGGTCGTTGCCGAAGCGGCTGTCGCCGTTGGCGTCGTTGTCGAACACGTAGCTGTAAGGACGGCCCGAACGCCCCTCGTAGAACATCGACGCGGTGGTGTTGTAGTCGCCGAAGAACGCGTGCTTCCAGCTGATCGCCGCGGTGAAGCGGTCGCGGATCTCGTAGCTCGAGGTCGCCGAAACGTTCTCGTTCGGGTGGAACGTGTTGTTGTTGCCCCACTGCGACGCAGACGTCGAACTGGTCAGCGGGCTGGCCTCGTTCGCGTTGGTGTAGGTGTAGGCCAGCATCCAGGTGAAGTCGCTGTCGTTGAACGGCTTGTTGAGCGAGACCGTGAGCTGCTGCGACTCGCCCTTGCTGGTCGGACGCGCGATGAGCGCGTCGCTGAAGGCGGAGTTGGCGTTGGCTCGCGCCTTCACGCGCACGCCGGACGGCTGCGAACCGGACTGGTTCCAGCTGGCCCGATCACGGCCGGCGGCATCCCAGTAGATCGCGCGGCCATCCTGGCCAATCGCGGTGGCCGCGCCCAGGTTCAGGTGCTCGTAGTAGAGACCTTCCTTGACCGAGGTCAGCACCAGCTCGGCCGAGCCCACGACGCCCCACCACGGCAGCTCGTGTTCGAACGCGAGGTTGGCCTTCCACACCGACGGCTGGCCGAGGGCGGGATCGATGAAGTCGACCGACTGAGTGCCGGCGCGCTGGCCCGACGGAACCAGCACGAGCTGGCCGTCCGGGTCGGCGACGAAGCAGCGACCGTCCGGCGTGTTGCACGGACCCGTCAATCCGCTCGACAGGTTGTAGTCGACGTAGCCGAAGCCGGTGTTGGTGAACGGGTTGGACAGCCAGACGTTGGCCGCGGCGCCCTGGAACAGGCCGACGCCACCACGCACCTGCATCGAGCGCTCGCTGTCGAAGGTGTAGTTGAAGCCGAAGCGCGGCTGCACCAGGCCGTTGCCGTCGATCGTCCGGCTGTTGTCGTAGCCGAACGCCGCCTGCGCGGCCGCGTTGTACGTCGGCTTGTCGTCGACCATCGGGCGGTCGTAGCGAAGGCCGAAGTTCAGCGTCAGGTTGCTGTTGACGGCCCAGGTGTCCTGCACGAACACGCCGACACTGCGCATGCCCCAGATGGCGGCGGTGTTGTCCAGATCGCCATTGGTCGGATGGAAGTAGCGGAACGAGGCCGGCGTACCGGCTTCGAACTCGGCGATGCTGTTGAACACGTAGACGCCGTTGCTGCGACGACCGAACAGGTTGTAGACGTCGTTGTCTTCGTAATCGAAGCCGAACTTGATCTCGTGGTCACCGGCATACCAGTTGCCGGCGAAGAACGCGTTCCAGGTCTCGGTCTGCAGGATGTTGGCGTGGGTGTTCTCTTCGGTACCGAAGTTCACCGTGGCGTTACCGACGCGCACGGCGACCGACGGCAGATCGCCACGCGGGGTGCGCACGGCCGAGTAGTCGCGGTAGGAAACCTTCGCTTCGGTGGAGAAGTTCTCGGTCCAGTCGCTGAACAGCTGCGCGGTGTAGGTATCGAACTCGAAGTCGCGCTGGTAGGCGTAGCTGTCGAGCGCGATCTGCGTGCTGCCAAAGCCCGGGAACACCGCCACGCTCTGGTCCGAGGTGCCGTAGCGGAAGCTGGCGCGCTGGTTGTCGGTGATGTTCCAGTCGATCTTGAGGCCGTACTCTTCCGACGTGGTATCGGCTCCGCCAACACCGTAGCCGCCGGACTCGAAGCCGTAGCCGCGCGCGATGCGCTGGATGTCGGCGATCTGCTGCTGGGTGACGTTGACGGTGTTCGACGCGCCCGAACCCACCGGACCGAAGGTCGGGCCGGCGGCGGTCTGCTCGGACTTCTCGTAGTTGAAGAAGAAGAACAGCTTGTCCTGGATCAGCGGACCACCGAAGGTCGCGCCGTAGGTGGTGTCGTCCTCGAAGCCCGAGAACTTGCTGCCGTCTTCGTTCTTGCGGACCATCGAGTTGTCTCGGTACAGGCCGTAGACCGAACCGTGGAACTCGTTGGTACCCGACTTGGTGACCGCGTTGATCACGCCGCCGGTGCCGCCGGAGATGGTGACGTCGTAGTTGGCGACGTCGATCGACACTTCGTCGATGGCATCCATCGAGAAGGGCTGCTTCGGGGTCGGCAAGCCGTTCGACTCGAGGCCGAACGCGTCGTTGGTGCTGATGCCGTCAACGCGGATGGCGTTGTAGCGCGGATTCTGGCCGCCCACCGAGATCTCGTTGCGCGACTTGTCGGTCTGGCTGACGCGCGGGTCGAGGCGCGCGTAATCCTGCAGGTTGCGTTCGATCGACGGGAACGCTTCGATCTGCTGGCGGGTGACGTTCGAGCCGGCGCCCATCTTGGTCGCGCTGAACACGTCCGAGCCGTAGGCCACGACGGCCTGCACGGTTTCCAGCTGGGTGACTTCGCCGCCGAGCGAGACGTCGACTTGGTTGACCTTGTCCAGGTTGAGGAAGACGCCGTCTTCGGTGGTGCTGCCGGCGCCGGACTTGTTGATCACGATCGTGTACGGGCCACCGACACGCAGGCCGCGGGCGGTGTAGCGGCCGCTGGCGTCGGTCGTGGCGCGGCTGACGGTGCCCGACTCGGTGTGCGTGATGGTGACTTCTGCGCCCGCGACGGGCTGGCCGTCGGTGCCGACAACCGTACCGCCGACACCGGCGGAGGTGCTCTGCGCGAAAACCGGAGCGGTGGCTAGGACGGCGAGCAGTCCAAGCGTGAGCTTGGACAACCGGACACGATTCGGATGGGTCATTGCAAAGGCCTCGGTACGTGGAATGCAGGGCGGGAACACGACGTCGCCTGACGGCGACGTGGTTCCGGCCGGGTGGTGGTGGAGTACCCCATACCCGGGCAACGGGCAGCGCCCCGCCGGGTTAACAACAGATTAACATACTAGGCCGCATGTGTTTCAGCCCTGTGACCACTGTCAAACGCCGTGCGCAATGCGGCGCGGGGCCTGGGGGCTTTGCCCCACCCCACAGGACAAGCTCGACCTATCGCTCAGGGCGCGGAAATCTGCAGGTAGGTGCCCAGGCCATCGATGACCATCTGCACCGAAATCGCGACCAGCAGCATGCCCATCAGGCGCTCGACCGCAGTGAGCACGCGCGAGCCCAGCCAGCGGTACAGATAGGTGGCACTGAACAGGATCGCGGCGGTGGCAAACCAGGCCGCCAGCAGCGCGATGCTCCATTCGCCGAGGCGGTCGGGTTCGTTGCTGCCCATCAGCATCACCGCCGCCATGCCCGAGGGCCCGGCCACCAGCGGAATGGCCATCGGCACGATGAAGGGCTCGCCGTCGGGCAGCTCGCCCATCAGGCCTTCCGGCGGCGGAAAGATCATGCGGATGCCGATCAGGAACAACACGATGCCACCGGCGATCGACACCGACTCCTGGCGAAGGTGCATGACCTCCAGGGCGTACTTGCCACCCCACAGGAACACCATCAGCACGCCAAGCGCGATCAGCAGCTCGCGGGCCAGCACGATCCGCTGCCGCTTCGGCGGCAAGGTGCGCAGCAGGCTCAGGAAGATGGGGATGTTGCCGAGCGGATCGAGGATCAGGAACAGCAGCAGCGCGGCCGAAGCAATGGTCATGAAAACCTCGAATGGCCCCTGGCGCAGCACCGTGCCGCCCCGAGCAGGCCAACGTTACCCCAGCCGCGAGCCGGGCAGCGGGATGGCGTCGTGGATGGGTGCGGGCGGCGGGCGCCCGCGCAGGGTCAGCGCGGGGGCACCCAGACCTGTCCGCGGTAAACGGCGCCCGCGGGCGACAGCAGGGTCACGCAGTCGGGGGCACACAGCGCGGGTTCCCGTGCGCCACGATCGTTGCCGTCGACATAGGCACGCGATCGCAACGGCGTGCGCATCGGCCCGGGCTGCAGGCCCGACACGCGCACGCGCGAGCTCCCCAGCTCGGCATGCAGCATCGCCACCAGCGAGGCCAGCCCCTGCTGGGCAACACCGTAGCCGCCCCAGAACGCCTGGCCGGCCTTCGCGAGGTCATTGATCGCGAACACCAACGCGGCATCCTCGGCCTTCGCCAGCAACGGCAGGCAGGCCTGGGACAACCACCAGGGCGCGGTGAGGTTGACGTGGATCGCGCGCGCGAACGCCGCCGGATCGGTGGTGAGCAGCGGTGTCAGGCCACGAAACTCGGCAGCGCAATGCAGCACGCCGTCGAGGCGGCCAAGCTCGGACTCGATGCGGCTGGCAAGTTCGGCGAAATCGTCCGGGCTCGCGCCTTCAAGGTCCAACGGATACAGCAATGGCTCGGGCCCGGCCGCGGCCAGCGCGTCGTAGAGGCGGTTCAACTTGGGCAGCTTGCGACCCAGCAGCACGACGGTCGCGCCAGCCTCGGCGCACGCCAGCGACGCGGCGCTTCCCAGCCCACCGTGCGCGCCGCTGACCAGCACCACACGCCCGGCCAACGCACCGGGGCTTTCCTGCGCCGGGCTCACTGGCGCTGGGTCTCGCTGATCATGCGGGCGAGCTCGCCCGATTCGAACAGCTCGAGCGTGATGTCGCAGCCGCCGATCAGCTCACCGTGGATGAACAATTGCGGGAAGGTCGGCCAGTTGGAGTAGCGCGGCAGGTTGGCGCGCACTTCCGGGTCTTCGAGCACGTTGACTGTGTGCAGCTGCGTCGCGCCGGCGGCCTTCAGCGCCTGGACTGCGCGGCTGGAGAAACCGCACATCGGAAACTGCGCGGTGCCCTTCATGAACAACACGACCGGATGGGCTTCGACTTCGGCCTGGATCCGTTCCATCACAGACATGGTGCAACTCCTGCGGAGGCCCATCACCGGCCGTGGGCCAGGCGTGGGCGTGGGATTGGGTGACGCTTGGTAGAATGCGACATTGTAAGCGTTAGCACCCCGCCGATGCGGCCCCTGCGGCCCTCGCGACACCGGCACCCTCCCCCGGGAACATCCCGCCAGCCTCCCTGCCAGCTAAGGAACCACCATGGCCATCGAACTGCCCGCCCTGCCGTACGACCGCACCGCGCTCGAGCCGCACATCTCCGGCGAGACCATCGATTTCCACTACGGCAAGCACCACCAGGCCTACGTCACCAACCTCAACAACATGATCCCGGGCACCGAGTTTGCGGACATGTCGCTGGAAGACATCATCCGCAAGTCGCAGGGCGGCGTGTTCAACAACGCCGCGCAGATCTGGAACCACACGTTCTACTGGAACTGCCTGTCGCCCAACGGCGGCGGTGAGCCGACCGGCAAGCTGGCCGATGCCATCAACAAGGCGTTCGGCGACTTCGCCAAGTTCAAGGAAGAGTTCACCAAGGTCACCGTCGGCACGTTCGGTTCGGGCTGGGGCTGGCTGGTGCAGCGCCCGGATGGTTCGCTGGCGCTGGTCAGTACTTCCAACGCCGCCACCCCGCTGACCGGCGAGGACACGCCGCTGCTGACCTGCGACGTGTGGGAACACGCGTACTACATCGACTACCGCAACGCCCGCCCGAAGTACGTCGAGTCGTTCTGGAACCTGGTCAACTGGGACTTCGTCGCTTCGAACATGAAGTAAGCGGCACGTCGCACGCGCAAGAAAAAACGGCCGGGGCGACCCGGCCGTTTGCGTTTGCGCTTATGCGTGCGGACCGATCGGTTTTCGCGCGATCGGGGTCCACCACAACGCGCTCAGCGTGCGCAGTCCAGCCCGTACTGCTGGCGGAACTCCTCGGCCTGCGCGGGCGACTCCTTGGCCAGCAACGCGCAGGCGGTGAAGTTGCCGTGCATGCGCCGCGTGTCGGCGTCGGTGTACGTCCAGTCGACGATGTCGGCACGGGCAAACCGATGGCGCTGGCCCTGCGCGACGCGGGTCACGACTTCCGGCCGGTTGGCGATCAGGGCCGAGTATCCGTCGCCATCGACGGACAGATCGCTCAGCCAGAAATATTCGGTGGCACCGTCCTGGCTGATCGGCACCTTGACGGCGAAATCACCCAAGCCCGCAGGTGCCGGTTTGGCCAGCGCCAACGCCAGGAAGCCATCGAGCGACGCGCGCGCCTGGGCGAACGCCGCGCGCATGCCCGCATCCTCGGCGGACACCAGCGCCACCTCGTCGGCCTGCGCGCGCTCGGCGAGGGTTGCCGGTGCGGGCGATTCGCCGCATGCGGCCAATGACAGCAGCAACAGCAACACACACCGCCGCAAAACGGCCGAAGACGACGGCTTGCCGGTGCGATGACCAGCGACCGGGTCGGGCTGTTCGACGGCGCGACACCGGCCGATATCGACGCCGATGGCGGCCTGCGTCATCGCGGGTCAGTCCAGGGCCGCAACGACGGGCGCCACCTGCGACTGGCGGCCAAGCCGCTCGCCGACACGGCCCAGCGCGGTGGCCAACGCGGCCGGCGAATCGGCGCGCACTGTGGCGTGCCCCACCTTGCGGCCTTCGCGCGGCAGCTTGCCGTAGTCGTGCCAATGGCCGCCGGGTTCGCCGAGCAGCGCCAAGGCATCGGGCATTTGCCCGATCCAGTTGAGCATGCACGCGTGGCCGACCATGCGCGTGTCGCCGAGTGGCAGACCAAGCACGGCACGCAGGTGGTTCTGGAACTGGCTGGTCTCGCTGCCTTCGATCGTCCAATGGCCGGAGTTGTGCACCCGCGGCGCCAGCTCGTTGGCCAGCAGCTCGCCGTTGCGGCAGAACAGTTCAAGTGCGAACACGCCGACGTAGTCCAGCGCCTCGGCCAGCTTCCTGGCATGCGACGCGGCGAGCTCGGCCAATGCCGCATCGACCGTCGCCGGCGCCAGGCTGGCCGACAGCACGCCGTCGACGTGCCAGTTCTCGGTCAGCGGCCAGGTGCGGAACTCGCCATCGCGGCCCCGTACGGCGACTACCGACAACTCCCGTTCGAAGTGCACGAAGCCCTCGAGGATCAGGCCGACCTTGCCGGCCTGCGCACCCAGCGCGTCCCAGGCGGCGGCGGCATCGGCCGCAGTCCGGATGCGGAACTGCCCCTTGCCGTCGTAGCCCAGCCGGCGGGTCTTGAGGATGCACGGCGTGCCGATCGTGGCAATCGCCGCGTCGAGCTGGTTGCGGCTGTCGATCGCGGCGAACTCCGGCACCGGGATGCCGAGCTGGCGGAACAGGGTCTTTTCGGCAAGGCGGTCCTGGGCGGTCGCCAGCGCGCGCGGATTCGGAAACACCGGGACGTGGTCGGTCAGCCACTGCGCGGATTCGGACGGCACGTTCTCGAAATCGAAGGTGGCGACATCGACCTTCGATGCGAATTCGGCCAGCGCCTCCTGGTCGGTGTAGTCGCCGACCACCATCGGCGCGAACTGCCCGGCGCAGGCATCCGCGGCGGTGTCCATGACCAGGAAACGCAGGCCGAGCGGCGCGCCGGCGAGCGCCATCATGCGGGCCAGCTGCCCGCCTCCCAGGATGCCTACGGTGGTCATTGTCGGGGGTCGTCGTTGTTGGTGACGTCTTCGGTCTGGCGGGTGCGGAAGGCATCGAGCGCCGCGCCGATTGCGGGGTGGTCGTGCGCCAGCATCGCGGCGGCGAACAGGGCGGCATTGGCGGCGCCGGCATTGCCGATCGCGAACGTGCCAACCGGGATGCCGGCCGGCATCTGCACGATGGACAGCAACGAATCCATGCCGTTGAGCGCCTTGCTCTGCACGGGCACGCCGAGCACCGGGACGGCGGTCTTGGCGGCAATCATGCCCGGCAGATGGGCGGCGCCGCCGGCGCCGGCGATGATCGCGCGCAGACCACGGCCCGCGGCACTGGCCGCGTACGAGAACAGCACGTCGGGTGTTCGGTGCGCGGACACCACGCGCACTTCGTGCGGGACGCCAAGCGCCTCGAGCTTCGCGGCAGCGTGCTGCATCGTCTCCCAGTCGGAGCGCGAGCCCATCACGATGCCGACCAGCGGCGCGGTGCCGGTATCCGGCGGGGTGGCTGGTTGGGTCATGGCTCGCCCTTGCGGCAAAACGGTATTCTACCGGCCCGGCACGCCGACGCCACGCGCGGCGCGCCCAATCCGCCGGCGCCACGTCCACACGTCGCCCCTACGGCACCCCGGCAAGGGGCGGCACCGCCCCGCCGACACCGACGGTTCCCGGAGAACCCTGCCCCATGGATCGCAAACTGCTCGACCTGCTTGTCTGTCCCGCCACCCGCCAGCCGCTGGCTCTGCTCGACAGCCGCGGCCTGCAGGCGCTCAACGCCGCGATCGAAGCCGGCGGCGTGGTCCGTGGCGACGGCGGCGCGCAGACCGCCGCCGTTCGCGAGGCGCTGCTGACGCGCGATCGCAAGACCGTCTACCGCATCGACGACGGCATCCCGGTGCTGCTGGTCGAGGAAGGGATCGCCACGGCCCAGGTCGACGGCTTCCCGGCATGAGTGGCGCGGCGACGTTCGCACCGCCCTCCGCCGCACAGGTCGACGCCGACATCGCCCAGGCACTGGGCGAGGACCTCGGGAGCGGCGACGTGACCGCCGCGCTGTTGCCCGATGTCGCCGACAGCGCCTACCTGCTGTGCAAGGAAGACGCCGTGGTGTGCGGACGGCCGTGGTTCGATGCCTGCCATCGCGCGCTCGACCCCGACGTGTACATCGACTGGCATGTCGCCGAGGGCGACCGCGTGGTCGCCGGCACCGTGCTCGCGACCCTGCAGGGCCGTGCTCGCGCGCTGGTCAGCGCCGAGCGCACCTCGCTCAACTTCATGCAGACGCTGTCGGCCACCGCGACGGTCACCGCCGCCTATGTCGATGCCGTGCGTGGAACGGGCGCCAAGATCCTCGACACCCGCAAGACCATCCCCGGCCTGCGCCTGGCGCAGAAGTACGCGGTCCGCGTCGGCGGCGGCAACAATCACCGCATCGGCCTGTACGACACGGTGATGCTCAAGGAGAACCACATCCGCGCGGCGGGCTCGCTGACCGCCGCCGTGCACGCGGCGAAGTCGATGCACCCGGGCCTGCCGCTGGTGGTGGAGGTGGAGACGCTGGCGCAGCTGGAAGAGGCACTGGCGGTGGGTTGCGACCGAATCCTCATCGACGATTTCGATGCCCCGACGCGGCGCGAGGCCGTGCGCATCGCCGCGGCACACTCGGGCAAGCGAATTCCGCTGGAGGTATCGGGCGGGGTCGATCTGGCCGGCCTGCGCGCGATCGCCGAGGACGGCGTTGACTGCATCTCCATCGGCGCGCTGACCAAGCACGTGCGCGCGATCGACCTCTCGTTGAAGCTCGGTCCACCGCCGGCAGGCGGCTGAACCCGGCCGGTGCGATCAGCGCAACAGCGCGACCGCCACTGCCAGCGCGGCCACCGCCGCCAGCACGATCAACCCCAGCTGCAAGGCGGGCGAAACCTGCTTGGGCGCCTTCCAGCGCTCGCGGGGCGCGAGGCTGGCCAACGTGCCCGCGGCGGGTCCGGCGGCCGGTGCCGGCGCCCGGATGGGTGCGCGACGCGGCGGTGACGCGGAAGGCGGGACGGCCGGCGCGATCAGCCGGAAGCGCAAGTCACCGAAGCCGATGTCGTCGCCGGCGTGCGCCTCGAAGCGCGCGGCGCGACGACCGTTGAGATAACAACCGTGGATCGAGCCCAGGTCGACGACCTGCACGCCCAGTTCGGTCAGTTCCAGGCGCGCGTGGGTCCGCGAAACGCTGGGATCGTCGAGCTTGAAGTTGCATTCGGCAGACCGGCCGACGTTGAGCACGCCATGCAACGGGACGTTGCGACCGTCCACTGCCCCACCGAGCCCGCGCAGCACGTACCGCGGCAACACGGCCCGCACCGCGGTCACACCCGGGTCCTCGTTGGCTGGCGGCATCCACTTCGAAGGCAGTTCGATCTTTCCCACCGGCGCGACCAGTTCCATCGACGCGAGCAACGCCTGCACCTGGTCGAAGGCCACGGTATCGCCCGGACGAAGCCGGATCAGTCCGTCCACCACACGGCCGTTGACGGTGACCGCGCTACCGGGGCGCACGTCGAGCGTGACCCCCTGCTCGCTGACGTGCAGTTGGCAGTGCTGCGGCATCACGCCGGGACGTTCGATGACGATGTTGGCATCCGGATCGGAGCCAATCCGGCTGACGCCCTGGCCAAGCAGGACCTGGGGGTGCTCTCCCCCCGGAAAAACTAGCTTCATTGACGCGGGTCCCCCTGAAAAACCCCTGGCCCATGCTTGTCTGCGACGCCTTGCGTCACCACAGTACGAGCATGCCGACTTTACTTTTCCTGATGATCGCGGCCGCGACCGCGTTCGCATTCTGGAGCTCGGGCCGCGCTGCCGCGGAACGTGCTGAAACCCTTGGCCGTGACGCCTGCCGAGTGGCGGGTGTGCAATGGCTCGACCACAGCGTGCATGCCATCGGCCTGCGCGTTTGCCGCCATGAAAGCGGCTGGCTGGGCTGGGAGCGCACCTTCCGATTCGACTATTCGCTGGACGGGCAGGATCGCCACATCGGCCGCATGGTGCTGCGCGGCGATCGCCTGATGGCCTTCAGCGGACCGTTGCCGCCGACGCCGTCATCGCTCCTGTAACCCTGCCCGCACGACGCGGGCCGATCGCCTACTTCACGATCCGCAGATTCGGACCACGCCTGGGCGGCGGAGCCGGGCCATCGTCATCGCCACTGGCGTCCTCGGCGTGGCCTTCGGCCGAGGGCGCGGGTTGGTCGGGAACCGGCGCGAGCACCGGTCCCGGTCCGTCGCGTCGAACGGTCGGCGGCGTGGCGTCGAAATCGTCTTCGCCGATTTCGGTGGCCTCGGCCGCATCACCGGCCAGCCCATCGTCGGGAAGGGCCATGCCCTGCCCGGTCTCGCGCGAATAGATCGCCAGCACCGCGCCCACGGGCACCGAGATCGCGTGGCTGACGCCACCGAAACGGGCGCTGAAACGGATCAGGTCGTTGTCCATCTGCAGGCGCGACACCGCGCGCTCGGCCACGTTGAGCACGATGCGCCCATCGTTGACGGCGTGCGCCGGAACCTGCACGCCGGGACGCGTCGCGTCGACCAGCAGGTGCGGGGTCATGCCGTTGTCGGCGATCCATTCGTACAGCGCCCGCAGCAGGTACGGGCGGTGACTGGTCATCGTGTTGCTGTCTTCACTCATGCCGGCATTTTAGCCTGCCGCAGCGGTCGGCCGCGCCTGTGTCGCAAAGGTCGCGGCCGGCTACCCAAACCGGCTGGAGAACGGTGGCACCCGCTGCATCGGCGTGCCACCGCGGCCACGCCGGTCAGGTGGGCATGTCGCGAAGGCGACGCTCCTGGTCGGTCAGGCTGCGGGTGAACCCGGGATTGCGGAAAATCCGGTTGCCGTAGTCCTCGATCGCCTTGCCGTCCTTGGGAAGCGGCACGCCAAGTGCGTCAAGGCGCCAGATGATCGGGGCCATCGCGCAATCGGCCAGGCTCATCTCGGGGTTGAGGAAGAACTTGAACGCCTTGAACAGCGGCACCGAGGCGGTCAGCAGTTCCTTCAGGCGCTTGCGTCCGGCTTCGGCCTGGGTCTTGTTGCCCAGCTGGATCGCCTGCACCTGCGGCACCCAATCGTGCTCCAGACGCAGCGTTGCCAGGCGCAGGCGCGCCCGCGAAAGCGGGTCGACCGGCATCAACGGAGGATGCGGGTAGCGTTCGTCGAGGTATTCGCTGACCACGCTGGCCGCGTACAGCACCAGGTCGCGCTCGACCAGGGTCGGCACCGAGTGGTACGGATTGAGGTCGACCAGGTCTTCGGGCGGGTTCTGCGGATCGACCGGAATCAGGTCGTAGGTAACGCCCTTGGCCGCGAGCACCAGGCGCACGCGATGGCACAACACGCAGTCTGTCGAGGAAAACAGGGTAAGGGCATTACGCATACGTGGACTCGCCGCCATCGTCGACCTCTCTGGCGACCGCTTTCCGCCGGTCGCAAGACGCCGCCCACCCGTTGCGGGCGGTCGTCACGGCCTCGAGTCTCGCACCGTCCAGCCTGTGCTTGGAAGAGCCCGCGTCGAAACGCGGGCTCTTTACACCGGAGCGGCCTTGCCCCTTTTAGTGTTCGACGTCTCGCCAGTACTCGGTCTTGAGCAGATAGGCGAGGAAGGTGAACATCGCTAGGAACAGCACCACCCACACGCCAAGGGTCTGACGCTTCAGGGCAGCCGGCTCACCGGCGTACTCGAGGAATGCGGTGATGTCGCGGGTGGCCTGGTCGAAGGCTTTCGCGTCCAGCTTGCCCGGCTGGCTGATCTTCAGCCCGTGCACGGGACGGTCGCCGGTCTTCGCGTCGGGCTCGCCGTACTCGGCGTGCTGCAGTCCCTGCAGCTCCCACAGCGGGTTGGGCATCGAAGCGTTCGGAAACAGCTGGTTGTTCCAGCCCAGCGGACGCGACTCGTCCAGGTAGAACGACTTCAGGTAGGTGTAGACCCAGTCGCTGCCACGCACGCGCGAAATGATGCTCAGGTCGGGCGGCATCTTGCCGAACCACTTGTCGGCGTGCGCGGGCGTCAGGCTGACGCCGATCTGCTCACCGAACTTGGCGCCGGTGAAGTTGAGGTTCTTCATCACCTCGTCTTCGGTCAGCCCCAGGTCCTCGGCCATGCGCGAGTAACGCAGGTACTTGAGCGAGTGGCAGCCCGAGCAGTAGTTCATGTACAGCTGGGCGCCACGCTGCAGCGACGCACGGTCACCCAGGTCGGTGCCCGACTGCTGCAGGTTGCCGCCACCGGACGCGAACGCCGAGGCGGAAACCAGGAGGCCAACGGCGAAGGTGGCGAGCTTCTTCACGATGTTCTTCTTCTGGAAGGGCTGGCTGCCGGAAAAATTGGAATCAGTCATGCATCGTCACCCGTTCCGGCACCGGCTTGGTCTTGTCGAACTTGGTCCACAGCGGCATGGTGATGAAGAAGACGAAGTACAGGAACGTCAGCACGCGACCAATGTCGGTCTCGACCGGATCGGTACCCGGACCGGCGCCGATCTTGCCCAGCCACACGAAGCAGATCGCCAGGACTGCCAGCGCCAGCTTCGAGATCCAGCCGCGGTAGCGGTAGGACTTGACCTTGGCACGATCGAGCCACGGCACCAGGAACAGCACCGCGATCGCTGCGAACATCACGATCACACCGCTGAGCTTGTGCGGCACCACGCGCAACATCGCGTAGTACGGCGTGTAGTACCAGACCGGCTTGATGTGTTCCGGCGTCACCAGGCGGTTGGCCTCGGTGAAGTTGTCGTGCTCAAGGAACCAGCCACCGAACGCGGGCGCGAAGAAGATGATGAACGCCGCGATGGTCAGGAAGAAACCGACGCCGAACAGATCCTTGACCGTGTAGTACGGATGGAACGGGATGCCGTCGGCCGGCTTGTTCTTGTCCCAGCGATTGCCCTTCGGGCCGTACTTGATCTCGACGCCGTCGGGGTTGTTGGAACCCACCTCATGCAGCGCGCCCAGGTGCAGCACCACCAGCAGCAACAGCACCAGCGGCAGCGCGATGACGTGCAGCGCGAAGAAGCGGTTGAGCGTGGCGTCGCCGGGCAGGTAGTCGCCCATGATCCACTCGGTCAGGCCGTTGCCGATGTACGGGATGGCGCCGAACAGCGAGATGATGACCTTGGCGCCCCAGAACGACATCTGGCCCCACGGCAGCACGTAGCCCATGAAGGCTTCGGCCATCAGCACGAGGTAGATCAGCATGCCCAGGATCCACACCAGCTCGCGCGGCTTCTGGTACGAGCCGTACAGCAGGCCGCGGAACATGTGCAGGTAGACGACGATGAAGAACAGCGATGCACCGGTGGAGTGCATGTAGCGGATCAGCCAGCCCCACTCCACGTCGCGCATGATGTATTCGACCGACGAGAACGCTTCCGCCGCGGACGGCTTGAAGTGCATCGTCAGGAAGATGCCGGTGACGATCTGGTTGACCAGCACCAGCATCGCCAGCGAGCCGAAGTAGTACCAGAGGTTGAAGTTCTTCGGCGCGTAGTACTCGGTCATGTGCTTGCGATACGCCGGCATCATGCCCGGCGTGCGCGCGTTGACCCAATCCATCACACCGTTGGCGGTGCGGGTGAAGATGTTCGACATGGCTTATGCCACTCCCTTCGGGTCGACACCGATCACGATCGTGTTGTCGTCCTGGTAGTAATGCGGCGGTACGACCAGGTTGGTCGGCGCCGGCACGCCCTGGAACACGCGTCCGGCCATGTCGAAACGCGACTTGTGGCAGGGGCAGAAGTAGCCACCCTTCCACTCCGGATCGAACGGCTCGGGGCGGATCTCGGCCTTCATTTCCGGCGAGCAGCCCAGGTGCGTGCACAGACCGACCAGCACCGAGATCTCGGGTTTGATCGAGCGCAGCTCCGGGCTGGCCTGCTTCACGTAGCCCGGTTGCTGGTCGGCGTTGTCCGACTTCGGGTCGCGCAGGTGCACGTCCAGGGTCGGCAACGCCTCGAGGATCGCCTTGGAGCGCTTGACGATCCAGATCGGCTGACCACGCCACTCCTGGACCAGACGCTGGCCTTCCTGCAGGGCACTGATGTCGACAGTCACCGGCGCACCGGCGAGCTTCGCCTTTGCGCTGGGGTTCCACGACTTGATGAACGGTACCGCCACGAAACCGGCCCCAACCGCACCGACCACAGCAGTGGTCGCGGTCAGGAACCGACGGCGGCCCGTATTGATAGGATCATTGACCCCTTGGTTGGCCATCCGGCACTCCGTAAAGCTTGAATAACGAAGTTTCGCCGCGCCGCCAACGCCACTGGCGACGGCTCGCGGCTCAAAAGACGGGGAAGTGTAACGGAACGGTTAACGAACCGACAATCCGCCACGTCGTAGAACTGAGGGATCGAGCTGGATCAAGGCCTCCAGGAGGCCCGATTGCTGCCCGGGTCGCGTCAACGCGCGACGGTTGCGCCGCGGTAGCGCTCGGCCAGCTGTGCCACGCGGACCACGTAACGCTGGGTCTCGTTGTAGGGCGGCACGCCCTTGTACTTGTCGACGGCACCCTCGCCCGCGTTGTAGCCGGCGGCAGCAAGGGTGAGATTGCCGTTGAACCGACGAAGCAGCCAACCCAGATACTGCACGCCACCGCGGATGTTCTGCCCTGGGTCGAACGCGTTGCCCACGCCGAACCGACGCGCGGTGGCGGGCATCAGCTGCATCAGGCCTTGCGCGCCCACGCGGGATAGCGCATTGGGGTTGTAGGCCGATTCGGCGTGGATGATGGCGCGCACGATCGATTCCTCGACCCCGAACTCGCGCGCCGCCGAGCTGATTTCGGCCTGGAACGCGGCGGTGTTGAGCCGCACGTTGCCGAAGTTCACGCCCGGATTGACGCCGCAGGCGTAGCACGTCTCCATGAAGCTGTATCGGATGGTGCGGACTGCACTGGCGTTGGCCACGCCGCGCGGCGGCGCGCTGGTGTAGTGGCGCACGCCATCCTTGATATACGAGTAGACCTGTCCCTGCACCAGCCGGGGCCCACGGGAGGCGACGGTCACCGGTACCGGCGCCGGTGCGGCGGGAGCCGCCACTGCGACCGTCGGCGCCGAACCCGCCGGAGCGGAGGCCGGGGTGAAGAAGGTGGCCGGTGCGCCGGAATGGATCGAGGCGGGCGAGCCGGCAACGGTGTTGGCGGGTGCCGCGCTACCGGCCGCGGCCGGCGCCGCCTGGACGGATGGCTGGCGGCTGGAGGTATAGGAACTGGCGACCGTGCACTTGGCGCCCGGGACACGCTTGCTGACATAGCTGCGGCCGCCATCGGCGGTGTCGCAACGATAGATGGTGCCAGCCATTGCCGGCGCGCTGGCCAGCAAGCAGACCCCCAACAAAAGTGTGTGTCCCCTCCCCATGACGGCGAGTGTGTCCTCTTCGACGGCCAATGCCAAGTTCTTGATTCGGAAACGAGACGCGCGCCCATTTTCGGCCCCGACCGACGGTTGCCGGTACACTGCGCCCCCTTCCGGCGCGGACTACCCACCGCCCTTCCCGGACAAGATCATGACCGACACGCTCGCCCCGCCCTCGCCTCCCGCCTTTGCGCCCGCCACCGGCACGCCGCGCGGAAAGCTGTTCATCGAAACCCACGGTTGCCAGATGAACGAGTACGACTCGGCCAAGATGGCCGACGTGCTGGCGGCCTCCGACGGCCTGGAACTGACCACGAACGTCGAAGAAGCCGACGTGATCCTGGTCAATACCTGCTCGATTCGCGAAAAAGCCCAGGAAAAGGTGTTCAGCCAGCTTGGCCGATGGAAGGCGCTCAAGCAGGGCGACCGGCCGGTGCTGATCGGGGTCGGGGGTTGCGTGGCCAGCCAGGAGGGCGAGGCCATCGTCAAGCGGGCGCCCCACGTGGACCTGGTGTTCGGCCCACAGACCCTGCATCGCCTGCCCGAGCTGATCGCCGCCAAGCGCGCAACCGGCAAGCCGCAGGTCGACATCAGCTTCCCCGAGATCGAGAAGTTCGACCGCCTGCCCGAGCCGCGGGCCGATGGCCCGACCGCGTTCGTGTCGATCATGGAAGGCTGCAGCAAGTACTGCAGCTTCTGCGTGGTGCCGTACACGCGTGGCGAGGAAGTCAGCCGGCCGTTCGAGGACGTGCTGGTGGAGGTTGCCCAACTGGCTGCCCAGGGCGTGCGCGAGGTCAACCTGCTGGGTCAGAACGTCAACGCCTACCGCGGCCCGATGGCCGCCGAGGACGGTGGCCAGGCCGAGGTCGCCGACCTGGGCTTGTTGATCCGCACCATCGCGCAGATCGACGGCGTCGACCGCATCCGTTTCACCACCTCGCACCCGCTGGAGTTCTCCGACTCGCTGGTCGAGGCCTACCGCGACGTGCCGGAGCTGGCCAATTACCTGCACCTGCCCGTGCAGGCCGGCAGCGACCGCGTGCTTTCGGCGATGAAGCGCGGCTACACCGCGCTGGAGTTCAAGCAGAAGATCCGCAAGCTGCGTGCGGTGCGCCCGGACATCTCCATCAGTTCGGACTTCATCGTCGGCTTCCCGGGTGAAACCGACGCGGACTTCGAGAAGACCATGAAGCTGATCGAGGACGTCGGTTTCGACCAGTCGTTCTCCTTCATCTACTCGCGCCGCCCCGGTACGCCGGCCGCGGACATCGAGGACACCGTCACCAGCGAAGAGAAGCACGCGCGCCTGTCGCGCCTGCAGGCGGCCATCAACGCCAAGTCGCGCGAGATCAGCCAGTCGATGGTCGGCAGCGTCCAGCGCGTGCTGGTCGAGGGGCATTCCCGCCGCGATGCGGCCGAACTGACCGGCCGAACGGAGAACATGCGCTCGGTCAACTTCGCCGGCCACCCGCGCCTGATCGGCCGGTTCGTCGACGTGGCCATTACCGACGCGATGAGCAACTCGCTGCGCGGGCGCGTCGTGCTGCCCGACGGCGACGACGCACCAGCCACGCCGTGAACGCGCTGCAGATCCGCCAGATCGACGCTGGCGAATTTCCGCGCGCCTGGCCGATCTTCCGGGACGTGATCGCCGGCGGCGACACCTACAGCTATCCGCCCGACCTGTCCCCGGAGCAGGCCCAGGCGATGTGGACCGATCCGCCCAGCCGCTGCTTCGTCGCCGAGCGCGACGGCGAGGTCCTGGGCCTGTACATGCTGCGGCCGAACCACCCGCGCGGGCTGGGCGATCACGTCGCCAACGCCGGCTACATGGTGTCGCCGGCCGCGCGCGGGCAAGGCGTCGCCTCGGCGATGTGCGAGCACTCGTTGCAACAAGCACGCGAGGCGGGTTTCGTCGCCATGCAATACAACTATGTGGTCAGCAGCAACGAGGCCGCGGTCCGTCTGTGGCAACGCCACGGCTTCGCGATCGTTGGACGTGTGCCGGGCGCGTTCCGTCATGCGGTGCACGGCCCGACCGATGTCCTGGTGATGCACCGCGCGCTGTAGTCACCGCGCGTCGCACGCGCGGCGCCCGCTCAATCCAGACGCTTGCGGAACCGGCTGATCGCCAGCGTCATCATCACCACGGTGAAGGCGGCCAGCGCCAGCACGTCGGGCCACAGCTCCCACAGGCTCGCGCCGCGCAGCATCACGCCGCGGATGATGCGCAGGAAATGCGTCAGCGGCAGCACCTCGGCGATCCACTGCACGACCCGCGGCATGCCGTCGAAGGGAAACATGAATCCCGACAGCAGGATCGACGGCAGGAACACGAAGAACGTCATCTGCATCGCCTGGAACTGCGACTGCGCACGCGTCGAGATCAGCAGGCCCAGCGCGAGGTTGGCCAGGATCAGCAGGCCCGCGGCCACGTACACATCGAACATGCTGCCGCGCACCGGGACGGCGAACAGCGACAGCCCCAGTGCCAGCACCGCAGTGGTCTGCACCAGGCCGATCGCGATGTAGGGCAGCACCTTGCCCACCATCAGCTCGGCGCGGCTCAACGGCGTGGCAATCAGCAGCTCCATGTTGCCGCGCTCGCGCTCGCGCACGATCGCCACGCCCGTGAACAGCACCATCGTCATCGTCAGGATCACGCCGACCAGGCCCGGCACGATGCTGACCGCCGAGCGACGCTCCGGGTTGTAGAAACTCACCACGCTGATCGACGGTGACGCCCGGCGCAGGTTGCCGGTGCCGTCGAGCGGCATCTGCGCGAGCTGCGCGGCCGCGCCCTGCACCGCCGGATCGCTGCCGTCGACCATCACCTGCAGCGCTTCGCGGCCGTCGATGCGACGCCGCTCGAAGTCGGCCGGCACGTGGATGCCGACGCGGATCTCGCCGCGGCGGATCAATGTCATGAGTTCCTGGGGCGTGTCGGCCGTTGCCACCGGCTTGATCACGCCGGTGGCGATCATGTCCATCACCACCGCGCGCGAGCCGGCCGTGCCGGCCTCATCGACGATGCCGGCCGACAGGCCCCGCACGTTGGTGTTGATCGCAAACCCGAACAGCACCAGTTGCATCACCGGGATACCGAGGATCATTCCCAGCGTCACGCGGTCTCGCCGCAGCTGGCGCAACTCCTTGAGCACCACCGCCCACAACCGGCGCAGTTTCATCGCCCTTCCTCCGCGTCCAGGCCGCGCTTGCCGGTGGCCGCCACGAACACATCCTCCAGGCTCGGATCGACGGGTTCGACCTCGCCCTGCAGCGAGGCCGCGCGCAAGGCGTCGCGCACGCGACCGACGGCGTCGCCGTTTTCGCTGGTAAGCACGCGCAGGGTGTTGCCGATCTGCGCCACGCTGAGCACCCCGGCCACTGCCAGCAAGGCCTGCTGCGCCCGTCGCGGCTGCTGCGCGTGCACCGCCAGCGTGCGCCCGGCGAGCGCGCCGGTGAGTTCGCCCGGCGTGCCGTCGGCCACCAGGCGGCCCTGGTCGAGGATGGCCAGGCGATGGCAGCGCTCGGCTTCGTCCATGTAGTGCGTCGACACCAGGATGGTGGTGCCGGCATCGGCCAGTTCGAACAGGTTCTCCCAGAAGTCGCGCCGCGATTCGGGATCGACCGCGCTGGTGGGCTCGTCCAGGAACAGCAGCTCGGGCTCGTGGATCACCGCCGCCGCCAGCGCTAGGCGTTGCTTCTGGCCGCCACTCATGGTGCCGGCGAGTTGCTTCTGGCGATCGACGAAGTCGTATTGCTGGATCAACGCGTCGATGCGCTGCCGCGCGCGCGCCTTCGGAATGTCCTGGACGGCGGCGAGGAATTCCAGGTTCTCGCGCACGCTGAGGTCCTCGAACAACGAAAACTTCTGCGTCATGTAGCCAATGCGCCGACGCAGTTCCTCGGCCTGTTCGGGGATGCGCAGGCCCAGCACTTCGATTGTCCCGGCGCTGGGCGTCAGCAGGCCGCACAGCATGCGGATGGTGGTGGACTTGCCCGAACCGTTCGGGCCGAGGAAGCCGTACACGTTGGCCTTGGGCACGGCCAGGTCGATGCGGTCGACGGCCTGCAGCGCACCGAACCGCTTGCTCAGGCCGTGCGCCTGGATCGCCAGTCCGGCGGCGACGGGCGCGGCATCGGCGACGCGCTCGGCGGGAGGCATCACGCGCCACCCGCCTGTGCGCCGGCCAACCGTCGGGACACCGCGGCATCGCGCCGGCACATCACTCGAACTCCACCCGCACCGGCAGGCCGGCGGGCAACTGCTCGGCGTCCTTGCCGGTCAGTTCGACCTCGGCCAGGTAACTCAGGCGCGCGGCGTCCTTGCCGATCAGTGCGTAGTACGGCGTGAAGCCGGCCTCGTTGCGGATCATGCGCACGCGCCCGATCAGCGGGCCGTCCCGGCCATCGAGATACACGCGCGCCGCCTGCCCGACGCGCACGTTGGCGCGGATCGGTTCGGGCACGTAGACGCGCGCATACGGAGCGGCGCCGACCAGCAGGATCGCCAGCGGCGCGCCGACCGGCGCCTGGTCGCCGAGCTTGAACGGCAGGCTGTCGATGCGGCCCGCCCGTGGCGCGACCACGCTGAGCTTGGCCAGCGTCTCCTGCTGTACCCGCGCCTGCGCATCGGCAGCCCGCACGGCCGACTCGCCCTGGGCGAGTTGTTCGCGACGCGTGCCGTGCCGCAGCTCGGAAAGTGCTGCCTGTGCCTGCCGCGACTGCGCGTCGGCGCTGTCAGCTGCGGCACGCGCGCGATCGACGTCGGCGGCGGCCACCAGCTGGCGCGCACCGAGCGGACGCAATCGGTCGTAGTACGCGCGTGCGTCGCGCGCCTGTGCCTGAGCGGCGGCCAGCTGGGCCTGGACCTGGGCGATGTCCTCGTCCCGTGGGCCGGCCTCCAGCTCGTCCAGCACCTCGCGCTGGCGCTGCGCCTGTGCCTGCGCCGCGTCGTTGGCCGAGCGTGTCCGCACGGCTTCCAGGTTCAACAGCGTCTGCCCCTGGCGGACCTGCTCGCCCTCGCGCACCGCGATCGCGACGATGCGCTCGGCCGCGGGCGCCGGCAGCGAGATGCGGTCGTACTCGAGCGTTCCCAGCGCCTGGCGTGGCTCGTCCCTGCACGCGGTGAGCGTGGTGGCGACAAGCAAGGCGACCAGCAGCGCGCGGCACCGTGGCGCCGCTGGGCCGTGGCGGCTAGCCTGGGGACTATGGGGATCTCGATGGGTCTGCATGGAAGCCACCAGGGTTGCCGATTCGGACGAGGCGCCCGCGACAGGCGCAGACGGGTTCAGTCCAGGCCCAGTCCCTTGTCGAGCAGGGCGATGGTGTGGTCGCGCAGTGCGTCGGCGTCGAGGTCATCGGCGGCGAACAGTTGTCGCCAGATCGGTGCACCCGCCGCGGGAAACAGGGTCAGTCCAACCAGGGACACCACCAGCAGGCGCGGGTCCAGACCCGGGTTGAGCCTGCCTTCGCGCTGCGCATCGGCGAAACGCGCCGCCAGCAGTAGCGGCACACCGGGTGCGATCCGCTCGAGCAGCAACGAGCGCAACGCCCCGCCCTCGCACACCACCTCGCGCACCCAGAGCGCCGGCAGCCACGGGTGGCGGGCGATGACATCGCCGATGCCGCGCACGAACCCGGCAACCAGCGCGGCGGTGTCGTCGCCGGCCGACGCGAGCACCTCACGCAGCGCATTCATCGCCGGCAGCACGCGCTCTTCGATGACCGCCTGCTGCAGCTGCGCCTTGTCGCCGAAGTAGTAGTGCAGCAGCGCCGGCGTGACCGCGGCCTGGCTGGCGATGGCGCGCAACGAGGTGGCGGCGATGCCGTCGCGCACGTAGCAGGCGATCGCGGCATCGAGCAGGTGCGTGCGCAGGTCCGGCCCGTCGGCCATTGGTCGCCCGGGCTGTCGCTGGCGCGGTGGCTGGCGCGGACGACCGGGCTTGCGGGTGGGAGGCGGTGACGTGCTCATGGGATTATTTAATTCCCCGATTAATTATTTTGCAAGTGCCGGTGAGGACATCGGCTGCCGGCACCGACTCCGGCGCCGGCACGCTGGCCCGGACTGCTGGCCAAGACCGCCGGTTCGGGGTGGAGGTGATTGGCGTTGACGACGGCGCCGGCGATCCAGGTCGGCCGAAGCCCGTCCAGGCGGGCGAATGCCGGTTTCCCGCTTCCCGCTCTCGATTGCACGACGGCGCATGGAACTTGCCGCATGGAGGTGCCGCATGAAATCGGCAGCGCGACACGGCGGCGCCGGGAGCACGGCCAGGCCGAGAACGCCGACCGACGACTGGTCCGGTTGTAGTGCACGAAGCGCGTGTCCGACGGCGGGTATTCGGCCTCGTCGTTCGGCATCCCAACTGGCTACGCCGGCGATGCGCCTCGGGCGTCGTCGCCTCGCAGCACGGATGCCGGATGGCGGTGCTCCCAGGCGGCGATGGTGTCGGCGCAATGCGCCGGAATGATCCAGGCGTCGGGGCACGCGGCCCGGAATGCGCGAAGACGCGACAGGGTGTCTTCGTAGGCCGCGCTGTCGTGCACGGCAAGCAGTCGGGTCCACCACGGCAGCGGCCGGGCATCGCCGAGTTGCTCGCGCCGCCAGAACGCGTCGGCCGCCAGCACCACCCGGGTGGATGCGCGCGCGTCGGCGCGCGACGATTCCGTCGCGCCGGCCGCCTCGCCTGCCCCATCGTATTGGACGGCTGCGGACCCGGGGCCGGACCGATCGGCGGGATCTGCCGCGCTGCTGTCGCCGGCGCGATCGACGCAAACCGCCACGCCCACCTGCCCCAACGCGTGGCCGGGCAGATCGAGCACGTGGACGCTGCCGTCGCCGAACAGGTCCCAGCCCGCGCCGAACGCCTCCAACCCGTCGGGCAACGCGCGCGCCTGCGAGGGCTCCAGCAGCTGCAGCCGCTGCTCGATGTCCGCCGGCAGCAGCTCGCGCCAGATCTGTGCGTGCAACAGCCGCAGGAAGCCGCCGCGACGGACCTGTCGCCAGCCATCGCCATGCACCACCAGCCGCGCGTTGCCGAACTCGCGCAGGCCACCGACGTGATCGGGATGGAAATGGCTGATCACGATCAGCGCGATGTCCTCGGCCCGCAGCCCGCGCGCGGCGAGCAGCCGCGCGGGATCCTCGTGGACCTCGCAACAGGCACCGATCACCTGGCGATATACACGCCGCAGGCCGCGCTGCATCGCGGTACGCGCGGCCGCGCCGTAGCCGCAATCGAACAGCACCGCGCCGTGCACCGGATGCTGCAGCAGGGCCCAACCGGCCGGGAACCGCATCGGCGCGCCCTGCGCGGCCAGGCCCAGGTGACGAGGATCGGCGTGGCTGTGCCCGGAGACGCCCAGTGCCAATCGCACCGGCGTCGTCGGGTCCGATGGCGTGCGTGGGGCCGCGCTCGTGACAGTGTTCAAGGCCGCGCTCGCGCCAAGGCGGCGAAGGTGATCGCCAGCGCCTCGTCCATGCCGATCCGCGGTCGGTAGCCGAGTTCGGCGCGTGCCCGGCCGATGTCCAGGGTCATGTCGACACTGAGCAGCTCGACGGCATAGCGCAGCACCGGCGGCTCCACGCCGGGCCTCAGCAGCCGGTAGGCGTTCTCGATGACGCTCGACACCGCCAGCGCCAGTGGCAACGGCGCGCGCTTGTCCGGTCGCGGCAGGTCCAGCGCGTCGGCAAGCCGGTCGATCACGTCCCAGATCGCCACCGGCTCGCCGTTGGTGATGTTGTAGGCGCGGCCCGTCAGCGTGGCCGGTGCATCCAGCGCAAGCAGGGCGGCGTCGACGACGTTCTCGACATAGGTCAGGTCAACCGTGCAGCGACCGTCACCCAGGCGGCGCAATCGCCCATGTCGCATCGCCTGCGCTATGCGCGGCAGGATGGCGCTGTCGCCGGGGCCGAAGATCGCACGCGGACGCAGCACGAGCACCGGCAGGCTGGCCCGCGCGCAGTGCGCGAGCACGCGCTGTTCGGCGATGCGCTTGGTATCGGCGTAGTCGTTGGCCGCCCGCGCGGGCAGCGGGTCGTCCTCGGCGATGCCGCGATGCGGGCGGCCGTCGTGGTAAATGCCCGGCGTGGACACGTGGACCAGCCGCTTGGCCCCTGCGGCGATGCCGGCCGCGACGACATGCTCGCTGGCGTCGATGTTGGCGCGCACGAAGTCCGCCCGTCGCCCCCATGGGCTCGACAACGCGGCCGAGTGCACGACCGCATCCGCGCCGTCGAGCGCGCGCGCGACGCCGGCGGCGTCGTCCAGATCGAGCGCCAGCCAGTCGACGCCGTCTGCCTGCAACGCCCGGCCGCGGTCGCTGTCGCGACCGATGCCCAGCACCCGCGCATGCGGGCGGGTGGCCACCAGACGGCGCGCAATCGCACCGCCGAGGAAGCCGGTGGCGCCGGTGACGACGATGCGGCGCGTGTCGGTGGCCGCAGCCGTCGGCGCCGCGGCGCGTGGCCAAGCGGTAGTGACGATCGATCCCATGTCAGTACGTCATCAACAATGCCGCCGCCGACAGCCCGGCACCGGTGCCCAGCAACAGCCCGGGCTCGCCGCGGCGGATCTGGCCTTCGCGCACGCCGTGCTCGATCGTCAGCGGGATCGACGCGGCGATGCAGTTGCCGGTGTTCTCCAGCGTGCTGACAAAGCGCGCCTTGTCGAAGCCAAGTCGACGAACGTAGTCCAGGCCCGCGCGGCTGGCCTGGTGCGCGGCGATCCAGCGCACTTCGCGGCGCGCGCCGGCGTCGTCCAGACCGATCCTGCGCAACGCCTGCGGCACCAGCCGCATCGCATTGCGCAGCACCTTCGGCCCCTGCATCGAGAAGCGCGCGTCGGCCGCCGTGGTGGACGCCCCCAGTGGCGGGCGCCAGCTGCCACCGCCGCGCAGCGTGGTCAGCTCGACATCGTCCCCCATCGTCAGCCACGCGACGCGATGGATGGCGGACGCTTCGCCTTCGGGCGTGCGCTCCAGCACCGCGGCCGCCGCACCGTCGCCGAACAGCGAGCAGATCTCGGGGCTGTCGAAATCCAGGCCGACCGAGGCGATCTCACTGCTGGCCAGCAGGGCACGATCGATACGGCCGTGGTGGATGCGTTCGCCGGCAAGCTCGAGCGCGGCGATGAAACTCAGGCAGGTTGCGTGCACCGACAGGCTCGGGATGCCGGACGCGCCAAGGCCCAGCTCACGCTGCAGCATC
Organism: Montanilutibacter psychrotolerans; assembly: GCF_003719825.1. Classification (GTDB taxonomy): domain Bacteria; phylum Pseudomonadota; class Gammaproteobacteria; order Xanthomonadales; family Xanthomonadaceae; genus Montanilutibacter; species Montanilutibacter psychrotolerans. Next base: position 375,075 of record NZ_RIBS01000001.1, on the reverse strand, counting down.
GGCCCGCCGTCGGGAATCGAGCGCTCGACCGAACCGGAGGCATTGACGATGAGATCCAGCTCGCGCGGTTCGATGCCGGCCCGCTGGCACGCATCGCGCGCAGCGTGAGCGCCCATCCAGCTGGCGCGCTCCTCGTCATCGGCCCAATGGCGGAACGCGACGCCGCTGTGTTCGAGCGCCCAGCCCTGGGGCAGACCCGCCATGGACTCGACTTCGGCACTGGTCACCCGGCGTCGCGGCAGGTACCGCCCGAGCCCGGCGATGCGCACGCGCCAGTCGAGATCGCGGGGAGCTGGGTGAGTGCGTTGGGACGCCTGGACTTCGCTGGACATGCACGGCTCGGTTCTGTTCGACGCCGAGTATGCCCACCGTGCCTGAACGCCGCGATGGCGTGGTGGGAATCGACGCTGACGATCCGGCGGTGGCCGCTCACTCGCAACGAGATGCATTCGGACCGGCAGCGTCGCGTCGCGGTGTCAGGTGGGCTGCGCGGGGATGTCCGTGCCGGGGTCTTTTGCACGCAGGCGTCGACGTGGCACTTGCCTTGCGACGCCGGACACTCCGGGGCGCATCCGGGCGACGGCGGCGGCCCCACATGCTCGCCAACGCGCCAAGCCACCGAGGTGCCAAGGCGACAAGGCGCGACAAGGCGCCACAGCGACTGGCAATGCCGACGCGGTTCCGGGATGCTCGGCGTTCCGTTCGCCGCGTTGCCCACCCATGCTTGAGCAAGCCAGCCCCTTTCCTCGCGCCGCCGCGCCAGCGCAGCGCGTATCGCTGTCCTGGCGGGTCGCGTGCGTGTTGGCGCTGGTCACCCTCAACACCGTGATCTACCTGGGCATCAACGCCCACCCGATCCGCGCGCCGCAACTGCTGCCCCAGACCGCGGTCGATGCCTGGCTGGGTCGGCACGCCTGGACGATCTGGCCGTACTGGCTGCTGTTGCTGATCAACCCCTTGCTGGCCATCGCGATCCGGGAGCGACACCTGCTGCTGGCCACCTTGCGCGCCTACCTGCTGGCGATCAGCTGCAACGTGGTGGTGTGGCTGGCGTGGCCGACGCGCATCGCACGGGACGGAGTGCCCGATGGGCTCGACCCGCTCACTCAGGGCGCGTGGCAGGTGTTGTTCGCGCTGGACGGCGACAACAACTGTTTCCCCTCCGGCCACATCACGATCCCGGTGGTGGTTGCCGCCGGATTCTGCGCGCAATACCCGCAGGCACGGCGTTGGGTCTGGCCGCTGGTGATCCTGCTGGCACCGAGCATCGTCACCACCGGCCAGCATTACGCCTGGGATCTGTTCGGCGGGGCGCTGACCGCCGTGATCGGCCTGTGGCTGGCCGGCGGCGATCTGCGCAGGCCACGGATCGGCGCTTGAACGGCTGCGCCCAGGCGTGCCGCAACCTGGACTGTCTCGCGCGGCGGTGACGCGCACTCGATCCGCCTGCACCGTTGCTGTCGTGCGCGGCGGCGGCACTTTGCGAAAACGCCCCCTACGGCGCAAGCTCACACGACCGTACCGGGTCCTCCGGGCACACTCGCGCCTTCGACACGACTTTTTTCGCCGATGCCAACACGCACCATTTCAGAGTTCACCCTCGACCCACCCGAGGCCGAGCGGCTGGCCAACCTCGCCGGGCCGTTCGACGGCCATCTGCGCATGATCGAACTGCGCCTTGGCGTCGAGATCGCCAACCGAGGCAATGTCTTTCGCCTGGTCGGCCCGCCAAAGGCCGTCCACACCACCGAAACCCTGTTGCGCCAGTTGTGGAAGGACGCAGGGGAAGAAACCCTCAGCGAGGCGGCGATCCACCTGCACCTCACCGGCGTGGACGCCGAACAGGTCGCCAGCACCGAGATCGAACCGCAGGAAGTTGCCATCCGCGTCAAGCGCGGCACCATCCGCGGCCGCGGGCCGAACCAGGCCAAGTACCTGCACGCGATCGCCACCCACGACATCAATTTCGGCATCGGTCCGGCGGGTACGGGCAAGACCTTCCTGGCCGTGGCCAGCGCCGTCGAGGCACTCAACGATGGCCGGGTGCAGCGGCTGATCCTGGTGCGGCCCGCGGTCGAAGCCGGTGAGAAGCTCGGCTTCCTGCCCGGCGACCTGACCCAGAAGGTCGACCCCTACCTACGTCCGCTGTACGACGCGCTGTACGAGATGCTCGGCGTCGAGAAGGTCGTCAAGCTGCTCGAGAAAAGCGTCATCGAGATTGCGCCGCTGGCCTACATGCGTGGCCGCACGCTCAACGATGCCTATGTGATTCTCGACGAGGCGCAGAACACCTCCATCGAGCAGATGAAGATGTTCCTGACCCGCATCGGTTACGGAAGCACCGCGGTGGTGACCGGCGATCTCACCCAGATCGACCTGCCCAAGCACCAGAAATCCGGTCTCCGGGACGCATTGGATGTGTTGCACAACGTCGACGGCATCAGCTTCACGTTCTTCGAATCGCGAGACGTGGTGCGCCATCCACTGGTCGCGCGGATCGTCAACGCCTACGACGCGCGCGATGCGGTGGACGTGGCGAGCGGCCCGGCCAAGTGAGCCGAGCGCTTTCCGCCACGCCGGCGACGCCGGCACGTGTTCCAGCGGCGACTCAAGTGCTGTCCGCCGGATGGACGGCGATGCGACCGAACGCGCCGGCAGCAGCACACTGCGGGCAACCCGGGACGCAGCGCCACGCGACGCGCGTGGCCAATGACAGGGCGACCCGTACGACATTGCATCCGTGCAGGAGTGTGCAGACGAGGCGCGCGACGTGCGCAACCTCCCCGACCACTGCCGCGCGGGGCTACCATGGCGGCCTGAACCAACCCGTGGATCCGGTTCCCCCGCCATGACCATCGGCCCTGCAAGACTCGACGTCGTCATCAACTACGCGCTGCCGCGCACCGGCATTCCCGCCGCGGTGAGCTTCCGCAAATGGGTCGCGGCCGCGCTTGCCGGCCGCATCCGCGAAGCGGACCTGGCCATTCGTATCGTCGACACGAAGGAAGGGCGTTCGTTGAACCGCCACTACCGCGGCAAGGACTACGCCACCAACGTGTTGAGTTTCCCGGCGGACTTGCCCGAGGGCCTGCCCAAGGGCGTCAAGATGCCGTTGCTCGGCGACCTGGTGATCTGCGCACCGGTGGTCGCGCGAGAAGCCAAGGAACAGAAGAAGGCCTTGGCCGCTCACTACGCCCACCTGACGGTGCACGGCGTGCTCCACCTGCTGGGTTGGGATCACGAAGACGAACGCGACGCCGAGTGCATGGAGCAACTGGAGCGCGAGATCCTGGCGTCACTGGGCATTGCCGATCCGTACTGAGTCGGATCAGCACCGACCGACCGTTGTCCTGCCACCAGCCCGTCTCACGCCCAGAGGCCCTCCCGCTGGCGCGTCTGGACGCGACACCCCCAACGTCCATTGCCCGACCCGCCGGTCTGCATCTTCGTCTGCATGCGCGCTGCAGCCACGGCCGCCAACGGCCGCCAGCAACCGGCCGGTAGTCGGAAGCGCCGGAGCAGCGTTGAACACCATACCGGTGCTGCCAATGGGGTTATTGGCGCGCCGACCGACGACTGTTCTAACGCCAGCCCGTCTCACGCCCGCATGCCTCCCGCCGACGCCGACGGCGCAATCGCCGCCGAAAGCCCCTACAGGCAGTCCACCAGGCCGTCGTAGATCGAGCGATCGGTTCCCGGCAATAGCGCATACAAGGGCGAGCCACCCGCAAACACCGTAATCAGTTGCGCGACGGTGGTTCGCGGCGCCAGCGGGGTCACGCATTGCCAGGCACGCGCATCGACCAGCACCCGCCCGTTGTACGGATCGACCTCATCGATGCTGCCGGCGAATCCCCACACGCATTGGCCCAGAATGCCGCTCACGCGGTCGACCGAGCACGTGTAGCGCAATTCCTGAAGGTTGCTGTAGTCGCCCTCGCAGAAGGTGTCGCCGCAGATGTCGTCGAACTGTTCACGCAGGCGGTGCGTTGCGGTGTACCAGGCTTCGATCGACGCCTCGTCGACGAGGTAACTGCCGACATCCGTATAGCGACCCACCTGACCGTTGATGCCCGCGGAAGGCGCAACGCGCGCGGTGACGCCGTGCCTTTTCGCGGTGGACGCCGACTGCGCCAAGGCCGGGAGGGAGGACAACAGCGCGGCAAGCGCGAGGATGAAGGTGAGGCGACAGAAAAGCCTGCGGGGCATGGGTTCGTCCTTGCGCGGGTGGGCACGTGTGGGTAGCGGTGGCTGCCGATGCAAGCGGGGCGAGCAGTGCTGCTGCGATGACGCATTCGGCCGGCAACGACAGCATTGCCGTTCGACGCGGTGCGCTCCACCGCGATCGGGAAATCGCGCCTCAGGGATGTCCGCGTTCTTGCATCGGACTGCGCCGCACGCGCGGCGTGGATTGCCGAAACATCGCCGCCGGACGGGCGACGATGCACGAACAACGACGGCACGGACTGACGACGAACGCACCGCCGCACGGACTCCCACCAACCCGCGCCGGTCTACCGACCCGGCACCTGGCGCGGCCCGGCATCCCCGCAGCCCGAATCGTCGCCGTCGCGCCACCGGCACGTGCCGCCGTCACAGCCGTCGCCGCCGCCGGAACGGGATCTGACGCAAGCCGGCAGGCGTGGCACGCGTCGCGCGGGCGCGATGCCCGCGCAATCGCCTCCACAGGACCCGCGGAACAGGCCGCCCGCACGTTCCCATGACATCTCAGTCCCCTCTCCCACGATCGCATCCGGTCGCCGTCCATCGCGCCTTCTCGCGACCGTCGGCACGCCCCGGTGGCAGTCTCGACACGTCGCGGTTTCCGTCCTGCCGCCCATCCGCGCTAGACTCGTTCAGCCGCCCAACCCCCCAAGGGCGTCGATACCAGAACACCATGTCCGAGGACGACAGTAGTCACCACCCTAACGAGCGCCGCAGCTGGCTCGAACGTATCAGCTCGGCCCTGACCGGCGAGCCGACCACCCGCGAGGACCTGGTCGAACTGTTGCGCGACGCGCAGGCCGACGGCCTGATCGAAGCCGACACGCTGATGATGATGGAGGGCGCGATCGCGGTGTCCGACCTCAGCGTCGGCGACGTCATGATCCCGCGCTCGCAGATGATCGCCCTGCCCGCCGACGCCAAGTTCCTCGACCTCATGAAGCAGGTCGTCGAATCCGGCCATTCGCGCTTCCCGGTGCACGGCGAGGACAAGGACGAGATCCTTGGCATCCTGCTCGCCAAGGACCTGTTGCGTGGCGTCGTCGCCGACAACGGGCCAGGCACCATCCATGCCCTGCTGCGCCCGGCCGTGCTGGTCCCTGAATCCAAGCGCCTGGACGTGCTGCTGCGCGAGTTCCGCCAGCTGCGCAACCACATGGCGATCGTCATCGACGAGCACGGCGGCGTCGCCGGCCTGGTCACCATCGAGGACGTGCTCGAACAGATCGTCGGCGACATCGACGACGAGCACGATGACGCCGAGGATCCCGACGCGCTGATCGCGGCGCAGGCCGACGGGCAGTACATGGTCGACGCGCTGACGCCGATCTCGGACTTCAACGAACGCTTCAGCGCCGACTTCGACGAGGACGAGTACGACACCATCGGCGGCCTCGTCACCGCTGCGATCGGGCACCTGCCCGAGGCCGGCGAGGAACTCACGCTGGGCCGCTTCGTGTTCCGTGTGTCGGGTGCCGATGCGCGCCGCGTGCATGCGTTCCACGTCGGGGTGCTGGGCTGACCGGCCACGGTGCGGCGTGGTTCGGCTGAAGCCCAGCCGCGCCCTGCCACGCGACAGGCCCGGTTCGCCGCGCCGCCGCGCGCTCACGGGCGCCCCGCTGCGTCCGGTGTCCGCGACGGGCCACTAGAATGCCGGCTCCCGATCGTCGGTACAGGCCGCAGTTCCCGTGAACCCCATCGCCCGCTTCGTCCGCCGCCTGGCCTGCGCCGCCCTGCTGTTGGCCGCCTCGACGGCCGTCTCCGGCCCGTTGCGACCGCCCCTGCTGGACTCCTCGCACCTCGCCGGGCCATCGATCGTGCCGCCGGCCGGGCGCACCAACGCCGGCGATGCGCCGCGCATCGGCATCATCACGATGCTGCCAGGCGAGATCTTCTGGGAGCGATTCGGTCACGACGCCCTGGTGGTGTTCGACCCGGCCAGCGGCCAGGCGACCTCGTACAACTTCGGCTTCTTCGATCCGGGCGAGGAGGACTTCATCGGCCGGTTCGTCCGCGGCGACATGCGATATCGCCTCGTCGCGCTGCCGTTCGAAGAGGACCTGGCGCATTACCGCAAGGCCGGCCGCGGCGTTGGCCTGCAATGGCTCGACCTCGACGAAGCCAGCGCCCGTGAACTGGCCGCCGCGCTGGCCGAAAACGCACGACCGGAAAACGCGCAGTACCGTTACGACTACTTCCTCGACAACTGCTCTACGCGCGTGCGCGACGCGATCGACCGCACGATCGATGGCGGTCTGCGTCGGCAGATCGAGGGCCGCTCGCACGGCAGCACCTACCGAAGCGAGGCACTCCGGCTGGCGTCGCCGGCACCGTGGATGTGGCTGGGCTTTGACGTCGGCCTGGGCCCGGCCGCGGACGAACCGCAGCCGTTGTGGGCCGAGGCGTTCGTACCGATGCGCCTGTCGGCTGCGCTGCGCGAGACGCGCCTTGCCGACGGGCGGCCACTGGTGACCGAAGAACGCACCCTGCTGCCGCACATGCTGCAGCCCGAGCCGCAGGAAGCGCCGCTGCGCTGGTGGCGCTGGGCGGCGTGCGGGCTGGTGCTGGGCTTGGCGGCGGCAACGCTGGGCCGCCGCCACCGGCGCTGGCTCGCCGCGTTGGCGCTGCCGTTCTGGTGGCTGTGCGGCGCGCTGGGTGCGCTGATGCTGTTCATCTGGTTCGGCACCGAACACCGTTTCGGCTGGGCCAACCAGAACCTGCTGGTGATGTCGCCGCTGTGCTGGTGGTTGCTGCTGGGCGGCTGGCGTGAACTGCGCGGACGCGACGGCGGGCGTTGGTTCCGCCGCGCGCTCGCGCTGGTGGCGATTGGCACGGTGCTGGGCCTGTTCTTCCACTGGCTACAGGCGGTGCCGCAACAGAACGGGCATTGGATCGTGCTGTTGCTGCCGTTGCATGCGGGTCTGTGGTGGGCGTTCTCGCGCCGCACCGTCGAGACCGGGACCGCCGAGGGGCCCGCATCCTCGTAGGCGGTCCGAGGGTTGGCGCGCCGCAGTGATCTGCGGCGCTGTCGCAGGCACGTGGAGGCAACCGGACCATCCAACGGCAATCGTGGCTTGCCGCGCGGCGCTGCCGTCGGCACGATGCCGCGCATGACCGAATCCGCCAACCGCTCGCCCCGCCCGGACCTGCCTGTCTGCGTGATCAACTGCGCGGCCTACGGTCGCGATGGTGCCCGCCGCGACATCAGCCTGGATGCCATCAGCGACGTGCTCGCCGTCGACGACGGCAGTTTCGTCTGGGTCGGCCTCTACGAGCCGGCCGACGGCATCCTGGAAAAGCTGCAGGAAGAGTTCGGCCTGCACGACCTGGCCGTCGAAGACGCGCAGAACGCCCACCAGCGTCCCAAGGTCGAGAGCTACGGCAATTCGCTGTTCATCGCCATGCACACCGCACGCACCGTCGAGCAGCGCATCCGCTTCGGCGAGACGCACGTGTTCATCGGCCCGCGCTATATCGTCACCGTGCGCCACGGCGCGTCGAGCAGCTACGCCGCCGCCCGCGCGCGAATCGAGCGCGAACCCGAGCTTCTGGTGCACGGGCCGGGCGCCGCGCTGTATGCGGTACTGGACATGGTGGTCGACGACTTCATGCCGATCGTCGACGAGTTCAACCACACGCTCAACATGCTCGAACAGGACATCTTCGCCGAGGAGTTCCGCAAGGACACCGTGCGCAAGCTGTACGAACTCAAGCGCGAGCTGACCCGTCTGCGCATGGCGGTGGCGCCGCTGCAGGACATCCTCAGCCAGCTCGAACGCGTGCGCGGCGGGCTCATTGACGGCGAGATCCAGCTGTACTTCCGCGACGTGCACGACCACGCGCAGCGCATCAGCGAGGCCACCGATACGCTGCGCGAGATGCTGACCGCAGCGGTTGGCGTGAACCTGTCGCTGGTCACCGTGCACCAGGGCGAAGTGGTCAAGCGGCTGGGTGCGTGGGCGGCGCTGCTGGCGGCGCCCACACTGATCGCCAGCTGGTACGGCATGAACTTCGAATCGATGCCGGAGACCAAATCGCCAACCGGTTACTGGATCCTGATCGGCGTGGTGGTGGTGGTCTGCGGCGTGCTGTACCGGATGTTCAAGCGCGCGCGCTGGCTGTGAGCGGCCGCGCGGGCTAGACCAAAGTCGCATCCCTTCCGTCGCATTGCGCATTGACCCGTGCCTGGCCGCCGGGCGAGACTTGGACGGTCCATTGGAGGGTTGTCATGAAGGGTCTGTCCCGCTTGGCCTGGGTTGCGCTTGCCCTGTTCGCCACGTTCTGCCTTGGCACGATCGCCCTGCAACGGGGCGAAACCATCAGCGCGATGTGGTTGGTGGCCGCAGCGGTGTCGGTGTTCACCATCGGCTATCGCTTCTACGGCCGCTACATCGCGACCAACGCGCTACGCGTGGATGCCACGCGCGCGACACCGGCATGGCGACGCAACGACGGCCTGGACTACGTGCCCACCGAACGCAGCGTGCTTTTCGGGCACCATTTCGCCGCCATCGCCGGCGCTGGCCCGCTGGTGGGACCAGTACTGGCGGCGCAGATGGGTTACCTGCCTGGCACGTTGTGGATCCTGTTCGGCGTGGTGCTGGCCGGCGCGGTGCAGGACATGTTGGTGCTGTTCTTCTCGACGCGCCGCGACGGTCGCTCGCTGGGCGAGATGATCCGCTCGGAGATGGGCGCGGCAGCGGGTGTGATCGCAATGATCGGCATCCTGATGATCATGGTGATCCTGCTGGCCGTGCTGGCGCTGGTGGTGGTCAAGGCGCTTGCCGCCAGCCCGTGGGGCACGTTCACGGTGGCGATGACCATCCCGATCGCGGTGTTGATGGGGTTGTACCTGCGGTACTTTCGGCCCGGCCGCATCCTCGAGGTCTCGGTGATCGGCTTCGTCCTGTTGCTGCTGGCAATCTGGCTGGGCGGCAAGGTCGCCGCGCACCCGGAGTGGTCGGGGGTGTTCCACCTGGAAGGCACCACCCTGGCGTGGCTGCTGATCGGCTATGGCTTCATTGCCGCCGTCCTGCCTGTGTGGCTGCTGCTGGCACCGCGCGACTACCTGTCGACCTTCCTCAAGATCGGCACGGTGCTGGTGCTTGCGCTGGCCATCCTCATCGCGATGCCGGACCTGCAGATGCCGGCCGTCACGCGCTTCATCGACGGGTCCGGGCCGGTGTTCTCCGGCAGCCTGTTTCCCTTCCTGTTCATCACCATCGCCTGCGGATCGGTGTCTGGGTTCCATGCGCTGATCAGCTCCGGCACCACGCCCAAGATGCTGTCGAACGAATCGCATATTCCGCTGATCGGCTACGGCGGCATGCTGATGGAGGCGTTCGTCGCGATCATGGCGCTGATCGCCGCGTGCGTGCTTCAACCGGGCGTGTACTTCGCGATGAACGCACCGGCGGCACTGATCGGCACCACGCCCGAATCGGCGGCCGCGGCGATCTCGGCCTGGGGCTTCGTGCTGACGCCGGACGTGCTGACCACCACGGCGAAGGAGATCGGCGAGTCCACCATCCTCTCGCGCACCGGCGGTGCGCCGACGCTTGCGGTCGGCATGGCGCAGATCCTGCACGGTCTGGTGGGCGGCGAAGGCATGATGGCGTTCTGGTACCACTACGCGATCCTGTTCGAAGCGCTGTTCATCCTCACCACCATCGACGCCGGCACGCGCGTGGCGCGCTTCATGATCCAGGACCTGCTGGGCCTGGCCTATGCGCCGTTCCAGCGTACCGACAGCTGGGGAGCCAACATCGCCTGCACCGCATTGGCCGTCGCCGGCTGGGGGTGGTTCCTGTACCAGGGCGTGGTGGACCCGCTGGGTGGCATCAACACGCTGTGGCCGCTGTTCGGCATCGCCAACCAGATGCTGGCCGGGATCGCGCTGGTGTTCTGTTGCGTGGTGATCGTCAAGATGAAGCGGGCCCGGTACCTGTGGGTGCCTGCGATTCCCACCGCGTGGCTGCTGATCTGCACGCTGGTCGCGGGATGGCAGAAGCTTTTCCACGTCGACCCGAAGATCGGCTTCATCGCCAACGCGCGCAAGTTCGCCGACGCAGCCGCGCGCGGTGAGGTGCTGGCGCCGGCGAAATCCATCGAGGAAATGCAGCGCGTGGTGTTCAACAATTACGTCGATGCCGGACTGACCGCGCTGTTCGTGTGCGTGCTGCTGGCCACGGTGTTCTTCGGCCTGCGCGCGGCGTTGGCGGCGCATCGCAGCAGCCTGCCCACCGCGCGGGAGAGCAGTCATGTCGCACTCGAATCGCTCGCCCGCTGAACACGCCGCCGCCGGTCGCACGACCGGCCCGTCGGCGCACGCGATTGCAGTGCTTCTGGTCGCTGGCGTCGCGCGCGCCTTGCGCAGCTGTTGGCGCGCGGCCGCGCAGACCGCGCGGCTGGCCATCGGCATCCCTGACTACGACGTCTACGTAGACCACCTGCGCCGCCACCATCGCGGGCGCGAACCGATGGACCGCGACACGTTCTTCCGCGAACGCATGCAGTCACGCTACGCCCGCGGCAGTTCGCGATGCTGCTGACTCGTCCGGCCGAGTGGTGCTGGCTCGCAGGGGACAGGTGGTTGCGTCACCCCGTAGCACGGCGCCGTGTGCCGCTCTTGCATTGAAGCTAAGCGCGCACAGTGGTGCGCGCGTAGTCAGCTCGCCATCGCCCGCAGGGTGATACCCACCACGTACGCCAGCACCGTGCCACTGGCGTAGCCCAGCGCGCCCAGCAACGCGCCCACGGGCGCCAGCGACGGATGGAACACCGACGCCACCACCGGCGCCGACGCCGGACCGCCGATGTTGGCCTGCGATCCCATGGCGAAGTAGAAGAACGGCACGCGCAGCAGCTTGCCCAGCAGGCACAGCAACACGATGTGCACGCTGATCCAGATCAGCCCCAGCGCCAGCAGCCAGGGCTTGTCGGCGACCGCCAGGATGTCCATCTGCATGCCGATGCAGGCGATCAGGATGTACAGCAGCAAGGTGCCGATCTTCGAAGCGCCGGCGCCGTCGAGCGTGCGTGCGCGCGTGAAGCTCAGGCCCAGGCCGATGAACGTCGACAGCACCACCACCCACACGAACGGTTCGTGCAGGCTGACTTGCCGCGCCCACGTCACGTTGGTCGCAAACCACGCCGCCGCGGGCGTGGCCACCGCGTGCGACAACCCGACCGCGCCGAACGCGACACCCAGGATCATCATCAGGTCGGTGAGGCTGGCCACGCGTTCGTGCTGCGCCTGGTAGCTGGCCAGGCGGTGCTTGAGGTCCTCGATGGCACGCGTGTCGGCGCCGCTGCGCGCGTCGATCGCCGGCGCGCGCCCGGCCAGGAAGATCAGCACCGCCATCCACAGGTAGCCAACCGCGACATCGATCACCACGAACTGCCCGAACGTGGTTTCGTCGACGCCGAACACTTCCTTCATCGCGACCATGTTCGCGCCACCGCCGATCCAGCTGCCGGCCAGCGCGGCCATGCCGCCCCACGTGTCGCCGGCGACGGTCGACGGATGCAGCCATGCCATGACCTGGAACGCCACCACCGCGCCGATCATCACGCTCAACGAGGCGGCCGCGTACATCAGCAGCAGCTTCGGACCCAGTCGCAGCACGCCCTTGAGGTCGATCGTCAGGGTGAGCAGCACCAGCGCCGCGGGCAGCAGCACGCGGCTGGCGATCGGGTTGTACAGACTGCTGTTGGCGCCATCGATGAGGCCGATGGTGTTGTAGATGCCGGGAATGAAGTAGCACAGCAGCAACGCCGGCACGACCGAGTAGAAGCGCCGGAAGAACCGAGTGGGTCCACTGGAGGTCCAGAAGATCAGGCCGAGTGTGGCCGCGATCAGGCCGAACACGACGATGTCGTTTGTGATCAGCGCGGCCGATGCCGTGCCGGTGTCGATCGCCATGCGCGGCGTGCTCCTGGAATGGCGGATTGTGGCCGCGCGGAAGGCATTCGCCCCCCGCGCGGCCGCGGGGCTCACTGCCCCAGGTGCTGCTTCAACCAGCCGTTGACGGTGTCGTGCCACTGCACGCTGTTCTGCGGCTTCAGCACCCAGTGGTTCTCGTCCGGGAAGTAGAGGAACTTCGATTCGATGCCACGGCGCTGCAGCGCGGTGAACGTGGCAATGCCCTGCTCGGCCGGGATGCGGAAGTCCTGCTGGCCGTGCACGACCAGCATCGGCGTGCGCCAGTTCCGGACGTGGTTGACCGGGTTGAACTTCTCGTAGTTGCGCGGCACGTCGTAGGGCGTACCGCCCTGCTCCCACTCGGTGAACCACAGCTCTTCGGTCGCATAACCCATCGCGCGCTGGTCGAACACGCCGTCGTGATTGACCAGGCACTTCCACGCACCGGACTGCGGCGTGTGCCAGTTGCCGGCGATCCAGTTGACCATGAAGCCGCCGTAGCTGGCGCCCAGGGCGCACGCGTTGCCGCCGTCGAGGAAGGCGTACTTCTGCTGGGCCGCGGCCCAACCCTTCTTGAGGTCTTCCAGCGGACGATCACCCCAGTGCTGGCTGATCGCGTCGGTGAACGCCTGGCCATAACCGGTGGAACCGTGGAAGTCGATCATCACCACCGCGTAGCCCTGGCCGGCATAGGTCTGCGGATTCCAGCGGTAGCTCCAGCCGTTGCTGAAGCTGCCCTGCGGGCCACCGTGGATCAGGAACGCGACCGGGTACTTCTTGCCCTCTTCGTAGTTCCAGGGCTTGACCACGTAACCGTGCACGGTGTCGTTGTTCCAGCCCTTGAAGCTGAACTGCTCGAAGGCGCCGAAGCCGACGTCCTTGAGCATGTCGCCGGCACTGGGCGTGATGGTGCGCACCGGCGCGCCGTCGATGCCGCCGGTGAACAACTGGTCGCCACTGGTAAGGCTGTTGCGGGAGAACGCCAGGGTGGGGCCGGCAATCTCGAACGCCGAGACGCTGCCTTCGCCGATCACCTTGCGCACCGACCCATCGGCGATGTCGATCGCGAACAGCGGGTGCTCGCCCATGTCCTGGGCGGTGGTGTAGATGGTCTTGCCGTCGGCCGACAGGGTGATGCCATCGGCGGAACGGTCCCAGCCCGGCGCGATCTCGCGCGCGTGGCCGCTGGAGAGGTCCAGGGCCATCAGTGCGAAGCGGTCGGCCTCGAAGCCGGGGCGCTTCATGGCGAGGTAATACAGCGTGTTGCCGTCGGCGCTGAACGTCGCGCCCTTGTCCCAGGCGGAGTTGGCAGCAGTGAGGTTGCTGGCCGTGCCGGTACCGTCGGCGGCAACGCGGTAGAGGTCGAAGTTGGTCGATGCGGGCTCCTGGCCGTCGGCCTTGCGCACGCTCAGCACGAGGCTGCGACCGTCCGGCGCCCAGGCGTACTCGCTGCTGTCGCCGAACGGACGCGACGGTGCGTCGCCGATCACGTCGGCGCCGACCAGGGTCGCGGTGGACACCTGCTTGCCCGGGGCCGGCAGTGTGGCGACGAAGACGCGGTTGAGGCGGCCGTCGTTCCAGGCGTCCCAGTGCCGGATGAACATGCGGTCGAAGATCTCGCCGCTGGTCTTGCGGGCGCCGCGCTCGTCCGTCTTCTTCTTGTTGCAGGCCAGATCGCTGGCACAGTCGACGAACGCCTCGGTGTTGAACGCCACACGCTTGCCGTCCGGCGACAGGCGATAGCCACCCACATCGGTCGGGAAGGCAGTGACCTGCTTGGGCGTGCCGCCTGCGGCCGGCATCACGTACAGCTGCGAGGTACCGGATTTGCTGCTGAGGAAGTACACGCTGGTGCCGTCGGCGGAGAAGGTGGGCGAGTTGACGTTCCAGCCTTCCGGCGTCAGGCGCTTGGGCGGCGCCGCGTCACGCGCGAACAGGTCCTCGATCCACAGCGACGAGCTGGACTTGTTGGCGGCGAAGTCGACCACGCGCTTGGCGAACACCAGGCGACGGCCGTCGGCGGACAGGATGGGCGAAGACACCCGATCCAGGGTGGCGAGGTCGCGCGCCTGCAGGCCGCGTGTCGCGGCGACGGCATCGATGGCGAGGGTGGGCAACGCGGCCGCGATCAGCAGCGGCAGGACGGCGTGGCGCAGGGACATGGCAGCTCCGGGTGTGCGGGCGGACGAAACGCCGATGGTAGGCCGGGGCGGCGTGCCACGGCAAAGGTCGACGGCCATGGAAGTGGCACCCCGGTTTTTGCACGGTGTGGCCGTTCTGGAGCCCCCCGGGGCCGCGGCTATACTCGGCCCCTTCGCAAGCCAACTGCACGCCCGGAGCCGACGTGACCGCTTCTGCAACCGCCATACCCAAGACCGACGAGTTCCTCGGGCATCCGAAGGGGCTGTTTGTCTGCTTCTTCACCGAGATGTGGGAGCGCTTCTCCTTCTACGGCATGAAGGCCCTGTTGCTGCTGTACATCCTGAAGTACCACCTGTTCGGCGATGACGCCGGCTACGACCTGCTGGGCGCGTACGGCGGCCTGGTGTACGCGGTGCCGGTGATCGGCGGCCTGCTGGCCGACCGTTACCTGGGCATGCGCAAGGCGGTGGTTCTGGGCGGCGTGCTGCTGGTGCTGGGCCACCTGGGCATGGCGTACGAGGGCGAGGCGGCGCGCGTGGTCAACGGCGTCACCGTGCGCGACGACGGCGCGCTGCAGGTGTTCTACCTGTCGCTGGCGCTGATCATCATGGGCGTGGGCTTCCTCAAGCCGAACATCTCGACCATCGTCGGCAAGCTCTACGCCGAGAACGACCCGCGCCGCGACTCGGGCTTCACCCTGTTCTACGCCGGCATCAACGTCGGCGCACTGTTCGCCTCGCTGATCTGCGCCTTCCTCGGCGAGACCTACGGTTGGAAGTACGGTTTCGGCGCGGCCGGCATCGGCATGGTCGCCGGCCTGGTGATGTTCCTGTGGGGCCAGAAGTACCTGCACGGCCATGCCGAGCCCAACGACCCGGCGCGACTGGCGCAGCGCGTGGCCGGGCTGTCGCGCGAGTGGTGGATCTACCTGGGAAGCCTGGGCGGCGTGGCGGTGGTCTGGCAGCTGATCCAGCGCACCTGGACCGTCCACGGCGCGATGCACCTGATCGCGGTGGCGCTGCTGGCGTGGTTCGTGTGGTTCCTGGTGACGCAATGCAACAAGGTCCAGCGCCAGCAGATGATCTCGCTGGTGCTGCTGATTGTTGGCGTGCTGATCTTCTTCACGCTGTACGAGCAGACCTACGGCTCGTGGGTCACCTTCACCGACCGGTTGTTGACCAAGGACCTGTTCGGCGTTTCGCCGGGCGGCTACGTGCCGGCACTGCCCTGGGCGGTGTTCTCGCTGGCGGCCAGCCCGCCGCTGATGATCGCCGCACTGATGGCCAGCGACCGCGGCCGCACCGGCGTGGCCAAGGCAATGGTGGGGCTGATGGCGATCGGCCTGGCGGTCGCGATCGCGCACGACGTGGTGCTGGTTCCGCAGACGGCCGGTTCGCTGACCTTCCTCGGTGCGTTCTTCATCGTCGTGCTGGCGCCGATCTTCTCGTGGCTGTGGCCGTGGCTGGACAAGCGCGGCCTCAACCCCAGCAAGCCGGCCAAGATGGCCATCGGTCTGGCGTTCGCGGGCCTGGCGTTCGTGCCGATGGTGCTGGCCGCGCAGTTTGCCGGCGGCGGCCAGTTGGCCAGCGTGTGGTGGTTGGTGCTGGCCTACTTCATCCTGGAACTCGGCGAGATGTGCCTGTCCCCGATCGGTCTGTCGGCGGTGACGCAGCTGTCGGTGGCGCGCGTGGTCGGGCTGATGATGGGTGCGTTCTGGCTGGGCACCGCGTACTCGGAAGTGCTGGCAGCGCAGTTCGGCAAGCTCGCCTCCATCGAAATTCCCGAAGGTGGCGCGATCGACATGGCGGCCGCCGCGGCGAAGTACACCGAACTGTTCACGCTGATGGCCTGGGTGGGCATTGGCAGCGGCGTGCTGTTCCTGCTGCTGACCCCGCTGGTGAAGCGCTGGATGCACGGCGTGAAGTGATTCCGGCTGATGAGTGCGGCGGCCTGAAAAAAACAACAACGGCGCCCGAGGGCGCCGTTGTTGTTTGCATGGGGCGCAGGAAGCGGTTCCCGGCGATGCGTTGCACGCCACGTCGGAGGCAATCGCACGGTCGCTGTAGGATGGGTTGAGCGCAGCGTATCCATCGAACGTGCTCCGGGCGGAGCCGAAGGCGATGGTTCTCCGCGATTGCCGGAGCGTCGGCCTGATTCGGTGCGTGGTCCGCTGGAACAGCGCCGTAGGATGGGTCGAGCGCAGCGATACCCATCGAACGCGGTCCGCTCGGATACGAAGGCGATGGTTCTTCGCGACGGCCGGCGCGTCGGCGTGATTCGGTGCGTGGCCTGGTGCAACAGGACGGCGACGGAGCGCCGTAGGATGGGTCGAGCGCAGCGATACCCACCGAGCGCGGTCCGGTCGGACACGAAGCCGATGGTTCTCCGCGACGGCCGGCGCGTCGGCGTGATTCGGTGCGTGGCCTGGTGCAACAGGACGGCGACGGAGCGCCGTAGGATGGGTCGAGCGAAGCGATACCCATCGACCACCGTCCGGACAGACACGAAGGCGATGGCTCGCGGCGACTGCCGGCGCGTCGGGGTAATCCGTTGCGTGTCCGATTGCCGAGGGCGGCAGCGCCGTAGGATGGGTTGAGCGCAGCGATGCCCATCGTCCGCGATCTCGCCACGCACGAAGGCGATGGCTTTCGGCGATTGCCGGAGCCTCGGCTTGATTCGTTGATTGTCCGGTTGCAACGGGAAAGCGACGGGAGGCGTCGGGGTCGAGGTTGCGCTTGATGGGTATCGCGACGCTCAACCCATCCTACGAGACTCAAGGTCCGGCGATGCATCGTCGCGGTCGGAGCGCCGTAGGATGGGTTGAGCGCAACGTATCCATCGAACGTGCTCCGGGCGGAGCCGAAGGCGATGGTTCTCCGCGATTGCCGGAGCGTCGGCCTGATTCGGTGCGTGGTCCGTTGGAGCAGCGCCGTAGGATGGGTCGAGCGCAGCGATACCCATCGAGCGCGGTCCGGTCGGACACGAAGGCGATGGTTCGCGGCGACAGCCGATGCGTCGGGGTAATCCGTTGCGTGTCGGATAGCCAAGGGACAGCGGCGGCGACGGGGTCGAGGTGGCGCTTGATGGGTATCGCTTCGCTCAACCCATCCTACGAGGCTCAAGGGCCAGGCGATGCACCGTCGCGGTCGGAGTGACGAGCGATGGGTATCGCGGCGCTCAACCCATCCTACGGGGCAGCCTCGGCAGCGCGCCGTCGCGGTCGTCGTGGCCTGCGACGGGTTTCGCGGCGAACCTGTTCGAGATCGGGCACGTCTGCAAACGAAGACGGCGCCCGGAGGCGCCGTCTTCGGAACTGGCTGCGGTGCAGCCGCCGTGCCGGCGCTCAGCGCGCCGTGGCGTTGCCACCTGCCGGTGAGGTACTGGCCACCCCGCCGCCCAGGCTGCGCGACAGGAACGCCAGCAACTGGGTGTAGAACTTCTGGCGATTCTCGGGCTTGTAGAAGCCGTGACCCTCGGTCCGCACGTACAGCGTCTCGACCGGAACGCCCGCCGCGCGCAGCGCCGCCTCCATCTTCTCGCTGTGCGCGATCGGCGTGATCTCGTCCTCGCCGCCGGCCGCCAGGAAGACCGGCACCTTGATGCGATCGGCCATGCGGTTGGGTGATACCGCGGCAAGCGATGCCGCATCGCCCATCCACTGGTTGGCGAAGGTTGCACCGGAATCGGATGCCCGGGTCAGCGCGCTATGGCGCATCGGCAGATCGTAGAGGCCGACGTAGCCCACCGCGCACTTGTACAGCCCCGGTTCCTTGGCCACGCCCATCAATGCCGCATAGGCGCCGTAGCTCGCGCCGTAGATGCAGATCTTGTCGGCGACGGTGTGGCCCTGGGCGATGGCCCAACGGGTCGCGTCGGTGAGGTCGTCCTGCATCTTGCCGCCCCATTGCCTGGCGCCCGCCTGGTTAAAGGCACGCCCGTAGCCGGTGGAACCGCGGAAGTTCACCTGCAACACCGCGTAGCCGGCGTTGGCGAGGATCTGAACGTCACGGTCGAAACCCCAGTCGTCGCGCACGCCGAACGGGCCGCCATGCGGCATCACCACCATCGGCAGCGCGCCGGTGGCGCCCACGGGTCGGGTGAGGTAGCCGTGCAGGGTCAGGCCATCGCGCGACGGCAGGCTGATCGGCGTGGTGGTGCCCATGCGCTCAGGGTCCACCCAGTCGCTGCGGCTGAGCAGGTGCTCGGCCTTCATCGCGACGGTGTCGAACAGGAAGAAGTCACCTGGGTTGCGGTCGCTCCAGGTCTGCACCAGCGCGATCTTGCCGTCGCTGGTACTCGACGTGATGCGCACCGGATCGCCGCCGAATGCCTGCTCGAGACTACGGTACAGCTTGGCCTCGTGCGAGGCAGTGTCGAAGAAGGCCGTGCGCGGCCTGCCATCCATGTAGCTCAGGCCAACCGGCACGCTGCTGGCGTTGCGGTACAGCACGACCTGCGGATCGGTGTCGTCATCGGCGAGCAGTGGCGTCATCGCGCCGGTGGCGACGTCGCGCGCGACAACCTTGTCCGGACCACTGGCCTGTTCGACCTGCAGGTAGGCGACCTTGCCGTCTTCGCTGAATCCCAACGGGAGCTGCACCGACCCGCTGACGTTCTCGTCGTTGATCAACGTCCATTCGTCGCCATCGCCATTGCGGTAGTACAGCTGCTGGGCGTTGTCGGTGTTGCGGCCGCTGGCGAAGCGCACCACACCCTGCGCGTCGGTAATGAACTCGGCGCGACGTACCGGAGCGCTGGTGATGCGCACGCGATGACCCGTGCCGACATCGAGGCGTTCGGCCTGGGTGTAGGCCTCGGCGTTGAACGGACTGGTTGAGATGATCACGTACTTGTCGTCGTGCGGCAGGTCGTCGACCAACCTGGCGAACACATCTTCGACCTTCTTGGCCTGGATCTTGGTGCCCGGGCCGGCGCTCTGCACCCGATAGCCCACCAGGATGTCGGACTTGCCGTTGGTGTTGAGGGTGAACAACTCGCCGGTCGCGCTGGGCTCGTCGAGCAGACCGAATTTCTGCGCCACCGAGATCACCACGCGTTCGGGATTGACCCAGTCGAAGTTCGAGACGTGGTTGTTGCGCTCCAGCGCGAACCGGCCCACGACCTTGTTATCGGCGCGCTTCACGATCGCCAGGATGGTGCGATCCTCGAGGGGCACGCTGGTGGCGTAGTACTCCCCCGTCGGCGACAGTTTGATGTCGCGAAAGCTTTCCTGGCGGACGTAGGCACCGACATCGACGTCGGATGCGTGGAGCGCCGGTGCGGCAAACAAGGCGAGGCAAAGCACCGCGAACACGGTCTTCTTCATTTGGAATCCCCAGGTAATAGTTCAGCCGAGCCGCGCACGACGCCCCGCAAAAGGCGGGGACGCGGCTTGCAAACGCCCGGTTGGCGGCCAAGTTTACCCGGGGCGCCCCCAGGCGCCCGGCATTCCCCCCACCCGCCAGCGTCGGAAAACCCCGCGACGACGGGGTCAAAAATCCCGACCACCCTGCCCCGACGCCCTGCTCTCCGGCCCGCAAAGCGGCACCAGATCGGGCCTCTGGATACGGAAACGGCCACCCCGTGGGGTGGCCGTTGACGTGAAACCGCGGTTCCGGCCGGTGGGCCGCTGCCGCTTACTCGCTAGCCGGGGCCTGCGCCGGGGCCGGTTCCGGACGGTAGTTGGTCGAGGTGTCGACCTGGCCACCAATGTGACGATTGAAGAAGTCCAGCATCGCGCTGTACAGCTTCAGGCGGTTGGCCTCATCGTAGAAACCGTGCATTTCGCCGGACTGGACGATCAGGCCTTCCGGGGCATTGCCGACGTCGATCAGCGCCTTGTGCATCGCCTCGGTGTGCTCGGGCGGGCAACGCGGGTCACGCGCGCCAGCGGCGAGGAACACCGGGATCTTGACGTCGGCGGCGTGCAGCACCGGCGACATCGCGTCCTGTTCCGCACGGGTGCTGCCGAAGGCGCGCTGCATGTAGCGGCGACCGGAGTCGCGTTCGCTGGTATCGGACAGGCGCATCTGGATCTGCGGGTCGTACATGCCGACATAACCGAAGGCGCACTTGTACAGGCCCGGCGCCGACACCGGCGCCATCATCGAGGCGTAACCGCCGAAGCTGCCGCCGTAGACGCACACCCGCTCGCCATCGGCATAGCCCTGCTGGACCGCCCACTTCGTCGCGTCGACGATGTCGTTCATGATCCCGGTCGCCCAGGTACCGTAGCCCATGTCCTGGAAGCCCTTGCCGAAGCCGCCGGAGCCGCGGTAGTTCACCTGCAGCACCGCATAGCCGCGGCTGGCCATCATCTGGGTTTCCCAGTTCCAGCCCCAGTTGTCGCGCGGGCCCATCGGGCCGCCGTGGACGTTGACGATCATCGGCAGGTTCCTGCCGGTCGAACCGTGCGGCAGCGTGAGGTAGCCGTGCAGCTTCAGGCCATCGCGGGCGTTGATGGCGAACGACTTGATCGAAGCCGACTTGGCCGGATCGATCCACTGCCGGCCCTGCATCAGGAAGCGTGCCTTGCCGCTGTCGCGATCGAACAGGTACAGCTCGCCGGGATTACGGTCGCTGCGCACCGACACCATGATCTTCTTGCCATCGGTGGTGGCGCTGGTGAAGTCGACGAACTGGCCGGGGAACGCAGAGGCCACCGAGGCGTACAACTCGGCGTCGGGATGCTCCTCGTCGATCATCGTCACGCGCGGCGCGCCGGCCTCGGTGACGACACCCAGGATGGTCTCCCGATCGGTCGACAGGATGTAACTGGACGGCTCGGAGACCGGGTCGCTGAACAGCTGATGGAACGCGCCCGTGGCAGTGTCGATCGTGCCCAGCGCGTTCGGTGCCTTGCCGTCGCTCTGTTCGGCGTAGATCCGGCCATCGGCGCTGGAGCCCACGACCGACAGCATCTTGCCGCTGGACTTGGAACTGTTCAGCAGCGTCCAACGGCCGTCGTCTTCGCGGCGATAGAGTTCGTTCTCTTCGTCGAACTGGCCTTCGGCGTCCTTGGTGTCGAAGCACACGGCAAATCGGGGCTGCTTGCCGGCGTCGAGCACGATCGAGCAATTCTCGCGCGGCGCACGACCCAGCGAACGGCTGCGTCCGCTGAGCGTGTCGAACAGCACCACCTCGGTGCCGGCGCCTTCGCTGGAACGCGGGTAGTTGATCTCCATGACCACATTGGCGTCGTCATCGGGCAGCGTGTCGAGCAGGTCGTACTGTTCGTTGCCGACGGTCTTGCCGCGCTGGGTGGCATCACGGGTGCCGTAGAACACCAGCGGCCGCGCCTGCGTGCCATCGGCGTTGACGCCGTACCACTCGCCGGTGCCAAACGGCTGCGCGTAGCTGCCGACCTTCTTGACCGAGTTGAAGATCAGGCGATTGGGGCTGGTCCACTCGAACCGACCGACGCTCTTCTTGTCGGGCAGCTGGTTGATCTTGATGACGCTGAGATCGCTGGTACGCAGAATCGTCAGCACATCCTGGTCACCGCGGTCGACGGTCATCGCCATGTACTCGCCGTTGGGCGAGATCTTGGCGCTGCTGTAGGTCGGATGACGGACGAATTCCTCGATCGGTGTCGGCGTGCTTGCCTGCGCGGAACCTGCGGCCAACGCAATCGCGAGCGCGGCACGGTGCAACTTGGTCATCTTAACCATCCCCATTTTTTGAACCATCTGTAGAAACCCCAACGCGGAGCCTACCCGATCCCCCCAGTTCCCAGCATCGAGGTCAGGCGAGATGGACGCGGCGGTGCGGCGATCGACGCGGGGGCAAGGAGAACGTCGCGCAGGCGGACCGCGGGCCCGGCAAGACCCCCACGGGATTCAGGCGTAATGGGGCCTTGCGGCTTGCACAGGGCCGCCCCCCGCGTGGGTCTACTCGAACGTCCGCCGCAGCGCGTCCTGCCAATCCGGCAGGACCAGCCCGTACTCGTCGCGAAGGCGCCGGCTGTCGAGCACGGAGTAGCGCGGTCGTACCGCCCGGGTGGGATACGCGGCGGACTCGATGGCGTCCACCCGTGGCGTTGTCGCGATCAGGCCACGTTGTTGCGCCTGGGAGAAGATCGCCATGGCGAAATCGTGCCAGCTGGCCCGACCACCGGCGGCCAGGTGGCGTACGCCCGAAGTTTTCACGCCATCGGCCAGGACGGTGGCACTGACGTCGGCCACCAGCCAGGCCGGCGTGGGTGAGCCGAACTGGTCGGCGACCACGCGCACATCCCTGCCCTCGCCGGCCAGGCGCAGCATCGTGCGCAGGAAGTTGCTGCCGTGCAGCGCGTACAGCCACGCCGTGCGCAACACCAGGTGGCGTACACCGCTGGCGGCTATCGACCGTTCGCCAGCGAGCTTGCTTGCGCCGTACACGCCCAGTGGCGCCGTGGCATCGTCCTCCCGCCATGGGCGCGTGGCGCTGCCGTCGAACACGTAGTCGGTCGAATAGTGCAGCAGCAGCGCATCGCGGGCGGCGCACGCCGTAGCGATGCTCGCCGGTGCGGTGGCATTGATCGCATGAGCCAGGTCCGGCTCGCCTTCGGCCCGATCGACGGCGGTGTAGGCGGCGGCATTGACCACCACGTCGGCGCCGATCCTGTCGATCAGCGGCGCGATCGATTCCGGACGCAGGAAGTCGAGTGTCTCGCAGCGCCCGCCACCAGGGAGCGTTCCGTCGCACGTCGCCGACACCAGCGTGCCCAGCGGCGCGAGGCTGCGACGCAGCTCGGTGCCGAGCTGGCCATCGGCGCCGAGCAGCAGGATCTTCATCGCCGATCCCACGATGCGTCTGACGGCAATGCGTGCGGTGACGGTTCGTACAACGGCAGCCGGTCGGCGACGATATCGGCAAGCGTTGGCGCGGCGGCATCTTTAGCAGACAGCTGCGGCGCCGCGACGGGCCAGTCGATCGCCAGTTGCGGATCGTCCCAGCGGATCGACGCATCGGCGGCCGGGTCGTAGCTGGCGGTGCACAGGTAGTTGAACACCACCCGGTCGCTGAGCGCGACGAATCCGTGGGCGAAGCCCTCCGGGATCCAGAACTGTCGGCGGTTCTGGCCGCTCAGCAGCACGGCGGTCCAACGCCCGAAATGTGGCGAGCCGCGCCGGATGTCGATCGCCACGTCCCAGACCTCACCTTCCAGCACGGACAGGTACTTGCCCTGCGGGTTCGGCCATTGGTAATGGAGGCCGCGCAGCACGCCGCGCCGCGACACCGACACGTTGCCCTGCACGAACCTGGGCTGCAGACCGTGTCCGGCGAGTACGGCGTGGTTGAACGATTCGTAGAACTCGCCGCGCGCGTCCTCGTGCACCACCGGCTCGAACACCAGGCAACCGGGCAGGTCGGTCTCGATCCGTTTCACGCGCCACGCCCTTGCTGCGCCAACGAAAGCAGGTACTGGCCATAACCGTTCCTGGCCAACGGTGCAGCCAGTGCCTCCAGCGCCGAGTCGTCGATCCAGCCGTTGCGCCAGGCGATTTCCTCGGGGCAGCACACGCGCATTCCCTGCCGTGCCTCGATCGTCTCGATGTAGTTGCAGGCCTGCAGCAGCGACTCGGGCGTACCTGTGTCCAGCCAGGCATAGCCCCGGCCGAGCTGCTCGGCATGCAGCGTGCCTTCGGCCAGGTAGCAGCGGTTGAGGTCGGTGATTTCGAGCTCGCCACGCGACGAGGGCCGCAGGCTGGCAGCAAAGTCACCGGCCCGGCCGTCGTAGAAGTACAGCCCGGTGACGGCATGCCGCGAACGGGGTTGCGCCGGCTTTTCGACGATGTCCACGACCCGTCCGTCGGCATCGAACTCGGCCACGCCGTAGCGTTCCGGATCGCGCACCTGGTAGCCGAAGATGGTGGCACCGTGCTTTCGCTCGTCGGCGCGCCGCAGCAGGCTGCTGAGCCCCGGGCCATGGAAGATGTTGTCGCCCAGCACCAGGCAGCTGGGCTGGCCGGCCACAAATTCGCGACCGATCAGGCAGGCCTGGGCGATGCCGTCGGGGCTGGGCTGCACCGCGTACTCGATGCGCATGCCCCATTGCGAACCATCGCCCAGCAGGGTCTGGAACAGCGCCTGCTCGTGCGGGGTGTTGATGACCAGCACTTCACGGATCCGGGCAAGCATCAGCACGCCGAGCGGGTAGTAGACCATCGGCTTGTCGTACACGGGCAGCAGCTGCTTGCTGATGGCACGCGTGATCGGATACAGCCGGGTGCCGGAGCCGCCGGCGAGGAGGATGCCCTTGCGGTTCATGCGCGGAAGTCCCCGATGACGTGCGGTTGAATGACAAACGGATGGATGACGGTGCCGGTCCGCGCCACGGCGTGCGTGTAACGGCTCATGCGCCGGTTCCGATGCGGCGGGTGTGCTGCCCGGTTTCAAGCACGCCACGCACCCAGGCCTGGTTGTCGAGGTACCAGTCCACAGTGGACGCCACGCCCTGTTCGAACCCCACCGCCGGCACCCAGTCCAGCTCGCGACGCAGTTTTCCGGCGTCGATCGCGTAGCGCCGGTCGTGACCCGGGCGATCAGCGACGAAGCGGATCAGCGTTTCGTGGGCGCTGCCGTCGGCGCGCGGACGGCGCGCGTCGAGCAGCCGGCACAGGGTGGTCACCACCGCGAGGTTCTCGCGCTCGGCATCACCGCCGACGTTGTAGGTTTCGCCAACCTGCCCGGCCTCCAGCACGCGCCGGATCGCGGCACAGTGGTCGGCCACGAACAGCCAGTCGCGCACCTGACGACCATCGCCATAGACGGGCAGTGACTCGCCGGCGAGCGCGCGGGCGATCACCAGCGGGATCAATTTCTCGGGGAACTGCAACGGCCCGTAATTGTTCGAGCAGTTGGTGGTCAGCACCGGCAGGCCCCAGGTGTGGTGAAACGCCCGCACCAGGTGGTCGGACGCGGCCTTCGAGGCGGCATAGGGCGAGTTGGGCGCGTAGTTGCTCTGTTCGCTGAAGCGGCCTTCCGCGCCGAGGCTGCCGTACACCTCGTCGGTCGACACGTGCAGGAACCGGAAGCCCTCGCGACCGGCTTCGTCGAGTCCGGCCCAGTGGTCACGGCAGCGCTCGAGCAGGTTCAACGTGCCCATGACATTGGTTCGAACGAACGCCGCCGGGCCATCGATCGAGCGGTCGACGTGGCTCTCGGCAGCGAAATTCACCACCGCGTCGGGGCGATGTTCACTCAGCAGTTGCGCCCCCAGCGCGGCGTCGCCGATGTCGCCGTGCACGAAGCGGTAGGCGGAATTTCCTTCGACCGAGACCAGGCTGGCGCGATTGCCGGCGTAGGTCAGCGCATCGAGATTGACCACCCGCACGCCGCGGGCAATCGCGTCGAGAACGAAATTGGCGCCGATGAAACCGGCCCCTCCAGTTACCAGCCAGGTCGGCACTCGCTCACTCCATCGTCAGTCTTGTTGGGTCGCGACGCGCATCGCAACGGGGCCGGGGCCGGGGCCTTGGGACCGGGGGCCCCGACGCGGCGCCCCATGGGCACGCAGGCCGCCCACGAACGGCCCTGCCACCCGCGACGCCCGTCGCGGAGAGGCACCGTGCCGCGGAAATGTCCAGCGTTGGATTTCAATACCTTACGAAACTGCGCGCACCAAAGACCCGCCATCTTGGTCCTTTCCGGCGCCGATGCCAATGCACGGCGTCCCGGAACGCGTCGCCGGCGGCGCAACCAGGGCGTGCGCGCAGGACCTTCGCGCGGCCGGTCCGTGGGCGCGGTCGGCATGGTTCGTTCGTGGGGCCGATCAGTGTCCGAACGGCGTCGATCCGCTCGACCCTCGGGCCGGGCCGATGGCCATCGGATCAGGATCAGGCAACGCTGAGCAGCTGCGCCTCGAAGGCCTCTGCGTTCAGCGGCATGCCGACCAGGTAGCCCTGCAGGGTGTCGCAGCGCAGCAGCCGCAGCAGTTTCGCCTGCTCCTCTTCCTCGACACCCTCGGCCACCACGGACAACGACAACGAGTGGGCCAGGGTGATGATGTTGGTCACCAGGCCCATCGTCTCCGGGCTCTGCGTCAGCAACGCGATGAAGGACTTGTCGATCTTGATGTCGTCCACCGGCAACCGTGCCAGGTAGTTGAGCGAGGAGTAGCCAGTGCCGAAATCGTCGATCGCCACGCGGCAGCCCAGGTCACGAAGGCCCTCGAGCAGGTGCATGCTGTGTTCGACATTTTCCATCAGCTGGCTCTCGGTCAGTTCGACGTCGATGGGCTGGTCGGCCAGGTGCGGTTCCAGAAGAGTCCGGCAGTTGGCAAGGAAGTCGGTCTGACGCAGCTCCCGCGCGGACACGTTGACCGCGATGCGCAGCGTGGGATGGTGGTCGCGGCGCCAACGCAGTGCGGTTTCCAGTGCCTGCTTCATGACCCAGCGCCCCACCGGCACGATCAAACCGGTTTCTTCCAGTGCCGGGATGAACGAGTCGGGCGACACCAGCCCGGTTCGCGGGTGCCGCCAGCGCAGCAACGCCTCGGCGCCAACCAGGCGCCGACTGAGCGTGTTGAACTTGGGTTGGTAGTGCAGTTCGAACTCGTTTTGCTCGAGCGCGCGACGCAGGTCGCTTTCCAGCTCCAGCCGCTGCGCCGACAGGCCACGCAGGTGCTCGCCAAAGGTGTGGGTGCGAACGCCGCGCTTCCCGGCCTCCGTCAACGCCGCCATCGCGTTGCGTTCCAGGAGTTCGCCGTCGCTGCCGTGCAACGGGCCCAGTGAGATGCCAACTCGCACGGTGACGTAGATTTCCTCGCCCTCGACGACATACGCGCGTTGTTCGGCCTCGTGCACGCAGGCATCGAAGCGCTCGCTTTCCACCTCCAGGCTGGCGTGCGCGGGATAGGCCAGAACGAACGCATCGGCTTCCAGATGCGCCGCGAATCCGTCGGTGGCCAACTCCTCCAGGCGCAGCCCGAACTCCCGCAGCAGCGCATCGCCGAACCCGCGTCCGCGCGAGTCGTTGATGTAGGAGAAGCGCCGGATGTCCACCACCGCCACCACCACGGGGCCGGCCTTGAGCATCGGTTGCAGCTGCTCGCGGAACGCCGTCCGGTTGGGCAGGCCGGTCACGGGGCTGTGGTAGGCCAGGTATTCGAGCCGCTCGCTCTTGGCAATGAAGTCGACGGCGAAATCGATTTCATCCACCAGCCGGTCGAGAAGTGCGATCTCCTCCTCGTCGAACCCCTGCACCTCGCCGGCGAACAGGTTCAGCACGCCCCAGGCGGGATTGCCGATCGGCAGCGAGGCCGTTGCCGCGATGCCGACCAGTCTCGCGTCGCTGCGCTCGCGCTCGGGAACGCTCTCGGCATTGGTGAAGTCGCGCAGGATCACCTTCTCGCCCCGCCGCAACGCGCGCTCGCCGGACAGCGATGCGGTGCCGTCGTCATCGAAAGGCGCGGCGCTGTAGGTATCGATCATCGCCAGCACGCACGGGTCGCCGCAGGCGCTGGCCATGACCAGCGCGCCGTCGGAGACCTCCGCGATCGAGGCCGCCTTGAAGCCGCCCTTCTCCACCGCCACCGTGCAGACGTCGTGCAGCAGCACCGCGCGATTCTTGGCGCGCAGGATGACCTTTCCCAGTGAACTGAGCACCCCGTGGATTCGAACCAGGTGGCGGATGCGGATCTCCTGCTGCAGGCGCTCGGTCACGTCCTGGTCGACGCCACGAAAGCCGATCAGCGTGCCGTCCACGTCGTGCCTTGGCGTGGCGGTGCTTTCCAGCACCCGCACACTGCCATCGCGATGCCGCCAACGCAGCCGCCAGTGCTGCCACCCGTAAGCTTGCGCGACCAGTACCGGCAGGCGACGTTCCAGTTCGCGGCGATCTTCGGGCAGCATGAGATCGGCGCCCCGATTGCCGATCAGCTCCTCCGGCCGGTAGCCCAGGATGTTCTCGATCGCGCCGTTGCTGTAGACGGTGCGGGTGTCCAGGTCACTCTCCCAGATCCAGTCCTGGCTGCTCTCGACGATGGTCCGGAAGCGCTCCTCGCTGTCGCGCAACGCGAGTTCGACGCGCTGGCGCGCCTCGCGTTCGCGGGCGCTGCCCAGCGCCCGGTCGACCGCCGACGGCAGGCGCCGCAGGTTGTCCTTGAGCACGTAGTCCGCGGCGCCGCGTTGCAGCGCTTCGATCGCCACTTCCTCGCCAATCGTCCCCGACACGAACAGGAACGGGATCGACGGCGCATGCAGCTGCGCGATCTGCAGCGCGTCGCTGCCGCCGAACCCGGGCATGGAAAAGTCGCTGAGGACGATGTCCGGAAGGAACTCCGCCAGCGCCGCCTCCAGTCCGGCCTTGTTGGCCACGCGCCTGTGCTCGATGGGCCGGGCGAGTTCGCGCAGTGCGCGCAGGACCAACTCGGCGTCGGCCGGCGAATCCTCGACCAGCAGCACCTTCAGGGGCGACAGCGCGTCCACGTCAATCCGGAGCCTCGTTGGCGATCATCCAGTACATCCCGACCTGGGCCACGGTCTCGGCGAACTCGGTGAAATCGACCGGCTTCACCACGTAGCTGTTCACGCCCAACTGGTAGCTGCTGACCAGATCGCCCTCTTCGCGCGACGAGGTCATCATCACCACCGGAATGGCCTTGGTGCGCGCGTCGGCCTTCATCTTCTGCAGCACCTGCAGGCCATCCATGCGCGGCATCTTCAGGTCCAGCAGCACCAGTTTCGGATAGCCGCTGGGTCGACCCGCGTACATGCCCTCCGAACGCAGGTAGTCGAGCGCCTCGACGCCGTCGCGCACCCATTCGATGTTGTTGGCGATACCGCGCCGTTTGAGCGTGCGCAGGGTCATTTCCGCATCCGCGGTGGAATCCTCGGCAAGCAGGATGTCGACGGGTTGGTAGCTCATGCGGTGGCCTCCATGGCGGTGACGGTGTTTGGCAGTTCGATGGTGAAGGTCGCGCCAAGGCCGGGCTCGGCCTGCGCCCAAATGCGGCCACCGTGGCGATTCACGATCCGCTGCACGATGGCCAGACCGACGCCGGTGCCTTCGAACTCGTCCTGCGAGTGCAGTCGCTGGAACACGCCGAACAGCTTGTCGGCATAGCGCATGTCGAAGCCGACGCCGTTGTCCTTAACGACGTATCGGCTCACCGCCCCGTCGGCTTCGCCGCTGACATCGACCCGCGCTTCGGCGCCGCGGGTGGCGCTGTACTTGAGCGCGTTCGACAGCAGGTTGACCCAGACCTGATGCAGCA
The DNA here is from genome assembly GCF_003719825.1 of Montanilutibacter psychrotolerans. Lineage (GTDB taxonomy): Bacteria > Pseudomonadota > Gammaproteobacteria > Xanthomonadales > Xanthomonadaceae > Montanilutibacter > Montanilutibacter psychrotolerans. The sequence continues at coordinate 345,586 of NZ_RIBS01000001.1, read as the reverse complement.
GCAGTGGATCGGCAAACGCCGGAGGCAGCGTTCCGACCGACACGTGCGCCTCGCCTTCCGACCCCCCGGCTTCCCGCAGCGCACGTTCGGCCAGCGCGTTCATGTCCACAGGTACGCGTGACACCGGGTTTCGTCCCAGACGCGAGAACGCCAGCAGGTCGTCGATCAGCACCCCCATCCTGCGCGCGCTCTCCCCGATGGTGTCCAGGTAGCGGCGCATGTCGTCGTCCAGCTGCGGCCCCGCGTCCTCCTTCAGCATGTGGGCGTAGCCATCGATGTGGCGCAACGGCGCGCGCAGGTCGTGCGACACCGAGAACGAGAAGGCTTCGAGCTCGCGGTTGGCCGCTTCGAGCTGCGCGGTGCGCTGGCGAACGCGGTCCTCCAGTTCGGCGTTGAGCCGCAGGATCTCCTGCTCGGCACGCGTGCGCTCGGTGACCTGTCGTTCCAGCGCGTCGTTGCTGACCTCAAGCTCGCCGGTCCGACGCTCGATCTCGCCCAGCATGTCGTTGAAGGAGTGGACGAGCAGCCCGACCTCGTCGCCGCTGGTCTTTTCGGCACGCCGCGAATAGTCCTTCTGCTCCACGACCTCGCGCGCGATGCCGGCGATGGCCAGCACGGGCTTGGTCACGATCCGTTGCAGGTGCGTGGACATCAACAGCGCGACCAGCATCGCGATGACGGTCGCCACCAGCGCGATGCCGACGTAGTCCCAGATGCGGTTCAGCATCTCGTAGTCGGTTCGCAGGTAGACCGTTCCGAGGATCTCCTTGTCGTTGACGATGCGCTTGTACAGGACCAGCTCCTGGCCCTCGATGCGCATGCCGTCGGCCTCGGGCAGTTTCGGGAAGCTGCGCGCGTCGCCAGCGCGGGTGTAGGACGCGAACATCGCGCCGCGCGCGGTGTAGATCGCCGCGGCCTGCATGTGCGGCCGCAACCGGAGCAGTTCGAGGTTTTCCTTGGCAACCTGCGCATCGTCGAAGGCGATGGCCGATGCCGACATGCGGCCGAGCAGCTCGGCCTGGGTGGTCACGTCGGCCGTCCAGCTGCGGTGATAGGCGCGAAGGTCGTAAACCACCATTGCCACCAGCGCGACGATGAGCGCGGTGAGCGTCGTCAGCAGGATGACGCCGATCAACTTGAGGCGAAGCGAGCTGGACAAGTCGAGTTTCATGGCGGCGCCACCACGGTTCGGGCCACGGCCAACAGGCGCGAGCTGATCTTCAATCGACTGGCCTCCGCCGGGCGAAGCGCTACGTCGAAGCGCACCTTGTCCGCAACGACGACGAAATTGACCATGCTGCCCAGGCGGAAGCCCTCCGACGATTCGGTGACGGTTAGCGCCGCACGCCCCTTGGTCGCATCCAGTGCCGTCGCCAGTTGCCTGCCTTCCGCCCGGCCGATGAACACCACGTGCATGCCGGCCAGCGAGTCGCCATGCCTGAGCTTGCGAACCACGACCGGCCGTCCGGCCAGAACGCGACCAGCCGAGATGCGCGCCAGCTCGTCGGCCAATGCATCGGCGCCGACCACGCCGATCGTGATCGGCGCGCTTGGGCCTGCGAACGCTTCCGCCGGCCACTCGACGTAGTCGCCAAACTTGTAGACGAACGCCGCCTTCACGCGGTATTCGCTGGCTTGCAGCTCGGCCGCGGTGGCATCGAGGAATGCAATGAGCATCAGCAGTGCCAGCGCCAACAGCGCAGCAAGGCGCGCGATGGCGGAACGCGGTGGCGCAGCGTTCAGAACGACCATTTCGCCCCCACGCGGAACTCGCGTTCGATGTCGCTGGCCGCCGGCCCGCTGCCGAATTCGACGTGTCGGGCATCGAGCAGGTTCTGACCGGTCAACGACAGCTCGAACCGTTCGTTCGGCCGCCAGCCCAGGCGCGCGTCCACGGCGGTGTAGGCGGGGACCTTCGGATCGGGCAACAGGCCGACATGGCGGACGCTGGCGTCCAGCTCCATCCGCCAAGGAAGGTTCCACGACGAGCGCACGACCCATTGCTGCTCGGGATCGTTGCCAGCCGCGCGGATACCGGTGAAATCGGCGCTGCCCGCCTTCAGCCGCAGGTCCATGTCCAGCAGCGTGGCACCGGCGCTCAGGCGCCAGTTCCTGGTCACCTGCACGGTGCCCCACGCCTCGATGCCGGTGCTGGTGCCCTCCATCCCGTTGGCGATGAAGGCAACGCCGGTGGGGCTGAGTTCGAACGTGCGCAGGTGGTCGTAGTCCTGGTGGAACACCGCCACCGAGTACGAGATCCGCGGTGTCGGCTGCGAGCGGTAACCAACCTCCAGCACGTTGGCGATCTCGGAACGGAAGTCCGGCCCGCCCGCGACCGCAAACGGCGGCTGATCGGGACTGAACAGTTCGCGATCGATGCGCGACGGGGTACGTACCGCGCGCGTCAGTGCGACCCAGGCGAGTTGCGAAGCGCTCGGCTTCCAGGCCAACCGCATCGTGGGCAGGACCTCGATGCCGGTGTAGGAGTTGTGCGCCACGCGAATGCCTCCGATGAACTTCAACGCGTCGCCGCGCAACGCGATCTCGTCCTGGGCGAAAATGCTCGACCAGCTCAATGTTCGCTGCGCGGGCAGAAACGCAATGCGCGGCGCGTTGGTCACGCGATCGTCGGCGCCACGGTGGCTGATGCCCCAGACCAGGTTGTGGCCTTCAATTCCGGCGACGTTGTGCAGGAACTCGACGTGGTGGACCTTGAGGCGCTCGCGGATCGAACCGGGAATGTCGCGGTCGGTCCGGTCGAAGTACGCATTCACCCGGACGCTGCCACCCGACGCCAGCGGGCGCGCCCAGTGGGCGGCCAGGTGGGTGCCAAAGGTCCGCAGATCTTCGGGGCGGGCGGTATCGAGCACGCCACGGTAGGCCGCGCCTTGCAGGGTGAAGCCGCTCTCGGCCGTGCCCCAGTCTGCTCGGAAGCCGACCTCGCCCCGGTTCCAGCCGTCGTGCTGGCTCGCACCACCGACGCGCAGGGTTGCATCGCGCTCGAAGAACTTGCCGTAGATCCGGTAGGCCGCCGTGCCGGCCTGGCCGCCGACGCGTACCGCGCTGGTGCGTTCGAAGTCCCCAGCGCTGACGCTGACCAGCGCGCCTTGCGTTGCCGACGCGCGCCGGGTGATGACGTTGATCACGCCATTGACGGCGTTGGTTCCCCACAGCGTCGCGCCGGGGCCGCTGATCACCTCGATGCGCTCCACGTCCTCGAGCATCACGTCGGGGGTATCCCAGAACACGCCCGAGAACAACGGCGTGTACAGGATGCGGCCGTCGATGAGGACCTGCAGCTTGTTTCCCGCCGCGTTGTTGAATCCGCGCGCGCTGATCGAGTACGAGTAGGAGGTGATGCGTGCGACTTCGAGATTGGGCGCCAGACGCAGCGCCTCGGGAAGACTGGTCACGCCTGCACGGCGGATGTCCTCATTGGAGATGACGAAGACGGGGGCGGCGGCGTCGGAAAGGCGTTCGGCACGTTTCGAGACCGAGGTGACCTGGATATTGCCCAGCTCCTCCAGGCTCAGCTCCGCCAGGGCATCCACGGGCGGCTCATCGTTCGCCATCGCCGATGCCATGAGGGCAAGCGTGGGGACAAGCACGAGCGCCGTGGCGCTGCATCGCCTGCCTGGCTTGCGGTCCATCCCCGCCATGCTAGGTCCCCCATTCCTTAGGCCCTATGACCCAGCCCGCAGGCCAAGCGTCGTCACCAATACGGGCATTCCCCCGACCTGTCAACGATGCGCTTGCTGCCCCGATCCGCCCATCGGCAAGGACACGATCCCCGCGCTACTTCCGTCAAACGCAGGCCGGCGCCGATCAGGCCAAACACGGTGCCAATCGACGCCGGAAGAGGGAGGCAGGCTGCATGGCACGGCGACGGGGCACGGGTCGACGTCAGGCATCAAGGCGGCGGTTCGAGCCCCCGCTGCCCTGCCCCGTGTTGGCGCGCGCCTACGGTCACCGCGCCGCGTCCGGCGCCGAGTCGCTGGCCGCGTCGAGGTAGGCCTGCACCTGCCGTTCGAGCACCGGCAAGGTGACGCCGCCGTTGGCCAGGACCGTGTCGTGGAAGGCCCGGATGTCGAAATCCGAGCCCAGGCGGGCCTCCGCCCGGCGCCGCAGCTCGATGATCTTGAGTTCGCCCACCTTGTACGCCAGCGCCTGACCGGGCCAGCCGATGTAGCGGTCCACCTCGGTTCGGATCTCGTGCGTGGAAAGCGCGGTGTTGGACGCCAGGTAATCGAGCGCCTGCTGACGGGACCACCCCTTGGCGTGCATGCCCGTATCCACCACGAGCCGGCAGGCGCGCCACATCTCGTAGGTCAGCCGGCCAAAGCGCTGGTAGGGCGTTCGATAGAGTCCGATCTCCTCACCGAGCTTTTCCGCGTACAGGCCCCAGCCTTCGCCGAACGCGTGCGGGTAGAAGTTGCGACGGAATGCCGGCACGTCGACCATTTCGCGGGCGAGTGCTCCCTGCAGGTGGTGGCCCGGGACGGCCTCGTGCAGGGTCAGCGCGGGCAGCACGTACAGCGGGCGGGTGTTCAGCGCATAGGTATTCACCCAGTACTCGCCCGCGCCACCGAATGCTCCCGGGTTGTAGCGTCCGCCGGTGTAGTTGGGCGCGATCTCGTCCGGCACCGCGCGCACCCCATACGGCGTGCGCGGTAGGCGCCCGAAGAACGCCGGAAGGCGACCATCGACCTGCTTGGACAGCCACGCCGCCTCGCGCAGCAATTGCTCCGGGGTGGTGGCATAGAACTGCGGATCGCTGCGCAGGAACGCCAGGAACTCGGCGAAGCTTCCCTGAAAGCCGACCTCGCGAACAATCGCCTCCATTTCACCGCGGATGCGCCGGACTTCCGCCAGCCCGGTCTGGTGCACGCCATCGGGAGTCGCGTCCGGAAGCGTCGTGTAGTAGCGCACCAGATCGGCGTAGTACGCGGGGCCACCGGGCAGATCATGCGCCGCGATCGTCTGCCGCGCGGACGGCCGGTACTCGCGTTCGAAGAAGTGCTGGAACCGCGCGTAGGCGGGAATGACGCCCTCCTCGATGGCCGCGCGACCGCGTGCGGCCAGTCCCGCGCGATCGGCCTGCGGCACGGTGTCGGGGAACGTCGCGAACGGACGGTACAGCGGGCAGTCTTCGACGCGGGCGAACTGCTCGGCGGCGATCACGCCCGACAGCCCCTCCAGGATCACCGCCGGCAGCGTGAATCCCTCGCGCATTCCCACCCGCATGTTGGCGATGTTCTCGTCGAAATAGCGCGGCAGGTCGCGCAGGCGCGCGATGTAGTTCTCGTAGTCGGCACGCGTGCGCGGGTCGGCCAGCTCGTGCATGAACAGCACGTCGGCATGGAAGCCGCTGTCGCTGTTGAGCGGTGCGCGCCACTCGCGATGCGCTGCCAAGGCCAGGCGCTGCGACACCAGGAAGTCGAACAGTTCAGCGCTGACCTGCTGCTGTGCCGGCAGACCGGTGCGGTCGATCGCATGCAGGCGTTCGAGGAAGCCGGCATCGGCCTGCAGACGACGGCGCTGCGCGTCGGCGTCCACCGATGGCAGGCGATCGTCGTGATGGTGCACGCCGTCTGCGGTGGCCGCCAACGGGTCTTCGCGCCAGACAAACGCGCGTTCGTCTTCGAACAGCTGCCGCAATGCCGCGTCGGGTGTGCCGGCGGACGCCGGTACGACGCCCGATGTCAGCCAAGCCAGCAGGACGGTGGCGATGGTGGACCGAATGTTCATGGACATGTGGCTTCTGGTGGTCGGGTTGTGGATGCCGCGCTGGTTGGCGCGTCCTTCATCGTCGCAGGCACGCCGGTCAGGCGGCGTCCGACGCCAGGGTCGGCGACGGCGTCGGCCTGGAAGCGGCGCGCAACAGCAGCGCGGCTGCGTACAGCACCACCACCACCACACCCCACCGCAGCGTCGCCAACGGCAACGACTTGACGACATAGGCCGCCAGCAATACCGCCGGAATGCCACCCACGGCAAGGCCCAGCACCACGCGAAGGTCGATGCGTTCGGTGCGCACGAATCGCATCCCGGTGACCGGCATCAGGAAGGCGCACGCGCCCATCATCACCGGGAACGCTGCCGCCGGGTTGAGTCCCATCAGGCTCAGCAGGATCAAGGACGGCGCGTACAGGCCGATGCCGAACGCCATCAGCGCGCCGAGCAGGAAGTGCACCGCAACGGCAACCACGAGAAGCGGCCCGCGCAACGCCAACGCGTCGCCGCCCGCGGGCAGCATGTCGAGATTGGCCATCGCGTACAGCCCGGCCGCGATCAGCATCGCCACGCCGACAATGGCCTGCACGATGCGGACCGGCAGGCGCACGACCAGGGGCGCGCCGAGGATGGCGCCGCCCACGGCCGCGAGGATGCACGCTGCCAGCAACAGTGGGTCGACGCGCACGAGGTGGATGAAGACCAGCGCCTGCACCACCGTGGGCAACGCGTGCCCGGTGTTCAGCGTGCCGGGAATGAAACTGTCGGGTACCAGGCCGCGCAGCTTCAGGTAGGCCGTCGTCGGCGCAAACGAGCCGATGCCCAGCGTGTCGAAGAAGTTGGTCACCGCGCCCAGCGCGATGGCCTCGGTGTCGGGACGCAGCGCACGGCGGCGATGGGCGGCACGCAGCAGCGCGACGAGAAAGGCGATCGCGAGAGCGCAGATCGAAGCAAGCAGGACGATGACCACCATGGCGTTCCTTTGTCTTCCCGGAGGGAGTTGAACGGGTTGCGGAAAAGGCCGTTTGTGAAATAGACCCGTCGCGGAAAAAGGATGGAGCGGGCCAGGGCGACCCGCTCCATCGAAGAACCGCCAAGTCAGTACTGCAGGGTCACCCTGGCGCCACTGAACGCGGTCGCGCCATGAAGGCTGATGTAGACGTAGCCGGCGGGCGGGTTGGCGACCACCAGGGCCTCGTTGTTGCCGGCATTGGTGGAACGGTGGTTGTGCGCCGTCGTGGTGGCCCAGCCGCCCAGCGTGTTGACGTACAGGTCCGCGTTGCCGGTGCCGCCGGAAACGCCGATCCGCAGTTGGCTGGTACCTGGCGGCACGACCACGTAGAAGTAGGCGTAGTCACCCGCAGCCGCCGACACGTTGCTGCGCGCGCAATCCTTGCCCAGCGTGCGGGTGTCGGCACCACTGCACTCGGGCAACACGACGCCGCCGTCGAAGCTGCCGGTCAGGCTCACTCCCGAGAACGTCTGATAGGCGCGCACCATCACGTGGTAGCGACCGGCCTGCACGTTGCCGATGGTGCAGGTCTCGGTGTTGCCGCCGGCAAAGGGACGACAGTCGTACACGCTGGTGGTCGGCTCCGACCCGTAGCGCACGTACAGGTCGGCATCACCGGTGCCGCCCGACATCGCGAAGCGCAGGTTGCTGGCACCGGCTGGCACGTCCATCGTGAAGCTCAGCCACCGATCGGTCCGGGTCGACAGGCCGGTCTTGGCCACGCCGTTGACCAGCGCTTGCGCAGGAGCGCCCGCGCTCACGGTCACCGATTGCGAGCGCGTCGCCGTCGCGCCGCGGTTGTCGGTCACCGTCAGCGTCACCGTGTACGTACCGGCCGCCCGGTAGGTCCTGGACGGATTGATCGCGGCGGACGAGCTGCCGTCGCCGAAGTTCCACCAGCGCGACCCGATGCTGCCGTCGACATCGGAGGAGGCGTCGGTGAAGGTGGCCGTGAGGCCGCTGGTGGTGGCGCTGAAGTTCGCCGTCGGCGGCTGGTTGCCAGGCGTGTCGCAGCCCGGCGCGCCGGGGTTGGCGATGCAGGGCAGCCAGTCGCGGAATGCGGCGTCGTTGCTGGTGCCCAGGCTCGACATGTAGCTGGCGTAACCGGTGTAGTTGCCGGGACGCAGGTAGCCAAGGATGCTCGACACGCTGCTGCGGCGCTGTTCGAACATGAAGCGCGCGGCCAGGTAGCCCCAGCTGTACACGCGCGTCGAGCCGCTGTTGTAGTCGTTCTGGTGGATCTGGCTCAACGTGTAGGTACCCAGTCCCGCCTGGGTCTGCGCGTTGGCGTAGACCAGGTTGCGGTACGAGTACGACATGTACTCGGCGAAGCCTTCAACCCACCAGACGGTCTTCTGCGACATCGCCGCGGCGAAGTCGCCGTACATGTTGAAGCGGCCATCCAGGTAGTGGATGTACTCGTGGGTAAGGTTCCAGATCTCGAACGCGGGCTGCAGCCACTCGGCCTCGTAGGCGATGAAGCGCGCCTGGTTGCCGACCGTCGCGGGATTTCCTTCCAGGTACATGCCGCCGTTGTTGGTGTCGATGCCGTAGATCGCGCCGGCATACGTGCCGTAGTCGCCGCTGCTGTTGAACACCACCATTTCCAGCGAGACGTTGTTGTCGTCGGCGACCGGCGTGTTGCCCGTGGCCACCTTCTGGTGGAAGTAGGCCTCCTGCCCGTTGACGATCGCGCAGGTGCTGCTCAGCTCGGACGCCGACATCGCCTGGGCACGGATGCGCAAGGTTGCACTGCAGGTGTGGCTGATGGGCAAGGCCGCCGCGGCCACGCGCGCGCTGAAATCGCACAGGTCGTAGTAGCTGCAGTTGGCGCCGTCGTAGTAGTCGACCATCTCGCCCACGCCGACCCACATCTTCGCCGTCGGCCCCGTCACCGAGGTGCGGTCGAGCAATGACTTGGCGCGTGTCTGGGCCGCGACCTTGGTCGCACCGGTGTACTGCAGGAAGCGAGCCAGTTCGCGACCGGCGTTTGTCACCAGGTAGTCATTGGGCTGGCCGAGCATCGCGATGTTGCGATCGGCGAAGGCGTACAACGTTTCCACGATGGTCGGATCGGCCTGCACCAGTGCCCTGAAGTCGTCGTTGAAGTGGCCGCGGAAGGTCACGAGGTAGGTGTTGTTCACCGCCATCCTCATGAAACCGAAGGCGTTGTGACCGGGGGTGTAGGCGTCCAGCAGCCGCTTGACGACAGGCAGGTAGCGCGCGTTCTCGTTCGAGCTGTCGAGCAGGATGACGAACTCGGCCAGCACTTCGCCGTGCACGTCGTTGACCAGGCCGAAGTTGGCGTTGTCGACGAACGCGTCCAGTGCCGGCCGGATCGCGGTGCGCAGCGGCGCGCCGTAGGCCCCGACGCTGCTGTCGTAGAACTGCACGAAGTAGCCCGCACGCAGGAACAGGACCAGCTGCAGGGTGCTGTCGGCGTTGTTGCCGCCGTAGCCCGCGGCCGATGTGGCCAGGGCGTTGGCGACGGTCACCATCTGCGCTTCGCGGAAGGTGTTGTAGGCGTTGGGACCGCTCACGCTGAACAACTGGTTGATGCAGCCAGTGGTGGCGCCCTTGACCGCCGCCACCAGCGCACCGCCGCTGAGGTTGCCGAACTGGCCGGCGTCGCACGCTGCTGCCGCGACCTTCGACCGCGCCAGCTGCGCGCGGATCGACGGGCGATTGAGTGCGTTGTTGCGCGCGCTTGCGTGGTCGTAGCCGGTTTCGACGAAACGGCTGATCGGCACCTGGTGCGGCATGCGCCGCGAGGCGTCGAGCCCGGCCTGTTGCCGGTGCGCGCCGAAGACCTGCGTCTCGGTGGCGGGCGACTTGCGTACCGCCGCCGCGCGCGCGAGCTGCCTGGCTGGCGACGCCGAAGCAGTGCTGACGACGTTGGTGCCCGGGCTGGTGCCGGCGATGCCGACAGGCCGCGGCGTAGGCGCTGGCGTCACCGCAGCGAGGATTCGCTGCACTTGCGATCCGACGAAGCCGCTTTCCGACTGGCTGGCGTAGCTGAGAAACGCCACGGCCGCCACGATCGTCCCCAAGACAACGGCACGCACGGGATTCCTGGATGGTGCTGATGACATCACACATCTCCTGGTTGACTTACGGCGGTGCTCACCGCCGCCGGCAACGGCCCCCTGCGCCTTGCCGCTCTGGATTCGGGTTCACCCGCACCGCCCGCATGCAGTGCCTGCATCGGGTGTCGGGTGCGATTTTTTTTGACGGGTGTGGCTTCCGCGCTCGTGCCGCGCGACTCGGTCGCGGCACGCGTCGATCCCGGTGTCGTGGTGCGGACGGCCGTGGCGGTGTCCGGGCGTGCACTCCTTTGCGCGATGAAGCAACGGATGCGCGGCGAGCCACCGCGCGGCGGTGTCTATGTCCGCGGCGTCAGCCGAATGGCGCGGCCAGCGAAGCGGCCGGTGTGGTGAACCACGCCGCACCGTGTTCGGTGACGTGGAAGTGGTCCTCCAGTCGAACGCCAAACCGGCCCGGCACGACGATCATCGGTTCGTCGCTGAAGCACATGCCCGGCGCGAGTGGCGTCGTGTCGCCGCGCACGAGGTAGGCCGGCTCGTGGATGGCCAGGCCGATGCCGTGTCCGGTGCGGTGTGGCAGGCCGGGCAGCAGGTAGTCGGGCCCGTAGCCGGCGCGCTCCAGCACCGCGCGTGCAGCCCGGTCGATGGCCTCGCAAGCGACGCCGGGGCGCACCGCGTCGAACGCCGCCTGCTGTGCCTCGCGCTCCAGGTCCCAGACATCGGACTGTGCCGCGCTGGGCTTGCCGAACACGTAGGTGCGGGTGATGTCGGAGTGGTACCCGCTGACCTGGCAACCCGTGTCGATCAGCACCACGTCGCCGTGCGCCAGCCGTTGTTCGCCGGGCACGCCGTGCGGAAACGCGGTCGCCTCGGCGAACTGCACGGCGCAGAAGGTGCTGCCACCGTCCGCGCCCAGTGCGCGATGGGCATCGTCGATGAACCGACGGACCTGGGTGGTGGTGATACCGGGCGCCAGGATGGCGGCCGCACGACGGTGGACCTCGAGCGTCATCGACATCGCCTGCTGCATCAGCGCCAGCTCCGCCGGCGACTTGCGCATCCGGCAACCGTCGATGACGGGCGATGCGGTGACGATCGGCACGGCGCCCAGCGCATCGCGCAAACCTTCCGCCACGAAGAAGGACGCCTGCGGGTCGAGCGAAACCCGATTGGCACCGTGCTCGCGCAGGAGATCGGCGACGAGACGGTACGGGCTCTCGTGCTCCTGCCAGGTGCGAAGCCCGGTATCGCCCGCCAGCCCGGCAAGTACCGAGCCGCGCTCGAACTCCGGACACACCATCACCGGCGCGCCGCTGCGCGGCAGCACCCACGCCAGCAAGCGCTCGCTCGACGACCACTGCAGGCCGCTGAAGTAGCGCAGGCTGGCGCCGGGCGTGACGATCAGGGCGTCGACGCCGAGCGACGCCATCAACGTGCGCGCCTGCGCAATCCGCGATGCACGCTCTTCGGGCTGTATCGCCGGGGCCTTGTTCGGCCAGGGACTCAGGGATTCCAGTTCTGCCAGCGCGGTCGATCCGCCGATGCCATGGGTCATGCGTGCGTTGCTCCGTGGTTGCGATGGAAGCGCTGCAGATCGAAGGCCGCCAACGACATCGGCGGCTCCTGTCCGGTGACCAGCGCGGCGATGATTTCGGAGGTGACCGGCGCCAGCGTCAGCCCCAGGTGCTGATGGCCGAAGGCGTACATCAGGTTGGAGGCCGCCTGGCTGCGACCGATCGCCGGCAGGTAGTCGGGCAGCGTCGGGCGCGCGCCCATCCACGTGTCGCCGTCGCCGCAGACGGGCAACCCCAGGGCGGCCACGTGCCGGCGGAGCGCCGCCCACTTGCGCGGATCGGCCGGCGTCCTGGCGCGCGCAAACTCCACGAAGCTCGCGGCGCGCAGGCCGCCACGAAACCGCGTGACGATCATCGAGCGCTCCTCGAACACCACCGGCGGCATGTCCGAAGGCCAGTCGTGCTGCGGCCATTGCACGTGGTAGCCACGTTCGGCGATCAGCGGAGGACGCGGTCCGAACGCCGCCATCAGATCGGCAGAGGCCACGCCCGCCGCGACAAGCACGATGTCCGCGCCCAGTCGCTGTCCGTCCTCGAGCACCGCTATCGCGCGGCCGCGTTCGATGGCCATCGTGGCCACGCGTGCGCGCAGCAGCTCGCCACCGGCAGCGACGAACGACGCCTGCAATGCCTGCATCACTTCGCCGACGTCGGCGACCTGCCCGGTCGCCGAGAACCGCAAGCCGCCCGCCGGCCGGTGCGACAGCAGATCGTCGTAGGCGTCCAGTTCGGAGGCGGCCAGGTCACGCACGCGCGTGTTGCCGATGTCGGTCGCCATCCAGGCGGCGCGCTGCCGCCGTGCCACGTCGGGGGATTGCCAGAGCACGGTGTGGCCACGCGCGTGCAGCAGGTCTGGGCGCTCGATGTCGTCGACCAGCGCCTGCCAGGCCGGCAGCGCCCGGCTCAACAAGCCGCCCAGGGCCATCCGCCCGGCAGCGAACTTCGCCGGCGATGCCGCGTGTGCGAAGCGCGCCATCCAGGGCGCGAACGTAACGACGTCGCGCACATCCAGCGCACCGCCGAAAGCGAACAGGCGGCGGGGTGCCGAGCGGATCGTCGCCCACGACGCCAGCGGCTCGACCTGCTCGGTCGCGATGTGGCCGGCATTTCCATACGACGCGCTGGCCGGGACCGCCGCCGGGTCGACCAGCGTCGCGCGCACGCCGGCCTGGCGAAGGCGAAGGGCGATCGTCAATCCCACGATGCCGGCGCCGATCACGACCGCCGATTGAGCCTGTCCCACACCCAAATGCCTGCTCCCCAATGCCGATGGCAACTGTCACACGAATCGGATATTTGGTATATCGTATACTTTATTACCGCGAGTTCAATCACCCACCTCGACCTGTCGCCACCCTCAGTCCCACCCCTCCCCTCGTCCCGCATGCGTTGCCAACGCATCCGCTTCCATCCATTCCGTTCTCAATCGGAGAGTTCGATGTCTTCCAGTTCCTGCACCTGGGCCGGCGTGATCCCGGCCGTAACCACCCAGTTCAACGCCGACCTGTCGGTTGATATCGAGGCCACGCAGCGCATGCAGGACGCGCTGATCCGCGACGGCGTGCACGGCCTGATCGCGATCGGGACCGTTGGCGAGAACAACTCGCTGGATGCCGACGAGAAGATCGCGGTGGTGTCGGCCGCCGTGGAAGCGGCCGCTGGCCGCGTGCCGGTGATCGCCGGCGTTTCGGAACTGACCACCGGCAAGGCGACGGCCTTCGCGCGCGCCGCCGAACGTGCGGGCGCATCGGGACTGATGGTGTTGCCGGCGATGGTGTACGTGCCGTCCGAGGCCGAACTTCTGACGCACTTCCGCACCGTGGCGCAGAGCACCGGGTTGCCGGTGATGCTCTACAACAACCCGCCCGCGTACCGCGTCAGCGTGACCATGGCCACCCTCGCCGGCCTGGCCGATGTCCCCAACGTGGTCGCGATCAAGGAGAGCGCGCCCGATCCGCGTCGTTTCACCGATCTGTTCAACGCCTTCGGCAATCGCTACACGCTGTTCGCCGGGCTCGACGACGTCGCCCTCGAAGGCCTGCTACTGGGCGCCAAGGGCTGGGTCACCGGCCTCACCAACGCCTTCCCGCAGGAGTCGCTGGCGCTGTGGGACGCACTGCAGCGAGGCGACCTGCCGCACGCGCTGGCGATCTATCGCTGGTTCATGCCGCTGCTGCACCTGGATGCCGACCACGACCTGGTGCAGTCGATCAAGCTGGCCGAAGCGATCATGGGCCGAGGCTCCGAGCGCGTGCGCATGCCGCGCATGCCGTTGGCCGGCGCGCGCCGCGAGCAGGTGGTGAAGATGGTCGAGGCCGCTGCGGCAAACCGGCCGTCGCTGCTGGCCGCCGCGGCCTGAGGCCTGCGCGATGCGCCACACCTTCTTCTGCATCGACGGCCACACCGCCGGCAATCCGGTCCGCCTGGTCAGTGGCGGTGCGCCGCTGCTGGCAGGCGCCTCGATGAGCGAACGTCGCCAGGACTTTCTCGCGCGCTATGACTGGATCCGCACCGGCCTGATGTTCGAACCGCGCGGCCACGACATGATGTCCGGCGGGTTCCTCTACCCGCCCACGCACGAGGACGCCGACATCGGCGTGCTGTTCATCGAGACCAGCGGCTGCCTGCCGATGTGCGGGCACGGCACCATCGGCATCCTCACGTTTGGGCTGGAAAACGGGCTGATCCGGCCGCGCACTCCCGGCCGCCTGCGCGTGGAGGTGCCGGCGGGCGTGATCGATGTCGACTATGTCGAAGAGGCGGGGCGCGTCCGCTCGGTTCGTATCCGCAACGTGCCCAGCTACCTGGCCGCCGAGGGCATCGCCATCGATGTCCCCGGTTTCGGGCCGCTGACGGTGGACGTCGCCTACGGCGGCAATTACTACGCCATCGTCGAACCGCAGGGTGCGTACCGCGGCCTGGACGCGCTGGGCGCGGCGCGCATCATCGAGCTCAGCACGCAGGTGCGACGCCTGGTGCGCGAGGCGTTCGAGCCCGTCCATCCGCTCGACCCGACCATCCGCGGCGTCAGCCACGTGCTGTGGGCCGATGCCCCGCGCGGGGACGGCGCCGACGGTCGCAATGCGGTCTTCTATGGCGAACGCGCCATCGATCGCAGCCCTTGCGGCACCGGCACGTCCGCGCGCATGGCGCACCTTGTCGGCAAGGGCCGCCTGCGGGTCGGCGACAGTTTCGTCCACGAAAGCTACATCGGCAGTCGCTTCATCGGACGCGTCGAAGCGGCGACCACGTTGGGCGACCACGCGGCGATCGTGCCTTCCATCGAAGGCTCGGCAATCGCCACCGGCTTCAACCAGATCTGGATCGACGAGGCCGACGCATTCTGTCGCGGCTTCGTGGTGACTTGAGGATGCCCATGTCCGAAACCTTGATTCTTTCCCACCGCGTCGCCGGTCAGACCATCCCCGCGGTCATCGCGATGGAGCAGCGCAATCCGGCCGATCGCGACGACCTGATCGTGCACATCCCCGAGGCCGGCGCGGCCACCGTGGCCACCGCGGCCAAGGCAGCGCAGGACGCGCTGGGGCCAGTCGCCGCGGCCGGCATCGAGGCGCGCTCCGATGCGCTCAACCGCATCGGCCGCGCCATCGCCAACAACGCGACCGAACTGGCGATGCTGATCGCCCGCGAAACCGGCAAGACCGTGCGCGATGCACGCGGCGAGGCGATGCGCGCATCGCGAATCTTCGAGTTCTTCGCCGGCGAAGCATTGCGTAACGCCGGCGAACGCTTCGAGTCGACCCGGCCGGGTGCGATGGTCGAGGTCATGCACTCGCCGGTGGGCGTGGTCGGCCTGATCACGCCGTGGAACTTCCCGATCGCGATTCCCGCCTGGAAGATCGCGCCGGCGCTGGCGTTCGGCAACACCGTCGTGTGGAAACCGTCGGAAGTATCGTCGGCTTCCGCGGTGGCGCTGATGCGTATCATCGCCGAGGCCCGCATGCCCGCCGGCAGCGTCAACCTGGTGCTGGGCTCGGGGCCCACCGGGCAGGCGATCTGCGCCGAACGGCGCATCGACGCGGTGTCGTTCACCGGCTCCGAAGGCGTCGGTCGCTGCGTTCGCGAGATCGTGGCCGCGCGCGGCGCGCGCGTGCAACTGGAAATGGGCGGCGTGAACGGCTTCATCGTGCTGGCCGACGCCGACCTCGACATCGCGGTCGATTGCGTCGCCACTGGCGCGTTCTTTGCCGCCGGGCAACGCTGCACGGCAACCTCGCGGATCATCGTCGAGGACGGGATTGCCGACGCGTTCCTGTCGGCGCTGCATTCACGCGTGCAGCAGTTCGCCATCGGCGATCCGCGCCTGGAGAAGACCGACATCGGCCCCCTCGCCTCGCCGCTGCAGAAACAGCGCGTGTCGCAGCAGGTGAGCGCGGTGCGCAACGAAGGGCGCGTCGCCGCGTTCGGCACGGTGCCGGACGACGACGATTGCTACTTCGCGCCGACGCTGTTCGACCATGTCGGCGCCGACAGCCTGCTGGCCCAGGAAGAGATCTTCGGACCCGTCGCCGGCATGTTCCGCGTGCGCGATTTCGACGCCGCCATGGCGCTACTGAACAACTCGCGACACGGACTGTCGGCCGGCCTGTGCACCAGCTCGCTCAAGCACGCCGAGGCATTCAAGCGCGACGCACGAGCCGGCATGCTGATGGTCAACCTGCCGACCGCCGGCGTGGATCACCACGCACCGTTCGGCGGCATGGGCAGCTCCAGCTACGGCCCGCGTGAGCAGGGCCGCGCGGCGCGGGCGTTCTACACCACGATGAGGACCACCTATCAACGTCCCGCGTAGACTTCGCGCATGAAGATCGTCGCGCGAACCTTGTCGGACCAGGCCTTCGAAGTCATCCGCGAACGGATCCTCGCCACGAGGATCCCGCCGCTGATACCGGTACGCCAGGAGGCCCTGGCCGAAGAACTGGGCATCAGCAAGATCCCGTTGCGCGAGGCGCTGGCACGGCTGGAGCAGGAGGGCCTGCTGCGATCCAACGCCAACCGTGGCTATTTCGTGCCGGCGCTGACCGCGGCGGAAGCCGAGGAAGTGTTCGCGCTGCGATTGAAGATCGAACCCGACGCCGCCGCCGCGGCAAGCCTCGACGCCAGCGACGCGCAGCGCGAGGCGGCGTGCGCGGCGCTGCTGTCGCTGGAAGCGGCGTCGCACGGCAACGCCGTCGCGGTGGTGTCGCTCAACCGTGCCTTCCACCTGGCGCTGCTGCACGGGGCCGGGCGGCAGGTCACGGCGCAACTGGTCGAGCGTCTGCACGTGCTGGCCGAGCGTTACGTGCGCAAGCACCTTGAGCCGGAAGGTCGCGATGTCCGTGCGGACAGCGAGCACCGCGCGATCCTGGATGCCTGGCTGGCGCGCGATGCGGCGCTTGTCACCGGCCTGCTGACCGAACACATCGCCGAGACACTGGACGACCTGCGCCTGCAGCTTCACGAGCCCGCGTCGCGATCGGCCGTGGCGTCGGCAAGCACGCCACCGGCCGCGGGCGGCAAGCGTCGCCCCGCGCGCGAAAACGGGTCCTGAGCCAGATCACCTTGCGGTCGCGGCCGCGGGCACTGTCGCTACACTTCGTCCCGACCCTTCTGCGAAACGACGATGGCAGCTGACCGGGAAACCGAGATACTCGATCTCATCAACGCCGCCATGCACCAGGCGACCGCGCGCATGCAGCGATCGCTTCGCGATGAACGGATCGGGCTGGCGGCCATGGAGGCGCGAACGTTGCGCTTCATTGCCCGCCACCCGGGCTGCACGCAGAACGACATCGTCGTGGCCAGCGGCCGCGACAAGGCGCAGATCGCCCGGATCATCAAGTCATTGCTCGAGCACGGCTTCGTCGCGCGCCTGGCGGATCAGCCCGGCCAGAAGCGCCAGCGCCTGGAACTCACCGACGCCGGGGCGGCGCCACACGCCCAGGCCGAGACGCTGCGGGCGCGCGTGGCGAAAGACCTCGTGGAGGGTCTGGATGACGCCGAGCGCACCCAGCTCCTGGGCCTGTTGCAGCGCATGCCGCTGAGCGCTTCGACGGAGCACGAGCAGGTGCAGGAACAGGACCAGGGCGCTGCGCTGACTGGGAAACGGTCTCGCAACATCGGTTGACTTTATCAACTGCGATTCGCATAGTTGACTTTGTCAACACAGAAGCCAGGCGCCCGGACCGTGGTGCTGTCGGCCCCAGGAGCGCCTCGCATGACCGGAATCCCGAACGCAACCGACGCCGACGACGACGCGCTGGCCCGCCTGCGCCAACAGATGCGCCAGCGCGAACCCGCGGTGCTGATCGACGGCGTCTGGCGCCGCGCGGCGTCGACGCTGGCCGTCGACGACCCGGCGACCGGCCGCCCGCTGGCCTGCATTGCTGCCGGCACCGATGCCGACATCGATCAGGCCGTAACGGCGGCCCGGCGCGCCTTCCGCGAAGGCCCCTGGCCGCGCATGCCGGCATTTCAACGCGCGGCGCTGCTGCACGCCCTGGCCGACGCCATCGAAAGACGCCAGGAAACGTTTGCCCTGCTGGAATCGCTCGATGCCGGGCATGCCATCGGCTCGGTACGCAAGGGCGATCTACCGCTGGGCCTGCGCTCACTGCGCGACTACGCCGGCCTGGCCACCAAGCTCGCCGGCGACGTCACGATGGGCGCGGCGCAGCCGTCCAGCATGGAGTACTTCCTGCGCGAGCCGATCGGCGTCGTCGGCATCATCACGCCGTGGAACGCGCCGTTCCTGATGGTGCTGCAGAAGCTGGCCGCGGCACTGGCCGCCGGATGCACGGTGGTGATCAAGCCCGCCGAGCTCGCACCGTTGTCGGCGCTGTGGATTGGCGACCTGTGCCTGGAAGTGGGCCTGCCGGCCGGCGTGGTCAACATCGTCACCGGCACCGGCGAGAGCGCCGGACAGGCATTGGCCGATCACCCCGACGTCAACCTGATCAGCTTCACCGGCTCCACGCGGGTCGGCAGATCCATCATGGCCGCCGCCGCCAACAGCAATCTCAAGCGGGTGGTGCTGGAGCTGGGCGGAAAGTCGCCGGTCGTGGTGTTTGCCGACACCGACCTGGACAAGGCGGCAAACGCGATCGCGGCCGAAATTACCTTCAAGAGTGGCCAGTACTGCGCTGCGGGTTCGCGCGTGTTCGTGCAACGCAGCGCCTACGACGCACTGCTGGGGCGCATCCACGCGGCCATGGATCGCGTACGCATCGGCGCGGGCCATGACCCGGCGACCGACATGGGCCCGATGATCTCGGCCGCGCAACGCAGCCGGGCCGTCGACCTGATCGAGCACAGCCGTGCCGAAGGCGCCCGCGTTGCGCGTGGCGGGGGCGCGCGGACCGGAGAGGGGTACTTCTTCGAACCCACGATCCTCACCGACGCCACGGCCGACATGCGCGTGTCACGAGAAGAAATCTTCGCGCCGGTGCTGACGATCACCGCCTTCGACGACGACGCATCGCCACACGCCATCGCCGCGCTGGTCAACGACAACCGCTACGGACTGTCGGCAAAACTCTGGTCGCGTGATCTGGGCACGGTGCACAGCCTGATCGGCCTGCTGGAGTCGGGCCAGGTGATCGTCAACGGCGGCGGGAGCGGCGGCGCAACGCTGCCGTTCGGTGGCACGAAGCAGTCGGGCTACGGTCGGGAGAACGGGCTCGTCGGTCTGGCGCATTTCACCGAGGTCAAGGCGGTACGGCTGGCGTACTGAGCTCTCCAGGCCGAACGGCCTGTCGTCAGACCTGGCGTCAGGCCTGACGCAAAAAAGGCAGGAAACCCGAGGTCTCCTGCCTTCCTGCGTAGCCAAGCAACGGCCTACGGGGTGCTTGGAACGCGGCGCTTGGAACGCGGCGCTTGGAACGCGGTGCTTAGAACGGGATGTCGTCGTCGGCGAAGCTGTCGTCGAAGCTGGCCGTCTTGGCCGGCGGCGCCTCGCGACGCGGCGCGGACGATTCCTGACGGTCGCCGCCGCCGTAACCACCGCCACCGCCACCGGACTGACGCGGGGCGCGATCGCCACCGCCGCCACCGCCACTGCTGCGGAACTCACGACCACCGCCACCACCGCCGCCACCACCCTCGGAGCCGCCGCCGAGCATCTGCATCTCGTCGGCCACGATGTCGGTGAAGTACTTCTCGACGCCGTCCTGGCCGGTGAACTTGTCGTAGCGGATCGAGCCTTCGATGTAGACCTGGCGGCCCTTCTTCAGGTACTCACCGGCGATCTCGCCCAGCTTGCCGAACAGCTTGACCCGGTGCCACTCGGTGCGTTCCTGCTGGTTGCCGTCGCGGTCCTTGCGCACGCTGGTGGTCGCCAGGCTCAGCGTGGTCACGGCCATGCCGCCCTGGGTGTACTTGACTTCGGGGTCGTTGCCGAGGTTGCCGACCAGGATGACTTTGTTGACGCCACGTGCCATGGGATTGAGGTCCTCGAACGGGTCGCCTGGAGCTGGCGACTGGCCGGCAAGTATAGCTTTCTGTCGCCCCGGTCCGGCGATAGGCCCGGTTCGCACCGTGCGGTCGGATTCCCCGAACCCCTGCCCGGGCAGTCGCCGCAGCGGACAATCGGACTTTCACCTGCCCCACGCGTGCCCAACGCCCCTGCCACTGAGCCCGCGCGGCGCACCGTTCCGTCGCACCGTGCCATCCGGGCGGGCCCGACGTGCCCTGCCCTTGCCCTGGCGCAAGGCGCGTCGCGGACCGCCAACGGCAAACAGGGTTGGTCCGCCTCGCCCCTATAATTGTGATCCCCCACGAACGGCTGTCCCATGCACGCGAGCGTCCAGAACCCCACTGCCCTCGACCTCCATGAGATCCAGGCGCTGGCCCGCGACGACATGGCGGCCGTCGACGCGCTGATCCGCCGCCGGCTGGCATCGGACGTGGTGCTGATCAACCAGGTGGCCGAATACATCGTCAGTGCCGGTGGCAAGCGCTTGCGGCCGATGTTGCTGTTGTTGGCGGCCGGTGCGCTGGGCGAGGGCCGCCGCGTCGGCGCCGACGCCCACCAGCTTGCCGCCGTGGTGGAGTTCATCCACACCTCCACGCTGCTGCACGACGACGTGGTGGACGAATCGGACCTGCGCCGCGGGCGCAAGACCGCCAACGCCGTCTGGGGCAATGCCGCCAGCGTGCTGGTGGGCGATTTCTTGTACTCGCGCAGCTTCCAGATGATGGTCGAGCTGGACCGCATGCCGGTCATGCAGATCCTGGCCGACACCACCAACCGCATCGCCGAGGGCGAAGTGCTGCAGCTGCTGCATGTGCGCAATCCGGACACCGACGAAGCGGCCTACCTGCGCGTGATCGAGCGCAAGACCGCGGTGCTGTTCGCGGCCGCCACCCGCCTGGGCGCACTGCTCGCCGGCGCCGACGCCGCCACCTGCGATGCCATGCACGACTACGGCCTGTGGCTGGGCTACGCCTTCCAGATCGCCGACGACGTGCTCGATTACGCGTCCGATGCCGACACGCTGGGCAAGAACCTCGGCGACGACCTGGCAGAGGGCAAGGCCACCTTGCCGTTGATCCACGCGATCGCGCACGCCGACGCGCCCACCGCGCAGCGCCTGCGCGCGGCCATCGAGCACGGCGACAGCGAAGCGCTGCCGGATGTGGTGGCGGCCATCAACGCCAGTGGCAGCCTCGACTACAGCCGCCAGCGCGCGCGCGCGTACGCCGATGCCGCCGAGCAGGCGCTGTCGGGCCTGGGCGACAACGCGCATCTGGCCGCACTGCGTGGCCTGGCGCGGTACGCCGTCAGTCGCGACCACTGACGGCCCCGGCCGTCAGCGGGCGTCGTTCAACCAGACGCCCGATGGCCCCGTTGCCGATGCGCGGCCCGGATGCCGGGCTGCGCCTCAGGGTGCAGGCGCGGCGAAGCGTTCGGTGAAGAACGCCCGCATCATCGCGAAGGCACGCCGGCTGGCGCGTTCGTCGTAACGGCAGTTGTTGGCCGGATCGCTGCCGGCGTCTTCGGGCTGGGTGAAGCAATGCACCGCGCCGCCGAAGTCGACGAATTGCCAGTCGGCACCGGCGGCTTCCATTTCCTGCGCAAACGCCTGGACGTCGGCATCCGGCACCGAGGTGTCATTGGCCCCGTTGAGCACCAGCATCGGCGCGCGCAACGCGTTGCCCGCGATTGGCAGGTGCGTCTTCAAGCCGCCATGGAAACTCACCACGCCGGCCAGGTCGGCGCCGCCGCGCGCCAGCTCCAGCACGACCGAGCCACCAAAACAGAATCCGATGGCACTGATTCGTGCCACGTCGAGCGGCGCGTTGTCGGCCTGTGCCTTGAGCGCCGCCAGTGCCGCGGCGGCACGCGCCCGCAGCGTGGTGCCGCCATCGGCGTAGGCCTTGGCGACCTGCGCCCTGGCTTCGGTCTTGTCGGCCGGACGGGCGTCGCGGCCGTACACGTCGGCAACCAGCACCACGTAGTCGGTGCCCGCGACGTCCTTGGCCCGTTCGACGGCCAGGTCGGTAACGCCCATCCAGTTGGGCACCATCACCACGCCGGGGCGTTTGGCGCTGCCGGCGTCGTCGTAGACCAGCACGCCCTGGAAGGCGTCCTCGCCGACCGTCCACGTCACCGGCCGGGTCTGCATCGCCGCCAGGGCGGGTACGGCCGACAACAGCAACGCGCCACCGGCAAGCCAGCGGCGGAACCGGAACGATGTGCCTGTGCGCATGGGAAATCCTCCGCTAGGGGTCTGGCAATCTACGTCGCCACGGTCATCGCCGGGTGAAGCCAACGCCGCGTCGGGCGGTCTTGTCACGCGTCAGGCGATGCCGATCCCGGCGATGGAGCTGATGGCGTCCGGATCGAAGCCCGCCAGTTGCGCGAAGTGCCGGCCGCGCTCGACGAAGCCACGATACGGGCCGTAGCTGGGCGCGCCGGGCGACATCAGCAGCACCGGCGCACGCGCGGGATCGCCATCGGTCGCACCGGGCAGCACCTCGCCGGCGAGGGCCTCGCAGCCCTGCCGCATCGCATCGGCAAGATCCACCGCCGGCGACAGCAGGAACCCCGACTGCGCCGCAATCGGCGCCAGTTGTTCGAGGATGCGCGGGCCGTTCTGTCCCATCGTGATGATCGCCACCGGTGCCTCAATGCGCATCGCCGCGACGAACGCATCCCAGTCGATGCCGCGATCGTGGCCACCGATCAGGATCGCCACGCGCCGGCCGCGGAAGCAGTCGAGCGCCGCCAGGCTGGCATGCGGCGTGGTGCTGATGGAGTCGTTGACGAAGCCGATGCCGTCCCGCATGCCAAGCCACTGCAACCGGTGCGGCAGCGGCTGGAACGCTGCCGCATGCGCGGCCAGCGGGCGAGCGTCCAGGCCCAGCGCTTCGATCGCGGTCAGCACCGCGCACAGGTTGCTGCGGTTGTGGCGACCGGGCAACGGCAGCGATGCGGTGTCCATCACTTCCTCGTTGCCGCGCCACAGCGCGTCGCCACGCAGGTGCCAGCCGTCCTCGCGACCGAACCAGCGCACTTCGCTGTCAGGCAACGACAGCGCGGCCAGCGTCTGGTCGTTGGCGTTCAGCACGGCGATGCGCGGTCGCGCGCCGGTCAGCAGGCGCAACTTGTCTTCGACGTAGCGCTGTTGCGAGCCGTGCCAGTCCAGGTGCTCGGGAAACACGTTGAGCGCGATCGCCACATCGGGACGCACGCCCGACGCGGCCACGTCGCCGGTCTGGTAGCTCGACAGTTCGATGGCCCAGTACGCCGGCGCCGGCGGCGCTTCGGGCAGCGCGAGCAACGGCAGGCCGATGTTGCCCGCCAACGCGGTGCGATGCCCGGCCATGCGCAGCAGGTGGGCAAGCAACGACGAGGTGGTGCTCTTGCCCTTGGTGCCGGTCACGCACACCGTACCCGCGGCAACGCCATCGGCGTCGGCGTGCTCGCCAAACCACAGCGCGGTGCCGCCGATGAACTGCGTGCCCTGCCCGGCGGCGATCACCGCCTCGGCGCGGTACGGGCTGATGCCGGGTGACTTGAGCACGATCTCGAACGCCGACAACCGCTCGGCACTGGCCACGGTTTCGATCACCAGTCGCGGATCGCCGAGCGCGCGCGCGTCGTCGCTTTCGTCGTCGCCGCAGAACAGGGTCAGCGCGAGCGCGGGCAAACGTGCGCGGATCGCGCGGTACGCGGCGCGGCCTTCGCTGCCCCAGCCCCAGAGCGCGACGCGCCGGCCGTCAAGCGCTGAGATGCGCACGCAGGCGTTCCCACAACGAGGCCGGGATGCGCTGCTCGTCGTCGAGCACCAGCAACGCGTCGACCGCCAGCTCGGCGGCGTCCAGCTGCGGTTGAATCTCGGCGACGAAGCGTTCGACCAGCACGTCTTCGCGCCACTCCGGGCGCGCGGCGAGCGCGGCCATCGCCGCGCGCGATTCGCGCCCTTCGCCGACGCATTCGAACGGCTTGTGGTCCTGGAACTCCAGCAACGCGTCGAAACCCGCGGTCTGCGCCGCATCGTCGAGCAGGTTGCGGCCGAAGATTCCCACCAGGCGCGGCTTGGGCATGAATGGCGCCAGTGCCAGGAACACGAAGTGGCATTTCGGGCACACGCCGCACCAGCGATTGACCGGTCGCTCGCCCAGGATGTGGAAGTTGCGGTTGCAGCTGCTGAAATGCGCGTCGTAGCGGTCGATGCGCGCGAACTGGCGTGCCACCGCGAGTTCGCTGAGCGGGCGCAGCAGCGAGTAGTAATGCAGGTCGGCGGCAACGTGCTTGTGCACGTAATCGCCGAAGGCCGACTCGAACGCCCAGCCCTTCGACCACTGGTGGTTCACCTCGCCGGTGCCTTCGATCAGGCTGCCGTAGCTGGCCGAGCGCTCGTTGGAAAACACCACCTGGTCGACCCCGCCCAGCACCGCGGCCAGCACCAGGATCGCCGAGTTCACCGCCGTCACCGGAATGTGCCCGTTCCAGGCGCCTTCGCGGTTGTAGTCGAACAGCTGCGGCGCCAGCGCGCGGCCGACGTTGAGCGTGTCCAGGCCGGTGCGCTCGGCGCAGGCGCGGATCAGCTGCGAACCGCCGATCCAGGTGACGGTCTGTTCGACGCCCAGCGCACGCAGCGACTCGATGCTGACCAGCGAGTCCTTGCCGCCGCCGATGGCCACCAGTGCGTGCTCGCGCAGGCCCAGTGCAGGTGCGACGGTGTCGTCCGGGGCGTCGTGCGGAAAGCGGATCCGGCCATGCAGGTTCAGGCCATTGCGGTAGGCGAACTCGCCCAGGCCATTGACGTAGATCGTTTCCAGCAACGCGGCCGTGTCGGCATCGATGGCGTAGGAATCGATGACGATGCGCGGTGGCACCGCGGCCTTGTAGTAGCTCACGCCGGTGACCAGGTGCAGTAGCCGCAGCGCGCGTTCGACCGCGACCGCGCGATCGGCGTCGAGCGTGAACGGTGCGCCCGGCACGGTCACCGTCTCCACCAGCTCCGGGCCGTCGTCGAACGCATACACCAGGTGCGCCACGCCGGTCGCGGCATCGAAGCCGCAGCGCACGAACCGGAACGTGGCGATCGCGTCGCGCTGGAATTTCCACTCAGTCATTCAGTACGTCCTCTGCCGGCATCGCCCGCAGGTTGTAGGTGTTGGCCATGCTCATGCCATAGGCGCCGGCGTCGGCGATCAGCAGCACGTCGCCCTCGGCGGTCGCGGACGGCAGCAAGCGGTCGCGGCCGAGCACGTCGCCGGTTTCGCAGATCGGGCCGACGATGTCGAAGCTGACGGTGGCGCCGTCCACGCGGCTGAGGTTGTGGATGCCGTGCCAGGCCTCGTACATCGCCGGGCGCATCAGCGCGTTCATGCCGGCATCGGCACCGATCCGGCGCACGCCGTCCTTCTCCACGACCTGGGTCACCGCCAGCAGCAGCACGCCGGCCTCGGCCACCAGGTAGCGTCCGGGTTCGACCGCAAGACGGTAGCGCGGATAGGCCTGCTTGATCTCCTCGATGCCCGCGCGCCATGCGGCCAGGTCGAACACCGGCGAGTCGGGCATGTAGGCCACCGGCAGGCCACCGCCGATGTCGATCGTCTCGACCGTGTCGACCGCGTCGGCCAGTCCTGCCAACTGCGCATAGACCTCGCGCCAGTGGCGCGGGTCGTCGATGCCGCTGCCCAGGTGCGCGTGCAGGCCGGTGATGCGCACGCCGAGCGCGCGCGCGGCGGCGACAAACGCATCGAGCCGCGCCGTCGGCAGGCCGAACTTCGCGGCGATGCCGCCGGTCCGGACCTTCTCGTGATGGCCTTCGCCGTGCCCCAGGTCCAGGCGCAGCCATATCTCGCGTCCGCGGAACAACTCGGGCCAGTTCTGCAGCGCTTCGAGGTTGTCGATCGTGACGGTGACGCCACGCGCGAACGCGGCCTCGTACTCACGCCTCGGCGCGAAGCTGGGTGTGAACAGCACGCGACGCGGCGACAGTTCCGGCACGGTGGCGAACACGTGGTCGAGCTCGCCCTGCGAAACGCATTCCAGCCCGAAGCCCTGCTCTACCACCGTGCGCAGGATGTCCGCGTGCGGATTGGCCTTGATGGCGAAATAGCAGTGGTCGACCGCCGTGGTGGCGACGAGCTCGGCCGCGCGCGCGCGCACCGTTGCCAGGTCGTAGGCATACCGGGGCGTGCCGGCCTGTGCCTGCTGCAGCAGGCGCTCGCGCGCCGCGGCCCACCAGGGCGCCGCGCGTTGCGGACGGCCGTGCGCGATCTCGCGCCAGCTCGGCCCGAACACGCTCTCGTCGCGCACCGGCATCGCGCCGCCGCGGATCAGTTCGGCATGCAGCTGCGGCAGCAATCCGTCGGCATCGGCCTCGTCGATCACGAAGGTGAGATTGAGGTCGTTGGAGGACTGCGAGATCAGGTGCACGCGCTCGCGTCCGAACGTCGCCCAGATGTCCGACAGGCGATGCAGCAGCGAGCGCATGCCACGACCGACCAGCGTGATCGCCGCGCACGGCGCGATCACCTTGACCCGGCAGACCTCGGCCAGGTCGGCGGCCAGCGCTTCGAGCACGTTGCCGGTGACGAGGTTTTCGCTGGGGTCCAGCGAGATGGTGACGTTGGTTTCCGACGAACCGATCAGGTCGACCGACAACCCGTGTCGCTTGAACCGCTCGAAGATGTCGGCCAGGAAACCGACCTGTTGCCACATGCCGATGCTTTCCATCGCCACCAGCACCACGCCGTTGCGCCGGCTGATGGCCTTGACGCCCGGCACGGTGACGGCCGAGGCGTCGATACGCGTGCCTGGCAATTCCGGGCGTTCGGTATCGAGGATGCTGATCGGCACGCGTGCATCGCGACACGGCGCAATGGAACGCGGGTGCAGCACCTTGGCCCCGGTGGTGGCGATTTCCTGGGCTTCGGCATAGTCCAGGCGCGCCAGCAGGCGGGCGTCGGGCACCTCGCGCGGGTTTGCACTGAACATGCCGGGAACATCGGTCCAGATCTCGACGCGCTCGGCCTTGAGCAGGGCACCGAAGTACGCCGCCGAAGTGTCCGAACCGCCGCGCCCGAGGACCGCGGTCCCGCCGTCAGCGTGACGGGCGATGAAGCCCTGGGTGATCAACGCGCGCGTGGGTTGCGCGGAGAAGCGCTCGACCAGCGCCGCGTCGTGTTCGTGCCGGCAGTTCACCGACAGTCGCTGGGCCCAGGCGCTCTGGTTGGGCAACGACACGGCATCGAGCCACTGCCGTGCATCGCACCAGCCGACATCGAGCCCTTGCCCGGCCAGGTAGGCCACGCCGATCGTCGAGGACAACAGCTCACCTTGCGCCATCACCTCGGCTTGCCAGTCCAGCGCACGCGGCGTTGCGCGCGGGTCGACGGCCAGTGCCTGCAGCGCGGCCAGGCGCTGGCCCACCACGGCATCGGCATCGAGGTCCAGATCGGCGCAGAACGCGCGGTGGCGCTCGACCAGTTCGGCAAACGGCGCGGCGATGTCCTCGCCGACCGGCGCGCTGGCGATGGCCTGCAACGCATTGGTGACGCCCGACAGCGCCGACACCACCACCAGCACCCGTGTGCCACCGTCGTCGCCGGCGGCCATGCGTTTGGCGGCAAGACGTCCGATGGTGTCCCAACGATTGCGACGGGACACCGAAGTGCCGCCGAACTTGAGTACGATCCAACGCGTCGCTTGCGCCACTACCGCTGTCCTCTGAAAGGTGTTGCACGGGGAAACCCGGGAGTAGCCCCGGGCGAATGAACCTCGGATGGAATCACGCGCACGTCGCCGGCGCGAATAGCCGATGATTCTAGTCCAATTACCAATCCGGACCGGACCGATGTCAGCACGGCGCTTTCTGCAGCTGGACGTGTTCGCCGACCGCCCCGGCGCCGGCAATCCTCTGGCGGTCGCGGTCGATGCGCAGGACCTGGACGAGGCGGCGATGCAGGCGTTCGCGGCCTGGACCAACCTGTCCGAAACCATCTTCCTGCTGCCCCCGACCACGCCCGAGGCCGACTACCGGGTGCGGATCTTCACACCGAACCAGGAATACCCGTTTGCCGGCCACCCCAGCGTCGGCGCCGCCTGGGCCGTGCTCGACCAGGGCCTGGCCCGCGCCCGCGACGGCGTGCTGGTGCAGGAGTGCGCGGCCGGCTTGCTGCCGGTGCGCGTCGACGACTACGGTTCGGTGTCGGTGCGCGCGCCTCGTCCGCGGGAGCTGTTCGATGCGCGCGGCTACGAGGCGTTACTCAACGCCGCCTGTGGTGGCCTCGCGCGCGGCGCGCTGCCCCCGGCGGCCTGGGATGGCGGGCCGCTGTGGTGGATGGTCGAACTGGCCGACGCCGACGCCGTGCGTGGCGCCACCCCCGACATGGCCGCGATTTCCGCGCTCAGCCGCGCCACAGATACCGGCGGCCTGGCGGTGTTCGCCCGGGTCGACGGCGACGATCACCAGCTCGTTCTGCGCGCGTTCTGCCCTGGAGATGGCATGGACGAGGACCCGGTCACCGGCAGCGCCAACGCGTGCGCCGCCGCGGCCTTGGCCGCCGCGGGGCGCTTGCCGGGCCGCGACGGCCGCTACGTCGCCAGCCAGGGGCGTGAGATCGGCCGCGACGGGCGGGTCAGCGTCCGCGTCGACGCCGACGGCGGCATCTGGATCGGCGGACAGGTCCAACCGGTGATCCGCGGCCAGCTTGCTTGGTAAGCTGCGCGCCCTTCGCGGCCCTTCCCCACCGCGTGTCGACCCCCCGATGAAACGCCGCTATCTGCAACTGGATGTATTTGCCGACCGCCCCGGCGCCGGCAACCCGCTGGCCGTGGTGCTCGATGCCGAAGGCCTGGATGACGCGGCGATGCAGGCGATCGCCCGCTGGACCCGCCTGCCGGAAACCACCTTCGTGTTCCCGCCCGCCGCGCCGGGGGCGAGCTACCGCATCCGCATGTTCAGCCCGCGCCGCGAGGTGCCGTTTGCCGGGCACCCCAGCGTCGGCACCGCGCACGTGGTGCTGGAAGCCGGACTGGCCACGCCCGTCGACGGCCGCCTGCTGCAGGAAGGCGTTGCCGGGCTGTTGCCGTTGTCGGTCGATGGCGATGGCACGGCACGCACGATCGCGGTGCGCACGCCGCGCGCGCGCGTGGTCGAGATCGCCGACGCCGCGGACGCGCGCCTGGCCGGTGCACTGGCCGGACTGACCCTGGGCCCGTTGCCGCCGGCGCTGATGGACGGCGGCCGCCGTTGGTGGTTGGCCGAGCTGTCCGACGAAGCCGCGCTGCGCGGCGCGCACCCGGACTGGGCCGCGATCGGCCACCTGGCAGAGAGCACCGAGACCATGGGCCTGTGTGCGTTCGCGCGTGCCGATGCCGGCAACGATTACGACCTGGTCGTGCGCGCCTTCGTTGGTGCGCCGGCGCAGTTCGAGGACGCCGCGTCCGGTGCGGCCAACGCCACGCTCGCCGCCTGGCTGCGGCACAACGACGCCCTGCCCGGCCGCGATGGTCGCTACACGGTTAGTCAGGGACGCGAGGTCGGCTTCGATGCGCGCCTGCAGTTGCAGGTCGACGGCGACGGCGAGGTCTGGTCCGGCGGCCACATCTGCAACGTGGTGCGCGGCGAGATCGACTGGCCAGCCTGACGGTCAAGGCCACGGCAGGGTGTTGACCTTCCCACCTTGGGAAGCTTGATGGTGGCCTCCACATCATTGTGGAGACCGCCATGGCCTTGTCACTTCCACCAACCGACAGCACCACCCAGTTCCGCTTTGGCGTGACAGGCATGACCTGCGCGTCCTGCGTGGGCAGGGTCGAGCGCGCCCTGCAGCAGCTGCCGGGCGTCCAGGACGCCAGTGTGAATCTGGCCACCGAGATGGCGTCGGTCACCACCGACGGCTCGGTGTCCACGGCGGCGGTGGCCGCGGCGATCCAAGCCGCCGGCTTTGGCGTCGCCATCGAGGAAATCGCGATGGGCATCCTCGGCATGACCTGCGCGTCCTGCGTCGGCCGGGTCGAGAGAGCGTTGGCGAAGGTGCCCGGCGTCCAGTCGGCTTCGGTCAACCTGGCTACCGAAACGGCGCGCGTGCAGGTTCTCGCCGGCACCCCGCGGGCGGCGCTGCAGCAGGCCATCGTGGACGCCGGCTACGGGGTTCGCACCGAAACTGCGGCGACCGGAGCGTCGTCGCCGAAGGTCGAGCGGCCCACCGCGTCGCGCGAGGCTCGGCACCTCGTCCTGGCAGCGCTGCTTTCGCTGCCCCTGGCGCTGCCGATGCTGGCGATGCCGTTTGGTGCGCACTGGGAACTGCCGGGTTGGCTGCAATGGCTGCTGGCGACGCCGGTGCAGTTCTGGCTGGGCGCCCGCTTCTATCGCGCCGGCTGGAAGGCGGTGCAGGCGCGAACCGGCAACATGGACCTGCTGGTCGCCCTCGGTACCAGCGCCGGCTATGGCCTGAGCGTCTACCACCTGTTGGCTGTCCCGCCGCACCACGGTGCGCCGCCGTTGTATTTCGAGGCGTCGGCGATCGTAATCACGCTGATCCTGCTCGGCAAATGGCTGGAGGCGCAGGCCAAGCGCCAGACCACCGAAGCGATTCGCGCGCTGCAGGCGCTGCGTCCACTCACCGCACGCGTGCAGCGCGGCGAGCACGAGGAAGACGTTCCGATCGACGCGGTGGCGCCCGGCGACGTCGTGCTTGTCCTGCCCGGCGAACGCCTTCCCGTGGATGGCGAGATCATCGAAGGACGCAGCCACAGCGACGAATCACTGATCAGCGGCGAATCCCTGCCGGTGCCCAAAGCCCCAGGCGATCGCGTCACCGGTGGCGCGGTGAATGGCGAAGGCCGGCTGCGCGTGCGCACGACGGCCGTGGGCGCCGAGTCGGCGCTGGCGCGCATCATTCGCCTGGTCGAGGACGCGCAGGCGCGCAAGGCGCCGATCCAGCGCATCGTCGATCGCGTGAGCGCCGTGTTCGTGCCCATCGTGCTGCTGATCGCTGTCGCGACCCTGCTGGGCTGGGGCCTGCTGGACGGCGACTGGAGCCAAGCCGTTCTGCACGCCGTCGCCGTGCTCGTGATTGCCTGCCCCTGCGCACTGGGCCTGGCGACACCGACGGCAATCATGGCCGGCACCGGCGTAGCCGCCCGCGCCGGCATCCTGATCAAGGACGCGGAAGCGCTCGAAACCACGCGCCGGTTGCGCACCATTGCCTTCGACAAGACCGGCACGCTGACCGCGGGGCAGCCGACCCTGGCCGGGCTGGAAACGTTTGGTTTGGCAGATGCCGAGGCGCTGGGCGTCGCCGCCGCGCTTCAGGCTGGCAGCGAACACCCGCTGGCACGTGCCGTGCTCGATGCGGCCCAGCAGCGTGGCGTAGCGCGGGAGGTGGCGACGGACGTCATTGCCGTTGCCGGTCGCGGCGTCGATGGTCGGGTCCGCGGCGTGCGTTGGGTGCTCGGCAACGGGGCCTGGCTGGATGCGCTGGGCGTCGATCGTGGTGTCGGGGCAACCGTCGCCACGGCGGCCGCCGAGGCCGGCCGTACGGTGTCCTGGCTCGCCCGCCAGACGGCGACGGGTTGGCAGGCGCAGGCACTGCTGACGTTTGGCGACCCGCCGCGGCCGGAAGCTCGCGAAGCCATCGCCGCGCTGCAGGCAATGGGCCTGCGAACGGTGATGCTGTCGGGTGACCATCGCGGCGCGGCACTCGGTGTCGCGCGGGTGGTGGGGATACCCGATAGCGACGTCCAGGCCGACGTGCTGCCCCGCGACAAGGCCGATGCGGTCCGGCGCCTCGCTGACGACGGCCTCGTGGGCATGGTGGGCGATGGTCTGAACGATGCACCGGCGCTCGCGGCTGCCGACGTTGGCTTCGCGATGGGCAGCGGTACCGATGTGGCGATGCACGCCGCCAGCGTCACGCTGATGCGTCCCGATCCGCGCCTGGTCGCCGATGCGATCGACATCTCTCGGCGCACCACCCGCAAGATCCACCAGAACCTGTTCTGGGCGTTCATCTACAACCTGATTGGCATTCCGCTCGCCGCCGCCGGCCTGCTCAATCCGGTCATCGCCGGCGCCGCGATGGCGTTGTCGAGTGTGAGTGTCGTCTCCAATACCTTGCTGCTGCGGCGCTGGGCGCCGCGTGCGCGCCACTGACGCCGAGAGCCCGCCATGCCCCGTTCCCTGCCCCGCCCCGAACTGGCCGATGCCCGCCGCGAAGGCCTGCACAACATCGGCCAAGCCGCCGGGCTCAGCGGCCTGTCGGCGAAGATGATCCGGCACTACGAAACCATCGGACTGATCGCGCCGGCGACGCGCACCTTCGCCAATTACCGGCTCTACAGCGACACCGATCTGCACCGACTGCGCTTCATCAAGCGGGCGCGCACGCTGGGCTTTTCGCTGGAGCACATCCAGACCTTGCTGGATCTGTGGGGCAACCCCCGTCGCGCCAGCGCCAAGGTCAAGGCATTGGCGCAGGCACACGCGGACGAGCTGGCGAACAAGGTGCGAGAGATGCAGGCGATGCAGCGAACGCTGGAAGATCTCGCGCAACACTGCCACGGCGACGAACGCCCGGCCTGCCCGATCCTAGACGACCTGGCGGCCGCACCCGCCGCCAAAGCCCCTGACGCGCCCGCGCGCCGAGGCCCAAAAAAAGACCCCCGCGTCGAAGCGTGAGGGTCTCTAGACGGGGTCAATCCGTGTGGGCACGGCCCGCCCCAGCAGCCGCCCCTGGTCTGCGTGCCGACCGGTGTCTTACTCCGGGCGCACGTCCACGCGCACGCGGATGCGCTCACCGGGGTGGTAGGCGGTGCGCGTGGTGTAGTGGCGGCCGGCGTATTCGTAGGTGACGTCGTAGGCGCTGACACCGGAGCCACCGGTGGCGTAGTCGCCATTGTCGTAACCGCCGGTCCGGTAGTAGTTGTTGCGGTCCGGGTACGAGTCGCAGCTGACCACCGTGCCGACGCGGTTGCGCGGGCGCTGGGTCTGGTTGTAGATGCTGCGCCCGGCCATGCCGCCGACCATCGAGCCGATGGCCGCGGTGGCGTAGCTGCCGCTGCCGCCGCCCACCTTGCTGCCCAGCACCGCGCCGGCGATGCCACCGACGATGGTGGCGACGTTGCGACCGGTCTCGGTGCCGCCGGTATTGCGGCGGTAATCGCCGTTGCGGTCGTAGTAGCCGTCCTGGCGCGGATCGCGGTAGTCGCCGCCGTAGTAGCCGTTGTCGGGGTAACTGGCCTGGTAGCTGTCGTCGTACCCGTTGCTGCGGTTCTCGTAGCAGCGCTGACCACGATCGTTGATGTAGCTGCCACGCGGGGTCGACTGGCCATAGCGCGCGTCGATCACCGGGTCGACACGCACGACGCGCGCGTAGTCGTACTGGGCATGGCGATCGTTGCCGGTGCGGTCCGGGTACACGTTGCCGGTGCGGGGGTAGCCGTCGTAACCGTAGTCCGGTTGTCCGTAGGTCTGGGCGGAAGCCACGCTGGTCACTACCGCGAGGCCCAGGGCAAGGGTGGAAACGAGCAGGCGCTTCATCGTGGACTCCAGACGCCGGGATGGCGTACGGCGGATCGTCGAGCCGCGCCGGGCAACTGCGCCTGAACCGCACCGGCCCGGGGCCGGTGCGTTCAACCGGCCGACAGCCTTACCCCACGGCTCCGGTGACACTCACCCCTTCAACGTGGCATCCAGACTCACCGGCACCGCTGCCAGCGCCTTGGACACCGGGCAGTTGGCCTTGGCGTCCTCGGCGATGGCCTGGAACCGCGCGGCATCGATGCCCGGCACCTCGGCCACTACCTTCAAGCGGATCTGCGAGAGCGTCGGCCCGCCCTCCATCGACAGGTCGACATCGGCACGCGTGTCCAGGCTGGCCGGCGGGTGGCCCGCCTCGGTGAGCTTGGCCGACAACGCCATGGTGAAACAGCCCGCGTGGGCGGCCGCGATCAGTTCTTCGGGGTTGGTGCCCCGTTCGTCGCCGAAGCGGCTGTTGAATCCGTAGCGCGTGTTGTCCATCAACCCGCTCTGCGGGGTGCTGAGCTGGCCCTTGCCGGACTTGAGGTCGCCCTCCCAGTGAGCAGTGGCATGGCGCGAGATACCCATGGCGGTCTCCGTTGATTTGAAAGGCGACAGGCTACGCAGGCATTTGTTAGCGCGGCATCGCGACCGGCCGGACTTGACCCGTGCGCCCCGCCGCGGGACGCTGGCGGTGCTGGCGCAATGCCTGCATCCCGCCATGACCGCCCGCCGAGCGCCCACGCTCCGGCGCGAAGCGCGGACAGCCATGACGGCCTTCCCACCCTTGGTTCCAGGGAGAAGTCCGATCATGTCCTACAGCACAACATCCATCCGCAACGCGGCCCTCGCAGGCCACCCCGCCGCCGGCAAGACGACACTGTTCGAAGCCCTGCTGCACGCCGGCGGCGCAATCCAGACAGCAGGCACGATCGAGCGCGGCAGCACCATCTCCGACTTCGATTCCATCGAAAAGCAGCGCGGCCACTCGCTCGATGCCGCCATCGCCAGCATCGACCACGTCGTTGACGGCCAGCCGATCCACCTGAACCTGATCGACACTCCCGGCTACCCCGACTTCCGCGGCCCGGCGCTTTCCGCGCTGGCGGCGGTGGAGACGGTGGTGGTGGTGGTGTCGGCCGAGGGCGGCGTGGAATACGGCTCGCGGCGCATGATGGAGTACGCCAAGGCGCGCAACCTGTGTCGGGTCATCGTGGTCAACAAGATCGACCACGCCGATGCCGACAACGCGCGCGTGCTCGACGAGTTGCGCACCAGCTTCGGCCCCGAGTGCCTGCCGCTCAACCTTCCTGCCGATGGTGGCAAGGCGGTCGTCGACTGCTTCGGCTACGGCAGCAACCGGCGTCCCGAAGGCGACAGCGACCTGGGTGCGGTTGCCGATTGGCACCAGAAGATCATCGACCAGGTGGTCGAGATCAACGAGACGGTGATGGAGCACTACCTGGATGTCGGCGAAGAGGGCCTGTCGGGCACCGAGATGCACGATGCCTTCGAGCAATGCCTTCGCGAGGGACACCTGGTGCCGGTGCTGTTCTGCTCGGCGCGCAGCGGCGTGGGCATCAAGGAGCTGCTGGATGTTGCGCAGCGGCTGTTCCCCAACCCGACCGAGGCCAACCCGCCGGCCTTCATGAAGGGTCGCGGCGACGACGCGCAGCCGATCGACGCCATGCCCGACCCCGCTGCGCACGTGGTGGCCGACGTGTTCCGCATCGTCAACGACCCCTTCGTCGGAAAGCTCGGCGTGTTCCGCGTCTACCAGGGCACGGTGCGCAAGGACACCCAGTTGTTCGTGGACGACGGCAAGAAGCCGTTCAAGGTCGGCCATCTGTTCAAGTTGCGCGGCAAGGAGCACATCGAGATCGAACAGGCGATCCCCGGCGACATCGCGGCAGTGGCCAAGGTCGACGAGCTGCATCTGGATGCCGTGCTGCACGACAGCCACGACGAGGACCAGATCCACCTCGCGCCGATGGAGTTCCCCAAGCCGATGTTCGGACTGGCGATCGAGGCGGCCAGCAAGGGTCAGGAGCAGAAGTTGGCCACCGCGCTGCACAAGCTCGCCGAAGAGGATCCGTGCTTCCACGTCGAGCACGAGACCGAAACCAACGAGACGGTGGTGCGCGGGCTGTCCGACCTGCATCTGCGCATCAATCTCGACCGCCTCAAGGAACGCCACGGCGTCGACGTGCATTCGCGCCCACCGCGCATCGCCTACCGCGAGACCGTCAGCAACCCCGCCGAAGGTCACCATCGCCACAAGAAGCAGACCGGCGGCGCGGGACAGTTCGGCGAGGTGTTCCTGCGCATCGAGCCGCTACCGCGCGGCGGCGGGTTCGAGTTCGTCGATGCGGTGAAGGGCGGCACGATCCCGGGGCAGTTCCTGCCCGCCGTCGAGAAGGGTGTGCGCCAGGTGCTGCACCACGGCGCGGTGGCCGGTTACCCGATGCAGGACGTGCGCGTGATCGTCTACGACGGCAAGCACCACAGCGTGGACAGCAAGGAGATCGCGTTCGTCGCCGCCGGCAAGAAGGCCTTCCTCGACGCGATCGGCAAGGCACGTCCGCAGGTGCTGGAGCCGATCGTCGATCTGGAGGTCAACGCCCCCGAGCAGAACATGGGCGACATCAGTGGCGGACTGGCCAGCAAGCGCGCGCGCATCAACGGCACCGACACGGTGCGCAACGAGATCGTGGTCAAGGCGCAGGTGCCGCTGTCGGAACTGGAAGGCTATGCGGCCGAACTGAAATCGGTGACCGCCGGACGCGGGCGCTACTCGCTCGATTTCAGCCACTACGAGCCGGTGCCTCCGAACGTCCAGCAGAAGCTCATGGAGGCCTACAAGCCCAGGCAAGAGGAGGATTGAGGCAGGCGACCGGAGGGCGGCGGCATTGCCGTTGCCCTTACCTGTGCCGGGGCCGGCCGGGGTATCGCGTGGGCCGACTGACGCGGTACTTCGTCCCGGTGCATGCGCGCCGCGCGCCTGCATCGGAAGAGGCGCGATGCGAGCAACGGCGACAGCGATCCGTGCAAGGGGAACGCGATGCGACCGGAATCCACTGCAGTGTGGCTGCTGTGCCTGGCCCTGCCGATGGCCGCTCCACCGGCCGCGGCGCAATCGGGCGCCTACGTGTACACCGCGCCAGTCGACTACAACCGCACCATCCCGCGCTATCCGCGTCCGCCGGGATTCGCCGATCCGGCACGCCGGGTGGTGCTGGATCGCGGCAACGCGTTGCCGGTGCAATTGGCCAGCGACGCGTGGACGTTCGAGCCGCTGTACCGACGCACGGCCAACGGTGATTTCGTGCCGGTCAGCGCGCCGGGCTGGCGTGCGCTCAATCTGTCCTGCCCGTCGCAGCCCGTGCCCGGCGGCAACGCGCGCGCGCGCATGATCGACCTGGCCGTGGCCGAGTGGGCCTGGTTCGGGCTGCCCGTGCTCGACCTTTCGATGGGTGAGGTCACCGCGGTCCCGCGCGGCACCGCGGCCGATCCGTTCGAGATCCTCGATACGCGCCGCAACTTCGCGATCGGCCCACGCGTGGCGCGGCGTGCGCTGCGGCTGGGCCTGATGGAGGACGACCCCGAAGTCGGCGCGACGATCGCCGGGTACTGGGCCGCCAGCGGTGGCGATGGCGCGCTGCGCGTGCAGTCGCTGCTCAACCTGGGATCGCGCGACGCCGGCTGGGCGGTGCCGTGGTCGGCCGCATTCGTGTCGTGGCTGGCCTGCGAGTCGGGGATGTCGCAGCAGGCGTTCCGGCGCAGCGGCTCGCACTACGAGTACGTCCGGGCGGCCGTGCACGCGCGCGACGGCCAGGACCCCTATCACGCCTACCTGGCCTACAACCTCGACGAGACACTGCCCGAACCCGGCGATCTGCTGTGCACCGCGCGCTCGGGATCGCATTACCGGTCGATCGCCGACGTGCGCAACAACGGCGCCGGCGCGATGCATTGCGACCTGGTGGTCAAGTCCGACCCGGCGCATCACCGCCTGTACGGCATCGGCGGCAACGTCGCCCAGGCCGTGACACTGTCGGTCATCGCCACCGACGGCCAAGGCCGCCCATTGGCCGATGGCGAACTGGCGGGCGCCAACCATTGGTTCGCCGTGCTGAAACTGCGCGACCCCGGCGGTGCCACGCACGATCTCGACGACAGCCCGAGCATGCTGGCGCTGTTCCAGGAGCACCGGCGCTATGCAGCCAGTACCGGGTCGCCGGCGCCGGGTCCGCTGCCCGCGGCGGCGCCGACCGACACCACGCCGGACGCGGTCGCACCCGCTTCCACTACGCCACCGACTGCCACGTCCAAGCCGACGCGGCGGCGCGGCGGACGCTGATTCGCCGCGCGCGGTGCAGACACCGGTATCCTCCCTGCCCGGGTCGGCCTGACTGCCGACGGATGCCGCGCGCTCATGGATCGACCGCTCCACCTTCTGCTGACCTTCGTCGCCGTGCTGATCGGCGGTTTCCTTGCCCTGCTGGGCTACGACCACTGGGTGCTGAAGCCACGCGCGGACACCCAGGCGCGCACCATCGCGGACCTGCAGGCCAGGCCAGCGGCGCAGCCGGCCGCCCTCGACCTGGACAGCGCGCGCAGCGAAGCCGACGCCATTGCCGGAAAGCTCGACGCCGACCTCAAGCGCAGCGTTGCCGAGAACCGGGCGGCCATCGAACAGACCAGCCGGGAGCAGCAGATGCGGCAACTGGGCAACGATGCCCTGGCGCGCGCCAACATGCCCCGCGTCGCGATCACCGAGTTCTACATGACCAACAACCAATGGCCCGCCGATGCCTCAGCGGCCGGCTTGGGCTCGACCGCCGACCTCGCCGGTGGCGCGGTGAAGGCGGTGACCATCGGTCCCCAGGGCACGATCGCGCTGGCATTGCGCGAGCCGTTGTCGTCCGCCGGCCGTATCGTCATGACCCCCGTGGCCAAAGCCAACGGCATGATCGAGTGGCGCTGCGCGACAGAAGGCGACGACAACCTGGCCCGTTACGTGGCCGGTTGCCGATGACGCACCGGCGTTGACGGGACGCGTCGACAGCGACGCGCCCCTGTGTCTCCCGTTCCCCGCGGCCGGCCGGCAATCCCGCCCCCGCTCGCCGGCTCCTCCTCCCACTTCCCCCAACCCCGTGAGGCAATTCATGAACCTTGGTCGCGCCAGCATGCTCAAGATGCTGCCCTTCATCTTCGTCGGCACCTTCGTCGGCATCGCCCTGTCCTTCGTGTCACGCGGATCGTCGCTGCACGCGATCGTGAGCTGGGGGGGATTGCTGATCGTGGTCGCCTTCGCGGTGTATGTCGTCTGGCTGCTGGGCTTCAAGAACCAGGCCACGCGCAAGGCCAGCAGCGCGCAACGGCAGGACGCCTTGCAGTTCGCACCGGTTGCCGACAAGGGCGTGCTGTACGTGTTCCGCAAGCAGTACGTCGGCATGCTGGTCGGCAGGGACCTGCTGCTGGACCAGCGCCTGATCGGCCAGACCCGCGGCTATTGCTTCTACCGCCTGGAAGTGGCGCCCGGCACGCACGAGCTGGCCGGCTCGAAGAAGTGCGCCGGGCCAATGCAGGTGAACGTGGCCGCCGGCGAGATCGTCTACATCGAGCAGGAAATGCAGATGGGCATGGTCAGCAGTGGCTACCAGTACCGCCTTGTGGACAATGCCGCACAGGCCCAGGCAAAGATCCGCGGCTGCAAGCTGCTGCTCCCCGCCTGAGTCGACTGCACGCCCACCCAGGTCCGCTGCCGTCATGCCCAAGGCCCCGACCGCCGATGCCGCAAAGCGGCTGACCGATATCCCCAACATCGGACCGTCGCTGGCCGACGACCTGCGCGCGCTCGGCATCGAGCGCGCGGTGCAACTGCGCGGCAAGGACCCGGTCGAGCTGTACCTGCGCCTGTGCCGGCTGACCCAGGCGCGCCAGGACCCTTGTGTGCTGGACACCTTCATGGCCGCGGTGGCGTTCGCCGACCACGACGACGGCCGACCCTGGTGGGCGTTCACCGCCCAACGCAAGGCCGACTGGGATGCGGTGGAGGCGCGGTTGCCCCCGGGGCTTCGCCGAGGCTGAGCGGTGCGGTACATTCGCCGGCCTTTTCCCGGTCGAAGTTGCGATGAATCCGCGAGTCCTGATGGTGTGGATGGGTGTGCTGTTCGTGGTGCTGGTGGGCTACAACGGCGTGCTTTGGCTGACCTCGTCCAAGGCCGAGGCCGCTCCCGAAGCGGCACCGGTCGCGCAGAACGACGACTCGCTGGTGAGCCCGCTCGAACGCGAGGCGATGGCCAACGACGCGCGCGTGACCGAGATTGCGCGCAAGAATCTCGAAGGTGCGATCCGGAAGGACCAGCTCGCCGATGCCGTGGCGCTGCCGCTGGACCGCGCGTTCAACCTGCGCGACAGCGTGATGAGCTACTACGCCAGCAACAGCGAGTGGCCGTACAGCTTCGACCAGATGCACACCAGCGCCGACCAGTGGAAGGGCGGCGCGAACGAGATCGACCTGGGCGCGGGCGGCCGCATCCGCGTCAGCTTCGGCGAACCGTTCGTCAGCGGATCCAGCATCACCCTCGCCCCCAGCGACGGCCCGGGTCTGGTCACCTGGAACTGCTCGGTGATGGGCGACGCGGAATTCCAGGACCTGATCAAGGACTACCTGAAGCGCAAGAACGACTGCACGATGTGATTCGACCGGCCGCGGCGATACCCGGTTCACCGCCAGCCGGGTATCGTGCGCGCCTGCCCTTCGGAGCCTGCCGATGAACCGTCGCCGTTTTCTCGCCCTGTCGGTCGCCATCGCCGCCACCGCCACGATCGCGGGCTGCTCCACCCTCAATGCGGTGTCGGCCCTGCTCGGCAACGAAGTGGTGTTCAGCCAGCTGCAGCTGCAGCAATCGTTGAACCGCAACTTCCCCAAGCACTACGACAAGCTCGGTGGGCTGGTGTCGCTGACCCTGATGAACCCGCGCCTGTCGATTCCGCCGGGCAGCCACCGCCTGCGCCTGGATTTCGACCTGGGCCTGGGCGCGCTGGGCAGCGACAGCTCCCGCCCGACCGGCAGTTTCGCGCTGACCAGCGCATTGCGCTTCGATCCTTCCACGCGCGGCCTGCACCTGCAGGAGCCGGCGATCGAACATGTCGACGTGCGTGCGCTGGGGGGCGTCATGAACGCCACCTCACGCCAGATGCTCAATACCTGGCTGGTCGACTACGCGCGCGACGAGCCGGTGTACCGCTTCGACAACAGCCTGCTCGACCGCCTCGGCGCACGTCGGATCGGCTCCACCGAGATCAACGACGGCCAGGTCGTGGTCCACCTTGGGCAATAGGATGATTGTGTCGAACCGACTTCCCGTCATCGCGCTGCTGCTCGCAACCGCCCTGCTTGCCGGCTGTGACGACAAGCAACGCACCACCTCCGGCGGTCCGACGGCACAGGGCGGTGACGACAGTCCGCTGCCGGTTCCCACCAGCAAGGGTGGCAGCATCACCGGCATGCCCGACTCGCCCGGTCCGGGCACGGTCGGCCCTCCCGTGGCCGACGTGCCGGCCGAGCCTCTTCTCGATGCCGATGGCAACCCCCTGTTGCCGGCCGATGCGTCGCTCACCGACCCGGCCACCGACGGTGTCGGGCCGACCGACATTCCGGGTGAGCCGACCGCACAGGAAGCCCTGACCGTTGTGCGCGACTACTACGCCGCGATCAACGGCGGCCGGTTCGCCAACGCCTACGCGCTGTGGTCCGACGGCGGCCGCGCCACTGGCCAGACGCCGCAGGAGTTCGCCGACGGCTTCGGCGACACCGCCGGCGTCTCGCTGGAAATCCTGCCGCCGGGTCGCATCGACGCCGGTGCCGGCTCGCGCCACATCGAGGTGCCGGTGGCGTTGGACGCGCGCCAGCGCGATGGAACCGTGCGCCGCTATTCCGGTTCGTTCACCCTGCGCCGGTCCGTGGTCGACGGCGCCAGCCCCGAGCAACGTGCGTGGCGCATCGCCACTGCCGACTTGCGCGAGGCGCCACCATGACCCGCCGCGGCCGACGCGTCGCCGTACCGCTCGCACTGGCCCTGGCGGCATTGCTCGGTGCCTGCCAGCGCGATGCCGCACCGGTCGCCACACCTGTCGCACCGCCTGCCGTCACGCCGCCAACGTCGGCTGCTGCCGATTCCACGTCGCCCCAGGCATCGGCGCAATTGCTGTTGCCCGGCGCATTGCGCGCCGATACGGGCGTGGACGAGCTGCGCCGACTGTTCGGTGCGGCCAACGTGCGGGTCGGCCAGATCGACGGCCCCGAAGGCACCACCGCGAACGGCGTGACCCTGTTCCCCGACGATCCGCAGCGAAGCGCGCTGCTGTACTTCGCCGACGAGACCGGTCTGCGTGGCCTGGACACCGTGCTGGTGCGCGAGCCGACATCGCGATGGCGGTTCGACAACGGCGTGCACATCGGCATGAGACTGCACGAACTGGTCGCGCTCAATGGCGCTGCGGTGGCGTTCAGCGGTTTCGACTGGGATTACGGCGGGACGATCACCGACTGGAAAGGCGGCCGGCTCGCGCCGCGCGAGGGCGACCCGGTGCGCCGGGGCGCGCGCCTTCGCGTCGACCACGTTGCCGTGACCGAGCACTTTCCGTCCGGCGACACGATTTTCATGAGCAACGACCCCCGCTATCCGATGCTGGGCACCCGCGTGGTGGTCGACCAGCTCACCGTCGGCTTTGCGCGCGCCGACGCCCCCTGACGGAATGACCGCACACCCGCCCGCTACCGGCAGCGCCCGCGGCGCTGGTCCGGCTCCGAGGATCGTGCTCGACAGCAACGTCTGCCTGGACCTGTTCGTGTTCGCCGATCCGCGCTGCGCGCAGGTGTTGCGTGCATTGCAGGGCGGCGACATCGAGGCCGTGACCGTCGCCGAATGCCGCGACGAATGGGTCCGCGTGCTCGGCTATCCCCGGCTCGCGCTGCCACCGCCCGCGCGCGCTGCGGCCTTGGCCGACTTCGACGCGCTGGTGCGGTTGTTGCCTTCGTCCGCGCCGACCGCGGACGCGCCGAAGCTCCCGCGTTGCAAGGACCAGGACGACCAGAAGTTCCTGCAGCTGGCTCTCGACAGCGGCGCGCGCTGGCTGCTGAGCCGCGACGCCGAACTGTTGACGCTGGCCGGTCGCACGTGTCGCGCCGGCCTGTTCGAGATCCTGTCGCCCGACCACTGGCGGCTGTGAACCGGTTGTAGCCGCGGCAAGCCGTCCACCGGCAGCGCGCGTCGAAATGCCCGTCGAAGCGCGCGCCGGCCCCCTGCCTCAGATCTCGAAGCGATAGGCCAGCTTGACCAGCAGCTGTTCGCTGTCACGCAGGTCGAACGCGTCGAAGAACTGCTGGTCGACGCCCTGGCCGTTGGCGCTGTCGTGCTCGAACTCGTCGAACATCGAGCCGCCGCGCACGTAGGCGATGTACAGGTGCGACAGCGGCGCCAGCTCGTAGCGGTAACGGATCTGGAAGCCCAGGTTGCGCAGCGAGAAGTCCGGGATGTCCTCGTCCACCGCCAACGCGCGCCCGTCCGGGGCCACCCGCCAGGCCTGCTGCGCGCGCGCGTCCAGACCGATCGCCTCCAGCTTGACCCGCAGCTCCTGCTTGCTGTCGATCAGCCAGACCGCGCCGGCGTTGAGGAACAACGAGTCCGAACGGTAGGTGCCCAGCAGGTTGCCGCCACGCCACAACAGCCAGTCGGGGTTGTGGTTGAGCTCGAGCCCGGTGACGAAGCTGAGCGAGTCGTTGACGTGGTAGGTCGGCTCGAGCTCCAGCGTGACGGCGCCCTTGTCGAGATCGCCGCTCAGGCCTTCGACGGCGTAGCGCGCACTGCCGTAGAACGCCCAGTGGGCCTTGCGCGGACGGAATCGCTCGGCGAACAGGAAGTACTTGGCAGGCACGTTGACCACGCCGTTGCCGCGCGTGATCAGGTCGTCGTGGCCGTCCGTCCAGCTGGCGATCTCGAAGAACTGATCGCCGCCATCGCGGCGGTTGCTCTGGCGATTGATGGCCCAGGCGTCGGCAATGTGGACGCCGTCGTCGTTGACCCGCCGCGACACCGCGCCGCGCCACTCGTGCGATCGGTACGGCGAATCTTCCGGCAGGTCGGTGATGCGCCGGGCGATCTCGTAGCGGCCGTAGTTGAAGTTGTTGCGCTCCAGGTAGCCGAAATCGTTGAGCTGCAGGCCATCGCCCAGGTGCAGCAGGTACAGCTGCTGGCGCCAGCCGTCGCCCAATTCGTGGTCGATGCGCATTTGCGCACCCGAATCACGGGTGTGAGCGCCGGCCTGTTCGACATCCGATGCCACCGCGGTGGTGCGGATGTTCCATTGCGGTGTCGGCGCCCAGCGGTGATCGACTTCGTAGACGGTCGCCACGCGATCCAGAAACGGCCGGTCGACTCGGGTGACCATCGCACCCAGTCCCTGCTCGCCGAAGCCCTGGGTGGCACGCACGGCGTAGAAGTCGCGCCCGACCTCGTCGGCCTCGGTGGCCGCGAACACACCGTAGTTGAGGCCGCCGACGCTGCCGTTGACCTTGACCGCGGCGGTGACGTCGCCCGAGCCGTCGTCATTATCGGTACGGGCCCCGACACGGCGGGTGTAGATCAGCCGGTTGGCGGTGTTGAGCGACCCGAACGGCACGTCGAAGAAGGCCTGGTTCTCGGTGAAGAACGGTCGCTTGTCGCTGAAGAAGCTCTCGATGGCGCCAAAGTTGACCACCAGTTCGTCGCTCTCGACCTGGCCGAAATCCGGGTTCAGCGTGGCGCTGAGCTGGAACTGCCCGTTGGGCTTCCAGAACAGGTCCGCGCCGCCGTCGAAATCGCCCTTGTGGTTGACGTTGTCGAACACGCCCACCACGTACGGCGTGATCGCCAGCAGCGACTGGCTGTACCTGGGCACCTCGATGCGGCTGAAGCGCGACATGAAGCTCTGCTCGGTGAACGTCACCGCCGGCCAGGCCATGCGCTCGCCGGTGGTGCCGATCACGCGGTCCAGCGACAGGCCGATCGTGCGCGTGTCGCCGTTGCCGCCCTGCATCGGCGCGATGTGCCACGGGATCAGCATCTCGACGTACCAGGCCTGGTCATCCTCAGAGGTGGCGTGGCGCCAGTCGCCGTCCCAGTCGTCGTTGAACTGGTTCTCGTTGGTGATAGTGGTGTCGATGATGCTGTCCG
This sequence comes from Montanilutibacter psychrotolerans, assembly GCF_003719825.1. Taxonomy (GTDB): domain Bacteria; phylum Pseudomonadota; class Gammaproteobacteria; order Xanthomonadales; family Xanthomonadaceae; genus Montanilutibacter; species Montanilutibacter psychrotolerans. The sequence goes on along the minus strand of NZ_RIBS01000001.1, from coordinate 301,015 downwards.
ACAGCAGCACCGTGAAGTTGTAGCCGGCGCGGTTGTCACCGTCGAAATCGACATACAGGTTGACGCGATCGGCGGCGCCGCCGACATCGCGCTGGGCGCGCTGGCGCGTGCGCGGCACGTCGGCCGCCTGGGTATTGCGCAGTGCGACGGCCAGGCCGTCCGGGGTCGCCATCACCCAGCCTTCGGTCGGATAGCGGGCAGGTTCGCGCGACAGCGGCGTGACCATGCGGAAGTCGGTGATGTGCTGAGCGCCCTGCCATTCGGCCGGGTCGACACGTCCGTCGATCTCGACCGCGGACACGGTGGAGGGCGCGGCCAGGGCCGCGAGAATCGCAAATGACAATGGTGCGCGCATGACGGGTTCCGGTAACGCGTTGATGACCGCGGGCGCCACGTGGCGCTCCGTCGGATTGAGCCGCATCCATGCGGGCCCGTCGCTCCAGGGCGTCGGTGCGCAAAGCGTAGTCGCGCACACCCCAGGTCACCGACTGTCGGAAGTCATGCTAACCAATTGCCTATCTCCGGCATCGCGCGATGCGTGCGTGCGTGCGTGCGTGCGTGCGTGCGTGCGTGCGTGCGTGCGTGCGTGCGTGCGTGCCGTGCTGTGCCGTGCTGTGCCGGCGAGACGGTCGGCGTAGGCCAATGCGCGACAGCGTGCCGGCAGTGTCCGCCTACTGCATGTGCCAGCCGTGGCTGACCACGAAGCTCTGCCCGGTCAGGGCGGCCGTCGGGAACTCGACCAGGAAGCGCACCGTCTGCGCGACGTCTTCGACGGTGGTGAAGATGCCATCGACCGTGTTGCCCAGCATGATCCGGCTGACCACCTCGTCCTCGCTGATGCCCAATTCCCTGGCCTGCTCGGGGATCTGCTTGTCCACGAGCGGCGTGCGCACGAAGCCCGGACACACCACGTGGCTGCGTACGCCGTGCTTGGCACCCTCCTTGGCCAGCGTGCGCGACAGGCCCAGCAACCCGTGCTTGGCCGTGACGTAGGCCGATTTCAGCGGCGAGGCCTGGTGCGAATGCACCGAGCCCATGTACACCACCACACCGCCGCGACTGCGTCCGTCGGCCCCTGCGCGGTACATGTGCGGCAACGCGGCCCGGGTGGTCAGGAACGCGCCGTCGAGGTGGATCGCCAGCATTTTTTTCCAGTCGGCGTAGGCGTAGTGCTCGATCGGATTGACGATCTGGATGCCGGCGTTGGACACCAGGACGTCGAGGCCACCGAATGCCTCGACCACCGTCGCCGTGCCGGCGTTGACGGCGTCCTCGTCGGTGACGTCCATCGCGATGCCCATCGCCCGCGCGCCAGTCGCCACCAGTTCGGCGGCCACGGCGTTGGCGCCATCGATGTTGAGGTCGGCAATGGCGACTGCGGCGCCCGCGCGGGCGAGTTCCCGCGCAATTTCCCTGCCGATGCCACTGGCCGCGCCAGTGACGATGGCGACCTTGCCTTCAATCGAACTCATGCCGGACTCCTGCGTTGGCGGATCGCGCCATTCTATCGGCGCGTCGCAACCAGTCTCGCGCGCAGCCGGTCGCGCCGGCCATTGGCCGTTGGTCCGGTTGCGCAGTGGCGGCAGGAGCCGGGCGGCCGCGTCGCGCGGCCGGCCTGGCGTTACTTCGATTTGCGCTTGGGTTGCAGCATCGTGCCGGTGCAGTTGCCGGCGCCGCAGCGGCACTCCCAGATCTTCTTCAGGCGTGCGGTGTGCGCCTCGGCCAGCACGATGCCGTAGTTGTACGACAGCTCCTCGCCGGGGGCGATATCGCGGGTCGCCTCGATGAACACGCGGTCGCGGCGGCGGTCGTCGCCGTCGTGCTCTTCCATCACCGCCTCGCAGTTGGGCGCGCAGCTGTGGTTGATCCAGCGCGCGACGCCGCCTTCGTGGTTGGCATCGATCACGTACTCGTCGTTGAGCGTGAACAGGAAGGTGTGGCCGGAGTCGGCATCGCCGGTGTCACCGGCGTCGACTTCGGCATGGGTGCGGCGGCGCCCCTTGTACTCGATGACGCGTTCGCCCTTGGCGATCGGGGCGATGGCGAACACCCCGTTGCCGTGGATGGCGGAACGGCGGGCGACGATCTTGCGCGGCATGCGACGGTTTCCTTGGGAGCGCGGACGCGCATTCTGGCCGGAAGCCGCGGCGCTGGCCATCCGGGACACGGCGGCGGCGGCGGCGGGCCGGCGCAGGCGCTCGGAGCCAGGCCGCTGAACCGGGGCCGCGGGACCTGGGGCGGCTGAAGCCGGTGCTGCCCGACGCTGGATCCGGGTTCCGGGGTGCTGTCCCGGTCTTCGCGCCCGTGAACGACATTGCGGCGGGGTTGGCCGCGCCCACGGTAAAACGTACAATTCCGGTACGGATTCACCCGGAACACCGCTGACCATGCTCCGCGTCACCAAGCTCACCGATTACGCGACGGTCGTCCTGACCGTCCTCGCCGCTCGCGCCGACCAGGTGCTGAGTGCGTCGGAGCTTGCCGAAAGCGCGGGGCTGGAGACGCCCACGGTCAGCAAACTGCTCAAGCCGCTGGCCCAGGCAGGCCTGGTCGAAGGCTTCCGTGGCGCCAACGGCGGCTACCGGCTGGCCCGGGACGCCTCCCGGATCGGCCTGCTGGAGATCGTCGAGGCCATGGAAGGGCCGCTGGGCATGACCGAGTGCAGCGTCCACGAAGGCAATTGCGGGATCGAGCAGTCCTGCGGGGTGCGCGCCAACTGGCGACGCATCAATGACGTGGTGGTCGAAGCCCTGCGCGGCGTGACGCTGGCGCACATGCTCCAACCACCCGGCCCGCCCCCCGACCCCACCAGTGCCAGGCGCATCGACCTGCACCTGGCCAGCATCTAGACAGTAGGCAGCCCCATGGCCACCGACATCATCGAAACCAGCCCGTCGACCAACGTCGAAATCCACGAGCAGCTCGGCCGCAAGTACGCGGCCGGCTTCGTCACCGACATCGAATCCGACAGCCTGCCGCCCGGCCTCGACGAGGACGTCATCCGTGCGCTGTCGGCCAAGAAGGGCGAGCCGGAGTGGATGACCGACTGGCGCCTGGCCGCGTACCGGCACTTCCTCACCATGCCGATGCCCAACTGGGCAAAGCTCAACATCGCCCCGATCGACCTGCAGGCGCTGAGCTACTACAGCGCGCCGAAGGCCAAGTACGCCTCGATCGACGAAGTGCCCCAGGAACTGCTCGACACGTACGAGAAGCTGGGCGTGCCGCTGCACGAGCGCGCCAAGCTGGCCGGCGTCGCGGTCGACGCGGTGTTCGATTCGGTCAGCGTCGGCACGACGTTCCGCAAAGACCTGGCCGAAAAGGGCGTGATCTTCTGCTCGCTGTCGGAGGCCGTCCACGACCACCCCGAGCTGGTCAAGCAGTACCTCGGCAGCGTGGTGCCCACCGGCGACAACTACTTCGCGGCGCTCAACTCGGCGGTGTTTTCCGACGGCAGCTTCGTGTTCATCCCCAAGGGCGTGCGCTGCCCGATGGAACTGAGCACCTACTTCCGCATCAATGCGATGAACACCGGCCAGTTCGAGCGCACGCTGATCATCGCCGAGGAAGGCAGCTACGTTTCCTACCTTGAAGGCTGCACCGCGCCCATGCGCGACGAGAACCAACTGCACGCGGCGGTGGTGGAGCTGGTCGCGCTCGACGACGCGCAGATCAAGTACTCGACCGTGCAGAACTGGTACCCCGGCGACGAGAACGGCGTCGGCGGCATCTACAACTTCGTGACCAAGCGCGCCGAGTGCCGCGGCGCACGCAGCAAGGTCAGCTGGACGCAGGTCGAGACCGGTTCGGCGATCACCTGGAAGTACCCCAGCTGCGTGCTGATCGGCGACGACTCCAGCGGCGAGTTCTATTCGGTGGCACTGACCCACCACTGCCAGCAGGCCGACACGGGCACCAAGATGATCCACGTCGGCAAGCGCACCAAGAGCAAGATCATCAGCAAGGGCATCAGCGCCGGTCGTGGCCAGAACACCTACCGCGGCCTGGTGCGGGTCGGCAGCGGCGCCGAAGGCGCGCGCAACCACACCCAGTGCGACAGCCTGCTGATCGGCAAGAAGTGCGGCGCCCACACCTTCCCGTACATCGAGGTCAGGCACCCCACGGCAACGGTCGAGCACGAAGCCACCGCGTCCAAGATCAGCGACGACCAGCTGTTCTATTGCCGCAGCCGGGGCATCGGCGAGGAGGACGCGGTGTCGATGATCGTCGACGGTTTCTGCAAGTCGGTGTTCCGCGAGTTGCCGATGGAATTCGCGGTCGAGGCCAAGAAGCTGCTCGAAGTCAGCCTCGAAGGCTCGGTGGGCTGAGCCATGCCCATCGTCCGCGTGGAAATGTGGGAAGGCCGCACGCTCGAGCAGAAGCGCGAGCTGGTCGAGGTGTTCACGCGCGAGATGTCGCGCATCTGCGGCTGCACCGAGGCCGGCATCCACATCGTCATCGATGAGGTGAAGAAGGAGAACTGGGCCATGGGCGGCCAGCTCTGCCACGAGAAATTCCCGGACCCGCCGGCATGACGATGCGCCCCGCCACCGCGCAGGCCTATCGCAACGAGCTGGCGCTGACCGATGCCGCGCAGGCGCGCGGCGCGCTGGACGTGGCGTTCGCGCATCTGGAGCGCGCGCACATCCTTGGCCAGCGCGACACCTTGGCGCACGCGCGAAGCCATTGGCGGATGCTGCGGCTGGGGTGGACCCGCCGCGACCGCCGCGAAATCCTCGGCCAGTTGCCGCGCATCGTCGCGGCACTGACCAAATCCCTGATCTGGGTTCCGACCGGCAACACCGGCGGTGCCAACGTCAATCCTTTCAAGCCGATGCCGGTTCCCGGCGACCTGCGGCCGTTCCTGGACTAACACCATGCTGAAGATCGAAAACCTCCACGCCAGCGTCGCCGGCAAGGAAATCCTCAAGGGCCTGTCGCTGGACATCCAGCCCGGACAGGTCCACGCGATCATGGGTCCCAACGGCGCGGGCAAGTCGACGCTCGGCAACATCCTGGCCGGTCGCGAAGGCTACGAGGTCACCTCGGGTTCGGTGAGCTTCGAAGGCGCGGACCTGCTTGCGCTGGAGCCGGAAGAACGCGCCGCGGCCGGCGTGTTCCTCGCGTTCCAGTACCCGGTCGAGATCGCCGGCGTGAACAACACCTATTTCCTGCGAGCCGCGCTCAACGCGCAGCGCAAGGCGCGCGGCGAGAGTGAGCTCGACTCGATGCAGTTCCTGAAGCTGGTCCGCGAGAAGCTGGCCGTGCTGCACCTCAAGGACGAGCTGCTGCACCGTGGCGTCAACGAAGGCTTCAGCGGCGGCGAGAAGAAGCGCAACGAGATCTTCCAGCTGGCCCTGCTTGAACCCAAGCTCGCCATCCTCGACGAGACCGACTCGGGTCTGGACATCGACGCACTCAAGGCCGTCGCCGACGGCGTCAACGCGCTGCGTTCGGCCGGCCGGGCGTTCCTGTTGATCACCCACTACCAGCGCCTGCTCGACTACATCAAGCCCGACGTCGTGCACGTGTTGGCCGATGGCCGCATCGTCGAGAGCGGCGGCCCGGAACTCGCGCTCGAACTCGAGGCGCACGGCTACGCATGGGTGAAGGACCGCATTGCGCCGGGCATCACCGAAGCCGCCGGGCGCGCTGCGGGCACGGCGGCCTGACATGAGTGCCCTGCTCGACTCCTTCGCAAACTCGTTCGAAGCGCTGACCGCGCGCGATGCCGCCGGCCTTGGCGACAGCCGCCGCGCTGCACTGGCTGCGGCGTTGCACGACGGCATGCCGCACGCGCGCGTCGAGGCCTGGAAGTACACGCCGCTGCGCTCGCTGGAGCGACGCGCGTTCGCGTCGCCAGACGCCACGCCGGTCTCCGTCGACGCCGCGCTGCTGGCCGGCATTCCCGCGCCGCGCATGGTGTTCGTCAACGGCCGCTTCGATGCGACTCACAGTGATTTCGCCGGCCTGCCCGATGGCGTGACGCTGCAGCCGGTGTCGCAGTTGCTGGTCGCCGATGAGACGCGCGAGGCAAACTTCCTGGCACGCCGTTTCGATCGCGCCGACGAGATTTTCGCGCGCGTCAACGCCGCGCTCGCCGATGAAGGCGTGGTGCTGCGCGTGGCAGCCGGCGCGCGGGCCACGGTGCCGGTGCAGCTGGTGTTCGTCGGCACCGCCAGCCAGGGCGATCGCGCCTGGCACCTTCGCCACCTCATCGAGCTGCGCGAGGGCGCGGCGTTGACCGTGGTCGAGCACCAACTCGGCGACGCCGCACACGCGCACCTCGCCAACGCGGTGATGCACGTCCACCTGGGGCCGGACGCGGTGCTGCGACACGCGCGCATCCAGGACGAAGCCACCAGCGCGACGCTGATCTCGCGCACCGACGCGGTGCTTGCGCGCGCGGCCGAGTACCGGCGCATCGACCTCGAACTCGGCGCGGGCCTGTCGCGCCACGAACTCAACGTCGCCCTGCACGGCGAAGGCGCCCGGCTGCACGCCAACGGCGTGTTGCTGGCAACCGGCAAGCGCCACCTGGACACGCGCCTTGGCATCGACCACGTCGGTCGCGACAGCACGTGCGAGCTGACCTGGCGCGGCCTCGGCGCGGGGCGCTCGAAGGCCGCGTTCCACGGCGGCATCCTGATCCGCGAGGGCGCCGACGGCACCTCCGCGACGCTGTCCAACAAGAACCTGCTGCTGACCGAAGGCGCGGAGATCGACAGCCAGCCGGTGCTGGAGATCCACGCCGACGAAGTGCAGGCCGCGCACGGCGCGACGGTGGGCCAGCTCGATCCGACGGCGCTGTTCTACCTGCGCTCGCGCGGACTGCCGGCCGAGCAGGCGCGCGCGTTGCTGACCGCTGCATTCTGCCGGGAGACGCTGTCGGTGATCGACGACGACCTCGCGCGCGGCGCGCTCGCCGCCCGACTCGACGTCGCGCTGGCACGCCTGGAGGTCGCATGAGCCACATGCAGCAACCACCGTCGCACCTCCCCGTTGCAGACACCGGCGGCATCGACTGGGCGCGCGTCCGCGCGGATTTCCCGCTGCTCGAACGTCAGGTCCACGGCAAGCCGCTGGTCTACCTCGACTCGGCCAACACCGGCCAGAAGCCGGGCGCGGTGATCGAGGCGGTCGACGATTTCTACCGCCGCCACAACGCCAACGTCAGCCGTGCCGTGCACGCGCTCGGCACCGAGGCCACCGAGGCCTACGAAGGCGCGCGCGACAAGCTGGCGCGATTCCTCAATGTGCGCGGTGACGAACTGGTGCTGTGCAGCGGCACCACCTTCGCACTGAACCTGGTTGCGTACTCGTGGGCGCTGCCGCGCCTGCAGCCGGGCGACGCGATCGTCCTGACGCGCATGGAACACCACGCCAACATCGTGCCGTGGCAGCTGGTCGCGCAGCGCACGGGCGCGGTGATCAAGGTCGCCGAGCTCGATGACCGCGGCGAGCTCGACCTCGCGCAGCTGTACGGGCTGCTGACCCCGGAAGTGAAGGTGCTCGCCATCACGCACGTGTCCAACGTGCTGGGCACGGTCAACCCCGTGCGGGAGATCTGCCGCCAGGCACGCAAGCGCGGCATCGTCACCGTCGTCGATGGTTCGCAGGCCGCGCCCCATCGCGCGCTCGACATCGCCGCAATCGGTTGCGACTTCTACGCCATCACCGGACACAAGATGGCCGGCCCGACCGGTACCGGTGCGCTGTGGGCACGCCGCGAACACCTCGACGCGATGCCGCCGTTCCTCGGTGGCGGCGAGATGATCAAGGAAGTGCGCTTCGAGGGCACGGTGTTCAACGATGCGCCGCACAAGTTCGAGGCCGGTACGCCCAACATCGCCGGTTTCATCGGCCTTGGCGCCGCGGTCGATTACCTGTCTTCGATCGGCATGGCCAACATCGAGGCGCGCGAACAGGAGCTGCTGACGTACGCCACGCAGGCGCTGTCGACGATCGACGGCCTGCGCATCCTTGGCACGCCACGCGAGAAGGCCGCGGTGATCAGCTTCCTCGTCGAGGGCGCGCATGCGCACGACCTGGCCACCCTGCTCGATCTCGAAGGCGTCGCGATTCGATCCGGCCACCACTGTGCACACCCGCTGATGCACCATTTCGGCGTGCCTGCGACCTGCCGCGCGTCGTTGGCGTTCTACAACACGTTCGACGAGGTGGATGCCTTCGTGGCAGCCATCCACAAAGTGCGCCGCTTGCTCGGATAACCTCGTTGCGGCGATGCCCGGCAACGGCCGCGTGCCGTGCCACGCCGTGCCGTCGCCACCGCGTCCGACTTTCCAAAACCGCCATTTTTTCTGCCGAAGCAATGACCCAGACCATCCAGTTCCGCGCCGCCACCCACGCCGACACCGACGCCCTGGTCGCCCTGGTCGAATCCGCTTACCGCGGCGACGCCAGCAAGCAGGGTTGGACCACCGAAGCCGATCTTCTCGGCGGCCGCCGTACCGGCCCGGACGACATCGGCGCCTGCATCGATCGTTCGCAGAGCCTGATGCTGATTGCCGAACGCGACCTCGACAGCGGCGCACGCGACCTGCTGGCCTGCGCGCATGTCGCCGTCGACAACGCCGACGACGGCACGCCGACCGGCTATTTCGGCATGTTTTCGGTCGCCCCCGGCCTGCAGGGATCGGGCATCGGCAAGACCGTCCTGGCCGAGGCCGAGCGCATCGCGCGCGACGACTGGAAACTGACGGTGATGCGCATGACGGTGATCGACGTCCGCGAAGAATTGATCGCGTTCTACGAGCGCCGCGGCTACCGCCGCACCGGCATCCTCAAGCCGTTCCCGTACGGTGATGCGCGCTTCGGCCAGCCCAAGCGCGACGACCTGCGCTTCGAGATCCTCGAGAAGTCGCTGTGAGCGGCGCCGGCACCACCACGGCCGGTGACGGCGCAGCCGATGCGTCGTGGGTCTTCGTCTGCGCAACCTCGCAGTTGCTGCCCGGCGAGTCGACGGTGGCCTGGGACGGCGACACGGCGATCATGGTCTGCAACTACGACGGCGATTTCTACGCGCTCGAAGACCGCTGCTCGCACGAGGAGTTCGAGCTTTCGGCCGGTACGTTCGACGGCGACGAGGCAACGGTGGAGTGCGTGCTGCATGGCGCGAAGTTCGACGTGCGCGATGGCCGTCCCCTGTGCCCTCCGGCGTACGAGCCGGTGGTGAAATTCCCGGTCAAGGTGGACGACGTGGGCGTCTGGACCCGCGACGACCGCTGAGCCCCCCGCCACGGGCGCCCTGCCCGTGCTCAACCCGGCTCGGTGAACGCCCCGTCGGAGCGCAACGCTCTCACGCAATCCCCCATGCGGCGGGCTTGAGCCCGCCCTACAACTTCTCGCCGCGGCGATGCGTAGGGTGGGCCCTGGCCCACCGTGCGGAGCTTGCCGATCCGCATGTGCCGGGCTTGAGCCCGGCCTACAACTTCTCGCCGATGCGTAGGGTGGGCCCTGGCCCACCGTGCGGAGCTTGCCGATCCGCATGTGCCGGGCTTGAGCCCGCCCTACAACTTCTCGCCGCGGCGATGCGTAGGGTGGGCCCTGGCCCACCGTGCAGCGGTTGCCGATCCGCATGTGCCGGGCTTGAGCCCGCCCTACAACTTCTCGCCGCGGCGACGCGTAGGGTGGGCCCTGGCCGACCGTGCGGAGCTTGCCGATCCGCATGTGCCGGGCTTGAGCCCGCTCCAAACCTGGCCCGATCTGCGATCGCGCCGTGGGCGTCATCGGCGCCGCTATCGACATCCCGCGGACGTCACGTCGAACGGCGCGCGATCGGCTGACCCTCGGCGCCTCCACCGTCCGCAGCGCGACGGCCGACGGCCGACACCCGGCTCCCACTCCAAGGTGACGCCCTGCAAGCCCGCTGCAGCGGATTAGCCGACCGCATTCGTTCGCTTTTCGTTGCAAATGCGAATCAGTCTCACTAACATACGCGGCGCTGCGACGACACGTCGCGTTCCATTCCCACCGGATTCCCATGTCGAACCTCAAGCTCGCCCTTTCGCCGCTTGCCGGCGCGCTCGCTCTCGCCCTGTCCTCGCTTCCCGCCATCGCCGCACCGTCGGGCACCGCCACCGGCAGCGCGCCGCAGGATCTCGATTCGGTCGAAGTACAGGGCCAGCGCGTCGCCGAAAGCCGCTCGGCCAAGATCACCCAGCCGCTGCTCGACACCCCGCAGTCGGTGACCATCGTGTCGGCCGACCTGATGAAGGACCAGGGCGTGACCTCGCTGCGCGACGCGCTGCGCAACGTGCCGGGCATCAGCATGCAGGCCGGTGAAGGTGGCGTTCCGGCGGGTGACAACCTGTCGCTGCGCGGCTTCAGCGCGCGCACCGACCTGTTCGTCGACGGCATTCGCGACTTCGGCGGCTACTCGCGCGATTCGTTCAACCTCGAGCAGATCGAAGTCGTGAAGGGCCCGGCCTCGACCCACTCCGGTCGCGGCTCGACGGGCGGCTCGATCAACCTGTCCAGCAAGTCGGCCACCAACGAGTCGTTCAACCGCGTCGGCATCAGTGTCGGCGACGACAGCCTGCTGCGCACCACTGCCGACTTCAACCACGTCCTGGGCGACAGCAGCGCGTTCCGCGTCAACCTCATGGGCCACGACGCCGAGGTCAACGGTCGCGACCACGTCGAGAACAAGCGCTGGGGCGTCGCCCCGACCCTGTCGTTGGGCCTGGGCACCAGCACCATCGCGCAGTTCAGCCTGTTCCACCTCGAGCAGGACAACGTTCCCGACTACGGCCAGCCGTGGGTGCCGGGCACCAACAATGCGATCCCCGCCAGCCGCGATCTCATCTCGCCGGTCGACCGCAGCAACTGGTACGGCCTGCTGGGCCGCGACTACGAGAAGACCGAGACCGACATGGCCACCGTGTCGATCCAGCACGACTTCAACGACAAGCTGCGCCTGGGCAACGTGACCCGTTGGGGCCGCAGCACGCGCGACTCGGTGCTTACCGCGCCGCGTTTCGCCAACGACAACGGCACCGCGATCAACCCGACCCCGAAGACCCGCGACAGCATTGACGACATCGTCGCCAACGTCACCGACCTCACCGCGGTCTTCAACACCGGTGCGGTCGAGCACACCCTGCTGGCCGGCCTCGAGCTGAGCCGCGAGAAGTCCTCGAACCGTGCGCGCATCGAAGACGCCAGCGCACCGGCGACGCCGACGCTGGATCTGTTCAACCCCAACGCGCACGGCAGCTTCCGTCCGCTGATCCGCGATGCCCTGGGCGACACCCGCACCCGCGCCGACTCGGCCGCCGTGTACGTGTTCGACACGCTGGTGCTGAACCCGCAGTGGGAGCTGTCGGCCGGACTGCGCTGGGACCACTTCAAGGCCGAGGCCACCGTGTTCGACCGCACCAGTAACGCGTGGACCACGTACTCGCGCACCGACGAAGTGCTCAGCGGCCGCGTTGGCGCCGTGTTCAAGCCGGTCGAGAACGGCAGCATCTACCTGGGCTACGGCACCTCGTTCAACCCGTCCGCCGAGGGCATGAGCCTCAACGCCGCGCTGGTGAAGGTCGAGCCGGAGAAGAGCCGCACGCTGGAACTGGGCACCAAGTGGAACCTGTTCGGCAACCGCCTGATGCTGACCTCGGCGCTGTTCCGCACCGAGAAGACCAACATGCGTCTGGACGCCGACACCTCCAGCAACGTGCTGTACGTGCTGGACGGCGAGCAGCGCGTGGACGGCTTCGAGATCAGCGCGGCCGGCCAGATCACCGACGCGTGGACCATCAACGCCGGCGTCGCCTGGCTGGACGGTGAGACCACCAAGAACCGCGTGACCCCGGCCGAGGTCGGCAACGACCTGCCCAACACCCCGCGCCGCAGCGCCAACCTGTGGACCAGCTACCAGGTCACGGAGAAGTTCGACGTCGGCTTCGGCGCGCAGCACGTGGGCTCGCGCTTCACCAGCACCGCCAACACCCGCGAAGCCAAGGCCTACACCACGTTCGACGCGATGCTGGGCTACCGCATCAACGATGCCGTGGCGCTGCGCCTCAATGGCTACAACCTCAGCAACAAGCAGTACGTCGACCGCGTCGGTGGTGGCCACTACACCCCGGGTGCCGAGCGCACGTTCATGCTGAGCGCCGATTTCAGCTTCTGATCCAGCCAGGGCGACGCACTCTGTCCTCGTGACAGGCCGCGTCGTCACGGGGTGCCCCGAAGGATCGGAGCATCCCGCCGCACAGGGACGTGCGGGGCTGGCCCGGCCCGGGTCCGATCCGTGCGGGTCGCCGCGGCCCGGCAGCCGGCGGACCCGACGGGAAACTGCGAGGATCGCCGTTCCCGATCCCAACCACGGAGCCCGCGATGCTGTTGCAGATTCCGAATGTACTGACGAGCGACGAAGTCGCCCGTTGCCGCCAGGCCCTCGACGACGCGGACTGGGCGGACGGCCGGATCACCGCCGGCTACCAATCGGCGCAGGCCAAGCACAACCAGCAACTTCCCGAGGACGCACCGGTCGCCCAGCAACTTGGCGAGCTGGTGCTTTCTGCGTTGCAACGCAGCCCGTTGTTCATGTCCGCGGCGCTGCCGCTGAAGGTGTTTCCGCCGCTGTTCAACCGCTACGACGGTGGACAGTCGTTCGGCAGCCATGTCGACAACGCAATCCGCCACGTGCGCGGCACGCCGCACAAGGTGCGCACCGACCTGTCCGCAACGCTGTTCCTGAGCTCGCCCGACGAGTACGACGGCGGTGAGCTGGTGATCGAGGACAACTACGGCACGCATTCGGTGAAGCTGCCGCTTGGCCACCTGGTGCTGTACCCGGCCAGCAGCCTGCACCTGGTGCGACCGGTCACGCGCGGGACGCGCACCGCTTCGTTCTTCTGGGTGCAGAGCATGGTCCGCGACGACGGCCAGCGCACGTTGTTGTACGACCTGGACCGCGCGACCCAGCAGGTGCATCGCGACCTGCCCGATTCGCCCGCGGCCATCGAGCTCACCGGCGTTTATCACAACCTGCTGCGGCGCTGGGCGGACACCTGATGCACAACCGTGCACCGGCTGCGCATCGACAGCACCTTTCGGGGGCACTCGCCTGCGTGACCGATCGCGACGTGATCGCAGTGGCGACGCCGCGACCGATGCCCGCCCCGTTGTAGTACGCACGACCTCGCAGCGCTGCCGCAATTTCCTTCGCCAATGAATACGCCATGACACTACGCAACGCGATTTTCCAGGTGCACTGGTTCCTCGGCATTACCGCCGGACTGGTCCTGGCGTTGGTGGGCGCCACCGGGGCGATGCTGAGTTTCGAGGACGAGATCCTCAAGGCGATCAACCCCGGCGTGATGACGGTGGAACCGAAAGGCCAGCCGATGTCGCCGCGCGACCTGGTCGAACGCGTGCGCGCGCAGGCCGGCGAGGACCGGATCCAGTCGCTGACGCTCTCGTCCGACCCCGCCGACGCGGCCAAGGTCGGCTTTGCCGCGCGCAAGGACGCACCGAAGGGGCCGATGGGTCGCCCGCCGCGCGGCGAGACGCGCATGGTCGATCCCTACACCGGAGCGCTGCTAGCCAAACCGCGTGGCGAGGCGTTCTTCAGCTTCACCATGAAGCTGCATCGCTGGCTGGTCGCCGACAAGGTGGGCAAGCAGATCGTGGGCTTCTCGACCGTGGTGCTGGTGTTCTTCTGCCTGTCCGGCATCTACCTGCGGTGGCCACGCCGCTGGATGTCGCCGCGCGCGTGGCTCGCGCTGGACTGGCGCCAGAAGGGGCGCAACTTCCTCTGGCACCTGCACTCCATCGTCGGCACATGGGTACTGGTGGCCTATCTGGTGATGGCCTTGACCGGTCTGACGTGGTCGTACGAGTGGTACCGCAACGGGCTGAACGCGCTCGCGGGCGTACCAACGAAGCAGGAAGCCGGTGGCAAGGCCGGTTTAGGCGGAAGGAAGGGCAAGCAGGAAGGCAAATCCGCGCAGCCCATCGGCGAGACGTCCCCCGCCGAGCCCGACGTGGCGCTGACCTGGGGGGCGTTCAACGCCGCGGCGCCCGCCTGGAGCACCGCCACGATGCAATGGCCGCGCGACGGCGGCCCGGTGCAGTTCCGTTACCTCGACCTGCACCCAACGCACGAACGTGCCAGCAACAGCCTCGAGGTGGACCCCACGAGCCTGCTGGTGCGCAAGCACGAGCGCTACGACGACAAGCCGCTGGGCCAGCGCCTGGCCGGCAGCTACTTCGCGCTGCATCGCGGCAGCTATTTCGGCACCGTCGGCGTCGTGCTGTTCATGCTCGCCAGCCTGCTGATGCCGTTGTTCGCCATCACCGGCTGGATGCTCTACCTCGACCGTCGCCGCAAGCAGCACGCGGCGCGCGCGCTCTCCCGACAGCAACCGGCGAGCGCGGCGCAAACCGGACGGGACACGGTGCTGATCGCGTTCGCAAGCCAGACCGGCAGCGCCGAGCAGTTGGCCTGGCAGACCGCCGCCGTGCTGCGCGAAGCCGGGTTGGCAGTCGACGTGCGGCTGCTTGGCAAGCTGCAACCCGACCAGCTGTTGGACTACCGTCGCGCGCTGTTCGTGGTCAGCACGTTCGGCGATGGCGAGGCGCCCGACAACGGCCGCGCGTTCGTGCGCCGCATGCGCGCGGGCGCGCCGCCACTGGCCTGCCTGCAGCACGCCGTGCTGGCACTGGGCGATACCCAGTACGAAAACTACTGCACCTTCGGCCGTGAACTGGACCATTGGTTGCACCATGCCGGCGCGCAGCCGCTGTTTGATCGTGTCGAGGTCGACGCCGGCGACAACGGCGCGCTGCGTCACTGGCAGCACCACGTTGGCCTGCTCGCCGGTCGCACCGACCTGCCCGACTGGTCGACACCCAGTTATCGGCCGTGGCGACTTGTCGAGCGCCGTCAGATCAATGCCGGCAGCCCGGGCGGTCCCGCCTTCCACCTCGCCCTGGCTCCGAACACGGCGGCCGACCTGAACTGGCAGGCCGGCGACATTGCCGAGATCGGCCCGCGCCACGGTGCCGATGATGTGGCCCGCTGGCTGGATGCCGCCGGTTTTACCGCCGATGCGCCCGTACGCCACGGCGAAGCGACGACGACGCTGGGCGAGCGCCTGGCCGCCTCGCGTCTGCCGGACCCGGCAGCAGCCGCGTCGCAGTCGGCTCAGGCGGTGGCCGACGCGCTGCAACCGCTACCGCACCGCGAGTATTCGATCGCCTCACTGCCTGCCGACGGCAGCCTGCAGCTGCTGGTGCGGCGCATGCGGCACAACGACGGACGGCTCGGCAGCGGCAGCGGTTGGCTCACGGAACACGCCGCGATCGGCACGGATATCGATCTGCGCATCCGCAGCAACCCCTCGTTCCACGCCCCGACCGATGCGCGCCCCGTGCTGCTGATCGGAAATGGCACGGGTCTGGCCGGCCTGCGCGCCGTGTTGAAGGCACGCATCGCCGCCGGCCATCATCGCAACTGGCTGCTGTTCGGCGAACGCAGTCGCCCGCACGACCGACACTACGGCGACGAGCTCGATGCCTGGCTCGCCTCCGGACAGTTGCAACACCTGGATCTCACGTTCTCGCGTGACCAGCCGGGGCCCGGCGACGCGCCGCGCCACTACGTGCAGCACCTGCTGGCCGAACACGGCACGCGCTTGCGCGACTGGCTGGCCGACGGCGCGGCGGTCTACGTCTGCGGCAGTCTCGAGGGCATGGCGCCGGCAGTGGACGCCGTGCTCCGTGAGGTGGTTGGCGAAGAAACCCTGGAAACCATGGCGACGGACGGCCGCTATCGCCGCGACGTCTACTAGGCCGGCCACGATTCCGGGCACGGGTCAGGGCCAGCCGCTGACGGCGGCGGCTCCCGGGCTGGCAACGCTTCAACAACGCGAAGGATCGACGCAGTCGGCAGTCGTGCATCGGGAATTGCGACGCGATGCAGTGCCATGCGGGTCGCGCGTTTACCGATCCGGCGCCATTGGCGACGAGACCTGCGCACCGTCGTACTACGAGGCGGCCCCTGCGGCGACACCGCACGCCCGGGGGGCGCGACATCACTGACGGCGACCCGGTGGGCGTCCGCACGGGCAGGCGCGCGCACCGGCATCGCCACCGGCGGCAGGGTGACCGCTTGGGCCTGCGTGTCGCGTTACTCGCTTCCCGCGGCACGAAGCCGGATCAACAGCGCTTCGCCGCCGCCGTCCAGCACGTGACGCACGCGCGCGTCCCCTGCAGCAAAGATCGCCGTGTCGCCTGCCGCCAACGGAGGCAGGCCGGAATCGTCGGCGAACGTCGCACGGCCGGAGATCAGGTGCACCACCCAGGTGCTGTGCGGCTCGGCGAAGACCACCATGGGCCCCACCAGCGGCCGATGCCAGAGGTCGGCGACCAAGCGGTCACGACGCCACATCAGGTTGAAGTCGTGGGTCGTGCCGTCGAGCAGCTCGCCGTGGACACCACGCTCGCCGGCGAAGCGCAGGCGCTGGTGCGGCGGGAGCAGCTCGTGCACTTCGCCGTCGTCGAAGCGCAAGCGCAGACCGTTGCCTGACAGCAGCACCAGCTCGCGATCGATGCCGGGGAACGCCGAGAACGCCGCATCGCGTTCGATCTCGGCAATCGACAGCCGCCAATCCCAGTTGCCCGGATTGGGCCACGCAAGAATCTCGCGGGTCCAGCCCAGCTCATTTTTCCAACGCTGGCGAACGTATTCGTTTGCCGCTATCACCCACGAATGTGCACGGGTGGGCGTTTCATCGCGATGGTCAGCCATCTGCGCTATCCGGTTGCGTCCCCGCGACAGTCTAGCGATTCATCGTGGCTTGGCCGCGATCTGCGTCCACACGCCGAGGCTCTGGCTCTGTGTGTGAGAAGCAACGTTTCCCTGACGTTGCTCGGCCGACCGCGGTGGAAGCCGACGGGCCCGACAAACGTGAGATGCGACCGGACCGGCGGGGATTGGGGGGTGAGCCCGTCCCGCGCGGCCCGACCGCGGTGAAGCCTTCCAACGGGTAAGGCGATTCCGGCGCAGGAGCAAACGTTCCGCCGTGATGTCACCCATGGGAGCGCAGCCACACGTCCGTGTGCGCCGCACTCCCAACAGCGATGGGCCTCCGTGCCCATTCTCCAGACGGTCAGCCGCTTCGGCGCCGGTGTCAGCGGCTGGCCGCCGGGGCAGGTGCGGCGGCCCGTCGCGGCGCCGCGCGACCGGGTGCGGGCGCGGAGCCCGCTGCGGTGGGACGTGCGGTGGGGCGTGCCGCTGGGACGTTGCCGAGGTCGATGCGGTCGCGATTCTTCTCGACCGTGCGCAGGCCAATGCCCGTGACAAGGGCGAGTTCCTCGACGCTGCGGAACGCACCGTGCTCTTTCCGGTAGGCCACGATTGCCTCGGCCTTCGACGGCCCGACATTGATCAGGACCTCGTCCAGGGTGGCCGCGTCGGCGGTATTGATGTTCACCCGATCGGCAGCGGACGCGCCCCCGGGAAGGACGCTGACGGCCAGCAGCAACGAGAAGGCCAGGGATTTCACGAGACTGTCGAACGACTTCATGGATGCGGTTCCTTCGCAATGGGTCCGTGTGCAGGTGGCAGCGCCATGGGCTACCGACGGCCTCACTTTGCCCAGCCCCCGGAATCGGGGGTATCGCCAAACCCATCTCAGGGCGGTCGGAGCGCGCCGCGACGAGGGGTAGGAAAATCCCGACCCGCACCCCGGAGGCGTAAACTTGGCGGTCCTGACCCCCGAGGCCCACCATGGACGCCACCCAGATCGACAGCTTCGTCTCCCGCAAGTGGGACGAGGAGATCGTCCCGCAACTGGTCGAGTACATCCGCATCCCCAACAAGTCGCCGATGTTCGACACCGACTGGGTCGCTCACGGCTACATGGATCAGGCGGTCGCGCTGATGGAAGGCTGGGCGAAGGCGCAGTCGATCCCCGGCATGCAGATCGAGGTGGTGCGCCTGGAAGGCCGCACGCCGCTGATCCTGGTCGAGATCCCCGCCGCCAACGGCGGCAACGCCGATGACAGCGTCCTGCTCTACGGCCACCTCGACAAGCAGCCCGAAATGACCGGCTGGGACGCGGACCTCGGCCCGTGGAAGCCCGTCATCAAGGGAGACAAGCTCTACGGCCGCGGCGGCGCCGACGACGGCTACGCGATCTTCGGCTCGCTGACCGCGATCCTCGCGCTGCACGAGCAGAAGCTGCCGCACGCGCGCTGCGTGATCCTGATCGAGGCCTGCGAGGAATCGGGCAGCTACGACCTTCCCGCCTACGTCGACCACCTCGCCGACCGCATCGGCAAGCCGTCGCTGGTGGTGTGCCTGGATTCGGGTTGCGGCAACTACGACCAGTTGTGGTGCACGACCTCGCTGCGCGGTCTCACCGGCGGCAATCTCACCGTCAAGGTGCTCAACGAGGGCGTCCACTCGGGCGACGCCTCCGGCGTGGTGCCGTCGAGCTTCCGCCTGCTGCGCCAGCTGCTCTCGCGCATCGAGGACGAAGGCACCGGCCGCATCCTGATCGAGGGCATGCACGACGAGATTCCCGCCGAACGCCTGGCCCAGGCACGCCAGGCGGCCAAGGTGCTGGACACGGCGATCTTCGACAAGTTCCCGCTCGTCGACGGCCTCAAGCCGATGGCCGACGATCTGGCCGAGCTCGTCCTCAACCGCACCTGGCGTCCGGCCCTGTCGGTGACCGGTGCCGATGGCCTGCCCGCCCTGGCCTCGGCCGGCAACGTGCTGCGCCCGATGACCTCGGTCAAGTTGAGCCTGCGCCTGCCGCCCACCGTCGATGGCAAGCACGCCGGCGAGTTGCTGCAGGAAGCCCTGCTGCGCGATGCGCCCAATGGCGCGCAGGTCACCCTCGACCTGGAGAAGGCCTCGACCGGCTGGAACGCCCCGGCGCTGTCGCCGTGGCTGGAGAAGGCGATCGATGATGCCAGCCGGCAGTTCTTCGGCCAGCCGGCGATGTACATGGGCGAAGGCGGCTCGATCCCGTTCATGGGCATGCTGGGCGAGAAGTTCCCGGGTGCGCAGTTCATGATCACCGGTGTGCTCGGCCCGCACAGCAACGCGCACGGCCCGAACGAGTTCCTGCACATCCCGATGGGCAAGCGCGTGACCGCGTGCGTGGCCAAGGTGATCGCCGAGCACAACGCCGCCAGCCTGCGCGGCGAGACCACCGGCGTTGCGGTGGCGGCCGACAGTGGCGACCGGCACGGCGACCACGGCTGCTGCTGATCGCAGGCGCCCTGGCGCCCTGATGACGACACGACGACACCCGGCCACGCGCCGGGTGTTTTCGTTCGCGGCTTGCCGATCGGTGCCGGGGCCGCGACAGGTCGGTGGCGACACCGTCGGGCGCTTATCCCCGCCACGCCCCGCCGACACGCCGATCCGGCGGGACATTCGTTCTCGTGAGCACGGCCTTGGCCCGTGTTGGCAGAAGCGCACCGCCGTCCCGCGGCGCTAGCGCCCTCCAACCGCCCGCGCCCGGCATAAGCGCATAACCACGCATCCTTTCCGTGGCATTCCCCCCCTGCCTAGGCTCATCGCTCGATCATTCGAGTCCTCGCGATGCCCGCCCATGCCGTCCTGCCGCCGCCGTCACCGCTGTCCGAGGACCGCGCCGGCCTGCTCGCGCGCCTGACCGAAGGGCTCGATGGCGAGGGCCTGTGGTGGTTGTCGGGCTATGCCGCCGGGCTTGCCCGGGCCCGCCCGCTGTCGGCGGTGCCTTCCGCCGCCGGGATTGCCGTGGAGGCTGCGGTTGCGTCGGCCCCGGCATCGCGGCTCACCATCGTCTACGGCAGCCAGACCGGCAACGCCCGCCGCATCGCCGAAGAGCTGGCCCGCGACGTCGGCGGCGCCGGACTCGGCGTGCGATTGCTGCGCGCCGACGCCTACCCGACGCGCGAGCTCAAGGACGAACGTCATCTCGCCATCGTGATCAGCACCCAGGGCGACGGCGACCCGCCCGACGACGCACGTGCCCTGGTCGAGTTCATCGCCGGAAAACGCGCCCCGAAGCTGCCCGCGCTGCAGTACGCGGTGCTTGGGCTGGGCGATTCCAGCTACCCGCAGTTCTGCGCGATCGGCCGACGCCTGGACGACCGCCTGGCAGAACTGGGTGCGACGCGGTGGCTGCCGCGCGTCGACGCCGATCTGGACGTCGACAGCGTCGCCCGCCCGTGGCTGATCGACACCCTGACCGCAGCGCGCCAGGCGCTGAAAATCCAGCAGCCCGCGCTCGCCAGCGTCACCCCGCTGCGCCCCGCCGTCGCCGCCGTCGACGGCTTCGATCGCGACCGCCCGTTTGCCGCCGAACTGCTGGCCAACCAGCGCATCACCGGCCGCGACAGCGAGCGCGACATCCGGCACGTCGAGCTTTCGCTGCAGGGCTCGGGCCTGCACTACGAGCCCGGCGACGCGCTCGGCGTATGGCCGGTGAATCCGCCGCTGCTGGTCGACGCGGTGCTGCAGTCGCTGCGCCTGGACGGCGATACCGAAATCGAACGCGACGGGCAGGCATTGCCGCTGCGCGAGTGGCTGTCCAGCAAGCGCGAACTCACCCGCCTGTCGCGGCCGTTCGTGGCCCGTCATGCCGAACTCGCGCGCAGCGACGCGCTTGCGCAGTTGCTCGCCGCCGACAACAACGCCGCCCTGGCGCGACTGTTCGCCGAGCAGCAGCCACTGGACCTGCTGCGCGCCCATCCGGCCGATTGGACCGGCGAGCAACTGGTCGCGGCATTGCGGCCGCTCGTGCCGCGGCTGTATTCCATCGCATCGAGCCGCAAACGCGTTGGCGACGAAGCGCACCTGACCGTCGCTCACGTCCAGTACCCGCACGGCGACGAACTGCGTTGGGGCGCCGCCTCCAACTTCATCGCGCGGGCCGACGACGACGCCAGCGTGCCGGTGTTCATCGAGCGAAACGAACGCTTCCGCCTGCCCGCCGACGCCTCGCGCGACGTGATCATGATCGGCCCGGGCACCGGCGTCGCGCCGTTCCGCGGTTTCGTGCAGGAGCGCGCCGAGATCGGCGCCGGCGGACGCAACTGGCTGCTGTTCGGCAACCGGCACGCGCGCAGCGATTTTCTCTATCAGATCGAATGGCAGGACGCCCTCAAGCGCGGTGAGCTGCACCGGCTGGACCTGGCGTTCTCGCGCGACCAACCCCGCGTGGTGGACCGCCCACACACGGACGTGCGGGAACCTGCGCCGACCAGGACCTACGTCCAGCATCGCCTGCGCGAACACGGCCGCGAGCTGTACGCATGGCTCGATGGCGGTGCCCACGTGTACGTCTGCGGCGATGCCACGCGCATGGCGCGCGACGTGCATGCCGCGCTGCTTGCGGTGATTGCCGAACACGGCGGCAAGTCCGCCGACGACGCCAACGACTACCTCAACGACCTGCAGGCGCAGGGCCGTTACGCACGGGACGTGTACTGATGGACGCAACCTCTTCCGCCGGCGCGCGTCGCGCAACGGCTGCCGCATCGATCGGCAAACCGGACATCCGCGCATGAGCGCGCATTCGGTCGAAGACATCAAGCAGGCCAGTGGCCGGCTGCGCGGCACGCTGCTGGAATCGCTCGCCAATCCGGTCACCGGTGCGTTGAACGACGACGACCAGACCCTGATCAAGTACCACGGCAGCTACCAGCAGGACGACCGCGACATCCGCGACGAGCGCCGCCTGCAGAAGCTCGAGCCGGCGCATTCGTTCATGATCCGCACGCGCACGCCCGGCGGCGTGATCACGCCGGCGCAGTGGCTCAAGCTCGACGCCATCGCCACCACGTTCGCCGAACGCGGCCTGCGCATCACCACGCGTCAGGCGTTCCAGTTCCACGGCGTGATCAAATCCGAACTCAAGTCGACGATGCAGGCGATCAACGCCGCGCTGATCGACACGTTGGCCGCGTGCGGCGACGTCAACCGCAACGTCGCCGTTGCCGCCAATCCGCACCAGTCGCGTGCGCATGCACAGGTTTACGCGCACGCCGCAGCGCTGTCCGAGCACCTGTTGCCCAACACGCGCGCCTACTACGAGATCTGGCTGGACGAAGAGAAGGTTGCCGGCAGCGGCGACGAGGTCGAGCCGATCTACGGTGCCACCTACCTGCCACGCAAGTTCAAGATCGGCTTCGCGATCGGGCCGTACAACGACGTCGACGTGTTCGCCCAGGACCTGGGTTTCATCGCAGTCATCAACGACGACGGCAACGATGGCGGCGAACTGCTGGGCTACGACGTCACCGTCGGTGGTGGCATGGGCGCAACCCATGGCGATCCGGAAACCTACCCGCGCCTTGGCAACGTGATCGGCTTCGTGACGCCCGAACAGGTCACGGCGGTCGCCGAAGCCGTCATCACCACCCAGCGCGACTGGGGCAACCGCGTGGTGCGCAAGCGCGCGCGCCTGAAGTACACGATCGACGACCATGGACTCGATGCCTTCAAGGCAGAGGTCGAGCGCCGCGCCGGGTTCCCTCTCCCCCCGGCGCGGCCGTTCGATTTCATCCACAACGGCGACCGCTTCGGCTGGGTGCGCGGCCACGACGGCCGCAGTCACCTGACCCTGCGCATCGTCTCGGGCCGCATCTGGGATCGCGATGGCCTCAGCCACCTCACCGGCTTGCGCGCGATCGCCGCGCTGCTGGCCGACGCCGGCAAGGACGCAGAGTTCCGCATGACCGCGAACCAGAACCTGGTGATCGCCAATGTCGACGAGGTGCTTCGCGCGCAGGTGGACCTGCTGGTGGCCACGCACGGCCTGGATGGGCACCGTTCCGCCAGCCCCGTGCGCCTCAATGCGATCGCCTGCGTGGCGTTGCCCACCTGTGGACTGGCGATGGCCGAGGCCGAGCGCTACCTGCCAGGCTTCCTCGACCGGATCGACAGCCTGCTGGCCGGCCACGGCCTGTCCGACCGGGCGATCAACATCCGCATCAGCGGCTGCCCGAACGGTTGCTCGCGGCCGTACCTGGGCGAGATCGCGCTGGTGGGCAAGGCGCCGGGCCGCTACAACCTGATGCTCGGTGCCGACCACCGCGGGCAGCGCCTCAACACGCTGTACCGCGAGAACATCGACGAGGCCACGATCCTGGACGAGCTCGACCGGCTGTTCGCGCAGTACGCCGGGCAAGGCGAGCCTAACGAGTACTTCGGTGACTTCCTCAACCGTGCCGGCATCGTCGCTGGCAAGGCACTTGCCCTGGAGCTGGTCGCATGAGCCCGCCCGATCCCGTCAGCGCGGCTGAATCCCCGCGCGCGCTGGCCGACCTCAACCGCTGGCTGGGTACGCTGGACGCCAGCGACCGCGTCGCCTGGGCGCTGGCCAACCATGCCGGCGAGCACGCGCTGTCGTCGAGCTTCGGCGCGCAGGCTGCGGTATCGCTGCACCTGGTCACGCGACTGAAGCCGGACATCCCGGTGATCCTGGTCGACACCGGCTACCTGTTCCCCGAAACCTACCGTTTCGTCGACGACCTCAGCGAGCGCCTGGACCTCAACCTCAAGGTCTATCGCCCGCAGATCGGCGTCGCCTGGATGGAGGCGCGGATGGGTCGGCTGTGGGAAGGCGGCGTCGACGGCATCGACCGCTACAACCGCCTGCGCAAGGTCGAGCCCATGCAGCGCGCGTTGCGTGAACTGGGCGTGCGCAGCTGGATCGCCGGCCTGCGCCGGAGCCAGTCCGACAGCCGCGCAAACCTCGACTTCCTGGAATTGCGCGACGGCCGCTGGAAGCTGCATCCGATTGCGGACTGGACCGATCGCGATGTCGCCGAGTACCTGCGGCGCTTCGATCTTCCGTACCACCCGCTGTGGCACGAGGGCTACGTGTCGATTGGCGACGTGCACACCACGCGCCGCCTAGAAGCGGGCATGCGCGAGGAAGACACCCGCTTCTTCGGCCTCAAGCGCGAATGCGGCCTGCACGAGTTGTGGGGCGATGCGGGGCAGGCGGCGTGACGACGCGCTGCCGGTGATCGGACCGCGGTGCCGACGTGCTCATCGCGCGTCGGCCCGCCGTCATACCGCCTCAAGCCATCACACCGAGATCGACTGACTGAGCTCCTGCCACGACGGTGGCGTCGGCCATGCCGGCGCGACGTTGCCGGCCAGCACCTGGCGCAGTTCGTGGCGGTCCAACTGCGGCGCCAGCGCCACCAGCAACTCGAGGGTGTAGTCGCGCAGCACGCGCTCGCGCGGCAGTACGGCCCAGGCGATGCATTCGGGGATCACCGCCGGCGCCGGTCGCACCACCAGGTCGGAATCGCCGGCGCCAACGGCCATTTCGGCGAGCAGCCCGATCCCGAGCCCGGCTCGCACATAGGTCTTGATCAGATCGGCGTCGCGCGCGGTCATCGCCAGTTGCGGCTCGTAGCCGGCGGCGGCAAACGCGCGTCGCAGCGAGGAGTCGGGGCGGTTGGAGGATTCGTAGCTGACCAGCGGATGGGCGGCCAGTTGCTGCAACGTTGCCACACCGGCTTCGGCCAGCACGTGGTCGCGCGGCACCAGCACCACGCGCTTCCAGCGGAACAGCGGTACGGCGATGCCTCCCGCCGGCACATCGCCCGCGGTGCTGATCAGCGCGAAATCGGCCTCGCCGCGCGCCAGCAAATCGAGCACTTCGCCATCGGCGGTCGGTTGCAGGTGCACGCTGACCTGCGGGTAAGCCTGCTTGATGCGCGCCACCGCCGGCGGCAGCACGAAGCGCGCCTGGGTGTGGGTGGTCGCCAGCACCAGCCTGCCGTTGTTCTGGCCGCGCTGATTGGCTGCATAGGTACGGATGTTGCCGGCCTCGGTGAGCAGTCGGCGGGTGTGTTCGAGCACCTGCAAACCACCGGGCGTGATGGCCTCCAGGCTGCGGCCCTTACGCGAGAAAAGCAGGAAGCCCAGCTCGTCCTCCAGCTGCTTGAGCTGCTTGGACAAGCCCGGCTGGGTCGCGTGCACGCGCTCGGCGGCCAGCGTGATGTTGAGGCCGGAATCGGCGATTGCAGCGAAATAGCGAAGCTGGGTGAGGGTCATGGCGGGGCGAGTCCGGGGGGTATCGAGGCGGGGCTGAAGGAACGTCGGCAGGACGGGGCCGGGCTACAACACATGGATTTCCAGAGCGCGTTCGTCATGTAGATATCGCTTTATTCGCATGAAAGGATGCATAGCCTAACCACCCCCACCGACCGCTGTCCAGCGCTTATGCCGGCGGGGAATCAGCGCAGGCGTGGCGATCATTTCCGCCGTGTCGCCCCCCCGCGCAGGATCGGGTCCTCCTGTTACGAGCTGGCCCGCCGCGATGACCGCCCCGCTGTTTCCCTTGTTTGCCGACCTGCGCGGCCGCCTCGTACTGGTGGTGGGTGGTGGCGCGGTCGCCCGACGCAAGGTCGCCGCCCTGCTGGATGCCGGCGCACGGGTGCGGGTCGGCGCACCTGAACTGGACCCAACGTTGCAGGCGTTGCACGAGGACGGCCGCATCGAGCACGTCGCCGCCCGCTTCGAGCCGCAGTGGCTGGACGCGGCCTGGCTGGCCATCGCGGCCACCGGTGACGACGTGGTCAACCGTGCCGTTGCTGCGGCTGGGGAGGCACGGCGGGTCTGGGTGAACGTGGTCGACGACGCGCAGGCCTCCAGCTTCCAGGTGCCCGCCCGGATCGAACGCGGCCCGCTTCAGGTCGCCATCTCCAGCGGCGGCGGCGCGCCGATGCTGGCCCGCCACCTTCGCGAGAAGCTGGAGACCGAACTCGACGAATCGCTGGGCGCGCTTGCCGGGCTGCTGTCGCGGCTGCGTCACCGCATCCGGACCCGCCTGCCGCATCTGTCGGCACGTCGCCGATTCTTCGACCAACTGCTGGCCGGCCCGGTGCCCGGGCTGCTGCGCCGTGGCGACCACGTCGGCGCCGAACAGGAGCTGCTCACCGCGCTCGCGCGCGCCGCCCATGGCACCGGCCGCGGCCGCGTGGCGCTGGTCGGCGCAGGCCCCGGCGATGCCGGACTGCTGACCCTGCGCGGTCTGCGCCTGCTCAACGAGGCCGATGTGATCCTGCACGACCGCCTGGTCAGTCGCGACGTGCTCGAACTCGCCCGCCGCGACGCCGAGCGCATCGAAGTCGGCAAGCAGGCCGGCAACCACCACACCACGCAGGACGGCATCCACGCGTTGATGCTCGAACACGCGCGCGCCGGCAAACGGGTCGTGCGCCTGAAGGGCGGCGACGGCTTCGTGTTCGGTCGCGGCGGCGAGGAGCTCGAATTCCTGCACGCGCACGGCATCTGTTTCGAAGTCGTTCCCGGCATCACCGCGGCGCTGGCGTGCGGCGCCTACGCCGGCATCCCGCTGACCCACCGCGACCACGCCCAGTCGCTACGACTTCTGACCGCACACTGCAAGGACTCCGCCGACACGCTGGACTGGCCCGCGCTCGCCGCCGAACGCCAGACCCTGGCCGTGTACATGGGCGTGGCCGGGCTACAGCGTCTGCGCGACAACCTGCTGGCGCACGGCAAGCCGGCGACGACGCCCTTCGCCCTGGTCGAGAACGGCTCGCGGCCAGAGCAGCGCGTCATCGTGGGCAGCCTCGACGACCTGCCCGAGCTGGCACGCGCACACGCTGTGCAATCCCCGGCGCTGCTGATCCTGGGCGAGGTGGCGGCGCTGGCGACGTCATTGCACTGGTTCGGTGCGGCGCCGCTGGGCGCGACGCCGTCCGCCGGAGCACCGCTTGCACGCGCCGCATGAACCCGGGCGCGGGCGGCACGGCATGAGCCACCCGCGGCCCAAGCGAAGCGGGCCCGACTGAAGCTGGGCGAACAGGCAACCACTGCCGCCCTACCAACCGCCCAGCGCCCGCGCCGCCCCCGCGCCCCCACCTCCCCCGCGCCCCCACCTCCCCACATCCCGAGGCACCCATGGCACTGCACGACAGCATCCTCGACACCATCGGCGCCACGCCGATCGTCCGCCTCAATCGCATCGCGCCCTCGCATGTCTCGCTGTACGCCAAGGTCGAGTCGTTCAATCCCGGCGGCTCAGTCAAGGACCGGTTGGCGCTGGCGATCGTGCTCGATGCCGAGCAGCGCGGCGTGCTCAAGCCCGGGCAGACCATCGTCGAGGCCACCTCGGGCAACACCGGCGTGGCGTTGGCGATGGTGGCCGCCGCGCGCGGCTATCCGTTCGTGGCGGTGATGACCGAAACCTTCTCGGTCGAGCGCCGCAAGCTCATGCGCGCCTATGGCGCCAAGGTGATCCTCACTCCCGCCGCCGAGCGCGGCAGCGGCATGGTGCGACGCGCCGCCGAGCTGGCCCGCGCGCACGGCTGGTTCCTGGCGAGCCAGTTCGAGAATGAGGCCAACCCCGCCTATCACCGCAGCACCACCGGACCGGAGATCCTGCGCGATTTCGCCGGCAAGCGGCTCGACTACTTCGTCAGCGGCTGGGGTACCGGCGGCACCATCACCGGTGCCGGCGAAGTGCTCAAGCTTGCGCGCCCGTCGCTGCAGGTGATCGCCGCCGAACCGGCCGGCGCGGCGCTGCTGTCGGGCCAGCCGTGGCAACCGCACAAGATCCAGGGCTGGACACCCGACTTCCTGCCCGCGGTCCTCAACCGCGACATCGCCGACCAGATACTGACGATCGACGACGTGCTGGCGCGCGACACCGCTCGCCGATTGGCCAGCGAGGAAGGCGTGTTCGTCGGACTGTCCTCGGGCGCCACCGTTGCCGCCGCACTGCGCGTGGCCGAGTCGGCGCCGGCGGGCACCGTGTTGTTGGCCGTGCTGCCCGACACGGGCGAGCGCTACCTGTCGACCTTCCTGTTTGAAGGCGTCAACGAAGGTTCCGACGAGGAGTGGCTGGCGACCCTGGCAGACGCACCCGTCGACGCACCTGTCGCCGCCTGAACTCCGCACTCAGCACAAGGCCGCATGGGCCGGGGTGAGCAAAGCGAACCCCGGCATCGCGACATCCGCAAATCGCACATCGCCCCCAGCATCGCAAAACCGCCGGCAACCAACCCACCACCGCATTCGCCGACGCCCGCGCCCCGTGCGATAGCCGGCATCCGCGAAGCCCCGCGTGACGACGGGGTCTCGGCGGTCGCCGCTGACGCGGATCCTTCCATCGCGCTGCGCCGTCGCGGCAACGCCTGACGCTTTTGCGAGGCACCGCAAGTTGGCCGCTCACGGAAAGCATGGATCTTCTGATTGCAGTCTGACCTCGAGACTCGATCAGTGCCCCCCTGATCGACATGGATCTGACCGCCATCGGTCAGGAGCGGACATCGCCGCATTGGACCTCGTCGTAGAACGGGCAGTGACTACGGAGACGGATCCGGGGGCAACCTGACACGGAAGCGACTGCCGCTTGGCTGCTGCGGCAGGCACCGCACGTCGCCACCGTGGGCGGACGCAATCTGTCTGACCAGACTCAGGCCAAGGCCGACGCCTCCGGCTCGTTCACTGCTGCCCAGCAATCGATAGAAGGGCGTGAATACATTCTCCCGCTCGTCGGCCGGAATGCCCGGTCCCTGATCGATCACGTCCAAACAGATGGCCTGGTCGGGATCCGTGACGAGGCTCACCCGGATCGGTGCGCCGTCGCCGTAGCGCCGGGCATTTTCCAGCAGATTGCGCAGCATGCGGCGCAACAGCCTGCTGTCGCCACGCACGCTGACCACCTGCGCGTCGAGAGGCACGTCCATGGCGGCGCATTCCTCCGCGGCCAGGGCGGTCAGGTCCACGGGTTCCCGATTGACGGCAGAGTCCGGTACGGCATCGAGGCGGCTCGCCAACAGGATTTCTTCAATCAATCCATCGAGCTCGGCAATGTTCCGCATCAACTCCAGACGCAGGTCCGGCTGCGCCCGCTCTTGCATCAGTTCGATCGCCATGCGGATGCGGGCCAGAGGCGAGCGCAGCTCGTGCGAGGCATTCGACAACAGCATCTTCTGGGCGTCGAGCAAGGCTTCGATGCGCGCGACGGAGCGGTTGAAGCTGATCGCCAGGCTCGCGACTTCGTCCTGGCCTTCCACCGCCACCCGCGTCGACAGCTGCCCGGATCCAAGCGCATCGACGCTGCGCTGCAGGCGTTCGAGCCGCCCGGTCAGGCGGCGGACGATCGGAAAGGCACCGATTGCCAGCGCCAACGCAATGAAGAGCAGGATCACGATCATCAGGACGCCGGGGCGGTGGCCCGAGACGTAGTAGAGGTGCCAGACGAAATAGGCAACACCGAAAAACACGCCGAACGAGATCATGCTGGCGAGCATCGTCAGGTAGATGCGCACGGCAAGTCGTTGCCACCATCGGAGCGCGTGGCTATTCATTGGCCGCCGGGACATCCTGACTGCGCGCGAACACGTAGCCGGCACCGCGCACGGTGATGATGCGGCGGGGGCGTTTCGGATCGTCCTCGATCGCAACGCGCAATCGACCGACATGCACGTCGATCGAGCGATCGTAGGCTTCCAGGGATTCGCCCCTGACAAGGTCCAGCAGCTGCTCGCGCGACAAGACCCTGCCGGGGCGTTCCGCCATCGCCACCAGCAGGTTGAACTGGTGGGCAGTCACCGTTACATCGCGGCCGTGGACGCGCAGCATCCGTGCGTCGCGGTCGATCTCGAGCTGTCCGAAACGCAACACGGTCGCGGCCGGCATCGCCGCCGCATGCGGGCGGCGAAGCACCGCCCGCAGGCGCGCCAGCAATTCCCTGGGCTCGAATGGTTTGGCGAGATAGTCGTCGGCGCCCAGTTCCAGTCCGACCACGCGATCCATCGCGTCACCCTTGGCCGTCAGCATCACGATCGGAAGCGATTGAATCGGCGCTTGTGCGCGAATCCGCCGACACACCTCCAGGCCGTTGCCATCGGGCAACATCACATCCAGGAGCAGGATCGAAAATGGCCACTCGGTCGCCGATGCGGCCAGCAGCATCCTCACCCCCGCCGTAACCGTGTCGGCATGCGCGACATCAAAGCCGTTCTGGGAGAGATAGGTAGCCAGCATCCCGGCCAGACGCTGGTCGTCTTCGAGGATGAGCAGTCGTGGCGACGGGGTTGGTGTCGTCATCTGGTAGGGCGTGCCGCCATCCTTCGGATCCGGCCGGAGCAACTGCCAACAGGCAGGCCGCATCGCGGCATCGTGCGCAGTATAGGACGCACGATGCCGCCACGAAGCTTGATGCGACACGTGATCAGCCTTCCTGCTCCTTGACGTGGTCGCGAAGCCGCGCGCGCTGGTCCGGCGTCATCACTTCGGCCAGGTCCAGCAGTACGGCATCGATGCGCTCGGCCAGTCGCTCCGCCGCTTCGATTTCATCCGCACGGGCGCGCTCCAATGCGGCGCGATCGATGCGGCCCTGCAGCAGCAGGCCGACCTTCCGACGATGCGCGGCCGACGCCTGCTGGTTCAACGCCTGCAGGTCCTCGTGCACCGCTCCGCCGATGGCCCGCATGGCCGCTTGCTGTTCAGGCGAGACCACCGTGATGAGGTGCTCGAATATCGCATGCAGGTGCTTGAGGTCGATCTGCGAATAGGTGTCGCGGGGCGCATGACCGGCGGGATGGCCGCCCGCGACACCGACGACGCCTGTCGCGAGCAGGCTGGCCAGCAGCAGACCGCCAAGGGCACGTCGCATGCCACGCGATCGACCGTCCGCCAGCGAGCCGGTCGTCGCGAGTTTCGTTCCACCATCAATATTCACGTTCATCGTTCGAGTTCCCTGGGTTATGCGCGGCGCCCATCGCTCGCGCATGACGACACCCTGACTCGGTCGTTCGTCCGGCGTTTGGCTGGTTTGTAAAGTTTTGTATCGCGACCGGCTGACGACGATCGGCGCACCCGCCTGCGACCTGGCGGGCAATGCGGAGATGACCGCGCTGGATCGAGATCTGCCATTCAGAGCGGGCGACGGATCAACATCGGTCCCTTCTTTGGCTAGCTCTCCAGATCGGCCGCCTTTGTGCTTGCTCTGACACCTTGCGCGTAACCCCCGATGCTGCAACACAGCGTGCCCGTCAGGGCATCGTCTTGGCGGCCCCGGGCGCGCACACTGCCCGCACACCGCCATCGCCCTCCCCGCACACCACGATTCCTCGATCCGGCGATGCGGGCCACGCCATTGGCATCCCCCGTTTGAACCGCCGCCTGTGCCGTGCCCGGCAGGCGCGTCGCAGTGTTACTGGATCCATGACCCACCACGCCCACGCCATTCCCCCTCCGCCCGCGGCCCGTCTTGCGGTCGCAGGCCCGGCCGTTCCCCCGTCCAGTGCGATCGGCATCGGTGCGGCGCCGTGGCGCGGCCGCCTGCTGGTGCTGGCCGGCATCGCGCTGGCGGCGCTGAACCTGCGCACCGCGGTCACCTCGCTGACCCCACTGCTGGACAGCCTGGGTCGCGAGTTCGGTTTCGGCTCCGCCATGACCGGCGTGTTCGGCATGGTTCCAACGGCCGCGTTCGGCCTGTTTGGCGTGGCCACACCCGCCATCGCGCGTCGGCTCGGGCTCGAACGCACCGTGCTGGTGGCGATGTTGCTGGCCGCCGCGGGCCTGCTCGCGCGCGCGTTCGCCGGCGGTACCGCCGACCTGCTGATCGCCTCGGCCGTGGCGCTGTCGGGCATGGGCATCGGCAACGTCGTGCTGCCGCCGCTGGTCAAGCGCTACTTCGCCGATCGCCTCGGCGCGACCAGCTCGATGTACATCGCCGTGCTGCAGTTCGGCACCATCGTGCCGGCCGTGGCGGCGGTGCCGCTGGCCGATCTTGCCGGCTGGCGGGTGTCGTTGGGCGCGTGGTCGCTGGTTGCACTGGCCGCGACCCTGCCGTGGGCCATCACGCTGTGGGCGGAGCGCTACGGCCGCACGCCGATCGCCCGGGCGCTGGCGGCCACGCACGACCGCGCGGTCGCGCCGGGCGACGAAGCCCCCGAACTCGCCGCGCCCGTGGCCACCGGCCGCGTCTGGCGCTCGCCGGTCGCCTGGGGCATGGCGCTGATGTTTGGCATGACCTCGCTGGTCAGCTACTCGATGTTCACCTGGTTGCCCAAGTTGCTGATCGACGCCGGCGGCAGTGCCACGCTCGGCGGCACGATGGTCGGGCTGTACTCGGCGATGGGCCTGATCAGCGCGCTGTCGGTTCCGTCGTTGGCGGTGCGCATGCGCAACCCGTTTCCGCTGGTGCTCGCCTGCTGCGCGGCGCACCTGGCGGCATTCGCCGGGCTGCTGCTGGCGCCGATGACGTTCACGGCGCTGTGGGTGGCCCTGCTGGGTCTCGGTCCGGCGACCTTTCCGCTGGCGCTGACCCTGATCAACCTGCGCACGCGCAGCGCGCCGGGCTCGGCCGCGCTGTCAGGCTTCACCCAGGGCCTGGGTTACGTGCTCAGCTGCGCTGGACCGTTGCTGTTCGGGCTGCTGCACGACCGCTTCGGCGGCTGGCTCTGGCCGTTCGCCTTCCTGACCGTGTGCCTGCTGGTGCTGGCAACCGGCGGCTACCTGGCCTGTCGACCGCGCATGCTCGAGGACAGCTGGTAGCCGCGCCCCCGCCGGGCTCCACTCCCGCGCGGCCGACCGGTACCCTGTGCGTCTGCGGCATCCGCCGCACGCACACCACGAGCCGCCTGCATGACCGATCCGCTGCACCCCGAATCCGCCCGCGAAGCCGAGCGTCTGGCCTGGGCCCGCGCCGCCACCGGCGACGACGCCTTCACCCTGCACCGCGCCTCCACCGACGCCGGTTTCCGCAGCTACTGGCGCGGCGCCACCGGCGACGGCAGCGCGGCTCCGAACAGCGTGATCGTCATGGACTCGCCGCCCGACAAGGAAGACGTGCGTCCGTGGCTGGCCATGCGCGACGTGCTCGAGGCCGGCGGCGTGCGCGTGCCGCGCGTGCTGGCGCGCGACGTCGAGGCGGGGTTCCTGCTGCTCGAAGACCTCGGTGCCGACACCTATCTGCATGTGATCGGACTGCACAACGCCGACGCATTGCTCGATGACGCGGTCAGCCAGTTGCTGAAGATCCAGGCAATCGCCTGCCCGCCCGACCTGCCCAGCTACGACGAGGCCCTGCTCACGCGCGAGCTGCGTCTGTTCGACGAGTGGTTCCTCGGCCGGCACCTGGGCATCGCGCTCGATTGCGGCGACATGGAGCACCTCGACCTGGTCTACCGCCGGTTGATCGACAACGCGCTCGCGCAGCCGCAGGTGCTGGTGCACCGCGACTTCATGCCACGCAACCTGATGCCGGTGGCCGGCGACGGCCCCGCCGTGCTCGACTTCCAGGACGCGGTGCGCGGACCCATCGCCTACGACCCGCTGAGCCTGTTCAAGGACGCGTTCCTGAGCTGGCCGGCCGAGCACGTGGCCGGTTGGCTCGACCGCTATCACGCGCGCGCCACCGCCGCCGGTCTGCCGGTACCGCCGATCGATCGCTTCCGCCGCGATGCCGACTGGATCGGCGTGCAGCGGCACCTCAAGGTGATGGGCATCTTCGCGCGCCTCAACCACCGTGATGGCAAGCCCAAGTATCTGGCCGACGTGCCGCGTTTCCTGGCCTACCTCGACGGCGTGGTGCCCAACTACCCCGAGCTGGCGCCGCTGCAGCAAATCCTCGACCGTCACGTGCGCCCGGCGCTGCACGCCGCCGAAGCATGAAGGCGCTGATCTTCGCCGCCGGCCTGGGCGAGCGCATGCGTCCGCTGACCAACCACACCCCCAAGCCGTTGCTGACGGCCGGCGGCAAGCCGTTGATCGCCTGGCACCTGGAAAAGCTCGCGGCGATCGGCGTGCGCGAGGTGGTGGTCAACACCAGCTGGCTGGCCGAATGTTTCGAACCCGCGCTCGGTGATGGCAGGCACTGGGGCCTGCGCCTGCACTACGCGTACGAGGGCGCCACGCCGCTGGAAACCGGTGGCGGCATGTTCAACGCGCTGGCGTTGCTGTGCGATGGCGACGACGCGCGCGCGCCGTTCATCGCGGTCAACGGCGACATCTGGACCGACCACGACTTCGACGCCCTGCCGCGCGAACCCGACGGCGACGCGCACCTGGTGCTGGTCGACAACCCGGCGCAGCACCCACGGGGCGACTTCGTGCTCACCGGCGACCGCGTGGCCTGCGGCAGCGACGACGACGCACGCCTCACCTTCTCCGGCATCGGCGTGTACCGCCCGGCGTTGCTGGCCGATTGGCGCACGGTGATCGGCGATGTCGCCGGCGTCGACGACACGCCGCCGCGCTTCAAACTCGCCCCATTGCTGCGCGCGGCGATGGCGCGCGGTGCGGTCACCGGCGAGCATCACCGCGGCCACTGGACCGACGTCGGCACGCCGGAACGGTTGGCGCAGCTGGATGCGCGGCTGTCGACAAACGGCTAGCACCACGATCGCGTCCGACCGCTTGCGCACGGACGGATGTCAAACCCAGCGTCCCAAGGAAGGTCATGACGCAGCATCTGGTTGGCGACACCACGGCATTGGCCGAGCCGCCCCTGATCATCGAGGCGGCCGATGCGCGATTCTTCAATGAAGCCCGCGCCATCGATTTCAGCTTCACGATCGATCGGGAAATCCTGCCCGCCTTCGACACGCCGCTGATTGACCGCTGCCGCGAGATCGCGCCCTACCGCAAGCGCTACGACAGCGATCCCGAGGACTATCGCGAGCACCTGGAAGCCACCGATCAGGCCCTGTTCGTGGCCCGGCTGGACGGCCAATTGGTCGGCTATCTGGCCATCCGTTCCAACTGGAACGCGCTGGCCCTCATCGACGACATCGCGGTCAGCCGCACGGCCCGCCGCCAGGGCTGTGCCAGGGCGTTGATGGACCGCGCCGTCGACTGGGCCAGGTCGGCAGAACTGTCGGGAATCATGCTGGAAACCCAGAACAACAACGTGGCGGCCTGCCTGTTCTACGAGCGCTACGGGTTCGTCCTGGGCGGCATCGACCGCATGCTCTACGCGGCGCTGGAATCCCACGCGCCGGAAACCGCATTGTTCTGGTACCTGCAATTTCCGCGTTAGACGCCTTGGTTGCACCGTCCCTCGCATCGGGCCGGGACGTTGCGGACCGGCGTCGGCCTCGCCCTCGCGACGGTAGCCACCGGCGGCGCCGGTCCGGTTGATCCATCGCGCCACACGCGTGGCGCCGTCGGCGTGACAGCGGGCACACATCGCCCGTCCGCAACCGTCGGCATTGCCCGCAAATCGGACACCGTATACGAATGTTCGCGACGCCGATCACGCAATGCGCCGTGACGGTGTTTGCGAATGGCGCGGCGCGCGCGCTCAAGTCCGCTTTTCGGGTGCGTTGCGTCGCAGATCCGGAGCGCTTGGCCGTACCCGAACCCGCATTCGCGAACGGCCAGGCGAAGCCGCCGGCACGGCGCTTTGCGGATGCATGAGCCCGGTCACGTTGGCGACCGCGACTGCAGCGCATTTGCCCGTTGTCGCCCCCCGACGCGCCCACTAGCTTGCGCCCGCACTGCGGCAAACCGCCCGCAGTGGACGCGCCAGGCCACTCAGGGGCACGGCGCCATCGCCGGGTGAACGGACCGGCATTTCCAAGGGGGAACCACCATGCAATCCACCACGCACACCACCGCGCGTCATTCGCTGCGCCCGATGCTTCGCCACACCGCCCTGGCCATCGCCACCGCCGGCCTGATCGCCGCCGCGTTGCCCGCCATGGCCGGCCCGGCCGGCAATGCCACGGCCGCGCGCATCAACCTGTCCAGCCTGCAGTCGCAGGAGAGCCACGACCGCTTCATCGTCAAGTACCGCACCGGCAGCACCGCCAGCAGCAGCGCCAGCGCGCTGCAGGGCTCGCTGGCGCGCGCCGCGGGCTCGGTGGCGGGCGGCAGTCCGCTGACGCTGCAACGCCTGCGCCGCATCGGTACCGGTGCCGACGTCGTGCGCAGCAACCGCAAGCTGGACCGCCTGCAGGCCGAGATCCTGATGCGACAGATCGCGGCGGACCCGAACGTCGAGTACGTCGAAGTCGACCAGCTGATGCGCCCGACCTGGTCGCCGAACGATCCGTACTACGCCACCCAGCAGTGGCACTACTTCGAAGGCACCGGCGGCATCAAGGCACCGCAGGCCTGGGACATGACCCAAGGCAGCGGCGTGGTGGTGGCGGTGATCGACACCGGCATCACCAGCCATGCCGATCTCAACGCCAACATCCTGCCCGGCTACGACATGATCGCCGACGCCGGCAAGGCGCGCGACGGCAACGGCCGCGACAACAACCCGCTCGACCAGGGCGACTGGTACCGCAACTACGAGTGCGGCACCAACGCCGGCGAATGGGGCAACAGCTCGTTCCACGGCACCCACGTGGCCGGCACCATCGCCGCGGTCAGCAACAACGGCATCGGCGTGACCGGTGTCGCACCGCAGGCGAAGATCGTCCCGGTGCGCGTGCTCGGCACCTGTGGTGGCTGGGTGTCCGACATCGCCGACGGCATCATCTGGGCGTCCGGTGGCAGCGTGTCCGGCGCGCCAGCCAACGCGAACCCGGCCAAGGTGCTCAACCTCAGCCTGGGCGGCTACGGCAGCTGCAGCTCGACCTACCAGAACGCGATCAACGGCGCCGTCTCGCGTGGATCGACGGTGGTGGTGGCGGCCGGCAACAACAACGCCGACGCCAGCAACTACAACCCGGCCAACTGCGCGAACGTGGTCACCGTCGCCTCCACCACGCGTGAGGCGTATCGCTCGGGCTTCTCCAACTACGGCAACCTGATCGACATCGCCGCGCCGGGCAGCAGCATCTACTCCACCATCAACACCGGCAGCACGGTACCGGCCGCCGGCGGGTACGGCTGGATGTCAGGCACCTCCATGGCAACGCCGCACGTGGCCGGCGTGATCGCGCTGATGCAGTCGCGCGCTGGCGCCACGCCACGCACGCCGGCGCAGATCGAAGCGTTGCTGAAGAGCACGTCGCGCGCATTCCCGTACACCCCCGACCGCGTGATCGGCCCGGGCATGCTCAACGCGCAGGCCGCGGTCAACGCGATCACCGGCGGCACCACGCCGCCGCCGACCGCCACGGTCCTCACCAACGGCGTGACCCGCAGCGGCGCCTGGGCATCGCTCAACTACGAGCTGCACTACAGCCTGGTGGTGCCGGCCGGTGCCAGCAACCTGACCTTCACCACCGCCGGTGCCAACGGCGATGCCGACATCTTCGTCAAGTACGGTGGCCTGGCCTCGCCGACCTCGTTTGTCTGCAAGGCCGATGGCCCGAGCAGCAACGAGACCTGCACCATCGCCGCGCCGCAGGCGGGCACCTACTACCTGTTGGTGAAGGCGTACGCCGCGTTCTCGGACCTGAGCGTGACCGGCCGCTACACCGCCAGCAGCCGCCTGACCTACAGCAATGCCGGCGACTACCAGATCCCGGACCCCGGCACCGTGCTCAGCCCGATCACGGTCAGCGGCCGCAGCGGCACCGCCCCGAGCAACGCGACGGTCTCGCTGGACATCCGCCACCCGTACCGCGGCGACTTCACGGTGGACCTGATCGCGCCTGACAACACCGTAGTCAACCTGCACAACTATGCCGGCGGTAGCACCGACAACCTGATCGGCAGCTACACCGTGAACCTGGCCGGCAAACCGCTCAACGGCAACTGGTACCTGCGTGTGCACGACGCGTACGCCGGCGACTACGGCTACATCAACAGCTGGAGCGTCAACTTCTAAACCGCACGCGTTGCGTCGCGGGTTACGCACTGGAAGTCGTCCGCAGCGCGTGCCATCGCAGCCAGTCGCAAACGAAAGAAGCCCCGCCGGGTAAGGCGGGGCTTCGATCCCTAGATCCGGCAGGCGGGCCTGGGCCCGCTCTACGGTGATTCGGTAGGTCGGGCTCAAGCCCGACGCTCTTTCGCGACATACGACCGTAGCGGCCAAAGGAAGAAGCCCCGCAGTGCGAGACTTCGCTGCGTCACAGCGGCGGGTCAACGACCCCCTACAGTTCTCAAGGAGGAGGGCCTGGTGGTGTCGCTGAGCCAGCTATGCCGCTGGTTCGACCTGCCGCGGCGCACGCAGTACTACCGGCCAACGAAGGCCGCGCCCGTGGTGCAGCCGGCATTGGCGGAATCGATCAAGGCGATGATCGAGGCAGAGCCCTCGTTCGGCTACCTCACGGTCGCCGGGTTGCTGGGCCTGAACAAGAACACGGTGCAGCGCATCTTCCAGCTCAAGGGCTGGCAGGTGCGCAAGCGCGCCATTGGCCAGCGGCCGCGGATCTAGGCCTTGCCGTCGGTAGCCACGGCGCCGGACCGGCGCTGGGCGACCGATCTGTGTCGAATCTGGGGCGGCCGTGATGGCTGGCTGACCTTGGCCCTGGTGATCGATTGTCATACCCGGCAATTGCTGGGCTGGCACCTGTCGCGCAGTGGCAAGGCGAGCACGGCATCGGCGGCGCTCGAGCAGGAGTTGATCGCCCGCTTCGGCACACTCGGGCGTGTGCCTGCCCCCTTCCTGCTGCGCTCCGACGACGGCCTGGTGTTCACCAGTCGCAACTACATGCGCCTGGTGCGCAGCTATGGCCTGCGCCAGGAGTTCATCACGCCGCACTGCCCGCAGCAGAACGGCATGGTGGAACGGGTGATCCGCACGCTCAAGGAACAATGCGCGCACCGGCACCGGTTCGAAACGCAGCAGCATGCGAGCCGGGCGATTGGCGACTGGATTCAGTTCTACAACCACCGGCGCCCACGCCAGGCGCTCGGCATGAAAACCCCCGCCGAGGCATATGCTTTAGCGGCCTGACCTGTGCGGAAACTGCTGGGTCATTACAGAGCAGCCAAACAAAAACCCCGCTGGTGAGGGCGGGGCTTCGTGTGCATCATCGCTCGCCGCATGCGGCGGACTACGCTTCGCTAATCCGCCCTACGGGGCTACCGGTCCTCGCCCTTACATTGCGGGATCCAAACCGTCCGAGTTTCATCCATGAGTCCGAAGCGCAGCAGGCCGTTGTTCTGATAGGTCACCAAACGCGAGGCGCCAAAAAAGCGGATATCCGCCCGGATATGGCCTCTGACGCGACTCCTCTTCCAATCGCCTGAACTCGTAAGTAGCTCATCGAATGACGGAGCACAAGCATGCGAGCGAATGAACTCCGCTGCGAAATGGTCTGCCCTTTCCTTCGCTTGCATCCAACAATAGATCATTACAGCAACCAAGACAGCAGCAATGGTTGCGGTAAGCGCAGCGAGATATCGATGGCCTCCCCTTACAGCCATGACCATCGCGATCACAGCCACCATTATGAGAAATGCCATCGCCACGACATCAACCAGTTCAGCACGGACGACAAACCAAACGCCGAACACACAGACAATCGCTAGCCACAATTTAACGAACGTTCTACTGACATTTGCAGTTTTCATCATAGAAGCCCTTAAACGTGTCATTGGTCAATGCACCTTTAGTAGCCAGATCAAACGCCCGCGCATTAGGAAGAATGTTGTTTTGCTGGAAGTAGCTCTTGTCCTGCATTCCAGCAACGAA
This sequence comes from Montanilutibacter psychrotolerans, assembly GCF_003719825.1. Lineage (GTDB taxonomy): Bacteria > Pseudomonadota > Gammaproteobacteria > Xanthomonadales > Xanthomonadaceae > Montanilutibacter > Montanilutibacter psychrotolerans. Next base: position 261,491 of record NZ_RIBS01000001.1, on the reverse strand, counting down.
GAACATCCAGCCAGCAAACAACGCATGCGCCTGCAGATAGTTACTAGGGCGCGCACCCAAAGGACTTGCCGTAATTGACCACCCCATCTGGATGTACTGAATGTCGTAATCCTTTCCGTCGGAATGCGTGAAGTTGGCAAACGAAGGACCATGCCCGCCCTCAGGAATATATTCAGTACCAACATCCAACGGATTGAATGGAGTTCCATTTACAAAGCGGTCGTCGTTCTTCATTACATCGGCCATTGCTTCGCAAAGCGAAGCCAACCCAAGCGGGTCGATCAGGCTAATCGGATTCCCCCCGACATAGGCATAGGTGTTGAGTCCACCCGCCAGTCCGATCGGGTCGGACTGTATGTAACGACCCAACGACGCGTCATAGTCTCGGAAGCCATTGTGCCACAGACCGGTTTCACTGTCGTAATACTGGCCTGGGAAACCAAGATTGAAGCCACCTACCGAATCGACGGTGACCGTGCGGTCAAACGCGTAGTTCTTGGCGCGCCAAACCACCGCCTTGGCCGCGTTGGTGACCAGCTCCGGCCGACCGAGGTGATCGTTGTGGGCGAAATACACCTGCCCGCCGCGTACGAACCCGATCACCTCAGTGCCTAGGCGGATGTAATGGGTCCAGGTGCCTGAGTACGCGTACTCCGCCGCCAGCATTCCATCCTGCCCGTGCATGAACACCGTCGTGTTGGGTCCGCCGCGGGATTTGTAGACTCGCTGGCCGAGTGCATTGACCCTGTAGGTGGCGGTCACTCCGCCCTTGGTAGCCGACGATAGTCGATTGAAGTCGTCGTAGACGTAGGACGCACCGGCATTGGCCGTAGTGTTTCCGTTGGCGTCGATGGTGAAACTTTCGGCTCGCGACCCGGTAATGGCATCCAATCGATTGCTGGCACTGCTGACGGTGTACATATCCGTCGACCCACCCCAGGTATGACTGGTTCGGTTACCAGTCGCGTCGTAAGTGAATTCCTGGTCAGCGCTGCTCGCGGTCACGCCAGCCAACCTGCCCAGCGCATCGTACGAATAGGCCTGGGTCAGACTGACATTGGTTGCATTGGTGAGGTTGGTGAGGTTGTTGTTGGTGTCATAGCCAAATGCAAGGCTTTGCATGGCCGTGCTGCCGTTGCTCGTCTTGCGCAGGGTCTGGCGCCAGTCCTGATCGTAGATGACAGTCTGAACAAGCCCGTTGCCATAGGTCCATCCGGATGCCGGGCCGTTAGGCTCGTACTTGATGTCGGTGGCGATGTCCTTCACGTTTCCCCCAACCACGGCCGTCACTGCGGTCACCCGACCGAACGTGTAGCCATACCCGACACTGACGCCACCGCCGTAGCTGATACCGGTCAATCGGCCCATGCCATCGTACGCGTAGGCCTGACCGAACGCGACGGCGCTGCCGCCAACCTTCTGCGACTTGCTGACCAGTTGCCCATAGGCTGAATAGCCATAGTCGAGCTGCCCTGACGAGTCGAGTACCTGGCAAATCCGACCCTTCCCGTTGGCGCAGGCGTCATACGTGAAGCTCTGAACGCTTGCGCCGGTCGAGATGGACGTTGCACGACCCAATCCATCGTGGGCATAGGTCGTGACCTTGGCGTCTGCCCGGGTCATGGTGGCCATCAATCCATCGGCCCGGTACGTGAATTGCGTGGCGCCTGTGTCACGACTGTACTGCGCCCACAGCAGACCCAACCCATCGTAGACATAGGTCGTCGGCTTTCCGCGAGGATCGATGACTTTGGTCAATCTGCCGATCGCGTCGTACTCGTATTTGGTGGTGCCATTCAAGGCGTTCTTGGAAGCAACCACACGCCGATGGCGATCACGGGTACTGGTGGTGACGCGGCCAAGTGAATCCTTGGTCGTCTGTACGTCGCCGTTGGAATCGTAGTTGTAGCTCTGCTTTTGCCCATTGTTGCCGCGCGTTGCAGACGGAAGGCCGGAGACGTCAAAGTCACCAAAGGCCTGATAGGCGACGGCGGTGCGCCAAGTTGGCACGAGCCCTTCATCAGGATCGACCGGATCGCAGATGGGGTTCGGACTGCACGATTCCGGTTCGTAGAACAGATGCTTGCGCCATGCCGACGAAGCTGTCTGCCCACCCAGCTTGTTGTAGCTGAATGAAACTCCGCGCTTCGCTTCGGCTGCGCCGAATTCAACTACCCTGTCCTTCTCCTCGATGCGCGTCAACAACTCTGGGTTGGACACATCGTACGTGTACTCCCGCACTTGGCCATCTGGCAATGTCAACTTGGTCACGTTGCCATGGGTGTCGTACTCGTACAGATGGTCCTGCGCTGAATCATTGAGATAGGTCCGGCGCGACTTGGCGCGCCCAAGCGCGTCATAGGTGAGGTCAACGATCTCGCCATTGGCGCCGACCAACCGCGCCGGTTGTCCCATCGCGTTGTGGCCACTCTGGCTTACCGTGTGACCGAGACCGTTGCTCACCGACAGCAGATTTCCAGCAGTATCGAATGTGCGGGTAACTCGATCTCCGAGGCCCGAAATAGGACCATCCTCGGAACGAGTCTTGACCATCCCATTCGGGTGAAACGTGTAGTCGTACGTTGTGGCAAGAGTTTGGCCGGCCACACCGATCGCGCTGCGATTGATGATCGCCAAACTGCGCAGCAACCTCGCGCGGGGATCTCCATCAGGAAAATAGTCGTAGACCGTTTCCGAAATCGGCAAGCTCAACGAACTTCCAAAAACCCTGACGCCGTTGACGCGCCCTGTGTGATTCGCATCCCAAATGTACTGAGTGATCTGCTGTTGATCGGTCTCACCTGCGGAACCAATACCAACAATCTCCTGAACCAGGCGACCCTTGGCATCATAGGTGAAATCGGTCTTCACACCGTTTGCGTCGAGTCGATAGTCGACAGCGCCGTTGGTGCCGTAGGCGGTATAACGACCGCCTAACGGGCAGGCCAGACTCGCGGGACGTTCGACGCCGATTACTCGCAACCCTCCGCCAACTTCCGCCGTTTGGTAGCGGGTGGTCTGACCAAGCGCATTGGTAACGTCGGTATAGTCGGTTCCGTATGTGAAGGAACTGGCATCGGTACTTCCATCAACACCAAGGCCGGACTTCTTTACGCGCCCATCAGAGTAGTAACTGTAACGACTGTGGCGCACGCCGTTGACCAAGATACCCGTCATTCCACCAGGCTGCGCCCCATCTTCGTAAAGATAGGCGCGACTGCCTAGCGTATCGGGATAGGTCACACCCGTGAGATACCCCGCTCCATAGCCATACCCGTAAAGCTTCCCGCCGGGCGCGACGATGGAGGTCACCCTGCCGGACACCCAGGAGAACTGCAGGCTTCGACCGGAGCTGTGCCGTACCGATGCCAACTGATTGTTGATGTCGTAGGTGTAGGACACCCCGACATTACGGATGTCGCGACGACTGAGTGGTCGACCGTACTGGTCGTAGACCTCCACGCCACCGTTTGCGGTCGTGATTTGCCAGTTTTCGCCCACTGGAACCAGGACATCACCGACCATATTCTTCCAGACACCCAGTTCGTCCTTCGTGTACGTGTAGGCGCCGCCGCCAGGCCGGTAAGCACTGATCTTCGAAAGCTCCTGCATTCCGGTGAAGCAGCTCGTGATCGCGCCCAGCCTCCCTTCGCACACACTCAACCCGTAGTGGAAGCTCAACGTATATTCAATGTTCGATGACCACTTCGGACCGAACATTCCCGCCCGACCAAGGGATTTGTCGTAGTAGCGCTCCAATACCAATCCGGAACGCTCCGAAAAATCGACCTCCGACTTGATCTTGTTACCACTGGCAATCACTACCGGCTGAGTAGTCACGCCCGCACTACTCGTCGCCGCCCGATCGCAGGGATCTTTGTCCGGCTTGTTTTGCACTTCCTCGGCAACTCCCTCGTCATTGGGAGGCAGTGGAGAGGGTCCATCGACAAAGGATTCGTCAGGGCCGCTGCCGCCAGGCCCGAAGTTCACCCACTCGCAGACAGTGTAAGAGGTCGTCACCTCATGCTCAGTGCCCTTGTCAGTGGTCACATAACCCGTGAAGCACATGTACTTGGCATCGGCTTTCGCATCTCTGGGCAGAGCCCCAACCGACAAACCAAGCAGTGCGCTGAAAACAGACAACACCAAAGCTCTGTTTCTCATTCCCTTGTTCAGCACGATAGCCTCGAAAAAGGACACTTCCATTTGAAGAGCGAATCTCGACAGGCATGAATCTACGACTCACCGCACGCCGAGCATTGAGCAGAACGGGAACCGGCAAGCGACTACCAGCTCGAATCCAGCCGCCAAGGCCCGAGCACTCCAGCGGTTTCCGATTGCAAAAGAGACGGACAACACCTACTTCGCTCCCAACATTCTGTTGGAGTGTCAGTCCTGCGCGCCCAGCGTCTGCCGCAGGAACGGCACCGTCACGCGGCGTTTGGCCGCGAGCGAGGCGCGGTCCAGGCGGTCGAGCAAGGCGGTCAGGCCACCGAGGTCGCGATCGACGCGCTTGAGCAGCCAGTCCAGCGCCGCCTCCTCCAGCACCAGGCCACGGCGCTGGGCACGCTGGCTCAGCACGTTGCGGCGGCCGTCGTCGTCGAGCGGATCGAGCGTGATGCGGCCGCATTGCGACAGCCGCGAGCGCAGGTCGGGCAGCCACAGGCCCAGCGTCGCCGGGTGCTCGCGCGCGGCGTACAACACCGACACGTTGGCGGCACGGGCGCGGTTGTGGAACTCAAACAACGCCACTTCGTCGTCGCGATCGCCGGCGATCGCCTCCAGGCCGTCGAGCGCCAGCACGTCGTTGCCTTCGAACGCGATCAGCGCTTCGGCCAGGCGTCCGGCGGCCGCAGCCAATGGCATGTAGCCCGCACGGCGACCGGCCGCTTCGGCGGCGGCGCAGGTAGCCAGCAACAGGTGGGTCTTGCCGACGCCGGACGGCCCGGCCAGGTACACCCAATCGGCCTCGGGCGTGGTGGCAAGCGCCTGCAACTGCTCGATCGTGCCGGCCGGTGCCGCCACGTAGGTGTCCAGCCGCTGGTCCGGCGGGTAGCGCAGCGCCAGCGGCAACTGCGGTACGGCCGGCGTGCTGCCGCTCATGGCAGCACCCGTGGAATCAGGGAAATCGAAACGCTCACTCGGCGTCGTTTTCCACTGGCACGCGCGCCGGCTGGTCCGGCAACACGATCGAGGGATGCTCGCCTGCGTACAGCTTGCTGTGGGTGTAGCGCTCCTGCGCGTAGCGCAGCAGCACGTTGGCCACGGCGGCAACCGGCAATGCCAGCAGCATGCCAAGGAAGCCGAACAGCTGTCCGCCCGCAAGCACGGCGAAGATCACAGCGACGGGGTGCAGGCCGATGCGGTCACCAACCAGTTTGGGCGTGAGCCAGTAGCTCTCGATGACCTGGCCGACGCCGAATACCACCAGCACGCCCACGACATGCCGCCAGTCGCCGTACTGCACCAGCGCGGCGATGACGCCCAGCACGATGCCACTGGCCGGACCGATGTACGGCACGAAAGTCAGCAGGCCGGCGATGACGCCGATCAGGATGCCCAGGTCCAGTCCGATCGCCCACAGTCCGACGCCGTACATCACGCCCAGCACCAGCATCACCATGAACTGCCCGCGCAGGAACGCGCCGAGCACGTCGCTGGATTCGCTGGCCAGGCGACGTACGGTGCCAAGGTAGTCACGCGGGATCAACGAGGCGACGCGATCGACCAGCAGGTCCCAATCGCGCAGGAAGAAGAACGTCAGCACCGGCAGCAGCACGATGTTGGCGAACATGCCGATCAGCGCGAAGCCCGAGCGCGACATGTAGCCCAGCAAGGTGGAGGCGACGCCGCCGGCGCGCTCCCAGTTGCTGCGCAGCAGTTCGATGATGTGGGCCAGGTCGAGCCAGTTGCTGATCTCGAAGCCTGTGCGCATTTCCACCCACGGAATGGCGGTCAGCACCAGCCAGTCGCGATAGCGCGGCAGCGATTCGATCAGGATGCCGATCTGGCGCTCCAGCATCGGCACCAGCAGCACCAGGGCGAGCAGCAGCACCAGCGACATCAGCGCGAACACCAGGGTCACCGCAACGTTGCGCGAGCGGCCGGCACGCTGGAGCCGATCGACCAGCGGGTCGCCCAGCCAGCCCAGCATCGCCGCCAGCACGAACGGCGTCAGTACCGGGGCAAGCAGCCACAGCAGCCAGCACACGCCGGCGGCGAGCGCGGTCCACTGCAGTCGCCGCAGGAACCGGGCGATCTCGATCATCGGATCGGTAGCGTGCATCAGCGCAGCCGGTAGGTTTGCACCGACGGTGTCGGAGCCGGGAGGGGAGGCGTGGACGGATCACCGTCGTCCGGCGGAGCCAGGCCGGTCTCTCCACCCACGGCTTCGAGCACCGAGCCGGCGGCAACCGCGCGGCGGAAGCCGGTGGGACCGGCACGCATCTCGATGTTGAACTCGACCGCCTCCGGGGTGGCGCGCAGCGGCGTGATCTTGCCGACCACGCCCAGCTGTTGCAGATAGCCGGACAGGCGCAGGTAATCGCCGCTGCTGTCGATGCCGATGACTCGCACGCGGTACGTGCCGGCCGGGCTGGTGGCGCGGCCGGGCCTGGCGTATCGGCGCATCAGGGCGTCGGCAGCGCCGTCGGCACCGGTGATCATGACCTGGCGCGCGTCGGCACCGCTGTGGGACCAACGCGAGAGCACGCGGCCGCCATCGACGAAGATCCAGTCGGCCGTCCAGCCGCCACGGCTGCGATACAACTTGCCGACGAGCTGCATCGGCGGGCTGTAGCGCTGCGAAGCGCGCGCCACCGCCGCGGTGTCGCCGCGCCAGATCGATCCGACCACCGCCTGCTCGGCGGCGGTGCCGCCCGGCAGCCCAAGCCGGTAACCGCGCGCCACCGCGCGATCGAGCACCCCACGGGCCGCGTTGGACTGCGGCAGACCGACCAGGCGCGGGCCGCTGCCGTCGTCGATGGCCAGCCACAGCACCGGCTTGGGTCGCGGCTGCGGCCACACGGCCAGGCCGTAGGTGGCGGCGAGCTCGTTGACGCGGCCCTCGTCGTAACGGACCACCAGCGTGGTGCGGTAGCTCGGCGCACCGCTGGGGCCGATGCCTTCGTCCTGGCGGTAGTCGTAGCTGCTGACGTACTCCTTGGCGCGACGCAACTCCGGGCCGATACCTGGGCGCGACGCGGCGCCGCGGTCGCCCGACATCTTGCCCAGCACCTCGGCCAGGCCGCGGGCGAACGCATTGCCACGCTCCGTCTCGCCCTGCCCGTTGACCGGCACTTCGGCCGAGTAGACACCCTGGCCCCTGGCGCGATCGCCTTCGACGCGTTGCGCAACGGCGGTGAAGCTGGCCAGCAGCAGCACCATCAGGAAGGCCAAGGAGAACGCAACCCGCATCCTGGCGGCCAGCGGTGGTCGGGTTGTCACTGGGGCTGCCGCCCGGATTGCACGAACCATCGCCATCCCATACACGCGAAATTGTCGAAATGGTGCCGTAGTGGCGGCGGCACGTCCATTGACGCGGTGCGTGCGGCGTTCGCATCCGGCGCGGTGTCCGGGCACTGGTTGCGCAGCGGCGCCCCGCAGAGCCCGTTCCGGCGGCCTCGACGGCGACGAGCGGCCGCGTCGTCGACGCCCGGCCGGCCTGCTCAGGCGCGGGTGTCGGGGGGCGCCGTCGCCCATCCGCAGGTCCGGTATCGCATCGCGCGCGCGTCCGGGGCCCATCGGCGGCCGCCGCGGCTGCTAAAATCGCGCTCTTTCCCGCGACCGCCCGAGGCCGCCCGTGTCCAACCCCACCTCCCCCACCCCGCTGACCTACCGCGATGCGGGTGTCGACATCGACGCCGGCAATGAACTGGTCGAGCGCATCAAGCCGCTGGTCAAGCGCAGCTTCCGCCCCGAGGTCATGGGCGGACTTGGCGGATTCGGCGCGTTGTTCGACCTGTCGAACAAGTACAAGGAGCCGGTGCTGGTCTCCGGCACCGACGGCGTCGGCACCAAGCTCAAGCTGGCCCAGCAGCTGGGCCGCCACGACACCATCGGCATCGACCTGGTCGGCATGTGCGTCAACGACGTGCTGGTGCAGGGCGCCGAGCCGCTGTTCTTCCTCGATTACTTCGCCACCGGCAAGCTCGATGTCGACACCACCGTGGCGGTGGTCGGCGGCATTGCCAAGGGTTGCGAGATGTCCGGCTGCGCGCTGATCGGCGGCGAGACGGCCGAGATGCCCGACATGTACCCGCCGGGCGAGTACGACCTGGCCGGCTTCTGCGTGGCGGCGGTCGAGAAGTCGCAGATCCTCGACGGCAGCAAGGTGCGCGCCGGCGACGTGCTGCTGGGCATCGCCTCCAGCGGCCCGCACTCCAACGGCTACTCGCTGATCCGTCGCATTTTCGACCGCGCCGGCCGGCCGGCCGATGTCGAGGTGGGCGGCGTCACGCTGATCGATGCGCTGATGGCGCCGACCGCGCTCTACGTCAAGCCGATCCTCGAACTGCTGAAGCTGCACGATCTGCATGCGATGGCCCACATCACCGGTGGCGGCCTGACCGAGAACATCATCCGCGTGATCCCCGACGGCCTTGGCCTCGACATCGAGGCGTCCAGCATCGTGCTGCCGCCGGTGTTCGACTGGCTGCAGCGCGAGGGCGCGGTGCCGCAGCACGAGATGTGGCGCACGTTCAACTGCGGCGTCGGCTTCGTGCTGGTGGTTGCGCCGGGCGATGTCGCGGGGGTGTCGGCCGATCTCGAGCGCCTGGGCCTGGCGCATCGCCCGATCGGCCAGGTGGTCGCCGCCGCCGCGGGCGGCGAGCGCGTGCGCATCGGCTGATCGCCACGATGGACGTACCGTCGATCCCGTCGCCCGCTCCGGATCCCACCACGGCGCAGGACATCGCCCATCTCGACCTGCTGGGCGTTTTCCACTACGTGGTGGCCGGTATCACGGCGCTGTTCTCGATGTTCCCGGTGCTGCATCTGATCATGGGTATCGCGATGATCACCGGCGCCTTCGACACGCCACACCGTCCGGGCGAGCCGGAGGCGGCGCTGGTCGGCTGGTTCTTCGTCGGGATCGCCGGACTGATGATCCTCTGCGGTTTGGCGTTCAGCGTCTTGCTGGCACGGGCCGGACGTTGCCTGCGCCAGCGACGCAACCACACGTACTGCCTGGTGATGGCCGCAGTGTCCTGCGCATTCTTCCCGTTCGGCACGGTGCTGGGCGTGTTCACCGTGATCGTGTTGTCGCGGGTTTCGGTCAAATCGCTGTTCACTACCGGCTGATCGCATGCGTCGCCCCTACCGAATCGCCGTGCTCGCTTCGGGCCGCGGCAGCAACCTGCAGGCGATTCTCGACGCCATTGCCCAGGGCAGCCTGGATGCAGTGGTGGCCGGCGTGTTCTCCGACAAGGCCGACGCGCCGGCCCTGGCCAAGGGTCGCGAGAGCGGCGCGGTAACCGCATCGCTGTCGCCACGCGCCTTCGCCTCGCGCGCCGACTACGATGAATCCTTGTTCAGGCTGGTCGACGACGTTCATCCCGATCTCATCGTCTGTGCCGGATATATGCGCCTGGTCAGCGAACGCGAAGTGGCTGCACGCAACGGGAAGATGCTCAATATCCACCCGTCGCTGCTGCCAGCCTTCAAGGGGTTGCGCACGCACCAGCAGGCGCTGGACGCGGGCGTGTCCTGGCACGGCGCCAGCGTGCACTTCGTTTCGCCCGAACTCGACGGTGGCCCGGTGATCGCGCAGGCGCGCGTGCCGGTGCTGCCGGGAGACAACGCCGACCGGCTGGCGCAGCGGGTACTGGAACGCGAACACCCGTTGCTGCTGGCGTCGCTACGCCTGCTGGCAGCCGGACGGATCGACCTGGCGGGATCGCAGGTCCGATTCGATGGTCGCGCCCTGCACCTGCCGCTGCAGCTGGACCCGGATCAACGCCTTGTGGAACAAGAGACGACACCGTGACCCGAATTCCGTTCGCCGCTGCCCTGTTCACCGCCAGCCTGGTTGCCCTGGTCCCGCTGTCGAACGCCCGTGCACAGAGTGCCGCGCCCGCCCCGGCCGCGGCCGCGGCCGCAGCGGCGCCGGCGGCGCAGAGTGCGCTGGAACCCTTCATCGCCAGCTACTCGGTGTTCAACGAGGGCAAGGCATTGGGTGCCGCGACCATGCAGGTGGTGCAACAGCCCAGCAGCCGCTGGCGCGTCGACCTCAACATGCGTGGCACCAAGGGCCTGCTGAGCCTTGCCGGCATCAGCGCAGAGCAGAGCACCGTGTTCGACACCATCGGCGGCGGCTACCGACCGCTGACCCAGGCCACCGTGCGTGGGCACCTGTTCGGCCGCAAGCAGACGGTGGGGGTCTACCATTGGGGCAACCGCAGCGCGCGCTGGAGCGGCGACGTCAAGGAAACCCGGCGTGCGCCGGTTGCGCTGCGCGCAGGCGACATGAGCGGGCTGCTGATCAACCTGGCGGTGATCCGCGATGCCGAACCCGGCAAGTCGCTGCATTACCGTTTCGTCGACGACGGCCGCGTGCGCGAGCACAACTACGTGGTTGCCAACGACATGGAAGACGTTGCCGTCGGCGGACTCAGCTTCAAGGCCATGCGCGTGAGTCGCGTCGAGTCGGGCAACGAAGAAACCGTGATCTGGGTGGCGTCCGGCGTGCCGACGCCGATCCGAATGCTGCAGCGCGAGAACGGTCGGGACACCTACGACCTGCGCCTGCTCGAATACCGATAAAGGAGTGCCGCAAATGCACCAGCAAACCACCAAGTCCAAGAAGAAGTGGCCCGCCCTGTTGGGCGCTGCGGTACTGGCACTGGCCAGCCTGCCCGCCCTGGCAATCCAGCCGTTCACCGTCGATTACCAGGCCAGCTACATGGGCATGCGTGCGAACGGCCAGATGAGCCTTTCCGCCGCCGGCGAAAACCGCTGGCGCTACAGCCTCAACATCACCAACAGCCTGGCCAGCCTGAGCCAGAGCACCGTGTTCGACGAGCACGGCGGCCAGTGGCGCCCGTTGTCGGGCCAGGATTCGTCGAAGGTCCTGGTCAAGAAGACCGTCCGCAACGCCATTTACGACTGGGGTCGCGGCGTTGCCAACTGGACCGGTGACGTGAAGGAAGGCCGCGCCGGCCCGCTGCGGCTGCAGGCCGGCGACATGGACGCGCTGCTGATCAACCTGGCCTTGGTGCGCGATGTCGTCGCCGGCCGGCCGTTGAACTACCGGATGGTCGACGACGGCCGCATCAAGCAGATGACCTACACCATCGCCGGGCGCGAACAGATCAGCGTCGGTGGACGCAACCAGCAGGCCACCAAGGTGGTCAGCACCAACGGCAGCAAGCAGACCATCGCCTGGATCGTCGATGGCATCCCGGTGCCGGCGCGAATCCTGCAACGCGACGACGGCGAAGACGCGATGGACCTGCGCGTGCAGTCGGTGCGCTGATTTCCTGCCGGCGCGGTTTGCGGCAGGCGATGCCGCTACCGCGCCAGACGCCAAGAAAAAGCCCCGCGATCGCGGGGCCTTTTTTGTTGCGGATCAACCGACGCGTCGGATCCGCGGCCAGGCCGCCGTAGGGCGCATTAGCCGAAGGCGTAATGCGCCGGATGGGACGCGCGCGAATCAGGATCCACCTCGACATGAGCCAATCCGGCGCAATGCCCTTCGGTTATTGCGCCCTACGGGACCCGTTGCCGATCTCCCGGCGCGACGGATCCGCGCGCACCCGTAGGGCGCATTAGCCGAAGGCGTAATGCGCCGGACCGGATGCGCGATGAAGATCCACCTCGGCGTACACGAATCCGGCGCAATGCCCTTCGGTTATTGCGCCCTACGAGATCTGATTTCCTGCCCCTGCGGCTTGCGGCCGGCCTGGCCGCCACCGCATCGGACGCCATGAAAAAGCCCCGCGATCGCGGGGCTTTTTTTTGAAGGCTTCGTCTTGCGCGAGGGCGATCAGTCAGCCGACGCGCCGGATCCGCGCGCCCAGCCCGGACAGCTTTTCCTCGATGTTCTCGTAGCCACGATCGAGGTGGTAGATGCGGTCGATGATGGTCTCGCCCTCGGCCACCAGGCCGGCGAGGATCAGCGATGCCGACGCCCGCAGGTCGGTCGCCATCACCGGCGCGCCGCTCAGCCCGGCAACGCCGCGCACCACCGCGGTATGGCCGTCGACGCGGATGTCCGCGCCCAGTCGCAGCAGCTCGTTGACGTGCATGAAGCGGTTTTCGAAGATCGTTTCGTTGATCACGCCCACACCATCGGCGATGCAGTTCATGGCCATGAACTGCGCCTGCATGTCGGTGGGGAACGCCGGGTGCGGCGCGGTGGTGAGGTTGACCGCCTTGGGTCGGCGTCCCTGCATGTCGAGCGTGATTCGGTCGCCATCGACGGTGATCGTGGCGCCGGCTTCGGTGAGCTTGTCGAGCACCGCGTCCATCGTGTCCGGGCGCGTGCGCCGCAAGGTCACCCGGCCGCCGGTCATCGCCGCGGCGACCAGGAAGGTGCCGGCCTCGATGCGGTCGGCGACCACCGCGTGGCTGCCACCGTGCAGGCGTTCGACGCCGTGCACCGTGATGCGACCGGTGCCCGCCCCTTCGATCTGCGCACCCATGGCCTTGAGGCACTCGGCAAGATCGACGATCTCCGGTTCCATCGCGGCGTTTTCGAGCACCGTGGTGCCTTCGGCCATCGTTGCGGCCATCAGCACGTTCTCGGTGGCACCGACGCTGACCATGTCGAACACATGGCGTGCGCCGCGCAGGCGGCTGGCACGGGCCTTGATGAAGCCGTGCTCGACGGTGACCTCGGCGCCCAGCGACTGCATGCCCTTGATGTGCAGGTCGACAGGCCGCGACCCGATCGCGCAACCGCCCGGCAGCGATACCTCGGCGGTTCCGTACTTGGCCAGCAGCGGCCCGAGGACGAGCACCGAGGCACGCATGGTCTTGACCAGTTCGTACGACGCGACCTGGCTGTGCACCGTGGTCGGATCGACGGTCATGCCGTAACGCTCGTCGATGCTGATGCCGGCTCCCAGCTCGCCCAGCAGCTTGGCGGTGGTGACCACGTCGTGCAGGTGCGGCACGTTGCTGATCTCGACTGGCGCATCTGCCAGCAAGGTGGCGCACAGGATCGGCAGTACCGCGTTCTTGGCGCCGGAAATCTGCACCTCACCATTCAGCGGCTGGCCGCCTTCGACAACGATCTTTTGCATGGGAACTCGATGGGAAATGCGGTTGGGCTGGCGACGAACGATCGCGAGGACGGTCGGGGGACGATTGCCGGGGGGGTGGACTGGGTGTCGGGCCGTGCCCGATCAGCGACCGGCTTCGTCCGGCGTGAGCGTCTTCAGGGCCAGCGCGTGGATCTCGCCGCCCATGCGCTCGCCGAGCGTGGCATACACCATGCGGTGACGCGCCAGCGGCAGCTTGCCACGGAACGCCTCGGCCACCACCGTGGCTTCGAAGTGCACGCCGTCGTCGCCGCGGACGTCCGCGTTGGCGCCGGGCAGGCCTTGTTCGATCAGGGTTCGGATGATGTCGGGGTTCATGGCAGCTGGGTCCGCGGAGTGGGAAAACGCGACTTCGACCACGCCGCGCCGCTGGAACGGGCTTTTCGCGGAGGGATGCGCGTAAAATGAAGCGATTAGCCTAGCGGAAAGCCCCCTGCTCCGAAATGGCAACGTCCCCGAGTCCCCAGATGAACGATGCCGCCGGCCTTGCTGCCAGCGGTCGCCGCGTGTTCGAGATCGAAGCCGAGGCGCTGGCCGCGGTTGCCGCGCGCATCGACGGCGAATTCAGCGCCGCCTGCCACCTCATGCTGCACGCCCGCGGCCGCGTGGTCTGCACGGGCATGGGCAAGTCCGGCCACGTCGCGCGCAAGATCGCCGCCACGCTGGCCTCCACCGGCACCCCCAGCTTCTACGTGCACCCCGGTGAGGCCGGACACGGCGACCTGGGCATGATCACTGACGCCGACGTAGTGCTCGCCCTGTCCTACTCGGGGGAAAGCGACGAGGTGCTGATGCTGCTGCCGGTGCTCAAGCGGCAGGGCAACAAGCTGATCACGATGACCGGTCGCGCCGGCTCCACGCTGGCACGCGAGGCCGACGTCCACCTGGACGTCAGCGTCCCGGCCGAAGCCTGCCCCCTGGACCTGGCGCCGACCTCCAGCACCACGGCCTCGCTGGCCATGGGCGACGCGCTGGCGGTGGCACTGCTCGAGGCGCGCGGCTTCACCGCCAACGATTTCGCCCGCTCGCACCCGGCCGGTGCGCTGGGTCGGCGGCTGCTGTTGCACATCACCGACATCATGCACGCCGGCGACGACGTGCCGCGGATCGGTGCCGACGCCACCGTCAGCGAAGCCCTGGTGGAGATGAGCCGAAAGCGCCTTGGCATGACCGCTGTTGTCGACGGCGACGACCGTCTGCTGGGCCTTTACACCGATGGCGACCTGCGCCGGACGCTGGATGACAACCGCGTCGACCTCCGCTCGACCCGCATCGCCGACGTGATGACGCGCGCCCCCAAGACCATCGGTGCCGATGCACTGGCGGTCGAGGCCGCGCAGTTGATGGAGGCCCACAAGATCAGCGGTTTGCTGGTGCTGGACACGGACCGACGCGTGGTCGGCGCCCTCAACATCCACGACCTGCTGCGCGCGCGGGTGGTGTAGGTCGCGAAGGGTTAAGGATGGGTGGCCGAGTGTGCCTCTCGGCACCGGCCGGAATGCGGCCGCCCCGCCCCGCCCCCTCCTGCCCCGCCGCCACGTCGCCCCATTCATCATCCACCGCCGACCGCCATGCCCTACAGCCACTTCAACGACTACCCCGCCGACATCCGAGAACGCGCCGCGCGCGTACGGTTGGCGTGCTTCGACGTCGACGGCACCCTGACCGACGGGCGCCTGGGCTTCGACAGCGACGGCCGCGAGTTCAAGACCTTCCACGTGCACGACGGCCAGGGCCTGGTGCTGTTGCGCAAGGCGGGAATCCCGGTGGCCTTCGTGACCGCGCGCGCCAGCGTGGTCGCCGAGCGCCGCGCGGCCGAACTGGGCGCCGAAGCCCATACCTCGGTGATCGACAAGCTGGCCTGCGTCACCGGGCTGGCCCAGCGCCATGGCATCGGCCTGGATCAGATCGCCTTCATGGGCGATGACCTGCCCGACTTGCGCGTGATGCAGCAGGTCGGGCTTTCCGTCGCGCCATGCGACGCGCACACCTGGGTGCGCGAACGCGTGAACTGGCGCACCGCCGCGCGTGCGGGCCACGGTGCCGCGCGCGAATTGTGCGACCTGCTGCTGGCTTCCCAGGGCCACGTCGAGGCCTTGCTGGCCAGCGCGACGCACGTCGACGGCACCCGCATCGAGGGCACGGCATGAGTTGGCGCGCGATCCTCACCCTGGTGCTGCTTGCCGGCGCCGTGCTCAGCGGCCTCGCGCTCTGGTCGCAGCGTCATCCCGAGCACAGCACCGAAGCCGCCGCCGGCCGGCCGGATTACGTGCTGCACGACTTCGAACTGATCTCGCTGGACGAGAACGGCCGGGAATCTTTCACCCTGCGCGCGCCCAGGCTGGCACGCGACCCGGACCAGAAAACCCTGGACATCGCCACGCCGCTGTTCCTGATCCCGACCCAGCCGGGCTCCACCAGCGACGCGTGGCAGATCCGCTCCGCCACCGGCTGGGTCAGCGCCGACGGGAGCGAACTGCGCCTGCGAGGCAAGGTCGCCGCCACCAGCGACGGGCGCAACGGCCCGGTCACGACGATGGCCACCGATCAACTGAATGTATTCCCCAAGGCCAAGCGCGCCGAATCGGCCACGCTGGTCACCATCCGCCGGCCCGGTTCTATACTGCGCGGCCGTGGTCTCGAGGTCAGCCTCGCCACGAAGCAGTACTCGTTCAAATCCGAGGTCCAGACCCGTTATGTCCCGACACGCCGCTAACTGGCTGCTCGCCGCCGCCCTGATCGCCTGCAGCCAGGGCGCGCTGGCGCGTTCGTCCGACCGCAATCAGCCGATGGACATCGACGCCGGTGCCACCAGTGGCACGCTCGACGACCGCCAGCCGACGGTCCTGTCCGGTGGCGTCACCATCAAACAGGGCACGCTGCACATCGAGGCCGGCCAGGCCACTGTCAGCACCCGCGGCGGCGATCCGGTGCGGGCCGTGCTGACGGGCGGGCCGGTTCGGCTGCGCCAGCAGATGGATGACGGCACCCAGATGAACGCGGTCGCCAACAAGGTCGACTACGACCTCACCACCGAGATCGTGGTGTTCACCGACACCGTCAGGATCCAGCAGCCGCGCGGCTCGCTGAGCGGCGAGCGGGTGGTCTACAACATGCGCACCGGCCAGGTGAACAGCGGCGGTGAAGGCAACGGCCGGGTCAAGATGCGGATCGTCCCGCGCAATGCCGGCACCACGCCGGCTCCGGGTGGCGGCTGATGCTGGTCGCGAAGGGCCTGCGCAAGGCATACCGTTCGCGCGAAGTGGTACGCGATTTCGGACTGACCCTGGATGCCGGTGAAGTCGTCGGCCTGCTGGGTCCAAACGGCGCCGGCAAGACCACCTGCTTCTACATGATCGTCGGGCTGGTCCCGGCCGATGCCGGGCAGATCGTGCTCGACGGCAAGGACATCACCGGCGAGCCGATGTATTCACGCGCCAAGTACGGCGTCGGCTACCTGCCCCAGGAACCCTCGGTGTTCCGCAAGCTCAGCGTGGCCGACAACATCCGGCTGGTGCTGGAGCTGCGTGACGACCTCGACAAGGCAGGCCGCGAACGTGAGCTGGCCAGCCTCATGGAAGAGCTCCAGGTCTCGCACGTCGCCGACCAGGCCGGCGCCAGCCTGTCCGGTGGCGAACGCCGCCGCGTCGAGATCGCGCGTGCGCTGGCCGGCAAGCCCCGACTGATGCTGCTGGACGAACCGTTTGCCGGCGTCGACCCGATTTCGGTCGGCGAGATCCAGCGAATCGTGCGCCACCTCAAGAATCGCGGAATCGGTGTGCTGATTACCGACCATAACGTCCGTGAAACCTTGGGTATCTGCGACCGCGCGTATATCCTCAACGAGGGCGGCGTGCTCGCGCAGGGGGCTCCGGACGCGCTGCTGGCCAATCCCGACGTGCGACGCGTGTATCTGGGCGAAACCTTCCGTCTTTGATCGCCGCGCACGTCGACCCAACCGGGCGCGACTGCAAACGATCATGAAACCCCGCCTCCAAGCTTCGCTCGGCCAGCATCTGGTCATGACACCGCAACTGCGGCAGGCCATCCGCCTGCTGCAGCTGTCCGCGGTGGAACTCGATGCCGAGCTCGTCACCGCCGTCGAAACCAACCCGTTGCTGGACTGGACCGAAACCGTCCAGGACATTGCCGTGGGCGGCAGCGACGTCGCGCCGGCGCCGGAATCGGGCGGCAATGGCGACGGCATCGAGTCGCTTCCGCCGGAGGCGGACTGGGGCCCGAGCGACGGCGAGACCTGGTACGAGCGCGCCGGCCCGTCCGACAGCGACGACGACGGCAGCGCCGCCGAGCAAGTTGCCGAAAGCGAAAGCCTGCACGACCACCTGCTGTGGCAGCTGCACCTCAGCCCGTTGTCACCGCGCGACCGCATGATCGGCGCCACCGTGATCGAGGCCATCGACGACGACGGCTACCTGCGCGAACCGATGGAGGCGATCATCGCCTCGCTGGGCACCGAGCTTGCGGCCAGCGAAGAGGAAGTCACCACCGTCCTGCACCAGATCCAGCGCTTCGACCCGGTCGGCGTCGGCGCTCGCGACCTCGGTCAGTGCCTGCAATTGCAGCTCGAACAACTTCCCGACGACACGCCGGGCAAGGCACTCGCCCGCATGCTGGCCAACGGGCCGCTGCAGCGTTTGCCGCGTGTCGGCGTGGCCGGGCTTGCGGCCGAGTTCAAGCTCAATCCGGCCGACGTCGAGGTGGCCGTGCAGCTGCTGCGCTCGCTGGACCCGCGGCCCGGGGCACAGATCGGCTCGATCACCAGCGACACCTACGTTGCACCCGATGTGGTGATATGGCGCCAGCACGGCATGTGGCGTGCCGCGCTGGCCGACGGCACGCGGCCGCGCATATCGATCCACCGCGGATACGAGGGCATGATCCGCCACGCCAGTTCCAGCGACGCCAGCTACCTGCGCGGGCACCTGCAGGAGGCGCGGTGGTTGCTCAAGAGCCTGGAAGCGCGCGGCGACACCCTGCTCAAGGTGGTGCGCTGCCTGCTCAGGCAGCAGGCCGGGTTCCTGGAGTTCGGCGACAGCGCGCTGCGCCCGCTGACCCTGCGCGAAGTCGCAGCCGAGGTTGGCCTGCATGAATCCACCGTCTCGCGCGCGGTATCGCGCAAGTACGCCCGCACGCCGCGCGGCACGGTGCCGCTGCGCGCCTTCTTCGCCTCCGGCATCGACACCGGCAGCGGCGGCGAAGCCTCCAGCACGGCAATCCAGGCGATGATCCGCCAGCTGATCGAGGCGGAAAACCCGCGCAAGCCACTTTCCGACGCCCGACTGGCGGAAAACCTCAAGGCCGGCGGCATGCCGGTGGCCCGGCGGACCGTGGCAAAATACCGTGAAGCGATGAGCATCCCGTCGTCGCAGGATCGGATGCGGATCTGCTGACGCCAGATCGCTCCGCAAACGGCCACCGCCGATCGGACTCCTGTGACATGCACGCCTGTTCCGCGACGACGCGGACGTGCGATGCTGGGAACTCTGGACGCGTCCAGAGGGTCACCCCACTACCTGTCGCGATGTTGAAGGAGGTCACCGATGCGTATCGAAACCTACGGCCAGCAGATCGAAGTCACGCCAGCCTTGCGTGACTACGTCGAAACCAAGCTCGACCGCCTGCAACGCCACTTCGAGCAGCCCTTCGACGTGCGCACGCAGCTGAGCCTGGACAAGCCCGATCACCGTGCCGAGGCCACCATCACGATTGCCGGCCGCACCCTGCATGCCGATGCCGCTGCTGTGGACATGTACGCAGCCATCGACCTGCTCGCCGACAAGCTCGATCGCCTCCTGCTCAAGCACAAGGAAAAGATGGTCGACCACCACCGCGGCGAGAGCATCGCGCGCAGCAGCGAGTTCGGCTGAGTCCATGCCGCTGCACCACCTGCTCAGCGCGGATCGGATCGCGATCCTGGTCGAACCAGGCGATCGCGGCGCCGTCCTCGACGCAGCAGCACGGCTGCTGGCCGGAACCTCGGCCAGCAGCGCCGCCGCCATCGGCGCCAGCCTGCGCCAGCGCGAGCAACTTGCCTCTACCGCCATCGGCCACGGCGTGGCCATTCCGCACGGCCGCGTCGCGGCCGTCGAGGAAATCCGCGGCGCTTTCCTGCGCCTGGCCGATCCGGTCGACTTTGGCGCCCACGACGGCGAGCCAGTCGATCTGGTGCTGGCCATGGCGGTACCCGAACACTGCGTGCAGGAACACCTGCAGCAACTGGCCGAACTGGCCGAACGCTTTGCCGATCCCGATTTCCGCTTGACCCTGCGTGCCGCGGCCAACACCACCGAGCTGGGCCGCTGCCTGCTCGACGGCGCCTTGCCCCGCCGCACCACCACCACCACCATCGCCTGAGACCCGGCGATGAACGCCAGCATCAGCGCCGCCGAACTTTTCGACCGGCAACGCGACCGCCTTGGCCTGCGTCGCCTGGCAGGCCAGTCCGGCGAGCGCCGCGTGGTCGAGTCGGTCGATACGCTGGCCCGCCGCCCCTCACTGGCCGGCTACCTCAACGCGATCTACCCCAACAAGGTGCAGATCCTGGGCACCGAGGAACTGGCGTGGCTGGATGGCCTCGATTCGCGCCTGCGCTGGGAAACGATCGAGAAGATCATGCAGTTCCGGCCACTGGCGCTGGTAATCAGCAAGGATCAGCCCTGCCCCGAAGACCTGCGCATCGCGGCGGAAGAATCGGACACGCCGCTGTGGACCTCGCCCCACCGCGGTCATGAGCTACTCAACCACCTGCAGTACCACCTGGCCCGCACCCTCGCGCCGCGCATCACGATGCACGGGGTGTTCATGGAGATCTACTCGATCGGCGTGCTGATCACCGGTGAATCGGGCTCCGGCAAGAGCGAGCTCGCGCTGGAACTGGTGACGCGCGGCCATCGCCTGGTCGCCGACGACGCGCCCGAGTTCACCCAGATCGCGCCCGACGTGCTCGATGGCACCTGTCCCGAGATGCTGCAGGACCTGCTGGAAGTGCGCGGCCTGGGCGTGCTCAACATCCGCCAGATGTTTGGCGACACCGCGGTGAAGAACAACAAGTACCTGCGCCTGATCGTGCACCTCACCAAACCCTCCGTCGACGCACTGCCGGCCGGCATCGAACGCCTGACCGGCGACAACACGATGCGCCGCGTGCTCGATCTCGACGTACCGATGACCACCCTGCCCGTGATGCCCGGCCGCAACCTCGCGGTGCTCGCCGAAGCCGCCACGCGCCTGCACAGCCTGCGCATGAAGGGGCTGGACCCGGCCGCGGCATTCATTGCACGACACAGCAACTTCCTCGAACGCGGCGAATCGTGAACTCCCTTCCCACTCCCACCCTGGTGATCGTCAGCGGCATGTCCGGCGCGGGCAAGTCCGTCGCGCTGAACACCTTCGAAGACATCGGCTACTACTGCGTCGACAACCTGCCGGCGGAGTTGCTGCCGCAGTTCGTGCAGAGCGTCACCGCGGCCGAGGCGCCGCCGGACAAGCTCGCCGTCGGCATCGACGTGCGCAATACCCACAGCGACCTGAAGCGCATTCCGGAATGGCTGTCGGCGGTCGGCGCGCTGGGCCTCGACCCCAAGCTGGTGTACTTCGAGGCGCACGACGCGGTGCTGTTGCAGCGTTACGCCGACACCCGTCGACGCCACCCGCTGAGCCGGCTCGGGCTGGGACTGGCCGACGCGATCTCGCTCGAACGCCAGGTGCTCAAGCCGCTGCGGCAGATCGCCGACGAACAGATCGACACCAGCACGATGAACGTCCACCAGCTGCGTCGGCACGTCATCACCGAGTTCGGCCTGGGTTCTGGCACGACGGTATCGCTGCTGTTCGAATCGTTTGCCTACCGGCACGGTGTGCCCAACGACGCGGACTTCGTGTTCGACGCGCGCTGCCTGCCCAACCCGCACTGGGACGCGAGCCTGCGCCCTCTGGCCGGGCGCGACGCCGCGGTACGCGACTACCTCGACGCGCAACCCGACGTCGCGCGTTTCGTCGAGCAGATCAGCCAGTTGCTCGACACCTGGCTGCCGCGCCTGCATTCGGACAGCACCCGCAGCTACATCACCGTGGCATTCGGCTGCACCGGCGGCCGCCACCGCTCGGTGTACCTTGCCGAGCGCCTGGCCGCGCACGCACGTGGCCAGGGCTGGGACGAGGTGGCCGTGCATCACCGCGAGCTCGACTGATCACGCCGCAGTCGGCAAACACGCCGATTTCGATCACGCCGACTCGATCACGCCGATCCGATCACACCGATTCCATCAGGCCGATTTCCACCAGGCCCGACTTCTTCAGGCCCATCGCGCTGGCTCCGCAATGGTCCATCCAATGGCGTCGATCACCGCCGGTCCGGTCGTCGGCCACGCCATCAACGGCGTGGATCGCGGCCCGTCGGCGACCGACGGCGGCAACGCCGCGACGGCGGCGCTTTCATCACGTCATCGCGGTCTGTTAAGTTTCGTGGATGGCCGTAGGCATACTCCTGATCACACACGAAGGCATCGGCAGCACGTTGCTGGCCGTAGCCACTCGCCTGTTGCGCACGCTTCCGTTGCGTTGCGAGGCATTCGAAGTACCGTTTGACGCCGATACCGACGCATTGCTGCCACTGGCGAGCGCTGCGCTGCGCCGAGTCGATGGCGGCGACGGCGTCCTGGTGCTGACTGACCTGTACGGCGCCAGCCCGAGCAACCTCGCCGGCAAGCTGGCGCGCCTGGGCACCCCCGTGCGGCGCGTGTCGGCACTGAGCCTGCCGATGCTGCTGCGGGTGATGAACTACGCCGAGATGGACCTTGACGCACTGCCGGCGGTGGCTGCCGCCGGCGCACGCAATGGCGTGGTCCTCGATGAAGCCTGACGCTTACACGACACCAGTGACCACGAAGCCGACACCTGCCCGCCCACCGTTTCACCGCCAGCACCCCAGCACCGCAAGGGCACCACGATGATCGAACGCGAACTGACCGTCTCCAACCGCCTCGGCCTGCATGCGCGCGCGACCGCGAAGCTGGTGCAGCTGCTGTCGGCTTACAAGAGCAGCGCCACGCTGATTGCCAAGGGCCGCGAGGTCAACGCCAAGAGCATCATGGGCGTGATGCTGCTGGCCGCCGGACAGGGCACCCAGGTCAAGCTGCGCGTCGAGGGCGAGGACGAAGGCAACGTCGCCGACGAAGTCGCCGCGCTGTTCGATCGCCGCTTCGACGAGGACACCTGAGCGCATGCGGCAGGTCTTCCACGGGCACGGCGCAGCGCGTGGCAGTGCGCTCGGCCGCGCGCGGGTGCGCCTGCCGCATGTACTCGACGTCGCCGAGCAACGCATCGGCTCCAAAGAGGTCGACGCCGAGATCGATCGCCTGCACCAGGCCGTCGCCAGCGTGCGTGGCGAGATGCACGCCCTGCGCGAGCGCCTGCATGGCGCGCTGGCACACGAGGTCGGCGAGTTCCTCGACCTGCACGCCTTGCTGCTCGACGACCCCGAACTGCTCAACGGCCTGGACGAGCTGATCCGCACCGGCCGTTACGCCGCCGACTACGCGCTGCGTCTGCAGCGCGACCGCATCGCCTCGGTGTTCGAAGCGATGGACGACGCCTACTTCCGCAGCCGCGTCGATGACATCGACCAGGTCATCGGCCGCATCCATGCCGCCCTGCACCGACGCGGCAACGGCCTGCGCGGCGTCGCCGGGGAGGTCCTGATCACCGACAACGTCGCCCCGGCCGAGCTGGTCCAGCTGCAGGCGCAGGGCGTGATGGCGATCGTCACCTCGGCCGGTAGCGCGCTTTCGCACAGCGCGATCCTGGCGCGCAGCCTGCACCTGCCGCTGGTGGTCGGTGCCGCGCAGGTCCTGCAGAAGATCAACGACGGCGACGTGGTGTCGGTCGACGGCGGCAGCGGCCTGGTGGTGCTGGAGCCCAGCGCCGAGGACCTGCGCTCGCACCGCGCACGGGTCCGCGAGCTGGCCCGCGAGCGCCGCCAGCTCAACCGCCTGCGGCGCGAGCCCTCGCGCACCACCGACGGCGTCGACATCAAGCTGTACGCCAACGCCGAATCGCGCGAGGACGTGGCCGAGGCGCACGCACTCGGCGCCGCCGGCGTCGGCCTGTACCGCACCGAGTTCCTGTTCCTGCAGCGCAACGAACTGCCGACCGAGGAAGAGCAGTTCCGCGCCTACCGCGACGTCGTGCTGGGCATGACCGGGCGCACGGTCACCATCCGCACCCTCGACCTGGGGGCCGACAAGGCCGACCGCACTGGCCTGGCGCTGCGCAACGAGCCCAACCCGGCGCTCGGGTTGCGCGGCGTACGCCTCTCGCTGGCGCGCCCCCACCTGCTCGACGACCAGTTGCGCGCCCTGCTGCGCGCGTCTGGCTACGGGCCGTTGCGGGTGCTGGTGCCGATGGTCAGCACGCGCGGCGAGATGCTTTCGGTGCGCCATCGCATGCAGCGCATCGCCGGCGAATTGCGCGCGCAGGGCCACGAGATCGCCGACCACGTGCCGCTGGGCGCGATGATCGAAGTGCCGGCCGCCGCCATCGCCCTGCCCGGCTTCATCAACGACGTCGACTTCCTGTCGATCGGCACCAACGACCTGATCCAGTACCTGCTCGCCGCCGATCGCAACAACGAGGCGCTGGGCGACCTCTACACCCCGCTCCATCCGGCCGTGCTGCGGCTGATGCGCGACGTGATCCGGCTGGCGCATTCGCGCAAACGGCCGATCGCGGTCTGCGGCGAAATCGCCGGCGACGCGCGCTTCGCTCCACTGCTGCTGGCGCTGGGGCTGGAGGAGTTCAGCCTGCACCCGGCCACCCTGCTGGAAGTGCGCCGGCGCATCCGCGAGTGCGACCTGTCGGCGCTGCGCGCGCGCGCCCCGGCCCTGCTGCGCGCGCGGGACCGCAATGCGATCGTGCGTTGGCTCGACAACCACGCCGTGGTCTGAGCAATCGATTCCACCCGCCTTGCGCGCGCCATCCGGGTGTTCCGGCCCCCGCCTGCCAACACCAGGCTGCCAGCCACTGGTGCGGCCACCACCGCGCACCCCGCGGAATGCCGACGGGGTGGGCAGCGCGCCATGCAGCGGCGATAATGCGGCAATGAACGATTGACACCCCGGTCGCACCCGTGATGCCGCCACGCGGCAACGGGATGCGGCTCCGGCAGTATCAGGAGAGCCGCATGGCCGAAGCCGTCCGCCACGACAAGACCGCGCGCCAGCTGCGCCTGCTTTCCGATGCGCTCGACAGCGGCCGTCTTGGTCCGGTCAAGCGGCTGGTCAACACGCTTTCCCCGGCCGAGATCGGCAACCTGCTCGAGTCGCTGCCCCCGGGCAAGCGCGTGGTGGTGTGGGGACTGGTCGACCCCGAGGACGACGGCGAAGTGCTCGTCCACGTCGGCGAGGAAGTGCGCGAAAGCCTGCTGGCCGACATGGACACCGACGAAATCGTCGCCGCGGTCGAAGATCTCGACATCGACGACCTGGCCGACCTTGTCGAGGACCTGCCCGATACCGTCATCGACGAAGTCCTCAAGTCGATGGATCGCGAGAACCGCGAGCGGCTCGAACAGGTGCTGTCGTACCCGGAAGAGACCGCCGGCCGCCTGATGAACCCGGACGTGGTGACGGTGCGCGCCGACACCACCATCGACGTGGTGCTGCGCTACCTGCGCCTGCGCGGCGAGTTGCCCGAGCACACCGACCACCTGTACGTGGTCAGCCGGCGCCACCAGTACCTGGGTCGCATCGCGCTGGCCGCGCTGCTGACCCACGAGCCCGGCACGCCGATCAACAAGCTGATCGACGACGAGCAGCCGGCGATCGACGTCAACGAGACCGACAACGAAGTCGCCCGCAAGTTCTCCGACCACGACTGGATCAGCGCGCCGGTGGTCGACGACAACAACATCCTGCTTGGCCGCATCACCATCGACGACGTGGTCGACATCATCCGTGGCGAGGCCGAGCACCAGGCCCTGGCCGCGGCCGGCCTGGACGAGGAGGAAGACCTGTTCAGCCCGGTCCGGCGCGCGGTGAAGCGCCGGATGATGTGGCTGGGAATCAACCTGGGAACGGCGTTCCTGGCCTCGTCGGTGGTCGGCCGCTTCGAGGGCACCATCGAGAAGATCGTCGCGCTGGCGGTATTGATGCCGATTGTCGCCGGCATGGGCGGCAACGCCGGCACCCAGGTGCTGGCGCTGATGATCCGCGGCCTCGCGCTGGGCCAGGTGGGCGCGTCCAACGTGCGCACCCTGCTGTGGAAGGAACTGCGCGTCGCCCTGCTCAATGGCCTCACGCTGGGCGCGGTCCTGGGCATCGTGGTGTGGGCGTGGTTCCACGACCCCGCGCTGTCGCTGGTCATCGGTTCGGCACTGACCATCAACCTGATCTTTGCCGCGACCGCCGGCGTGATGGTGCCGCTGACGCTGAAGCGGCTGGGCTTCGACCCGGCCCTGGCCGGCGGCGTGATCCTGACCACCGTCACCGACACCATGGGCTTCCTCGCCTTCCTGGGTCTGGCGACGCTGCTGCTGTTGCGTTGACGCACGCGCCGCCGATGGCGGGCGGCATCGGCAGGGGCTGCGGGCCGTCCGGCGGACGGCCACGGCCTCAGGCCAGCAGCATCTCCAGCGCCGCCATGCGCACTGCCACGCCGTTGCTGACCTGACGCAGGATCAGCGACTGCGGGCCATCGGCGACCTCATCGGTGATCTCGACGCCGCGGTTGATCGGCCCCGGATGCAGCACCACCGCGTCCTTGGCAGCGCGCGACAGACGCGTGGCGGTCAGACCGTAGTCGCGGTGGTAGTCCTCCAGCGAGCCGACCAGGCCTTCCTCCATGCGCTCACGCTGCAGGCGCAGCATCATCGCCGCATCCACACCTTCCAGTGCCGCGTCGAAATCGTGGCTGACAATGCACCCGTCGAGCGTGCCGTCCTCGGGCAGCAACGCCGCCGGGCCGCACACGCGGATCTCGCCGCAGCCAAGTGTCCGCAGCGCCTGCAGATCGGATCGCGCGACGCGCGAATGGCGCACGTCGCCGACGAGCACCACTTTCAGTTTCGAGAAATCGTCGCCCTTGGCCTGACGCAAGGTCAGCATGTCGAGCAGTCCCTGGGTCGGGTGCGAGCTGCGTCCATCGCCGGCATTGAGCAACGCGGTACCGGGATTGGCGGCCTCGGCCAGTTCGGCCACCGCGCCATCGCGCTTGTGCCGCACGACGAAGCCGCGCACGCCCATCGCTTCGAGGTTCTTCATCGTGTCGCGTTCGGTCTCGCCCTTGCTGGTCGACGAGGTGGACGCGTCGAACGACAGGACGTCCGCGCCGAGGCGCTGCGCGGCCAGCTGGAAGCTCATGCGCGTGCGCGTGGAGGGTTCGAAGAACAGCGTGCAGACCGCGGTGCCCGCCAGTGCGGTTCGGTCGGCATGGCCGTCGGCGAGCCGTTGTGCGCGGTCGAGCAGTGCGGTGATCTGGCCACGGGTGAGATTTTCGAGGCTGAGCAGGTGCGACAACGCGGACATGGTTGTGGGTCTTCGGCAGATTCGGGGAAGTCTTGCGGAGCGCCGCGCGCTCAGGTTGGCGGCAGCGCGGAAAGTCCGGTGGCGTCGTCGGGCGCGGCCAGCCAGCGTTCGATGATGACCGCGGCGGCAACCGCATCCAGCGCCTCGGCATCACGGCGGCGCTTCTTGCCCTGCGCGCGATCGGCGGCGAAGCGGTGCGCGGCCTCGATCGAACTCGAGCGCTCGTCGACCAGCACCACCGGCAACTGGTAGCGCGCGTGCAGTTCGCGCGCAAAGGCATGGGCGCGCTGGCGCGCAGGCTGGTCGCCGCCCTCGATCGTCATTGGGTCACCGACGATCAGGCCATCGGGACGCCATTCCTTGCGCAGGCGGTCCAGCGCGCTCCAGTCGGGTCCGTTGGCGTGCACATCCACCACCGCCAGCGCGCGTGCGCCGTGGCCGAACGCGCTGCCGACGGCGACGCCGATCCGGCGCGAGCCGACATCGAAACCCAGCACGGTTCCGTCCCTGCGGATCTTGCCGGTGGTACCGCTGGAGGCGCTGTCGTTCATGCGTGGCCGGCGTAGTCGGCGAGATAGGCGAAATCGACCCCGATGCGTCCGGCCGCTGCCTGCCAGCGCGCATCCAGAGGCAGCTCGAACAGCAGCTCGGCATCGGACGGCGCGGTCAGCCAGTCGTTCTCGGTGAGTTCCTGCTCGAGCTGTCCGGCGTCCCAGCCGGCGCAACCCAGCGCAACGACGGCGTTGGCCGGGCCTTCGCCCTGCACCATCGCTTCGAGGATGTCGCGCGAGGTGGTCAGGTAGAGATTGTCGGAGATGGCCATGGTGGAGTCCCAGCGCAGCCCGCCGTCGTGCAGCACGAAGCCGCGCTCGGGGTGCACCGGCCCACCGGCGAGCACGATCTGCGAGCGCATCTTGTCGCTGCCGCCTTCCATGCCCATCTGACCGAGCACCTCGCCGAGCGTGTACTCGGAGGCGCGGTTGACGACGATGCCCATCGCGCCCTCGTGGTCGTGCTGGCAGATCAACGCGACGCTGCGCGAGAAATTGGTCTCGGCCAGCGACGGCAGTGCGATCAGCAGCTGGTTGGCCAGGGGCGTCGGCGATTCGATCATGGCCGCATTCTATCGTGGGGTCCCGTGGAAGCATCGTAACCGCCGCGCGATCGTTGCGGTCTGCCCCCTAAGTCACGAA
This sequence comes from Montanilutibacter psychrotolerans, assembly GCF_003719825.1. Lineage (GTDB taxonomy): Bacteria > Pseudomonadota > Gammaproteobacteria > Xanthomonadales > Xanthomonadaceae > Montanilutibacter > Montanilutibacter psychrotolerans. Next base: position 233,495 of record NZ_RIBS01000001.1, on the reverse strand, counting down.
ACGCGCTCCATCGCGCAAGTAAGCCACGTTCGCAGGCGAGGACCAGCGCCGATGCCGGGCGTCGTCGTTGGGTCGGCGACAGACCCCTTCGGGCAGACCGCCATCCATCGAGCCCGCGGCAGGGTCGATGGGCACGGCCGCGGCAGTAGGATGGGCGCCCGGCCACCAGGAACCCCACCATGCCCGCTTTCCGCCTTGCCACGGCCTCGTGGCGCCCGCTCGCGCTTGCCTGCCTCGTCCCCCTGGCGCTGGCCGCCTGCCAGCCTGATGGCCCGGCCCCGCAGGTGCCCGACGGCAAGGCGTCGACCAACAACGAAACCTACGCCGCCGCACACGCCGGCGACTACGCAGTGGTGCCGCTGAAGGCCGACCTGTCGCGCTTCGACGACCGTGCCCAGCGCATGATCGCCAAGCTGGTACAGGCCAGCGAGGTGATGAACGCGATCTACTGGCGGCAGTCCTGGGAAGGTGACCAGTCGGCGCTGCTCGCCCGCGCCCCGGACGATGCCACACGGGAACTGCTGCGCATCAATTTCGGCCCCTGGGACCGGCTCAACGAGGACACCCCCCTGATCGCCGGCGTCGGTCCGCGCCCGCCGGGGGGCCCCTTCTACCCGGTCGACATGGACAAGGCCGAGTTCGACGCAGCCAAGCTGCCCGACAAGGCCTCCAACTACACCCAGCTGCGCCGGGATACCGCCGGCGCGCTGGTCACCGTGCCGTACCACGAGGCCTACAAGGCGGACCTGCAACGCGCCGCCGCGCTGCTTCGCGAGGCCGCCGGGCTCAGCGACGATGCCGCCTTCGCCGCCTACCTGGCGATGCGCGCCGACGCGCTGCTGTCGGACGACTTCCGCGCCAGCGACATGGCGTGGATGGACATGAAGCGCAATCCGGTCGACATCGTGATCGGCCCGATCGAGACCTACGAAGATCAGCTGTTTGGCTACAAGGCTTCCTACGAGGGGCTGGTGCTGATCAAGGACATCGAATGGAGCGCAAAGCTGGCGCGTTTCGCCCGGTTCCTGCCCAAGCTGCAGCAGGGCCTGCCGGTCGAGGCCCGCTACAAGGCCGAAGTCCCCGGCGCCAACGCCGACCTCAACGCCTACCAGGCGGTGTACTACGGCGGCAACGCCAATGTCGGCGCCAAGACCATCGCCATCAACCTGCCCAACGACGAAGAGGTGCAGCTGGCCAAGGGCACGCGCCGGCTGCAGCTGGAAAACGTCATGCAGGCCAAGTTCGACGCCATCCTGATGCCGATCGCCCAGCAACTGATCGCCCAGGACCAGCTGCAGCACGTCACCTTCGACGCGTTTTTCGAAGACACGATGTTCCATGAGGTGGCCCACGGCCTGGGTATCAAGAAGACCATCAACGGCCGCGGCACGGTCGACGAGGCGCTCAAGGAGTACGCCTCGAGTTTCGAGGAGGGCAAGGCCGACGTCCTCGGCCTGTACATGATCGACGCGCTCAGCCGTGAAGGCGAACTGGACCAGAGCAAGCTCATGGACAGCTACGTGACGTTCCTGGCCGGCATCCTGCGATCGGTGCGGTTCGGTGCCAGCGACGCGCACGGCAAGGCCAACATGGTGCGCTTCAATTTCTTCGCCGAACACGGCGCGTTCTCCCGCGATGCCGCGACCGGTCGCTACCGGGTCGACTTCGAGAAGATGCGCGCGGCGACGAACGCCCTGGGCGCGAAGTTGCTGACCGTGCAAGGCGACGGTGACTACGCGCAAGCCAAGCAGATGACCGACACGATGGGCGTGATCAAGCCCGAACTGGCCGCCGACCTGGCACGACTGAAGGACGCGAAGATCCCGATCGACATCCGCTTCGAACAGGGCCTGGACGTGCTGGGGTTGTCCCAGTTCGCCGGCCGGACTCCTGCGTCGGCGCCAGCCACGGCGCCTGCGAGGTAGAGGCGCGATGTCCGGTTACTGCGACATTGCTCCCGGCCACGCGCTGCACGGGCCGTACCACGAGCACGAGTACGGCTTCCCGCACCGCGACGAGGCCGTGCTGTTCGAGCGCCTGATCCTGGAGATCAACCAGGCCGGCCTCAGCTGGGAAACGATGCTGAAGAAGCGCGACGGGTTCCGGCGTGCCTACGATGGCTTCGACGTGGATGCCGTCGCGGCCTACACCGATGCCGATCGCGAGCGCCTGCTCAATGACGCCGGCATCATCCGCAACCGGCTCAAGGTCGACGCCGCGATCCACAACGCCCAGGTCATCCGGCGCCTGCGCAGCCTGCACGGCGGCTTTGCGCAATGGCTCGATGCGCATCGGGTGGCCGATGGCAGGCCACGCGACAAGGCCAGCTGGATCAAGCTGTTCAAGCAGACGTTCCGATTCACCGGCGGCGAGATCACCAACTCGTTCCTGATGAGCCTTGGCTATCTACCCGGTGCGCATCGCCCCGACTGTCCGGTGTTCGCGCGCATTGCCACGCTGGGACCGCCCTGGCAACAGCCGGTGAGCCCGACGACCGCGCGCGGCGTGGCGAGCGGCTCCTGATGCCGATGCGTGCCTTGTCGAATGGAACCACGCGCTGCAGCGGCACGGAGACGGCGGCGCGCGGTGGGTCTCGCAGCAAGGGCGTTCGTGTCGCGGCGTGGCTGCCGTTGGTGTGCCTGGCACTGCAGGCGAGCGCCGCGGTGCCCGCGCCCGCGTCGCCCGACGCGGATGACAGCACGCAAGCGCTGCGCACGCTCCAGCAGGAAATCCTGGCGTCGCCCCGCGATCCGCGCGGGCCGATCCAGGCGGTGCTGGCCGGGCACGCCATCGGCGGTGCGATCGCATTCACCGTGCCGCTGCGCGACCTGGATGGCGACGAGGATGCACCGGCCCCGAAGCCGCAGCAGCCCGCCGGCATGAGCGATGCCGAATGGCAGGCGTTCATGCGCTACTGGAACACCGGCGTGGCGGTCAGCAACGTCGACGGCGAGGCCAGCCAGCTCAACTACCTGCTACTGGATATCGACGACGACGGCCAGCGCGACCTCGCAGTGGACTACTACCTGGGCGGTACCGGGTTGTTCTCGCAGCTCGAGGTGCTTCAGCGCGACCCGGTTGCCGGCTTCCGCCTGGTCACCACCGACGAAGGCGCCCCGGGCAGCCCGCGGGCGTTCACGATCAACGGTCGCGGCAGCGACCAGGCCATCGACTGGATCCGCATCGCCGGCCGCACCTGGCTGGCCTACCGCGATGGTGCCTACGGCCAGGACGTGCTGACCCTGCATCGGCCGCTCTCCAGCGCGGGCGCGCGCAGGCAGCACCTGCCCGGACTGCGAGTGGACTACCGTTACGTGCACATCGCCCTCCCACCGGACGCCCAGGACGATGACGTCGCCGGGTCCCGTCGCGCGCTGGCCGACGACCCGCAACTGCTGGACGCCACCAACCGGCAGTTGCAGCACCTGGGCCGCCTGAGTGCCGGCGAGTACCGTCTCGACTCCGGGCAGCGCTGCCCGCTGCCGCCCACTGCCCCGGAGGCCGGGGAGGGCGGCCAGACGTCCGAGGCCGACGCGTGGCCCTGGCGCGGCGCCGGCCACTACACGTTCGACTACCCAGCCGATTTCCGCGTTCGCACCCGGCACGGCTGTTATGGCGCCAGCCTGCTCAGCGCGCGCAGCAGCTACCAGGTGTCGTACGAGCATTGCTGCCGCCTGGAGCTGTATCGGGCACCCGGGGAGCGGGTCGCTGGCTTGCCGCTGCGAACGACCCGCGACGTCGCGCGGGCGGAACTGATCCAGCTCGACCTGGAGGACGGCGGCTAGCGGGCCGAGGCGATGGACGGGGCCGGCCGGCCCAGGACGCGCGACAACGCGTTTGGCCTTCCGCTGACGGGATTGCGTTGGAGCAAATGCAGGCGTGCGCCACGAAGCGCTGGATTGCCGTGCCTGCCTTCTCCATACGCAAGGACCGCCACGATGCTCACCCCCAGCCAGATCAAGAAGCTGTACCCGCGCGCGCCGCAGGCGCACCTCGACGCCTTCGCCGCCTCCCACCAGGCATTGTTCGAGCGTTTCGGCCTCTCCGAAGGCCGCAACCGCCTGCACTTCTTCCTCGCCCAGATCGGCCACGAATCCGGTGGCCTCACGATCACCGAGGAAAACCTCAACTATTCCGCGCCGCGACTCATGGCCGTGTGGCCCAGCCGCTTCCGCACGCTTGCCGCCGCGACTCCGTTCGCGCGCAATCCGGAACGGCTGGCCAACAATGTCTACGCCAGTCGCATGGGCAACGGCGACGCCAACAGCGGTGACGGCTGGCGCTATCGCGGCCGCGGCTATGCGCAGATCACCGGCCGGGACGGCTATGCCAGCTTGGCACCGATCGCGGGCCTGGACCTGGTGGCCCGTCCCGAGTTCGCCGCCAGCCCGATCCATGCCTTGCAGGTTGCCTGCGCGTTCTGGGCCTGGAAAAAGCTGTCGGCGCTGGCCGACCGGGGCGACTTCATCGGCTGCACCAGGCGCTGGAACGGTGGAACGATCGGCATGGACGATCGCTGGCATTGGCTGGCGAAAGTGCAGCAGAACGTGCCCTGGTCGGTGTCGGCACCGGCGCAGGAAACCCGCCGGATCGACGTCGACACCGTCCGGCACGTACAGCAGGTACTGCGCGACGCGGGTCTGTACCGGGGTTCGGTGGACGGCATCATCGGCAAGATGAGCCGCGCGGCCCTGCGCGCCTGGCAGGCCGACCGTGGCCTGCCGGTGGTGGGCGAGATCACCGCCGAGACGCTGGCGTCGATGCCGGCGATGCCCGCTGCCCGTGCCGAGAGCGCACCCGCTGCGAGGGCGGGCGCGAAGCCCAGCGCGAAGGCCGGCAAAGGCCCGCGGCACAACGGCACGCGCATCAGCCGCAAGGCGCCGGGGGCATCGCGGCCGCACGTCCGGCATTGAGCGGGGAAATCACGGGGCACCGTGAACCCGTCAGGCCCTGCCCCACCTGACGATCGCGGAAGGTGGAAGTCGTGGCAGACGAGGATCCACGCAGGCACGGTTCGCCTTGCCACGCGCCTCCTGCTTTCGGCAAACCGCATGGGGCTTGCGCCACATGCTCCACAAACGACGAAGGGACGGTTTCCCGTCCCTTCGTTGCCAAACCCAATGCCCGGGCGCTGGATCAGCGCACCTCGGCAACCTCGACGCCGTCCATGCCGGCAGCCAGCGTGCGGGCATCGCCGCCCTGGGCCAGCTTGATGCGCAGGCGGACCTCGTTCTGCGAGTCGGCGTAACGCAGCGCGTCCTCGTAGCTGATCTCGCCTGCCTGGTAGAGCTCGAACAGGGCCTGATCGAAGGTCTTCATGCCCAGCTGGGTCGATTCCTTCATCACTTCCTTCAGCTTGTGGATCTCGCCGTCGCGGATGTAATCCTGCACCAGCGGCGTGCCCAGCATGATTTCCATCGCCACGCGGCGGCCCTTCCCGTCCGGGGTCGGGATCAGCTGCTGGGCAACCACGCCCTTGAGATTCAGCGACAGGTCCATCAGCAACTGGCCGCGACGGTCTTCCGGGAAGAAGTTGATGATGCGGTCCATCGCCTGGTTGGCGTTGTTGGCGTGCAGGGTGCACAGCACCAGGTGACCGGTTTCGGCGAACGCAATGGCGTGGTCCATGCCCTCGCGGGTGCGCACCTCGCCGATCATGATCACGTCCGGCGCCTGGCGCAGGGTGTTCTTGAGCGCGGCCTCCCAGCTGTCGGTGTCGATGCCGACTTCGCGCTGGGTGATGATGCAGCCCTCGTGCTTGTGCACGAATTCGATCGGGTCCTCGATGGTGATGATGTGACCGGTCGAGTTCACGTTGCGGTAGCCGATCATCGCCGCCAGCGAGGTCGACTTACCCGTGCCGGTGGCACCCACGAAGATGATGATGCCGCGCTTGGTCATCGCCAGCGTCTTGATGATCGGCGGCAGGTTCAGCTCTTCGATCGTCGGGATCTTGGTCTCGATGCGGCGCAGCACCATGCCGACCTGGTTGCGCTGGTAGAAGCACGACACGCGGAAGCGACCGACGCCGGCGACGCCGATGGCGAAGTTGCACTCGTGCGTCTTCTCGAACTCCTCGCGCTGCTGCGGGTTCATCACGTTCAGCACGAGGTCGCGGCTCTGCTGGGGCGTCAGCGGGTTCTGGGTGATCGGCGACAGCTTGCCGTGCACCTTCATCGACGGCGGCATGCCGGCCGTGATGAACAGGTCCGACGCCTTCTGGTGCGCCATCAGCTTGAGGAAGGAGGTGAAGTCGATGGTGCTCATGGCGGTCGTCCTGAAATCGAAAATGGGGGAACGGGAAACGTGAAAGGCCGGGATGGGCGGATCGGATCACTCTAGCGACGGCGAACGACCCGATTCTCGAACCCCCATCCCCGTTTCCCGCCTTATTCGAACAGACGCTTATCCTTGGCGTATTCGGCCGCCTGCTGGCGTGCGATCAGGCCGCGCTTGACGAGATCCTGCAGGTGCTGGTCGAGGGTCATCATGCCCATCTGCTGACCGGTCTGGATCGACGAGTACATCTGGGCGACCTTGTCCTCGCGGATCAGGTTACGGATCGCCGGCGTGCCCACCATGATCTCCCAGGCCGCGGTACGGCCACCGCCGATCTTCTTGAGCAGCGCCTGCGAGATCACCGCACGCAGCGACTCGGACAGCATCGAGCGGACCATCGGCTTCTCGCCGGCCGGGAACACGTCGATGATTCGGTCGACCGTCTTGGCCGCCGACGAGGTGTGCAGGGTGCCAAACACCAGGTGTCCGGTTTCCGCCGCGGTCAGCGCCAGGCGAATGGTTTCGAGGTCGCGCAACTCGCCGACCAGAATGTAGTCGGGATCTTCACGCAGTGCCGAACGCAGCGCCTCGTTGAACCCGTGCGTGTCGCGGTGGACTTCGCGCTGGTTGATCAGGCACTTCTGCGAGGTGTGCACGAACTCGATCGGATCCTCGACCGAGAGGATGTGCGCGTGCTCGTTCTTGTTGATGTGGTCGATCATCGCCGCCAGCGTGGTCGACTTGCCCGAACCGGTCGGGCCGGTGACCAGGATCAGGCCCTGCGGCTGGTTGATCAGGTCGCGGAAGATCCTCGGGCAGTTGAGGTCTTCCAGCGTCAGCACCTCGGACGGAATGGTACGGAACACCGCACCGGCGCCGCGGTTCTGGTTGAAGGCATTGACGCGGAATCGCGCCAGGCCCGGAATCTCGAACGAGAAGTCGACCTCGAGGAATTCTTCGAAGTCGCGGCGCTGCTTGTCCGACATGATGTCGTAGACGAGCGAATGCACCTGCTTGTGTTCAAGCGCCGGGATGTTGATCCGCCGGACGTCGCCGTCGACGCGGATCATGGGTGGCAGGCCGGCCGACAGGTGCAAGTCGGATGCCTTGTTCTTGACCGAAAACGCCAACAGTTCGGCGATATCCATGCGTGCTCCCCCGCACTGCGAACGGATCCAGTGGCAGTTGCGACACCGTCGGTGCCTGCATGCAGCTGGAATGAAGTTACCCCTGCGAGGCAGTATAGCCCCGTACCGGTGCCGCTTTTCCAGCCCTCTTCAAAGGATCACCAGACGTGTTCGCCCGCGCCCTGCACGATGTGTTGCAACGACTTGATAACGCAGCACGTCAAGCATCCCGGCCAACGCCAGACCTGCTCGCGGTCAGCAAATTGCAATCCGCGACAGCCGTCTCACAACTTGCGCAAGCAGGGCAGCGTGCGTTCGGCGAGAACTATGTTCAGGAGGCACTCGCCAAGCAGGCCGAGCTGGTCGGATTGCCCCTGGAGTGGCACCTGATCGGTCACCTGCAGTCGAACAAGGCGCGCGAGGCGGCCGAGCACTTCGACTGGGTGCAGACGGTCGATCGCGAGAAGCTTGTCGACGCGCTTGCCCGGTACCGGCGCGACGACCAGCCGCCACTCAACGTGCTGGTCCAGGTCAACATCGACGACGAAGCCAGCAAGCACGGCTGCCGGCCTGAACAGGCCGCCGGCCTGGCGGCCGCCATCGCCGCCCAATCGCGGCTTCGTCTGCGAGGCCTCATGGCGATCCCGGCGCCGGAACCCGACGACGCCCGCCGCCGGGCGGCATTCGCGCGCATGCACCAGTTGTTCGAGTCGCTGCGCGACGCCCACCCGGACATGGACACCCTGTCGATGGGCATGAGCGACGACTGCGAACTGGCGATCGCCGAAGGCGCGACGATGGTCCGCGTCGGCACGGCGCTGTTCGGCCAACGAGCCGCGAAAGCCGGCGCTCCCGATCGCTAGGGCCTGTTAACGCCATGGGAGCATGCCGCGCAGCGTGCTCTCATGGCGCTGGCGGGACCCAGTCCGCACAATTCCGCCCGCCCCGCCCACTCTCCGGTCAACACCCGATGACGATCGCCGATTCCCGGTCCACGCCCCTCCCCACCATCGCCTTCATCGGCGGCGGCAACATGGCCCGCAGCCTGATCGGCGGACTGGTCGCGCGCGGCGTGGCGCCCGGCTCGATCCGCGTGGCCGAACCGGTGACTGCCCTGCGCGAGGCGCTGGCGGCCGACTTTGGCGTTGTCACGTTTTCCACCGCCGCCGAAGCCGCCGACGGTGCATCGCTGTGGCTGCTGGCGGTCAAGCCGCAGGTGATGCGGACGGTCTGCACCGATCTGGCCGGGCTGGCACGCGAACGTGCGCCGCTGGCGCTGTCGATTGCTGCCGGTATCACCGCCGGACAACTCGAGCGCTGGCTCGGCGGCGGGGTCGCGGTGGTCCGGGCGATGCCGAACACCCCGGCCCTGCTGGGCGCCGGCATCACCGGACTGTTCGCCAACACCCGCACCGACCCCGCGCAGCGCGAACAGGCCGCCGCGCTGATGGGCGCGGTGGGTAGCAGCGTGTGGATTGACGAAGAGACGCAGATGGATGCGGTCACTGCGGTCTCCGGCAGCGGCCCGGCCTATCTGTTTCTGCTGGCCGAGGCCATGCAGGCCGCCGGAGTGGCGCAAGGTCTGCCGGCCGAGGCAGCCCGCGCCCTGGCCAACCAGACCTTGCTTGGCGCCGCGCGCATGCTGACCGAAACCGACGACACCGCCGATGTGCTGCGCGCGCGGGTCACCTCGCCCGGCGGCACGACCCAGGCCGCCATCGAAACCTTCGAAGCCGGCGGACTGCGCGAGCTGGTCGGGCGCGCGATCGCCGCGGCAACCGCGCGCGGCCGCGAGCTGTCGGCCGCCAATGACTGAGCCGCCCGCCATGCCGACCGCATCTTCGGCACGCCTGATCCGCCGGTGGACCACCACCGCGGCCGTGCTGTTCGCAGTCGCCCTGGCAGGCTGCGGTCGCGAAGCCTCCACGCCGTCCGACAGCGCGGACCAGGCCGCTGCGCTACGCGAGGAAGCGGTGCTGCAGGCCGGCGACGCGACGGTGCGTGCCAGCGTGATTCCGACGACGAACGTCGGCGCGGCAATCGCCACGCAGTACGGCATCGCCCGCAGCGAAGACAGCGTGCTGCTGATGGTGGGGGTGCGGCAGGGACCGCAGGCCACCGAGACGTCGCTGCCGGCCACGGTCGTCGCCTCGGTGCGTGACCTGCGCGGTGTCCGCCAGGCGATCGCCATGCGCGAAGTCCGCAGCGGCGACAGCATCGACTACGTCGGCACCGCCACGGTCGCCGCGCCGGACACGCTGCGCTTCGACATCCTCGTGCAGCGCCAAGGCAAGCCCGAGGCGCGACTGCAGTTCAGCCGCGACATCTTTCCGCGCTGAGCGGCGCGTCCGCACGGGCGACGCCCGTCGGCGTGCAATGGGGCCGCACGCGCCAGGTCATCGCGTCGTGGCCGGGTCGTGGCGCGCGAGTGCCTCGACGCGTCGTCGCTCGTTGCCGGTGAAACCGGCGAGCAAACCGTCCACGCGCCGCTGGCGCTCGGCCGCGGACAGCGACGTGTCGGCGAGCAGGCGCCGGCGCTGGTCCCGATAGGCCGACACCCGACCGTCCCACTGCGCTCGGCGCGCGTCGAGCGTCGCCAGTCGCCGGGCGGCAGCGACACCAAACAACGCCTCGCGCTCGGCCATCCGTTGCGCGGGGCTGGTTGCCTGGGCGTCGAACAAGGCGCTCTGCTCACGCACCAGTTCGACCAGTTGGCTCTCCGTCCGGGTCGCGTCGCTGGCCGCACCGGACGCCCGGTCGAGCTGCGCCAGCCGCTCGGCGCGCTGCTGAGGACTCAACGCCGGGTCGCGCAGCACCTCGCGGCGTGCGATTGCCACCGCGAGCGCCCGCTCGTCCTCGCCATACCAGGCCAGCGCGACGGCATCGCCGAGGTGACGACGACGCAACGCGTGCCGCCGTTGCAGGTCCGCGCGCAGGTCGCCTCCCACGCCCAACGCGGCGCTCTCGCGCTCCAGTACGACATAACGGTCGAACCACGCCAGCACCTGCGCCAGCGCGGCAGGCCCCAGCCGCGGCTGCAGGTGGCGGCGCACGTCGTCGCGGATCGCCGCCAGGTCGCGCTCGCCGAGCCGGGTCAGGAAGTAGTCGAACAGGCGCCGCATCGCGCGATCGGGCACCGGCTTGCCGGCGGCATCGAGCGTGATCGCGCCATCGACCGAGGTGCCTTGCAGCGAGTCACGGCGTGCTTCGGCCCTCTCGCCGGGACCGGCCGCCGGGAGTGGCAGTCGATCCGGTGCTTGCCGGCCAGCAACGCCAGCGGACGAGGCGGCCGCAACCGCCCCATCCGCGCTTGCCGAGCCCAGGCCGATCACGGCGATCAGCCCGGCCGCGAGCACGCACGCCGCCAGCGGGATGAGCCAGCGGCGGCGCACCTTACAGCCCGACGTTCTTGAGACGGTTCACGTGCGCCCGGTAGACGCTGGGCGGGCTGGAGGCGAACAAGCCGCGCAGTCCGGCGATCTGGTTGACCTCGTCGAGGTGGTTCCAGGCGTAGTCGTCGCGCAGCACGCGTCCCCAATGCGACGCGCAGCGCCCCACCAGGCCGTCGTTGCGCTCGAAGCCGAAGAACAGGCTGCTGGCCCCCAGCATCACGTCGCTCGGATCGAACACGTTGCTGAGCACCGAGGTGCCGCCCATCGAGTAGTAGCGCACGCCGCCCACCTGCTCGGCGCCCTGGCCGCAGGGGCTGGTCGGTGCCCCTTCCGGGTAGCTGGCGTTGAACGCGGCGGCACCGTCGGTGTTGAGCGAGGCCAGCGCGGCGAGCGCGTCCTGCGGGTCGTCGTCACCCGACAGCCATTCCAGGAAGCCGCCCAGCGCGCTGACCAGGCCGGCGACAAGCGCGCGACCGGGCGAGCCGTCCGGAAGCGTGGCGTTGAGGCCATCGGCCACCTTGCTGCCCGCGTGCGGACTGCCTACCGAGGTCATCGACGCGACCAGGTCCGGCCGCACCGACGCGACATAGCGCACGGTCGGTCCACCGTGGCTGTGGCCCACCAGGTTGAATCGGGTGTGGCCCTGCACCGCCTGCAATGTTTCGAGATAGTCGATCAGCTGCTCGCCGCGCAGCTCGCTGGAGTTCACCGAGGACACGTTGGCGACGTAGACCTTGGCACCGTCGGCCCGCAGTTGTCCGGGAATGTCGTACCAGTAGTCGAACACCCCGCCGAGTTCGTCGAAGCCCAGCAGGCCGTGTACCAGCACCACCGGATAGCGGGTTTTCGTGTAGTCGCCGGCCACTGCCGGCCAGCTCAGCCCGAAGGCCAGGAACAACGTGAAAAGCAGGCGCCCCCACGCCCTTTGCGAGATCGATAAAGACATGCTCCCTCCTGGACCAGCCTTGATGCACGCGAGGCCGACGGCGTCGGCCGACCCGACTGTACGGACGGGTACGGAGACATCAAGCCGCATTGCAGCATGCGGTGGAGCCCATGGAGAGCGACGCGAGTGAACCGGCAGGACAGCGACGACGGCGCGCCGCTGCGCGCTTGCTCACATCGCGCGGGCCCAGTTGCCGATCACGCGGGCCAGCTCGGTCACGCCGTCGGTCAGGGCCGCCGGACCGGGTTGCAGGATGATCGGCGACTTCACTTCGTGGAGCTGGCCATCGCGCACGGCCGGTATCGCATCCCAACCGGGACGTGCAGCGACGCGCTCGGGCCGGAACTTCTTTCCGCACCACGAGCCGAAAATGACGTCGGGTGCACGCCGCACCACCTCGCTGGGGTCTTCGAGGATGCGGTGCTTTGCCAGCGACTGGGCCGCGCGCTCGGGAAAGATGTCGTCGCCGCCGGCGATGCGCACGAGCTCGGCAACCCACTGGATGCCGCTGATTAGCGGCTCGTCCCATTCTTCGAAATACACCTTCGGCCGACGCGGCAGACGCGCAGCGGCCTCGGCGATGGCATCGACGCCGCGCTGCAGCTCGTCGGCGTAGGCGTGCGCCTTGTCGGCGACGCCCACCAGCGCGCCCAGCCGACGCACGTAATCGACAATGCCGTCGACGCTGCGATGGTTGCTGATCCACACCTCGACGCCACGACGTATGAGTTCGCTGGCGATGTCGGCCTGGATGTCGGAGAAGCCGACGACGAAATCCGGCCGCAGCCGGAGGATCTCGTCGATTTTGGCGCTGGTGAAGGCGCTGACCTTGGGCTTCTCGCGGCGCGCCACGGGCGGGCGCACGGTGAAGCCGCTGATGCCGACGATGCGGTGCTGTTCACCGAGCGCGTAGAGCGTCTCGGTGGGCTCCTCGGTCAGGCAGACGATACGTTGCGGACCGGGCATGACGACTCCGTGGAACAGGGTATGGCTGGGAAGACGTGGGACGACGGCCGGCCGTTGCGCCGGCGTAGCGTCACGGATACAGCATCCGCTTGCTCCATTCGCCGGCGCGATCGGCCTCGAACAGCCAGCGTTCGTGCAGGCGGTATTGCGCGCCGTACCAGAACTCGATGCGCTCGGGCCTCACGCGCAGACCCGTCCAGCGCGACGGGCGCGGCACGTCGCGACCGTCGAACTCACGCTCGACCTGCGCCAGCCGCTGCTCGAAGGTTTCGCGCGAATCCAGCGTCTCCGACTGCAACGACGCCCAGGCACCGAGCTGGCTGCCGCGCGGGCGCGAAGCGAAGTACGCATCGGCCTCGGCATCGTCGACCAGCACCACCGGCCCTTCGATGCGGACCTGCACGCCGTCGCGCACACGCGGCCAGTGGAACAGCAGCGCGGCATGCGGATTGGCCTGGAGCTCGCGTCCCTTGCGGCCATCGAGGTGGGTGTAGAACACGAAGCCGCGCTCGTCGTGTGCCTTCAGCAGCACCGTTCGGGCCGACGGCCGCGCGTCCAGGCCGGCGGTGGCGATGGCCATCGCGGTCGGGTCGGGCTCGCCTGCAGCGCGCGCCTCCTCGAACAGTTGCGCGAAGGTGGCGTGCGCTTCGGCCAGCGCGGCGATCAGTGGCGGGGCGGTGTTTGCGGTGTCGGTCATGCGCCTATTGTGGCGGCATGACGCCGCACCTGCACCCCGCCGCCACTGGCAACGCCTTCGCCTCGGCCCTGGTGGTGCGCGCGCTCGACCAGGCCCTGCACCATGGCGGGCGGGTCCACGCGATTGCCGGCATGCAGGGCAGTGGCAAGTCCACACTTGCCGGGCAGATGGTGGGGCTGGCGCGACAACGCGGCCTGCGCGCGGTGGCCCTGTCGATCGACGACTTCTACCTGGGCCGGCGGGAGCGGCATCGACTGGCGCGCGCCGTGCACCCACTGCTCGCGATGCGCGGTCCGCCGGGCACGCACGACGTCGCACTCGCGTGCGAGGTGCTGGATGCGCTCCGCGCCGGCGGGTGCGTGCGCGTGCCGCGTTTCGACAAGCTGGCCGACACGCGTCTGCCGCCATCGCGATGGACGCGTGTGGAGGCTGTCGATCTGGTCGTGTTCGAAGGTTGGTTCCTGAAGACGCCGGCGCAATCGCCGGACGAACTGCGCGAGCCGATCAACCCGCTCGAGCGCGACGAGGACGCCGACGGACATTGGCGACGCCACTGCAACGCCGCATTGGCCCGTGACTACCCGGCGCTATGGGCGCGGCTGGACAGCCTGCTGCTGTTGCGCGCACCGGGGTTCGACGTGGTGCCCGGCTGGCGCTGGCAACAGGAGCAGGGACTGCTCGCCGCGCGCCCTGGCCGCACGGCGATGACGCGCGCGCAGGTGGATCGGTTCGTGCAGTTGTTCGAGCGGGTCAGCCGGCAAGCATTGCGCGCACTGCCGGACATCGCGCAATGGAGCTGGCAGCAGGACGCGCAGCGCCGGGTGCGCTGAGGCCGGAGCGAACGACCGCGGCGCCCTGTCCCTCCAGCGCCGCGATGTCCGTCACGGCGCCGTCCTTCGCGCAGCCGCGCGGCGATCAGTCGACGACGAACGTCACCCTGAGGTTGGTGCGCCATTCGATGACGTTTCCGCTGTCGTCGGTCACCACCTTGATCTCGTTGACCCACGCGCCCTTGATGTTCTTCACCGATTCGGCGCACTTCTTGAGGCCGGACTTGACCGCATCCTCCATGCTGACCGCGGACGAGGAATTGACTTCGATGATCTTGGCAACCGCCATGGGAGTCTCCTTCTGAGCGTCGTGCCGACGGCCACTCCGCCGGAACCGGGAGACTAGGTCGGGCCGTGTTAAGGGCGCGCAAGCGTTGCCGGTCCACGCACGACGGTGCGCCGACGGCCGCCAAAGGCCCTTGTCGGTGGCGCGCCGCCCCCGGGCCTGGCCGCCGCGGCCACGCCTCCCTCACCTACAATTGCGGCATGAATCCTGCCAGCAACCTGATCCTGGTCGGCCCGATGGGCGCCGGCAAATCCACCCTCGCCACGCGCCTGGCCACGCGTTTGCGCCTGCGTGCGATCGACCTCGACCACGAACTCGTGCGTCGCGCCGGTGCAAGCGTCGCGGCAATCTTCGCCGACGAAGGCGAAGCCGGTTTCCGGGCGCGCGAGTCGGCGCTGCTGGCCGAGCTGCTGGCCGACGATGGGCTGGTGCTGTCCACCGGCGGTGGCGTGGTGCTCGATCCGGCGAACCGTGCTTGTGTGAGCGCGCGCGGTTTCGTCGTGCACCTGCAGGTCGGTGTCGCCGCCCAGTTGCTGCGCCTGGCCGACGACACCTCACGCCCCCTGCTCGCCCGTGACGATCGCGAATCGGTGCTGCGCGAGCTCGCGCAAGCCCGCGCGCCGCTCTACGCGCAGGTCGCCGACCTGGCGATCGATACGGACGGCCTCAGCGCCGACGACGTCGCCAACCGTCTGGCCGATGCGCTCGCCAGCCAGTGGCAGCGGCCGGCGCAGGGAGCCGTGGCATGAGCGGCATCGCCACGGTATCGGTCGCGGCCACCGCCAGCAGCGTTCCCGACTACACCATCAGCATCGGCCCCGGCCTGCTGGACGACGGCGCGTTGCTCGCGGCCAGCCTGCGCGGTCGCCATGCGTTGCTGGTCAGCGATGCCAACGTCGCGCCGCTGTACGCGCAGCGTGTCGAAGCGGCGTTGCGCGCCGCTCGCCCGGGATTGGCGCTGTCGCGCTGGGTCATGCCGGCCGGCGAACAGGAAAAGACCCTCACCCGCTTCGGCGAGGTGCTCGATGCCCTCGCCGCGCTGGGCGCCACCCGCGACGCGAGCGTGATTGCGCTGGGCGGTGGCGTGGTCGGCGATCTGGCCGGGTTCGCCGCAGCGTGCTGGATGCGGGGCATCGACGTGGTGCAGGTGCCGACCTCGCTGCTGGCGATGGTCGACTCCTCGGTAGGCGGCAAGACCGCGGTCGACCTGCCCACCGGCAAGAACCTGGCCGGCGCGTTCCATCCGCCGCGCGCGGTGGTTGCCGATACAACCGCGTTGCGCAGCCTGCCGCCGCGTGAGCTGCGCGCGGGCCTGGCCGAAGTGGTCAAGTACGGCGCCATCGCCACGTCGCTGAAGCCCGATGACGGCGCATTCCTCGATTGGCTCGAACAGCACGCCGACGCGCTGCTGGGTTGCGACGACGCCGTGCTGGCCGAAGCCATTGCCCGTTGCTGCCGGTTCAAGGCGGCCGTGGTCGCACGCGACCCGTTCGAACGTGGCGACCGCGCGCTGCTCAACTTCGGCCACACGTTCGGCCACGCGATCGAAACCGAACAGGGCTACGCCGGCACCATCGGCGACGGCCTCAACCACGGCGAGGCCGTGGCGGTCGGCATGGTGCTCGCCGCCGGGTTGTCCAGCGCGCTCGGGCTGGCCGATGCGTCCGCCGGTGACCGACTCCGTTCGCTACTGCAGCGCCTGGGCCTGCCCGTCACCATTCCAGACGGACTCGACCCGCTCGCGCTGCTTGCCCGCATGCGCCTGGACAAGAAGGCCGATGCCGCAGGCCTGCGCTTCATCCTCTGGGACGGCCGTGGCGGCGCAAGCGTGGTGTCGGGCGTGGCCGACGACGCGGTGCTGGCGGTACTGCGCGGCGAGACGGCGCACGCCTAGCGGCGGATGCGCTCCGGCAGTGCCATGCCGTTCCGTGGAATGGCCCGCCCGAAGGCATCGGCCCCGTTCAACGGAGCCGATGCCGTTACCCGATCAGGCAGCCTGCGCGCGGCGGTCGCGTGCGCGGCGGTTGGACGACAGCGGGTTGTCGACACTCGACCCCTCGCCCGACGACGCCAACTCGATCCAGCGATCGGTATCCAGCACCGCGGCAAAGCGACTCTGGAACACCACGCTGAAGACACGGTGGATCTCTTCCGCGCTCGCCGCGCCCGCCTCGTTTTCGTACGGCAGCGAGCCGCTCGCATCGGCGAGGAATTCCACCTGCAATCCCGAATGCGCCGCCTCGAAGGCCGTGGACGCGTCGCAGTTGTGGGTCATGTAGCCGACCACGGTGATCGTGTCGACGCCGCGCTCGGACAGCCATTCGCGCAGGCCGGTGCCGGTGAACACGCTCGGCCATTGCTTGCGCAGGTAGTGATCGCGCGGGCGGCTTCCCACGGTGGGATGCAGCTCCCAGCCGGGCTGGCCTTCGCCGAACACCGGCGAATCGGACGGCTCGGTGTGCTGGAACACGACCACCGGAATGCCGGCCGCCTTGGCCGCGTCCATCGCGCGGCCGATGTTGACCACCGATCCGGACACCGGCGGGTACTCGATCGGCAGTCCGCCGGTGAAGTACTCGTTCTGCACATCGATGACGATCAGTGCGCGCTTGCGATCCATTGCGTTACTCCGTGTGGGTTGGTGGAGGAATTGTTACCGCGGCGCGGCGCCGGCGATAGTGGCCCGAATGACATTCTTCGATAGAATCGGGCCATGAGCATCGAACGCATCGCCGTGGTCGCCTTCGACCAGATCAGCCCGTTCCACCTGTCCGTGCCCTGCATGGTGTTCGGGGACCGCATCGGCAACGGCCCGCCCGCCTTCGACCTGAGCGTGTGTGCGCTGGAGCGGGGGCGGCTGCGCACCAGCGCCGGGTTCACCATCGAAACCCGGCGCGGTCTGTCCGGTCTGCGCGACGCGTCGATCGTGATCGTCCCGTCGTGGCGCGATGTCGACGAGCGACCGCCGGAAGTGCTGCTGAAGGCGCTGCGCGCGGCGAATGCCCGCGGCGCGCGCATCGTCGGCCTGTGCCTGGGGACGTACGTGCTGGCAGAGGCCGGGCTGCTCGACGACCGGCCTGCCACCACCCATTGGGCGTGGAGCGCGCACTTCGCCACGCGCTATCCGCGCGTCAGGCTGCAGACCGACGTGCTCTACGTCGACGACGGCGACCTGGTCACATCGGCCGGCACCGCCGCGGGCATCGACTGCTGCCTGCACGTGCTGCGCCAGCGTCATGGTGCCGACGTTGCGGCACGGGTGGCCCGGGCGATGGTGGTCGCCCCGCACCGCCAGGGCGGGCAATCGCAATACATCGAGCAGCCGCTGCCCGACTCGCCGCAGGACGACCGCATGGCCGGCGTCCTGGCCTGGTCGATGCAACACCTGGACAAGCCGCAATCGCTGGACGCGCTGGCCGAACGCGCGCTGATGAGCCGTCGCACGTTTACCCGCCGCTTCCGTCAGGTCACGGGCACCACGGTCGGACAATGGCTGGTCAACCAGCGCCTGGCGCAGGCGCAACGGCTGTTGGAAACCACCGATCAGCCTCTGGAAGCGGTTGCCGCCGCCACCGGGTTCGGTACGGCGATATCGCTTCGGCAGCACTTCGCGGCGGGACTGCGCACATCGCCCTCGGCCTACCGGCGCGCGTTCCGCGGCGATTGACCGCGCAGAGCAAGGCCGCCGTACCACGCCCGTCGCAGCCCTGCGGCTACAATTGCCGCCCATGCGACTGCTACTGCAACAACGGCCCGACGGCCCCGAAGCCCCGCGCTTCGTGCAACTGATGCTGCAAGCCGACCTGCTGGGCGGCTGGACGCTGGTGCGCGAGTCCGGCCAGATCGGCGGCCGCAGCCAATTGCGCCGCGATCAGTACCTCGACCGCGAAACCGCATTGGCCGCTCTCGAGAAGGCCCGCGACACGCAGCTCAAGCGTGGCTTCCAGTTGATGTTCGTGCAGGGCGCGGATGCGCCGCGGTGACCCGGTGACGCACTGCCCGCGCATCGACGGACTCCCGTCGCCTCGCACGCGACGCGTCACCGCACGCGGCACCCGGCCAACGCCGTCGATCACTTCGGTCTGACGTCTTCTCTCTGATCACTGCCCCTGATCACTACGTCCTGATTACCTCGCCCGCTTCCCACTCCCTGGCGCTGCAATCGCCCCTCGCTTACGGATCCCCCATGTCGACCGAACCCCCACGCAACGATCGTTTCCTGCGCGCCCTGCGCCGCGAGCCCGTCGACCGCACGCCGGTGTGGCTGATGCGCCAGGCCGGCCGCTACCTGCCCGAGTACCGCGCAACGCGCGCGCAGGCTGGCAGCTTCCTCAACCTGGCCAAGAACCCCGAGCTGGCCTGTGAAGTCACCCTGCAGCCGCTGCGCCGTTTCCCGCTCGACGCCGCGATCCTCTTCTCGGACATCCTCACCGTGCCCGACGCCATGGGCCTCGGCCTGTACTTCGTCGATGGCGAGGGCCCGAAGTTCGAGCGTCCGATCAGCAGCGCGGCCGACATCGACCGCCTCGCGGTGCCCGACATGGAAGGTGAGCTGCGCTATGTGATGGACGCCGTGCGCACGATCCGCCGCGAGCTCGACGGATCGGTGCCGCTGATCGGTTTCTCCGGCAGCCCGTGGACGCTGGCCTGCTACATGGTGGAAGGCGGCGGCAGCAGCAACTACGCCAAGGTGAAGTCGCTGGCGATGAACGACCCGGCGGCGATGCACAGGTTGCTCGAGGTCACCACCGACGCGGTGATCGCCTACCTCTCGGCGCAACGCGCCGCCGGCGCGCAGGCGCTGCAGGTGTTCGATACCTGGGGCGGCGTGCTGTCGCCGGCGATGTACCGCGAGTTCTCGCTGCGTTACCTGCAGCGCATCGCCGCGGAGCTGCCGCGTGGCGACGGCGCGGACAACACGCCGCTGATCCTGTTCGGCAAGGGCAATGCGGGCTACCTCGAAGACCTGGCTGTCTGCGGCGCCGAAGCGGTGGGCGTGGACTGGACGGTCGAACTGGGCGAAGCGGCACGCCGCACGCGCGGCAACGTGGCCATCCAGGGCAACCTCGACCCGGTGGCGCTGTACGCCCAGCCCGACGCCATCCGCCACGCCGTCGGCCACGCGCTCGACAGCTATGCGATCGGCAACGGCGGCTCGCGCGAAGGCCACGTGTTCAACCTCGGCCATGGCCTGTCGCCGGACATGCAGCCCGAGCACGTGGCGGTGCTGGTCAACGCGGTGCACGAACTCAGCGCGCAACGGCAGATCTGATCGCGGCACGGCCGGATCTCCCGCGTGGAGGAATCTCCCACGCGGGGGCATCTCCCACGCGGAGATCTGGCGCGACGCGCTGGCGCGATGCGTCGTTCGCATCCAGGGGCAACCTTCGGCGTCAGCACACGGCGGGCGCTTCAGGCCGGCCGGGCCGACGCGTGACACCGACCCGCACCCGGTCGACTCGACCGGTCGACGCTTGCCCAAATGCGGGCTTGCCCAGACGCGAGCTAGCCCAGCCCTGCCTTGCGCGTGCGAAGCGGACGGACCGATCCGGGCTCGACGGCCTCCAGCGCCCGGTACTCGAGGCGGATCTCGCGCTTGCCCTCCGGAACCAGCGGATTGAGCCCTTCGGCAGGCTCGCACCCCGGGAAGATGCGATTGCGCATCGTCATTCCCGCCATCATCAGCAGCTCGGCCTGCGGATCGTCCACCACCGTGGACACCACGCGATCGCGCACCAGGTAGCTGCGCACGCCACCGGACTCGCTGGCCATCGCCGCGTCGGCTGGCGCGGGCGCGTCGGGGGGCAACTGCTCGATCGGCAGCGGCATCCAGCAATCGCCCGTGCTGGCGATCGAGGTGGCCGCCCGCAGTTCGACCATGAAACGTTCCAGCCTTTCGCGCGCGTGGCGACGCGAACCCTTGCCGACATCGACGCTGAAGCGTCCCTTGACGAAATACAGGCGATCCAGCAACAGCACCATCGCCGAACTCATCGTCCGGCCTTCACGGCGGTGCTCCATGTCGAGGCTGTAGTAGACGTCGCCGGGCTTGGCTTCGCTGCTTCGGTTTCGTTCACGCACCGGCAACGCCAGGCGTTGCAGTTCGCCCAGTTCCACGCTGTCGTAGCCGCCGGGGCGCGCGCTCAGACGCAGAATCTCGACTTCGTTGCGCGCGGCCTCGCCAAAGTCCTCCTCATCGAGCACGCCGGCGGGATAGAAGAACACGTCGATCCAGCGGTCCTCGCGTTTGCCGTCGGCATAGCGCACCGACACGCCGTATTGCTGGTCGTCGTAGAGGTGCTCGCCAATGGCGGTCCAGCCGTCGATTTCCAGCGGGTACACGATCCGGCTTTCGCGCAGGAATCCGCCCAGGAAGGGCATCTTCGCGACGGTCTCGCCCGCAGGGGCAGCGGTGGTCGATGCGGCCGCGGAGGACGGGGCATCCGATGCCAGCGCCGATGCGCCGACGGGTGCTCCCGCAGCCAGCATCGGGGCGAAGGCCAGGCAAAGCGCCATGGCATGCGGGGAGCGGTACTTCATTCGCGGACTCCTGAAGGGCGAACTGACCTGGCGGCGGAGCCGTCGCGCCGACCGGCCCCAACATGACGCAATGCAGGTCTATAACGCGTCTTTGGCCACATCGGGGTCGACGGACGGCAGCGCGCGGGCATCGTGCGCACGAACCGTCGCGATCGCCCTGGCCAGCATTGCCGCCGTGACCGGCTTGCGCACGAAGTGGTTGAACCCGGCGGCCATCGCCAGTGGCTCGGCCTCTGCGTCGGCACGCGCGGTGATCGCCACCAGCGGCGCGGTGAACCCGAGGCTCCGCAACTGCCGGGCCAGCGCGAAGCCGTCGATACCCGGCAGGTCGAGGTCCAGCAGCGCGATGTCATGGCGCCCCGAGGCGACCTCCGACAGCGCTGCCAGACCGTGCGCCGCATGGCTGACGCGATGGCCCAGCGATTGCAGCAGGCCGATCACGACTTCGGCCACGGTGGCGTCGTCCTCGACCAGCAACAGATCGAGCCCACCGGTCTCCTCATGGGCATGGAGCGTCGATGCCGGCCACGCCGCCGCGTCGGCATCGACCGCGGGTTCGGCCGGCGCCAGCGGCAGCGCCACGATGAAGCGTGTGCCCTGGCCCGGCGTGCTGTCGACGGCGATCGTGCCGGCCATCGCGGCCGCCAGCTCCTGGCTGATCGCCAGGCCAAGACCGCTGCCGCCGTAGCGCGCGCTGGTGCGCGCACCTTCGGCCTGCTCGAAGCGCCGGAACAGACGTGCCTGCTGCTCGGTGTTGAGGCCGGGGCCGGTATCACCGATCTCGAAGCGTGCGCCCGTCGGCTCCAGGCCTTGCACGCCCAACCACACACGGCCCTGCGCGGTGAACTTGACCCCGTTTCCGATCAGGTTCAGCAGCACCTGGCGCACGCGGACGCTGTCGCCGCGCACCCAGTGCGGCGCGTCGTCGGAAACGTGCAAGTCAAACGTCAGCCCACGCCGGCGCGCCAGCGGCGCCATCAGCGCGGCGACCTCGTCGACCAGCCGTCGCAGGTCGAACGGTTCGTCGCCCAGCGCCAGCTTGCCGGCCTCCACGCGCGCCAGGTCGAGTGCGTCGTTGACCAGCCGCAGCAGGTGCCCACCGGCGCCGTGGATCGCCTCGGCATAGCCGCGCTGCCGCTGGTCCAGCGGCGTGGCGAGCAGCAGTTCGCTCATGCCCAGCACGCCGGTCATCGGCGTGCGTACCTCGTGGCCCAGCGTGGCCAGGAACTGGGTCTTGGCCTGCGACGCGTGCTCGGCCACTTCGCGCTCGTGTTCGGCGCGCAATTGCGCGTTTCGCCGCCGTAGACGCGCACGCCACGCGCTGGCGATCCACCAGGCCACCAGCAGCACCAGCGCGATGGCGCCGGCATAGGCCCATCGCGTACGCCACCACGGCGGTTGCACACGGAAACGCAGGACCCGTTCGATCGCCGGATTGCGTGCGGCGTCGACCGCGCGCGCGCGCAGCACGTAGTTGCCCGCAGGCAGGCCGGCGAACACGCGATCGCCATTGCCACCGTGCGCCACCCAGTCCGCGTCATAGCCTTCCAGCCGGCTGAAGTAGAGGTTGCTGCCCGGGTCCTCGAACGCCAGCAGGCGCAGCTGCAGACGCAGCTCGCGATCGTTCGGCGCCAGCGTCGGCCACGCATCGGCGGCCTGCGCATCGGCACGTCCGGGAAGCTCCAGCCAGCGTCCGTGTCGACGCACTTCCACCGGCTCCACCTGCAGCTTGGGTGTCTGCGCCGGCAGATCCGGCGCCAGCGTGTCCACCAGCACCACGCCACCGTCCTCCAGTCCGGCGCCGAGCACCCCGTGGCCATCGAGCGTGGTCGAGTGGTCGACGAACTCCTGGCTGCTGAACCCATCGGCCAGCCCGAAGCGACGCAGCCGGCGTTGCTGCGGGTCCCAGCGGAACAGACCGCGCAGGGTGGCCAGCCAGACGCGCCCGTGGCGATCGACGTGCAGCCCCGACCCTTCGACCGCGGGGATGCCCTCCTCGATCGACGCGCGCGCGGTGCGCCGCCACCGGGCACCGTCGCGGCGATAGCGTTCGAGCCCCGACAGGCGCTGCAGCCACAGCCCGTCGGCCCCGTCGAAATCGAAGCCGAACACGCGGTCGCCCGTGATGCCGACCGCTTGCTCGAAGCGGTCGGCCGAGGGGTTCCACACCGCCAGCCCGTTGTCGCCGGCAATCCACAGCCGGCCGTCGCGGTCGAAGCGCATCGCTTCCAGATCGCCGACGCCGAGCCCCTGCTCGGGCCCGGACTGGATGACCTTCAGCACGCGGCCGCTGTCGGGGTCGCGACGTTGCAATCCGGCGCCCGCGCTGGACAACCATAGGCTGCCGTCGGGCGCGATCGCGAACAGGACGATCGCACCGTCGGGCGGCGCGTCGGCCCCGCTGTCCCCGTTCCAGGTGCGCAGCTGGTTGCCGTCGATGCGTCGCAGCAAGTTGCTGCCGCCCAACCACAGGCGGCCCTGGCGATCCTCGACCGCGGACAGCGGTTTGTACTCGCTCAACTGCTCCCGCAGAACCTCATTGATGGCCAGCACGCGGCCGTCGCGATCGATCCGTTCGACTTCGCCGCGCGCGCCGACCACCCACCAGCCGCCGTGGAGGGACGGCGTCACCGCGCGATACAGCTCGCCGATCAGCTCGCCCTGTGCGCGTGAAAACTGCGCCACCCGGCGCCAGTCCGCACGCAGGTAGCCCAACCCGCGACCGGCCAGCGGAAACCACAGTGCACCGTCCTTCTGGCGCAGCACCTGGGTCACCGCGCGCGCCGGTCCCTGGCGCCCGCTGGTCACCGGCAGCGGCGACTCGCCCGGCACCACGTGCCAGAGGTTGCGCTGGCTGCCCAGCCAGTACTGGCCAGCGCCGTCGGGCGCAACATCGAACACCGCGTTGGGCGCCTCGAACATCGCCGACCACGGCGGGTTGGTCCAGCGTCCATCGTCCTCGCGACGAAACACGCCGGTGCGCGCTCCCACCCACAACGCGGACCCCTGGGGGGTCACCGAATAGACCATCGG
Source organism: Montanilutibacter psychrotolerans (assembly GCF_003719825.1). GTDB lineage: Bacteria > Pseudomonadota > Gammaproteobacteria > Xanthomonadales > Xanthomonadaceae > Montanilutibacter > Montanilutibacter psychrotolerans. Next base: position 209,399 of record NZ_RIBS01000001.1, on the reverse strand, counting down.
CGCCGATGATTCGCCGGGCAGTTCGAGCCGGTCGAACGTCCGACCGTTCCAGCGCGCCAGTCCCGCCCGGGTGCCGATCCACAGATCGCCGGTCGGGTCGAATGCCAGCGACAGCACGGTGTCGGACGGCAGGCTGTGCGGGTCGCGCGGATCGGGCATGAAGCGGCTCACGCGGCCGTCGCCGGCAATCCGGTACAGGCCGCCGCCGAAGGTGCCGAACCAGATCTCGTCGCCACGGCTGGTGATCGCCCACACGTCGTCGCTGCCGATCTGCGCGACGGTCGCCTTGCTGTAGTGACGGAAGCCGCGGCGTTGCGGATCGAGAACGCTGAGGCCGCGTCCTTCCACCGATGCCCAGACGCGATCCTGGGCGTCCACGTGGACGTCCTCGACATAGTTGCCCGGCAGCGATGCCGCATCGCCGGGCACGTGCCGCCACACGCGTACCGATATGCCGTCGTACCGGGCCAGACCGTCGACCGTGGCGACCCACAGGTAGCCGGAATGGTCGAACGCCATGCCGGTCACGGTGCTCGACGGCAGGCCTTCGGCCACTCCGACCGCACGCACCCGCGGCGACTCGGGTATCCCCGCGCGGTGCGCAGGCGCCGGCGGCGCGGGTGCATGGCGGGTGGACGCAGCCGGCTGCGCGGCCGCGCCCGTCCGGGGTAAGGCTGGCGCGATGGAGAAGTCGGCGGCCGACGTGGCGACCTGCCGCGCGGTGCCCGCCCCGATGACCAGCATGCCGGCGATGCACGCCAGCGCCGCCAACCGGCGCCAGGGCCGCTTGGATCCCGCGTACTCGCGACCTGCCCGCATCTGGTGTCCCTCCCAAGTCCCATCCCACGACGGGCTGTCCGCGGGCATCCTGCCGCGCGCTTTCCCGACCGCTAGCCTCAGCCAACCACCATTGCGCTGGCAAGCCCAAGCTGCTGGAGGATCTGCCGGTCTGCAACGCATCGTTGCACCGCGCGCGGGTCGGTTCACGCGACCGCACCTAGTATTCTGCCAAGCCGCACCCTGGCCGGCCCTGACGCTCGCCCGGTTCGGGAGCCGCCCCACCGGCGGCGTTGCCCGCCCGCCACCGCACCGAGGAGCCGCATGCGCCAAGCCCTTACCCGCGCCGTCCGCGTGTCAGCCGCGCTGCTGGCGCTGCTGGTCGCGACGCCTTCGGCGCTGGCCGGCGATGCCTGGTCGCTCGACCCCGTGCACACGCGCGTGCTGTTCACGGTAAGCCACGCGGGCTTCTCCAACGCGCTCGGGACGATTTCCGGCAGCACCGGCACGCTGCATTTCGATCGCGACCACTGGCAGGGCGCCCGGCTGGAGGTCACCGTCCCGTTGACCCGACTCGACCTGGGCGATGCCGGTTGGAACACCGCGGTGCTGGCCGGCAATCTGCTCGATGGCGAGCGCCACCCGGTCGCGCGCTTCGTTTCGACGAAGGTCGAAGCGGTCGACGCCGACCACGCGCGCGCGTGCGGTGAACTCAGCCTCCACGGGGTGACCCGGCCGCTGTGCATGGACGTCACGCTGAACGCACTCAAGCGCCACCCGCTGCCGCCGTTCCGTCGAACCGCCGGCTTCACCGCCACCGCCACGCTGAGTCGTGCCGAATTCGGCATCGACGCCTGGAAGTCGGTGATCGGCGACGAAGTGCAGTTGCGCATCGAGGCCGAGGCCGTCCGCGTTCGCAGCGCCGATGACGACGACCCGCTCGACGACGCGCCCGCGCCCGAACCCGATCCCACCCTGCCCGCCTCTTCTTCCCAGCCCACTCGCGAACCCGAACCCGTACCGGAACCCACGCCATGAACCTGCGAAACACCGACGACCGCTGGGGCCCTGTCAGCCAGCTGCTGCACTGGACGGTGGTGCTGCTGATCGCCACGATCGCGATCATCGGCCTGGTGATGATCGACCTCCACAACGGACCGTCGAAGATCCGCGTCTACGCCCTGCACAAGTCGCTTGGGCTGACGCTGCTGGCGCTGGTTGCGGTCCGCCTGGCGTGGCGGCTCTACGCCGGCACGCCGCGCCCGGTCGCCGGCACGCCGCGGTGGCAGGAGCGCGTCGCCTCGCTGACCCACGGCGCGCTGTACGTGTTGATGTTCGCCATGCCGCTGACGGGCTGGCTGTTCAATTCGTCGTCCGGCTATCCGCTGCAGTGGTTCGGCCTGTTCAACTTGCCGGCAATCGCGGCCCGAAACGAAGGCTTGAGCGAACTGGCCAAGATGCTGCACGAGAACGGCTTCTGGCTGCTGTTGGCGCTGGTGGTCGCGCACGCCGCCGCCGCGTTCTACCACCACCTGTTCCAGAACGATGCCACCCTGGTGCGGATGTTGCCGCGCCGCAACCGCGCCGATGCGCGCACGCAGGAGATCCACGATGTCGTTTGAGCGTTCCGCCCTGAAGCTTTCCGCCGTGGTGCTTTCCTCCGCGCTCGCGTTGGCCGCGATGCCGGCCGCGGCAGGCAACTACGTGCAGGCCGCGGGTTCCAGCCTGACCTTTGCCACGCACTACCAGGGCGAGGTGTTCACCGGCCGCTTCCCGGCGTTCACCACGCGGCTCAGCTTCGACCCCAAGCAGCTTGCGGGCGCGAAGCTCGATGTCACGATCCCGCTGGCCGGCACCACCACCGCCAACGCCGAACGCGACGAGACCCTGCTGGGCGCGGAGTTCTTCAGCGCGCGCAGCTTTCCGCAGGCGCGTTTCGTGGCAACCCGGTTCCGCAGCCTCGGCGGCAACCAGTACGCCGCCGACGGCACGATGAGCCTGCGCGGTGTCGACAAGCCGGTGACGCTGACCTTCACCTGGACCGATGGCCCCCGCCCGATGCTGACCGGCAAGGCCACCGTGCGCCGCCTGGACTTCAACGTCGGCGGTGGCGAATGGGCCGACACGGCGCTGATCCCCAACGAGGTGGCCGTCAGCACTCGCGTGGTGTTCACGCCCGCGCCGTGAGGCGAGGCATGCGCCAAGCGGAGTGAGCAACGCGTCGCGCGCGGCAATGCGGCATCGCCATTGCCCTGCGCGACCGTCACGTCACTCGATGGTTCCGACGCGGTCGCTTACCCGGCCGCGCCGAGAAAGCCCGCCAGACGCGCCGCGTCGAACGGCCAGTCGAGTTCGCTCCCGCCGTCCTCGTCGCGCAGCACCGGCACGCGCGTGCCATAGCGTTCTTCCAGCGACGCGTCGTCGTCGATGAACACACTGTCGAACTCGGGGACACGCGCAGCCGCGAGCACCTCGAGCGCGAGGTCGCACAGGTGGCAATCGTCACGTTGGAACAGGGTCAGCGTCGGCATCGATAGCCTGTCTCGGCAAGGTTTCCTGGATACGCCACCGCATGGTGAACTGCGTCGAACGCTACATCGGCGGGGGCGAGGGTTGCGGCGCGTAGAATAGCCGTCCCCGCCCCGCCAACTGGCGCGGGCTTCGCGCGATTCCGATTCCGCTCGGATGGAGAGGCTAGTGGCCGTCAGCAGTTTCGACCTGTTCAAGATCGGCATCGGGCCGAGCTCCTCGCACACCGTCGGGCCGATGCGCGCCGCGGCGCGTTTCGTCGAACGCTGGCTGGTCGAGAACAACGACCTCGAACGCACCGCGCGACTGCGGGCTGAAGTGTTCGGCTCGCTCGCCCTGACCGGCCGCGGTCATGGCACCGACAAGGCGGTGCTGATGGGCCTGGAAGGTCACTGGCCAAACCTGATCGACCCCGACGTCATCCCGGGCGCGCTCGAGCGCATCCGTTCGGAGAAGCGCATCCGCCTGTTCGGCAGGCACGAGATCGGCTTCGACGAGAAGCACGACCTCATCATGAACAAGCGCCAGAAGCTGCCGTTCCACACCAACGGCATGCGCTTCACCGCCTTCGACGCCAAGGGCGAGGTGATCGCCACGCGCGACTACTACTCGGTCGGCGGCGGCTTCGTGGTCAACCAGGACGAGGCGGCCGAAGACCGCATCGTCGCCGATGAAACCCCGCTGCCCCATCCGTTCCACTCCGGCGACCAGCTGCTCGCTCAATGCGCGGAGAGCGGGTTGAGCATCGCCGAGCTGATGTTCGCCAACGAACAGGCCTGGCGCACGCCCGACGAGATCAACGCCGGCCTCGACGAGATCTGGATCGCGATGCAGGCCTGCGTTGCGCGCGGCATCCGCGCGAGCGGCACGTTGCCCGGCGGGCTGCACGTCGCGCGTCGTGCGCCGTCGCTGCATGCCGAGCTCACGTCCAAGCCCGAGGCGGCGATGCGCGACCCGCTGACCACGCTCGACTGGGTCAACCTGTACGCGCTCGCAGTCAACGAGGAAAACGCCGCCGGCGGCCGCGTGGTCACCGCGCCGACCAATGGCGCGGCCGGCATCATCCCGTCGGTACTGCACTACTACGACCGCTTCTGCCCAGGCGCCAACGTCGAGGGGATCCGCACGTTCCTTCTGACCGCCGCCGCGGTGGGCATCCTCTACAAGGAAAACGCCTCGATCTCCGGCGCGGAAGTCGGTTGCCAGGGTGAGGTCGGTGTTGCCTGCTCGATGGCCGCCGCGGGCCTCACCGCGGCACTGGGTGGCAGCCCGGGACAGGTCGAGAACGCGGCCGAGATCGGCATGGAGCACAACCTGGGGCTGACCTGCGACCCGATCGGCGGCCTGGTGCAGATCCCGTGCATCGAGCGCAACGCGATGGGTTCGGTCAAGGCGATCAATGCCAGCCGCATGGCGATGCGCGGCGACGGCAAGCACAAGGTCAGCCTCGACAAGGTCATCAAGACCATGCGCGACACCGGCCGCGACATGCAGGACAAGTACAAGGAAACCTCGCGCGGCGGCCTGGCGGTCAACGTGATCGAGTGCTGAGCCGGGCCTGGCGCGCGCCGGGCAATCGCCCAGCGCGCGCCGTCTCCCCGCTCATTCTTGCAGCGGCGCCAGATCAGAACGAGTAGCGCGCCACCAACTGGTAGACCGGACCAGCCGTCTCGCGCTCGACCTCGTACTCGTCGTAGTCGCGGTTCCGCTGATCGGCTCCGTTGTCGAACTTGTGGAACACCTCGTCCTTGGACGCGTCCAGCAGGTTCGATCCGGTCAGTCGCAGCGACAGGTCCTCGCCGAATCGCTTCTCGATGAACACCTCCAGGTCCGCGCCGTAGCGGGTCTGGATTTCCTCGGCCAGCACGCGCGAGAACGCATCGCCCTGGCGGCGGTAGCTGACACCGAATGCGGCGCCCAGTGTCGGCAGGTCCTGGATGAAACCGACGTTCAGCACGTTGCGCGCCTGATCGTTGAAGCGGCGCTGGCCGAGGAAGTCATCGACCCGGCTGTTGAGCCACGAGTAGTTGAGAAACACGCCGGTGTGCTCCAGGCCGATCGCCGTCAGCGGCGTGGAGGCATCCAGCTCGATGCCGTACACCGCGCCGTCACCGACATTGCGCGCGGTGTGGACAAAGCTGTCCGGGTCGAACTGCGGGTAGCCCGGCGTGTTCTCGTCGGCGCCCGGGTGGTCGTCGAGGAAATCGGCGACGTCGTCTTCGTAGTCCTCCACCGCGGCCGCACTGGGCGCGCCGGTGTTGACGACCTCGATCAGGTTGCCGACGTCGCGATAGAACAGGTTCACGCCGACGATGCCGCGGCGGCCAAGGCGATGCTCCCACCCCAGGTCGATGCCATTGGCAACCTCCGGATCGAGCTGCGGATTCCCGATGAAGTCGTTGTCGCCGAACTCGCCCTCCAGCAGCAGCGGCAGCACCTGGTTGAAACCCGGGCGGCGCACGCTGCGGCCGAGGGACAGGTTGAGGCGATTGGCGTCGTCGACGTTCCAGCGCAGGTGCGCGGACGGCAGCAGCGTGGCGTAGTCGTTGGCACGTGCGTCGCGCACGCCCTCGACCGTCGACGCGATATCGACGCGGGTGGTCTCGTAGCGCAGACCCGCCTCCCATTCCACCGCGCCGCCGCGACGGGAGAACATCAGGTACGGGTCGACACGGCGCTCCTCGATGCGACTGCCCTGCGCCGCATAGTCGTCGTACGCCGGCAACGGCGCGCCTTCCTCGTCGGTGTCCACTTCACTGGTGCGTAGCGTGTTGTCGCGACGCTTCTGGCTGTAGTCGACACCGAACTCGACGACGACGCCTGCCTTCAGGTCGCGCTCGTGCGAGAACGACGCGGTGAGTTCGCGATCGTCGACATCGGCCAGGATGCGCGTCCCCTCACGCTCATCGAAGCTGGGCGGCGCGTCCTCGTCATCGAAACCGCTCTCCTCTTCGACATCGATCGATTCGCCCTGGAAGCGCGACCACGACAGATCGATATCGCTGCGCCCGCCGGCCATGTCGAATGCGTAGCCACCCGACAGCGCGGTCGTGCGTTGATCGATGTCGACGACCTGTCGGTTGATCGACAACAGATTGGCGCGCGAGGTGCTGGACGGGTCGTTGTATTCGATCGAGTTTTCGGTCTCGGTGCGATCGGTACGCACGACCAGGCCCGACAGACTCAGCTTGCCGCCGCCGACGTCGCGGCTGTAGGACGCATTGGCGGACCAGTCGGTGCCATCGCGCGTGTCGTCCTGGTCTTCGCGATCGACGAACGCACCGCGCAGGCCGTCGAATCGATCGCTGCGTTTGAGCTTGGGGTTGTAGCGTTCCTGCACGTTGATGCCGCCCAGCAGGCGACCTCCGCCCACCTCGCCACCGGCCACCGCGCCGGCGGTGCCTTTGAGATCGCCGTCGTCGTAGCGCATGCCACCAGCGCGCACGTAGGCTCCGTCGAACTCGTAGGCGTCGCGCAGGACGATGTTGAGCGCACCGGCCACGGCATCGCCGGAGCGATTGGCACTGGTGTTGCGCACGATCTCGACGCGTTCGACGAGCTCGGCCGGGATTCGATCGACGAAGAACGAACGATCGTCGCTCGCGCCGGGCACCTTCTTTCCGTTGACCAACACCTGCGTGTAGCCCGGATCGAGGCCGCGAAGACGCGCACCGTCGTACTCGAGCACGTCCGACACGAATGCCACGCTCGGCACGCGCTTGAGCATGTCGCCGACGGTCAGCGGCTCGAAGCGCTGGAAGTACGCGAGGTCATAGCTCAGCGTTGGCGCGAGCGCGTCGCTGCGGTCGCGGTAGACGATCTCGCCTTGCACGACGACGCTGTCGAGTTCGATCGCGCTCGTCACGGCCGCCGGAAGGCTCGCCTGACCGCTGCTGGCCTGATCGGTGCTGGCTAGGAGCGCCGGCGGTGTGGCGGCGGCGATGGGCGCATCCTGCGCGATGGCGGCATGGGCGGCGGCGAGCATTGTCGCTCCGGCCAGTGCTCGGGAAAGGCTCGTCGCCAGGAGGTTGTTGCGCATCTGACCGGGTGCTCCGCTGCGTGGCAAACCCGGTGTTGTAGGCGGCGGCGATGGCGGGACGATGACGGCCAGTGTCGCGCTTGATGACGCACGTCGCGATCGCCCGTCGGCGCCGACGACGACACGCTGCCGACACAATCGACGGTTACAAACGTCGGTTCACCGCGGCCCGCGGCCGCCCATCGGAGTCGATTCTTGAACCTCACCTCTACCGGCATTCGACTGATCGGCAGCGCTTCGCTGTTGCTGCTCCTGTCCTGCGCGAGCACCGCGCCGGCCGCCACCGCCGGCACCAGCGCGGCCGCGACGGTCGGCAACCGTGATGCCCAGCTTGAGCCCGACGAGGGCGCCGACCACGACCCGCTGTTGGCGCGCGAGAAGATTGCCCACGCCGTGGTCGCAGAGGCATTCGTGAGCGTGTCGATGCCCGAGGAGAATCTCGACTCGCCCGTGGCCTGGGTCGATCCGGATCGGCACCTGTGGGTGGCGGCGACCTCGAAGCAGGGCGACCGCCTGGCATTGTTCGACGGCGCAACCGGCGCGACGCGTTCGTTCCACGGCAGCAGCGGTGGCGCGCCCGGGCAGTTCCGCCGGCCGAACGGGATCTTCGCGATCGATTCGATGCTGATGGTGGTCGAGCGCGACAACCACCGCGTCCAGGTGCTGGCGTTGCCGTCGCTGGCGCTGCTGGGCACCTTCGGCATGCAGGAGCTGGTGCAGCCGTACGGCATGTGGGCGCGCACGCTGCCCGACGGTGCAATCGACGTGCTGGTAACCGATGCGTACATGGACGGCGTGGATGCGGCAGGCGAAGGCGTGATGCCCGCGCTGGCCAAGCTCGACCGCCGCGTGCAGCGGTACCGCGTCGAGCGTCACGGCGATGCGATCCAGGCCCGTCACGTGGGTTCGATTGGCGACACCGCAGCAGATGGCGCCATCCGCATTCCCGAATCGATCTGGGGCGATCCGGCGCACGATCGCCTGCTGATCGCCGAAGAGGACGTGACCACCGGCACCGCGGTGCGCGAGTACGACCTGCAAGGCCGCTATCGGCAGCGCACCATCGGACTGGACCGCTACAAGGCGCAGGCCGAGGGCATCGCGCTGTGGCAATGCGCCGACGGCAGTGGCTACTGGATCAGCACCGATCAGTTCAAGGATCGCAGCCTGTTCCACGTGTGGGATCGCGCGAGCCTGGAGCACCTGGGCGCGTTCGCCGGCAAGGTGGTCGCCAACACCGACGGCGTGTGGCTGCACCAGGCGGCGACGCCGGCGTTCCCGGCCGGCGTGTTCTACGCCGTGCACGACGACCAGGCGGTGGCGGCGTTCGATTGGCGCGACGTGGCGCGCGCGTTGAACCTGCGCGAGCGCTGCGCCTGAGCCACACCGCCCGGGCAACGGTGGCCGGCGCGGTCTGACGGACCAGACGCGCGCCGCGGCGGACGGCCCCTGCCGGCCGCTACGCCGCCCGCGCGATGCGCAGCACGTCGTCCAGCAGGCCCGCGGCAGTGACCGCCGCGCCGGCACCGGGGCCTTGCAGCAGCAACGGCTGCGCCTGATAGCGGTCGGACCAGATCGCAAGGCGGTTGTCGGTGCCGGCGCCACCGGCGAGGGGATGATCGGCCGCCAGCGACTCCAGGCCCACCCGGGCGCGCATCGCGCCGTCGGCGGCGCGCTCCAGGCGCGCAATGAAGCGCAGCTTCTCGCCGTGCTTCCACGCAGCGGCGTAGCGATCGCGCAACACGGTGTCGAGCTGCGGCAATGCCGCGTCGAGTTCGGACGTGGACAGTGCCGCCAACGACGGCGGCACCAGCGATGCCACCTCGACGTCCGCCGATTCCAGTTCGAAACCTGCGGCGCGCGCGAGGATCAGCAGCTTGCGCCGAACGTCTTCGCCCGACAGGTCATCGCGTGGATCGGGTTCGGTGTAGCCGGCGTCGCGCGCTTCGCGGACGAAACCCGAGAACGGGCGCAGGCCGTCGTAATGGTTGAACAGCCATGCCAGCGATCCGGACAGCACGCCGGCGATGGCGTGGATGCGGTCGCCACCCTCACGCAGTTCGCGGATCGAGCGCAGCAGCGGCAGGCCCGCTCCCACCGTCGCGCTGTCGCCGTAGCGCGTGCCGCCGCGGGCGGCGGCATCGCGGATGGCCCGCCAGCCCGCCAGCGATGTGCCTTGGCCGAGCTTGCACGCGGTGACCACGTGGATGCCCTGCGCAAGCCATGGCGCGTGACGTTCGGCCACCGCGCCGCTGGCGGTGGCGTCGATGACGATGCGCGGACCCTCGCCACGCAACGCCGTGGCCACGCCATCGAGATCGCTGACGTGCAGCCCGGCTCCCGCTTCGCTCGGCAGTGCCGCGGCGGCGGCACTGCCGGCATTCGCCGGTCCGTTCGCCCCCGCCAGCAGCGATCGGGCGACGCGCGGGCACAGGCCGGCACCGCTGGCCGCCACGCGCGAGTTCGCCACGTGCATCAGCGACAGGCGCGCGCCGTACGGCGTGCCTTCCCATGCCGACAGCCTCTCCAGCACCGCGCTGCCCACCGTGCCGGTACCGAGCAGCGCGATGCGTGCCGGTGCCGGCGTGGGTTCGACGGCGGCACGCGGCCGCCGACCGGATTCGACGGCGACGGCATTCATCCGACGACCCGTTTTCCGGCTTCGTCCAGGGCGGCCTGTGCACGCTCGAGCGCAGCACCGATATCCGCCACCAGGTCGTCGACATGCTCGATGCCAACCGACAGCCGCAGCAAGCCATCGCCAATACCGGCCGCCGCGCGCGCCTGCGGCGTCATGGCCGCGTGGGTCATGGTCGCCGGGTGCGCGATCAGGCTCTCCACGCCGCCCAGAGATTCGGCCAGCGTGAAGCACTGCAGGCCATCGAGGAACGCGCGCACCACCTCGTCGCCGCCCTGCTGACCGGTGTGCAGTTCCACGCTCAGCATCGCGCCGAAGCCGCTTTGCTGGCGCGCGGCCACCGCGTGTCCGGTGTGCGATGCCAGGCCCGGGTAGTGCACCTTGCGTACCGCCGGGTGGTTGTCCAGCAACTCGACCAGCGCGGCGGTGTTGTCCTGATGGACGCGCAGGCGCGCGCCCAGCGTGCGCAGGCCTCGCAGCGTCAGGAAGCTGTCGAACGGCGATCCGGTGATGCCCAGCGCGTTGGCCCACCAGGTCAGCTGCTGGTGCAGCTGCGCCTCGCGCGCCACCACGGCGCCACCCACCACGTCGCTGTGGCCATTGATGTACTTGGTGGTGGAATGCACGACCAGATCGGCACCGAAGTCGATCGGCCGCTGCAGCGCCGGCGACAGGAACGTGTTGTCGACCACCGCGATGGCGCCCGCGGCATGCGCGGCGTCGATCACGAAGCGCAGGTCGGTGATGCGCAGCAGGGGGTTGGACGGCGTTTCCACCCAGACCACGGCCGGGCCGGTGGCCAGTGCTTCGGCGAGCGCACGCGGGTTGGTGAGGTCGACCGTCAGCAGCTCGAACGCACCCTTGGTCGCCAAGGCATTGAACAGCCGCCAGCTGCCACCGTAGGCATCGTGCGGCACGACGAGGCGATCGCCGGGCTTGAGGCAGGCGTGCAGCACCAGGGTGATCGCGGCCATTCCGGTCGCGGTGACCACGCCGCCGGCGCCGCCTTCGAGCTCGGCAAGCGCTTCGCCGAGCAGGTCGCGCGTGGGGTTTCCACTGCGCGTGTAGTCGTATTGGCGCTTGTCATTGAAGCCGGCGAAGCTGAAGTTCGACGACAGCACCAGCGGTGGCGTGACCGCACCGAACGCGGTGTCGCGATCGATGCCCGCACGCACCGCCGCGGTACACGTGTGACGGCCGGCGCCGCCCACGGCCGACGCGCTCATGCCGCCACCGCCACGTTGCAGCCTGCGACATCGGTGGCAGTAGCGCCGTCTCCGATCGCGTCACCGCCGTTGGCGGCGGTCCCTGCCGACTCGCCCACGTCGCTGTCGACGAACGTCTCGCTCAGGATCCGTGCGATCTCCGCCTCCTCCTTGAGGAAGGCGTCGTGGCCGTACTTCGAGCGCAGCACGCAAAGCCGGGTCTCGCCGCGCAGACGCTCGACCAGGGTGTAGGCGTCCTCGACCGGCACCAGACGGTCTTCGGCCACCGCGACCACCGTCACCGGCACGCCGATCGACTCCGGTTCCAGCGCCTGCAGGTCGATCGATTCGGACAGTCGCTGGTAGGCGACGGTCGAGGTGCGCGCGGAGTACGCGGCGCCGCAATGGTCGAGATAGTCCTCGGCCCCGGCGCGCACGCGGCCGTCGACGACCTCGCAAGCGCCGAAGCGCGCCGCGAACTCTTCGGGCGTGCGATAGCTGAGGATCGCGAACTGCCGCGCCAACGCGAGGCCGTGGGTTTCGTCGCATTGCAGCGCGCCCAGCGCAAGCGCGCGCCGCTGCAGGGCGCGCCAGGCGCTGGCATACGGGTGCGCGCGGTGCGTGCCGCTGATGGCGACCACGCGGCCGACGCGTTCGGCGTGACGCGCGGCGAACTGCAGCCCCACCATCGCGCCGTACGAACAACCCACGAATGCCGACAGCCGTTCGATGCCGAGGGCGGACAACAACGCGGCGATGGCGTCGGCCTGGTCGGCCGGATCGATCACCGCGTCGAGCGCGCCGTCTGCGCCAAGCCAGTCGAATGCCACCAGGCGGTGGCGCGCGGGATCGAGCGCCCGTCCCTGGCCGACCTGCGCATCCCACCAGCCGCTCACCGTTGCGTCGCCGACCAGTTCACGCCCGGCCGAGATACCGCCGGCAACGAACACCGCCGGCAGCGCGGCATCACCGAGGGTGCGGTAACGCAGGCGCACCACGCGCCGACCGGCATGGCGCAGATCGATGGCGAGTGTCAGCTCGCCACGCACGTCATCGCGTGGCGCGGCGACGGGGTAATGCCGCGCGTCGTGCGCCGCGGCGCCGCTCTCGGGGCGATCGAGGTTGCCGTGGTCGGGATGGGTGTCGTTGGCAGCAAGGCTCATGGCGGTGTCCGGCAGTGGGCGGGACCATCGAGCCGGCGTTGCCGCACCCGCACACAGGCGGGTCGCAACCATCTTCCGGTGAACACCGCGCCAGGCGCGGTGCACCGCAGGATTTGGCACCTGGCAAGGCATTTGCCCCGCTGGCTGCCCCGGCTTCAAAGGGCCTGTCCCTCTGCCGGTCTCGATGGATGACGCGCAGTCTGCCGATGCCACCCGGGCCAGTCAATCTCTTTATGCGGATAAAGCGATTAAATAACCAATCGTCATTACGGGATCGCGTCCGCTCCCGGCCATCGGCTTCACGAATAAACTTTGCCCATGACCTCCCGCCCCCATGACCGCGCGGCCACCGCCACGCAATCGACCGGTGCGGCCGCGGCAAACGCCGCGCGCCATGCATCGGCTGCCTTGATCGCCCTCGCCCTGGCCGCGTGTGCGAGCACTCGCCCGCACGACAGTTCGACCTCCAGCCTGCAGGCCAAGCCCGCCGGCATGGCCACCACCGCGCCGGTGGTGGTCACCGAACGCTTTGTCAGCCAGCCCAGCGGCGGCGACGAACTCGACTCGCTGGCCACCTGGCCCACGCCCGAGGGCGGCACCTGGCTGGTCGCCACCGCCAAGTCCAGCCACCAGTTGGTGGTGTTCGACGGCGACAGCGGCGAGCGCCTGCGCACGGTCGGCGGCGAAGGAAGCGATGGCGGACAGTTCAAGCGGCCCAACGGCATCGCCGTGCATGGCGACACGCTGTTCGTTGCCGAACGCGACAACCACCGCGTGCAGGCTTTCGCGCTTCCCGCGTTCGCGCCGCTGGGCACGTTCGGCGCCGACGTGCTGCGCAGCCCCTACGGCATCTGGGTGCGCGAGACCGAGCCGGGCGAGCTCGAGGCCTACGTCACCGACAGCTTCATGTACGGCAAGAAGTTCGACCAGGTGCCGGAATTCGCCGAACTCGACCAGCGCGTGCGTCGCTTCCGAGTCAATGTCGCCGCCGACGCACTGCGGACCGAGTACGCCGGCTCGTTCGGCGATACCGCTCCGGCCAGTGCACTGCGCATGGTCGAGTCGATCGCGGGCGATCCCGCGCACGATCGCCTGCTGATCGCCGACGAAGACCGCCGCCACGCATCGACCCTGCGCGAGTACAGCTTCTCCGGCCACTTCACCGGGCGCAGCGTGCCGGAAGCCAGCTTTGGCGCCGAAGCCGAGGGCGTGGCGCTGTGGAGCTGCCCCGACGGCAGCGGTTACTGGCTCGCCGTCGACCAGCTTGCCCCGCTGGCGATCTTCCACTTGTTCGATCGCCAGACCCTGGAACCGCGCGGCAGCTTCCGCGGCACGGTAACCTCCTACACGGACGGCGTTGCCCTGCACGCCGCCGCCACGCCAAGCTTTCCGGGCGGTGTGCTGTACGCGGTGCACGACGACAAGGCCGTGGCCGCGTTCGATCTGCGCGATGTCGTTCGCGCCCTCGGCCTCAACCACGGCTGCACCGAGTAAGACCATGGTCCGTTATCGTGTTCCCGTACTGGCGCTTGCCTTGCTGGCCTGCTGGGGCAGCACCGGCCAAGCCGATGCCGCCAAGGTCTATCGCTGGACCGACCGCAATGGCGTGAGCCATTACGGCGATCACGTGCCCGACAGTCCCGGCGCCCGCCCGACCGACGTCCGGGTGGTCCCGGTGGAGGCCGAGCCGGGCGCCATTGCCCGATTGCGCCTCATCGACGCCGGCGACCGTTACCAGGCCTGGGTGGACAACAGCCTGTCCGGCCCGATCGAGGTGGAGGTGTCCTTCAACAACCGCCGCAACGTGACCAGCCGTCCGTCGCTCCCCGCTCGCGCGACCCTCGCGGCACGCGGCACCGCGCTTGTGGCCGAGCTCATGGGGTCCGGTGGCGGCCAGCCGCCCGACTTCGAACTGGCGGTGCGCGCCGTACCGGGCGATCCGCGATCGCCGGGACGCGTGGTCGATTTCGTGCTGCCGTTGCAACAGGCGCAGTTCCGGATCGAGCAGGGCTTTGGCGGCGGGTTCAGCCACGCCACCACCGAGAACCACTACGCCCTCGACTTCGCCGCACCGATCGGCACGCCGGTCCTGGCCGCGCGCGGCGGCGTCGTGATGCAGGTCGAGTCGGACTTCAGCAAGGCCGGGCTGGACAGCGAGGAGTACTACGGCCGCGCCAACTTCATCCGGATCGTCCATGACGACGGCAGCATGGCCTTGTACGCCCACCTGAAGGAGGACGGCGTGCTGGTACGCGCCGGCCAACGCGTGCAGACCGGCCAACAGATCGGGCTGTCGGGCAATACCGGCTTCACCAGTGCGCCGCACCTGCACTTCGTGGTGCAGATCAACCGCGGCATGCGCCTGGAGTCGATTCCGTTCCGCATGACCGGGCCCAGCGGCCCGTTGCGGATCTCGGGCGGCCGCGGCGGCTGAGCGGCTGCGCGAGCGCCCTTGCGCACGCCGCGCACCGTGGCGACGGGGCCGGCGGCCGGGCGTGCCGGCCAGCCGGCTATAATCGCGCCCCTTCCCCGTTGCCCCCGGCGCCCACCGGCGCCTCGCCACCATGTCCGATGTTTCCCTCGAAGCCCTGCGTCGCCGCACGTTCGCGATCATCTCGCACCCCGACGCCGGCAAGACCACGCTGACCGAAAAGCTGCTGCTGTTCGGCGGCGCGATCCAGATGGCCGGCTCGGTCAAGGGGCGCAAGGCCGCGCGCCACGCCACCTCCGACTGGATGGCGCTGGAAAAGGAGCGCGGCATCTCGGTGACGTCCTCGGTGATGCAGTTCCCGTACGAGGGACACATCGTCAACCTGCTCGATACGCCCGGCCACGCCGACTTCGGCGAGGACACCTACCGCGTGCTGACCGCGGTCGATTCGGCGCTGATGGTCATCGACGTCGCCAAGGGCGTCGAGGAGCGCACGATCAAGCTCATGGAGGTCTGCCGCCTGCGCGACACGCCGATCATGACCTTCATCAACAAGCTCGACCGCGAGGGCAAGAACCCGATCGACCTGCTGGATGAAGTGGAATCGGTGCTGGGCATCCAGTGCGCGCCGATCACCTGGCCGATCGGCATGGGCCAGCGCCTGAAAGGCGTGGTGCACCTGCTGACCGGCGAAGTGCACCTGTTCGAACAGGGCCGCAACTTCACCCGCCAGGATTCGACGATCTTCGCCTCGATCGACGCCCCCGCGCTTGAGGCACGCATCGGCGCGGACGCACTGCGCGAAGTGCGCGACGAACTCGAACTCGTGCAGGGCGCATCGCACCCGTTCGACAAGCAGGCCTACCTTGCCGGCAAGCAGACGCCGGTGTCGTTCGGCTCGGCGGTCAACAACTTTGGCGTGCAACTGCTGCTGGACTTCTTCGTCGAGCACGCGCCCCCGCCGAAGCCGCGCGCCACCACCGGCCGTGAAGTCGCGGCGACGGAAGACAAGCTCACCGGCTTCGTGTTCAAGATCCAGGCGAACATGGACCCGCAGCACCGCGACCGCGTGGCGTTCATGCGCATCTGCTCGGGCAAGTTCAGTGCCGGCATGAAGGCCTTCCACGTGCGCACCGGCAAGGAAGTGAAGCTTGCCAATGCGCTGACGTTCATGGCCTCCGACCGCGAGATCGCCGAAACCGCCTACTCCGGTGACGTCATCGGCATCCACAACCACGGCACGATCTCGATCGGCGACAGCTTCACCGAGGGCGAGGCGCTGTCGTTCACCGGCATTCCGAACTTTGCGCCGGAACTGTTCCGCCGTGCGCGCCTGCGCGATCCGCTCAAGCTCAAGCAGCTGCAGAAGGGGCTGGCGCAGCTGTCGGAAGAAGGCGCCACCCAGTTCTTCCGTCCGCTGATGAGCAACGATCTGATCCTGGGCGCGGTCGGCGTGCTGCAGTTCGACGTGGTCGCCTACCGGCTGAAGGACGAGTACGGGGTCGATGCCAGCTTCGAGCAGGTCAGCGTCGCCACGGCGCGCTGGATCCGCTGCGACAACGCCAAGAAGCTGGAGGAGTTCCGCGACAAGAACGCGATGAACCTGTCCCTCGACGCCGCCGGTCAGCTGGTCTACCTCGCGCCGACCCGCGTCAACCTGCAGCTGGCGCAGGAACGCGCGCCGGACGTGCAGTTCCTGGCAACGCGCGAGCACGCGCACGCGGTCGCCCTCGACTGAACCTGAACGGGGGTTGCGCATTGAAAAGTGCGTGGAAAGCACGCACTATCGACGCGTCACCCCACCGGGATCGAGCCATGAGCGACAAGGAAACCATCCGCCTCAGCCTGGCGGTATCCCCTGAGCTGAACTCGAAGCTGGAGCAGCTGGCCAGCGCCGGCCATACCACCAAGAGCGAGATCCTGCGCAAGGCCATCGCGTTGTTCGACGTGGCCTCCGAGGCGCGGTCCGAACGCAAGCGCCTCGGGATCCTCGACCAGAACAAGAAACTGCTGACCGAGATCGTCGGCATCTGATCCCGCCCCAGAGTGTCGACACGGATGTCCGACTCGCAGATCAACATCGACCAGCTGGCCGCGCGTGGGCACAACTACGAGCTGAGCGTCAGCAACGAGTCACCCGAAGACGCCACCGCGCGCCGTGAGCGCGAATCCGCCGACGCCGAACTGCGTCGACGCATGAGTTTTGGCCTGTTCCTTTTTGCGCTGGCGGTTGTGGCGGCGATCGTGGCCGGCTGCCTGCTCACCTTCGCCAACGGCAATGCCGAGGACAAGAAGTGGGCGGGAGGCATCGTCAGCGCCATCGCCTCCGGGCTGGTCGGCTTCCTGGTGGGCCAAGGCCGCAGGTAGCCCCACCGGCCCCGGCCCGCGCCGACGCAGGCCGTCGTTTCCGCAAGTGCCCTATCGAACCCAGTCCGGCGCCGGCTGGTCCAGGTCGTAGTACTCGAAGATCAGGTGGATGCGATCGATGTCGCCGTTGTTCTCGACTGCGTGCACGGCCATGTTGCTGACCTCGACCGCCTGGCCCTCCACAAAGTGGTGGCCGACGCCATCGACGAAGAAGGTGACCTTGTCGTTGGTCAGCAGCGGGACGTGGATCTTGTGCGGCCACTTCGCCGCGGGGTTGGCATCGCGGTGCGGCTTGATCACGCCGCCCGGCGCCATGCGCGCGAGCATGACGCGCGGGTAGGCGGCGTTGGTGTAGCCGTAAGGCCGCACGGCCTGCGCGAGCACGGGCTCCAGCAGCTCCCGCCACTGCGCCCAGAGCGGCCGGTCGTACGACTGCCGCCAGTCCTGGAAGTTGGACACGAAGCGGAACACGATATGGCGGGTACGATCGAGCGCCTCGAAGCGGTTCGGCTTGTCGGCGTTCTCCGCGTCCCACAGCGGCTCCGGGATCGCCAGCACCGCTTCGCGCAGGTGGGCGATGTCGACCTGGCCGAGCTGGCGCACCGACGTGGTCTTGCGCGGGTTGGGCTGGATGGCAAGGGTGTTCATGGCAGTCGTGGTCAGGCTGGCGAAGGTGGTCTGGCGATGCGGGTGTTCAGAAGTCGTAACCGAACAATTCGATGTCGCGCCCGTAGAAGCTCGCGACCCCGTCGATCAGGGTCTGGTCATAGTAATCACGGTAGCTGCCGCGTTTTGAGCTGTTGACCTGGCCCAGTTGCGCAGATGGAATGCCGATGCGCGCGCAGATCGCGTCGTACGACGCCTGCATCTCCTCGACCCGACCGACCATGTCGGCCAGCAACGTGCCGTCCACATCGGTGACCAGCGTGTGCTGCGGCTGGAACAGGATGTGCTGCAGCGGCGGCGCCTCGAACAGGATGTGACGCATCACCGCCTTGGGATTGGCGAGGAAGGCGCCGTTGGCACGCGTCATGAAGGCACAGTACGACACGAAGCGATCGAACGGATTGCGCACGAACGCAAACTTGAAGTACGCCTCGAATGCCTCGTCGCCCAGGTGCGGCCGCACCTGTCGGAGACTGAGGTGACCGTGCCGGATCGCAGCCAGCTCCTCGAACGGGAACCGCTTGTTCACGAACAGGCCGACCTGCTCGATGTCGTCCTCGCTGAGGTGCTCGCGCAGGGCCTGGCGCACCGAGTGCGTACCGGTCTTGGGGATGGCGGCGAAAATGTAGCGGTGCTGGTGGGAGATGATCATGCGCGGTTCGCGGTCGGGCTGTGCGCATCATAGGCACGGGCCGCCGTCACGCCCAGCCGAGCCTTTGCTCCACGCAACGCTATGATGCTGCGGACATGAACGACTCCCCCCCCGATCGAGCCGCCCCTCCCGCCTCCTCCAGCGCGTCGGGCCATCCCGTGGCCGACTCGATCGAGCACGCACGCGAGGAATTCGTCAACGCCCTCACCCACGGCTTGGGCGCAACCGCGGCGCTGTGCGGCGGCGCGGTGCTGATCGCGCTGACGGCGATGCGCGGCGATCGCTGGCAGTTGATCGGCGCGGTCGTGTTCGGGATATGCCTGTTCGTGCTGTACCTGGCGTCCACGCTGTACCACGCGATCCAGCATCCGGTCGCGAAGGGCCGGCTCAAGGTGTTCGACCACTGCGCGATCTACCTGCTGATCGCCGGCACCTACACCCCCTTCACCTTGATCGGATTGCGCGGGCCGTGGGGCTGGGGCCTGTTCGCGGCGATCTGGACGCTGGCGTTCGCCGGCGTGGTGTTCAAGCTGTTCTACACCGGTCGGTTCAAACGCCTGTCGACGCTGATCTACATCGCGATGGGCTGGCTGGTGATCGTCGCGATCAAGCCGATGCTGGGCGCACTGGACACCTGGACCATCGGCTGGCTGTTCGCCGGTGGCCTGAGCTACACCTTGGGTACCGTGTTCTACCATCGCCCGTCGCTGCGGTACTCGCACGCGATCTGGCACCTGTTCGTGATCGCCGGCAGCGTCTGCCATTTCGTCTCGGTGACCGCGCAGGTGTTGATGCCCGCGTAGCGGGCACTGAACGTCGCACAACAGGTTCACCCCGGCTTGACCGCCCCCTGCTGATCGTGGGGCGAAACCTGCTGGAGACGACCGGTGTGCACTCCCCCATGGCCGACGCTGTCGGCGCCACCCTGCGCTGAACCGCCTGATCAGGCTCCGTCGTGAGCCGATCGCGCTCGCCTGCGGCGCCTCAGACCCGATCTGCGGCCGCGCTCGCCGTCGTCCGGCGCCATCGACTGGCAACCGCGTGCGCGCTTGCCGCCATGGCGCTGGCCGTCCTGGTGCTGCTATGGGACTGGAACTGGTTCAAGCGCCCCATCGAACGCCAGGTGCAGGCGCGTACCGGCCGCACGTTCGAAATCGGCGGCGACCTCGACGTGGACCTCGGCTGGGTGCCCACCGTCCGCGCCGGGCACGTGCGGTTCGGCAACGCGGCCTGGTCGAAGCAACCGACGATGGCCAGCGCCGATCGCGTGGAGTTCGACGTCGAGCTGTGGCCACTGCTGCGCCGCAATGTGCGCATCCCCGAGATCCGCCTCGAGCGCGCACGGCTCAACCTGGAAGTGGGGCCGCAACGCGCCGGCAACTGGAAATTCGGAAAGCCCGGCGGCATGCAGCCGCAGTTCCGCCACGTCTGGATCGACGACGGCCAGCTGGAATACCGGGACACCGCGCAACGGACCGACCTCAGGATCGGCATACGCAGCCAACAACCGGGACAGCGCGACTCCTCACCACCGATCGTGGCTGAAGGCGGTGGCCGCTGGCAGGCAAACGCGTTCACCGTGCGCGGCCGTGCGCAATCGCCGCTGCAACTGCGCGACCGGGACAGCCCGTACCACGTCGATGTCGTGGCGGTTGCCGGCGCGACGCGAGCGCATGCGCGCGGCACATTGATCGACCCCTTGCGGCTGCGCGACTTCGACCTGCGGCTGGTGCTGAGCGGCGCCAACCTCGAGGACCTCTATCCCCTGATCGGCGTGGTCACCCCGCCAACGCCGCCCTATGCACTGGACGGCCAGCTCACCCGCGACATCCGCGACGGACGCACCACCTGGCACTACGACCGGTTCACCGGAAAGATCGGCGACAGCGACATAAGCGGCACTGCAGCCGTCACCACGGGCGGGGCGCGCCCGTTCCTGCGTGCCGACCTGGTTTCCCGGCGACTGGATTTCGACGACCTGGCCGGTTTCGTCGGCGCCGCGCCCCGGGCCGGCCGCCGCGAAACCAGTAATCCCGAACTCACCGCGCTGGCCGCGCGCGAGCAGGCACGCACGCGGGTGTTGCCCGACACGCCCTACAAGCTCGATCGATTGCGCGCGATGGACGCCCAGGTGCGGCTGCGCGCACACCGCATCGACTCGCCGACGTTGCCGCTCGACGACATGACCGCAAACCTCACCCTCGACGCGGGCCTGCTGAAGCTCGATCCGCTCAACTTCGGTGTTGCCAACGGCGACATCCGTTCGACCATCACCATGGACGCCCGCCGGTCGCCGATCCGCACGACCGCGAAGATCGGTGCGCGGGGGCTGGACCTGCCCAAGCTCCTGCCCGAAATAAAGCTGGCGCGCGACGCGATCGGCAAGGTCGGAGGGGACATCACATTGACCGGCACCGGCAACTCGATCGCCGCGATGCTGGCCAGCGCAAACGGAGACGTCGCCATCGGCATGGGCCGCGGCCAGATCAGCAACCTGCTGATGGAGCTGGCCGGCCTGGACATTGCCGAGGCGCTGAAATTCCTTGTGACGCGCGATCGCAAGGTTCCCATCCGTTGCGCGTTCGGTGATTTCTCGGTGACCGACGGGGTGATGGACGCCCGAGCGCTGGCCTTCGACACCACCGACACCATCATCGTCGGCGACGGCACGATCAACCTGCGCGAGGAAACCCTGGACCTGCGCCTGCGCCCTCGACCGAAGGATCGCAGCCTGTTCGCGTTCCGGTCACCGTTGCTGGTCGACGGCACTTTCAAGCAGCCCAGGTTCCGCCCCGACATCAAACGCGTCGGCTTGCGCGGTGCGCTGGCGCTGGCGTTGGCCAACATCGCGCCGCCGGCGGCGCTGCTGGCAACCATCGAACTGGGACCTGGCGAGGATTCCGGCTGCGGCGGCCGCTACGCCCGGTGATGGCCGCGACGGAGGGTTCCCGCGAGCGGGCCGATCCTGTCACTGGTGTCGGCGCGCTACCGTCCAGGAAGCGCCGGACGCCGCTCACCTCAGCTGGCGATGCTCAGCTGCTGATATAGCGCTGCAACTGCGCCAGTTCGACCTGCTGGTCTTCGATGACCGCCTTGACCAGGTCGCCGATCGACACCACGCCGACCACCTGCCCGTCACTGACCACCGGTAGGTGGCGGAAGCGGCGCTCGGTGACCAGCTGCATGCAATGGTCGGCGGTATCGTGCGGACTGACGCTGACGACGTCGACGGTCATGATGTCGCGCACCGGGGTGTTGGCCGACGAGCGGCCCTGCAGCACCACCTTGCGCGCGTAGTCGCGCTCGGAAACGATGCCGGCCAGGCGGGCGCCCTCCATCACCAACAGCGCGCCAATGCGTTTCTCCGCCATCAGCCGGATCGCGTCGATGACCGGCGCGTCCGGTCCGATCGCGAAGATGTCAGGGGCTTTCCCTTCGAGCAGGTGGCGTACGGTACGCATGACTGTCTCCTTCGCCGGCTTGGGCCTGGTCCGAGGATACTCCGCCAGCGGGCAGCCAGCTGTCGACCAGGTAGAGGGGGCGTTGCTTGGCCTCCGAGTACAGCCGTCCGAGGTACTCGCCAATCAGCCCCAGCGCGATCAGCTGCACGCCGCCCAGGAACAGGATCACCGCCATCATCGTCGGCCAGCCGGCAACCCGGTCGCCCCACAGCAGGGCCTTCATGACGATCCACAGCGCGTAGCCGAACGCGACCGCCGCGGTCATCAGACCCAGGTAGGTCGCCAGTCGCAGCGGGGCGGTGGAGAAGCTGGTGATGCCCTCGATTGCAAAGTTCCACAGCTTCCAGAAGTTGAACTTGGTGCTGCCGGCCACGCGCGACTCGCGGTGGTACGGAACGGCGATGCGGTTGTACCCCACCCAGCCGAACAACCCCTTCATGAAGCGATGGCGTTCGCGCAGCTGCCGTAACGCCGCCAGCGCGCGCGGCGACAGCAGGCGGAAGTCGCCGGTGTCGGCGGGGATCGGCGTCTTCGAAAGACGCCCGATCATCCGGTAGAACACGTGCGCCGTGCCGCGCTTGAGCCAGCCCTCGCCGTCGCGCTCGACGCGTGTGCCGTGCACGTCGTCGTAGCCTTCGCGCCACCTGGCCACGAACTCGGGGATGAGTTCCGGGGGATCCTGGCCGTCGGCATCCAGGATCAGCGCCGCACCGCGTTCAACCCGATCCAGGCCGGCCGTCAGCGCCGCCTCCTTGCCGAAGTTGCGCGACAGGCGCAACAGGGAAACGCGTGCATCCGACGCCGCGAGCGCCTGCAGCACCGTCCACGTGGCGTCGCTGCTGCCATCGTCGATGTACAGCACGCGCCCGTCGATGCCGGCCTGCGCCGACAGACCGTCGAGCACGCGGGTCAGGCGAGGCTGGATCAGCGGCAGGCTCTCGGCCTCGTTGTACGCCGCGATCACCACCGTCAGCAGGTCGTACGTACCGACGGATGGCGGGCGCTGGAAGCAATCCTGGTTCATGGCGGGCATGGTAGCGGTTGCACCTGGCCATCCCAACGACAGCCCCGCCCCAACGTCACGCCCCGCCCGGGCCACCACACCCAATCGGGGCAGCAGCGTCAGTCGAGTGTTTTCAGGTAGCCGGCACCGCCGATCTGTGAGGACTGGCGCTGGATCCAGCGCGCGCGGCGCAGCACGTACGGCCCCGGGCGCGCCACGCTGTAACGTTTCGGATTGGGCAGGACCGCAGCCATGCGCGCGGATTCGGACGGGGCCAGGCGACCGGCGTCCTTGCGGAAGAAGGTGCGCGCGGCGGCCTGCGCGCCATACACGCCATCGCCGAATTCTGCGACGTTGGCATACACCTCCAGGATCCGCTGCTTCGGCCACAGCAGTTCGATCAGCAGCGTGTACCAGGTCTCGATGCCCTTGCGGATCCAGCTGCGGCCGCTCCACAGGAACAGGTTCTTGGCGGTCTGCTGGCTGATCGTGCTGGCGCCGCGAACCTTGCGGCCACGCGCGTTGTTGACGCGGGCCTTCTCGATCGCACGCAGGTCGAAGCCATGGTGCTGCGCGAAGTTCTGGTCTTCGGCGGCCACCAGTGCAACCGGCAGGCTGGGAGAGATCGCCTCGAGGTCGCGCCAGTCGTAGGCAATGCGGAAGTCCCAGTTGCCCGATCCCCAGGCCTCGAACTGGCGGACCGCCATGAAGGTGGTGAATGGCGGGTCGATGAAGCGCATCACCAGCACCTGCGACACGGTCACCACCACGAACAGCAACGGCAGGCGCCACAGCCAGCTGCGCCAGGTTCGTCGCTTCCGCGGCCCGGGCGCATCCGCGCGGGCGGTTGTTGTCATTTCCACGTCTTGCACCGGCGACTCCCGATCCCCATGTTTGCGGCACTGTCCTTCCACGAGGACGCGCGCATTATCCCGGATTGCGAGCGTCCACCCGCACGAGCCTGCCATGACCGAACCGAACGACCGCGACCAGCTGACCCGCTTCCTCATCGAGCATGCCGGCGTACGCGGTGTCCGCGTCCACCTCGAGGACACCTGGCGCCAGGTCCTGGAACGCTCCCAGTACCCGGCGACCGTGGTCGAACTGCTGGGCGAGGCCGCGGCCGCAGCGGCGTTGTTCACCGGCCATGCCAAGGTCGATGGCCGCCTGTCGGTGCAACTGCGCAGCGAGGGCGCCCTGCGCACGCTGTTCGTCGAATGCACGGCCGCTGGCACCCTGCGCGGCATCGCGCAGCTCGCCGAGGAAGGCACCGGCACGGTGTCGCGCGATCTGCGCGAACTGGGCGAAGGCGCCATCCTGGCGATCACCATCGAAAATCCCACCGCCGGGGGGCGCGAGCCGGTGCGCTACCAGGGCATGGTCGCGCTGGACGCCGACTCCCTGTCGGGTGCCTTCGAGGACTACTTCCGTCAGTCCGAACAGCTGCCAACCCGGCTGCTGCTGGCCGCCGACGGTGAACGCGCCGCCGGCCTGATGCTGCAGAAGCTGCCGGGCGACGAAGGCGACGAAGACGGCTGGACGCGCGCGAATGCCCTGTTCGAGACCCTGAAACCGGCCGAGCTGCTGGATCTGCCAGGCGATGTCCTGCTGACCCGCCTGTTCCACGAAGACGGCGTACAGCTGCTCGGCGGCAAGCCGCTGCGCTTTGCCTGCTCGTGCTCGCGGGAGCGCGTCGAGTCGATGATGGCGTCGCTGGGCGAGGAAGAAGCCCTGGCGGCGGCCGAGTCCGGGACGGCCCACGTGCGCTGCGAGTTCTGCGGCCAGAGCTACCACTTCGACCGCAGCCAGGTGCAGGCACTGTTCGCCCCGCAACACGCCAACGTGAGCCTGACGGCGCCCGACCGCCTTCAGTAGCGATGGGCGGCAGCCTCACTGGCCGGTTTTCGCGCCTCCCTGCGATTGTTAAATAAACATAAACACCCTATAGTCATGGCCTAACGTCAGGGGAACTCCACCGGTCCGATCCGGTCGTAACCAACCCATGCGCAAGCCCCTCCTGCGACTGCCACTTGCCCTGTTCCTCGCCCTAGGCGCGGCGACGGGAGTGCATGCGCAGGCCATCGGCGGCCCGGGGTCGCGCACGGAAACCGCATTGCCGGTCTGGAACCACGCCAGCGGCAAGGTGGAGGCCATCCTCCTGCTCGAACCCACCGGCACGGCGAGCGCTGGCGCTCGCTGGCGCGCCGGCAGCACCACGCTGGACGCCGCGTTCGGTCTGCGTGGCGGCGATACGCTGGGACTGGTGTGCGATCGCAAGAACGGCCTGCTGTCGGCCGTAGGCGACCTTGCCAGCCACTGCCTGCTGGCGGCCGTCGATGCCGACAACAGCAATCGCCAGACACTGGCCGGCGCAAGCCTCTCGCGCCCCAATGGGCGCATCGGCATCACGCTGGGCAGCGGTCGCGACACCCTGCCGGCCTGGCTCAGCCCCAACAACAAGCCCGGCACGATCGACCAGAACACGCTGACCGTCTATGGCCAGCGCAACATCGGCCGCGAAGCCACCGTCTCCATTGGCGGTACCTGGGCGCGTGCCCGGCTGGTCCCGGTCGGCGAAGCACCGGCACTTGCCGATCGCTGGAACAGCAAGAGTCTCACCGTCGGCGCCACGGTCGGCGCCTTCGGCGCCAACATCGTCGGGCGCGTGGTCGATACCCCCGACGAAGCCAGTCAGTGGGGTGCCATCGGCGTTGGGCTGACCTGGCGCACGCCGTGGAGCGGCCAGCTCTCGGTCGGCGCCGAGAACGTCGTGACCCGCGGCAAAAACCCCTTCTCGGCCAGCAGCGAAGACAAGGACGAGGGCACCGTCCCGTACGTCCGTTACCAGCAAGACCTCTGACGCCAGACGCGCAGTCCTCGGCCCCCTGCTCAGGCCGACATCAGCTCAACAAACTGATCTGAAACGAATTTCCCGCGAGATTTCGCCGGAAACGAGAACGTCGTGACCCGCGGCAAGAACCCCTTCTCGCCCAGCAGCGAAGACAAGGACGAGGGCACCGTCCCGTACGTCCGTTACCAGCAAGACCTCTGACGCCAGACGCGCGTACCGCGGCCCCCTCAGGCCCGCACCAAGTCAACCCACGGAACGGTCGGCGCCTTCGACGCCAACCTCGTCGGACGCGTGGCCGACAACCCCGACGAAGCCAGCCAGCAGGGCGCCCAAGGCGCTGAGCTGACCTGCTGTAGGCCGTGGAGCGACCAGCTCCCGGTCGGCGCCGGACGTCATCACCCGCGGCAAGAACCGCTTCCCTCCCAGCGCCGAAGACCACGCCGAGGGCACCGTCCCTCACGTCCGCTGCCAGCACGGCCTCTGACGCCAGGCGCGCGGACCTCGGCTGCCTGTTCAGGCCAACCCCTATCTAACCTACTGATTTGTAACGCATTTTCCGCGATAGTTGGCGGGAAACGCGTATGCATTAACAACACTTTAATTTTTGTCCAGAGGGGGCTACTATCGGCCCGGCCTTGCCGGTTTTGGCGTCTCGCTTGACTCCACCGGGGAGGTTCCCATGGGAATTACCCAAGACTGACTTGGAGAGAGAGATGACCTTTAAGACCACCCAGCTTCGCGACGCGATCACCTTCGCGCTCGCAGTGGGCACCACCGCCGTTGCCGGCACCGGTGTGGCCTTTGCGCAGGAAACCCCTGCCGCTCAGGACCCCACCACCCTCGGTCGTATCGAGGTCACCGGCTCGCGCATCAAGCGCGCCGATATCGAAACCTCGCAGCCGGTGTTCTCGCTGAGCCGCGAAGACATCACCGCGCAGGGTCTGACCTCCGTCGGCGACGTGATCCAGAACCTCACCGCCAACGGCTCGACCCTCAACAGCACCTTCAACAACGGCGGCAACGGCGAAACCCGCGTCAGCCTGCGCAACCTTGGCTCGAACCGCACCCTGGTGCTGGTCAACGGCAAGCGTTGGGTCGGCGGCACCGGTCTCGGTGGCGCGGTCGACCTCAACACCATCCCGACCGCCGCGGTCGAGCGCATCGAAGTCCTGAAGGACGGCGCCTCGACGATCTACGGTTCGGACGCAATTGCCGGCGTCGTCAACGTCATCCTGCGCCAGAACTTCGAAGGCGCCGAAGCCAATGCCTACCTGGGCACCTTCGACAAGGGCGACGGCTTCCGCCAGGGCTACGACTTCATGATCGGCTCCAGCTCGGATCGCTTCTCGGCGATGCTGGGCTTTGGCTACGTGAAAGAAGAGCAGGTGATGGCGGGCGACCGCTACATCTCGAAGGAGCCGATCATCGGCACCGGTGCCAACCTGGCCGGTAGCGGCACGAGCCCGAACGGCCGTTTCGCACTGTGCCCGGGCGGTTACAACCCGGCCACCCGCAGCTGTACCGGTGGGCAGACCAACTTCGACGGCGGCGCTGGCACCTGGACCTACGACGGCGCCGGCACGGCTCCGCGTCCGTACGTTCCCGGCGCCGACAATTACAACTTCGCCCCCGAGAACTACCTGCTGACCCCGCAGGAGCGTCGCTCGGTGTTCGGCAGCGCGTCGTTCGACATCACCGACAGCCTGCGCTTCAAGACCACCATCACCTACAACCAGCGCATCTCCGAGCAGCTTCTCGCCGCGATGCCGGTCACCCTGGGCACCGCGCCGGGCACGGGCGTGCAGGGCCAGGCGGTGTTCATCAGCCGCAACAGCATCTACAACCCGTTCGGCCAGGACGTCTCGCGCGTCAACCGCCGTATCGTCGAGACCGGCGGCCGTTCGTTCAACCAGGACGTCCGCACGTTTGCGATGAACGCCGGCCTGGAAGGCACGCTGACCTTCGGTGAGAAGTACTACGACTGGGAAGCCGGCTACTTCTACGGCGAGAACCAGGCCAACAACACCACCGAAGGCCTGTTCAACATCCCGGCCCTGGCCGCTGCGCTTGGCCCGTCGTTCCGTGACGCCGGGGGCGTGGCCCGCTGCGGCACGCCGACCGCCATCATCACCGGCTGCGTGCCGTTGAACCTGCTGGGCGGCGCGGGCAGCATCACCCAGGACATGCTCGACTACGTGACCTTCACGGCGCACGACGAGTACAACTACACCCAGAAGACGTACTACGCGAACATCGGCGGCGACCTGTTCGACCTGCCGGGCGGCCCGCTGGGCTTCTCGTTCGGTCTCGAACACCGCAACGAGTCCGGCTTCGACTCCCCGGACGCGCTGATCAACGCCGGCAACACCACCGGCAACGCCCGTACGGCGACCGAGGGTGCGTACAGCCTCGACGAGGCCTACCTCGAACTCGCGATCCCGGTGCTGGCCGACGTTCCGTTCGCCAAGCTGCTCGACTTCTCGGTGGCGACCCGCTACTCCGACTACAGCAACTTCGGCGACACGCTGAACAGCAAGTTCGGTTTCCGCTGGAAGCCGATCGAAGACCTGATGATCCGCGGCAACTGGAGCGAAGGCTTCCGCGCGCCGTCCATCGGTGAGCTGTTCGCCGGCCAGGCCGACTCGTTCCCGACCCTGAGCGACCCCTGCAACATCGTCAACTTCAACAACCAGACCCTCCCGGCCCAGGCACGCTGCATCGCCGAAGGCGTGGCACCGGGTGGTTACGCGCAGGACAACCCGCAGATCCGCATCACCGTCGGCGGCAACCCGAACCTGCAGCCGGAGAAGTCCGAGTCCACCACGCTGGGCCTGGTCTACAGCCCGAGCTGGGCCGAAGGCCTCGACTTCGCTCTTGACTGGTGGAACATCAAGATCGAAGACGCGATCACCACGATCGGCGGCGCCAACATCATCCAGCAGTGTCTTGATTCCGGCGGCACCGGCCCGACCTGCGCCCTGTACACCCGTCGCGCCGACGGCAACATCCAGACCCTGCTCAACACCACCACCAACATCGGTGGTACCGAGGTCGAGGGCTACGACCTGACGGTCGGTTACCGTCTGCCGGAAACCGCGTGGGGCAAGTTCAGCTTCACCTGGGACACCACGTACCTGGCCAGCTTCGAAGACGACCTCGACGGTGACGGCATCTTCGGTGAAGACGAGCTGATCACGCCGGAGATCGGCCAGCCGCTCAACTTCAACGAAGGCGGCAACCAGGTCGGCGAGTACGACGGCCCGAACAACATCAACCAGTGGCGCGTCCGCTCCAACCTGGCCGCCCGTTGGGAGAAGGGCGACTGGGGCGCAACGTGGAACGTCCGTTACTTCTCGTCGCAGACCGAAAACTGCCAGGCGTACGAAGACTACGGCTACGGCTTCCTCTGCACCGACACCGACCGCATCGTCGCCGTTCCGGTCGATACGAACGGCAACGGTGTGTGGGACGGCACGGCCGGTGGTGACTCGTTCCGCCAGCGCAACGCGGCTGAGCGTCACATCGGCGCGACCACGTACCACGACGCGAGCGTCTACTGGAATGCGCCGTGGAACGCCAAGGTCACCGTGGGTGTGAACAACATCTTCGAGAAGAACCCGCCGATCGCCGCAACCGCGTTCGCGAACTCGTTCGATCCTGCGTACGAAGTCCCGGGCCGCTTCTTCTACTTCCGCTACTCGCAGAAGTTCTGATCGACCCGATGTAGGCAACACCCGCTACGGCCCCGCAAGGGGCCGTAGTTTTTTGCGCGGTTTACACTGCCGGTCCGGCTGCAAAGGTGCGCCGGACGATCCAGCGGAGATGTGCAATGGCGTTCCAGCTCCACCCCGCTTTCGCGGTTCCGTTCGCGCAGGACCACCTGCCCAACTGCGAACCGATCAACGCCGCGGTCAAATCATTGCTGCTGGCGCGCGAGGCCGAAGGCCCGCGCTACGCGAACCCGAACCCCTCGCTGAAGCAGCAAGCGGGCGTGTTCGAGAGCGATTTCAACCTGTTTGCGTGGCCCGAGGCCTGCATCCAGCAGCTGCGCCAATTCTGCTGGGCCACGCTGGGACGCACGATCGCCGAGCTCAACGGCTACAGCGCCGAGGAAATGCAGCGCCTGCAGATCTACTCGCACACGTGGTTCCACGTGACCCGGCACGGCGGCTTCACGATCCTGCACACGCACCCGATGGCGTCGTGGTCGGGCGTGTATTGCGTCGACCCGGGGCAGACGCCGGAAGATCGCCCCGAGTCGGGCGTGCTGCGTTTCCACAACCCGCACCACTACAGCAACTACTTCCTCGACCCGGGCAACACGCGCCTGGTCGCGCCCTACCATCACGGCACCTGGAACATGCGCCTGCAGCCGGGCCAGCTCGTGCTGTTCCCGTCCTGGCTCCAGCACGAGGTACTGCCCTTCTACGGCAACGACGAGCGCATCACGATCGCGTTCAACTGCTGGTTCGGCATGAAAGGCGACTGAGTCCGCTCACTCCAGCTGCAGACTCGCGTCTCCCGAGAACGTCTCGATCCGCACCTCGGCCGAGCCGCCGCCATAGCGGTGCTCCAGGCTGCTGCCGGGGCCATGTTTCGGGCGCACGATGTTCGCGCCCGGCGCGCTGAGGTCACCGCTGAAGCTTTCACCGGTGACGGTGGCCGACAGGTTTCGGGGCAGCCGCAGGCGGATGTCACCGCTGACCGTGTCCAGCGCGATGCGGCCACTGCCGGCCAGCGCGGTGGCGATGCGCATGTCGCCCGAGACCGACGAGCCCGTCAGCTTGCGCAGGCTGCTGCCGGGCTGAACGGCGATGTCGATCCTGCCGGAAACGCTCTCGGTCGAAATCTCCCCGCCAAGGCGGCCGCGCAGTTCGATGTCGCCGCTGACGCTCTCCACGGCGACGTTGTCGCCGTTGATCGTCAGCCGCAGGTCACCGCTGACGCTGTCGACATTCGCCTCGCCCGGGGCCGCGGCCACGGTGACGTCGCCGCTGACGCTGTCGATCGACAGCTCGCCCGGCGCGACGCCGTCGACGAGCACCCGTGCCGACACCGAATCGATGTCCAGGTCCGCGCGCAGCGGCACGTTCAGCACCAGGTGGGTCGGCTCGGTGCGGTCGTTACTGGAGAACAGGCCGAAGCCGCTGCGACCCGGGTAGCGCACCTTGACCATCAGGCGCTTCCCGTCGCCCTCGATCTCGAGCTTCTCGACGCCCGCGCCGAGGCTGCCCTGGACGCGCACCTCGGGACGATCCCAGGCGCGCACTTCGATGCTGCCCTTGAGGTTCTCGATCTCGATCCGACCGCGCGGATCCAACGGTCGCGTCTGGTCGATCGGCGTTGCCGCGTGGAGACTGCCCGCCGCGGCAAGCAAGGTGGCGGCGAACAAGGCGGCGTGGCCGCTGGGGCGATGGTTGGACATGGCGGTTCTCCGGTCAGCTGTAGGCGACGCGCTGTGCCAGCGCGAGGCGTCGGTCGTAAGTACGGCGCAACTGCTCGAGCAGTCGCAGGGAATCGGGTTCGTGGACCAACGCCGCGCGGATCTGCACGACGCTGCGGTCGAGGTCGTCAAACGCAGGACGCAGGCTCGACGGCACCTGGGCCGGCGGAATCTCGCGCAGCGCCGCCTGGTAGTGACGCGCCATGCCGTCGGCCTCGCGCTGCACCAGGCTTGCCTGGCTGGCCGCGGTGGGCGACAGCCGCTCCTGGTTGAGGCCGGCAACCAGCCCGACCGCCAGCAGCAGGCTGGCGGCAATGGCCAGGGGCGACTGCCGGCGTATCGCGGCAACACGACCAGGCGGCTGCAGGCGTGCCGCAATGCCGGGCCAGAGATCGGTCGCTGGTGCGGCATCGCGCCGCATCTCGCGCAGGCGCCAGCGCAGGGCTTCGGGAAACGGAGTGTCGTGGTTCATGCGGTTTCTCCAAGTCGTGCGCGCAGCAGACCGCGCGCGCGATGCAACTGGGCTTTCGAGCTGCCGACCGCCATGCCCAGCTCGGCAGCAATTTCCTCGTGCTTCCAGCCTTCCACGTCGTACAGCACCAGCACCGCGCGGGCGCGGGGCGGCAAGGTGGCGACCGCGCGCTCGAGGTCCATCGACAACGCCGTGGCGTGACCGGCCGAATCGGGCGAGCCGAGCAGTTCAAACGCCTCGTCGTCGTCGAACTGCGGACGGCTGCGGCGGCTGCGCAATTCCATCAGCGCGGTCGTCACGGCCAGGCGGTGCAGCCAGGTCGAAAACGCCGACTCGAAACGGAACGCCGGCAGCGCCTGCCAGGCACGTACGAACGCTTCCTGCGCCAGGTCCTCGGCCCGCGCACCGTGTCCGCCGACAAGGCGCCCGATCACGCCCAGCACTCGTCCGACGTGACGCCGGTACAGGGTCTCGAACGCCGCGACCTCGCCACGCGAGGCCGCGGCGACCAGCTCCCGCTCATCGGAGGCCGGTGGTGTCGTCTCGCTGGTTTCGTTGGTCGTGTCGGTCACGGCGGTCAGCATATCCAGTCGGATGCTGGCAGGCGGCACAGGGTTTAAGGCGGTGGCGAAGGTTGGCTCGAACGACGCCTTCCCGTCCTGACTCCACCGCGACGCCGCGGTTGCGGCCGCCGTTGGCCACCCCGGCCCTGCCCGGGGGTCACGCCAGCCCGGAAAGCCCGTTGATGAGCGGCTGCAGTTGCGCTTCGTACGGCGCCCAGGCGGCGCTGCGGTTCTTGATGATGCCGCCGCGCATCTGCGGACTGCTCGCCGTTGCCACCGCCCCGCGCCCATCGAGCGAGGTGGCCGCGGCATCCCACGGCAGGTCGCAGAAGTCCAGGACGCCGCGCATCACCGCCTCGGGATCGGCGACCAGTGCGTCGTAGTGCACATCGAGCACGCGGCCGGGCATCACCGAATGCCAGTGCGCCATGAGGCGGCGGTACTGCCCGAACCACTCCGCCAGTTCGGCCTGGTCGTACGAGAACGTGTTGACGTCGGAGAACATCGTGCGCAGGTTCGAGAAGCAGGTGTCGAGCGGGTCGCGCACCATGTGCAGGATCCGCGCCTGCGGCAGCGCCCTGGCGATGAAGCCCAGGTTGAGGAAGTTCGACGGCAGCTTTTCGGTCAGGTAGGGCTTGCCCTTGGCGCGCCACTGGCTGTGCGCCAGGAAGCGGCTGCCGACCAGTTCGTAATCGACTTCGGCGGCGCGGCGCACCAGTTCGGCGTCCAGCACGCCGTTGTTGCGGTAGTCGGCGGCGTACCGCATCTGGGTGGTGAACGAATAGGTTTCGCCGCCGTCGGCCACCTGCGGGTGGCCACCGAGCAGTTGTTCCAGCAAGGTGCTGCCGGACCGGTGCATGCCGACGATGAATACCGGCACGAACGGCGCCTGCTCCGGTTCCACCGGGGCATGCGCCTGCACGAACCCGGCATCGCACAGCGACTGCAGGCCGTCGTACATGCGCTGGGCATCGCCGCGGTTGTGCGGGGCCAGCCGTCGCTTGAGCCGGCAACCGTTGTCGAGCGCACGCCAGGACTCGTCATGGCGGCCCAGGTCGTGCAGCTCGTTGTGCATCGCGAACGAGAGGTACACCTCGGAGTCGCCGCCACGCGGAATCGCGCGGAACTGCTGGGCCATGCGATCGACGTGGTGGTTGTTTTCGGTCTGCTTGCGCAGCCGCGACAGGACCCAGTGCGCCTGGGCGAATCCGGGCGCGCGTGCGATGCACAACTCAAGCTCGCGCTCTGCCGCGTCCATGTCGCCGAAGAACATCTGCACCACACCGCGGAAGTAGCGCGTTGGCGGGTGGCGCGGGTCGCGCACGATCGCCAGGTCGAGCAGTTGCATGGCCAGATGGTTGTCGCCGATGGTGCTGACCAGCATCGCCAGCTCGGTCAGCCATTCGGCCGAACGGCGCTCGCGCCAACGCGAATGCTGCACGCATTCGAGCAACGCCCCGGGCTCGTTGTACATGCGCAACGCGCGCGCCAGCGTCAGTACGGCTTCCTCGCCGCTCGGACGCTCAGCCAGTGCTCGCATCACGTAACCGTGACCAACCCGGTAACGACCCAGCGATTGGGCGATGCGCGAGGCGCGCAACAGTCCGAGCACGTGATCGGGCTTGATCGCGATCAGCGCCTCGTAAGCCGACAACGCCGCGTTGGCCTGGCCCTGGCGCGCGTATTCCTCGCCCTGTCGCCAGAGCTTCTGCACATCCTGTTCGCTCATGGGCCAGATCCGATCGCGACGCGCTCGAACTTGATCGCAAACGTGTAGCGCGGGGTGTAGCAGATCCGGCTCGGGGGGCGACCCACGTGCTTGATCGCACCATCGAACACCACCAGCCGTCCCGGCTTCGGCGTCAGCGCGACGGCCACTTCGTCCTGGCTGTCGTAGAACATCGTTTCGCCGCCCCACTCCAGGTCCCAGCGCTCGCACAGGTACCACAGCGCGGTCAGGTCGTGCTGGTCAGGCAGGCAATCGGTGTGGGTGAACAGCATGTCGCCGTAACTGGCGACATTGGTGTACGCGCGGTACGGCCGGTAGCCGAAACCGGTCGAGGTGAACGCCAGCACCGCGCGCCGGGTCAGTTCGAAGATGGGCTGATGGACCAACGCTTCGAGCTTGATCTCGGTCGCCCAGTGCTTGTACTCGGCGGTTTCGGGGCGGGCGATCTCGGTGCGCGTGAACGCGGCGCGCGCCAGTCCCTGCACGTAGTCGCCGACGTTGCCAAGCTGGCCATCGAACACCCGCAGCGGGCGGCCGTCGATCTCGAATTCACGACTGGCCGCGAGCGCGGCGGGGTTCGATGGCATTGGTTCTGTCAGCCCGCGAGCAACCGCGCGATGCGCTGTTGTTCGTCCTTGAGCGCCTGCGGCATGCGCGGGCCGTATTCGTCCAGGTACTCACCGATGCTGGCGAACTCTGCCTGCCAGGCGCCCTGGTCGAAGCCGAACAGCTTGTCCTTGCCTTCGTCGCTGAGCTCGACGCCGTCGAGGTTGAGGTCGGTGACCGCCGGCAGGTGGCCGATCGGGGTCTCGACCGCACCGGCCTCGCCCTTCACGCGACCGATCATCCACTCGAGCACGCGCAGGTTGTCGCCGAAACCCGGCCACAGGAACTTGCCTTCGTCGCTCTTGCGGAACCAGTTGACGTGGAAGACCTTGGGCAGCTGCGCGGCGCCGTTGTCGAACGACAGCCAGTGGCTGAAGTAGTCGGCGAAGTTGTAGCCGCAGAACGGCTTCATCGCCATCGGATCGCGGCGCATCACGCCGACAGCGCCGGTGGCGGCTGCGGTCGTCTCCGAGCCCATCGCCGCGCCTACCAGCACGCCGTGGGTCCAGTCGCGCGCTTCAAACACCAGCGGCACCAGCGAAGCGCGGCGACCGCCGAACACGATCGCGCTGATCGGCACGCCCTGTGCATCTTCGGCCTTCTCGGAATAACTGGGACACTGCTTGGCCGACACGGTGAAGCGCGAGTTCGGGTGTGCGGCCGGACGCTTGGCGGCGTCGTACGCCTCGCCACGCCAGTCGGTCACCGGCACCTGGCCGTTGTCCAGGCCTTCCCACCACGGCTGGTTGTCGGCCGTGACGCCGACGTTGGTGAAGATGGTGTTGCGCTGGATCGACTTCAGTGCATTCGGGTTGGACTTGGCCGACGTGCCGGGAGCCACGCCGAAGAAGCCGGCCTCCGGGTTGATCGCGTACAGGCGGCCGTCGGCGCCCGGGCGCATCCAGCAGATGTCGTCGCCAATCGTCCAGACCTTCCAGCCGGCGCTGCGATAGCCTTCCGGCGGAATCAGCATCGCCAGGTTGGTCTTGCCGCACGCCGACGGGAACGCCGCGGCGACGTAGTGCGTCTCGCCCTGCGGATTCTCGATGCCGAGGATCAGCATGTGTTCGGCCAGCCAGCCTTCGCTCTTGGCCTGGTGCGATGCAATGCGCAGCGCATGGCATTTCTTGCCCAGCAGCGCA
The DNA here is from genome assembly GCF_003719825.1 of Montanilutibacter psychrotolerans. Taxonomy (GTDB): domain Bacteria; phylum Pseudomonadota; class Gammaproteobacteria; order Xanthomonadales; family Xanthomonadaceae; genus Montanilutibacter; species Montanilutibacter psychrotolerans. Next base: position 173,662 of record NZ_RIBS01000001.1, on the reverse strand, counting down.
TTGCCGCCGTAGCCCGAACCGAACGACTTGATCGTCAGTTCTTCGGGGAAATGCATGATGTAGCGGCGGTTCGGATCGAGTTCGCCGATCGAGTGCAAGCCCTTCACGAACGTGCCTTCACGTTCGATGCGCGCCAACGCCTGCGCGCCCATGCGGGTCATGATGCCCATGTTGGCCACCACGTACGGGCTGTCGGTGATTTCCACGCCGCAACGCGCCAGCGGCGAGTCGATCGGGCCCATGCAGTACGGCACGACGTACATCGTGCGGCCCTGCATGCAACCGTCGAACAGTGCGTCCATCTGCGCGTGGCCATCGGCCGGCGCCATCCAGTGGTTGTTCGGACCCGCGTCGTCCTGCTCGGACGTGCACACGAAGGTCAGGTGCTCCACGCGCGCGACGTCATCGGGGTGCGAGCGGTGCAGCCAGCTGTTGGGATGGGTATCGGCGTTCAGGGGCAGCAGCGTGCCGTCTGCCTGCATCTTCGCAACCAACGCTTCGCTCTCGGCATCGCTGCCGTCGCACCACCGGATCGAATCGGGCCGGGTCAGTGCAGCGACCTGGGCAACCCAGTCGTTCAGGGCGGGCAGGCGACTGCCGGCGGCAGAAGCGGAAACGTCTTGCGAAAGTGCATTCACGGCAATGTGCTCCAAGCGAAACGGAAAGGTGCGACCAGGAGGTGCAATCAGGAAACAGGAATCAGCGTCGCCATGACGTGTTCGACGTAGGCCTCGAACTCATCGTGTTGCAGGCGCGTCTGGTGCAGCTGGAGGTTGAGCTGCAGGAATCCGACGTAGGCGGCATAGGCAAGGCGCGCGCGGTGCTGGGCGTCGTTGCGGTTGAGGCCGGCCTGGCGGAAGGAAGCGGTGAGGTAGTCCATGCGCCGCTCGGAGACGCGACCGATCACCGGCTGGACGGCCGGGTGGTCGAGCGCCTTGAGCAGCTCGGAATAGATGATGTGCGACTTGAACTCGTGGGCGACCATGTCGAACAGCGAGCGCAGGCGCTGACTGGCGTCGGGGATGGCCTCGAGCTTCCCGAACACCATCTCCTGCTCGACTTTCTCCCAGCGCTCGAGCGCGGCGACCAGCAGCGCATCGCGCGATGGAAAGTGCCAGTAGAAGCTGCCCTTGGTCACGCCGAGTCGGCGCGCGAGTGGCTCCACCGCCACGGCAGCGACGCCTTGTTCTGCGATCAGGTCGAGTGCCGCCTGGGCCCAGTCATCGGCACTGAGCCGACCGCTGCGCTCGTGGCGGGGCGTGTCTTGCTTGATCTGTGCGGAGTCGGTCATAGGGCGACAATTCTAACCATACGCCCCCGCCGGGAACAGTACGCAGCCTGGCTGCTGCCCGGTTGACAGGACCCGTCCCACAAAACCATACTCGTGCGTATGTTGAGTGTTTGATGCTCTTGTTTGAATACCGTCCGTGTCCTCGCTGGAGAACATCGGCAGTGCAACGACATCACGCGCCCACCAGCAAACTGTCTCAATCCGTCAGCCGTTGCGGGCCCGCGTCGCCCGCTGGAGCACCAACATGAGTTCCCTGATCGCCATCGCGGTTCCCTTCATCGCATTCCTGCTGATCGGTGCGATCGCCGCCTATCACCGCCTGCGCCTGCCAGTGTGGGCGGCGCTGACCATCACCGCGCTGCTGGGTTGCTGGCTGTTCGGTGCCAATCCGACGGCGACCCTCATCGCCACGGCGGTGGTGGTGCTGGTGTCGGTGCCGCTGCTGCTGCCGCAGTTCCGTCTGCCGTTCATCACTGCTCCGCTGCTGAAGTTCTACACGAAGATCCTGCCGCCGCTGTCGGAAACCGAGCGGGTCGCGCTCGAGGCCGGCACGGTCGGTTTCGAGGGCGAGCTGTTTTCCGGCAAGCCCGACTGGAACGTGCTGCTGAGCCAGCCCAAGCCCACGCTGACCGCCGAGGAACAGGCCTTCCTCGACGGCCCGGTCGAGGAGCTGTGCCGGATGACCAACGACTGGGAGATCACCCACGTCCACGCCGACCTGCAGCCCGAGCTGTGGGACTTCATCAAGAAGAATCGCTTCTTCGGCATGATCGTGCCGAAGGAATACGGCGGCCTGGGCTTCACCGCGCTGGCCAACCACAAGGTCATCCAGAAGCTGGCCTCGGTGTCGAGCGTGGTCAGCTCCACCGTCGGCGTGCCCAACTCGCTGGGCCCGGCCGAACTGCTGATGCACTACGGCACGACCGAACAAAAGGACTACTACCTGCCGCGCCTTGCCGACGGCCGTGAAGTCCCGTGCTTCGGCCTGACCGGTCCGTGGGCCGGCTCGGATGCCACCTCGATCCCCGACTACGGCATCGTCTGCACCGGTGACTGGAACGGTGCGAAGGTCGTCGGCGTCAAACTGACCTTCGACAAGCGCTACATCACGCTGGCGCCGGTCGCCACGCTGATCGGCCTGGCGTTCCGCATGTACGACCCGGACGGCCTGCTCGGCGACAAGCGCGACATCGGCATCACCCTGGCGCTGCTGCCACGCGACACCGCGGGTGTCGACATCGGTCGCCGCCACTTCCCGCTCAATTCCACGTTCCAGAACGGCCCGATCCAGGGCCGCGACGTGTTCATCCCGCTGAGCCAGCTGATCGGTGGCGAAGCCTGCGCCGGCAAGGGCTGGCAGATGCTGGTCGAATGCCTCTCGATCGGCCGCTCGATCACCCTGCCCTCCACCGCCAGCGGCGGATCGAAGATGGCGGCCGTGGTGACCGGCGCGTATGCGCGCATCCGCAAGCAGTTCGGCCTGTCGGTTGGCCGCTTCGAGGGTGTCGAGGAAGCACTGGCACGCATCGCCGGCAACGCCTATGCCGCCAGCGCGCTGGCCGAGGCATCGGCGTCGGCAGTCGCGCGCGGCGAGCTGCCCGCCGTGCCATCGACGATCGCCAAGTACCACTGCACCGAGATGGGCCGCCAGGCGGCGATGGATGCGATGGACATCCACGGCGGCAAGGGCATCATCCTGGGACCGAGGAACTATCTTGGCCGCGGCTGGCAGGCATCGCCGATCGCGATCACGGTCGAGGGCGCCAACATCATGACGCGCTCGCTGATGATCTTCGGTCAGGGCGCGATCCTGTGCCATCCGTGGGTACTCAAGGAAATGAAGGCCGCCGGCCTGGCCGACGAAGGTGAGCGCCTGCGCGAGTTCGACAAGAACCTGTTCGGTCACATCGGCTTCGCGATTTCCAACGCGGTGCGCTCGTTGTGGTACGGGTTGACCTCGTCGCGCATCGGTGCCGTCCCGGGCGACACCTACACGCGCCGCTACTACCGCAAGCTCAACCGCTACTCGGCAGCGCTGGCACTCATGGCCGACACGTCGATGCTGCTGCTCGGCGGCAAGCTCAAGTTCAAGGAGTCCCTGTCGGGACGCCTGGGTGACGTGCTCAGCCACCTGTACATCGCCAGTGCGATGCTCAAGCGTTACGAGGACCAGGGCCGTCCGCAGACCGACCAGCCGTTGCTGGCATGGTCGTTCCACAACAGCGTGCACAAGATCGAGATCGCGTTCTCGGCGGCGCTGCGCAACTTCCCGATCCGTCCGATCGGCTGGCTGATGTGGATGCTGGTGTTCCCGTGGGGCCGCCGCGCACAGGCGCCCAGCGACCGTCTCGGCCACAAGACTGCCGCCCTGCTGATGTCGCCCAACGAAGCGCGTGACCGCCTGGCTGTGGGCATCTTCACCACGCCGTGCGAAAACAACCCGGCAGGCCGCATCAACAGCTACCTGCAGAAGGTGATCCTGGCCGAGCCGGTGGAGCGCAAGTTCCTCAAGGCGCTCAAGAACAGCGACATCGAGGCGCTGGACTTCGACAAGCAGCTCGACGAAGGCGTCCGCGAAGGCTGGATCACCGCCGAGGAACGCCGCCAGCTCGAGGAGCTGCGCGAGATGACGATCGACACGATCGCCGTCGACGACTTCGACACCGAAGAACTGCGTTCGGCGGGCTACCGGCACCTGCCACGCGAGAATCGCGCGGCGGCCTGACGCCGGCGCGAGTAGGACCAGCGACGGCGGGCCAGTCCCGCCGTCGCCATTTCTGAACACCGAAACGCACACGCATCGACCACCTTCGCGCGGCCCGGGCCCGGGACCGCCCGCCACCAGGAGCACGAATGTCCACGTCCGTCCTGTCCCTTTACCGTCGGCTGACCCGCTGGCCCTGCGGCCGCTGGCTGTTTGCGCGCGCGGTGTGCTTCAAGGCGCCCTACTTCGCCACCATCGCGCCACGTTTTCTCAGTCTTGAACCGGGTCGCTGCGAGGTCGCGATCCGCGACCGCCGGCGTGTCCACAACCACATCGGCACCGTGCACGCGATCGCGTTGTGCAACCTGGCCGAACTCGCCGCCGGGGTGATGACCGACGCGACGATCCCCGCCTCGATGCGCTGGATCCCCAAGGGCATGAGCGTGGAATACCTCAAGAAGGCCACCGGTCCGCTGTGCGGTGTGGCCACGCCGGACATCGCGGTCGTCGAGGCGGCCACCGGCTACGACCTGCCGGTCACCGTGGTGGTCAACGACCGCAGTGGCGAGGCGGTGTTTCGTGCGCGCATCGCGATGTGGGTATCGCCACGCAGCAAGCACTGACGCGCGCTGTACCGCCTGGCACCACGCTCGCCCGGCACCCGGGCCGTCGGCACGGCGTCGACGGCCGGGCTCACCGCACCAGGCAGATCGCCGCGATCGCGGCCAACGCCGGCAGTGCCTGCGCGACGAAGATCCGCCAATTGGTCGTGGCCGCGCCGTAGATCCCGGCAACCACCACGCACCCCAGGAAGAACAGCGCGACGTCTTGCCTGGCGTCGATCCCCGCCCACGCCAGCCCGGCCGCCAGGAAGCCGTTGTAGAGGCCCTGGTTGGCGGCGAGTACCTTCGACATTTCGGCGCGCTCGGCCGTCAGCCGAAAAATTCTCCGGCCCAACGGCCGAGTCCACAGGAACATCTCGAGCACCAGGAAACCCAGGTGCAACGCCGCAACCAGCAAGACCAGCACGGTGGCAAGCATCGGCATGACGGAATCCCCAGCGGAGGTGACCGCATCGTGCACGCGACCATCGACGGCGACAACCGTCGCCCGGCGCAGGTCACGCGGACAGGCTCAACGCGCCGAACGAAGCCGCAGGCGCGATATCTCGGGCGGCACACCGAAACGCACCGGCAGAATGCTGGTGCCGATGCCTGGCGTCACGAACAGGTGGCGGTCATTCCTGACGACGTGGCCGATCGCAAACTCGCTTCTGGCCGGTACCACCAGCCGACCCAGCAACGGCAACGCCACCTGTCCACCGTGCGTGTGTCCGGCCACCAGCAACGACGCGCGGGCGGGCACGTCCGGGAACAACTCGGGATTGTGGGTCAGCGCCAGCACCGGTGCGCCGTCGTCGATTCCGGCAAACGCCTTGCCGATGTCGTGCGGCGCTTCCCAGTAGTCGCCGATTCCGGCAATCCAGAACCGGCATCCACCGAACTGCCAGGCGCGTGCCTGGTCCTCCAGCACCACCACGCCGGCCGACTCGAGCGCACGCCGGACCCGATCGCCGTCCTTCCACCAATCGTGATTGCCCAGCACCGCGACCACCGGCTTTCGCGCGGTGAGCGGCCGCAGGTGGCGGGCGATCGTGTCGGCATCGACGTACGTGCCGAGGAAGACCTCGTGGATCACATAGTCGCCGGCCATCAGCACCATCGGCGCATCGCTGGCGATCAACCGCGACACGACGCGGTCGAGGTTGTCCAGGCCGTTGTGTGGCGAGCCGGTGTGGGTGTCGCTGATCACGTCGACGCGCAGGCCGTCGCAGGACGGGTGCCACTGGGGCAACGCGAGTTCGTGGTCGCGTTCGACCAGCCGACCCGGTTCGATCACGAAGCCCCAGGCGGCGCAGGCCAGGCCCGCCAGGACGGTCGCGCGGAACAGCCACGAAGTCCATCGGCGGAGCCGCGGCCGGGAGGCCGTCACCGCGATCGATTGCAGACCGGCTCCGCCGCCGTCGACGCCGCCGCTCATTTCTCTGTCACCGGTGCGGCATCGGCCGAAGGCTTCGGAGAAACCTGTCGCCAAAGCCGCCAGCCCGCGGTGCCCGAGAACACCGCGGCCAATGCGCTGAGCGCCGCCAACCCGGCCACGCCCACGCCAACTGCGCGCAGGGCGTTCATCGACACGGCCGTGGCCAGATCGCCGAAGCGCCACACCGCCGTATCGACCGCGTTCTTGCCCTTGTAACGCAGGCTGCGCGGCACCGCCGTGTAGAGACTCTCGCGGGCCGGACCCTGCATGCCATACGCCAGGCCGCGACTGACGATCAACGCGATGGCCACCGACGGCATCGCACCGATGAGCGGCGCATGCGGATCGTCCACCGTGGCCACGATCAGCAGCATCGCGGCGCTGACCGCCGCCCACGTCACGATCACCCACCCCGCGCCGTGCCGCACCAGCAGCCAGCGCGTCAAGGTCAGCTGCACGGCGACCTGCAGCAGATTGGTGGCCAGGTCGAGATCGGCAGCGAAGCGCGTGCGCGAGATCGCGTCGGGGAACGTGCTGCCGGAATAGTCAATGATCAACGCGTAGTTGATGCCGCCGATGCAGTCGCCCAGCAGCATCATGGCCGCCATCAGGCGCATGAACGGATCGGAGAACACCTGGCGGATGCCATCCCACGTTCCGCCACCGAGCGCCGTCTCCTGCCCGGCCTCATGGCGGCGCGAACCGTACACCCGCGCCCAGCGCCCCAGCCAAGCCACGCAGGCCAGCGAGACCAACAGAAGCGTCGCCGACACCATCAGCAACGGCGCCACGCCGATCACCTCGACCAGTGAGCGCGTCAACGTCGGCCCGGCCACCGCGCCGGCGGTGCCGCCCAGGGCGATGATCGGAAACAGCCGGCGCGCCTGCGCCTGGTCCCAGATGTCGGTCATGAAGCTCCAGAACACCGACACCACGAAGAGATTGAAGACGCTGATCCACACGAAGAACACCGTACCCAGCGCCTTCGGACTCAACACCGGGTGGGTGAACAGCGGCACGAAGCCGAGCAGGCAGGCGATGAAGAAGCCGTACACCACCGGCACCACCACCCGACGCGGGAAGCGCGCCACCAACCCCGAGAAAACCGGCGTCAGCGCGAGCATGACAACGAACAGGGCCGCATAGAACCACGGCAACTGGGTGGACCCGACCGCGGCGCTGAGTTGGTCGCGGACGGGGCGCACCACGTAGTACGCCGCAAGAACGCAGAAGAAGTACAAGAACGACAGCGCCACGGCGCGCCATTCCCCGTCGCGGATGCGGCGTTCGTCGAGCGGAATTGCCACGGTGCCGGAGGCCAATGGCGTGCTCCAGGAGAAGTGGCGGCACGGTAGCCGATGCGACGCGGTTGACGCCAGCGCGATCGGCATCAGGGTGGATCGAGAGCATATGCTCTAGTCCCGCGACCTAGCGTCGACACCTCGCTGCCGCAGCAGGACCACCCGTTGTACGACTACATCATCATTGGCGCCGGTTCGGCCGGTTGCGTGCTCGCGAACCGGCTGTCCGAAGACCCCGACTGCAAGGTGCTGCTGCTGGAGGCCGGGCCGCGCGACTGGCACCCGCTCATCCACATGCCCGCCGGACTGGCCAAGCTGGTGGGCAAGAAGGGGATCAACTGGGACTACGACACCGCGCCCGAGCCGCAGCTCAACCATCGCACGCTGTGGTGGCCGCGCGGCAAGGTGCTCGGCGGCTCCAGCTCGATCAATGCGATGTGCTACATCCGCGGCGTGGTCGGCGACTACGACGACTGGGTCGCACAGGGTGCCGAAGGTTGGGGTTGGTCGGCGGTGCTGCCCTACTTCAAACGCAGCGAACATAACGGCCGCGGCGGCGACAAGTTGCACGGCGGCCAAGGCCCGCTCAGCGTGTCCGACCTGCGTTACAGCAACCCCCTGTCGCACGCCTTCATCGAGGCCGGCACGCAGGCGGGGTTCGAGGCCAACCGCGACTTCAACGGCCCGACGCAGCAAGGCTTCGGCCTCTACCAGGTCACCCAGAAGAACGGGGCACGCTGCTCCAGCGCCGTCGCCTACCTGCACCCGGTGCGCGAGCGCGCCAACCTGCGCGTCATCACCGGGGCGCAGGTCAACCGGATCACCTTCGCTGCGCCCACGTCCGGTGCACCACGCGCCAATGGCGTGATCCATGCGGTCGGCGGCAAGGCATTCCACGAGCAGGCCGCGCGCGAGGTGCTGCTCTGCGGCGGCGCGATCAACTCACCGCAGCTGCTGATGTTGTCGGGCGTTGGCCCCGCGGAGCAACTCCGCCGACACGGCATCGACATCGTCCACGATGCCGCGCAGGTCGGCGCGAACCTGCAGGACCACCTCGACATCTGCACGCTGCAGCACGCCACGCAGCCCGTTAGCTACGACCGCGCGAGCGAGCTCAAGACGGCGTTCGACTACTTCCTGCGCGGCCATGTCGGTCGCGGCAGCAGCAACATCGCCGAGGCCGGTGCGTTTGTTCGCTCGCGCCTGGCACCCGACGAGCGCGCCGACATCCAGCTGCATTTCGTGCCGGCGATGCTCGATGACCACGGCCGCAACCGGCTCGAGGGCGACGGCTACACCCTGCACGCCTGCTTCCTGCGCCCGCGCAGCCGCGGTCGTGTGTCGCTGGTCAGCGGAAACGCCGGCGACAAGGCCCGCATCGAGGCGAACTACCTCTCCGACGCCGAAGGTTTCGACCTGCGCATGATGGTGGAGTGCGCGAAGCTGTCGCGCGAGCTGTTTGCACAGAAGGCCTTCGACGCCTACCGCGGCGCGCCGATCTACCCCGCGCGCAGCGACCTGGACGACGACGGGCTGGTCGAGTTCATCCGCGCCAAGGCCGAGTCCGTGTACCACCCGGTCGGCACCTGTCGGATGGGCAACGACGAAGCCTCCGTGGTGGACCCGCAACTGCGCGTGCGTGGTGTCGAGGGACTACGCGTCATCGACGCGTCGGTGATGCCAAGCCTGATCGGCGGAAACACCAACGCGCCGACGATGATGATCGCCGAGCGCGCAGCGGACCTGATCGCCGGGCGGCTCTGATCTCGGTGCTTCGAATCTAGTCCCGGTCACTCATCTACGGGAAATTCCAGCGATGCCGAAAACTCCACGAGGCGCTCGTTGGGAACCTTGACGAAAATGGGCCACAGCTCAAGGCCCCCGGTCGGCGTGCGGACGTTGACGTGGAACGCCAGGCACACATGGGTCGCGTCGCCCATGGGGCACTCGGTTCCGTCGTAGGTCAACCGCGAGCCGGGCGGCGGCTCCTTGCCGAGCACGATGTTCATGCCGGACAGCGGGCGGTAATAGTGGTTCACCTTCAAGGTGATCCGGTTGCGTGCGATCCGGGGATCCGCGCGCAAACGCGCCAACAGGGGTGCCATCTCCGGGGCATCGGACGCCTCGACGATGGCGAGCGGCGAACGTCCATCGCGATAGGGCACCGTCGGGTCCGCCCCGCAGTCGAGCAGCAGCATTGCCATCGGAATATTGCGCGTGAAGATCGCCTGGTGCAGCGCATTGCCCATGTTCGAGTCGGAGAGGTCGGGGTTCACGCCCATGTCCAGGAGCCGCCCGATAACCGCGGGCTCCTGTGTCATGACCGCCCAGGCCAACGCAGAGCTCATTGCGGGATCGGATGTACGCTGGACCAGACCCGCCTCCTTCGCCGCGAACAGTGCCGGAAAGGTTGCCGGATGGCTGCCGAGCACGCGCACGTGATCGCTCAGATCCACCCCTGTCGCCCTCAGCGCATCGAGGTAGGGGGTCGCCTTGGCCGTGCAGCGCGGATCGCACAGCGTGCCGGCCTTCACCAGCAGTGCGATTGCATGGAATTTTCGCAGCAAACCGAAGTCGGCGACCTCGCGCGCGCGTTCGGCGTCACGCAGCGCGGCATCGACATCGCGTCGGGTATACAGCCGGAGCCTGGCGCGTAGATGCAGCATCACGGACTGGTCCCAACCTTCGCTCGCGCCGATGGCCCACGTGAAGTACTGCTCGGCTCGATCGAAGTCCTCAAGCGTCGAGTGGAGGTTGCCTAGATGGAACGCAATCCTCGATTCCACCCGCGTATCCACCGGGCCACGAATGCCCTTTTCGAACGCCTCGATGGCCGGCTGCAGGCTCGCACGCCTGGCCGGGGCGGCCTCGGGCCGAATGCCGGTGAATTCCGGCTTGGCGTGCGCCATGTCGACATGCACCTGCCCGAGATTCAAGTACAGCTGCGGATCCTCCGACCCCAGTTGCTGGGCGTGCTGCAGCATCGACAGGCTCGCACCGTAGTCCTTGCGCAGGTACTTCAGGTATCCGTACAGAATCCGGGCGCGAGCGTGGTCCTCGTCCACCAGCAGAACCTGATCGAGCAATGTTTCGGCCCGCGCGATGCGGTCTTCATCCGTGCCCCCCGACGGAAATGTGCCGAGCTTTTGTTCGGTACGTGCCAGTTGGTAAAGCACCTCGGGATGGCGGGGGTGAACGGACTGCAGCTGCAGCAGGTCGTATTCGGCCAACTCCAGGGATTCATCCGCCTCGATGTTTCGCGCTGCGTCGACCAACTTGGCCTGCTGCTCGGGCGTGAGCACATCGCCCGCGAATCCGGCCGGGGGAATTTCGCTGGTGCGAACTTTTGCTGCGGGGACAGCACGGTCCCGCTCATTGGCGACGCAGGAACTCATGCACGACATCAGCATGAGTGCGGCCGCGCACAGGCGCAGCAATCCGTTCTTCATTCTTGGACTACTCGCGTGAAGGTGGAGCCGCCAGGACCGGCGGCAGCGGACAATGCAGCACCCCGCAGATCGTGCGCAACAGCTCGGCTTCGGAAACGCTCACCCGTCCGTCGTGGCTGACCGCCACGGTGACCGCTTCCACCACCCGTTGCTTGGCCATCGGGTCGAGCGCATCCAGCTGCGGCCACACCGTGTCGAGCGCGCGCACGCCCAAGGCCGGCGGCGCATAGTCGATGTGATCGCCCGGCACCGCCCGTTGCAACCCGGCCAGGTAGGCACGTCGGGCCTGCCCGTGATCGGCATGGCCCGCTTCGGCCACCACCGCCAGCAGGGTCGCGACGGCCTCGCGCGCCTGGTGAAGCTTACGTCGGCCAAGGCCGGCATGGCGCCCGGGGTCGAGCGACTCGCGCACCTGCACCGTCAAGAGCCGGCCCAGGCAGTACTCGAACAACGACACCTTGCCGTCAACCTGGACGGCGGCCTGGATGGCATCCATGAAGCGATCCAGTTGCGGGCGCGGGCGCAGGCGCAGCACCGGGAACGCAATCGACGAAAGCGGCAGGCGCAAGCTCGGGTGCAGGTTGGCCAGGTCGTTCTCGTGCAGGCGACGCGCCTGTTGTGCCACGTCCTCGCCCAGCCGCGCGGCAATCTCGATGCATTGCCGTGCGGCGACGCCGGCATCGCGATCGAGCACCAGCGCCAGCAACAGCGATTGCACGGTCTCGCGACCGGTGGCGAGCGTGCGCAACGCGTCGGGCACCCGCGCGATGATCGCGTCGGCACGCCGATAGTCGTCCGCGCCCGGATGGGCGACCTGGCCGACCACCATCGGCGGCGTCAGGTCGTGCTCGCTGCTCGCTGACGGCAGCGCCGAGGCGGGTGCGAAACCGAGCAGCGCATCCTCGTCCAGGCCGTGCGGCGGCTGGGTCAGCCATTGCCGCGACAGCGTCTTCAACTGCGCATCGCCAAAGCTCGGCTCAAGCGCACGGATGCGTTCCAAAAGCGGCGGGTGGGTGGCAAACAGCCCGTGAAAGCCGATGCCGTCGCCGAACAGCATGTGGCTGACTTCCTCGGCGTTGCCGCGTTCATTGAGGCGGGAGCCCTCGTTCAAACCGCCGATCTTCTTCAGCGCACCGGCAAGGCCCGCGGTCTGGCGGGTGAACTGCACCGCCGAGGAATCGGCCAGCCGCTCGCGGCTGCGGCTGACGCCGGCCTTGATCATGCGGCCGAAGAACAGGCCGATGTAGCCGATGACCATCGCCACCAGCGCGGCCACCAGCACCACGCCGACACCCTTGCCATTGCGCCCGCCGAAGCGGCCGTGTTCGAGGATCTTCCGACCGATCAGGCCGATCATGAGGATCCCGAACAGCACCCCGATCAGCCGGATGTTGAGCCGCATGTCGCCGTTGAGGATGTGGCTGAACTCGTGGGCGATCACGCCCTGCAGCTCGTCGCGGTTGAGTCGCTCGAGCGCGCCCCGCGTCACTGCGATCACAGCGTCGGAGGTGGAGTAGCCCGCGGCGAACGCGTTGATGGCCGCTTCGTGCTCGAGCACGTAGATCTTCGGCACCGGCACGCCGGAGGCGATCGCGATCTCCTCCACGACGTTGCGCAGCCGTCGCAGGTCGGTGTCGGTGGTGTTCTCGGCGACCGGAACACCTCCCATCTGCAGCGCGATCGGTTCGCCACCGGCGCCGAGGCTGGAAACGCGGTACAGCGACCCCAGACCGATCACCGCCAGCGTGACCACGCTCGCCAACGCGATTGCGCCGGTACCGCCGCCGGCCAGCGCCACCACGGCATCGACCGCCAGCACGATGCCAAGCACCGCCAGCCCGAACAGCACGATCAGTCGCGCCGACTGACGCCGGGCTGCCGCCTGGTGCTCGAAGAAATTCATCGCCGCATCTCTCCCTGGTGCACGCGGGAGGCAACCCGACGGGCCAGGACCCGCCTTGCCCGAAACGGGCGTCGCCCGCTGTCCTGGCCCGCCGGACCGATCCGCGACCGGCCGTGCGGGGTGGCCGATCTCAGAACTGGACCCTGGGCGCTTCGCGCACCTGCGCGGCCTTGTCGGCCGGAATGTCCAGCAGGGCGGCCTGGGAGAACCGGAAGTTGTTCGCGATGAGGCTGGACGGGAAGACTTCGCAACGGTTGTTGTAGGCCAGCACGCTGTCGTTGTAGGCCTGCCGCGCGAACGCCACCTTGTTTTCGGTGCTGCTCAGCTCTTCGGTGAGCTGGATCATGTTCTCGTTGGCCTTGAGGTCCGGATAGGCCTCGGCCACCGCCAGCAGCCGGCCCAGCGCGCCGTTGAGCTGACCCTGGGCAGCACCCAGCTGAGCCATGGCGGCCGGATCGCCGGGGTTGGCGTGCGCAGCCGAGAGGCCCGACACCGCGGTGGCCCGCGCGGCGATCACCGCCTCGAGCGTTTCGCGCTCGTGCTTGAGGTAGCCCCGCACGGTTTCGACCAGGTTCGGGATCAGGTCGAAGCGGCGCTGAAGTTGGACGTCGATCTGCGCGAATGCGTTCTTATAGGTATTACGAGCCGTGACCAGGCCGTTGTACATGCCCACCAGCCAGAATCCCGCGACTGCCAAAACTGCCAACAGGATCAAGAACATGACCATGATTGCTCCCCCAAGACCTGATTTTCGGCGCTAGAATCGAATACGACCCAGCATACGCAGGCGCTGAGACTGATGAAAGACGACGCGAATCGGCGGTCAAGGACGATCTGGCGGCTTGGTGCCACCGCCGTACTTCTCTCCATGACGCTCGTTTCGGCGGCGCAGACGTCCTTGCGCTGGAATTCGCCGAACACGAACGCCAGCGTGCCACCGCGCACCGCTGCCGGCGCGTACCCGGTCCAGGTGCCGGGAAGCCTGAGTGCCACCCCGTACCGTGCTGCCACCGAGCAGCCGCTGCCCGCCGGCTTCGACGTGCGCCTGTTCGAGGCGATGGCGCAACAGCTCGTCGCCAACCAGCGCATCCCGGGTCTGGCGATGGCGATCGTCCACGACGGTCGTGTGCTCAGCGCGCGCGGCTATGGCGTCACCGACGTCAACGCCGCCGAACCGGTCGACGCACACACCGTATTCCGGCTGGCTTCGTTGTCGAAGGCGTTTGCCGGGACGATGGCCGGCCTGCTGGTCAACGACGGCACCCTGCGCTGGGACAGCAAGCTCACCCAGTACATGCCGAACTTCCAGCTCAGCGATCCCAACGCGGCACGACAGGTCACCGTCGCCGACCTGCTGAGCCACCGGGTGGGATTGCCCCACAACACCTACGACCGCGATCTCGAGAAGTACGTCGACTACCGCACCCTGACCCAACGCCTGTCCAGCACGCCGCTGCAGTGCGCGCCGGGCACCTGCTACAGCTACCAGAACATCGCCTTCAGCCTGATCGGCGACATCGTGTTTGCCGCCACCGGCGACTTCTACAGCCAGGAAGTGCAGCGGCGGCTGTTCAAGCCACTGGGCATGAACGACGCGAGCATCGGCCTGGACGGCATCGAGGGCAGTTCGCGATGGGCGCGCCCGCACGTGCGCCGCGGCGCGGGCTGGATGTCGGTGATGCCCAAGCCGACCTACTACCAGGTCGCGCCCGCGGCCGGCGTCAACGCCAGTGCCAGTGACATGGCGCAATGGCTGCTGGCCCATACCGGTCATCGCCCCGACGTGTTGCCGGCACCGTTGCTGGCCACCCTGCACCAGCCCCTGGTCGACACGCCCAGCGAGACCCGTGGCTCGGCGTGGCGGCGCGAGCGCGTCGGCAGCGCCGGCTATGCGTTGGGTTGGCGCGTTTACGACTATGCCGGCAACCGCCTGGTCTTCCACGGCGGCGCGGTACAGGGCTATCGCGGCGTGGTGGCGATGTTGCCGGGACGCGATCTCGGTGTGGCCATGATGTGGAACAGCGAAAGCGCGCTGCCTTCGGGGTTGCTGCCGACCATCCTCGACCGGGCGATCGGCATCCAGTCCCAACCCTGGCTCGACGTCGATTTCGACGACCCCACGCTCTACGCGCAACTGCGCGGCACCTCGACGGTGCCGGGGTCGCACACCGACGACGAATCCGTCGACCAGCCCGGCAGCACCTCGAGCAAGGCGACCGCCGCACCGTTCTGATCGTCACGGCCCGATCTGCGCGGCCTGATCCGGACGCGCAGCTCTCCTGACGCAACGCCCCGCCCCAAAACGGCGGGGCGTCTGGTTTTCGGGCCCACCTTCCGGCCTCGGGGCATCGGCGCGCTGCGGTTTGCCGGTTTGCCGGTTTGCCGGAAGCACGGTGTCACGCACGTCGAAGCAGCGGCACGCACGCGGCCATGCGCCGACTCGCCCTGGCACCGCGCCGCGGTCGTTGCGCCGGCGCCCAGGACGCGTCGAACGCCGGCGTGGTGTCGGCCGGATGATTGGCTAGAAGAGCGCGCCCGATGGTGCGATGACGAACTCGATGCTGGACCCGACGCTCGGCCACTCGCCGTGTCGAAGCAGGCCCAGCGCTGCCGTGCGCCGAGGCATCCTGTGCCGCGATCGCACGACGGCGCGCTCGGCGGCTGGGCGCCTTGTGCGAGCCTCTTGGAGCTCGCCGTCCTGGGACTTTCCGTCTTAGGAGT
Organism: Montanilutibacter psychrotolerans; assembly: GCF_003719825.1. Lineage (GTDB taxonomy): Bacteria > Pseudomonadota > Gammaproteobacteria > Xanthomonadales > Xanthomonadaceae > Montanilutibacter > Montanilutibacter psychrotolerans. Next base: position 158,253 of record NZ_RIBS01000001.1, on the reverse strand, counting down.
TGCCGACTTCGAACCTGCCGGCCTGGAGCTTGCCGGCCTGGAGCTCCCCGTCTTGCGACGTGCGCGTCCATCGGCTCCCGTCTTCGCGCGCAATCTGCACGGCCAAAAAAAAAGCTCTCCCCCCGCCTGGGCTGCGGGGAGAGAGCTGGATTGCAGCGACTACGGTATCGGGCTTGCCTTAGATCATCGGCGCCGGGGTGGCCGGCATCGCGGCCGGAGCGGCCTTCTTCGAGGACTTGCGCGCGGCCTTCTTGGCCGCCGGCTTCTTCGCGGCCGGCTTCTTGGCAGCAGCCTTCTTGGCGGCAGGCTTCTTGACAGCCGACTTCTTGGCGGCCGACTTCTTGGCGGCCTTCTTTACGGTCTTCTTGGCAGCCGCCTTCTTGGCGACCTTCTTCACCGCCTTCTTGGCAGCGGCCTTCTTCACGGTCTTCTTGGCAGCGGCCTTCTTGACGGTCTTCTTGGCAGCAGCCTTCTTGACGGTCTTCTTGGCGGCGGCCTTCTTCACGGTCTTCTTCGCGGCGGCCTTCTTGGCAACCTTCTTCACCGCCTTCTTGGCGGCGGCCTTCTTCACTGTCTTCTTGGCGGCTGCCTTCTTGGCGACCTTCTTCACTGCCTTCTTGGCGGCGGGCTTTTTAGCAGCGGCTTTCTTAACGGCCATGTGATGGCTCCTCGTCAGTGGTCTATCGGGGTGTACAGCCCAGTTCGAAACAATGCCTCCGGCAACTCTCCGGAGGCCAACCGCCGCAAGCGCGATGCGCCGCGGAACGGATGCCAATGACCCATCGCGGCAACGCGACGGGTCGAATCTTCCCGCCTGGCTTCTTTCCGTCCAGGACAGGTTGAAGACGTCGTGCAAACAAAAACCCGATCCGCCAAGGACGAACCGGGTTTCATGGAACAGATGCTTTGCGATATCGCGAGGGAAGCGGGGCCGGCATCCACCGTCATGACAGTCCGGGCGGAGTTCGGTTTTTCGCTTCGCGTTGTCGCGTTCGTTGTGCTCACTCGCGTTCGCAGGAATCGTCTGCTGGGCGAAACCTAATCACGCTTTTTCTGACTGTCAACAAGTCTTCATGACTTTTTGCATGCGCAAACCCGACGACACGCACCACCTGCACCGACACTGCTCCCCCGATACCGGCACGCACGTGGCCATGAAGACTATCCCGCGTGCATCAACAATCCCTGAAACGCTTTGTTTTCAAGGCTTTCAAAAACATGGTCAAAAAATCACCACATTGCGAAAGTCGAGCGGGAACGTTTGAGGACGTGCGCTGCACGGCTATCGCCCCGCTTGAAAATACCTGCGCCGAACAACGCCGATTTCGCGTCGCACAAGTCGATTTGCGCAGAATCTGCGCGCGACTTTCGACGGTGATGCACGCCTCGCGCGTCCACACGAGCGTCACGCGACGGGCCATTGCGGCGATCGATCACGGGCGTCGGGCGCGAGTGCCGAGGGAAACCGCACACCCGAATTCGCGCGAGCCGGCGATGCGCCGGTGCGCGTCGCGGATCCGACACGAGTGTCCGACCGGCTGCTTCGTCGTCGCGATGACCACCCGGCTGTCCTGCGACGACGGAAAATCACCGTGCTCGAAAGCGCCGCGAAACCGCTGCGAAGGTTCGCCAACGATCTCGGACGCACACCGGCGTCGTGCTGTCCGGCAGCGCCTTCATCGCAACGCGGTGCTTGTCGGGCCAGCAGAGCCGTTCGGGCGAAGCCGCTGCGCGCCGTCAGCGTGGCGCCCGCCAGGCGCAGCGCAGCCTGGCCGTGCGTCCATCGCGCGTTGCGTCGTCATTGGCCACGGGCGTTTGCGTCGATGGGCGGCCTGCGGCCCGCGGCGTGCGTGGTGAGGTCCGCAGCCCACGTGATGGCGACCGTGCCGGCAATCCGCGACCGGGTCGGACGGGAGACGCCAACGTGTGGCTCGCGCGCCGCGACGGACCGGCGGACCGGACGTGCTGGCGGCATACACACCGGCCAGCGAAGCCAGCACCGCGCCGCCTGGGACGCCGTCCACGCCCCAACGAAAAACGGGAATGGCCGCGGGAGGTGCGGCGCCTTGCCGCCATCACAAGCCCGGCATGCCGACCCTGCTCTCCCCGTTGCCATTCCCGTCGGATGTCGCCACCCGGTGTTGCGCGACTCAGTGGTCGTCGTCTTCCAGCAGCTCGGCGTAGTCGTCCGGGCCGAGCAGTTCGTTGAGCTGCTCCGGCTCCTCGATGTCGAGGGTGAAGATCCAGCCTTCGCCGTATGCGTCTTCGTTGATGGTTTCGGGCTTGTCGCTCAGCGCGGCGTTGACCGCGGTGACGGTGCCGGTGACCGGTGCGTACACGTCGGAAGCGGCCTTCACCGATTCGACGACCGCGCAGGCGGTACCGGCTTCAATCCGGTCGCCGACGCTGGGCAGCTCGACATACACCAGGTCGCCAAGCAGGCCCTGGGCGTGGTCGGAAATGCCAATCGTGACCTTGCCATCGCCTTCGACGCGGGCCCACTCGTGGGATTTGAGGAACTTCAGGTCGCCGGGGATCTCGCTCATTGTGGGGGCTCCGGTGCTGCGGTGGTCGGGGAAATGGGGCGTTAGTGTAACCAAGGGACGCGTGGGCGGCTCACGTTGCGCAAACAACCGTGGCGTGCTGCCAACGACGCTGGGAGCCGCGTCACGACGCGTTCGCACACGTCCGCGTGCGGTGCCGGCGCAGTCGGAACAGACTGCGCCGGCACGACGGACCGCAACGGCTCAGGCGAGCACGCCATCCTGCGGCTGGCCGTCGCGAACGAACGGGAACTTGACCACGCGCACGGGGATTTCGCGGCCGCGGATGTCCACCCGCACGTTGCCGGCGCTGCCGAGCGGCACGTCGCCGGCCGGTACGCGCGCGAAGGCGATCGCCTTGCCGAGCGTCGGCGAGAAGGTGCCCGACAGGATCTCGCCGTCGCCGTTGGCCGTCACCACCTTCTGGCCGTGGCGCAGCACACCCTTCTCGTCCATCACCAGGCCGATCATCTGGCGCGGTGCGCCGTTGGCCTTCTGCTGCTCGAGCACGTCGCGGCCGATGAAGTCGCGGCCTTCGTCCAGGGCGACCGTCCAGGCCAGCGCCGCTTCGTACGGCGACACGTCGTCGTCCATGTCCTGGCCATACAGGTTCATGCCGGCTTCCAGGCGCAGCGTGTCGCGCGCGCCGAGGCCGGCCGGCTTCACGCCGGCGCCCAGCAGGGCGTTCCACAACGCGACGGCCTGGTTCTCCGGCACGACGATCTCGAAGCCGTCCTCGCCGGTGTAGCCGGTGCGAGCGACGAACAGCTCGACGCCGTCCACAGTCCGCGCATCGCCGGCGACGAACTTGCCGAGCTTGCCGATCCGCGCACGATCGTCTTCACGCAACAGGCCGAGCACCTTCTCGCGCGCGTTCGGACCCTGCACGGCGACCATGCCGAAGTCCGGGCGCTCGGTGACGGTGACGTCGAACGCCCGTGCCTGTTCGCCGATCCACGCCAGGTCCTTCTCGCGCGTCGCGGCATTGACCACCAGGCGGAAGAACTGCTCGGACAGGAAATAGATGATGAGATCGTCGATCACGCCGCCTTGCGGGTTCAGCATCGCGGTGTAGAGCGCCTTGCCGGGCTTTTGCAGCTTGTCCACCGAGTTGGCGACGAGGTGGCGAAGGAAATCGCGCACGCGCTCGCCGCGCAGGTCGACCACCGTCATGTGCGAGACGTCGAACATGCCCGCGTCCTGGCGCACCAGGTGGTGCTCGTCGATCTGCGAGCCATAGTGAATCGGCATGTCCCAGCCACCGAAGTCGACCATCTTGGCGCCGAGGGCGCGGTGGGTATCGTTTAGGACGGTCTTCTGGGTCATGGACGGGCGGCCTGGGTGGGGAAGCCGATGATTATCCCAGATGCATCGGGCCAAACGCCCGGGTACGGATCGGACTATTCGCCGAAGCCTTCGTTGATGCACGCGACGGTCGCCGCGGACACCGTCACGAAGCGGCCGCTGTCGCGTTGCAGGCGCACGGCCCACCGCACGCGCGTGACCATTTCGCCGGCACCACGCGCGTCTACCAGCGCGGCCAGGGCGGCGTCGGGCTTGCGATCGGCTTCGCAGGTACCGATCTGCAATGCCTCGTGTGGACGCATCGACGGCACCGCGATCACATCGGTGACGCGCCATTGCGGCATGTCGTCGACCGGCTCCAGGGCGGCACCCGCATACAGATAGCGGCTGACGCCGAGATCGTCGTCCAGGGTGGCGATGCTGCGTGCGCAGACGCCGCCTTCCTCGTCGGTGGACCCGATGCAGCTGCCCGTGTTGGATCGCAGGCCAGCGGGATACGGTGGCACCGTTCGCCCGGACAATCGCGACCGCAGCGATTCGACGACTGACGACGCCGACGCGCCCGCGATCGGCGTCGCTTCTGGCTGGGGTCGCATGGGAATGCGCAGAAGAGGCCTCGCCGCCGGCGTAGAGGGGCGGTGGAACCGAAGCGACGGCCAACCGGGAATCGGGTCAACCCCGCCAGGCTCGGAGCCGACGGGTTCGCCACGGACGGGTTCGTCCTGCGTGGAAACGCGCTTCGTGGCAGCGTTCGTGGGATCGCGCTCGGCGGAATCTCGCTCAGTGGAAACGCGCTCACTGGAAGCGCGCTCGGTTGAATCGCGCTGCGCGGATTCGCCCTGCGCCGATTGTCCGATCAGGGTCCTGCCCACGGGTGGTGCAGCAACCGCCGCGCCGTGCATCGCGTCGATGGTCGCTCCCGACGCGATCACACAGCCGGCCAGCCAGCGCATGGCGAAGCGGCGGGCTCGCGGCGTGGTGGCCATGTCAGCCGGCGGGCTCGACCCGCAGGTTCATGCCGTCACTGGCAACGATCCTGACCGCCGCACCTGCCGGCAGGTCGGGGCCGGAAACGTTCCAGTACGCGTCGGCGATCTGCACGCGTCCCTGGCCGTTGACGATCGCCTGCTCCAGCGGCACCACCCGCCCGACCAGTTGCTCGACACGCTGGTTGAGCATCGGCTGGTCGCTGGTGCGACCGCGGCCGCGGAACCAGTGGCGGTAGATCTGCACCGACACGAAACTCAACAACACGAAGGCCGTCACCTGTCCGAGCATCGGCACGCCAGGCACCAGCAGCACCATTACGAACACCGCCGTCGCGGCGAAGCCGAGCCACAGCATGAATGCGCCGGGCGCCAAAGTTTCGACCGCAAACAGCAGCAGCGCCACCGCTGCCCAACCCACCGTCTGCCAGTTCCACTGCATCGATCAGCTCCCGGACAACGGTGGCGGGGTGGCGCCGGGCCGTGCCGCGGGCCGCACGGCGGGCGCGTTGCCGAGCGCCTCCCTGGCCAGTTCGGCGATGCCGCCGAGCGAGCCGATCACGCCGGCCGACTCCATCGGCATCATCACAAACTTCTGGTTGGGTGCCTGCGCCAGCGCCTTGAACGCCTCGATGTACTTCTGGGCGACGAAGTAGTTGATCGCCTGCACGTTGCCGTTGGCAATCGCGTCCGACACCAGGGCGGTCGCCTTGGCTTCGGCTTCGGCCAGTCGCTCGCGGGCCTCGGCCTCGCGGAACGCCGCCTCGCGCTTGCCTTCGGCCTCCAGGATCGCCGCCTGCTTCTGACCCTCGGCTTTCAGGATCTCGGCCTGGCGGAAGCCCTCGGCTTCGAGGATGTTGGCGCGCTTTTCACGCTCGGCCTTCATCTGCCGCGCCATCGATTCGACCAGATCGCGCGGTGGAGCGATGTCCTTGAGCTCGATGCGGTTGACCTTGATGCCCCACGGATGGGTGGCCTGGTCGACCGCGACCAGCACCTTGGCGTTGATCTCATCGCGTTTGGACAGCGATTCGTCCAGGTCCATCGAACCGATCGACGTGCGGATGTTGGTCATCACCAGGTTGAGCGTGGCGATCTCCAGCTGCGCCACCTCGTAGGCGGCCTTTGCCGCATCGAGCACCTGGAAGAACACGATGCCGTCGACCTTGACCACCGCATTGTCCTTGGTGATCACGTCCTGGCTGGGAACCTCCAGCACCTGCTCCATCATGTTGATCTTGCGCCCGATGCCCTGGTAGATCGGCACCAGGAAATGCAGACCCGGGGTCAACGTGTGGGTGTACTTTCCGAACGCCTCCACGGTCCATTGGAAGCCTTGCGGCACCATGCGCACCGCCTTGAACAGGACGATGACGCCGGCGACCAGCAACACGAAAGCAAGCATCGATCCAAGACCCATGTCCCCGTCCCCTCTTCTGTGCCTGACCCGAGTATAGGACCACGGCGAGCGGCCGCACGGGGGACGCCCCGTCCACGGCGACGCCCCGGGGCCGCGCCGTCAGCGATCCGCCTGCAGGGCGGCGGTGGGCGACGTCGCCGGTTCCACCCAGGCGGAGAACACCGCGTCGATGGCGGTGTCCGATACCTGCCCACCCTGCTCCACGTCCTGCGCCTGCTCGAACAGCGGAACGATCATCGCCATGCCGTCGACCCGGGTCTTCAGGTGCACGCCGCTTGGCGAGGTCAGCAGGGGCTCCCAGCGTTCACGCACACGCGCCCAGTACGCCTGCGTCGCGGCCCAGTAATCGCGCGCGGGACGGAAGTCGACACCCTCGGACTTGCGGTAGTCGTTGAATCCGAACTCGCGGGTCAGCGCCCGCTGCCGGCCGTTCGGACCGCGCTGCACCTTGGTATTGAACTGTTCGTGGCTCCAGCCTGACGGCGTGACGGTGTGGCGATTGACCACCGACAGCGCGTTGTAATCGCTGCGTCGCGTGTACTCGCGACGCGGCAACGGCCGCCAGGACAGGTCGCTGGTCCAGGTGGACACGCCATCGTCGTGATGCCAGCGACCCGTGCCGCAGTACCGCGGCGCGTCGCTGACTTCGTACACGCATTGCGTCCACGTCCCAGCGGCGGATGCCGCGGGCATGTCGCGCACGCGCCAAGTCTGCTCGTCGCTGAACTCGAAACGCTGGGCGGCCTGCCAGTGCCAGTCCTGCCGCCAGTGCTTGGTGACGTGGCCGCTCTTGGGGTCGACCAGGATGTGCTGCAGCACGATTCTGTCGGGCCGGCCATCGCGGGCGGCGTCCTCGACGACGATCACCGCCTCGTGGCCTCCGCTGCGCAGGGGCGGCTGCCGTTGGTAGGCGGGCTGCAGCGGCACGGTTTCGTCAAACGCGAAGTCGACGGCGTATTCGCCCTGCATCGCGAGGATGGCGGCGCGGTCACGTGCGGGGTCGGCGACCGCGCCGTCGGGCTCGTGCGCGATGGCGGATGCAGGAAAGGCCAGCGCCAAGGCGACGGCGATGGAAAGCGCGGGAAGTATCTTCATGAAGACTCCGGTGGATGTTGGCGGCGCTGGCGGGCGCCGCGGTTGTCGGCGCAGTGGCAATGCCGGTTGGAGGCGATGCCAGTTCGAGGTGGTTAAGTGGCATGACACGGCCTTGTTTCCGCGTCACAACCCGCTGCGCGTCACCAGTTGAACGACACACTCATCGAGACGTTCCGTCCCGGCGCGGTGTAGCGGTCCAGGACCAGGTTGTCGGCGTCCACCGCGGGCACATCGCCCGCGTCGGAGTAGCGTCGATCGGCGAGGTTGAACACGCCCACGGCGACGGTCGCGCCGGGCGCGAAATCCCAATGCGCGAACAGGTCGGCGACGCCGTAGCCGGGCTGGCGGTACAACGCCGGGGCGGAGGCGCGCGCTTTGCGCCCGACGAACCGGCCTGCCAGTTCCACGCCCCAGTCATCGCGGCCGTAGGCAATTCCAGCCGTCGCGGTCAGCGGATCGACCGAGTCCAGCGGCACGTCGTCGCTGCGATTCTCACCGCGCGCGTACGCGGCCGAGCCGCGCAACGACCAGCCCTGCATCCGCGAAGACAGCCCACCCAGTTCAACCCCGGCCTTCAGCTCGATACCGCGGATGCGCGCATCGGCGACATTCTGCGACTGGTAGACCATCAGCCCGGCCGGGTTGAAGCCGACGAAGCGGAAGGACTCGATGAAGTCGTCGTAGCGGTTGTAGTAGCCCGACAGGCTGGCGTGCACGACGTCGCCCGCAAAGCGCAGGCCGGTCTCGATGCCGTCGCTGGTTTCGGGCTTGAGATCCGGATTGGCGATCGCGGTGTAGTTGAACTGCACGTTGGTGAAACCGATATTGACGTCGTTGTACGGCGGCGAGCGGAACCCGTGCGCGTAGCCACCAAACAGCGACCAGCGCGGGGCGAAGTGCCACACCACGCCGAGCTTCGGCGACACGCTGGTCTCGGTGATGCCGCGTACCGCCACGCCGGGATTGTCGCCGGCGAAAATCGCGTCGACCTGGGGCCGCAGGCGGTAGTGGTCCACGCGCACGGCGGGAACCAACCGCACTTCGCCATCGGCAAAGCCGATCTCGTCCTGCAGGTAGGCGGCGGCGTTGGTGGTGGTGCTGAGCGGAAAGTCGCGCACCGGGAACACGTCCGGCAGCATCGCGTCGCTGACCGCGCCGGTGTCCAGGTTGATCACGCGCCCGTCGCGTCCTTGCGAGGTGCGCGTGCGGGAGACGTCGATGCCGTAGCTCAGCGCATGGGCGACGCTGCCGGTGGTGAAAGCCGCATGGGCGTTGGCTTGCAACCCGACCCGTCGCTGTTCGAAATCGAACTCGCGCTCGCGCCGTTCGTTGCGTCCGGTGGCAGTGCGCCGGACCTCCACGGTGTCCTGCCGCGTGCGGCTGTCCTGGCGGTAGATCTGCCAGTCCAGGCTCTCGGCGAAACCGGCGCCGAGCGCATCCATTTCGTGCGTGAACGAGACGCGAGCGCGATGCTGGCGGTCGTCGCCGGTTACCCGCAGGTTGGTGGCGCCGGTCATCGGCTGGAGGCCCTTTGCACTCAGCAGGTCGGTGCGCGCGCGATCCTCGTTGCCTTCGACGGTCAGCCGGAAGCGCTGGTCGGCGGATGGGGAAAACACCAGCTTCGACAACAGGCTTCGCCCGTCGCGGTCCTGGGGATTGGGCGCGGTGCGCCGGGCCCCATCGGCACGATTGTCGCCCTGGTTTTCCGTCTCCCGTCCCTGGCGATGGCCGACGCTGGCCAGACCCGACCACCGCTCGCCACCAACCGCCACCGTGGCGCCACCGAACAGGCCATCCTGACTGCCCTGGTACCCGAGCTTGAAGCCGAAGTACGCGTCCCTGCCCGCTTCCAGAAAGTCGGACGGGTCGCGCGTGGTGAACGACACGATGCCGCCCAGTGCATCCGAGCCATACAGCGAACTCGCCGGCCCACGCACCACTTCCACGCGCTTGAGCGTGTCCAGGTCCACGAAGTTGCGGTTGGCGTTGGAGAAGCTGCCGATGGAAAATGCATCCGATACCGGAATGCCGTCGGTCTGGACCCGGACACGGTTTCCGTCGAGGCCGCGGATGCGGATGCCGCCGATGCCGAACCGGCCGAACCCGGAGGTCACGGTGATGCCGGGTTCGTGGCGGAACAGGTCCTTGAGGTCGCGCACGACGGTCTCGTCCATGCGCTCCCGATCGATCACGTCGACCGTGTTGGGCACGTCGGTCACGGCGCGCCCGGTACGGGTGGCGGTGACGACGATGCGATCGAGTTCTGTTGTCGCGGCGGCGTCGTGGCCGGCGGGCGCGTCATGGGCGAGGACTGCGCCAGGCAGGGCCAGGCACAGGGCAAGGAACAACGGGTTGAAACGCATGGAATGGCTCGCACGTGGAAAGTGCAGACGGCGAGCTGGCGTGCCGGCGATTGCCGGTGGCGGGCGGCCCCTGGGGGACTGAGAACGCGCCATCGCGATCGCCGCGGCGATCGCGATGGCGGGCAGCGTGGGTTACTTGGTCAGGATCAGCTTGTCGTTGCGCGTATGACGGAGGCGGTAGACCTCGCCACCGTGGCGAATGAGCACTTCACGGGTGCCTCGCAGCAACGCGGTGCTTTCGAACGTGGCGTTGACATCCAGCGGGAAAGAAACGGGCGCGCGTTCAGCGCGCGGCTTGAGCTGCAGCAGGGTCGGACGCGGAGACATCGGCAGGACTCGCGGCGGGAGTTGCTGCTGATGATATGCATTCTCATTTGCGAGTCAACATGCTGATCTGCCGAAACAACCTGTAGGAACCACCGGGGTCACTAGCGGAATGCTGCGACATCACGCGGGGCGGGCAACCGAGGGCAAGAACACCCCGCCCCACCCCCTGCCAAATCGTGAGATGCCGGTCACGATCCTCGCGACGCAGGCCGCGTCCGCAGCAGCCCGGCGATGCTTTCGGGAGATCGCCGGACCCGGTTTCCTCTGCTCAGGCCACCGCTGCCTCGACACGTTGCCACGCCGACTCGTCGAACTGATCGCCCAGCGCAATCGCCTGCAGGTTTTCCAGCAGTTGCGACGGGCGGGTCGCGCCGAGGATCACACTCGACACGTGCGGGTTGCGCAGGCACCACGCAATCGCCAGCGCCGCAGGTGCCACACCGAACTCGGTGGCCAACGCGGTGAATCGCCGCGCCCGATCGAGGCGGCGGTCGCCGCTGTCGCCCAGCAACGCTTCCTTCAACCACGCCAGGTCCTCACGGCCCAGCCGCGCGTCGGCGGGTACGCCGTCGTTGTACTTGCCGGTGAGCAGCCCCGAGCCAAGCGGCGACCAGGTCGTCACGCCGAGGCCCAGTTCGGCATACAGCGGCGCGTACTCCATTTCGACGCGCTCGCGATGGAACAGGTTGTACTGCGGCTGCTCCATGGTGGGCGCGTGCAGATGGTGGGCACGGGCGACCTTGTGCGCCTCGCGGATCTGCGCCGCCGACCACTCCGACGTCCCCCAATACAGCACCTTGCCCTGACGAATCAGCGCATCCATCGCCCACACGGTTTCGTCGATCGGCGTGTCGGGATCGGGGCGGTGGCAGTAGTACAGATCGAGGTAATCGACGCGCAGTCGCTTGAGCGCATCGTGGCAGGCGTCGGTGACGTGCTTGCGCGACAGGCCCTTCTGGGTCGGACGGGGATCGGTCGCGGCGCCGAATATCACCTTGCTCGACACACAGTAACCATCGCGCGGCAGGCGCAGGTCGGCGATCACATCGCCCATCACGCGCTCCGCCTCGCCGTTGGCGTAGCTCTCGGCGTTGTCGAAGAAGTTGACGCCGTGGTCCCAGGCGGTGGCGACCAGATCGCGCGCGACACCGCGTCCGACATGCGATCCGAAGGTGGCCCAGGCGCCGAGCGACAGGACCGACAGTTGCAGGCCGGAAGAACCAAGGCGGCGATATTGCATGGGCGAGTCCCGTTATTCGAATCGGACATCAGTCTGCGCTGCGACGCCGCGCCGGTTCAATGCGTGCCGCCCGCTTTGCGAACCTGCGCCGCGGGACGACGATCGCCGCGCACGATGCGAATCCGTTCGCCACCGCCGCCGGAGCGGTTGGGCCGTTCACGATGACTTGGCTACAATGGCCGCGCTCTTCCTCCGGGGAGTAGCCCACCCGCGCCACAGCCGCTACCGGCCGACCATCGGCACGCGCTGCGACGACACGCGGGGACCTGCGTCAACACACTTGGCCGGCAGGCCATGGCGCAGATGCGATGCAGCGGACCGACACGGCCGCCAACGCGGGCAAGACCGAAGGCAGGCGTCGCGCACAACCCGGGCCGGGCTGCGAGGCGTTTGCTTTCGCTTTCCTTGCCTGGCCCCGGAGTTTCGATGCACGCCCTGACCCTGTTCGACCTGCCACTGGCCACCGCGCTGGTCTCGACCGGCACCGTCGCCCTGGCCGAAATCGGCGACAAGACCCAACTGCTCGCCTTGCTGCTCGCCGCACGGTTTCGCAAGCCGTGGCCGATCATCGCCGGCATCCTGGTGGCGACCGTCCTCAACCACGCCCTCGCTGCCTGGCTCGGTGCACTGGTCGCGCAGTGGCTGCGACCCGACGTGCTTCGCTGGATCGTCGCGGCCAGCTTCCTGGCGGTGGCGTTGTGGACGCTCAAGCCCGATTCGCTGGATGACGACGACGCCCTCCCCGCACGCAATGCGTTCATCGCCACCACCATTGCGTTTTTCCTGGCCGAGATCGGCGACAAGACCCAGGTCGCCACCGTGCTGCTGGCGGCCAGGTACCCGCCGCTGTGGGAGGTCGTCGCCGGCACCACGCTGGGCATGCTGCTGGCGAACGTCCCGGTGGTGCTGCTCGGGCATCGCTTCGCCGACCGCCTGCCGCTGAAGGCCGCGCGCACCGCCGCGGCCGCCGTGTTCATGGGATTGGCGGCGTGGGTGGCGGCGCGCGGCATCGGCTGAACCGCCGCACCGCTCCGGCGGCCGCCGCTGGCGCGCGCTATCCTCGGCAGTGCGTCGGCGACGGCGCGCAGGGTCCAAGGTCATCGGCCGCCGTGACGGGACCCACGGAAACGTCGAGCCACTGGGGAATGGAATGCAGGCCACCGGACGTAGCCTTCGCGACATCGTCGCCGCGCTGTTGTCGCGGCCGGACGAGATCATGCTCGAGGTCGGCGCCGGCGGCGAACTGCTGGTCGCACAGCTGCGCGCGCTGGTCGCCGGGCTGTTGCTGCTGTTGCCTTTGGGAAACATCCTGGCCGGCGGCAGCGTCGCCGAGACCCTGATCGGGCTGGCCGGCGCGGTGTTCGTCAACATATTCGCGTTGATCTGGCTCGCTCTCGCCCGCTTCCGCCGCCGCTTCCAGTGGTTGCCGTTCGCGACGGCCGCGTTCGACGTCAGCGCGACCACCCTGGTGCTGATGCTGCTGGCCACCAACCACCTGCCAGCCGCGCTCAACAGCATGATCGTGTGGTGCGGCTACCTGCTGGCAATCCTGGTCACCGCGCTGCGCAGCGACGGCCGCACGACCCTGTTCGCCGGCCTGCTGGCGATCCTGCAGTACGGCGGGCTGTCGTGGGCGATCTTCGCGCTGATCACGTCGCCCGAACAGTTGATCTCCAGCGACTACGGCACCGTGACGCCCAGCAACCAGGTGCAACGGCTGCTGCTGATGGCGATCGTGACGCTGATCACCGCGATGGTGGTCTATCGCATGCAGCGCCTGGTCGAGATGTCCGGCACCGACGGCCTCACCCGCCTGCCCAACCGCACGTGGCTGCTGCACCGCATGCCGCGGCTGCTCGATGCCGCGCGCCAGGGCGGCGGCAGCCTGACGGTCGCATTGATCGACCTGGACCACTTCAAGCGCGTCAACGACGAACTCGGGCATCACAGCGGCGACCGCGCGCTGCGGCACGCCGTTGCCGTGCTGCGCACCTCGCCCGAGAACGGCGAATGGCTGGTCCGGCTGGGCGGCGAGGAGTTCGTGATGGTCCTGCGCAAGCCGGTCGGCACGGCATGGGAACGCGTCGATGCCATCCGGCGGCAACTGGCCGAGCGCCCGTTCGAGTCCGAGCGCGGCGCCGAGCCGATGCAGATGACCTTCAGTGCCGGCCTCGCCGGCTTTCCGCAGGACGGCGTCGATCTGTCGCGCCTTCTGCGTCGTGCCGATCAGCGCCTGCAAGTGGCCAAGCGCGACGGCCGCAATCGCGTGGTCGCGCGCGAGGGCTGACACGCGGGGGCTGGCACGCAGGTGCTGGTACGCGCGGCTGGCAATACGACAGTCGAGCCGGCAACGGCCCCAGGGCACCACCTGGCACGCCCCGCCATGGCAACGCCTTGCACGGGCAGGCCGGTTGCCGCCATACGGGGCCGTGCATTAGCCTGCGGCGTCCATTTATGGCCGAAGTCCGGCCCCAGGGGAGAGTACGTGGAAGCGATTACCCGGGTCGGGTTCGGCCTTTTTGGTCTCGTGGTGCTGATCGGCATCGCATGGCTGTTCTCGAATAACCGCAGGTCCGTCGACTGGAAACTCGTCGTCACCGGTGTGTCGCTGCAGATCGCCTTCGCCGCGCTGGTGCTGCTGGTTCCCGGCGGCAAGGACGCGTTCTCTGCGCTGGGCGACGGCTTCGTCAAGGTGCTCAGCTTCGTCGGCGAGGGTTCGAAGTTCATCTTCGGCGGCCTGATGGACGTGTCGCAGTACGGCTTCATCTTCGCCTTCCAGGTGCTGCCGACCATCATCTTCTTCGCTGCCCTGATGAGCGTGCTGTACCACCTGGGGGTGATGCAGGCGGTCGTGCGCGCGATGGCGTGGGCGATCACCAAGGTCATGCGCGTGTCCGGCGCGGAAACCACCAGCGTCTGCGCCAGCGTGTTCATCGGCCAGACCGAGGCGCCGCTGACGGTGCGCCCGTACATCTCGAAGATGACCGAATCCGAGCTGATCACGATGATGATCGGCGGCATGGCGCACATCGCCGGCGGCGTGCTGGCGGCCTATGTCGGCATGCTGGGCGGCGGCGATCCGGTGCAGCAGGCGTTCTACGCCAAGCACCTGCTGGCCGCGTCGATCATGGCCGCGCCGGCGACGATGGTGGTCGCCAAGCTGCTGATCCCGGAAACCGGGACGCCGCTCACGCGCGGCGTGATCAAGATGGAGGTCGAGAAGACCACCAGCAACATCATCGACGCCGCCGCCGCGGGCGCGGCCGACGGCCTGCGCCTGGCGCTGAACATCGGTGCAATGCTGCTGGCCTTCATCGCCCTGATCGCGCTGCTGAACTGGCCGTTGACCTGGATCGGCGAGGCGACCGGCCTGGCTGCGATGATCGGCAAGCCGACCGACATGGCCACCATCCTGGGCTTCGTGCTGGCGCCGGTGGCCTGGCTGATCGGCGTGCCGTGGCAGGACGCCAACGTGGTCGGCGGCCTGATCGGGCAGAAGATCGTGCTCAATGAGTTCGTCGCGTACCTGCAGCTGGCAGACATCGTCAACGGCAAGGTCCCCGGCGTCGCGCTGACCGAACAGGGCAAGCTGATCGCGACCTACGCGCTGTGCGGCTTCGCCAACTTCAGCTCGATCGCGATCCAGATCGGCGGCATCGGCGGCCTTGCCCCGGACCGTCGCCAGGACCTCGCCCGCTTCGGCCTGCGCGCCGTGCTCGGCGGCACCATCGCCACGCTGATGACGGCCACGATCGCCGGCGTGCTGACGTACCTGGGCAGCTGATCCCATGACGCAGCGCGCGGGCCGCGTGGTCGTCGTGGGCTCGTTCAACGTCGACCACGTGTGGTCGGTGGCCAAGCTGCCCGACACCGGCGAGACGCTGGCCGGCGAGTACCACACCGGACCCGGCGGCAAGGGCTTCAACCAGGCCACCGCCGCCGCCCGCGCCGGCGCGGACACGGTGTTCGTGTGCGCGCTGGGGGACGACATCGGAGGCCAGCTCGCACGTGCGCTGGCCACCGCCGATGGCATCGACCTGCGCGATGCGCACAGTCACGCGCCCACCGGCACGGCCGGCATCTACGTCGACGCCGACGGCCGCAACTGCATCGTCATCGGCGCCGGTGCCAACGCGTCGCTGTCGCCGGCGTTCGTCGCCGATCAGCATGACCTGCTGGGCTCGGCAAGCGCGGTGCTCGCGCAGCTCGAATCGCCGCTGGCTGCGGTCACCGAGGCGTTGCGCATCGCGTGCGCCGCCGGTGTCGTCACCGTACTCAATCCGGCGCCGGCCAATGCCGTGGCCAGCCCGGAACTGCTTGCACTGGCGACGGTGCTGACCCCGAACGAAACCGAGTTCGTCGCCCTGCTCGGCCGCGCCGGCATCGATTCGCCCACCGCCGACGCAATCGGCGGGCTGGGCGACGACGCCCTGCACGCGCTGTGCCGTCGCCTGCACCCGCGCGGCTCGGTCGTGGTCACCCTCGGCGCGGCGGGCTGTTTCGTCTCGCACGCGGCCGATGCGTTGCGGGGCGATACCAGCGGCACTTATCGCATTGCCGCCGAACCCTGCCAGGCGGTCGACACCACCGGTGCCGGCGATGCGTTCAACGGCGCGCTGGTCGCGGCGTTGGCGTCCCGGCCGGGCGCGGCGTTCGCCGAACACGTCACCTTTGCCAACCGCTACGCGGGCCTGTCGACCGAGGCGGAAGGCGCCGCGGCCTCGATGCCGAGGCAGGCGGACTTCCAGGCGCGGTTCGGGCCGGGAGACGGCTGAGCCCAGCGCACGGCCGAGCGCGACGGCGACTTGGTCGCGGCGGCGGTTCGGGCCTCCCCGGCCCGCTCCGCTAAACTGCCGTCATGTCCAGCGGCCATTCCTTTGTCATCGGCGCCCACACGATCGCCCCACGCGTCGTGCTGGCACCCATGGCCGGCGTCACCGACAAGCCGTTCCGCGTGCTGTGCAAGCGCCTGGGCGCGGGCCTGTGCGCGTCGGAAATGACCACCTCCGACCCGCGCTTCTGGACCACCGCCAAGTCGCGACATCGCATGGATCACGCCGGCGAACCCGATCCGATCAGCGTGCAGATCGCCGGCACCGTTCCGCAGGTCATGGCCGAAGCGGCGAAGTACAACGTCGACCACGGCGCGCAGATCATCGACATCAACATGGGGTGCCCGGCCAAGAAGGTATGCAACGCCTGGGCGGGATCGGCGCTGATGCGCGAGCCGGAACTGGTCGCGCGCATTCTCGAAGCGGTGGTCGGCGCGGTCGACGTGCCGGTCACCCTCAAGATCCGCACGGGCTGGGCGGAAGGCCAACGCAACGCGCCGCAGATCGCACGCATCGCGCAGGAATCGGGTATCGCCGCGCTCGCGGTCCACGGCCGCACGCGCGACCAGCAGTACACCGGCATCGCCGAATACGACACCATCGCCGCGATCAAGGCGCAGCTGTCGATACCGGTGCTGGCCAACGGCGATATCGACTCGCCGCACAAGGCCGAGGCGGTGCTCGTGCACACGGGGTGCGACGCGGTGATGGTCGGTCGCGCCGCACAGGGCCGTCCGTGGATCTTCCGCGAGATCGCCCACTACCTGGCAACCGGCGAATTGCTGCCCGAGCCCGGCCTGGCCGAGGTCCGCGATGTGCTGATGGGCCACCTCGAGCACCTCCACGAGTTCTACGGTGAAGTCTCGGGCGTGCGCATCGCCCGCAAGCACCTGGGCTGGTACGCCAAGGACCGGCCGGAAAACGCCGCATTCCGTGCCGTGGTCAATCGCGCCGAGACCGCGCAGGCGCAACTGCGCCTCACCCGCGACTATTTCGATGCGCTGATCGCCGGTGTCGACCCGTTGCAATCGGCAGCCTGACCGGGTTCTCGATACCGCGATTGCCGTCACGCGGATCGACGATTTCGCGCGCACCATGCGCGTTGGCAATCCCGATCCGAGGCGTTCCATGGCAAGCATCGACCACATCACCGCCGGCGACGACAGTTCGAGCGGCGACGCAACCAACCGCAGCACCACCGATTTCCCTTACCTGCACGGGTTCTCGTCCACCGAGCAGGCGCGCCTCGTGAAACAGGCGCACATCGCCGAGTCGACGATCTTCCGGAACATCGACTTCGCCGGCGCGCGTCGGCTGCTCGAGGTTGGCAGTGGTGTCGGCGCGCAGACCGAAATCCTGCTGCGCCGTTTCCCCGACCTGCACGCCACCTGCGTCGACCTCAGCAACGCACAGCTGTCCGCCGCCCACGACAACCTCGGCCGCATGCCATGGCTCGAAGGCCGCTACTCGCTGCAGCAGGCCGACGCCACCGACCTGCCGTTCGAGCCGCGCAGCTTCGATGCGGCCTTCTTGTGCTGGGTGCTCGAGCACGTGCCCTCACCGGCGCGGGTGCTCAGCGAGATACGGCGTGTGCTGTCGCCCGGCGCGACGGTGTACGTGACCGAGGTGATGAACGCCTCGTTCCTGCTCGATCCCTACTCGCCAAACGTGTGGCGCTACTGGATGGCGTTCAACGATTTCCAGATCGACAGTGGCGGCGATCCGTTCGTTGGGGCCAAGCTCGGCAACCTGCTGCTGGCAGGCGGTTTCCGTGATGTCGCCACCGAGGTCAAGACCTTCCACTTCGACAATCGCGAGCCGGGTCGGCGCAAGACCATGATCGCGTTCTGGGAGGAGCTGATGCTGTCGGCCGCCGACCAGCTGCTGGCCGCGGGAAAGGTCGATGCGGCAACGGTCGAAGGCGTGCGAAAAGAGATGCACCAGGTGCAGAGCGATCCCGATGCGGTGTTCTTCTACTCGTTCGTGCAGGCACGCGCGACCGTGTATTGAGCATGCGTTGCAGCGTGCGTGGCATGCGTATTGCAGCGCGCCACGCACACTGCGCGGCGCGCTGTTTGCATAACGCAACAAGCATGCCCGAAGGGGGTCAATTGGCCCCGTAGCATGTCGTCGGTCATGGGCCTGATTGGCACTCGTATTCGCTTGCGGGCAGCGGGAGGATGCATCGGCCGGAGTCCCACCGGCCTGCGCTCCCCCGCAGTCACTGGGCCAGGAGTGGCCCGCACTGGAGACCACCATGAACGCCAAAGCTGCCTTCATCGCCGTTGCGCTCGTTGCTGCGGCCCCAGCCTACGCCGGCGACCTCTCCTTGATCGCCCAACAGACTGGACTGAGCGAACGCAAGGTGCAGATGCTGATGGGCAACCGCACACCATTCGCCGAATACACGCGCAGCTACGAGCGCGCGCGCGAGCAGTTCGAGAACGCGCTTGGCAAGGAACGCGCTGCCGACCTTCTCGCGGGACGCACTATCACGTTGGACATCCCGCGCGACGCCCGCGTCGCCACCACCAACCAAGCGCCCGAGCGTCACGTTGCCGTGGTCGAGGCACCGGCGCGCTGATCGCCACGATTCGTGTCACCAGGGGGCTCCTTGCAGGAGCGGAGCCAGTCGTGAGTGCTTGCGTGCGTCGATGATCGTGCACGGTCATCGATGCTCCATCTCCTGGCGGCAAAGCGGTTGACGCCGCTCCTGCGCCAGACACCTCGCTGCACCATCCGGACGCCGCCGACCGCGACGTCACAGGATTTGTCATTCGCGCACATCGACACGCAACGCCGCCGGCTGTGCCGGTGACGGCGTTGCGTCGTGCGCGGACGCCGCCGACGGGCCCGGCTCGCGCCAGATCCGCTGCCACATCGCGCCCAACCGGCGCGAAGCCTGCCACGGCCAGCGCAACTGCCGCGCCGGTATCGCGCGCCAATGGTCGCCGTCGCGCCGTGCAACGACGAAACGGAATGTGTAGTCGGGTTCGGCGCCCATGCGCAGGTCGCTCAGCACCAGCTCGCCTTCGTGCTGCTGCGCCTTCATGAAGCCGTGGTTGAACCACGCCAGTCGCTGCACGTCGGGCAGCGCGCGAACCTGTGCGTACGCCTGGACATCGGAGCGGTAGGCACGCAGACGCATCGGCCCGCGATCGGCGAAGAGCGAGCGTTCGCCTTCGACGTGGCCTTCCGGGGTCATCGCCACCACCCGCCAGAGCAGGATGTTGAACGGCATTGGCACGGAGAACCGTGGCGCATCCTGCAGGCCGAGCGCCGCAAGCGAACGTTCGGCCTCGCGCTCGACCATCGATTTGGCCAGCAACGACGCGCCCAGGTACAACGAACTGATCGACAGCGCCGCCACCAGTGCGTGCTGCGCCAGCGGCCGGGTGCGCGCAAACCAGGCGATCACGCACCCCAGCAGCAGCCAGATCGTGTACAGCGGATCGATGATGAACACACTCGACCACATCGTCGGCGGGGGACGAAAGGGCCACCACAGCTGCGTGCCGTAGACGGTGAAGGCGTCGAGCAGCGGGTGCGTCACCAGCGCCAGCACGATCGCCCACCACCAGCGTCGTGGCGATTGCGCCACGCGCCCGCCTCGACCGCGACACCAGGCCCAGATGGCCCAGGCCACCAGCGGCAGAACGAGCAGCGAATGGCTGATGCTGCGATGTCAGGTCATCCGCGCCACCGGGTCGTCGGTCAGCAGGGTCACCGGAATCACGTCCAGGTCCGGCAAGGTGCCCAGTGCGGCACCGGCAAGCAGCGCGGCACGGCGGTGTCCGGGCGGGGCGATGGCCGCGGCGATGGCCGCGGCGAGCACGATCTGCGTCAATGAGTCCATGCCGACATGCTACCCGGCGCGGCCTGTACGCTCACGCCGCCTGCGGCAACGGCGCGGCGGTTCTCACGCCACGGCGTGTGCCGGTCCCGTGGACGCGCCATCGACGGCGACGCCCAGATAGCGCTCGCGCTTTTTCGGCCGCAGCGTGTGCAGGTCGAGTTCGATCAGGCCGTCGACCGCATCGCGGAATGCCGGATCGACACCGAAGGCGAGGAACCGTGCACCGCCGGGTTCGCAGAGCTCGGTGTACTGCTTGTAGAGCATCGGCAGCGTCGCGCCGAGGGCGTGAAGGTTGCCCTTGAGCACGCCGAACGCCGTGGCGGCGTCGAGCGCGCCGAATCCCGGCGGCGCGGCCCGATACGCGAACGGCTGCTTCGACTCCGCGCACGCCTCGCTGCTGCCGTAGTAGCAGGCGTAGTACGAGACGATCTGCTCGCGGGCATCGATCGGCAGCGCGGCGCTGATCGACACGGGGCCGTAGAGGTAGCGCACGTTGCGATGGCGCGCCAGGTAGGCGCCGATACCCTGCCAGAGGTAGTCGATGCCGCGACTTCCCCAGTAGTCCGGCACGACAAAGCTGCGGCCCAGTTCCATTCCCGCCGCCAGTCGCGGCACGGCGTCGTCGGCATAGCGGAACAGCGAGGCGGTATACAGCCCGGCCAGGCCGCGCTCGCCCAGCACCTTCGCCCCGCGCGCGACCCGGTACGCACCCGCGATCCGGGTGGCCGTGTCGTCCCACAAAACGATGTGCTCGTACCAACTGTCGTAGACATCCACGTCCAGTCGCTGGCCGGTGCCCTCCCCGACCGCCCGGAACGTCAGCTCGCGCAGGCGGCCGATCTCGCGCAGCAAGGGCGCGCCGGCCGTGAGCGTGCCGACGCGGATCTGCTTGCCGTCCAGGGTCCGGCCCAGCAACGCCATCGCCTCGATGCCGGACCGCACCTGCGCAGGATCGATCGCGTCGATCAAGGCTTCCGGTTCGATCGATTCGGGCTGGGCGACCACCGCGGCAGGCCGCTCGCGCCGCGTGCCGATCGCATGCAGCTCGCGGCGCACCTCACGCAGCAACCGTTCCGGATCGCCGTCCGGCGGCAGATGAATCTGCCGTCCGATGCGCAGCGCGATCCGCCGCGCCCCCCTCGCGAACATCTCGCGGGCCAGCAGTGCGGTGCCTGCGGGCTTGAACAGCGCCGAGGCCCCGTAGAACAACGCCGAGTTGCGCGCCTCCACGCGGATCGGCAGCACCGGCGCGCGCGTGGCCCGTGCGAAGCGCAGGAACCCGCGGCGCCAGCGGCCGTCGGTGACGCCACGCAGGCTCAGCCGCGCCACTTCGCCGGCCGGGAACACGATCACGCACTGCTCGGCCTCCAGTGCCGCCTCGATCGCGCGCAGGCTTTCCGCGCTTGGTCGCCCGCCCAGGATGCGCACGGGCAGAAGCAGACCCTGCAGGCCATCCAGCGCCGACAGCAGGTCGTTGGCGACGATGCGGACGTCGCGACGCACGCGTCCCACCAGGTCCAGCAACGCCAGCGCGTCGAGCGCGCCGGAGGGATGGTTGGCGACAATCAGCAGCCGCCCGGTGGACGGGATGCGTTCGACCTCGTGCGGGTCGGCGACGTAGCGCGCCTGCAGGAACTCCAGCGATGCCTGGACGAAGGCGAAATCGCGCAACCCGGCACTGGCGGCGATGAACGCGTCCAGCGCATCGAACCGCGACCAGCGCCCGATCGAGCGCAGCAACGGCCGGGCGAGGTCGCCGCGGCGACCGCGGAACCAGTGCGGGAAACGGGTTTGCAGGCGGCGTTCGAGCTGGAGCATTGGCGCGGCGGCAGCAGCCGGTGAGGCCGTTGCCGCGCAGCCTGTGCGGGCAGCGCGACAGCGCCGTTGCGCGCGCGCGACAGCGGCGTGACAACCCCTCGCGCGGCGCCCAAACCGCCACGGACCGGGCCTGACGCGCAACTCGCGCTGGCGTTTACGTCGTCACTGCCCTTAACTGACGCCCAACCCCTTACGGGGCACAATGCGCCGGCGCCGGCGACTCTGTATGATGCGCGCCCATCCTTTTATCCGAATGCAAGGATATAACCTCGATGTCGAACTACCTGTTCACCTCTGAATCCGTCTCTGAAGGCCATCCGGACAAGATCGCCGACCAGATCTCCGATGCCGTCCTCGACGCGATCCTGGCGCAGGACAAGCGCGCGCGCGTCGCCTGCGAAACGATGGTGAAGACCGGCGCGGCCATCGTCGCCGGCGAAGTCACCACCACCGCCTGGGTCGACATCGAAGAGCTCGCCCGCAAGGTGATCAACGACATCGGCTACAACAACTCGAACGTCGGCTTCGACGGTCACACCTGCGCCATCATCAACATGCTCGGCAAGCAGTCGCCGGACATCGCCGCGGGCGTCGACGGCAGCAAGAAGAAGCAGAAGAAGCCGGAAGAACAGGGCGCTGGCGACCAGGGCCTGATGTTCGGCTATGCCTGCAACGAAGCCCCGGAATTCATGCCGGCGCCGATCTACTACTCGCACCGTCTGGTCGAGCAGCAGGCCAAGGTTCGCAAGGCCAAGAATTCCAAGCTCCCGTGGCTGCGCCCGGACGCGAAGTCGCAGGTCACCCTGCGCTATGACGCCAACCACAACGTGGCCGGTCTCGATGCCGTGGTGCTGTCGACCCAGCACGACCCGGGCATCAAGCAGAAGGACCTCGTCGAAGGCGTGTACGAGCACGTCCTGCGCCCGGTGCTGCCGAAGGCGTGGCTGGATTCGCTGCCCAAGAACAAGATCCACATCAATCCGACCGGCATCTTCGTGATCGGTGGCCCGGTGGGCGACTGCGGCCTGACCGGCCGCAAGATCATCGTCGACAGCTACGGTGGCATGGCCCGTCACGGTGGCGGTGCGTTCTCGGGCAAGGATCCGTCGAAGGTCGACCGTTCGGCCGCCTATGCCGCGCGTTACGTCGCCAAGAACATCGTCGCCGCCGGCCTGGCCGACAAGTGCGAAGTGCAGGTGTCGTATGCGATCGGCGTCGCCGAGCCGACCTCGATTTCGGTCACCACCTTCGGCACCGGCAAGATCAGCGACGACAAGATCGAGAAGCTGATCCGCAAGTTCTTCGACCTGCGTCCGTACGGCATCGTGAAGATGCTCGACCTGATCCACCCGATCTACCAGGACACCGCGGCCTACGGTCACTTCGGCCGCAAGCCGTACCAGGCCAGCTACACCGACGCCGAGGGCAAGAAGCACACCGCCACGGCGTTCTCGTGGGAGAAGACCGACAAGGCCGAGGAACTGCGCAAGGCCGCCGGTCTCAAGAAGTAAGCCAGACTTCAACGCGTGACGAAAACGGGCCGCTGATGCGGCCCGTTTTCTTTTGGACGCAGGCAATGGGTGTTTACGGCCGAGGCATTCGTTTGGGCGTGTGCGCGAGCGACATCGATGGCTGCGGCCCCGTGATCTCGCGTTCGCGGAAAGAACCCTCATCGTTGAACGCGTGAAACCTGCGGCCGGTCGTCGGGCCTGGCTACGGCGGCCCGCCTCACATTCACTTCATACGGCTCTCACCGGGCGCTTTCAGCATCCCCGGCACCGCAAGCACGCGGTGCCGGCTCAACAGGACGCCGGCCACTCCTTCACGGAACCGGCCATGTCCGCACCCACGCTGCGCATCCTCCTGTTGAACCCGCCGCACACCGCAATCGGCAGCCGCATCCCGCGCGAGCAGTTGCCGCCGTTGGGGCTGTTGAGCATCGGCGGGCCGTTGCTCGATGCAGGCTTCCAGGTGGAGCTGCTGGATGCCGAGTTCGGGCCGATGTCGGTGGAAGCCATCGTCGCCGAGGTGCACAGCAGGCGACCGGATGCGCTGATGGTCGGGCACTCGGGGTCGACCTCGGCGCATCCCACGGTGGCGAAGATCGCGGCACAACTGAAGCGGTGTCTGCCCGCGTTGCGGATCGTGTATGGCGGCGTGTTTCCGACCTACCACTGGCAGGACGTGTTGGCCGCCGAACCCGCGATCGACGTGATCGTGCGTGGCGAAGGAGAGCGCACGGCGCTGAAGCTGATGCAGGCCCTGGCGGCGAACGAGGAACTGTCCACCGTCCCGGGCATCGCCTGGCGCGTGGACGGCACGGTGCGCACCACGGGGCCGGCTGAGATGGCCACCGACCTGGACGAATGCCGCGTCGCCTGGGAACTGATCGACCACGACCGCTATTCGTACTGGGGCGGCCGCAAGGCGGTGGTGGTGCAGTTCTCGCGCGGCTGCCCCTACCTGTGCAGCTACTGCGGGCAGCGCGGCTTCTGGACCCGCTGGCGGCACCGGGACCCGGTGAAGTTCGCCGCGGAGCTGGCGCGGCTGTACCGCGAGCACGGCGTGGCGTTGATCAACTTCGCCGACGAGCTGCCGACCGGCTCGCGCAAGGCGTGGAAAGCCTTCCTGGAAGCGCTGATCGCGCAGAACGTGCCACTGACCCCTGGTGGGCTCCACGCGCGCCGGCGACATCGTGCGCGACGCCGACATCCTGCACCTGTACAAGCGCGCGGGCGTGATCCGCTTCCTGATGGGCATCGAAAGCTACTCCGACGCGACGCTGGCCGCGATCCGCAAGGGCGCCACCGGCAGCGAGGACCGCGAGGCGATCCGCCTGCTGCGCCAGCACGGCATCGTCTCCATGGCGACGTACGTGGTCGGCTTCGACGAGGAGACCGACCGCGACTACTGGAACTCGTTGAAACACCTGCTGAGCTACGACCCCGACCAGATCCAGCTGCTGTACGTGACGCCGCACCGCTGGACGCCCTACTTCGACACCGTGGCCGACCGCCGTGTGATCGAGCCGGACGTGCGCAAGTGGGACTACAAGCACCAGGTGCTGGCGACCTCGCGCGTGCCGCCCTGGCGAGTGCTGCTGTGGGTGAAGGGCATCGAGGCGATCATGCAGCTGCGACCGCGCGCCCTGTTCCGCAACCTGCTGCATCCGGACCCGGAGGTTCGCTACGCGATGCGCTGGTACACCCGCATGGGCCGGCGAGTGTGGCCGCGCGAAATCCTGGGCTTCCTGTTCGGCCGTCGGTTGCGGCGCGGCCCGCGGCTGGACCAGTTCTGGGGCGCGTCCCTGTCTGAACATGAGGACGCGCTGACCAGGCCCGCCAGGGGGTCTTCGAAACGGTCGCCGATCCCGCTGGTCACGGTGGGCTAGACCGGCGCGGACGGCTACAATGGCGGTCCCACCGAGGGGCGCTGCATGCCGGTCCGCACAGGACGTCCGGCTCAGGCTCGGGGGGTTCTTCTTCGTAACGGCGCCCGTTAATGCGAGTCACCGCACGCGCGGCCAGACTCCCAACAACGGAGCAACACATGAACGCTGTCGCAAAAACCTTCTCGACCGAAGGCGATTACAAGGTCGCCGACATCACGCTGGCCGACTGGGGCCGCAAGGAACTCGACATCGCCGAGCACGAGATGCCGGGCCTGATGTCCATCCGCAAGAAGTACGCCGCCACCACCCCGCTCAAGGGCGTGCGCGTGACCGGCTCGCTGCACATGACCATCCAGACGGCCGTGCTGATCGAGACGCTGAAGGACATCGGTGCCGACGTCCGCTGGGCCTCGTGCAACATCTTCTCCACCCAGGACCACGCCGCCGCTGCGATCGCCAAGACCGGCACCCCGGTGTTCGCCTGGAAGGGCGAGTCGCTGGAGGAATACTGGGACTGCACGCTCGACGCGCTGACCTTCCCCGGCAACGGCACCGACAAGCACCTCGGCCCGCAGCTGGTCGTTGACGACGGCGGCGACGTCACCCTGCTGATCCACAAGGGTTACGAGCTCGAGAACGGCAGCGACTGGGTCAACACCGCATCGGCCAACCACGAAGAGCAGGTCATCAAGAACCTGCTCAAGCGCGTGCATGCGCAGCGTCCGGGCTTCTGGCACACCGTCGTGCGCGACTGGAAGGGCGTCTCCGAGGAGACCACCACCGGCGTGCACCGCCTGTACCAGATGCTCGAAGCCGGCTCGCTGCTGGTCCCGGCGATCAACGTCAACGACTCGGTCACCAAGTCCAAGTTCGACAACCTGTACGGCTGCCGCGAGTCGCTGGCCGACGGCCTCAAGCGCGCGATGGACGTGATGCTGGCCGGCAAGGTGGCCGTGGTCTGCGGCTACGGTGACGTCGGCAAGGGTTCGGCCCACTCGCTGCGCGCGTACGGTTGCCGCGTTGTGGTCACCGAGATCGACCCGATCAACGCCCTGCAGGCGGCGATGGAAGGCTTCGAGGTCAACACCGTCGAAAGCACGCTGGGCCGTGGCGACATCTATGTCACCACCACCGGCAACAAGGACGTGCTGACGCTCGAGCACATGAAGGCGATGAAGGACCAGGCGATCGTCTGCAACATCGGCCACTTCGACAACGAGATCCAGGTCGAAAAGCTGTACGCGTCGGGCGCGGTGCACACCAACATCAAGCCGCAGGTCGACAAGTACACCTTCGCCGGTGGCAACTCGATCTTCCTGCTGGCCGAAGGCCGCCTGGTGAACCTGGGCTGCGCCACCGGCCACCCGAGCTTCGTGATGTCCAATTCGTTCTCGAACCAGACGCTGGCGCAGATCGACCTGTGGGCCAACAAGGACACCTACGAGGCGAAGGTCTACATCCTGCCCAAGAAGCTGGATGAAGAAGTCGCGCGCCTGCACCTGGAGAAGATCGGCGTGAAGCTGACCACGCTGACCGCCGAACAGGCCGCTTACCTGGGCGTGTCCGTGGAAGGCCCGTACAAGCCGGACCACTACCGCTACTGATCCCACCTGCAGCATTGCACCACCCAACGGGCGCTTCGGCGCCCGTTGTCGTTTCCGGAACGCCCGGCCTGCTGCCGCCCGGCGGCGACGATCGGTAACCTTGTTCCATTCATCGCGATGGAGAGATAAACTGACGCCATTCCAACGGCCGGCGGTCTGCATGATCCCCATCAGTTTCGAGTTCTATCCGCCCAAGACCGACGAGCAGCGCAGCCAGCTCGACAAGACCGCGGCCAAGCTCAAGGGGCGCTCGCCCGACTACGTCAGCGTCACCTTCGGCGCCGGCGGCTCGACCCTGAGCCACACACCCGAGGCGATCCAGCACCTGCGCGGCAACCACGGGCTCAACGCCGCACCGCACATCACCTGCATGGGTGGATCGCGCGAGGAAATCCGCGGTCTGCTCAAGCTGTACCGCGCGCTCGGCGCCAAGCGCCTGGTCACCCTGCGCGGCGACCTGCCGTCGGGCATGGTCAGCCCGGGCGACCTGCGCTACGCCAGCGAACTGGTGGAGTTCATCCGCGCCGAAACCGGCGACCACTTCCACATCGAGGTCGCCGCCTACCCGGAGATGCACCCGCAGGCGCGCGACGCGCATGTCGACCTGGACAACTTCGTGCGCAAGGTGCGCGCCGGCGCGAACGGCGCGATCACCCAGTACTTCTACAACGCCGACGCCTATTTCCGTTTCGTCGACGACGTGCGCGCCAAGGGCATCGACATCCCGGTGGTGCCGGGCATCATGCCGATCTCCAACTTCAGCCAGATCCGGCGCTTCTCGGAGATGTGCGGCGCGGAAATCCCGCGCTGGGTGTCGCAACGCATGGTCGCCTACGCCGACGACGCCGAGAGCATCCGCGCCTTCGGTACCGAAGTGGTTACCCAGCTGTGCGAGCGACTGGTTGCCGGCGGCGCGCCCGGCCTGCACTTCTACACGCTCAACCTGGCCAAACCCACGCTGAGCGTGATCGACAACCTGCGCTGAATTCCACGGGGGTTCAGCGCCACGGCCAATTCAGCAACGGTGCGTTGACGGCAACACGCGGAACCTGTGCTTACCCCCACAGGCGCCGCTACTCATGAACAGGTTCCTCCCCCTCGCTGCGGTGATCGTCGTGCTCGCGGCGATCCCCGCTCCGCGCCCTGCCGACGCCACTACCGGCATCGCGCGCTGTGAGGCGTCCGATGGAACGATCGCCTACACCGACCTGGCGTGCAGCACGCTCGACGCCACCCACACACCGATCGAGGGCGAGTTGCTGAGCCGCATCGTCAGCGACGAGGCGCGCGCGACCAGCACCACCGGCAATGCAACCGCCGATACCGTGTTGCGCACGTCGGCAATCTCCGCGCCGGGACGACGCTCACTGACCAGCGGTTGCGCGCGCTCGACCACCCAGTTGGAGATGGACCTGCATGGCTCCCTGGCGCTGGGCGACATCAACCGCCTGGCCGAGAGCTACCACTGGGCCGGCCTGTCGCACCGCGATGGCCGCCGGATCATGGACCGTCTCGACGGCATGTTCGATGAGCCGCTCACGCACAGCCACTTCTTCAATGCGTACATCGGCGATGCGCAGGGACTGCTCGCGATGGCGGGTCGTGCCGGTGGCGATGGCGATGGCGATGCCGGCACCATGCAGCTGATGTTTGGCCGTGGCACGCACGCCACCGTCACCGACTTCCGGGTCGAGCGCTACCGCGATTGCTACTTCATCCGCTACTGAAGGCAGCCCGGCGGGCGCGCGCTGGCGAACGGATTCGCGGAGTCGCCAACCACGCACTGTTCGCGTCTCCCACGCGGCGCTAGTCTGACCTGATGCCGCGCAAACGCCCGACCCTGTTCCTCCCGCTGGCGTGCCTGCTCGCTGCTGCTGGTTGGCTGCCGCCGGGCGATGCGACGGCCCAGGTCCGCCGCTGTGTCGGCGCCGATGGCAGCGTGGTCTTCACCGACCGTCGCTGCGCGGACGTCGGAGGCGTGGAGCGCCGCCCGCACACCGGCAGCACGTTGTCGGCCAAACGTGCCTACCGGGGCGGCTGCGCCCGCAATCTGAACGACCTGGTCCACGAGGTCACCAGCGCGATCGACGCACGCGACGGCACCCGGCTGGCCGGTGTCTATCACTGGGCCGGGATGTCGGGCAGGACGGCCTACACCATCCTCGAGCGGCTCAACACGATCGCCAACCGTCCGTTGGTCGACATCGCGCCGGTGTATCCGCGCCCGCCGATGGAATACAACGAGGACGGCACGCCCTACCCCTATCCGAGCACGACGGTGCGCCGCACGCCGGTGGCGTTGCGCCTGGAGCAGACCATTGGAAACACCGGCACGCCATCGCGCACGGTGTTCGGACTGCAACGCCATTTCGGCTGCTGGTGGATCCGCGGCGGTTGATCGTCGCCAGGCCCGTTGCCGGGCCCGCGTTCCGCCCGTCCGACCGCCCTGCCTACCCGACGGGCCCACGCGCGCAAACCGCTAAACTAGCGGGCTCCCGACCCTCGGCAACAAGAGCCCCGTATGAGCACGCAATATCCCGAATGGATCTGGCACAACGGACAGATCAAGCGCTGGCAGGACGCCACCACCCACGTGATGTCGCATGCCCTGCACTACGGCTCATCGGTGTTCGAAGGCATCCGCTGTTACGAGACCCCCAACGGCCCGGCGATCTTCCGCCTGAGCGACCACAACAAGCGCCTGTACGCCTCGGCCAAGATCTACGACATGCCCATGCCCTACGGCGTGGACGTGATCAACGCGGCCTGCCGCGAGGTCATCAAGAAGAACAACCTGACCCGCGCCTACCTGCGCCCGTTCGCCTATCGCGGCCTCGGCGGCTTCGGTCTGTCGGCCGACACGCCGGTGGAGATGTCGGTGGCGACGTGGTTCATGGGTCCGTACCTGGGCGAAGGCGTGCTCGATGCCGGCATCGACGCCTGCGTGTCGAGCTGGCAGCGCTTCGCCCCCAACACCATCCCCGCTGGCGCCAAGGCCGGCGGCAACTACCTGTCGGGCCAGCTGATCGCGCGTGAAGCGCGGCGCCTGGGCTTCGGCGAAGGCATCGCGCTGGCCTCGACCGGCCTGCTGTCCGAGGGCGCGGGCGAGAACCTGTTCCTCGTGTTCGATGGCGCGTTGCACACGACGCCAGTCAGCGCCGCGCTGCTCAACGGCATCACCCGTAACACCATCATCACGCTGGCCCGCGAGGCCGGTATCGAGGTGGTCGAGCGCGACATGCCGCGCGAGTACCTGTACCTGTGCGACGAGCTGTTCATGTGCGGCACGGCCGCCGAGATCACGCCCATCCGATCGGTCGACGGCCGCCAGGTGGGCACCGGCCAGCCCGGCCCGGTGACCCGTCACGTCCAGGAAATGTTCTTCGGCCTGTTCGACGGCACCACGCCCGACCGCCACGGCTGGCTGGAAATGCTGGACGCCTGATCGGCAAACCGATGCGGCCGCCTGCAACGGGCGGCCGCTTGCTGGCAGCACGCCGCCTGCTCCGCGGCAAACAACGCCACGGTTGCCGGCCTCAGGCGTCCCGGGCCAGCAACGACTGAAGCGGGGCGAACGTCAGCGTCGCCACGACGCCCTTTTCCTCGCCCGGCTTCACCCGCACGTCCCAGCCATACAGCGCGCACAGCCGGCGCACGATCGACAGGCCGATGCCGCCGCCTTGCGAGTGGCCGGCGTGGGTGCCGCGGTATCCACGTTCGAACAGCTTGGCCGCGTCCTCGGCGCTGAGCCCGGGGCCGGAGTCGATGACCTCGACCGACTTGGGATGCATGCGCACGATCACCTCGCCGCTGGTCGTGTACTTGACGGCGTTGCCGATCAGGTTGCCCAGCGCGACGGCCACGGCCGCCTCGGGCGCATCCACCAGCAACCCGCGCTCGCCCTCGATGCGCAGCTGAAGCGGCTTGCCGGCAAGCTGGGCACGGTGGGCGTCCAGCAGTTGTTCGGCCAGCCTGGCCACATCGGTGTTGCCGTGGCCGCGCTCGTTGCGCGACAGCAGCAGCAGGGCGCTGATCAGGTCGGTGCATTGCTGCTCGGCACGCTGGATGCGCTGCAGGCGCGCGCGCGTCTTGTCGTCGAGTTCGGGGCGCGACAGCAGCAGCTCGGCCGCGCCGCGAATCACCGCCAGCGGCGTGCGCAGCTCGTGGCTGACGTCGGCGTTGAACTCGCGGTCGCGCTGAACCACCTCAGTGAGGCGGGTGGCGTAGTCGTCGAGTGCCTCGGCGAGCTGGCCGACTTCGTCGTCGGGAAAATGCGACGCCAACTGCTCAGGCTGCGCGTTGAGCCCGGACAGCTTGAGCAGGCGCGCCAGCTCCGACACCGGACTCATCACGCGCGAGGCCGACCACAGGCCGATCAGCGCCGAGAGCACGGTAAAAAACAGCACCACGCCGACCAGCGCGCGGTTGAACTGCTCCTGGCCGCGGGTGACCTGGGTCATGTCGTAGGCGAGGAAGAACCAGGCCTCCGGCGTCTTGCGTACGGCCAGCTTGTAGGAGAACGGCTGCCCGTTCTCTTCACCGCTGATGTTGTGGATGCCGTCTGGAAGGACGTACCAGTCCGGCTGCTCGACGCGCAGTTTCTCGAACCCCTCGGGTTTGACCAGCCGCGCATGCATCTGCTGCACCGGCAGCACCACGTCGTCGGGATTGAGGAGGTACTGCTGCCACGACGCGTCGATGTTGCGGTTCATCACATCGACGACCAGGTCTTCCTCGACCCGGTTGCGCACCCAGTTGGCCGAAAACGCGAGCAGCAGGGTCAAGCCCAGCCCGAGCAGGGCGAACGCCAGCACGATGCGGCTGCGCAGGCGCCGCCGGAAGCGGGTGCGACGACGCGACCGGGGTCGCGGGGTTTCTTCAGGTGCTGGCATCGAGTTCGGCGATCCGGTAACCGATGCCATGGCGGGTCTGGATCAGCGGCGACTCGAACGGCTTGTCGACCACGGCTCGCAGGCCATGGATATGCACGCGCAGCGAATCCGAATCCGGCAGCTCCTCGCCCCACACGCGGGTTTCCAGCTCCTGGCGGGTGACCACCGCCGGCGACGCTTCCATCAGCGCCTGCAGGATCTTCAGCGCGGTCGGGTTGAGCTGCAGCAGCTTGCCCTGGCGACGCACTTCCAGCGTGTCGAGGTTGTATTCCAGGTCGGCGGCATTGAGTACCCGCGTCTGCACGCCGCGGCCGCGGCGCGACAGAGCGTTGAGGCGGACTTCGACTTCCTGCAGCGCGAACGGCTTGATGAGGTAGTCGTCGGCGCCGGAATCGAACCCGGCCAGCTTGTTGTCGAGGGAGTCGCGCGCGGTGAGCATGAGCACCGGCGTCTGCTTGCGCGCTTCGTTGCGCAGCTTGCGGCAGACCTCCAGGCCGTCGAGGCCCGGCAGGTTGAGATCGAGCACGATCGCATCGAAGTCGTGGACAACCGCCAGATGCAGGCCGGTGATGCCGTCGGCAGCAAAATCGACGGTATGGCCGCGGTCTTCGAGGAAGTCTCCCAGGTTCGCGGCAATGTCCTGATTGTCTTCAATGACGAGGATGCGCATCGGGCCTTCCTGTGGTTTTGCCGGCAGCCGAAGGGGCCGCGGGCGGGATGGGGGGATTCTGCCAGAGCCGGTGGCCCCGCCGTGTCGTGGCGGGCCATTGGCACGGCAATGGTGGGGATCGGACTGCATCGCGGGCGAAAAGATCCCCGCGCCGCAACGGACAACGCCCAAAAACAAAGACCCAGACGCGGGATCGCCGCGCCTGGGCCAAAAGGGTATTGCCCCGATACCGTGGCCTGCCGACCCGACGGAACCGCCTTGCCCCTGGCCAGCCTGAAGGAGCTGGCGCGGAACAAGCAAGCGGACCGGACTGACGAGGAGCCTGCAAGCTTCGGTACGGCAGACACTACGCGGACGGCGATTAAACACCCGTTAAAACGAAGGTTAAATTCCCATTGGGCGGTCGGGCGCACTGCCGGGCGTTCACCCAGGTCCACGCGGCCCCGGGCGCCATGAATCCGGCAACCCAATGAAACCAAAGGAAATTCCTGCCAACACCCGGCCGGAGCGCGGCATGTATCACCCACCCGTTTCCAGGTGAGGTCCGTTCAGCATCGGTCGGCGCCGGCCTGCGCCGGACACCTGCGACTCAGGCTCGGGCGACGACGCGCCGGGCGTTGCGGCCGCGCTTCCGGCGACCGGCCACGTGCTGGATGATCGCGCCGGCGATGTCCACCCCGCTCGCCTGCTCGATCCCTTCGAGCCCCGGGGACGCGTTGACCTCCAGCACCAGCGGGCCACGATCGGAACGGATCAGGTCGACGCCGGCGATGCCCAGCCCCAGCACCTGGGCGGCGCGTACCGCCACGTCCTGCTCGGCCGCGCTGGCCTTGATGCCCTTGGCCGTGCCGCCACGGTGCAGGTTCGAGCGGAAGTCGCCGTCCGGGGCCTGCCGCTTCATGGCTGCCACCACCTTGTTGCCCACCACGAAACAGCGCAGGTCCGCGCCTTTGGCCTCGGCCACGAATTCCTGTACCAGGAACTGCGCGTACAGGCCGCGCAGCGCCTCGATCACGCCGCGCGAGGCCGACAGCTTCTCGGTCAGCATCACGCCCGCGCCCTGGGTGCCCTCGTTGAGCTTGATCACATGCGGCGGCGGGCCGAGCATCGACAGCAGGTCGTTGGTGTCGTCGGGGTTGTCGCCGAACACCGTGGCCGGCATGCCGATGCTCTCGGCGGCCAGCAGCTGGTGGCTGCGCAGCTTGTCGCGCGCGCGCAGGATCGCGTCGGAGGTATTGGGCGTGAAGCTGCCCATCAGCTCGAACTGGCGTAGCACGGCCGAGCCGTAGCGCGTCACCGAAGCGCCGATGCGCGGGATGACCGCGTCGTAACCGTGGATCTCGCGCCCCTTGTAGTGCATCTCGAAGCTGTCGCTGGCAATGCGCATGTAGCAGCGCAGCGGGTCGAGCACGCGCACGCTGTGGCCGTGCTCGCGTGCGGCCTCGACCAGGCGCCGCGTCGAGTACAGCTTGGTGTTGCGCGAAAGGATCGCGAGCTTCATGGCACGGGTGTCCGGGGGAATTCGCCGGCATGCCGGCCGTGGAGGAAGGAGCGTGCGGGATCGATGGTGAACGCACGCGCCATGGCGGTGCGTCCGAGCAGCATCGGGAACAGCATGCCGCGACGGTCGGACAGGTTCATTTCAATTTCGCGTTCGATTCCGGCAAGGCGCAACGGCGTGCGCAGGAACAGCCGCCGGCTGCGATGGCCGCCTGAATCGGTGACCTCGCGCTCGTCGAACACCGGCGCCATCGCCTCGATCGCCACCGCACCGGCGTGCCCGGGCGTCAGTCGGAAGCCGACCCAGGGCGCGCCTCCCTCGGTGAAGCGCCATTGCGTGTCGACGTGCAGGGCGGAACTGCGCGCACCGGAGTCGATCTTGGCGCGGATTGCGCCGATTCCCAGGCCAGGCAAGGCAACCCATTCGCGCCAGCCCAGGGTGATACGTGCGGACATCATCCTGGCCGACATTGCGCCTCCGCGGCGAAGAGCAGGTGCGCAAGCATGCGCCCTGCGGTCCATGCGCGACACCAAGTCTGCGTCGCAATCAAAAACGGCGGCCTCGTCGGTCATGACAGAGGTCGCCGTTGCGTTGGAGCGGGTGATGGGAATCGAACCCACGCTAGCAGCTTGGGAAGCTGCAGTTCTACCATTGAACTACACCCGCTTGAGGCCCGGATTCTTGCGCATTCCCGGCGCGCTGACCAGCCCCGTGCGTTCGGCACTCTGACAGGAACCGCATTGCCGTGAATGACAAGGGCCCCGGTTGGGGCCCTTGCGGTGTGCAACGTCGCCTGCAGGGCCAATCGCTGAACCCGGATCGGTCGTTGCCGATCCGGACTCTCGCCATCCGGGCGCCAGCGATCCAACGCTGGCGCGCAGGCCAGACCGATCAGAAGCCGGCGCCGAAGCTGGCGAACACCGTGGTGTTGTTGCCGCCTTCCTGGCCGACAGTCACGCTGGTGCCGAGGTTGGCGTCCAGGCCGAACAGCTTGGTCTGCACGCCCAGCACCAGGGTGCCGTAGCGCTGGTCGAACTTCTGGCCCGGCACCGCGTACGGTGCCAGCCCCGGCATCGACTGCAGGCGCGCGAACGACTCTTCCGGCGCGTCCTCGAACTCACGATCGACGGTGGCGCGGGCGTAGGGCTTCACGTGGTCGTTGCCCGCCCAGCTGGCTTCCCAACCGACGCTGGCCAGCAGCGAGTCGTACTCCTGCTCCGAGTACGCCAGCGAGGTCGACAGCGACGGATCGGATTCGGCAAAGCCGTCGATCTGGATGTTCTGCGACACCACGCTGACCACCGGGCCGTGGCGCAGCGCACCTTCGCCGAACTCCCAGCCGGCGCTCATCGCCAGGGTGATGTTGTCGCCGTCGGTGTCGCCGTTGTGCGTGCGGCTGCCCTGGCCGAGCTGCACCTTGCGGTCGATGTCGTAGTCCAGGCGGCTGTAGCTGGCCTGGCCGTTGGCCCAGGCACCGCCTTCGCCGTACCAGCCGACGAAACCGCCGATGCTCAGGTCGCTCTGGTCGAAGCCGCCGGAGCGGCGGCCCCAGTCGAGCGACTGCCGGCCGTATCCGCCGAACGCACCGAACACCAGGTTGCCGCGGGTCCAGTCGACGCCGCCGGTCAGCGACGGGCCGACGCCGTCGTAGTTGTCGCCGTGGCCGTAGCGCTGGAAGTCGCCGCGCAGATCGCTCCACCAGCGCGTGCCGTCGCCGGCGGGCTTGCCGTTGATGTGCATCGACACGCGATCTGCGCGCGAGCGGCCCACCATCGCCGCCGAATTGGGCAGCACGGCCAGCTGGCGCGGGGCTTCCATGATCGACACCGCGTAATCGGCGATGACCTTGTGGGCCTCGCTGCTCGGGTGCACGCCATCGGCGAACGCGTAGCCGCTGCCGGTGCTGGTGCACACCAGCGACGGCGTGGTGCCGCAGGCCGGGTTGGTGACGTTGACGAAACCGAACTGCGACGGCGTCGCGGCGATTTCGCGGATCAGATGGAAGGTGTCGAGCGGAATCACGCGCAGGTTCTGCTGGCGGATGCCGCCGAACAGCGTGGCGTTGTAGGCCTCGACCAGGGCGGTGATGCCCGCCGAACCGGCCGGTCCCTGCGACAGGCCGAACGGGGTGCGGCCCACGTCGGGCATCGTCGGCACCAGGATGTAGCGGGCGCCGGCGTTGTTGAGCCGGGCCACCAGGCCCACCTGCTCGGTAGCCGCGCCCAGGAACTGCGCCTGGGTGGTCTGGAACGGCGTCGGATTGATGTGGAAGAACAGGTCGTTGGCGCCGCCCCACACGGTGTACAGCGCGTTGCGGTCGGCGCGGCCGCCGGTGCGCGCCAGGTAGGCGCTGATCTGCTGCGACATCGACGGCGCGAACTGGGTCGGCGGCGTCGGCGGGAAGCCCGGCGGCAGCGTGATGCGGGCGCCGCCGGCGGCGTAGTTGGTGCCATCGGCGTTGACGATGCCTTGCGAAGTCAGGCCCCAGGCCGAGTTCGCACCGGTGCCGTAGAAGTCCGCCAGGTACTCCGACCACACCAGGCCGGGGTTGGTGGTGAAGCGGCCGCCCAGCGCGGCGCTCGGGCCCGCCTGCTCGATCAGGAACGGCCGGTAGAAACCGGAATCGGTCAGGCTGTCGCCGAAAAACACGGTCTGCGAGAAGGTCTGTGCGAACGCCGGAGCGGCGGCCAGCGCGAGCGCGGCGGCGAGTGCGGTGCGGACTGCTTTCATGCGGGACGTCCCTGATGGTTGGAATCGGGCGGCCGAACTGGCCGGTAGCGGTGGCCGCCCACCATGCGGTAGCGGATCGGCCGCATCGAAACACGCGGCGTGCGCTCGCACAAGCCGGTGCCCCGGCGCGCTCAGGCAACTCGCCCGGCTGGCGGCCAGTGGCGCAGGGGGCGAGAATGCGCCCATGGACATCACTCTCAACGGCGAGCCGCGCTCGCTCGCCAACCGCCTCAGCGTGCGGCAACTGCTTGTCGAAGAAGGCCTGGGCGAACGCCGGGTCGCGGTCGAACTCAACGGCGAGATCGTGCCGCGCAGCCGTCACGAGGACCAACTGGTCACCGGCGGCGACCGCGTCGAGATCGTCCACGCGCTCGGCGGCGGCTGAGCCGGAACCGTCGTCGCCGATGCGCCGCGGGGCAACTTTCGGACCTCGTCGCAGGGTTGGCACTGGTACCATGTCGGCATGAATTCCCATGCCAATTCCCCGTTGTCCGACGACGCGTTCGTCATCGCCGGCAAGACCTACCGCTCGCGCCTGCTGACCGGCACCGGCAAGTTCACCGATCTCGAGCAGACCCGCCTGGCCACCGAGGCCGCGGGCGCCGAAATCGTCACCGTCGCCATCCGCCGCAGCAACATCGGCCAGAACCCCGGCGAGCCGAACCTGCTCGACGTGCTGCCGCCCGACCGCTACACCATCCTGCCCAATACCGCCGGCTGCTACACCGCCGACGACGCCGTGCGCACCTGCCGCCTGGCGCGTGAGCTGCTGGACGGCCACACGCTGGTCAAGCTCGAAGTGCTCGGCGACCAGCGCACGCTGTTCCCGGACGTGGTGCAGACGCTGGCCGCGGCCGAGACGCTGGTAAAAGACGGCTTCGACGTGATGGTCTACACCTCCGACGACCCGCTGCTAGCCAAGCGCCTGGAAGAGATCGGCTGCGTGGCGGTGATGCCGCTGGCCGCGCCGATCGGCTCGGGCCTGGGCATCCAGAACCGCTGGAACCTGGTGGAGATCGTCGAGAACGCCAAGGTGCCGATCATCGTCGACGCCGGCGTCGGCACCGCCTCCGATGCCGCCATCGCGATGGAGCTGGGCTGCGACGGCGTGCTGATGAACACTGCCATCGCCGGCGCGCGCAACCCGGTGCTGATGGCGCATGCGATGAAGCTCGCCATCGAGGCCGGACGCGCCGCGTTCAAGGCCGGCCGTATCCCGCGCAAGCGCTTCGCCAGCGCCTCCTCACCGGTGGATGGCTTGATCGGATGACGTCCCGCTTTGCCACTGCCGGGGTCGGCTGACATGACCGACCCGTTTTCCAGCGACGGCGCCAAGACCCCGCCCAAGCCCTTCACCGTCGAGGAAGGCCACCGGAAGGTGCGCAGCTTCGTGCTGCGCCAGGGCCGCTTCACGCCGGCCCAACAGCGCGCGTTCGATGAGCTGTGGCCGCGGTTCGGGCTCGACTACACCGGCGCCCCGCGCGATTACGACGGCGTGTTCGGCCGCCACGCCAGGCGCGTGGTCGAGATCGGCTTCGGCAACGGCGAGGCGCTTCGCTTCGCCGCGCAGCACGACCGCGACCGCGACCTGATCGGCATCGAGGTTCACGCCCCTGGCGTCGGCCGCGTGCTCAATGCGCTGGCCGAGGACGGCAGCGACCACGTGCGCGTCTACCACCACGACGCGGTCGAAGTGCTCAGCAACGAAATCGCCGACGGCAGCCTCGACGAGGTCCGCATCTACTTCCCGGACCCCTGGCACAAGAAGCGCCACAACAAGCGCCGGCTGGTGCAGCCCGAGTTCGCCGCGCTGCTGGTGCGCAAGCTTGCCGCCGATGGCCGCTTGCACCTCGCGACCGATTGGCACGACTATGCCGAGCAGATGTGGGATGTGCTCGATGCGACACCCGGCATCGTCAACCGCGCGGGGAAGCGTGGGTCGGTACCCCGCCCGGACTGGCGACCGCAGACGCACTTCGAAACCCGCGGCCAGAAGCTCGGCCACGGGGTGTGGGACCTCCTCTACGACCGCTGCTGACCCCCGCGTGCATTCCCACGCGTCCAACGAGTAAGCCACCGCCCCGGCATGGAAACCGCGCTGACGCTCACCACCGACATGAAGCTCGTCCTCGGGCTGGTGGGATTCACGATGGCGATGTTCCTGTTCGAGCGCATCCGCGCCGACGTGGTCGCGCTGGTGGTGCTGGTGCTGCTGGGACTGTCGGGGCTGGTCGAACCGGACGAGATCTTCAACGGTTTCTCGTCCAACGCGGTGATGAGCATCATCGCCACGATGATCCTCGGCGCGGGCCTGGACCGCACCGGCGCGCTGAACCGGCTCGCTGGCTGGCTGCTGCGGCGGGCACGCGGCGTCGAGCAGCGCCTGCTGCTGCTGACCACGGCGGTGGCTGGCCTCAACTCCTCGTTCATGCAGAACCCGTCGGTGATGGCGCTGTACATGCCGGTTGCCTCGCGGTTGTCCTCGCGCACCGGCCTGCCGCTGACCCGGTTGCTGTTGCCGATCGCGGCGGCCATCGTGATGGGCGGCGGCCTGACCATGGTCGGCAACTCGCCGTTGATCCTGCTCAACGACCTGCTGATGGCGGCCAACGACAACCTGCCCTCGGGTGCGGCGACGCTGGAGCCACTGAAGATGTTCGCGCCGCTGCCGATCGGCGTGGCGCTGCTGGCGGCGTCGCTGGCCTACTTCCACTTCTTCGGCGATCGCCTGCTGCGCGACGAGGACGGCAAGGGCGCCACGCCGGCACGCACGCAGAGCTACTTTTCGCAGGCCTACGGCATCGACGGCGACGTCTACGAGCTGACCGTCACCGCCGACAGCCCGCTGGTCGGCATGTCGCTGGGCGAGGCCGAGGCACTGCGCGGCGCACCGCTCCTGCTGGCGCTCAAGAGCGACAGCGAATCGCGCCTGGCGCCACCGGCCGACGCGCGCATCTGGGTGGGCAGCGTGCTTGGCGCGATGGGCCCCAGGACGCAGGTCGCCGATTTCGCGCAGAACAACTTCCTGCGCCTGAGCGCACGCCTGCGCAACTTCGCCGACCTGTTCAACCCCAGCCGCGCCGGCATCTCCGAAGCGGTGATCCCGGCGACCTCACAGTTCATCGGCAAGACCGGCCGCGACCTGCAACTGCGCAAGGTGCTCGGCCTGAGCCTTCTGGCCGTCAACCGCGACAAGAAGGTGCTGCGCGAGAACGTCCGCGACGTACCGCTGCGGGCCGGCGACATGCTGGTGCTGCACAGCATCTGGACCGACCTGGCCGACGCGGCCGGCGACAAGAATCTGGTCGTGGTAACCGACTACCCCAAGGGCGAGCAGCGCCCCCACAAGCTCAAGATCGCGCTGGCGATCTTTACCGTGTCGATGCTGCTGGCGTTGTCGTCGCGGCTGCCGGTGTCGATCGCACTGATGACCGGCGTGGCCGGCATGCTGATCGCCGGCGTGCTGCACATCGACGAGGCCTATGCCGCGATCAACTGGAAGACCGTGTTCCTGATGGCCTGCCTGATCCCGCTGGGCTGGGCGATGGACTCCAGTGGCGCAGCCGCCTGGGTGGCCGGCCACAGTATCGAGCAACTGCCCGCCGGCACGCCCGACTGGCTGCTGCAGGTGGCGGTGGGCCTGCTGACCACGGTGTTCTCGCTGGTGATCAGCCACGTCGGCGCCACCATCGTGATGGTGCCGCTGGCAATCAACCTCGCCCTGGCGGCCGACGGCAACCCGACCGCGTTCGCGCTGGTCGTCGCCCTGTCGGCATCCAACAACTTCATGACGTCCTCGAACCCGGTG
The DNA here is from genome assembly GCF_003719825.1 of Montanilutibacter psychrotolerans. Lineage (GTDB taxonomy): Bacteria > Pseudomonadota > Gammaproteobacteria > Xanthomonadales > Xanthomonadaceae > Montanilutibacter > Montanilutibacter psychrotolerans. The sequence continues at coordinate 117,872 of NZ_RIBS01000001.1, read as the reverse complement.
ATCTCGATGGTCACCGGTCCGGCCGGCTACAGCGGCAAGGAACTGTGGAAAGTGGGCGGACCGCTGTCCCTGATCTACACCCTGATCGCCGTGGCAATGGTCAACCTGATGTACTGATTCGACGGCTCAGATGCCGGTGCCGCCGCGTGCGCGCATCGCAAGGCGTGTGTCCCGGCGCCGATAGCGCGTCTCTACTCTCCGGCCAGGAACACCGCGCCGTCGCGCACCACCACGGGCACGGCGCGCAGCGATTCACCGCGGCACGGGCCGGCCGTGCACAGGCCGTTCTGCAACTCGAAGCTCGCGCCGTGTGCAGCGCACACCAGCAGGCCGTCGCGGCTCTTGAGAAATTGCCCCGGCGCCCAGTCCAGGCGGCGCCCCGCGTGGGGACAGACGTTGAGCCAAGCCCGCACCGTGTCGCCATCGCGATACAGCAGCAGCGATTCGGCGTCGTTGCCCAGCAGGGCTTCGGCCTCGGCAAACCCGCCGTCGGCAAGATGCTCCAGCAGCGCCAGCGGCGTGGCGACGGCAGTGCTTTCAGCGTGCGGTGGCAGCGGGTGCTTTAACGATTCCATTACAACTTCCCATAGGCCTGCACCGATACTCGGCTGCCCGGCGACCCGCCGCATTGTGTCACGACGCATCGAATGTCCGTCCACGCCTTCCGCCTCGACAGCCACTGGTTCCAGTCCCGCGTCCGCACCGCGTTCGCGCCTCGCAAGCCGCGTCATCGTTGGCTGCGCGTGGCTTTGGGCGTCGTCGGGCTGGGCCTGGTCGCGGTGCTCGCGGTGGCCGGCCTGGTCATCGGGGCGATGATGCTGGCAATCGGTCTGGCATGGCGTTTGTGGAAGCGACGCGGCCAGCCAATCGCGCGTGCCGCGGACCCGCGCGTGGTCGATGCGCAGTTCAGCGTCGTTCGGCCGCGCGTGCTGCCGCTGCCGCGCTGATTCCCGATTTCGCGGCGCCGTGGCGTCGCACCTGTTTCGAGGGGACTCCATGAGCGACGTGATCGCGGCACCGCCGCAGGTCCGCATACCGGTGCGTGGCGATGCCGGCCAAAGCCGCACCTTCCCGGTTCGCCGCATCCACTGCGTCGGCCGCAACTTCGCCGACCACGCACGCGAGATGGGCGCTGCCGTTCCCGCCTCGCCGGCCGAGCGCGGCGACCCGGTGTTCTTCTGCAAGCCGGCCGAGGCGATCGTGACCGACGGCCAGGTGCCCTACCCGCGCGGCACGCGCGAGCTGCATCACGAGGTCGAGCTGGTGGTCGCACTCGGCGCCGACGCGCCCGACGGCGAGCTCGCCCCCGTCGATGCGATGTCGCTGGTGTTCGGCTACGCGGTGGGCCTGGACCTGACCCGCCGCGATCTGCAGGCCGCTGCCAAAGCCAAGGGCCTGCCCTGGGACTCGGGCAAGGCCTTCGACCATTCCGCGCCGATCAGCCAGATCGTGCCGGCCGCCGACGTGGGCGATCTGACCGGGCTCGGCCTGGAGCTGCGCGTCAACGGCGAGCTGCGCCAGCGCGGCGCGTTCGCCGACCTGATCTGGAACGTGCCCGACATCCTGCACGAGCTCTCAAAGCTGTACGCGCTGCGCGCCGGCGACCTGGTGTTCATGGGAACCCCGGCCGGCGTTGCCCCGTTGCTGCCCGGCGACAACTTCGAAGCGCGGCTGGGCGACGTGGTGGCGCTGTCCGGACGGGTGACGGCATAGTGAATCCACGCCCGCGGCCGTCGTAGCGTTGACGAAGGCGACGCACACCACCACAACCGGGAGGTTTCCTCGATGGGCATGATCAGCGAGTTCAAGGAGTTCGTATCGCGTGGCAACGTCGTCGACCTGGCCGTCGCCGTGGTCATCGGCGCGGCGTTCGGCAAGATCGTCACCGCGCTGGTCGACGGCATCGTGATGCCCCTGATCGGCTGGATGAGCGGCGGCGTCAGCGTCAGCGACTGGAAGTACGTCATCTCCCCCGCCCAGCTCGACGCGGCCGGCAAGGAAGTCGCGGTCGAGGTGGCGGTGAAGTACGGCCAGTTCTTCCAGACCGTAATCGATTTCGTGCTGATCGCGTTCGTCATCTTCCTGTTCCTCAAGGCCTACAACCGCATCCACAAGCGGGCTGAAGAAGCGCCCCCGGCGACACCCGAGGACGTGCTGCTGCTGCGCGAGATCCGCGATTCGCTGAAGAAGTAGTTTCCATTCGGCGCATTACGCCGGGCTCGTTTGCGTCGAGGTGACCCTTCTTCGCCCGTCCGATACGGCGCATTACGCCTTCGGCTAATGCGCCCTACGAGTCTGTCGCCGCATGAGATCCGCGATTCGCTGAAGCGATGGACCCGCCATCGGCCACGCCCGGCACCACGGGGCGTGACTTGAGGCACGCAGCACAGGAGCCGCGAGTTGCTACGCTCGCGGCTTCGTCGTTTCTGTCTGCCGGAGAACGGAATGCGGGTACCGCTGCACACCATGCTTGCCTCGTCGCTGTCGCTCGCGCTCGCTGCGTTCCTTGCCACCGGTCAGGCGGTCGCCGCACCGCCGCAGACGCGCATCCCCGACGCTGCCATCAGCGAATCGGCCCGGCTGCGCGAAGCCGCGCTGGCCAGTGACCTGGGCTACCGCATCACCGAATCGCTGACCACCGAAGTCGGCGCCCGCCTGGCCGGCAGCGAAGCCGACGCGCGCGCCGTGGCCTGGGCGCAGGCGAAGTTCAAGGAGCTGGGCTTCGACAAGGTCTGGATCGAGCCGGTCACGTTCCCGCGCTGGGAGCGCCGCAGCGAGAGCGCGCAGGTGCTCGGGGCCAATGCCCAGCCGCTGATCCTGACCGCACTGGGCGGCAGCCCGGCCGGCACGGTCGAAGGCGAAGTCGTGCGCTTCGCCGACCTGGCCGCGCTGGAAGCCGCGCCGGCCGGTTCGCTGGCGGGCAAGATCGCCTTCGTCGACTACAAGATGGAGCGCGCCCGCGACGGTGCCGGTTACGGCCCCGGTTCTGGCGTGCGCAGCCGCGCTCCGTCGGCCGCGATCCGCGCTGGCGCGGTGGCCTTCCTGATGCGTTCGGCCGGTACCGATTCCCACCGCAATCCGCACACTGGCATCACGCGCTTCGACGACGGTCTCACGCCGATTCCCTCGGCGGCCCTGGCCGTGCCCGATGCCGACCAGCTGACGCGCCTGCTGGCTCGCGGCCCGCAGCGCGTGCGCGTCTCGCTGGACTGCGGCTGGGACGGCGAAGCCACCTCGCACAACGTCATCGGCGAGATCACCGGCAGCAGCCGCCCCGACGAAGTGGTGCTGATCGGCGGCCACCTCGATTCGTGGGACCTGGGCACCGGCGCAATCGACGACGGCGCCGGCATCGGCCTGACCATGGCGGCCGGCAAGCTCATCGGCGACCTGCCCAAGCACCCGGCCCGCACCATCCGCGTGGTGGCCTTCGCCAACGAAGAGCAGGGTCTGCACGGCGGCAAGGCCTACGCGCAGGCGCACGCCGCCAACATCACCCGTCACCAGCTCGCCGCCGAGAGCGACTTCGGCGCCGGCCGCGTGTACGCGTTCGCCAGCGGCGCGCCCGAGCACGCGAAGGTCGCCGTCGACCAGATCGCCGCTGCGCTGGCACCTCTGGGGATCGAGCACACCCCAGGCGAGGGCGGTCCCGGCCCGGACCTCACCCCGTTCGTCGCCAACGGCATGGCCTGGGCGACGTTGCGCCAGGACGGCAGCGATTACTTCGACCTGCACCACACCCCCGACGACACCCTCGACAAGATCAACCCCCAGGACCTGGCCCAGAACGTCGCCGCCTACGCGGTGTTCGCCTACCTGGCCGCGCAGGCCGAGGGCGATTTCGGCAGCGAGGCCAAGCCGGCGGCGGTCCCGAGCGAGTAACCCAGTTGTCGTAGGGCGGGCTCAAGCCCGCCTTAAGCGGGTTACGCATCGCGATTGCCCTGCCTTCCACGGCGGCCAATCAAGCAACTCCGCAAACAACAAGCCCGCCGAATGGCGGGCTTGTGCGTTATGGAATCGACTCAGCGGCCCCGCTCCATTGCTTGGAAGACGTGAGATCGAGCGACACATTCCGTAGGTGATATCACCGGACGCTTACCCGGCGCCCGCCGGTGGGCCAGGGCCCACCCTACATTTCCAAGCCATCGAGAGTCAGTTGGCGTAGGGCGGGCTCAAGCCCGCCTTCCGCGGAGTTCAAGAATCCCGTCGACCCGCACCGGTTACTCCGCCGCAATCATCCGGATCTGTCCGTAGGATGGGTTGAGCGAAGCGATACCCATCATCGCCGCTGGCGGGCCATGGCCCGCCCTACGGTTCCGAGCGATCGATGACGTAGCGCGGGCTCAAGCCCGCCTCACGGGTTTGTCATTTACTCCATCGGACCCACTTGAGCTCGGTCGCCAAACCCATTGGTGCGCAACAAGGCGCCCGATCCGACGGGCACCTTCGTGCTCAAGAAATCGAGACCTTCAACGCTACGGCGGAGACGGCGAGAGCTCCGGCAACGCCAGCTATCAACAGCGAGTACCTATTCATTGCCATGCCGCCGGTACGTCGGGTAGTCAGCACCGTGGCAAGAAGCAACGTCATCGATAGCGTACTGAAGGCATACAGGAGCGGGGAGTTGAGCGAAGACCAACTCAAAGCCGATGCGATTACCGCAAATGCGGAAAGGTAGGGTGCCGGCCTAGTGCTCTGACGATCGGTCATTTATCTGCTCATCCTGGTGCGCACGTGGTGCTTGCCATATGTGGAGTCCGAAGGATGGGTTGTGCGAAGCGATACCAATCATCGCCGCACCAGAGCTGCCATTGGTTCCGGGCCGCCCCCGCTGTGCTGAATCTTCGGAGCCGGGCAACCTGATAGGGCGGAATCCAACCCGCCGAGCACAAGTCAAGGATCTCCGCCCGACCGGTATTGCCCCCCGCTTTCGAACCACGCACGGACTCTACGTTGCAGGTAGTTGCGGTTTCCTGGCTTTCGTATCCAAGTGCTGTAGGCCACCGCGCCGCGCTTTTCGTAGTCGGCGCGGGCGTCGGAAGGCCATAGCTCGGCGAACGGGATGCCGTAGTAGTCAACCAACAGCATGTACGCCAGGTCGCCCACCGTGAAGTCATCCGCCTTCACCATATGACGGGGGTCAGGCATGGGTGTCGTGCTGGTGATCGAATCCTGCAAGCAATCCCGAACCTTGTCCTTTTGATCCCTCAGCAGCCTGTAGACCGGGTCCAGGATCGGATCGGTTGGCCTAAACGGAAGCTCCAACAGTTTTGGCAGCAGGCCGCAAGACGCGGTTGTGCCGCGCGGAAGCGCCTCGAAAAGCTCGGTGTGTGGCGGCGGCGGTGGCGGTGGCGGCGGTGGCGTGGACGCACAGGCAGTCGTCGCCAAGGAAAGCAGTGTTCCCAGCAACAAGCGTTCCATGTCGCGTCATCCTGGGCATCCTGCCCTCCATCGACTCAAGTGCGAGGATCGTCGCATCGGCCCGTGCTCATCGCAGTCCGGCGAAGGCTCAACGAGAGGTCAGAGCATTCCTACGCAAGGTATTCCGATCCAAATCCTCCGAACGAACCTCCGCAAATGACAAGGCCCGCAATGCGGGCCTTGTCAATTTTGGCTCGTCCTACTCCCGTGTCGCCCGCCACGCTGCCAGCAGCACTGCGGTGGCGGCGGCCACGTTGAGGCTTTCTACCGCGCCGGTGCCGGGAATCGATAGGCGGTGCTCGCAGGCGGCGGCGAGTTCGCGGTCCATGCCCTCGCCTTCGGCGCCGATGACATAGGCCAGTCGGTCGGGCAGTTCCTGGTCGAAGAGGTTTCCGCCGCCGTTGACCACGGTGGCGGCCAGTTCGAAGCCGGCGCTGCGCAGTTGGGCGATGGCGTTGTCGCTGCGTCCCAGGCGCACGAACGGGACGGCCTCGGCACCGCCTTCGGCAACGCGCGCGGCGGCTCCGGACAGGGCCAGCGTCGAGTCCTTGGGCAGCAGCACCGCGTTCACTCCGAAGTGCGCGGCCGATCGCAGGATCGCGCCGAGGTTGTGCGGGTTGCCAACGCCATCGAGCCAGAGCACGCATTGCGGGCCGGCCGGCAGGTCGCGCAGCCACTCCGACAGCGACGTCGGCTCGACGCGCAGCACTTCGGCCACCACGCCTTCGTGGTGGGCACTGGCGGCCAGCTTGTGCAGGTCGGTTTCCTCGACCACGCGGTAGCCCACCTTGTTGGCCACGCACCACTTCAGCAGCGGCTGCAGCGCCGGGATCCGCGACTCGCTCAGGTAGAGCTTGCGGATCGCCTCGGGGCGGGCGCGGAAGACAGCGTCGATCGCATTGAGGCCGTACATCCGCAGCTCGTTGCCGCGGCGCTCGCGCACCGGGGCGACCTGGCCGGCGGCCTCGTCGAAGTCGAACTCCTCTTCGCGACGCGCCGGCGGACGGTCGCCGGGACGCGGGGCGTCATGGCGCGGATGGGGGCTGTCCGGGCGCTTGTTGTCGAAGCGCTGGTACGGGCGCGCTGGCGCGCCGGCATCGCGGGCCGGCCGGTCATCGCGCTGGTAGGGACGCGGCCCGGCGTCGCTGCGCGGCGGGCGCGGGGCGTCGAAGCGGTCGCGCGGGGCGAAGTCGCCGCGCGGGGGGCGTGACGTGACGTCGCCACGCGGGGTACGGGGAGCGAAGTCGCCGCGCGGCGGGTAGCCGCCGGGGCGTTCGCCACGGTCGCCACGGTCGCTGCGCTCGCCACGCGGGCCGCCTGGCGGACGTGGTCCGCCACGGCCGGCCGGGCCGCGCGAGTCGTCACGCGGCGGGCGCGGACCGCCCGGGCGCGGCCCACCGGCGCGCGGATTGGCGCGCGGGGCATAAGCATCGGCCGGCGGACGCTGCAGGCGCGTGCCGGGTCCGACGGGCGCAGCCGGCTTGCCACGCGGCGCATCGTCGCCGGCATCGTCGCGGCGCGGGGACTTGCCCCAGGGAGTGTCGCCGGAAGGCGGGCGGGACTTTTCGTCGGACATGGCGGGCGCCTTGGCACGGTCGGCGCGAACGCGCGACCTGGATACGGGGGCGCAACTTTACTCGCAGCCGCGTTGCGGCGCGGTGCGCAATGCGGGCGGATGGCGGAGCGGCGGTTCGTGGTGGTGGTCCGCGGCGACGCGGTTGCGGGAAGCCGGGAGGAGGTGACGCGGGGGCGGGCGGGATGGCGATGGTGGGTATCGCTGCGCTCCACCCACCCTACTTCGCGGGAGTCTGCAGCTCCGCCGGCGGGCGGGTGGCACGGTTACGGGAGGCGGGGCGGGGCAACGCGGTGGCGGGCCGGATGGCGATGGTGGGTATCGCTTCGCTCCACCCACCCTACTTCGCGGGAGTCTGCAGCTCCGCCGGCGGGCGGGTGGCACGGTTACGGGAGGCGGGGCGCGGTGACGCAGCGGCGTGTGGGATGGCGATGGTGGGCTTCGCTGCGCTCAACCCACCCTACTTCGCCGCCTTGTCCCAACCGTCAGGCGTGCCCGCCTGCCTGCGGTGTCGACACTTCCAGGGCTTTCAGCTCGTGCGCCACGGCGTCGGGCGAGCGCGTGTACTTCGCCAGCAGCACGTAGAACACCGGCACCACCACCAGCGACAGCAGCGTCGAGAAGGACACGCCGAAGATCACCACCACGCCGATCGTCGCGCGGCTGGCCGAGCCGGGACCACCGGCCAGCACCAGCGGCAAGGCGCCGGCAACGGTGGCGATCGAGGTCATCAGGATCGGCCGCAACCGCACCGCCGAGGCTTCGACGATCGCATCGTGGATGCGTCGGCCCTGGTCGCGCAGCTGGTTGGCGAACTCGACGATCAGGATGCCGTTCTTCGCCGCCAGGCCCACCAGCATCACGATGCCGATCTGGCTGAACAGGTTCAGCGTGCCGCCGGTAAGCCACAGGCCGATCAGCGCACCCAGCACGCCCAGCGGCACGGTCAGCATGATCACGAACGGGTGGATGAAGCTCTCGAACTGCGCGGCCAGCACCAGGTAAACGATCAGCAGCGCCAGCGTGAAGGTCAGCAGCACCGCCCCACCGGCTTGCTGGTACTCGCGCGACTCGCCCTTCCAGTCGATCTGCGCGTGCTCGGGCAGTTCCTCGGCGACAACCCCGTTGAGCCAGGTGATCGCCTCGCCCATGCGGTAGCCCGGCGCAAGACCGGCGCTGATGGTGATGGCGCGCAGGCGGTTGAAGCGGTTGAAGCTGCCCGGCTCGGCCAGCTCGCGCAGCGTGACCAGGTTGGACAGCGGCACCAGGCCGCCTTCGCGTGCACGCACCTGGATGGCGGCGAGGTCGGCCGGCGACGCGCGGCCGGGCTTGTCGGCCTGCACGATCACGTCGTACTCCTCGCCGTCCTGCACGAAGGTGGTGACGCGCCGCGATCCCATCATGGTCTCGAGCGCGTGGCCGATGTCGGTCACGCTGACGCCCAGGTCCGCGGCGCGCTGGCGATCGATCTGCACGCGCATCTGCGGGCGGGTTTCCTTGTAGTCGGAATCCACCGAGAACAACTGCGGGTTGGACTCCATGCGCGCCAGCAACCGGTCGCGCCATTGCGCCAGTTCCACGTAGTCCGGCCCGCCCAGCACGATCTGCAGCGGCTGTCCGCGGCTGCGCACCAGGCCGGTGCGCACCGACGGGTTGGCGCGGACGCCGGGCAGCTTGCCCAGCTCGCCGCGCAGGCTGTCCACCACGTCGTTGGTGCTGACCTTGCGCTTGTCCCAGTCCTGCAGGAAGACGATCACCTGGCCGGTGTGCATCTCCTCGCCGGCGCCGAAGCCGCCCGGAACGCGCGTGTTGGCGCGCTGGATGGGCTGGTCGCTGCCGGTGTGGCGCGCCAGCACCTTCTCGACGGCGTTGATCTGCTTCACCGAGTAGTCGTAGCCGGCGCCTTCGGGCCCGACCACCGACACGAAGAACGCGCCGCGATCTTCCGGCGGCGCCAGTTCGCTGGGCACCAGCTTGAACAGGCCGAAGCTCAGCAACAGCGCCAGCACCATCAACGCGCCAAACCACCACGGCTTGTCGACGCTTCGATCGAGGAAGCTGCGGTAGTGACGGCCCAACGCATCCAGGCGTCCGTTGACCCAGCGGTTCACGCGCGTCGACTTTTCGTGGTCGTGCGGGCGCACCAGCTTGGACGACATCATCGGCGTGAGCGTCAACGCGACGAACGCCGAGATCGCCACGGCGCCGGCCAGGGCCACCGACAACTCGCGGAACAGCCGCCCCGTGTTGCCTTCCATGAAACCGACCGGCAGGAACACCGCCACCAGCACCGCGGTGGTGGCGATCACCGCGAACGCGACCTGTCGCGTGCCGCGCACTGCGGCCACGAGTTTTGGCTCGCCAAGGTCAGCGCGGCGCTGGATGTTTTCCAGCACCACGATCGCATCGTCGACCACCAGGCCGATGCACAGCACCAGCGCCAGCAGCGTCATCAGGTTGATCGAGAAGCCGAACGCATACAGCGGAATGAACGCAGCCACCAGGCACACCGGCACGGTCACCGCCGGAATCAGCGCCGCGCGCAGGCTGCCCAGGAACAGCCAGATCACCACCAGCACCAGCGCGATCGCCTCGAACAGCGTGTGATACACGCGCTCGACCGAGGCGTCGATGAACACCGTGCTGTCGAACGCGACGAAGATGTCGGTGCCTTCGGGCAACGAGGGCCGGATGCGTTCGGCCGCGTCGCGCGCCGCACGCGCGACGTCCAGGCTGTTGGCGGTGGAGGTCTTGATGATGCCCAGGCCGATGTTGGGCTCGCCGTTGCTGCGGTAGTACGCGCGGCGCTCGGCCGAGGCCAGCTCGACCTTGGCCACGTCGCCCAGCCGCACCACGTAACCGTCCTGGCCCTTGCCCAGCGCGATCTGCGCGAAGTCCTCGGCCTTCTCGTAACCGCGCGCAACGCGCAGGGTGAAGTCGCGCGCATCCGATTCGAGACGGCCGGCCGGCAGCTCGACGTTTTCGGCGCGCAGCGCGTTCTCGACGTCGTTGACGGTGATGCCGCGCGCGGCCAACGCGTCGCGGTCCAGCCAGACGCGCATCGCGTAGCGCTGGCGTCCGCCCAGCCGCACCTGCGCGACGCCGTCGACGCTCGACAGGCGATCGACGACGTAGCGCTCGGCGTAGTCGCTGAGCTGCAGCGTGTCCATCGTCTTGCTGCTCATGTTGAGCCACATGATGGTTTCGGCGTCGCTTTCGACCTTCTCGATCTCGGGCGGATCGGCCTCTTCGGGCATGCGGTCGGCCACCCGGCTGACCGCGTCGCGCACGTCGTTGGCGGCCGCCTCAATGTCGCGCGAGAGGTTGAACTCGATGCTGACCGAGGAGCGGCCGTTGACGCTGCGCGATTCCAGCGTCTCGATGCCCTCGGTGCCGGCCAGGGCATCCTCCAGCACCTGGGTAATGCGGGTCTCGACGACCGCCGCCGATGCGCCCGGATAGGTCACATCCACCGACACCACCGGTGGATCGATCGCCGGCAACTCGCGCAGCGTCAACCGACTGAACGCCATGATGCCCAGCACGATCAGCAGCAGGCTCATCACGGTGGCGAACACCGGACGCTTGATGGAGATATCGGAAAGGATCATCGCGGCTTGCTCCTGTCCTGCGCCTGCGGTGCCCGCCCGGGCACGCGCGCGGCAACGGTCACTTGCGTGGCCCTGCGGCCGGCGCAGCGGCGCGCGCGGTGTCGGCGGCCTTTTCCTCGACCTTCGCACCCGGGCGCAACTTGCCGGTGCCGTCGACGACGATGCGATCGCCGGCCTTCACGCCATCCACCACCTCGGCCAGGCCATCGCGCCGCGTGCCGACGCGCACGTCGACGCGCTCGACGCTGCTCCCGTCGGGCTTGACCCGGAACACGTACGCGTCGTTGCCGACCTGCACGATCGCGATCTCCGGCAACAGCAGCGCCGGGCGCTCGGGGCGACTGAGGGTCACCTGCAGCAGCATGCCCGGGCGCAGTGCGCGGTCGGCGTTGGCGAAGTCGCCGCGCACGGTCAGCGCGCGCGTGGCTTCGTCCAGGCGTGCGTCGATCACGCTCACCGTGCCTTCGAAGCGGCGGCCCGGAAACGCGGTGCTGGTGGCCGCCAGCGACTGCCCGGGCGCCACGTGGGCGAGCATCGCCTCGGGCACCGGGAAATCGGCGAACACGCGCGCGATGTCGTCGAGGGTGGCGATCGGCGTGCCGGGGGTGACCAGCGAACCGGGGCTGACCTGGCGCAAGCCCAGCACGCCGGCGAACGGCGCACGGATCACGCGGTCGCCGAGGCTGGCGCGGATCTGCGCGACCTTGGCGTTGGTGGCGTCGCGCGCAGCGCGCTGCGTGTCCAGCGCCGAGCGCGCGATGAGCTGCTGCGCTGCCAGTTCACTCTGGCGAGCGTAGAGGCGATCGGCTTCGTTGGCGGCCGCCTGGGCAGCCTGCAATTCGGCCTGCTGTGCCTGGCCGCTGAGCGTCAGCAACGGTGCGCCGGCGGCCACCACGTCGCCGCTTTCGAAATGCACGCGCTGCACGATCTCGCTGACCTTGGCGGTGACGGTGACCGCTTCGCGGGCGCGCACGGTGCCCAGCGCCTGAACGGTGTCGCTCCACGGCCGGGGCTGCAGCACGGTGGTGGTCACGGCGGTCGGACGATCGGCGCCACCGGCGGACTTGGGCGTCGCATCGCCGCCGCAGGCGGACAGCAGCACGGACAGCAACAGGGAACACGCCACAGCAGGTAAGGGATTGATACGCATGCCTCTCTCGGCCGGGGGAACCACTGACCGGCCATGGTAGCCGCGCCTGATTAACGCCTGCGTGGGCCATTGGTTGACCGGATCGTCTGCGGACAGATTGCGAAAAGTCGTGCGACGAGCCCGTGTCGGAGAGGGCGAGGCGGTCGCCGGCCGTGGCAGCGCCCCCCGAGGCGCGTGCGCCTGCCTGACAGTGCCCCGCCTATCCGGGGCATGGCGGACGCCCGGCCCCGGTGGCACCCTGTGCCGGCACCGCCGTCCGTCCATCCCCCAGCTACCGCGCCCCGGGTCGCGCCCATCGTCAGGTCCCGCGACCACTCGCCAGGGCGCACGCCCAGGAGTCCGCCATGATCCATGACAGCATCCTCGACACCATCGGCCGCACCCCGGTCGTGCGCCTGCACCGCGTCGCACCGGCGAACGTGGCCATGTACGCCAAGATCGAGTCGTTCAATCCGGGCGGCTCGGTCAAGGACCGGCTGGCGCTGGCGATCATCCTGGACGCCGAACAACGCGGACAGTTGAAGCCGGGCGATACGGTGATCGAGGCGACTTCGGGCAACACCGGTGTCGCGCTGGCGATGGTGTGCGCCGCGCGCGGCTACAACTTCGTAGCGACGATGAGCGAGACGTTCTCGATCGAACGCCGCAAGCTCATGCGCGCGTACGGCGCGAAGGTGATCCTGACGCCCGCCGCCGAGCGCGGCAGTGGCATGGTGCGACGCGCGGCCGAGCTGGCCGAGAAGCACGGCTGGTTCCTCGCGCGTCAGTTCACCAACCCGGCCAACCCGGGCTACCACCGCAACACCACGGCAGCGGAGATCCTGCAGGACTTCGCCGGTCGCCGGCTCGATCACTTCGTCACCGGCTGGGGCACGGGCGGCACGCTGACCGGCGTCGGGCAGATGCTGAAGCTCGCGCGTCCGGAGGTCCGCGTGACCACGTGCGAGCCGGCCGGCGCGGCGCTGCTGTCGGGCGCGGAGTGGAAGCCGCACAAGATCCAGGGCTGGACGCCGGACTTCGTGCCCGAGGTGCTGGACCGCTCGGTCGCCGACGCCATCCTCCCGATCGACGACGTGCTGGCGCGCGACACCGCACGCCGGCTGGCCAACGAGGAAGGCATCTTCGTCGGCGTGTCGGCCGGCGCGACGCTCGCCGCAGCGCTGCAGGTGGCCAGCGAGGCGCGCGAGGGCGACGTGATCCTGGCGATGCTGCCCGACACCGGCGAACGCTACCTGTCGACGTTCCTGTTCGAGGACGTGAACGAAGGCTCCGACGACGACTGGCTTGCGGCGCAGGGTTGACCCTCGGCGAATAGCGGCCGGGATGCGGCTCCCGGGATGTCTCACTCGGGTTCACACGATCGGCCCGCCGAGGCGACAGCGGGCATCGAGCGCGGCGAACCGCTGAAGGACGGACGGCGACGCGCGAAAGCCGCACACGTCCAGGCTTGCCACGCTTCCCGCTGGCGCTCCGCGAAAACAGAAACGCCGGCGCGAGGCCGGCGTTTCCGATGCTGCGATGGCGTTTTCCGCCGGGGCGATTACGCCGCCGACTGCCACTGGCCGAGCGCGGCCAGGCCGTTGTCGCGAGCGCGCGCGAACACGGTCTGCTGGGCCTTGGCGACGTTGTTGACGATGTCCTGCGACCACAGCTTGAGCGCGGCGGACTGCATCGCGCGGCCGTAGCTGAAGCTCAGCGGCCACGGGTTCGGACCCATCTGGTTCATCATGTTGAGGTGCGCGGTGGCGGCCTCGTCGGACTGGCCGCCCGACAGGAACACGATGCCCGGCAGGGTGGCCGGAACGGTGGACTTCAGCACCTGCAGGGTGGCGGCGGCGACTTCATCGACCGAGGCCTGTTCGGCGCAGGTCGTGCCCGGCAGCACCATCGAGGCCTTCAGGATGGTGCCTTCGAGCATCACGCTGTTCTCGTACAGCGAGCCGAACAGCGAACGCAGCACCACTTCGGTGACCTCGAAGCAGGTTTCGATGTCGTGGTTGCCGTCCATGATCACTTCCGGCTCGACCATCGGCACCAGACCCTGTTCCTGGCACAGCGCGGCGTAGCGCGCCAGCGCGTGGCTGTTGGCCTCGATGCAGGTGCCCGACGGGATGTCGTCGCCGATGTTGATGACCGCGCGCCACTTGGCGAAGCGGGCACCGAGCTTGTAGTACTCCTCAAGGCGCGCGCGCAGGCCGTCGAGGCCTTCGGTCACCACCTCGCCCGGGAAGCCGGCCAGGGCCTGCGGGCCCTTGTCCACCTTGATGCCCGGGATCATGCCGTTGTCGGCCATCAGCTTGGCGAACGGCACGCCGTCCTTGGTGGACTGGCGCAGGGTCTCGTCGAACAGGATCGCACCGGAGATGTACTGGTTCAGGTTCGGCGTGCCCAGCAGCAGTTCGCGGTAGGCGCGGCGGTTCTCTTCGGTGTTCTCGATGCCCACGCCGGCGAATCGCTTGGCGATGGTGGCGGTCGACTCGTCGATCGCGATGATGCCCTTGCCCGCGGCGACCATGGCCTGGGCGGTTTCGGCAAGCTGTTCGATGCTCATGATGTCCTGAGGAAGGGGCTGGGAAAGGGGCGGGATTATAGCCCGCCCCGCCCGTCCTTGCCCGCACCGGCGACCAGCGCAATCAGGGACTTGGACCCGCACGGCACGCCCGGCGATCGGTTGCGGGGAGTCGGTGCGACGCGTCCGGACGCATGGGTCCGACTTGTCCTGGCCCGCCGGGAACGACGGGCCGCTTCGTTCACAGCTCGCCCAGACCCTCGGCGCGTCCGTCGCTGCCGACCTCCAGCAACCGCAACGTGTTGGTCGCGCCGTGCTGCTCCATGGTGTCGCCGCTGGTGAACACCACGCGGTCGCCAACGCTGAGCAGCGTGTCGTCGAACAACCGCTTCACCGCACCGCGCGCGGCGTCGCGCGAAGCCAGGCCGCGGCTGTCGAACGTGATCGGCACCACGTCGCGCATCAGGGTCATCCGCCGGCGCGCGCCGTCGTGGCGCGACAGGGCGAACACGGGCGCGGGTGCACGAAAGCGCGACAGGAACCGCGCGGTGCCGCCGGACTCGGTCAACGCGACGATCGCGCGCACGCCGATGTGTTCGGCCAGGAACATCGCCGCCATCGCGATGGCCTGGTCGGCGCGCTCGAGGTTGCGCGGCGCGGCTTCGAAGTCGGTGTCGTGGTTGAACTGGCGCTCGGCGCCGAGGCAGATGCGCACCAGTGCCTCGACCGAGCGAACCGGGTAATTGCCCGCGGCCGATTCGGCCGAGAGCATCACCGCGTCGGTGCCGTCGATGACCGCATTGGCCACGTCCAGGACCTCCGCGCGCGTCGGGATCGGACTCTCGACCATCGACTGCAGCATCTGCGTGGCCGTGATCACCACGCGATTGCGGGCCAGCGATTCGCGGATGATCTTCTTCTGCAGGCCGGGCAGCTCGGCGTCGCCGATCTCGACGCCAAGGTCGCCGCGCGCCACCATCACCACGTCGCTGGCCTCGACGATCTCGCCCAGGTTTTCGATCGCCTCGGCACGCTCGATCTTCGACACCATGCCGGCATCGCAACCGGCGGCGCGGGCGATGGCACGCGCGTCGTGCATGTCCTGCGCAGTGCGACAGAACGACACGGCGATGAAATCGGCACCCAGTTCAGCCGCGACCAGGATCAGCTCCTTGTCGCGCTCGGTCAGCGCGCCCAGCGACAGGCCACCGCCCTGCTTGTTGAGGCCCTTGCGGTCCGACAGCGCGCCGTCGTTGAGCACGGAGTTGACGATGCGCTCGCCTTCGACCGATTCGACGCGCAACTGCAGCATGCCGTCGTCGAGCAGCAGCACGTCGCCCGGCGCCACGTCACCGGGCAGGCCGAGGTAGCTGACGCCGACCTCGCGCTCGGTGCCGGGGGGCGCGTCGGCGCGCGCGACCAGGTCAAAGCGGTCGCCGGCCTTGAGCATCACCTTGCCGGCGGCGAAGCGCTCGATGCGGATCTTCGGGCCGGGCAGGTCGGCCAGGATGCCGACTTCGCGCCCGAGACGGGCCGCGGCCTCGCGCACGGCGGCGGCGCGCGCGATCTGGCCGGCCGGGTCGCCGTGCGAGAAATTGAGGCGGACGCAGTCGACACCGGCGGCGAGGATCGCATCCAGCACGCCCGGCGCGTCGGTGGCCGGGCCGAGGGTGGCAAGAATCTTGGTACGTCGAAGTGTGGGATGCATGGCAGGTTCCGTGAATGCGGGTCAAGCTAGCACAGCCCCCAAGACCTCTGGATTGCACGCGCATGCCGGCCATCGATCGCCCCCGGACAACGACCGACGTCCTGTCACCGCAGGAGGGCGCGACCGTTCGACTGCGCGCGCATCGCCAGGCCGACCTCGACGATTTCTTCGCGTTGTATTCCGACCCCGAAGTGATGCGCTACTGGAGTTTCCCGGCCTGGACGCACATCGAGCAGGCACGGGACCGGTTCGCCAGCACACTGGCCTGCGACCCGCAACGTCTGGTGTGCTGGGCCATCGCCGAGCGCGACAGCGACCGGCTGGTCGGCGGCGTCACGCTGCATTCGATCGACGCCGCGCAGGGACGCGCGGAGATCGGCTACGCGCTGCGTCGCCCGTACTGGGGCCGGGGCATGGCCGGCGAGGCGATGCGGCTGGCCATCGCGCACGCCTTCGACGTGCTTGAGCTGCGTCGCATCGAGGCCGACATCGACCCGCGCAATGGCCCCTCCTGCCGGCTGATCGAGCGGCTCGGGTTCCATCGCGAAGGGCTGTTGCGCGAACGCTGGCAGGTGGCGGGCGACCTGCAGGATTCGGCGATCTACGGCTTGCTGGCACACGAATGGGGCCGCGACGCGTAGACCGGTCCCGGCGCTGGTTGCGGTGGGAGCCGCTTTGGCGACGAAGCTGCCAGCGGCTTACTTCGCGCTCGGGCCTTCGGCCAAGCCGGTCCCGGGGAGTCAGGTGCTCGCGAACGATCTCGGCGGTGCTTGCGCACGAGGGCGTTGGCCCGTCAGCTGGACATGATGGCCGTGTCTGGAGCTGATACAGCAGACGGCAAACCGATGGTGCCGCACGCGGCGGCACCACCGATCGAATACCGGAAAACGCAGCCGACTCAGAACTCGGCGGCGCCGCAGCCCTGCACGAAGTGACGGTTGGTGGTGCGGACACCCCAGCTGCCATCGGCGTCGCCGCAACCGGCGGTCCAGCCACCGACGAGCGCGCCCTCTTCGTTGTAGTAGTGCCAGGTTCCCTGCCAGTTCGCAGCGGCACTGAACGACATCGCCATCACGGCACCCACTGCCAACGCGACGGCGAACTTCTTCATACGACGCATCATCTCGCTCCTTGAGTTACGGCCAACACGGCCGCCCGCCAACCCTAGAAGCCGCGCGAGCGGCGGACTTTGACCTCGGTCACAATCCGCCGTCGCGCCCGTACGCGGCGTTCAGGCGGCCAGCAACGACGGCAGTTCGTGCGGGTGCACCGCCATGCGATGAGCACCGGCCTGGCGCAGTTCCTGCTCGCCGCCAAACCCCCACAGCACGCCGACATTGCGCATGCCGTGGTGGCGCGCGCCGTCCACGTCCATGTGCCGGTCGCCGATCATCCAGCACTCGTCGGGCGCTACCGCAAGCCGTTGCAACGCCACCGCGATCAGGTCGCGCTTGTCGCTGAGGCTGCCGTCGGCACTGGCGCCCACCACGGCCTCGAACCGCTGCCCGAACGGCAGGTGGTCGATGATGCGGCGCGCGTGCGGCTCGTTCTTGGCCGTCACCACCGCCAGGCGGTGACCGGTTGCGTGCAGGGCATCGATCGTGTCGGCGATGCCGGGGTACACCTCGTGTTCGGTCCAGCCGTGGCTGTCGAAGCGCGCGCGGTAGTGCTCGACCGCCTGTTCCACGCGGACAGGATCCTGGAGCAGCGGTGTGAAGCTGGTGCGCAACGAAGGCCCGATCCAGCGCAGCAGTTCGGACTGCGCGGGCACCGGGTGCGACATCTGCTGCAGCGCGTGCGCGACGCAGCGGGTGATGCCGACGGCGGAATCGATCAGGGTGCCGTCGAGGTCGAAGAACAGCATCGCCATGGCCGATCAGCCTCGCTGCTTCAGCGCTGCCACGGCCGGCAGCTCCTTGCCCTCGAGGAACTCGAGGAAGGCGCCGCCACCGGTCGAGATGTAGCTGACCTGGGCCTCGATGCCGTACTTGTCCACCGCAGCCAGCGTGTCGCCGCCGCCGGCGATCGAGAACGCCTGGCTGTCGGCGATGGCCAGCGCCAACGCCTGCGTGCCCTTGCCGAACGCGTCGAACTCGAACACGCCCACCGGGCCGTTCCACACCACCGTACCGGCGTCGCGGATCATCTGCGCGTAGCGCGCGGCGGTGTCGGGGCCGATGTCGAGGATCAGGTCGTCGGCGGCGACCGCGTCGACGGCCTTCACCGTCGCCGGCGCGTCGGCGGCGAACGCCTGCGCCACCACCACGTCGCTGGGCACCGGAATGTCGGCGCCGCGTGCCGTGGCGTCGGCCATGATCTGGCGGGCGGTGTCGACCAGGTCCATCTCGACCAGCGACTTGCCCACGCCGTGCCCCATCGCGGCGATGAAGGTGTTGGCGATGCCACCGCCGACGATCAGCTGGTCCACCTTGCCGACCAGCGACGACAGCAGCTCGAGCTTGGTGCTGACCTTGGAGCCGGCGACGATGGCCAGCAGCGGACGCGCCGGAGCGTCGAGCGCCTTGGCCAGTGCGTCGAGTTCGGCCATCAGCAGCGGGCCACCGGCGGCGACCTTGGCGAAGCGGATCGCGCCGTGCGTGGACGCCTGGGCGCGGTGGGCGGTGCCGAAGGCATCCATGACGTACACGTCGCACAGTGCTGCGTACTGCTTCGACAGCGCCTCGTCGTCCTTGCCCTCGCCCACGTTCATGCGGCAGTTCTCGAGCAGCACCAGCTGGCCCGGCGCGACGTCGACGCCGTTCACCCAGTCCTTGACCAGCGGCACGTCGATGCCCAGCAGCTCGGACAGGCGCGCGGCCACCGGCGCCAGGGAATCGGCCTCGCTCCACACGCCTTCCTTCGGACGGCCCAGGTGCGAGGTGACCATCACCGCCGCGCCCTTCTCCAGCGCCAGCCGGATGGTCGGCAGGGCCGCGCTGATGCGCTGCTCGGAGGTGATGCGGGCATTGCCGGCCGCGTCGCGCTCGATCGGCACGTTGAGGTCTTCGCGGATCAGCACGCGCTTGCCGGCGAGGTCGAGGTCGGTCATGCGGACGATGGACATGGGGGCTCCTGGGTTGAGGCGGATCGGGGCAATTCGGGAACGGACGGCCAACCGGGCAGCACCCGCGCCGTCGGCCGAAGGCGATCGGCGTCGGGAACGGGGTCGGTGAACGGTTTGGTCAGCAGTCTGGGCAACGGGTCGACGCGCCGGAGGGCGCGGCCGGGCCGGCTATTGTCGCGGCCCGGAGCGGCAAACCCAAATTCCGCGGATGCGGGCGGTTGCCGAGTGGGCAGTGGCCGTGCGTGTGTCGGGACGGGGGCGATCCGATTCAGCGACGTAGGATGGGTGGAGCGCAGCGATACCCATCAACCTGAGCCAGCCGGGAGCGAAGGCTGCAACTCCTGGCGAATGCCGAAGCGGTTCAGTCGATCCGCCCCGCCCTCGGGATCGCAGTTGGCGTATTGGCCGCAAGGGCGTGCGATGGGTATGGCTGCGCTCAATCCATCCTACGGGGACTGATTCAGGGACTACGAAACTCCGCGGCCGCCCCGGGTTCCCACACCTAGCGCTTGCGTCCGTCCGTCGGCGTCCGCACCAGGCTCAGGGCGAATCCGCCAACCACCACCGCGCCCAGCACCAGCACCGCCCACAGCGACCACGTGGTCCAGTCGCGCTTGGGCGGCAAGGGCACGAGCGCGGCATCGCCGGCCAGCGGTTGCCGCTCGCCCAACGTTGCCGGCGATGGCCGCCAAGTCGCGCCATGGCGCTCACGCATGGCGTCGATCAGCCGCGGCATCGGGGAGTCGGCGCGGCGCGCGCGTGCACTGCCGGCCACCAGGGCATATGGCGGTTTGCCTTGCGCGAGGAACGTGGCAGCCTCCGGTGCGTAGCCCAGGCGCAGTGTCGGATCACCGGGCACTGCGGCGCGTGTGGACAGGCGCCAATGGCGATCGCGGCTCAGGCCACCCAGCACCTGCGGCGCGGAGGCGGCCCCGGCGCCCGCTTGCCGGTCGCGGAAGGTCATCCAGTGCGCGAACCGCATCCGCCACGGCGCGGTCGGCGTGGCGCGGCTTTCCAGCGTCCACTCGATGGCGTACGTGTCGGGCAGCTCGACATCGGCCACAGTGAGCGGGAACGGTCCGCCGCTGTCGTACTCCAGGCGCGTCCAGCCGGCATCGCTGCCACGCGTGCCGCGCAGGGCCAGCCACTGCAACGGCGCGTCGGCGGTGGTGGCGCCGTGCACGGCAAGCACCGCGCTGACCGCCAGCGTGGCATCGTTGCGCTCCGGAATCAGGCGCAGGTAGCGACTGCGCAGTCCGTCCTCATCGATCGACAGGCGGTTGTTGCGCAGCGCGCGCCCGCCCTGCTTCAAGTCGACCAGCCGGCCGTGCATGGCGACCTGGCGCCAGTGGTCCAGATCGTCGCTGGCATCGAGGCGATAGCCGAGGTTGACCTCGCCCCCGGCTGGCCACTGCAGCTCCAGGGCCGTCACCGGCGCCTTGAGCTGGCTGGCGTCGAGCACCAGCACGTTGCGCGGCAACGACACCGACTGCGGACCCGAGACGCGCGCTTCAACGCTGCGCAGGCGGCCATCGGCATCGGCGCGGCTGACCAGCTCCCAGCCCTGCATGGGCGCAGTGGCGGTGGCCGCTGGCAGCGCGAACAACGGCAGCGCGACGCGAAGCTCGCTCCCGGTCTGCGCGGGCGCGGCGAACAGCGCCGCCGGTACCGGGCGACCGTCGCGGTCGATCACGTCGAAATCGCGCAGCAGTGGATCGCGCAGTTGCCGGTACACCTCGACGTCGAGCGGCAATCGGTAGGCGCTGCCCTCGCCGTCCTGCAACTGGATCGGCCATTGCCAGGCGTAGTCCTCGCGTGCGCCGGCCAACGCGACCAGCGGCAGCGCCGCGGCGACCAGGCAGATCGACAGGCGGGTCAACGCGTCGGCAAACCGGAAGTGTCTCTGTCGCTTCATGTCTCGGCCTCGGCAACACGATGGACGCGCGGCGGCGCGGGGGCGAAATAACCCACGGCGGTGCACAGCAGGCCGTAGGCCAGGAACGACAGGATGCCGAACAGGTTGCCCAGGTGGCTGCGGTCGATCAGCACCAGCTTGGCCAGCACCACCGCCATCAGCACCGCGCCGGCCAGCCACAGCCCGCGGTGACCGCGACGCGAGCCCAGCACCCAGCCCAGCACGCCCAGCACGCTCCAGACCACGGTCAGGCTGGTCTGCACCAGGCTGGTGGACAGCATCGAGTTGTCCCAGGCGATGCCGCCCCAATGGTGGGTCGCGCGCAGGGTGGTCGTGGTCAGCAGCACGAAGCCGGCAGCGGCCAGCAACGGCGTGCGCAGCGCACGCAGATCGGCGGGCGCCGTGTGCGCCAGCCACTGCGCGGCAATGACGATCGCGCCCAGCTGAAGCAGCTCGAGCGGATTGAGCAGCGGCAGCCAAGGCAGCGGCGCGCTGCCACCGGGCATCAGCAGGGCGGCCCCGGCGAACCCGACGATCGCCACCACGAACAGCGCCTGCGCCGGCACGCGCCATTGCGCGTAGCGCTCGCGCAGGGGCCAGGCCAGCCAGTCTTCGCGCCAGAGCAGCAACGTGGCGGTGACCAGCCACGGCAGGCCCGTGGCGGCCGCACGCCAGCCATCGGCCAGGCCGCTTCGCCCGCTCGACTGGTCATGCAACAGCAGCGACAACGCCAACGTCCAGGCCAACAACCAGCCAACGTGCGCGAAGGCCGGCGCGCCGTCGTCCGTGTCGCGCAGGCACGCCAGGCTGCGCACACCGAGCACGCCGTACACCGCCCACGCCGCCAGCGCCCAGCCCACAAACGGCTGGCCGTGCGCCTGGTCGATCCACCATGCCAGCGGCACTGCCGCGCACAGGGCCAACGCGCCGGTCCAGGCCAGCGCGGACCCGGCGAGGCGCCGGTGCAGTTCGGCGGCCAGCCAGCCGGTCACCGCGGCGAAGCCGAGCACCGCGGCCAGCTGCTGCGGGTCGGCGACGAAGCGGTTGATCTCGTTGATGCCGTTGCCCAGCCACCAGGCCAGTCCCCACAGGTAGTACCACAGCGCCAGGCCGGTGCCATGGCTGACGCCGTCCATGCCATCGGCGTCATCGGCTTCGTCCCGGCCATGACGGTAGTAGCTCCACGCGCTGGCCAGGCCGGCCAGTGCGATCAGCAGCGCGCCCATGAACGTGGCGTTGAACACCGCCGGCACGCTCACCCCTGGCATCCGATGCAGGTTGCCCAGACCGATCAGGAAGCTGCCCGCTGCGAGCAGTTGCAACGCCGCGCCCGAGAGTTGCGGCGGCACGCGCCCCTGTCGCAGCCCCAGCCACACCATCGCCGCGCCTTCGAGCGCGAACACGCAGGCGGTCGCCTGCGCCGACAGCGCCAACGGCACCGACAGCGTGGCAAAACCAATCGCCAACAGGGCGTACGGCGTCGCCAGCGCGGCGAAGTGCTCGCGCCGACGCAGCCACCAGGCCAATGCGGCATAGATCGCGGCCAGGCCCAGCGCGCAGAACGCCAGCGACAGCCGCTCGCCTCGGAGCAGGCCCGCCTGCAACGCAAACGCCACCAGCGGCGTGCCGAACACGAGGCAGCCGTCGACAAGATCGCGGCGGCCCGCGGCACGGCGGCGCGCGTAGAAGATCGGGATCAGCAGGTAGAACGCGAAGAACAGCAGCAGGAACGGTTCGGTGGTGGCGAACTGGTCGCTGCGGTACTTGAGCACGCCCCACAACGTGCCGATCGCGAAGGTGAACGCAAAGCCGAGCAGGTTCAGTGCACGCCACGGGCGGAACCAGGCGATCGCGAAGATGCCGGCGTTGAGCACTGCGTAATACCCGAACAGCGCCACGTGGTTGCCGCTGCCGGTCGACAACCAGATCGGCGCCAGGAAACCGGCAAGGATGCCCAGCACGGCCAGCGCCAGCGAGTGCTGGCGCACCGCCAGCACACTGCACCCGGCCACCAGCGCGATGCTCAATGCGAACGCCGCTCCGGCAGGCAGCAACGGCGGGTCGAGCATCTTGAACGACGCAAACACCACCATCAGCAGCACACCGATGGCGCCACCCTGCAGGCTCAGGCCGAACAGGCGCCGGCGATCGCGCTGCACCCAGCCGAACACCAGGCCGACCAGCGCGACCAGTGCGATCGAGGCCATCTTCAACTCGACCGGGAAATGCACCCAGCCCTGGTCGGTGGCGTACTTGAGCAGCGCCGCCACGCCGGCAAACAGCACCAGGACGCCGACCTTGACCGGCACGTTGCCCTCGGTGAACCAGCGGCGCATCGCGCGGAACGCTAGCGTCAGCGGATCCGGCGGCGGCGGTTCGCGCGGCGGTTGCGGCGGACGCGGGGGTTGTGGCGGAGACGGCGGACCGGCCGATGGCAGCGGCGGCGGGCCGAACGGATCGGCCCAGTTGGTCTGCGCGGCGGCGGGCCGGGGAGTTGGGGTCGATGCTGGCGGCGCGGCGGCGGGCGGCTCGGCGTCTGCCGGCGTCACAGCCGCGGCGGCAGGCGTCGTGTCGGGCCCAACGCGCGTCGCGGTCGCCGCCGTCATCGGCGTCGGCCGTGCGGTCTCGGGGGTGTGGCGCTGCCCGCGGACCAGTTCCTCGAGCGTCGGACCCGTCGCGGCCTGGCGCTCGTCGGCGTCAAACGCACCACGTGCCTGCCACTGCGCCAGTTGGTCTTCCAGCCGCGTCACCCTGGCCTTCAGTCCGGAGATCATGACCAGCGCCGCGATCAACAGCAGCGGAACGGCCAGCACCACCAAGACCACCAGCACAATCAGTCCTTCCATCGACGCCCCCTGTCCCTCGTGCCGGTCACGTTACACCACGGCAAGGCCGCTTCCGACCGCAATTCACGTATCCCCCGCCGGGCTTGGCGCGCAGCCGCTGTCAACCCCGAAACGCACCATATATAGCGTTGACGGAACACGACACCCCCATTATGTTGTGCCTGTCGGTGCCGCCCTGTTGGCGGCTTAAAAGGGAAGACCGGTGCGGAACCTGCAAGGTTCCAATGCCGGCGCTGCCCCGCAGCGGTAGTGGAAACGAACGTCGTCACCTGCACTGGGACCGGGTCCTGGGAAGCGACGACCAGTAGGTGGAACCGGATTGTGTAGGAGCGGCTTGAGCCGCGATCGGATGCCAGCGATGCCATCGGCATCGCGGCTGAAGCCGCTCCTACGGTTGCCGGTTCCGTGTCCAGAGCCCGAAGACCTGCCGACAGCCGCGCGATGCACACCGCGCGGCCACCGGCCAGCGAGTCTTCGGGGGAAGACGGTCGGTGTCGCAACGGGCAGCGGCCAATGCCGCGCCCGGGCAGTCCCGTCTCGGGCTGCGCGACACCTGCGCTTCATCCTCCTGACTCAACGCCCGCGGGGGCGTGGCCGTACCGCCGACCGCTGTCGGTGGTGCGTCCCTGTTTCCGCGCAACCGCCCCGCAGGGAGGGGCGGCCACCGTGCGCCCAGCAGCAAGGAGCCATCATGAATACCGTCGAATCCGCCATCGCGCCCCCGCAAACCAGCCGCCAGGACGGCAGCGCGCCCGTCACGCAAGCACCAGCGGCGCAGGATGCGCCCGGCTTTGCACTGACCCCGCCGGCGGCCAACCTCACGATGAGCGTGACCAAGCGCAACGGTCGCCACGAGCCCGTCGACCTCAACAAGATCGTGCGCGCGGTGATGCGCAGTTGCGAAGGCCTGTACTCGGTGGATCCGATGCGCGTGGCCACCCGGACCATCTCCGGCCTGTACGACGGCGCGACCACACGCGAGCTCGACGAACTGTCGATCCGCACCGCCGCCCTGCTGACCGCCGAAGAGCCCGAGTACGGGCGTCTGGCGGCGCGCCTGCTGGGCAACGTCATCGAAAAGGAAGTTGCCGGCATCGAGATCCATGCGTTCTCGCAATCGATCGTACGCGGCTTCGAGCTGGGCCTGATCAACGAGCGCCTGGTCGGTTTCGTGCAGGCCAACGCACGCAAGCTCAACGACGCGATCGACAACTCGCTCAACAACCGTTTCGATTACTTCGGCCTGCGCACGCTGTACGACCGCTACCTGCTGCGCCACCCCACCGCGCGCACCGTCATCGAGACCCCGCAGCAGTTCTTCCTGCGCATCGCCTGCGCACTGAGCGAGGATGTGTCCGATGCGCTGGCGCTGTACCGGCGCATGGCGATGCTCGACTACATCCCCAGCTCGCCCACCCTGTTCAACTCGGGCACCACGCACGAACAGCTGTCGAGCTGCTTCCTGCTGGACTCGCCGGAAGACTCGCTGGAAAGCATCTACAAGCGCTACATGGACGTGGCCAAGCTCAGCAAGTTCAGCGGCGGCATCGGCCTGAGCTACACGCGCATCCGTTCGCGCGGCTCGCTGATCCGTTCGACCAACGGCCTGAGCAACGGCATCGTGCCGTGGCTGAAGACGCTCGATGCCTCGGTCGCCGCGGTCAACCAGGGCGGCAAGCGCAAGGGCGCTGCCTGCGTCTACCTGGAGCCGTGGCACGCCGACATCGAGGAGTTCCTCGAGCTGCGCGACAACACCGGTGACGAGGCGCGCCGCACGCACAACCTCAACCTGGCCAACTGGATCCCCGACGAGTTCATGCGTCGCGTCGAGGCCGATGCGCAGTGGTCGCTGTTCGACCCGTACAAGGTGCCGCAGCTGACCGACCTGTTCGGTGACGCGTTCGACAGCGCCTACCTCGCCGCCGAGGCCGCCGGCCTGGCCGCTCGACAGGTCAAGGCTCGCGAGCTGTACGCGCGGATGATGCGCAGCCTGGCGCAGACCGGCAACGGCTGGATGAACTTCAAGGACAAGTCCAACCGGGCCTGCAACCAGACCCTGCGCGCGGGCAACGTCGTGCATCTGTCCAACCTGTGCACCGAGATCCTCGAGGTCACCTCGCAGGAAGAAACCGCGGTGTGCAACCTCGGCTCGATCAACCTCTCGCACCATGTCGAGCTGTTTGCCGAAGGCCCGGTGCACGGCGAGGCCGGCCGCTTCGATTTCGAGAAGCTCGCCGAGACCGTGCGCCTGGCCGTACGCCAGCTCGACCGCGTGATCGACCTGAACTTCTACCCGATCGAGACCGCGCGCCGCGCCAACCTCAAGTGGCGCCCGGTGGGCCTGGGAGCGATGGGCCTGCAGGACGTGTTCTTCAAACTGCGCCTGCCGTTCGATTCCGAACCCGCGCGCAAGCTGTCGCGCGACATCGCCGAGGCGATCTACTTCCATGCGCTGGTCGCCTCCAACGAACTGGCCATCGAGCAGGGCCGCCATCCGGCGTTCGAGGACACGCGTGCCTCGCAGGGCGAACTGCAGTTCGAGGCCTGGGATGTCGCGCCGTCGGCACGCTGGGGTTGGGACGACCTGCGCGAGCGCATCAAGGCGCACGGCCTGCGCAACTCGCTGCTGATCGCGATCGCGCCGACGGCCACCATCGCCTCGATCGCCGGCTGCTACGAGTGCATCGAGCCGCAGGTGTCCAACCTGTTCAAGCGCGAGACCCTGTCGGGCGACTTCCTGGTGGTGAACCGCTACCTCGCCGAAGAGCTGAAGACGCTCGGCCTGTGGACGCCCGAACTGCGCGACCGCATCAAGCTCGCCGAAGGCTCGATCCAGGCGATCGCCGAGATCCCCGAGTCGCTGCGCGCCGTGTACCGCACCGCGTGGGAACTTCCGATGCGCTCGCTGATCGACATGGCCGCCGACCGCGGTGCCTTCATCGACCAGAGCCAGTCGCTGAACCTGTTCATCGAGAGCCCGAACATCGGCCAGCTGTCGTCGATGTACATGTACGCGTGGAAGCAGGGCCTGAAGACCACCTACTACTTGCGCTCGCGTCCGGCGACCAAGATCGCCAAGGCCACGGTGTCCGCGCCGCTGGTCGCCGAACCCAAGCCCGAGTACAGCCCCACCGACGCGGTGGCGTGTTCGCTGGAAAACCCGGAGAGCTGCGAGGCCTGCCAGTAACCAGCGCACGCAGCGCAACAGCAGGCCACGTGCCGCTCGCCCTCTCCCCGCACGGGAAGGGGCGAGCGGCCGAACAAGCATTGGCGCATCGCAGGGACGCGATCACCCCACCCTCTCCTGCCAACCGGCATGGTAGGGAACCAACGTACCGCGACACCGCAGTTCCCCTTCCCGCCAACGCAGGGAGGCCGGAGGAGGTAGCGCGGCAACCGACGACATTTCGGAAGCCGAATCCATGAACACCCCGACCTCGCACCTGCTCGACCCCGGTTTCGATCTCACCCTGCGGCCGATGCGTTATCCGCAGTTCTACGAGATGTACCGCGATGCGATCCGCAACACGTGGACGGTCGAGGAAGTCGACTTCTCGCTCGACGTCAACGACCTCAAGCACAAGCTCGGCCCGGCCGAGCGGCACCTGATCGAGCGCCTGGTCGCGTTCTTCGCCACCGGCGACAGCATCGTGTCCAACAACCTGGTGCTGAACCTCTACCAGCACATCAACGCGCCCGAGGCGCGCATGTACCTGTCGCGGCAGCTGTACGAGGAAGCACTGCACGTGCAGTTCTACCTCACCCTGCTCGACACCTACCTGCCCGACCAGAACGCGCGCGCGAAGGCCTTCGACGCGATCGAAAACATTCCCTCGATCCGCGCCAAGGCCGCGTTCTGCTTCAAGTGGATCGATTCGCTGCAGGGCCTCAAGCGCATCGAGACGCGCGAGCAGCGCCGTCAGTTCCTGCTCAACCTGATCTGCTTCGCTGCGTGCATTGAAGGCTTGTTCTTCTTCGCCGCGTTCGCCTACGTCTACTACCTGCGTTCGCGCGGACTGCTGCACGGACTGGCTGCGGGCACCAACTGGGTATTCCGCGACGAAAGCTGCCACATGGCGTTCGCGTTCGAGGTCATCTCCACCGCACGCAAGGAAGAACCCGAACTGTTCGACGAAGAGCTCGGCCGAGAGGTCGTGCGCATGCTCGAGGAAGCGGTCGAATGCGAAATGCAGTTCGCCGACGACGTGCTGTCCGGCGGCGTCGCCGGACTGTCGACGCGCGACATGCGCCAGTACCTGCAGTACTGCGCCGACCAGCGCCTGGCGCAGCTGGGCATGCCGCGCCATTTCGGCTCGACCAACCCGTTCGGCTTCATGGACCTGCAGGACGTGCAGGAAGTGACCAACTTCTTCGAGCGCCGGGTGTCGGCCTACCAGGTCGGTGTACAGGGCGAAGTCGCGTTCGACGCGGCGTTCTGAGGCCGCGCGTCCCGTCCGCGGGATCGCGACCTCCGGCAACACGACGGCAGGGAAGCCGTCGCCCCGGCGACCGGAGCGTCGCCGCGTGCGGTGACAGGAACGTCACCGGCGGACAGCACACGGAAGCGAAACGCAACGGCGGGACGCCGCCGTAGAAGGCGAGAGGACCATCGCCGCGCACGGCACAGGAGGTCGCCGGCGGATAGCGCAGGACGCGCACCGGGACGGCGAGGAAGCCATCGACAAAGGCGACAGGGATGTCGCCGACTGGCCGGTTGCGCGCTGCAGCTCGTGCCGTATCAGCACGGCGGCTGACAGCGTCACTGCACTAAACAACAAGTCCGCTTATCGGAGGGCTCGTTTTCCTCAGCGTCCAGGCCACTCCGGCATTACCTGTCGAGTGTCAGCCTTCTGTCGCATCTGATTCAAACAGCTCAGGTCAACCTCATTGGTTGCGGCGGCAATGCGAGCATCAATGGCCCTGACGCCGCTTGGGCTGCCGAGCCTCCGCGAGGCTTTTACCCTTTCAGATTGAAACCAGAGCCATGCTTCGCCCTCTGCTTTGCCCGCATCCGGCCCGAGAAACTCTTTGCATAAGTGCAAGGCATGATCGATTTGGCGGTCGTGGTTCCTGGCCGACGCACAAGACGCCGCGAACGACATCACACCAACCAAAGCCATACGACGGAAAAGCCGGAGTGAGTTGTTCATGGCCCGCCTTCCAGATTCTTGCTCGGATCAAGCCGCAGCCAGCACGGCGCACCATACCCACAACGAACAAGCCCGCCAAATGGCGGGCTTTTCGCATGCGCCCGATATCCGCTATGCGTGCCGATCGAGAAACCAAGGTGCCACTCCACACCGTAGTAGTCGTACGCCGTGATCTTTGGCGCAATGAGATCAGTCTGGACTGCCTGCCTGAACTACCAGCTTCAGTGGTGCTGACCGCTTCGTTCGTCGCGACAGATTACTCGGAATCAGTGGCCTTTTCCTCAAACTTGTCACAACCGTCGTGAGCAAAACGAAGAACCCCATCGAATGCCGACTCTCTATTCGAACACCCCCCCCAGTCGGTACGAAATTTTCCTGTGAGGGGGATCCAATATCGACAGCTCTCACACTGATTCCACACCCACTCATCGGGCGGATCCTCTACCGATTTGTCACGATTAACTCGGCCAATCCAACGATCATGACAGGCATACAAATGCTCTAAAGACTCGCTAAGTTCATTCATTTTGCACCCTCTCGAAGAACCCGACCAACCTGCTCCGGCGAACGAACACGATAATCAACAATGATCGCACGTTCATGAAAGCCACCATCCAGCTGCCTACCAACATCACGGGTCAGAACTCGAGCATCTATCCTTCGAGCAAGCTCAAGAATCCTGGGGTCCAGAACATTGCCTCGACCGAATATCTCTTGAACACTGCGCAGATTGAAACCCTGACTACGCAGCGCTTCGGCCATACCGCGCGCGGCTAGATTCTCATCAAGAATAACGGCTTGCCCATCACCAAACCCGGCCTTCTGACGGATCACTTGATCCAGTGCACGAACCAAGTCTATCGCCCCATCTCTCCCTGCTCCGCCACCACGCATCCCTATAGCACTGGCCGTGCCGGCCCTGCCCGCCATTGCCCCCTCTCCGCCGCCCACCACACCGACGAAGGCGATAGTCGCCTCCATAGAGGCGGCACCTCCTAGTTCGTCATTTGCAATGGAAAACCTTGGCGTCGGACCACCCAGCAGCCTAAAAGCTTGCGGAGTGAGGGCTGTCATCTCGAGATTGGCAAACTCCTTCAGCGCGCCAATCGAGTTACTGACTGTCGTCCCTTGCTCTCCGCGCTCCGCCAACTCCACCGCGGTCGGGAAGAGTGTGTTCCGCAGCGCCTCTACACCAGAGGCAAAAAGCGCGCTCCCCTTTTGACCTGCTGGAGCAGCCTGTTCTCGTCTACTCCCCGAACCAGTCGCGCCATTTCCGCCACTTGATTTTTTCGCGGCACGTCCCGAACGACTATTCCCCGACTCGTATTCAATGCAATCGTTGGCGTTCTCCGTGTTGCCAACATCGCAGATGCTGCCCCTGCTCTGGTACCCCGTCGGGTCCGTGCCGCTCAGCGGGTTGTTGAGGATGTAGCTGTACGGATTCAGGCTTTGCGAGTTCAGTGGGAACTGGATCACCGGGTCCACGCCGGTGAAGCGGCCCAGGTTGTAGTCGTACACCCGGCCGTTCATGTGGATCAGGGACAGGCTGTTGAGGTGCTCGTGGCCGGTGAAGCCGTGGCGGGAGTTGCCGGTGCTGGCCAGCTTGGTAGCGTCGGCCCAGGTGCCCGAACGCGGTTTGCCGAAGGCATCGAAGCCGCGGGTTTCGAGCATGGCACCGCTGCTGTCGGCCAGCGCGTCCACGCTGCCCAGGCGATCGGTGAGCAGGTAGTCCACGCGACGCGTCGAGCCGGCCTGGGTGACCACCACGCTGCTGCCGACGTAGGTCTTGTCCTGCATCGTCGGGGCGTACTGGCGTTCGACCGTACCGAAGTACATCAGTTCGCCGTCGGTGCCCCACTGGCGGATGCGTGAGCCGTCCGGACCGTAGTCGAAGTTCTGGATCACCGCGCCACGCGCGAAATGCCAGCTTTGAGCTGGCGCTCTGGCGGAGCGGAAGTGTTTTGGCGTTGCTGCTACGGCACAGCCAGGAACTCGCATCCAAGCCGGAACCGCCCCCACACCTAGAATGACTATGGAACGTCTTCCTCGTCAGGGGGCTGGTAGCTGTCAACAAACGTACATCTTTGATTCGGGGCGTTCCATTCCTCAGAGCAGTACCAGGCCTAATAACTTGGGTCAATTAGCCCGCCGCATGTTCGTCGTAACCAATCTTTGCGTAAGCCAATTCCAAAGATAGCGACGAAGGGAATTCTTCGACGCCACCATCAGCAAAGACGAGGATCGGTCCATTCCCAACGAGCGAATCCGATGGATTGCTTGAGCGAATAAAATCTGTCGTATTGTAAAAATACAGCCATCCCTGCGATCCACGAACAGTCTTCTCTGGAATGATCGAAAAGGCGTCGACTAAAGCAGATGCCAGAGCATCGATGCGCTGCTGCGCCAGCTCGAATGCAGTTGCCTCACTTATTCTAGACATCATTTTGTCCTCAACAGCTGAAAATTTTGGTACCCATCAACTCTCGCAGCTTTGCCGGTCTGACCGTCAATGAATCGAATAGCTCCCCGCTGGTTAACCACGTTGAAAACGTGGCCGACGTCGCTTCCCCGGGATCCAAACACAATCCCTCGCGCACCGTTACCCGCGCCAGCCATCGAATTCGCAATATCGCCAATTGTTGTGGCGGGGCCAAAGCGATTGCCATACATCGTCTCTAGTACGCCAAGTCGATAGGGGCCGCCTGGCATGGCCGACGCGGCACGGCCGGCCAAAGTTGCATCGGTGGCTATTACGCAGTTGACGCAATTCATTTTGCCGCCGACCGCGTTCACACCTCGAATCGACCCTGCTTCTGCACTTGCTCCTCGCAGACTAGCAATTCCCGCTTCAGTTGCGGCCCCTGCTGTGCGTCGAACGAGCCCCTTGATGACCACGCCACCAACCCCGCCACCAACCAGCGTTTCCTCTACGATCGTGACGGGCTCAAGAGCTTCGTGCGCAACAATGTTCGCGCGAATAGCCCGGTATTTGGCAATTAGGACTTCGTCCGGAATCAACTGAACAGTAACTGGATCAATATCCGGCCCCAGCCCGTACGTACTTGCCGGACGGCATTCGTTGGGGCCCCACGTCCCACAACCAGATCCGCCCCACAGGCTCGGCCCGCTCCGTGAACCTTTACTTGAGGCCGTCGCCGCTTGCTCTTGGCGATCTCCCGCGCCAGTCGCCGACTGACCTGACGTAGAGCCATTCCCGCCGCTTGATTTTCTCGCGGCACGTCCCGTATGACCATTCCCCGGTTCGTAAGTAGTGCAACCGTTGGCGTTTTCCGTGTTCCCCACGTCGCAAATGCTGCCTCTGATTGAGTACCCCGTTGGGTCCGTGCCGCTCAGCGGGTTGTTGAGGATGTAGCTGTACGGATTCAGGCTTTGCGAGTTCAGCGGGAACTGGATCACCGGGTCCACGCCGGTGAAGCGGCCCAGGTTGTAGTCGTACACCCGGCCGTTCATGTGGATCAGGGACAGGCTGTTGAGGTGCTCGTGGCCGGTGAAGCCGTGGCGGGAGTTGCCGGTGCTGGCCAGCTTGGTAGCGTCGGCCCAGGTGCCCGAACGCGGTTTGCCGAAGGCATCGAAGCCGCGGGTTTCGAGCATGGCACCGCTGCTGTCGGCCAGCGCGTCCACGCTGCCCAGGCGATCGGTGAGCAGGTAGTCCACGCGACGCGTCGAGCCGGCCTGGGTGACCACCACGCTGCTGCCGACGTAGGTCTTGTCCTGCATCGTCGGGGCGTACTGGCGTTCGACCGTACCGAAGTACATCAGTTCGCCGTCGGTGCCCCACTGGCGGATGCGTGAGCCGTCCGGACCGTAGTCGAAGTTCTGGATCACGGCGCCACGCGCGATCCGCACCGGACGCTGGGTGTGGTCGTAACGCATCGCCAGGCCGGCGTTGTCGGAGGTCATGTTGCCGGTGGCGTCGTAGCAGTACGTGCGCGTACCGCCGGCGGCCAGGGCCACGCTCTTGACCGCGTTCGGGCCACCACCGCAGGTACCGCCCGAGTAGACGTAGGCGTTGGTGCCGATGTTGGTGCTGAAGTCCGACTTGAACGTGAAGTTGCCGGCCGCGTCGTAGCCGTAGTTCACGGTGGCGACGGTGGCGCCGCTGCGCGTGGCCTGTTCGAGGCGATGCAGGGCGTCGTACTGGTAGTCCTCCTTGACGCTGCCGCTGTTCAGCTGTTGCCACAGCACGTTGCCGAACACGTCGTAGCGGTACTCGAGCTTGCGCAACGTCGGCACGAGCACGCTGCCGTACTGCACCGACAGCATCTGCCCGGTCTGCCCCTGGTACGTGCGGATGGCGGTGATGTTGCCTCCCGCCAGGGTTTCCTGCGTCGCGTTGCCACGCGCATCCACGGCATCGACAACGCGGTAATCCTCGCCGGTGACCGCATTGCTCTCGCGAATTAGGTGGCCGTACTTGGAGTAGCGCAACCACAGTGTCTCGGCGTTGCCGTAGGTCTGTGCCTTGGCGCGACCGTAGTACGCGTCGTAGCTGGTTTCCTGCTTTAGGGTGTCGTAGGCGCCACCGATCGCGCGACGCTGCACCAGCGTGCGGGAGACCGGGCGCGACTGGGTGTCGTAACCCAGCGTCTCCTTGCGCAGGCTCATCGCGTTGAGCTTGCGTTCGCTGCCGGCGGGCGAACCCTTGGCATAGGCCGGGTCGTAGGTGAAGGTGTCGACCACGGTGTCCAGCGCACCCGTGCCGTCATGGTCGTACGTGGCCGAGGCCTGCAGTGGCCGGCCCAGCTTGTCGTATCCGGTGGTGGTGGTGATGCCGCGCGCGTCCCTCTGGCCAAGCACCTCGCCCAGGGCGTTGTAGTCGAAGCTCCAGCTGCCCTGGTTGGGGTCCACCGCCGAGGTGCGCTGGCCCAACGCGTTGTAGGTGGCCTTGATCACGTTGCTGTTGGCATCGCGGATGGCGATGGCGTTGCCCGTGCTGTCGTACCAGAAGCGGGTGATGCCCCCCTTGGCATCGACGGTCTCGACATGGCGACCAAGGCTGTCGGTGGTGCGGGTCAGCTTGAGGCAGCCGGTGGTGTCGGTGTCGTTGCTGCCGCAGACCTGGATGGCGGTCGTACGGCCGAGGTAGGCGTACGTGGTGACCATGTCGCCGCGGCCGTCATGATTGGCCGTGGCGACCACCTTGCTGGTGGGACGGCCGAGCACGTCGTACGCGGGGAAGGTGGTGTAGTACTCCTGCCCCGTGTTGCGGTAGGGCTCTGTCTGGGACACGACCTGCCCCAGGGCGTTGTAACGGATAGCCACGTGACTGACCGTGTTGTCGGCAAGGCGTTGCCGGGTGAGCAGTGCCCTGCCGAACACATCCGAATACACGGTCTGCGTCGGGGCGCCGTCCTGCACGGTCATCTGCACCACCTTGCCGGCGGCCAGGATGCCGGTGCAGACGGATACCGAGCACCTGATCACGCTCGTCGTCTTGTCCGGTGCCAGCACCACCGCATCGGTGGCGCCACGGTATTTCACGCGCACGGGCAGGCCGAAGACGTCGTACTCGATC
Organism: Montanilutibacter psychrotolerans; assembly: GCF_003719825.1. Lineage (GTDB taxonomy): Bacteria > Pseudomonadota > Gammaproteobacteria > Xanthomonadales > Xanthomonadaceae > Montanilutibacter > Montanilutibacter psychrotolerans. Next base: position 83,389 of record NZ_RIBS01000001.1, on the reverse strand, counting down.
AGCTGTCGCATGCCGTTGGCGTCGGTGACCGAATCCGGCTGGCCATCGGCCTTGCGGGTGGAAGTGCTGACCTGGTGGTTCAACGGGTTCCTTATCCAGGCCGCGAAGTAACCGTCGGCGCTGTAGCCTGTGGTGACGGTGCGGGCACCGTTGGGATCACCGGAAGCGGTGACCGACACGCTGGTCGGCAGGCCGTAATTGTTGCTGGCCGGGTAGCCGAAGACGGTGGTGCGTTCCTGGTCGGCGACACCGGGCTGCACGACCTGCGATGCCAGGGTGCGGTCGGCGTTCCAGGCGAAGGCAGTGGTGACCGTGCGTACCGGGTTCTCCGTGCCGGCGGGCAACGTGTGCGAGGCACCAAAGACGATGCTGCTGCTTTCCGTGCGCGACTTCAGGCGATCGATCCACCAGTTGGCGGTGTCCACGGCCTCGAATGTGTTGAGGGTGCGCTTGCACTGCAAGCCGATGAACTCGCGATAGCCGGCCGTACCACTGCCATCGTCGATCAGCGTGGTCTGTACTACCAGGTTGCCCCAGAGATTGTAGCCCGAGGTGGTGTTGAACGAGCCATCACAGGTGGGGCTGTCGGCCGCAACCACCCGGGTGCGCGAGAGCAGGCCTGGCGTGCCGCCGGCGGAGTTGTCGGCCGTGGCGGCGTCGTAGGCCAGGGTCTGCTGGACATCGAGATACGGGAACTTGACCACCGCCTGACCCGACGGTGCCGTGCACGCCGTGGTGTCGTGCCGGTTGGCACGATTGCAGCGCCAGGTGAAGTCCTGGACGCTGATCGGTGCGTCGACACCGCTGCGCTTGAGCGAATTGACGACGATCTTCTCGGGCTGGCTGGTCAGCGGGAACTTCTGGTGGAACGTGGTTGACGTGCGCGTACCGGCCGCCTCGTCCTCGACCACCACCGTGCGAAAGCCCTGGAAGCCGCGACCGCGCGCGTGATACATCGCTTCCGAATAGCCGTAGCGCCAGGAGCGGAAATCGCCCACGCCGTCGCTTTGGATCATGTCCGACACGACCGGCATCGACGAGGTGAAGTAGAAGTGCCGGTCGTCGATGTAGCGGTCGGCCGCCGCCGTGGGAAGGGTGTACAGCGGCAGCTCGCCGGCAGTACGGCCGGCCTTGCTGGACAGGGGGTAGTACGTCCAGACGGTCTGGACGCCCATGCCGTCGGTGACACCCGACATCAGGTCGGGTGTTTGCGGGGTCAGGCCATCGGGATTCATCACACCGCCCGGGCCGCGGTTTTCATTGATGAAGATGTTGTTGCCAAACGCAGGCGAGCCATCCGGAAGCGTTGTCGGGAAATACCCCAGCGGCGCGCCGATCGGCGTCGCTGTCGCAGTCGGGATGGCGCAGGCTCCTGTTTGCGTCCAGGCACACGGGGCCTTGGTAATGCCGTCGACGAGCCCGTCGCCGAACAGATCCACGCCCATGGTGGCGTTGTACCCGTGAATGATCGGCGTTTCGAAGCTCTCACCTCGGAAGTTGCCGGGCCCGACTTCGACGTAGCGAGAGGCCTGCATTCCGTAAGCGGAGAAGTCGTACTCCAGGTAGGCGCCCCCTTCGTAGTCACGCAGGCCGCCGACACGGTAGTCGTCACCGTTGAAGTACGCGCGAGTGAACGGCAGTGATTCGCTGCCGGCCTCTTCCGGGCATAGGTAGCGGATATCGCAGTGCAGCGGGTTCTCCACCTTCGGAGGGCATTGCGGAACGTGCCGGAAGCAGACGCGCGTGACATAGCGGTTCGCCGTCAGCCGCTCGATCTGTCCATCGCCGTCAATGTCGGCATGCCGTTCACGCGTCAATCCCATGCCGACCGGTATCGCGAACGAGGCCTGCGCGCCTGCCGTGAGCGTCCCGGCAGGCGCAAAGCCGCGCCCCGTGTTCAAGCGAATGCCCCAGTCGTCCAGACCGTCGCCATTGACGTCGGAATTCGGTGTCGCACCGGCAGCGAGCGCGGAGATGTAGTTTGCGCGCGGGTCGTTGCCAGACAGGTTGGCGTTGAAGTAGGTCTCCAGCAACGCATAGCCGCCCGTGCACAGTCCAGTGCCATTGCAGCCCCAGTAGATGCGCTTCTTGTCCATGTCATCCGAATGGCCAGTCGGCTCGATGAATATCTCCGGCAGGCCGTCGCCATTCAGATCGGAGACCTTGCTCACCGTCTCCCACATGACCTGTCGCCCGAAGCCATCGGTGCGCGAGCGCAGGCACGACGACGACACCTTCTCGAAGGTGGCCGGGGCGGCCGGACCGGCCGGATTGGCGCGATTGAGATAGGTCTCCAGCTGATAGCGGCAGCCGTCGTTCGCATTGGGTGGCACGCGTTGCACGACCAGGTCGGGGCGGCCGTCGCCGTTCATGTCTCCCGAGTGCTCCCAGAGGCCCTCAATGCCGGTATCCCACGAGTTGGTGAAGGCCTGGGACGTGGTGGTGGCATTCGCAGGGCCGTGCCAGAACCGGATGACAAGGCGGTTTGAGACGCCTTCGACAACGTCGGTGCGACCATCCAGGTCAAAGTCCGCATTGACACCCTTGTCGTACATCAAACCCAGCACACCGACGCCACCGTCGTACTTGACCGCGGCGGTCACCTTGCGTTCTGGCGAGAGGCTGAGCAGGTACGCCGCCTGCACGCCGGGATTGGCCGGATCGTCGCCGCTGCCCCACACCTCCGTGGCACCGTCGCCGTTGAAGTCGCCGCCGCCGGATTCCACGAACTTCCAGTTCTGATCGGGAACCGCTACTCCGGAGGAAATGGCGAGCTTGCCGAACCGGTACTGGATGGGCTGCGACTGCCAAGTGAACATCGTGGGCTTGCGACAGGTCGCAACGCCTTCGCTGTATGCGCAGTCGGTGACCGACTTGAGCAGGCTGCGGCCCGTCGCGCCGCTGATCTGGTACGCCAGGACATAGCTGCGGATCGGCTCGATGCCGACCCAGGTGATGATCTGCTTGAGGCGCTGCGAACTGCGGGTGAGTCCATCGGCCAGGTAGTTGGAGGACTGGTCACGAGCGCCGCCGGTGGTCGGGCGGGTCTCGTAGACCATCTCGACGCTGCGGTCGCCATCGGTACTGCCAAAGCCCGTGTAGAACACCTGGCTCAGCAGGTTTTCGCCATTGCCGAAGCTTGTGTAGGCGTAGCGGACGAAATTGCCGACGCGGTCCTGGCGACGCTCGATCAGCCAAGTCATCGGCAGGGCCACGTTGCCAGGGATGACACGCGCGGGGTTGGTCGCGGACGAGTTGCCGCCGTAAAACACGATATCGCCGGACTTGGTTTCGACCTTGAAGTAGGCCGCCGCGGAACTCAGGGCGCCGCCAAGCTGGGTGACGCGCGAGAACGACTCGATCTCGGTGGCATAGGTGGCGCCAATCTGCCCATAGGTGCCCGAGGTCGCGACCAGGCGCGCGCCGTCCAGGCAGAGCTTGTCGAGCGCATCCAGTTCGACCGGGCGCACAATGCCGTCCTGTTCGAGCGTGGACGGACAACGCGATACCGCCGATGTCGCCGACAACGACCAGCCCATGCCAGCAATGCCATTGCCAGAACGACTGCTGTAGTTCAACGAAAGCTCCGGCTGCATGCCGCGACGCCCGGGCGGCAATGCGATCGGCACGGAGTAGCTGGCCGCACCACCGTTGACCGCCGCCTCGCCCGCCAGCTTGCCGACCGTCGGGTCGTGCGTCAGCTGCTCGGAGGCCAGGCTCACCGGCGTTTCGTCCGGAACGTTGACGACCGCCGCGATCGACGCGGATTCACCCGATTCGAACACCGCACTCAAGTCTTCAACCCACTCATCGCCCCCGGGCAGCGCCTGCGTTGCCAACACCGCGCCCGCCGCGACCAGCAGCCCCAGGACCAGCCCAAGACGGCGACGCGCCTTGCCCGCGCCCGGAGGCTTGGCCGCATGGGTGTCGATTGAAGTCACAGCATCGGCGGCGGCGCCGTTTTGCGGCGTCGACGTGAATCGGTCGTAGGTCACTGCATTGTCCCCTGCGCCGATGCAGCGCACGGGATTTCCGCGGCACGATCACCAGCATTTTGTCGTCGCTGGTTCCGGCGAAACCCCATGAAACCGGCGCTCTCCGCCCGTTTCAGCCCCTGCCAGACCACAGCCATTTGAATTCTGGTGGACCTTATACGGGGCCGGCGCAGTCAAGCGCAATCAGGAAATTCCGCGATCAAGCCTAGGGAAACGCCTCTCGCAAGCTGCGACCCGACACTACAGGTGAGTTCTACAAGGCGGCAGCCGACGCCTCTTGGCCCTTCGATTCTCTTGCGGCGGCGGCTTTCGCAATGAGGCAGTGACATGCCGCAGCATCAACTGGCAGCCACCCGGACATGCGCATCGTGAGTGCGCTGAAACCGACGGCCACGCCGCGGCTGGCTACGGCGTGCGTTTCAGCTCGCGCCGCCGATGACCGGCAGGCCGAGGCCGCGCGTTTCGGGCTCGATGCCGACGCCGTAGCGCAGGCTGCGGCCAATGCGCTCGGCGTGGCCTTGCAGGAGTTGCGCGTGTTCGGGCGCGAACAGCGCGTCGGTGGTTTCGCGCCACAGCGCCAGCCACTGGTCGAAATGCTCGGCGCGGATCGGCAAGCCGCGGTGCTTGGCCATCGGGTTGCCGCGGTAGCTGCGCGCCTCCAGCGTGATGGACGCCCAGAAGGAGGTCAGCAGTCGCTTGTGCTCGGGCCAGTCATCGACCGCCTGGTTGAACACCGGACCGAGCATCGCGTCGGCCCGCACCTTCTCGTAGAAGGCATCGACCAGCTGCGCAAGGCCGGATTCGTCGAGGGAGAGGAAGTCTGTCGTCATGGCCCCTCCCCAATGGGGACGGCACGCCGCGCGATCAAGATGCCAGACGCGCGTAGCGGGAGGTGCGAACCAAGGAATGCCTCGCAAAGCCGGTGGCAGCACTCACACACCGACTCACTCATCGGTTCACTCAACTCACCGGGCCCCACAAACGAAAAAGCCCCGGCATGCCGGGGCTCTTCGTTGCAGGGAAGGCGGCGATTACTTCGCCGACACGACCTTGACCATTTCCAGGCACTTGTTCGAGTAGCCCCACTCGTTGTCGTACCAGCTGACGAGCTTGACGAAGGTGCCGTCGAGCGCGATGCCGGCATCGGCGTCGAAGATCGAGGTGCGGGTGTCGCCGCGGAAATCGGTGGCAACCACCTTGTCCTCGGTGTAGCCCAGGATGCCCTTCAGCGCGCCTTCCGACTGCGCCTTCATTTCCGCGCAGATCTCGGCGTAGGTGGCGTCATTGTTGAGCTCGACGGTCAGGTCGACCACCGACACGTCCGAGGTCGGCACGCGGAAGCTCATGCCGGTGAGCTTCTTGTTGAGCTCGGGGATCACCACGCCCACGGCCTTGGCGGCACCGGTGGACGACGGGATGATGTTCTCGAGGATGCCGCGGCCGCCGCGCCAATCCTTGTTGGACGGGCCGTCGACGGTCTTCTGGGTGGCGGTGGCGGCGTGCACGGTGGTCATCAGGCCGCGCTTGATGCCCCACTTGTCGTTCAGCACCTTGGCCAGCGGGGCCAGGCAGTTGGTGGTGCACGAGGCGTTGGAGATGATCGCCTCGCCCTTGTACGTCTTGTCGTTGACGCCGTAGACGAACATCGGCGTGTCGTCCTTCGACGGGGCCGACAGGATGACCTTCTTGGCGCCCGCGTCGAGGTGCTTCTGCGCGGTGGCCTTGTCCAGGAACAGGCCGGTGGACTCGATGACGACTTCAGCGCCGACTTCGTCCCACTTCAGGTTGGCCGGATCGCGTTCCTGGGTCAGGCGGATCTTCTTGCCGTTGACGATGATGTTGCTGCCGTCGACCTGCACGTCGCCCTTGAAGCGGCCATGCACCGAATCGTACTGCAGCATGTAGGCCAGGTATTCCGGCTCAAGCAGGTCGTTGATGGCGACGATCTCGATGTCGTTGCCGAAGTTCTGCACGGCCGAACGCAGCACGTTGCGTCCGATGCGGCCGAAACCGTTGATACCAACCTTGATCGCCATTACGGGAGCTCCTGACCGGAGGGTGTGGGGAAGCCGGCTATTTTAGCCGCAACTGCGGCCGGCTGCCCCACGCCCGGTCCGGGCCCGCTTCAAGCGCTACCCCGGACGCCGACGGCCAGACCACGACAGGCCCGCAGACGCCGCCATCGGCTACCTTGGGTCGCCCCCAACCTCGCCCAGAACCGTGCCCCGGACCCCGATCAGCGCCACGCTCCACCTCGCCGCCGCCGCATTGCTGCTGACCGCGGCCGTCCCCGCCCTGGCCTGGGGCAAGCTCGGGCACCGACTGGTCGCCGATCTGGCCGCGCAGGACCTGCGCCCGGCCGCCCGCGCCGAAGTCGCCGCCCTGCTGGCCGGCGAGCCCGAGCCGACCCTGGCCGGCGTCGCCAGCTGGGCCGACGAGCTGCGCGACAACAACCCCCAGCTGGGCCGGACCAGCAGTCGCTGGCACTACATCAACCTGGGCGAGCACGCCTGCCGTTACGACGCCGCGCAAGCCTGCCGCAACGGCGATTGCGTGGTCGAGGCGATCCGCCGGCAGCTGGCGATCCTGGCCGACCACGCACGTTCACGGGACGACCGCCGCCAGGCGCTGAAGTTCGTGGTGCATTTCGTCGGCGACATCCACCAGCCGTTGCACGCCGGCAACGCCAGCGACAAGGGCGGCAACGAGGTCCAGGTCAGCCTGCCCGATGGCACCGGCAGCAACCTGCACTCGCTGTGGGACAGCGGCATGCTCAAGGCCAGCGGCCTCGACGAGCCTGCCTACCTGCGTCGCCTGGACGCGCTGCCACTGGCCGTGGCCGTCACCCGCACGCCGTTGACGCCCGACACCGCGGGTTGGGCCGAAGCCTCCTGCCGCATCGCCGCGCAGCCGGGCCTGTACCCGCCGCGCGCGAAACTGTCGGCCGACTACATGGGCACCTGGCGGCCGGTCGCGGAGGAGCAGATGCGCCGCGCCGGCAGCCGGCTGGCCGAATTGTTGAACGCTGCGCTGACCGGTCCGGCCTCCCGGCGTCGGTGAGCTGGTCCGCCACGTCGGGCGCCTGCCCGAGTGGGCACCCGACGTGGAGGTTGCTACGCGCCCGCCCGTAACGAAACGCATCCGGCGTTGAACGTAAACTGCGTTCGCCCCTTCCTCCGACCAGCGTCCGGGAGATCCATGCACGATCCGGTCCACGGCCCGCGTGTTCAGCCGTTCTTCCACGCTGACAGCAACACCTGGAGCTACGTGGTGGCCGACCCGGCGACCGCGCAGGCCGCGATCATCGATCCGGTGCTCGACTTCGATGCGAAGTCAGGCCGCACTGCCACGACGTCGGCCGAGACCTTGCTGGCACACGTCGCGACGCTCGGCCTGGACGTTCGCTGGATCCTCGAAACCCACGCCCATGCCGACCACCTCAGTGCCGGCGACTGGCTCCGGGCGCGCCTGCCCGGTGCGACGCTCGCGATCGGCGATGGCATCCGCGTCGTGCAGGTGGCGATGCGGTCGCTGTTCAACCTGGGCGCGCAGTTCCCCGTCGACGGCTCGCAGTTCGATCACCTGTTCGAGGATGGCGAACGCTTCGCCATCGGCGCGCTCGCCGCGCGCGTGATCGCCGTGCCGGGGCATACCAGCGACAGCTGCGCCTACCTGATCGGCGATGCGCTGTTCACCGGCGACTCGCTGTTCATGCCCGACAGCGGCACCGCGCGCTGCGACTTCCCCGGTGGCGACGCGCACACGCTGTTCCGCTCGATCCAGCGCCTGTACGAACTGCCCGACGACACACGCGTGTTCGTCTGCCACGACTACGCGCCCGGTGGTCGAACGCTCGCCTGCCAGACCACGATCGGCGACCAGAAGCGCGACAACATCCACGTCCGCGAAGGCGCCGACGAAGCGGCGTTCGTCGCGCTCCGCCAAGCACGCGACGCCACGCTGGCCACGCCAGCGCTGATGTTGCCCGCCGTGCAGGTCAACCTGCGTGCTGGCCGCTTGCCACCGGCCGAGGACAACGGCGTGCGCTACCTCAAGATCCCGCTCGACCAGCTCTGAGCCACGCCACCACGCACCGCACTGACGTGTGCGGGAGCGACGCAGGTGCCCGGCTGCGCGCTGACGTTCTCGCCGCGGAGCTTCTCGTGTCGGTGTTTCCGGCGCGGGCATTCTGGCAAGCTCCTCTCCCGCACACGGGTCCCGGTCCGCACGATGAATCGATCGATCTTCCTTCGCGTCGTGCCATGGCTCGCGCTGGCGCTGTCGCTGCCCGTCCTGGCCCACGAACCCGGCGCGCGTGCCGCCGACATCCTCCCGACCGCCCCCATCCCGGACGCCGTGTCGGTGCCGCTGGATGCCGCCGCTCTCGCCGCCCTGCCGCGCGAACCGGTCGAGGCGGTCGCGCACGGCAAGGCATTGCATTGCGAAGGCGTGACGCTGACGGCACTGCTGCAGGCCAGCGGCGCGATGCCGCGCGAGACACTGCGCGGTTCGCACCTGGCGCGCCGAGTGGAACTGCGCGCCCGCGACGGTTATCGGGTCACCTTCGCGCTCGCCGATTTCGATCCGGAGCTCGGCGCGGTTCGCGCCGTGGTGGTGGATCGTTGCGACGGCCGACCGCTACCGGCCGACGACGGCCCGCTTCGCCTGATCGTCCCCGCCGAGAAGCGGCCTGCGCGCTGGATTCGCCAGCTCGTTGCCGTCGACGTACTTTCCCCGCGCTGATCGCACCAGGACTTGCCGATGCCCGCCCTGCTCCGACGTTGCCTGGTTGCGCTTTCGCTGGTCGCGCTGTCGTTGGTGGTGCCCAACGCGATCGCCGCCGAGCCGCTGACGGTGTTCGCCGCCGCCAGCCTCAAGGAATCGCTCGACGAGGCCGCGCTGGCTTACCAGCGCGAGACCGCGCAACCGGTGCGGGTGTCGTACGCGGCCAGCTCGGCGCTGGCGCGGCAAATCGAACAGGGCGCGCCGGCGGACGTGTTCCTGTCGGCGGACCTGGATTGGATGGACTACCTGCAGCAGCGCCGGCTGATCGACGTGGCCAGCCGCCGCAACCTGCTCGGCAACTCGCTGGTGCTGGTCGCACCGCACACGAGTGCGTTGGGCCCCATCACGCTGCGCGCCGGCGTCGACCTGCGTCCTGCACTCGGCGCCGACGACCGCCTCGCGCTGGCGCTAACCGGCAGCGTTCCCGCCGGCAAGTACGCGCGCGCCGCGTTCGTGTCGTTCGGGGTTTGGCAGCAACTGCAACCGCGCGTGGCCGAGGCCGAGAACGTGCGCGCCGCGCTGATGCTGGTCGCGCGCGGCGAGGTGCCACTGGGCGTGGTGTACGCGAGCGACGCGCGCGCCGAACCGAAGGTGCGCGTGCTGGCCGGCTTCCCGCCCGGCAGCCACGCACCCATCGTCTATCCGGCGGCACGTATCGCCGCCAGTCGCCATCCGCGTGCGGGCACGTTCGTGCGCTGGCTGTCCGGGCCCACCGCCGCGGCGATCTTCCGACGCCACGGTTTCATGGTGCTGGCGCCTTCGCCGGCACGACCGGCAACCGCGCGCTGAGCGCTGCGCAACCGCCGGCCACCCGCAAGTGGCCGGCGATGCGCGACACTGCCACGCGATGCCCCACTTCAGCCCTTCCGAACTGACCGCGATCGCGCTGAGCCTCAAGGTCGCGCTGGTCGCCGTACTGGCCAGCCTGCCGCTCGGCGTCGCCACCGGTTGGCTGCTCGCGCGCCGCACGTTTCCCGGCAAGCTGGTGCTGGACACCCTGCTGCACCTGCCGTTGGTGTTGCCGCCGGTGGTCACCGGCTACGCCTTGCTGGTGACGTTCGGCAACCAGGGCGCGGTGGGGCGCTGGCTGGCCGAATGGCTGGGCATCAGCTTTGCCTTCCGCTGGACCGGTGCGGCGCTGGCCAGCGCCATCATGGGTTTCCCGTTGATGGTGCGCGCCATCCGGCTGTCGATCGAGGCCGTCGACCGGCGGCTCGAGCAGGCGGCGTCGACGCTGGGCGCCAACCCGTGGCGCGTGTTCTTCGGCATCACCGTGCCGCTGGCCTGGCCGGGCATCGTGGCCGGCGCGGTACTCGCATTCGCGAAGGCGCTGGGCGAGTTCGGCGCGACGATCACGTTCGTCTCCAACATTCCCGGCCAGACGCAGACCCTCTCGTCGGCCATCTACGGATTGATGCAGGTGCCCGGCGGCGAAGCCGGCATCTGGCGGTTGACCGCGGTGGCGGTGACGATCTCGTTCGCGGCCGTGCTGGTGTCCGAATGGCTGGTGCAGCGCCAGCGGCGCGGGCTGCAGTCGTGAGTGCCGCGTCCGACGCTGCGCCGACCTGGCGCCTGGAGTTCGCCCTGCGGCGCGGCGCGACGTTCCGCCGCGACGTCAGCATCCGCAGCCAGCGGCGCGTGATCGCGCTGGTTGGCGCGTCGGGTGTCGGCAAGAGTTCGGTGCTGCATGCGATCGCCGGCCTGGTTCGGCCGTTGCATGGGCGCATCGAGATCGGCGACGACTGCCTGTTTGACAGCGCGCGCGGCATCGACCTGCCCCCGCACCGTCGCCGCATCGGCTACGTCTTCCAGGACGCGCGGTTGTTCCCGCATCTGGACGTCCGCGCCAACCTGCTCTATGGCTTCCGCGCCGGCCGCGCGCACCGACCGGCCGTGCAGGACCCGCGTTTCGGCTTCGACCGCGTGGTCGAACTGCTCGGCATCGGTGCACTGCTGGCGAGGCGCAGCCCCGGCCTCTCGGGCGGCGAGATGCAACGTGTTGCGCTGGGTCGCGCGCTGCTGTCGCAACCGCGCATACTGCTGCTCGACGAACCCCTGTCGATGCTCGACATGGACCGCCGCGACGAGCTGCTGCCCTACCTGCAACGCGTGCGCGACGAGGCCGCGCTGCCCATGGCCTACGTCAGCCACGTGCCCGACGAGGTCCGTCGCATCGCCGAAGAAGTGTTCGTGATCGGCGAGGCGCCACGCGGGGACGGCGGAGCCGGCTGAGCGTTCACCGTGCGGGCGTGTGCACGGGGCGGTGACACGACGTCAGGGGCCCGCGCGGCAAAGATTCGGCCGCGAACTGCGCGGCGGCCAAGTGCACTGGCATCGACGGCGCCAGACTCGCCGCCGTCGAAACAACCTGTACCCGGGGCATGGTCAGCCCCAGGCGACGCCATCCGCGCTATCGACCGACCGGCCGCTGCACCACCACGCGCTCCGCGGGCTGCGCATCCACGGTCCTGACCACCTCGCGCTGTACCACCTGGCGACGCACCTCGCCCACAGCGGGCTGCGGTGCGGTGGCGGGCGTTGCGTGCGTTGACGTCAGCGGACGGGCTGGTGCCACAGCAGGGCGCGGCGTGACAACAACCACCGGTGCGACCAGCGCCCTGGCATCAACCGCCGGTTCCACGCGCGCGTCGACCACGGTATCGACCGCGACCTCGACCGGCTTCGTCACGCCGTGCCGTGACACCCCGCGTACCAGTGCGCCGTCCGGCGACGGAGGAGCCGACGGCGCGGCCGGCACCGGCGGCGCGGTGGGTGCAGGCGACGCAGGCGGTACGGGCGGCGCGATGGGTGCAGCCGGCATCGGCGGCACGGTCGACACAAGCGGTGCCGGCGGAGGAACCGGCAACGCCACCAGCGCCGGCGTGTTCGGAAGCGGCGTCGGTGCGATCGGTGGTTGCGGCGGCAAGGGTGCCGATGCCACGGGCGGCAGGATCGCGTCGGTGCTCAGAAGCACCTCCAGCGCGAGATCGGCTGATGCACCCTCGCCGTCGCCACGCTGGCCGATGCGGATGGCGGCGTTCTGGCCATCGCGCACCACCAGCTGCGGTGTAGCCACGACCTTGCCGTCACGCATCAGGCTGGACTCGAAGCGGATCGAGCCGTCGCCGCGCGGGGTGGCCTTTGCCTGCATTTCCCAGCGGCTGCCGTGGCTGTCGGTGCGCACGGAAAACGGCTCGCCGATCCGTGCCAGCACGGTGGACGTCTGCGCCGGACTTCCATCGACCTGCATCGAGATGCGCGCCTGCACCGTGCCTTCCGGCGCCACCCGTGCACCGGGCACCACGCGCTGCGGCTGCGCGGACCATGCCGCGACGCCACCGCCCAATACCAGCGTCATGGCGATGGTGGCGCCACCGAACCAGCGCAGCGCCCCTGGAACAGGTTGCCTGATCATTTCGATTCTCTCCTTGAGTGGATGGCCGTAACCCCAATGGCAGCCCAGCGGCAGCGATTGCGCGGCCAAGTGGGTCTTCAACATCGCCTCGCCGTAGGCACGCCGCGATTGCGGGTGGCGCGCCATCACCCGCTGGTCGCAGGCCAGTTCCTGGTCGTGGCGGAAGCAGCGCGCGGCGTAGTGCAGCAACGGGTTGAACCAGTACAGGCAGCGAAGCGCGGCAAGCACGGCGTTGAACGCCAGATCGCCACTGCGGATATGCGTGCGTTCGTGCGCACGGATGAGCACCTGCTCGTCGGCGGCATATCGCGTGTCGAAGTCGGACGGCAGCACGATGCGCGGCCGCAGCACGCCGATCGCGGCGGGCAGGCCGGCGTTGGCCTGCGCGCGCCAGCCCTCGGGCCGCAGCGGTTGCAGCTCGCCCAGCGCGCGCACGAAGCGCCGCTGCTGGTGGCCCAGCAGCATCGCCAGGGCCAGTCCACCGCACAGCCACAACAGTGCCATCGGTACGACGGGATCGATCGCAGCGGCCGTCGTGAGAGCCGGCACCGCCGATACCACCGTGGCAATCGCCGGCATCGGCTGCGGCGCGGGCACCACGACGCTGGTCGCCGGCAACAGCACCGCCAGCATCGCCGCCGGCACCGCCGTCCACAGCAGGTACGCGCTCACCGCACCGAAGCGGCGCCGCAACGGCCGCCGCAGCGCCAGCACCAGCACGATCGCCGCGCTGCTGGCCAACGTGGTTTCCCAGACGCCCTGCATCAGCGCGCCCAGCCAGCCGTCCAGCCATGGGTCATGGGCCATCGTCTATCTCCCCGAGCAGCTTGCGCAGTTCCGCGACATCGGCTGCACTGAGCTTGCGGTGCTGGCTGAAATGCGCGACCAGCGGCGCCACGCGTCCGCCGAACAGGCGCTCGAGCAGGCCCTGGCTCTCCTCGTTCACCCAGTCCTCGCGTTTGAGCAACGGCGCGTACAGGTAGCGACGGCCCGACTTCTCTGCGCTGATGGCGCCCTTGTTGAGCAGGCGATTGAGCAATGTCTTGATGGTGGCCTCCTGCCACTGCCGCGCATCGGCCAGCGCCGCGACCACCTCCTCGGCCGACAACGGGCTGCGCTGCCAGAGAACGTCCATCACCGCCGATTCGGCTTCACTGATCTGCACCGGGCCCTCAATCGTTTACGAGTGTAATTGGCGCTGAGATTACGCCCGTAATCGTTACTGTCAAGTGGCGCGCTAGTCTTTGCCGATGACATCCGCCGCCCCCAGCCGTCCTGCCCCCGTGCGCGTCGACAACGTCGAAGCTGCCGTCGATCTGCTGCTGTCCCGCGTCGAGGGCGCGCTGCACGTTGGCGCGCCCCTCGCGCTGGGCAAGCCGCACCGGCTGCTCAACGCATTGCACGCGCGCATCCAGGCCGATCCGTCGCGGCCGATGCACCTCTACACGGCACTCTCGCTGGATCCGCCCGGCGGCGGGAAAGGCCTGGAGCAGCGATTCCTCGCTCCGTTCGTGAAGCGCCATTTCGGCGACGACTTTCCGCGACTGTCCTACGTGCAGGCCGTGCGCCACGACGCCTTGCCCGACCACATGGAAGTCGAGGAGTTCTACCTGCAGTCCGGCGCGATGCTCGGCTCGACGCAGATCCAGCGCCGCTACGCCAGCCTCAACTACACGCACGTCGCACGCGCGCTCGCCGATCGTGGGCTCAACGTGCTGGTGCAGAAGGTCGCGATCGAGCCCGGCGTCGATCCCGCGCAAGCGCGGCTGTCGTTGTCGTGCAACACCGACCTCACCTTCGATGCCGTCGACGCGATCGTCGCGCGCGGTTTGCCCCGTCCGATGCTGATCGCCGAGATCGATCCGCACCTGCCGTGGCTGGACGGCGGCGATGCGGCCGTGGAAGCGGGCTACTTCGATGTCGTCATCTCGCCTGCCGCGCCGCACCCCGCGCTGTTCGCGCTGCCCCGCCAGCCGGTCAGCGATGCCGACTACGCGATCGGTTTCTTCGCCAGCACCCTGGTGCGCGACGGCGGCACGCTGCAGATCGGCATCGGCACGCTGGCCGACGCGCTGAGCCACGCGCTGGCACTGCGCCACGGCGACAATGCCGCGTACCGACGCGTGCTGGATGCGCTGGATCCGCATGTCGCCACGCATCCGGCCGTGGTCGCCAGCGGCGGGCTCGGGACGTTCGAGCATGGCCTGTACGGCTGCAGCGAGATGCTCAACGAGGGTTTCAAGCGGCTGGTCGAGGTTGGCGTGATCCGGCGCAAGGTGGTCGACGATGTCGCGCTGATGCGCCGCCTCGCCGACGGCACAGGCAGCGACGACGACCGCGCGGCGCTCGAACGCGACGGCCAGTACCTGCACGGCGCGTTCTACCTCGGCTCGACCGCGTTCTACGACTGGTTGCGCCACCTGCCCGACGACCAGCGGCGCGCGATCGGCATGCGCCGCGTTGGCCAGGTCAACCAGCTGTATGGCGGCAATGAGGCGCTCGAACGCCTTCAGCGTCGCGACGCACGCTTCTTCAACAGCTGCATGATGGCCACCGCGCTCGGCGCGGCCACCTCCGATGCGCTGGACGACGGCCGGGTGGTGTCGGGCGTCGGCGGCCAATACAACTTCGTCGCGATGGCGCACGCGCTGCCCGACGCGCGCTCGGTGCTGATGTTCCGCGCCAGTCGCGACGCCGCCGGCAGGGCCTCCACCAACGTGGTGTGGAATTACGGGCACACCACCATTCCACGCCACCTGCGCGACATCTACATCACCGAATACGGCATCGCCGACCTGCGCGGTCGCGCCGACGAGGACTGCGTGGTGGCCATGGCGGCCATCGCCGATGCGCGCTTCCAGGCGCCCCTGCTGGACCGGGCCCGGGCCAACGGCAAGCTGCGGCGCGACCACGCGCCGCCTACGACCTGGTCGCGCAACACGCCGCAACAACTGCGCGAGGCCCTGGCACCGTTGCGACGCGACGGCAGCCTGCCGGACTACCCGCTGGGCAGCGACTTCGACGAGGTCGAACAACGCCTGGTCAAGGCGCTGGGCTGGCTGAAGGCGCACACCACCAACCGAACCGGCAAGCTGCGCACGGTCGCGCGCGCCCTGCTCGGCGGAGGCACGGCCGGCCGCGACGAGGCCGCGTTCGAACGGATGGCGTTAGCGGCGCCGCATGGGCTGACCGAACGCCTCGAGGCGCGATTGCTGGCGCTGGGCCTGCGGGAAACGGCCGCGCCCTGACCGTACGCGCCCTGATCGGAACTGCACGAGCCGCGGCGCTCGCGCCCGGGCGCCGGGGCCCGGTTCATGCGGGATGCGTCCGCACCTGCAGGCCCCGTTCCGGCATACGCATGCGGCGTTCGCCTGCGTTGCATCCATGCCCCGCGCGCGCCTTCTCCGCGCCCCTATACTTCCGGCTCCCTGCGACGCCCCGGGAGGGCGCACCGGATGTCCGCCGAAAACGTCTACCGCCACTTCTATCGAACGTTGCGCCTGGGCGCGGCCGAGCTCAGCGACGGCGGCGGGCCGTTCGGCTTCGACATCACCACCGCGCTGGAATTCGACTACCTGATCGAACGCTACCAGTGCGACGCGATCATCGAGACCGGCTGCAATGCAGGCGACACCACCGACTACCTCGCACGCGCCTATCCCAACCTGGCCATCGTCACCTGCGACGTCGTCGACCGCTACGTCGACCTGGTGCAGCGGCGTGTCGGCTTCATGCCGCACACCTACGTCGAGAAGGCCGATTCGCCGGACCTGATCGCCAAGTACCGCGACCGCTTCCGCTGCCCGCTCTACTACCTCGACGCGCACTGGTACGAATCGTGGCCGCTGGAACGCGAGCTGTCGCTGATCGACACGGGCGTGGTCTGCGTGGACGACTTCAACATCGGCAACCCGCGCTTCGGCTTCGACAAGTACGACGAGGTCGAATGCGGACCCGGCATGCTGGGCCGGTTCATCGAGAAGATCCCGCACTACTACACCAACAACCCCGAGGCGCAGTACGAGCTGCCCTGCCTGCAGGGCGGACGCCGCGGCGGCAAGGCTTACTTCGCGGTCGGCCAGGCGCACGACCACCTGCAGAACCACCGCTATTTCAAGCGTTACCAGACGCCCCGCACGCCGGGCTGAACCGGGCGAGGTGAACACGGCGGGATGATCCGGCGGCGCCCGTGCCTGCGCGCGCCGGAGGGCCGGTTCATCGTCAGGCCATCGTTGTCTTATCACGATGCAGGGCGAATCCGCCAACGCATCGCCCGTTAAGCCGCCCATGGCCTGGCGGGCACCGTGGTGGCGCAGACTATGTCCTGTCCCGGTCGGCTGACGCGCCGTTCCGGTCCTCGCAACCAATGGTGATCAATGGCGATTTGGCGGTACGTGCTGGCGTTGTGTCTGGTCCTTCCTGGCTGCGGGCAGGAGGCCGCCGACAACGCTGCGGCGCCGGCGTCGGTAACGCTGGGCGAGGAATCCGGCGACCGGGCCCCCGGCTCGGCCACACGCGGTGAGGACGCCTTCATCGCCGGCCCGATCGCCAGCCCCGCCCCCACCAACTACCTGAGCAGCGTCTATTGGCCCTCCGCGCGGCTCGAACCTGCCAGCGGCACCGCGCGCATCAGCTGCAGCTACGACTACGAGCGAGATGGCGACGGCCGTACGCTGAATTCGCTGGAGTTCTTCGCGGTGGTCGATGCGATGAACGCCTGCCGTGATATCGGCGTGGTGCGACTGCGCTACAAGGGCAAGATCGGCACCGGCTTCACCGCGCTGGTCGAGCGTGTCGGCGCGATGGCCGAGCGCATGGAGATCGGCACACGCATCCTGGACATCGACTCGGCCGGCGGCCATGTCGAGGAAGCGATCCTTGCCGGTGACGCCATCGCCGAATCGCATTGGGCCATCTGGGTGCGCGAGGATGCGCTGTGCCACAGCGCCTGCGTGCTGGTACTGGCCGCCGGCGACACGCGATCGATCTCGGGCAAGGTCGGCATCCATCGCCTGATGCGCGACCGCTCCAACGCCACCTCGCGCGCAGAGCTCAATGCCGAGCTCAAGCAGATCAGCCAGCACATGCGCGATTACCTGGAACGCAACGGCGTCGCGATCGCGATCGCCGACCAGATGATGACGATTCCCAATCGCCAGCTGCGCCTGCTCAGCGAAGACGATCTCAAGCAGTATGGCCTGTACGGCACCAATGCCGCCCAGGACGACCTGGACCGCATCCGACTCAACCGCCAGTGCGGCGAGGATTTCGTGCGCCGCCGCGATTCGTTCCGCCGCGCGTTTGACCGGGAGTGCATGGAACCCGGCGAAGCCTTCGAGGACATGAACAAGTGCGGGCTGGCACTGCAGAGCCGATTCGGCTTCCCGGACAGAACCTGCCCGAACGTGAGCCCGATGTCCGACCAGCGCCGCAGTCCCGCCCGCTTGCCGGCGTTGCCGCCGATTGACTTCGACAACGTGGTGGCGACCGGCAGTTCCGGTGATGCAATTGCCGGTGATGCGAAGGCCACCGTCGCACCGGAAGCCAAGCCAGCAGCTGGTGCGACGGACCGGAAGGCGCCTGCAGGCCGCTGACCTACCCGACCGGACCCGGCGTCGGGACACCGGACCTGCGAAACGAGCCAACGGGCCAGGTGCCCGAAACCCAACCCGGGAGGCATGCGCCTCCCGGGTTGGCGACATCAACGGAAACGCGCGACGCTGGCCAGCGCCTGGCCGTTGCCCGGCATCGGATTGCCGAATTCGTCCCAGACGAAGTAGCGGCCGTACGCGGTGATCGTCTCGATGATCCCCTGACCCGGCACCAGCTGCAGCTCACGGCTGTCGAAACGGCACGGCGAACCGGCCGCGGCGTAGGCGCAGGGGCCGTTGGCGTAACGCGCGACGGTGCGCACGTCGCTGCCCGAACCTGCGAGCGGATTGCCGGCCGCGTCGAAGTTCCAGAAGCGACCGTAGGCAGAGATCGATTCGACCAGCCCGCCCCATTGCGGGGCGTCGATCAGCACGCGCGTGTCGAGGCGGCAGTCCACGTTCGCCGCCGCGTAGGCGCACGGGCCGTTCGCGTAGCGCGGCACCGAACGCAGCGACGACCCGTTGCCCGCAAGGCCGTTGCCGACGCCGTCGAAGTTCCAGTAGCGGCCGTACGCGGTCACCGAGTCCATGGCGCCAAAGCCCGGGTAGTCGAGCGTGGTCGCGCTGTCGATCACACAGTCCGCGCCAGTGGGAGCGTAGGCACACGGGCCGCTGGCGTAGTGCGGCCGGCTGCGCAGGTCACGCGCGGGGCCGGTTGCCTGGCCGTACTGGTCGAACGTCCACAACTGGCCATAGGCCAGCACCGATTCGACCAGGCTGCCATCGCTCCTGCGGTACTGCCCGATCGCATCGATCACGCACGAGCGCGTCATGCCCGCACCGCAAGGTCCGGTGGAGACGTTGCGCGCGTTGCTGACGGCCGCGGCCACGTTCAACAGGCCGGCGCCGCACTGCCCGTTGCAGGCGGGCAGCGGCGACGCCGAGCCGGTCAGCAGCTGCTTGACCTGCGCCGGCCGGAGCGTCGGATTCACCGACAGCATCAGGCCGATCGCACCGGCCACGTGCGGTGCGGACATCGAGGTGCCCGACAGGTAGCGGTAGCAGTGCGCATTGCCGCTGGCCGGCGTGGTCGTCCATGCCGCCAGCACGCCTTCGCTGTACGGATAGAAGCTGCTGCCCGGATCGTCCGGGCAGCCAACGCCCATGCCGTAGCCGCTGTACGGCGGCTGGTGCACGCCACCGCCACCGGGCGCGGCCAGCGTCACGCTGCCGTAGTTGCTGTACGGCGCCAGCACGTTACCCGGCGCGGTTGCCGCCACGGACACCACGCCGGCGCAGGTGGCCGGCGTGGTGTTGGTGACCGGGCTGGCCTGGTTGCCGGCCGCCGCCACCACGTTCACGCCGTTGGCGATCGCGCGCGCCACGGCCTCGCGGACGGCGGTCGCGTTGGTGCTGCTGCACGGCTGCTGCGACTCGAAGCTCATGTTGAGCACTTGCACGTTCTTCGAAATCGCCCAGTCGATGCCACGGATCACCGAGGTCATCGACAGCTGGCCGTTGGCGCTGGCCACCTTGATGTTCACCAGCTTGCAGTTGCGGCAGACGCCCGCGGTGCCCACGCCGTTGTTGGTCGCGCCGCCGGCGATGCTGGCCACGTGCGTGCCGTGCCGCCAGTTGGCGGTGTCCATCGCGCTGGTGCCCGGCGCGGCGGCGTTGTACTCCTCGGCATGCCACTTGGAGGCCAGGTCCGGATGCGTGGTGCGGCCGGTGTCGAGCACGCCGATGCGGACGTTGGCACTGCCCATGGTGATGTCCCAGGCCTGCGGCAACTGGATGGGCGGGTAGTGCCACTGCTGCGGGTACAGCGGATCGTTGGCCGTGGCCGACAGCTGGAACAGGTAATTCGGGTGGGCGTATTCGACATCACTGCGTGCACGCAGCTGCCTGACCAGGGCCAGCGTGGCAGCGGTGGGGTCGCTGCTGGCCGTGCGGGTGCTGGCATCGGCCTTGACCAGGCCCAGGCGCAGCGGCGTGGAAACGGACTGCAGGCTCTCGCCCGCCGCCATCCGGTGGACGGTGCCACCCTTGAACTTCACCACGGCCTCGAACGGCACGAATTGCAGCGTGGACGCCTTCTGTGCGGACGGCACCGGGGGCGCCGCGTGCGCGGCCATGGCCAACAACGAGACGCACAGTGCGCCTGCCAATCTTCCTGACTTCACGAAGTACTCCTTTACTTGGTGGTTGGACTGCGGGTACAGCACGAACGCCTTGCGCGGCGCCTGCATCCAGCAGACGCCCGGAATGTGTCAATCGCCCACCGGCCCTTTGCCATCGCGCGGGGCGACGCCGGCGTGAATCGGGGAAGCGGGTGGGTGATCATGAGAACAGATCGGCTTCGCATGGGCTGCGACTGCCGGCTGCCTGCCCTCGTTTGCGGTGCCGACGGTTGCCCGTGACGCCCTCAGCGCGGCCTCCAGCGTGCCAGACCCGTCCGCAGGCCGCACCCACACGACGGCGTTGCCCCGGCCGCGCGTCGGGCGCGCGTCGAGGCAGCCGTCGCCCGCCGCGCGCGTGGCGATCGCGACATCGCCTTGCCCGACCCGACGTAAGACAATCCCGGGCTTCTGGCAGCGCGGGGTGTCCCGAGCTTGCCGTGGGGTGGATCGCGAAAGGGAACGCATGAAGGAACACAAGAAGGCACCGACGAAAGTGCGCAACGTCCTGTTTGTCTGCAGCCGCAACCAGTGGCGCAGCCCGACGGCGGAACAGGTGTGGAAGCGTCACCCGGCGGTGCGCGCACGATCTGCCGGAACCAGCCCGAACGCGCGGCGTCCGATCAGCGCGGCGGATGTCCAGTGGGCTGACGTGATTGTCGTAATGGAAAACAAGCATCGTGATCGCGTCGTCGCCCAGTTCGCATGGCTGGTCGAGCACAAGGCGATCCACGTCCTCGGCATTCCGGACGAATACAAGTACATGGATCCGGAACTGATGGAGGAACTGACGCAGTCGGTCGGCGCGCTGCTCGACCTGTAGCGGCGACGAGCTCCAGACGTGCACCCGCAGGTCAACGCCACCGAGACGTACCGGGAGATGCGCGCGGGCGCTGGCGCGCGCTGGAAGCCGCCGCCCGCGACGCCGATCGTCGGGGCCGATTGTCGGGGCCGATTGTCGACGCCGATCGTCGAGGCGAGCCGGCTTCAGGACAGCACCGGACCGGGTCGCGATGCCCGTTCGTTCGTCCGCACGGAGTTCGCACACCGGAGCACGCCGCCTGCCCTGGCCCCATGCGTTTGCGGCCCGGCACCGCGA
Organism: Montanilutibacter psychrotolerans; assembly: GCF_003719825.1. Lineage (GTDB taxonomy): Bacteria > Pseudomonadota > Gammaproteobacteria > Xanthomonadales > Xanthomonadaceae > Montanilutibacter > Montanilutibacter psychrotolerans. The sequence goes on along the minus strand of NZ_RIBS01000001.1, from coordinate 62,327 downwards.
ATCGGCAGAAGGGGAACTATGCGATCCTGCCTCGGTCCCAAGGCCCCCACCCGGCACCGGAATCCCGCCGCCCATGAAGCCCGACCACATCACCCTGCTGGTGAGTTCGCTCGACCGCAGCATGCCGTACTACGCGCAGCTGCTGCCCCTGGTGGGGTTCCGGAAGCTCCGCGACCACGTGTGGACCGACGACGACGGATTCCACTTCCAGTTTCTGCAGGCGCGGCCGGACACTTCGCCGTACGAGCGCTACGGCGCCGGCATGAACCATCTCGGGTTTGGCGTGCCCTGCGTCGAAGACGTCCATGCCGTGGGCGAGGCGATGCGAAGCGCGGGTTTCGATGTCCCCGACATCCAGAACCTGGGCGGCGCCACGGCACTGTTCATGAAAGACCCCGACGGCATCCGGTTTGAAATCACTCATACCCCGCCGGGGCTTTCGGTGGTGGACTGAGCCCCGCGCGCGACAACTCGGGGCGGCGGCACCTTGCCACCCCGCTCCCGTGTCACCCTGCAGCAAATTCCTCCCGCACGCGCCGGATTCGCGGCATTGCGCGGCAACGCATCACGACACGGAGTCCGACATGAAACGCATTCTTTCGCTCTCGCTGGCGATGCTGCTGGCCAGCCCCGCCCTTGCGGCAGAGACCGTCCGCTACGTGGCGCTGGTCGACGGCGGCAAGTCGGCCGGCCACCAGATCGTGACCACGGATGACGACGGCCTCACCCACGTCGACTACATCTTCAAGGACAACGGACGCGGCCCGGAACTGAAGGAAACGTTCCGATTGGCGAGCGACGGCACGTTCACCAGCTACCACGTCCAGGGCAACACCACGCTGGGCTCATCCGTGGACGAATCCTTCGGACGCGATGGCGACAGGGTCTGGTGGAAGTCGACGTCCGACCACGGCGAGCAGTCCGTCACCGGCACCGCGCTGTACACGCCGCTCAACGGCTCGCCCGCCAGCGATGGTGTCGCGCTGGCCGCGCTGGCGCGGCACGCCGACGGCAAGCTGCCGCTGATCCCCAGCGGCACGCTGAGCATGCGCAAGCTGGCGGAGATGGACCTCGGCCAAGGCCAGCAGGCGCGCAAGGTGCAGCTGCTGGCGGTGACCGGCGTGGGCCTGACGCCGCGGTTCGTGTGGGCCACCACGGACGCGCAGCCACGCCTGTTCGCCCTGATCTACCCGGGCTGGATGCAGCTGATCGAAGAGCCGTGGAAGGCCAGCGCCGCCCAACTGGAAGCACGCCAGACGCAGGCCGAGGTGGATTTGCTGGAGGACCTGCAGAAGCAGCTCGCGCATCCGCTGGCCGGCACGACGCTCATCCGCAATGCGCGCGTGTTCGACAGCGAGAAGGCGACCTTGGGCGCGCCGTCCGATGTGCTGCTGCAGGGCGGCCGCATTGTCTCGGTGTCTGCCGCGGGCGCCGCTGTGAGCAACGCGGGCAACACGCCCGACAACCAGATCGACGCAGCCGGTCGCGTGCTGATGCCGGGCTTGTTCGACATGCACGGGCACGTGGACCGTTGGAGCGGCGGGCTCAACATCGCCGCCGGCGTCACGACCGTGCGCGACATGGGCAACGACAACGCCACGCTGCAGAAGATCATCGCCGAGGAGAAGGCGGGCAGCCTGCTGTCGACGCGCATTGTCCCGGCCGGCTTCATCGAAGGCGAAAGCCCGATGTCGGCGCGCAACGGCTTCGTGATCAAGACCCTCGACGAAGCCAAGCGCGCCGTCGACTGGTACGCCGCCAACGGCTACGTGCAGGTCAAGATCTACAACTCCTTCCCCAGCGGCATCCTGCGCGAGACGGCCGCGTACGCGCACGCCAAGGGCCTGCGCGTCAGCGGCCACGTGCCGGCCACCATGCGCGCGCAGGACGTGGTGGAACAGGGCTACGACGAGATCCAGCACATCAACCAGGTGCTGCTCAATTTCCTGGTGGACGACAAGACCGATACGCGCACGTTGCAGCGCTTCTACCTGCCCGCGGAAAAGATCGCGGACCTGGATTTCGACAGCAAGCCCGTCCAGGACTTCATCGCCCTGCTGGCCAGTCGCAAGACGGTCATCGATCCCACCCTGACCACGTTCGATTTCATCCGTCAGCGTGCCGGCCAGCTGTCGCCGGCCTACGCATCGATCTCGGCGCACATGCCGCCGGACGTCCAGCGGGGCTTCCGTAGTGCGCAAATGAAGATCAATGACGAGGCCACGGCGGTGCGCTATGAGCGTTCCTACGAAAAGATGGTCGAGTTCGTCGGGCGCCTGCACCGGGCCGGTGTGCCGATCGTCGCCGGCACCGACGAGCTGGCCGGCTTCACCCTCCAGCGCGAACTGGAGCTGTACGTGCAGGCCGGCATGACGCCCGGCGAGGCGCTGCAGACCGCCACATGGAATGCCGCGACCTACTCACGCGCGCTCGACGACCGCGGCACGGTGACACCGGGCAAGCGTGCCGACCTGATCCTGATCGATGGCGACCCGACCCGCGACATCGCCGATATCCGCAAGGTGGCACTGGTGGTGAAGGGCGAGACCGCCTACTACCCGAGCGAGATCCACCAGGCCATGGGCATCCGCCCGTTCGCCGAGCCGGTGAGAGCGGCCGCGCGATGAAGGTTTGGGCGGTGCCGTCGCGTGACGCGCGCCGGCATCGCCTCCGGGTGTGAGGCACGGACCCGCGGCGCTCCGACGGCCGCGGGCATCACACGCTGGGGCAAGTGACTTGGCCTCGGCAGTCGTGGGCGGCGAGTCGCTTCCGCGCGACGCCAGAATGCACAACGGGGCCGCGAGGGCCCCGTTGCTTTCGACATCGGTTGGATCAAATGCGGTTGGGTCCAACCCCGCCCGCTTGCCGCCGGCTGGCTTGCCAGCCGGCGACGCGCATCAGAGCGCGGCTGCTGCCTCGACCACCTTCTCGACGGTGAAGCCGAAGAACGGCATCACCTGCTCGATCGGGGCGCTGGCGCCGAAGCTGTCGATGCCGATCACGGCGCCGTCGAGACCGACGTACTTGCGCCAGTAATCCGACACGCCCGCCTCGATGGCGACGCGCTTGCGCACGGCGTTGGGCAGCACCGCCTCGCGGTACGCACGATCCTGGCGGTCGAACACGTCGGTCGACGGCATCGACACGACACGCACCCTGTCGCCCAGCTGCTCGGCGGCCTGCATGGCCAGCGACACTTCCGAGCCGGTGGCGATCAGGATGATCTCCGGCGTGCCGACGCTGTCCTTGAGCACGTAGCCGCCCCGCGCGATGTCGTGCACCTGCTGCGCGCTGCGCGGCTGGTGCGCCAGGTTCTGGCGGGAGAAGACCAGGCAGCTCGGGCCGTCATGGCGCTGGATCGCGGCGCGCCAGCTGACCGCCGATTCGACCGCGTCGCACGGACGCCACACGTCGTTGTCGGGGATGTAGCGCAGCGACGCCAGGTGCTCGACCGGCTGATGGGTCGGGCCGTCTTCGCCCAGGCCGATCGAATCGTGCGTGTAGACGTGGATCGCCTGCGCGCCCATCAGTGCGCTCATGCGCACGGCGTTGCGCGCGTAGTCGCTGAACACCAGGAAGGTAGCGTCGTACGGGATGAAACCGCCGTGCAGGTTCAGGCCGTTGCTGATCGCGGTCATCGCGAACTCGCGCACGCCGAAATAGATGTAGTTGGCGTCCGGATCGTCGCTGGCCACCGACTTGCTGCCCTTCCACAGGGTCAGGTTGGAGTGCGCCAGGTCGGCCGAACCGCCGACGAGCTCGGGCAGCAGCGGCGCGAAGGCTTCGATCGCCATCTGCGATGCCTTGCGCGAGGCGACCACCGGGCCGTCGGCCTGCAACTTGGCGATGTAGGCATCGGCGTCGGCCACGAAGCCTTCCGGCAACTGGGCGCGCGAGCGGCGGATCAACTCGTCGGCCAGCTGCGGGTACTGCGCGGCATAGCGGTCGAACAGCGTGTTCCACTGGTCCTCGCGCACCAGGCCGGCGTTGCCGGCGCGCCAGCCATCGCGAATCGCCTGCGGAATCTCGAACTCGGCGTGCGGCCAGTTCAGCGCCGCGCGCGTGGCCACCACCTCGTCCTTGCCAAGCGGTGCGCCGTGGCTGGATTCCTTGCCGGCCTTGGCGGGCGAGCCAAAACCGATCGTGGTGCGGCAGCAGATCAGGGTGGGCTTGTCGGTGGACTTCAGCGCGGTCTCGATCGCGGTCTTGATCTCGTCCGGGTCATGGCCGTCGACACCGCGTACCACGTTCCAGCCGTAGGCCTCGAAACGCGCGGGGGTGTTGTCGGTGAACCAGCCGTCGGTGTTGCCGTCGATGCTGATGTGGTTGTCGTCCCAGAACGCGATCAGCTTGTTGAGGCCCCAGGTGCCGGCCAGCGACGCGGCTTCGTGCGAGATGCCCTCCATCAGGCAGCCGTCGCCCAGGAACACCCAGGTGCGGTGGTCGACGACTTCCAGCTCCGGCCGGTTGAAGCGCTGTGCGAGCAGCTTCTCGGCCAGCGCCATGCCGACGGCGTTGGCGATGCCCTGGCCGAGCGGACCGGTGGTGGTTTCCACGCCCGGCGTCATGAAGTTTTCCGGGTGGCCGGGGGTCCTGGATTCGAGCTGGCGGAACATGCGCAGGTCGTCGATCGACAGGTCGTAGCCGGCCAGGTGCAGTAGCGCGTACTGCAGCATCGAGCCGTGGCCGTTGGACAGGATGAAGCGATCCCGGTTGAACCACTTCGGGTTGTTGGGGTTGTGGCTGAGGTAGTCGTTCCACAGCACTTCGGCAATATCCGCCATGCCCATCGGCATGCCGGGATGGCCGGAATTGGCGGCCTGCACCGCATCGATGGCGAGGAAACGGATGGCGTTGGCGAGGTCGCGGCGGCTGGGCGTCGTCATGGGGTGGCGGTCATCTGGGAGGCGGCGGAGGGCGGCGCCCGCGGCGAGGACTCAGCCGGGCAGGCGCGGCATTGTCCCATCCCGGGGGCCGCCGTGTCGCGCGGCCCGACGTCATTTCCGTGCACACCCGCCGGAAGACGCCCCGTGGCAGCGGCTCCGGGCGATCTGGCTGAACGAGGCTTTGCGTGAACCGGGCGCCGGGTGAGCCGCGCGCTGCGAGACCGGAGCCGCGAGACCGGGCATCGGAAAGCCCGCGCCCGGACGTGCCCACGGCGCCATCGGCGGCCGCGGGACCGTTGCGTCGGGACCGTCGGTTCGGGGACGCCTCAGTCCGCGGCCGGATCCGGCAGGGCGGCTGCGGACGCCTCGCTCTCGCCGCGCGACACCATCGCCGCAATCGCGATGTCGCCGGTGACGTTGAGCGTGGTGCGGCACATGTCGAGGAAATGATTGACGCCCAGGATCAGGCCGATGCCCTCCGGGCGCACGCCGACCATCGCGCAGATCATCGCCACCACCGGCAACGAACCCGACGGCACGCCGGCCGTGCCGATGCCGCCCAGGATGCACACCAGCATCACCAGCACCTGCTGGCCCAGGCTCAGGTCGACACCAAAGAACTGGGCGAGGAAGATCACCGTGACGCCCTCGAACAGCGCCGTGCCGTTCTGGTTGGCGGTGGCGCCGACGGTCAGCACGAAGCGCGAGACGCGGCGTGGCAGGCCTAGCTTCTCGTCGGCCACGCGCAGCGCGGTGGGGAGCGTGGCGTTGCTGGAGGCGGTCGAGAACGCCAGCACCATCGCTTCCTGCACACCGCGGAAGAACGCCATCGGCGAACGTCCGCCAATGAACTTCAGCGCCAGCGAGTACACCACGAACAGGTGCAGCGCCAACGCCAGCACCACCACCGCGACGTAATTGGCCAGCTTCAGCAGCAGGTCCCAGCCGAACAGCGCGGCCAGGTTGAACATGAAGCAGAACACCGCGTACGGCGCGAGCCGGATCACCAGGCCGATCAGTGTCATCGACACGTCGAACAGGCCCTGGATGCCGTTGCGCAGGGTGTCGGTGGCCTTGCCCGGCGTCAACACGATGCCGATGCCGAGCATCAACGCAAAGAACATCACCGCCAGGATGGTGCCGTCGGCGGCGGCGCCGATCACGTTGTCGGGCACGATCGACATCAGCATGCCCAGGCCCTTGGCCGACTTGGTGCTGTCGCTGACGATGCTTTGCGCGCGCTCGGCGTTCTCGGTCAGCAGTTGCTGCGCGAGCACCGGATCGATGCCCGCACCGGGCTGCAGCCAGTTGACCAGCACCAGGCCGATCAGCACCGCGATGGCCGACATCACCACCGTCAGCCCGAGCGTGCGCCAGCCGATCCGGCCGAACGCACGGACGTCGCCCATCTCCGACACACCCATGACCAGCGCCGAGAACAGCAGCGGGATCACCAGCATGAAGATCAGCCGCAGGAACAGCTGACCGATGGGGTCGGTGACGTACTGGGTGATCAGTTTCACCCACGGTGTGCATTGCCACGGCAGCTCCGCCGCGGCGCCGAGACAGGCCGCGCTGTCGGCCGGGAGGCTGCTCAGCTTGCCCAGCCCGGAGGCGTAGACCAGCAGGCCGAGCACGAGGCCGGCGAGGAAGCCGATCGCCATCTTCCAGTGCAGCGGCAGTTTCGGCCGCGTGGCGCCGGTTGCGGGGGTGGCTTCGCTCATCGTGTCGCTCCGTGCAAGGTGGCGGCGAGCTTAGCAAACGACGCCCGTGCGGCCGCTTCCGCGGGCCGCGGGCGCGTATTCCGCTCGGAGGTCCCACCCGGCCGCTGGCGGCCGCCGACGCCGGAGGATCAGATCACAGCTGCGACCACGCGCCACGCACGCCAAACAGGTGCACCAGGCCGACGGCCACGCAGATCGCCGAACTCCACAGGACGAACGGAGTCATCGACGCTGGCGCGAACGCCGCCATCGGTACCACCACCAGTCCACGCAGCAGGTAGACCGCGGTGACCAGGCACAGCACGGTCCTGCGCAGTGGAAGCCGTCGCACCAGACCGGCTCCTGACAGCGCGTAAAGCGCCCAGGTGGCCAGGACGGCGACGATCAATGAGGTGATCAGTGTCGGCTGCCATGAGCCGGCCTCGGCCAATTGGGCCATGCCCTCGCCTGCGCCGAAAAAGCGGTACCACGGCGCGCCGAACACAATGCAGCCGATGTGCAGCAATGCCGCGATGGCGTTCAGTGCAGCGGCGGCGACCAGCAGTGGGCGTCCTGTCATCGTGTCAGCGTCCTTGTCGTTGTGGATACAGCGGCGCCAGCGGCTCGGCGGCCACCCGCACGGTTGGGTGCCAGCGCGGTCCGCTGGCGAATGCGGCGCGCAGCTGTCGGCGCGCGTCGACACCATCGCCTCCTGCCCATCGCGCGCGCTGCAGTGCGTCGAGCGCGGCGCGCTGCGCGGGATCGTCCAGGCGCGCGCTCACGTCGTCGACATCGGTCGCTGGCGGGCGGGCCATTGCGCACAGCACGTCGGCGACCTCGCCGAAATCGCCGCTGTCGAGCACCTGTCGCAGCGCGGCCAGGCCCGGCGCAGGCGGCATGACCGGCGGCGCGTCCGCGCGCGGCGGCAGACCACGGCGTCCCGACGTCGATGCGGCGGCCCGCCGTTGCAGCGCCCACACCAGCGTGCCCAGCCACAGCAGCGCGAACAGCACCGCCAACGGGGCCCAGAAGTTGCGAGATGGCAGCGCGCCTTCGGCATCCACACCATCGGACCCGATGCCGGCGACGCCCACCGGTGCGGCGGTCGGACCCGTGGCCGATGACGCGGTGGCGCCCGATGTCGCATTCGCCGCCGATCCGGTGGCCAGCCAGGACTGCTCGGCCAGGGTGGCCCAACGCGCCGCGCCGGAGCGCACGTCCCACCAGCCCAGGCGGGTCTCGGGCAGGCGCACGGTGCCGGCGCGCGACGGCACCAGCGCAAACCGCCGCTGCAGCCGCGCGCGCGGGCGTCCGTTGACGAAACTGTCGTCGGCCTTCACCGGGTCGGCGAACACCTGCACGCCATCGATCGGCGGCAGTTGCAGTTCCGGCATCTGCGCCGAGGTCACACCGTCGGCGATGGCTTCGATGGTCACCGTCGCATCCGCGCCGACCTGCAACTGTTGCGGCGTGGTGACATAGCGAAGCTGCAGGTCGTGCAGCGGCAGCCAGGGCTGCGGGGCATTGGCGGGGATCGCCCGCACCTGCAACGTGCGCGGCGCGGCGTTGGCGCGCAGCTCGCCGCCGCGATCGCCGAACAGGTCATCGAAGAAGCCGCCGGCGCCACGCCCCTCGAACGACGCACCGGGGATGCTCAACGCGCCGCTCCGCTCGGGGATCAACTGGTAGCGGCGCTCGACGACGTTGTAGCGCTCGCCGTTGACCACGCGCGTGTACTGGGCGTCGTCGCCGACACGCTGCATCGAGGCGCCTTCCGGGTTGGGCTGGTCGAGCACGCCCGACACCAGCGGCGCCAGCGAGTACAACCGCACCACCCAGCCGACCGCCTGCTGCACGTAGGGGTCGTTGTCGTCGGCTTCGCTCTGGATGAACACGTCGCCGCTGGCCTGAGCCGGTTGCTGCGCGCTGGCCGGGGCGACCACCAGCGCCAGCGGCTGCGTACGCGCGCTGCCAACCGCCAGCACCGGCACGGTCAGCACGCCCTCGCGGCGCGGGCGGAGGGCGACGGCGAACAGGCTGCTGCGCACGCCGTTCACGTAGCTGCGCCGGCTGCTGTTGCCGCTCACCACGAACAGGGCTTGCAGCGGTGTGTAGTCGGGCGTGGCGGACTGATCGGTCTCGATGTTGAGCGTGACGGTTTCGCCGGCGGCGATGCGATCGCGATCGAGCCAGGCGCGGGTCTGCGCACCCGCAATGGAAGCCAGCATCGACATCAGCAGGCCGATGCCAAGCAAGCAGAAGCGGTTCGGTCGTGGTATCGCGTTCATGGGTCCTGGCCCCGCATCTGGCGGCGTTGCTGTTCGGCGCGGAACTTGGCACGCAGCAGGCCACCGGGATCGTCCGGCACCCGCCGCAGCCAGGCCTCGTTGGCCAGCCGTCGCTCGCGCTGCGCTTGTGTTTCTTTCGGGTTGCCGGCGGTGGCCTCGGCCTGGCCGTCGCCGCGGTCGCTGGCGTCACCGGCCACGCCTTCGCGCAACGCTCGCTGCATGCGTTCGCGTTGCGCGGCGTCGGCCGCCCGCTGGGCCGCGCTGTCGCCGGCACCGGCAGAAGACGGCTGCTCCGTTTCCGACCGCCCTGCGGGTGTGCCGGACCGTTGCCGCGCGGTCGGCTCGGGTCGGCCCGACGACTTGCCCGGCTGCGGCGGCTGGCCCTGCTGCTGGCCCTGCTGCTGGCCTTGTTGCTGGCCTTGCTGCTGGCCTTGCTGCTGACCTTGCTGCTGACCTTGCTGCTGACCTTGCTGCTGACCTTGCTGCTGACCTTGCTGCTGGCCTTGCTGCTGACCTTGCTGCTGACCTTGCTGCTGGCCTTGGCCTTGCTGGCCACTCTGGCCTTGCCCCTGCCCTTGCTGGCGTTGACGCTTGGCGGCCGCCTCCACCGCGCGCAGGTTTGCGCTGGCATCTGGCATCCGGGGTTGCTGCTGCAGTGCGCGCCGGTACGCTTCGATGGCCTGTGGGTACTGCCCCGCCTTGGCCAGCGCATTACCGCGGTTGTAGTTCGCGTCGGCGCCCTCGACGCCGCTGTACAGCGCCGCGGCACCCGCGAAGTCGCCGCGGCGGTAGGCATCGTGACCTTGCTGCATGCGCGCGTGCTGCGCCTGGTCGGGCCGCCGCCACCAGTCCGCGGCCGCGGCGGGCTGCCACGGCAGCCACAGGCAGGCCAGCAGCACCACCGCCACGCCGCCACGCCGGAAAGCGAACAATCCCAGCAACAGCAACGGCGGCAGCAGCCAGTAACCCTGGTCCTGCCACGTCAGGGCGCCGGTGCCGCGCGCCGTGCCCGTGGCAGCCTCGGCGGTGAGCATGCCCAGCGACTGAAGGTCCGAGGCGTCCGTGGCGATCGGCGCGTAACGACCGCCACCGGCCGCGGCCAGCGCGCGCAGCGATGCGGCATCGAAGCGGCTGCTGCCCAGCGAGCCGTCGGCACGCGGATAGGCCACGGCTGCCTGCCGACCCAGCGCCAGCACAGACACCTCGAAGCCGCTGGCGCGCACGCGCGCGGCGGCCGCGAGCGCCGCAGCGTCGGCGTGGTCGGTGAGCAACACGATGGCGCCGCCCTTGGCACCGGCGCGACGCAGCAGGCGCGCCGACCAGTCGATTGCCCGGTCGACCCGCTGGCCGTCGACCGGCATCACCGCCGGCTCCAGCGCATCGAGAAACAGGGCGACGTTGGCCGCATCATCGGTCAGCGGGGCCACCGTGTAGGCGTCGTCGGCAAACACCACCAGTGCGATGTCGCCGCCGTCGCGCCGGTCAAGCAGCGTCATCAGCTTGGCGCGCGCGTGGGCCAGTCGCGACGGCGGCAGATCGGCAGCGAGGGCGTCACCGGACAGGTCGAGCGCGACCACCAGCGGGGTTCGATCGCGCCACAGCGGTTGCTCGGTCTGGCTCCAGCCGGGCCCCGCCATGGCCAGCACCGCCAGCAGCCAGGCCAGGCCCGCGAGCAGCGGCGCGATCCCAGAGCGCGCCGCGCCTGCGGCCACCAGCAGGTGCGGCAGCAGGTGCGGATCGACCTGCGTGCGCCACGCGTTGGCGTGCCGACGGCGACGACGCCACCACCAGGCCAGCAGCGGCAGCGCGAGCAGCAGCCACAGCCAGTGTGGGCGCTGCAGGTGCAGACCCAGCCACTCGATGCCCGGCGTGCTCATGCGCGCCTCCGCGGCCGGGCGAACGCGATCAGTGCCAGCAGCAGCGCCGCGCCCAACGGCCAGGGATAGCGTTCCAGGCGCGGCCGCACCGCCTGCGCCGGACGTTCGATGGGCTCGATGCGGTCGATCTGTGCGTAGATGCCGGCCAGTTGCCCGGTGTCGCGTGCGCGGAAGAAGTGACCGCCGGTTTCCTCGGCGATGGCGCGCAGCACGGTTTCGTCGATCTCGTCGCCACCGGGCATCGGCAGGCGGATGCCAAACACGTTGATGCCGCCTTCGCCGCCGAACGCGATCGTGTGCACGCGCACGCCGTTCTCCCGCGCCAGTTCCGCGGCCTTGCGCGGATCGAGCGCGCCGGCGGTGTTGACGCCGTCGGTCAGCAGGATCAGCACGCGCTGGCCGGCGGGCTGGTTGTGCAGGCGCTTGACGGCCAGGCCGATCCCATCGCCGATGGCGGTCGCCTGTCCCGCCAGCCCGACGATGCTGTCGTCGAGTTGTTCGCGCACGCTGGCGCGGTCGAGCGTCAACGGCGTCAGCGCGTAGGCGCGCTCGCCGAATACCAGCAGACCGATACGATCGCCCGCGCGCCGTTCGAGGAAGTCGGAGAGCACGGCCTTGGCCGCGGTGAGGCGGTCGACCACGCGGCCGCCAAGTTCCATGTCGGCCTCGGCCATGCTCTGCGACAGGTCGAGCGCGAGCATCAGGTCGCGACCGGTCTGCGGCGGCTGCTGCGCTTCGCCCAGTTGTTGCGGGCGCGCCGCGGCCAGGCACAACAGCGCCCACGCCAGCCACACCAACGCGCCCGCGCCACCGCCGCGCAGGCTGCGCCCGCCACCTGCGGCAATCGCGTCGAGGCGTTGCCCCCACGGAACCCGCAACGCGGCGGCGTTGTCACGCGCAGCCGGCAGCAGCCAGCGCGCGAGCAGCGGCAACGGCAGCGCGAGCAACCACAACGGCCAGGCCAGCGCGATTCCGTCGAACAGGGAAAGCGTGCTGTCGATCCAGGTGGCGACCAGGCCGTTCATCGCCGCGCCATCCATTCGAGGAATCGCGCGCGCGCCAGGACCCGCATGGCCTCGACGTCGACCGGATCGACATCGCGCCGATAACCGCCATCCAGCAGCAGGCGTCCGGGGCCGGTGACAAACCCCGGCCGACGGGCGCCGGCGTCGAGCAGCGCCAGCCACGCGTCGCCGTCCAACCGGTCAGCGCGCGGGTCGTGCCGGCGCGCGGCCCGGCGCAGCAGTTCGGAGATGACCGCGACCTGCGCCGACGGTGTCGGCGCGGCGTCGACGCTGGCATCGAACAGCACGAGCAGTTGCTCGCGTCGACGACGCTGGCGCGCGCGCCACCACCACAGCACCGCGACCACCGCCAACCCAATCACCAGCAGCAACCACCACCCGGGCGCCGGTGGCCACAGCGGCGGCGCGGCCGGTTGATGGATGTCGCGCAGGACCAGCGTATCGGCAGCCATCACGCCACCATTGGCCGCGCGCGGCCGAGAAGGGGCAGCCACGATTCGCTGGAGGCGTCGGTGGACAAGGCCTGCACGCGCACGCCGCGCAACGGCAGCGACTGCACCGCCGCGTCGACCGGTGCGGCAAACGTGTTGCGCCAGCGTTGGCGCTGCGCGGCGCTGCCCAGATCGAGTTCGACGCGGTGGCCGCCGCTGTGAAACGGCAGGCGCCCTGTCGGCGGGGCGAGTTCCAGCGGGTCGACCAGCAACAGCACGATCACCTCGTGGTGCTGGGCCAGGGTGGGCCAACGCCGTTCGGGCACGGCCGCGAACGATGCCGGGTCGGCCAGCACCACCAGCCGCGAGCCGGGCCGGAGCAGGCGCGCGGCGTGGTCGAGCGCGACCTCGAGGCCGGCGTCGTCGGGCGGCGGGCCGCGGTACCACCGCACCAGCGCGTCGAGCACGCGCAAGGCGCCGCGTGCACCCGAAGCCGGCGTGACGGGTGGCTCGCGCACGCTGCCGCGCAACGCCGCGATGCGATCGCCATCGCGCGCCGCGGCCCAGGCGGCGACGGCTCCGGCGCGCGCGGCCTGCACGGATTTGTAGCGCACGCGCGTGCCGAAGTAGAGGGACGGCGACGTGTCGGCAACGATCAGGCTGAGCCGCTCGCGTTCGGCCTGGTAGAGCTTGGTGTGGGCACGACCGGTACGCGCGGTGAGGCGCCAGTCGATATGCCGCGCGTCGTCGCCCGCAACGTACTCGCGCGACTCGGCGTACTCCATGCCGCGGCCACGCAACGGCGACAGCGCCTGCCCGCCGACGCCGTGGCGACCGAGCCGGGCCGCGCGCCGTCCGGCAACGGCGCCGCGCAACGCGACCAGCTCCGGCAGCGTCGGCACGATGCCCTGGGTGTTGGCGATGTCATCGACCATCGTGGCGCGCGCCGTGGATGCCGATCACGCGAACCCGGGTACCCTGCTGGCGCGTTGGGTGCCGGTCGCCTCTGCAGCGCGATGGCGCCCGATGGACAGCCCCTCGCCACGCGGAGGCGCCCGGTCGTCGCAACGAGCGTGGCCACGCGGTGCAGTCAACCGCCGCACCGTCGATGGTGGGTGGCCGCCGCCACGTCATGCGATTGCCAGTGCTGGCGCGCATCGATGACTCCCCTCACGGTAACGGCACGCGGGCCAGCAACTCGGCGACCAGCCGGTCGCCATCCCACCCTTCGGCGGTGGCCTCGTAGCTGGGCAGGATGCGATGGCGCAGCACGTCCGGAGCGATCGCGCGGACGTCGTCGGGGGTCACGTAGTCGCGCCCGGCCAGCCAGGCGTGCGCGCGAGCGCAGCGCTCGAGCGCGATCGACCCGCGCGGGCTCGCGCCCCACGCAATGCGACGCGCCAGCGCGGCGTCATACCGCGCGGCGTCGCGCGATGCCAACACGAGTTCGATCAGGTAGCGCTCGACGGCCGGCGCCAGGTGCAAGGCCAGCACCGCCGAACGCGCGGCGAACACGTCATCGAGCGGAATCCGCGCGAGCGCCGCGGCGGGCGTGGCATCTATCGCGTTGCGTGCGCGCTCGCGCACCAGTCGCAGGATCTCCGCCTCCGCGGCGGCCTCCGGGTAACCGATGCGCACGTGCATCAGGAATCGGTCGAGCTGGGCCTCCGGCAACGGAAAGGTGCCTTCCTGCTCGATGGGATTCTGCGTGGCCATCACCAGGAACAGCGGCGGCAGCGGATAGGTCGCGCGGCCGACGGTCACCTGGCGTTCGCCCATGGCCTCGAGCAGGGCCGATTGCACCTTGGCCGGCGCCCGGTTGATCTCGTCGGCGAGCAGGATCGGATGAAACACCGGGCCGGGCTGGAACTCGAAGCGTCCGTCCTGGGGGCGCCAGACTTCGGTGCCGGTCAGGTCCGCCGGCAGCAGGTCGGGGGTGAACTGCACGCGCGCGAAATCGGCTTGCAGGCGCGCCGCCAGCGCGCGGATCGCGGTGGTCTTGGCCAGGCCTGGCGCGCCCTCGACCAGCAGGTGGCCATCGGCCAGCAAGGCCACCAGCAACCTTTCGACGAGCGCGGCCTGGCCGACGATCTCGGACGAGAGGTCTTCGCGCAGTCGCGCAAACGTTGCGTGCAGGTGCGGCGACGCGATACGTGGTTGGTCCATCTCGGCCTCGAGGTCTGCGGGCGAATGAGTTTGACCCAAGTGCCCCGCCAAGGTTCGGCGGCCAAGTGTGCCGTTCAGCGCAAATCCACGCGCGAAACCGGCCGCCGGCGCACAAAGGGAATACGGGGCCGCCAAAACGACACGGGGGCCCGAAGGCCCCCGTGCTGGATCGTTGAAGCGCGTCGGTCAGCGTTGCGCGACCTTGAGCACCTTCGGCGTGACCATGATCAGCAGCTCAGCCTTGTCGTTCGAGCGGGCCTTCTTCTTGAAGAGATTGCCCAGGAACGGGATGTCACCCAGGAACGGCACCTTGGTGACGTCGCTGGCATTGCGGAACTCGTACACGCCGCCGACAACCACCGTCTGACCGTCCTCGACGAGCACCGCGGTGTTGACCGTACGGGTGCTGATCAGCGGAAGCTCGGTACCACCGGTGCCCTGGACGGTACGCTCGAGCTCGTCCTTCTTGACGATCATGTTGAGGAACACGCGGCCGTCGTTGGTGATGGTCGGGGTGACCTTCATCTCCAGCACGACCGGCTTGAACTCGATCGTGGTGGTGGCGACACCGTTGGCGATCTCGACCGTCTGGTACGGAATCTCGCGGCCCTGGCTGATGATCGCTTCACGCTGGTTGCTGGTGACGATGCGCGGGTTCGAGATGACTTCGCCGCGACCTTCTTCCTGCAACGCCGACAACTCCACGTCGAGAGCGTAGCCGGCGTTGAGGATCGCCAGGGCGATCGAGCCAGCCGGATTCGCCACGCCCAGGTCGGTCATCAGACCCCGGGTGAGCACCGGCAGTACACGCGGTCCGCCAGTGTTGTTCCTGTTCTGGTTGGCTGCGTTGACGAAGGAGTTCTGCGTCGTGACGTTGTTGGCAACGGTGCTGTTGAAGTACGCCTTGCCACTGTTGGTCACGCCCGACAGGCCAAACTTGGCGCCAAGCTCACGCGAGAAGCTCTCGTTGGCGACAACCACGCGGGCCTCGATGACCACCTGGTCGACCGGACGGTCGATCACGTGGATCAGCTCCTTCATCTGCGTGATCTTCTTCGGGATGTCGCTGATCATCAGGGTGTTGGTGCGCTCGTCGGCGACGAGGCGACCACGCGGCGAAAGAAAGCCGCTGTCGACGTTACCGCCCGTGCCGGCACCCGCACCGCCGCCGATGCCCTTGGCTTCGGTCAACGCTTTGAAGATCGCGGTGGCGTTGTGGTAGTTGATCTGCACGTACTCGGTGACGAGGTCGACGCGGTTGTCGATCGCGATGCGCGCGTCTTCCCTGTCCTGCTCGTACTTGGCGATCTCTGCCTGCGGCGCCACCCAGATCACGTTACCGCTGCGACGCTTGTCGAGGCCCTTGGCCTGCAGCACGATGTCGAGTGCCTGGTCCCACGGCACGTTGATCAGGCGCAGGGTGACGTTGCCGGTAACGGTGTCGGCAGCGACGACGTTGAGGCTGGATTCCTCGGCCACCAGCTGCAGCACCGTACGGACGGGCACATCCTGGAAGTTGAACGTGACCGGACGGCCGCTGTAGCTCTTGGTGCCGCCCACCGCATCGGAGGTGCCATTGGAGCCCGATGCGCCGACCGCGCGACCCGCCGGAGCTGCCGCGCGCGGCAGGATCTCGACGATGTACTCGCTACCGGTCTGGTAGGCCATCGACTCGTAGTTGCCGCTGGTGTCGAGCACCAGCTGGGTACCCCCACCGCTGGCGCGTGCCTCGATCTGCTGCACCGGCGTCGCGAAGTCGCTGACGTTGAGCGGTCGCTGCAGGGACGCCGGCAACTGGGCGTTGCCCACGTTGATGACGACCTTGGAACCCTGGTTGCGCAGGTCCGGCGCGGCACCTTCGCCGCTGAACTTGAGCACCAGGCGGCCCGCACCGCCGTCGCCGCGCTTGAAGTCGATGTTCGACACGGAGATCGCGCCGGGCACCTGCTTGGCGGGGTCGACACTGGCAGCCGGCGCGACCTGAGCCGCGAATGCCGAAGCGTGGACGGCCGAACCCGCCGGCGTACCGGCGTGGACAGCGCTGATGGCTGCCATTGCGCCTACCAGGAGCCCAACGCTCCCGTTGCGCAACAGCAAGGGGCGCCGGGCAGGCCGCGATCGTGTGGCATTGAATACGGTCATCGTGCTATCCCCCAATCAATTATCTTCTAACGCGACGGTAGCCGGACGTTCCAGCCAGCCACCCGCGCCATCCGGCACCAGTTCCACCAATTCGATGCGATCCTCGGAGACGGCGGTCACTCGACCGTCGCTCTGTCCCAGGTATGCACCGGGTCGTACTCGATAGGTCACCTTGTCGGGTGCCATGACCAGCGCGACTACCCCACTTCCCTGGCCGAGCGTGCCAACCATGTCGAGGCTATCGAGCGGAAACTGCTCGAGGGTTTCCTTGCGACGCGCCGAGTCCGGACGCGGTCCACCGCCGCCACCGTCATCGGTGAAGGCGCGACTGAAGGGATCGCGCAAGGCGTAGGCGGCGTACTCGAACGTCTCGAACTGCTGCATTACCGGCAGCGATTCCAGCGGTGGAGCCGGCTTGGCCTTGATCTCTGCGACGTAGGTTTCGAGGTTCGGCGCATCACCCGGGGTGCTGGTGACACCGCGGGAGCAACCGGCAAGCGCCAGCAGCACCGACAGCGCCAGGAGCGGGCGCGCGAGTGGAAACCCGCGGCGTACGGTCAAGTCATGCATCTCAGGTCCCCCCCTGGGCGGGCGCGGCTGGCTTGCCCGCAGTAGCATCCGCCTTCTGCTGTTCAGCCACTTCGTCTTCGTCGAGATAGCGGTAGGTCTTCACCGTACCGGCCAGTTCGAGCGGGCTGTTCGGGGTGATGCCTGCGGCAGCGTCCTTGGCACGCGGCTTCAGCGAGATGTCGTGCATCGTCATGATGACCACGCGCGGCAGCGACGCCACGCCGCTGACGAAACCGCCGAACTGGTGATAGGTACCCACCATGCGCAGCGCGATCGGCTTCTCGGCGTAGAACTCCTTGGGCTGCTCCGGACCGGGCTGGAACAACTCGTTGGCAATGCCGGTAGCCAGGGCGGTCTGCGAGATGTCGACGATCAGGTCGGGCATTTCGGTCTTGCTGGGCAGCTGGCGCAGCATCTGCTGCAGCTGCTGCTCCATCTGCACGAGCTGCAGTTTCAGCGGCTCGAGATTGGCGGCGCGACCCTGCTTCTTCTCGAACTCTTCGCGCAGCGTGGTTTCCTGACTTTCGAGGCCTTCCAGCTCGACACGCTTGTCGGCGACGAACAGGTACCAGGCCAGGCCGATGATCAGCAGACCGATCAGCACGCAGAAGCCGATCTTCGCCTGGCGCGGCCAGGCACCGATGTTATTGAAGTCGAGGTCCCTGAGCGAAATCTTCTTCTGGCTCACGAGGCGGCTCCTTTTTCAGGTGCGGAGGCCTGCTCCGGCTTCGGGGCCGCAGGTGCTGCGGGTGCGGGTGCGGTCGGGGTGGCCGATGCTGGCGCGGTGCCCGGCGCCGCCGGTGCCGTGCCGCTGGCCGGGGCCGCGGTGGTGCCGGCCGGAACGACCGGTGCCGTGCCATCGGCCGGAACCAGCGGAGCGTTGTCGGTCGTGGCGACCGGCGCGGCAGGCGCATCCGGTATGCCGTCGCCGTTCTCGTCCTTGGGCGCGTTCGGGTTGGCCAGCTTCACCTTCAGGGCGTACACATACGGCAGGCCCTTGTCCTCACCCTTGGCCTCGATGATCGACAGGTCCGGCTTGGTCATCCAGCCCGAGCTTTCGAGGTTGCGCATGTACGTACTGACGCGTGCGTTGGACTGCGACCGACCTTCCAGCGTCAGGATGTCCGCTTCCTGCTTGATCGAGGTCAGCACCACGCCATCGGGAATGGTGCGGACCAGCGAGTCGAACAGGTGGACCATCTGCGAGCGGTTGGCCTGCAGCTGCTCGATGACTTCCTTGCGGGCCAGCAGCTTGGCCTTCTTCTTGTCGAGTTCTTCGATCTCGGCAATCTGGGTGTCGAGCTGCTTGATCTGGTCGGTGAGGTACGCGTTGCGATCGTTCTGGCCGCTGATCTGGCCGTTGTAGAAGCTGATGATGAGGAACGAAACCAGGACGGCGGCAATTGCCGACGCGCCGAGCATCGTCGCGAATTCCTTCTGGCGCTGCTTGCGCCGCTCAGCCCGCCATGGGAGCAGATTGATCCGTGCCATCAGTCGAAGCTCCTCAAGGCAAGGCCGCAAGCGATCATCAGGGCCGGCGCATCCTGAGCCAGTGCGTGCGCCTGCACGCGCGGACCGAGGGTCATGTGCGCCAGAGGATTGGCGATCATGGTCGGCACGCCGAGCTGCTCCTCGACCATCTGCGCGATGCCCGGGATCGCGGCACAACCGCCCGCAATCACGATCTGGTCAACTCGATTGAACTCGCTGCCGGCGTAGAAGAACTGCAACAGGCGACTGACCTGCTGGACCATCGCCTCCTTGAACGGCTCCAGCACCTCGGCCTCGTAGCTCTCCGGCAAACCGCCCTGGCGCTTGGCCAGTCCGGCTTCCTCGTAGCTGAGTCCGTAGCGCCGCATCACTTCGTCGGTGAGCTGCTTGCCGCCGAACACCTGTTCGCGGTTGTACAGACTGCGACCGTTACGCAGGACGTTGAGCGTGGTCATGGTCGCGCCCGAGTCGATCAGGGCGACGATGCCGTCACGCGGGCTGGTCAGCTGGTCGGCCAGCAACGCGAACGCGTTCTCGATCGCGAACGCCTCGACATCCATGACCCTGGGGGTCAGGCCGCCGAGCTCGAGCGCGGAAGAGCGCAGCTCCACGTTCTCGGCGCGCGAGGCGGCGAGCAGGACCTGGACGGACTCTGGATTATTCGGCATCGGGCCGAGCACCTCGAAATCGAGGTTCACTTCCTCGATCGGGTACGGCACGTAGTTGACGGCTTCCAGCTCCACTTGGGCCTCGAGCTCGTCGCCTTCGAGATCGGCGGCCATCGGGATCACCTTGGTGATGACCGACGAACCAGCGACCGCGGCAGCGGCGTGCTTGGCCCTTGTGCCCGAACGCGAAACCGCGCGTTTGATGGCTTCGCCGACGGCCTCGACCTCGACGATGTTTTTCTCGACTACCGCATTCGGCGGCAGCGGCTCAACCGCATAGTGTTCGACGCGATAGCGGTTGCCGGCCCGGGAGAGCTGCAAAAGCTTGACTGCGGTCGAACTGATATCCACGCCGACCAAGGCCGACTGGCTTTTTGTGATCACGCCCACGATTTTCTCCCCATGCCACAATCGCTTACGAGCAATTAGTGTGGCCCCGCCTTAAATAACGGACTTTTTACAGGGTGGCAACCACTTCTTTTCGAAAATGCCGACCCGTTCCACCTTCCCCAGCCCTAACGCCACCTTGCCTCGCTTCCGGACGCATGCAGCCCTTTAGGCGCGGTCATCTATACTCCACGCCCACTTCAGCTGCAATCGGAACCCGCTTCGATGCCACGTATTCGTCGGTTGTTGCGCTGGGCCTTGTATTCGATCATCGGCCTGGCCCTGCTCGGCGCCATCGCGATCGGCGCACTCTATTACCTGATCGCGCCCAAGCTGCCCGATGTCGAGACGTTGCGTAGCGTCGAGATGCAGGAGCCTATGTACGTCTATGCGCGTGACGGCCGCCTGATGGCGCTGTTCGGCGAGACGCGTCGCTATCCCATCAAGATCGAGGACGTCCCGCCGCGGCTCAAGCAGGCTTTCCTCGCCGCCGAGGACGCGCGCTTCTACGAGCACAACGGACTGGACTTCAAGGGCATCGGCCGCGCGGTCTGGTTGCTGGCGACCACGGACGGCAAGCGCGTCCCGGGCGGATCGACCATTACCCAGCAGGTGGCCCGCCAGTTCTTCCTGAGCTCGGAGTACAGCTACACCCGCAAGTTCGCGGAGATGCTGCTGGCGCTGCGGATGGAGCGCGAGCTCAGCAAGGACGACATCTTCGAGCTGTATCTCAACAAGAGCTTCTTCGGCAATCGCGCCTACGGCGTCGGTGCCGCGGCCGAGTTCTACTATGGCAAGAAGCTGGGCGAGTTGAGCCTGGACGAAATGGCGTCTCTGGCCGGCATTCCGAAGTTCCCCTCCAGCGGCAACCCGCTCAACAACCCGGAACGCGCGAAGGAGCGCCGCGACGACTACATCCTGGCGCGCATGGCCGGACTGGGCTACATCACCCCCGCCGAGGCCGCCGCGGCGCGCGCCGTGCCGATGCACGCCAGCCCCCACGAGCGCCCGGTCGAGGTGTACGCCCCCTACGTGGCCGAAATGGTGCGTCAGGAGATGATCGAGCGCTTCGGTCCCGAAGCACTGACCAAGGGCTACCACGTCTTCACCACCATCGACCCGACACTGCAGGTGGCGGCCGACAAGGCCGTGCGTGATGGCCTGCAGGTGTACGACGTTCGCCATGGCTGGCATGGGGTCGAAAAGCACATCGACCTGGCCGCCGGTGACGACGCCAAGGCCGCCAGTGCGC
Source organism: Montanilutibacter psychrotolerans (assembly GCF_003719825.1). Lineage (GTDB taxonomy): Bacteria > Pseudomonadota > Gammaproteobacteria > Xanthomonadales > Xanthomonadaceae > Montanilutibacter > Montanilutibacter psychrotolerans. Next base: position 41,441 of record NZ_RIBS01000001.1, on the reverse strand, counting down.
ACCTGCGGGGCAACCCGCCGCAGGCCGACATGCTGCCGGCCATCGTGCTGGGCAACGACGGCACCCGCACCACCCTCGCCCTGGGCGATGGCAGCCAGATCGAACTGGGCAACGGCGATGGCTTCGGTGGCCGCAGCCCGGCCAGCCTGGTCAAGCGCGGTGACATCGTGCGTGTTCGCCGCGTGGAAGCCGTGCCCAAGGAAGGCGAGGCCGCACCGGCCGTGGCCATCGTGGTGCCGGCGTCCGAGGCCCGCTACAAGCTGGTGCAGATCCCGCAGGCACAGGCGGCGCTGGTGTCGCTCGAACCCCACAACGGCGCCCTGCGAGCGATCTCGGGCGGCTTCAGCTTCGCGGGCAACAAGTTCAACCGTGCCACCCAGGCGCGCCGGCAGCCCGGCTCGAGCTTCAAGCCTTTCCTGTACTCGGCGGCATTCGAGCGTGGCTTCAACCCCGCTTCGATCGTGCTCGACGCCCCGGTGGTGTTCAAGGATCGCCGTGGCCATCTCTGGCGGCCTCAGAACGACAGCGGCAACTTCGCCGGTCCGATGCGCGTTCGCGAGGCGCTGGTGCAGTCGCGCAATCTCGTGTCGGTGCGCCTGCTCGATGCGATCGGCGTCGACTTCGCTCGCAAGTACATCAGCAACTTCGGCTTCGAGGAGGCCAGCCTGCCCCCGAACCTGTCGATGTCGCTGGGCACCGCCTCGCTGACTCCGCTGTCGGTCGCGCGCGGCTACTCGGTGTTCGCCAACGGCGGCTTCCGCATCACCCCGTGGTTCATCGACGAGGTCAAGGACCGCGACGGTGCCGTGGTGTTCAAGGAAAAGCCCGCCACCGCCTGCCCGCAATGCACGCCCACCGGCGCGGGCAGTGCCGCCGCCGCGGCGCGCAGCTCGACCGTGGTCGACGGCTTCAACCTGGGTAACGACCCCGGCGCCGGCGCGCCCGCCGCGCGCCCGGTCACCGCCGAGGCGTCCAAGCCCCGGCCCACGGCCACGCCGCTGGATCCGGCCACCACCGTGCTCGCGCCTCGCGCGATCGACGGCCGCATCGCCTACCAGCTGGTGTCGATGCTGCGCGACGTGGTGCAGCGCGGCACCGGCACGGCGGCCAAGGTGCTCGGCCGCGAGGACGTCGGTGGCAAGACTGGTTCGACCAACGAGCACCGCGACGCGTGGTTCTCCGGCTTCGGTGGCCCGTACGTGACCACCGTCTGGGTCGGTCGCGACAACTACAAGTCGCTGGGCTACCGCGAGTACGGCGGCAAGGCCGCGCTGCCGATCTGGATCGACTACATGCGCGTCGCGCTCAAGGACCAGCCGATCACGGGCAATGAACCGCCCGAAGGCATGGTCAGGGTCGCCGTCACTGGCAATGGCACGCTCATCCCGACCGGCGAAGGCGGCATTGGCGAATGGGTCAAGGCCGAGGACCTCGAGCGCATGGAAAGCTACGTCGACTACGGTCCTGAACAGTCCGACCCGGCCCAGCAGGAACAATCGTTCGATATCTTCTGAGCCGTGCTAGCTTCGCGTGGCCGGTCCCCGCGACCGGCCACCGGCGGGTGGCACCGCCGACGCGCCCGCCGCGGAGGACGTCATGCCGCACCATGCCCAGCTGCACGCACTAGCCCGAACCCGCGAACGCCGCCATCGCCTCGCCCATGAGGCCGCGCGCCTGATGGCCGAAAGCGGCATCCGCGACTTCCACCAGGCAAAGCTCAAGGCCGCCCAGCGGCTGGGCATCTTCGACGATGCTTCGCTGCCCCGGAATCGCGAGATCGAGGAGGCACTGCGCGAGTACCAGCGCCTGTTCCAGCGCGACAACCTGGAAGGCCTGCGCCTGCGCCGCGAGGCGGCGCTTCGGGCGCTGGAGTTCTTTGCGGAGTTCTCGCCTAGGCTCGTCGGCCCGGTGCTGGAAGGCACGGCCGACGGTCGCAGCCCGGTGGCCCTGCACCTACACTGCGACGACCCTGACGCGATCGCGCGGTTCCTGGCACAGCACCACGTCCCGGCCGAAGCGCGTAGCCGCCGCGTACGCCTGGATCGCGAGCGCAGCCTGGACCTGCCGGTCTGGCTGTTCAGTGCCGAGGACTTCACGTTCGACCTGACCGTGCTGCCGCACGACGTGCTGCGCCAAGCCCCGCTTTCCGGAATCGACGAGAAACCGATGCGACGCGCGTCGGCAGCGCAGCTGCGACAGCTGCTTGCCGACGAGGAAATCGCCGGCTACGAATCCCAACACGCGACGGACTGAGCGGGCCGGACTGAGCGGGCCGGCCCGTGCTGTCGGCCGGCTAGCGCAGGACGACCATCGCCACTCCCACATGCGACGAAGCCGCGGACAGGCCGCGGCTTCGTTGCAATCATCGACCCGCCAGAACGTGCCGGCAGGACCGTCGGCAGGATCAGCGCTTGTCGATGCCCACGTAATCGCGGTTCGCCGAACCGGTGTAGATCTGGCGCGGACGGCCGATCTTGTTCTCCGGGTCTTCCTGCTGCTCCAGCCAATGCGACACCCAGCCGGCGGTGCGTGCGATGGCGAACATCACGGTGAACATCTCGACCGGAATGCCGAGCGCCTTGTAGATGATGCCCGAGTAGAAGTCGACGTTCGGGTAGAGCTTGCGCTGCACGAAGTATTCGTCCTGCAGAGCCGCCTCCTCGAGTTTCATCGCCACGTCGAGCAGCGGGTCGCTGACGCCGAGCTGGCCCAGGACCTCGTGGGTCATCTTGCGCACCAGCGCGGCGCGCGGGTCGTAGTTCTTGTAGACGCGGTGGCCGAAGCCCATCAGGCGGAAGCCCGACTCCTTGTCCTTGGCCTTGTCGATCGCCGACTTGACGTTCTCCGGACGGCCGATCTCGGCGAGCATCTTGAGCACGGCTTCGTTGGCACCGCCATGCGCCGGGCCCCACAACGCGGCGACGCCGGCGGCGACGCTGACATACGGATTGGCACCGGTCGAACCGACCAGGCGCACGGTCGAGGTCGACGCGTTCTGCTCGTGGTCGGCGTGCAGGATGAACAGCAGGTCCATCGCCTTGGCGGCCACCGGGCTGAGTTCCAGCGGCTCGCTCGGCACTTCCTTCAGCATGTGCAGGAAGCGCGTGGTGTATTCGAGGTTGTTGCGCGGATAGCGGATCGGCCAGCCGATCGAATGGCGGTAGCAGGCCGCGGCGATCGTCGGCACCTTCGCGATCAGGCGGATCGCGGTCATGCGCCGCTGCTCCGGGTCCTCGAGGTCGAGATCGTTGTGGTAGAAGCTCGCCAGCGAACCGAGCATGCCGGTCAGCATCGCCATCGGGTGCGCGTCGTGGCGGAAGCCGCCCAGGAAGCTCTTGAAGGCCTCATGCATCATCGTGTGATGCGTCACCTCGTGCTCGAACTTCTCGAACTCGCCGGTGGTCGGCAGTTCACCGTTCATGAGCAGATAGGCGACTTCGAGGAAGCTCGACTTCTCGGCCAGCTGTTCGATCGGGTAGCCGCGATACAGCAGCACGCCGGCATCGCCGTCGATGTAGGTGATCGCCGACTTGCAACTGGCGGTAGCGGTGAAACCCGCATCGTAGGTGAAGCAGCCGGTTTCCTTCGGCACCTTGGCGATGTCGATGCACGGCGCACCCAGGGTCGGGTGCAGCACGGGCAGGACGATGTTCTTGTCGCCAGCGGCCAGGGTGACCTGGTCAAGGCCAGTCTTGTTGTCGGACACGAAGCACTCCTCAGTCGGCATGCCGCAGGGGTGGCCGCGGCAAGGAGGGGAAACAGGGAACCGCGGGTTTACCGCGACACTGAATTATCGCACAACGACCTGGAGCGAACGCTCGGACTTTGGTCGTGCAATGGGTAGTCCGCGGAGCAACGATGCCTCGGCGAACCTTGCTCCGTCGGCTCCGGAAACGACAACGGCCGCCTTTCGGCGGCCGTCATGCGGAACACTTGCGGCGCGATTACTTCTGCGCGTAACGCTTGCGGAACTTGTCCACGCGGCCGCCGGTATCCATGATCTTGTGCTTGCCCGTGTAGAACGGGTGCGAGGCCGAGGAGATATCGACCTTGATCAGCGGGTACTCGTTACCGTCTTCCCACTTGATCGATTCCTTGCTGCCAAGGGTCGAGCGGGTCAGGATCTGGAATTCCGTGGTGACGTCCTGGAACACGACGTCGCGGTATTCGGGATGGATGCCGGCCTTCATGGCATGTACCAATGTTATGCGGGAGAGCTGGGCAGTATAACGACCGCTCCGGCGCGTCGCAAGCCCTGCCCCTTCCCCCGCTCTCTCCGGCCCGCCCGAGGCCGTCCCGACTGGCTCAGACCGCCGCCAGCGCGGCACGCACCAGCCTTTCGAAACGGGCCTGGTCGTACTTCAGCAGGATCCGCGCGTTGTCGGGCGCCCCGTCCTGGCGGAGCCAGTCGACGATCGTGGCGCCGCGGGTATGTCGCCCCTCCAGCTCGACGGCGACGGGCCGCGACTCCACCTCGACCGCGCCCTCGGGCTGCAACGCGTAGGCCATCGCCAGGCCGTCGGCCGAATGCCAGTGGTCGCCACGGCGATCGGCCGACCACTCGCGCGTCTTGCGCGAAATGGCCTCGTAGAAGCGCGCCCGTTCGCTGTCGGCGGCCAGCCAACCCAGCACCTCGTCGTGCAGCAGGCCGTGGGCGATGGTGGCCTCCCAATCGGCCAGGTCGAAGTGCGGGAATGCCGACAGCACGATGTGCGCGGCCTCCGGATCGAAGGCGATGTTGAACTCGGCCGCAGGCGTGATGTTGCCGTGCGCCGTCACCGCGCCGCCCATCACCACCAGCCGCGCGACGCGCGACGGCAGGGTCGGGTCCAGCTTGAGGGCCAGCGCGATGTTGCTCAGCGGACCGAGGGCCACCAGCAGCAACTTGCCGGCGTGTTCGTGCGAGAGGCGCAGGATCGCCAGCGCGGCGTGCTCGTTTTCCGCGGCGCGGGTGGCCGGCGGATAGCCGATGTCGCCGAAGCCGTCGCGACCGTGCACGTACGCCGCGTCGCGCGCCGGATGCAGCAGCGGTTCGGCGCAACCGGCGAACACCGGCACGTCGACGCCTGCGACTTCGCACAGCTTCAGCGCGTTGGCCACGGTATGCGCCAGGCCGACGTTGCCGGCGGCGATGCTCAACCCGACGACCTCATGGCGCGGATCGTTGAAGGCCATCAACAGGGCCAGCGCGTCGTCGACGCCTGGGTCGGTATCAATCAGCAGTGGGATGCGATTTGTCATGGCCCGATTATGCGTGGATCGGCTGGTCGCGGTACGGGGCCGCACGCAAGGCGCCTTCGTACCGTAGTACCTCGCCCAGCGGCCAGAGCGAGAACGCCACGCCGAAGCGATAGCGACCGGCCTCGTCGATGCGCTTGCTGGCGTCGGCGCGCGGGAACAGCCACAGGGGCAACGGCAGGCCACGCACGTCCACGCCCAGCAGGCGCCATCGCCAGCCACCGTCGGCCACGTCCACGGCCAGGCGCATGCGCACCGGCCCCGTTGTTTCCACCCAATGCCCCTGCGGGAAGCGACCGACGGGACGAAACACCGAGCGCAGCACGCTGCCATCGTCGAAGGTCCGGACCCAGTGCATCTCGACGTCGTCGTGGTGGATCCGCACCTCGATGCCGCGGGTCGGGCGGTCGAGCGGGATGCCCAGCCGACGCCCCAGGCGACGTCCGAGCACGCCCGCCAGTCCCCGACCGGTGCGGATGGCGACGTCGCCCCGCAGCGTGCCGCCATCGCGGTGAAGCGCCTGCAGCAACGGGTGCAACCGGTCGAAATGCGCGCCGAACCAGCGCGTGGTGGCGTTGCCGCGATCGGTCATGGGCGTAGTGGCGACTTCATGCTGACGCATAGCGCGCGGCGCCGCCCACCCAGCGCGCCACGATGCGGGCGGCCAGTGCCGGGGAGTCCGCCAGCAGCCGTTCGCCCAGCGCCTGCACTTGCGGCAGCAGGTCGGCATCGCGTGCGAGATCGGCGACGCGGAACCCGGCGATGCCGGTCTGGCGCGTGCCGAGCAGTTCGCCCGGACCACGCAGTTCGAGATCCTTCTCGGCGATCACGAAGCCGTCGTTTGTTTCGCGCATCGTCGCCAGGCGCTGCCTGGCCATCTGCGACAGCGGTGGCTGGTACAGCAGCACGCAACTGGAGGCCGCACTGCCGCGTCCCACGCGCCCGCGCAGCTGGTGCAACTGCGCCAGGCCGAGGCGTTCGGCGTTCTCGACGATCATCAACGACGCGTTGGGCACGTCGACGCCGACCTCGATCACCGTGGTCGCAACCAGCAGGTCGATCTCGCCTTCCTTGAACGCGCGCATCATCGCCTGCTTTTCCGCCGCCTTGAGGCGGCCGTGCACCAGCCCGACGCGCAGTCCCGACAACTGCCGCGACAGCTCCTCGAACGTGGACTGCGCGGCCTGCGCCACGACTTCGTCGGACTCGTCGATGATCGTGCACACCCAGTACGCCTGGCGGCCTTCGGCGCACGCGGCGCGGATGCGCTCGACCAGTTCGGGGCGGCGTTCGGCACTGAGCGCGACGGTCTGCACCGGTGTGCGACCCGGTGGCAGTTCGTCGATCGCCGACACGTCCAGGTCGGCATACGCCGCCATGGCCAGCGTGCGCGGGATCGGCGTGGCCGTCATCACCAGCTGGTGCGGCACCACCGCGTCGGCACCGACCGTACCGCCGGCGCCCTTGTCGCGCAGGGCCAACCGCTGGTGCACGCCAAAGCGGTGCTGCTCGTCGACGATCGCCAGTGCGAGATCGGCGAACGCGACGCCTTCCTGCATCAACGCGTGCGTGCCCACCACCACCTGCGCCTCGCCGGACGCGACCTCGGCAATCACCTTGGCGCGCGCGCGGCCGGTCACCTTGCCCGCCAGCCATGCCACCCGCACGCCGAGCGGCTCCAGCCACGCGCGCAGGTTGCCCAGGTGCTGCTCGGCCAGCAATTCGGTGGGCGCCATCAGCGCCGCCTGGCGGCCGTCCTCCACGGCGAGCATCGCCGCCAGGGCCGCGACCACGGTCTTGCCGCTGCCGACGTCGCCCTGCACCAGCCGCAGCATCGGCGACGGCTTGCGCAGGTCGGTGCGGATCTGTTCGAACACGCGCTGCTGCGCGCCGGTCAACCGGAACGGCAGCGCGTCGCGCAGCTTCCTTGCGAGCGTCAAGCCGCGCAGCGAACGTGCCGCGTGCGCCTGCTGGGCGATGCGCTGTCCGCGCAGGCTCAGGTGGTGAGCGAGCAGTTCCTCCAGGGCCAGGCGCCGTTGCGCGGGATGGCGTCCGGCCAGCAAGGCGGCGATGTCGCTGTCCGGCGCGGGCCGGTGCACGGTGAGCAGCGCCTCGCGCAAGGTCGGCAACTGGAAATGGCTCAGCAGCGACTGCGGCAACAGCTCCAGCGAATCGTCGTCAGGCAGGCGCTGCAACGCCTGGTCGATCAGCCGCCGCAGCACGGTGGTGCCGACGCCGTCGATCGTCGGATAGACCGGATCGAGCTGGTCGCCGAGCACTGTCTCGACGGCATCGTCGAGCACGCGGTAGCTGGGGTGCACGATCTCCAGGCCGTTCTGTCCCGGCTTGGGCGTGCCGTAGCAGCGCACGCGCGCGCCCGGCGCGAACTGGGCAACCTGCGCGGCGCGGAAATGGAAGAAGCGCAGCACCAGGGTGGCATGCGAGTCGTCGCAGATCGCCACGCGCAGCATGGGCCGGTAACGGAAGCCGCGCTCGACCGCCTCCACCCGACCTTCGACCTGCGCCGCAACACCCGGCTGCAACGCGCGGATCTGCGTCAGCCGGGTGCGATCCTCGTACTGCCGGGGCAGATGCAGCCACAGGTCCTGCAGGGTCGACAGGCCGCGCGCGGCAAGCTTCTCGGCCACGGCCGGGCCGACCCCACGGAGGCGGTCCAGCGGTTGCATCTGAAGATCGACGGTGACCCCGTCCTTGCGCATCGGCATCGTGCAAGGATGCCGTGATCCCCCGCAAACGAAAACCCCGGCAGTTCGCACTGCCGGGGTTGCGTCATGGCCCGATCGCCGGTCTCCCGGCGGACCGGCGGTTCAGTACTGCAACGTCACCTCGAATCCGTACGTGCGCGGCTCGCTGACCGTCGCGCCGACCGTGCCGAACGCGTCCTTGCCGTAGGTGTTAAGCCCGGTCACGTAGCGGTTGTCGGCCAGGTTGTGGCCGTACACGGCCATCCCCAGCCGGCCGCTGGCCGAGCTCCAGCCCAGACGCAGGTCGGTGCGGCTCTGCGCCTCGCCCTGATCCAGCGCGGGGCTGGTTCCACAGGTGGTCTGCGTCTGCGATTCGTCGTTGCAGCGCGTGGCACCGCGGTACGTGTGGCGCGCCGACAGACGCAGGTCGCCGGCATCGCCCAGCTGCCAGCGGTAGCTCGCACCAGCCGCTGCCGAGAAGTACGGCTCGCCGGTCGGCTGGCCGCTGAGGTCGTTGCCACCGATGCCGGTGTAGTCCTTGAACTCCGAGTCGATGAACGCGGCGTTGAAGTCCAGCACGAACGCGTCGGTGGCCTGCCAACGCGTATCGAACTCCAGCCCCCAGGCCTGCAGGTCGCCAGTGTCGACGACGAAGCGCGGAATCACCGTGCTGCTGTCCAGGCGCACCGACTGGCGGTTGCTGTAGACGTAGTGGAACACCGACGCGTTGTACTGCAGGCGCCAGTCCGGAAACGCCTGCTTGATGCCGGCCTCGACGTTCCACACGTCCTCGTTGTCGAAGCTGGAGCCGATCTGCAGCGCGTTGTAGCCGCCGGCCTTGTAGCCCTTGGCCAGCGAGGCGTACACCATCGAACGGTCGTTGAAGTGGTAGTCGACGACGAAGCGCGGGCTGAAATCGCTCCACGACTTGCGGTCACCGTTGAGCCGTCCCTTGTTGAGCATCGCCGGTGGATCGATGAAGGCCAGGTCGAAGACGAATGCCTCGCGCGGCACGCCGACCAGTTGGAAGAACCCGATGGCCTCGAGCTGGTCCAGCGCGGCGTCGAGCGTGGGCGCGTCGCGCTGGTCGTTGAACCAGCTGAAGCGCTTCTCGTCGCGCGTGTAGCGCAGGCCGAAGGTCAGGTTGAGCTTGTCGTTGGCATGCCAGATCACGTCTCCGAAGGCCGCATAGGACTTGGTCGACAACGTGTTGACGAACTTCTCGTTCCACTGGTGGCCGAGCAGGCTGACCGGAATGCCATTGGCCTGTGCGACCTGGGTGAAGAAGTTGAACAGCGTGCCGTCCGGCGTCGCCGCCAGGCCGAGATTGAACACAGCCGTATCCACCGCATCGGTCAGCGTGTTGACCTCGCTGGTCTGGTCGGAATCCTCGGCGAAATAGCTCACGCCGGCCACCCAGTCCAAGCGCGCACTGCTGCCGTTGAACTTGAACTCCTGGTAGACGCTCTCGTTGCTCTCGGTGTTTTCCGAGTCGATGTACAGGTTGACGCGGTTGGTGCCGTCTTCCTCGGTGTGATTGATCGCGTCGTACTGCCGCCACGCCGAGGTGGACGTCAGGTGGCCCCAGGTGAAGGCGTGGTCGACGATCAGGTTGACGCCGTCGAAGGTGCGCCATTCGTCGTTGTCGACGAGGTCATTGAAGGTGTCGACCTTGCGCGGGTCGAGGTAGTCCAATGGGTCCAGCGGTACCGCCGGACGGCCCGGTGCGGGCGGCAGCGGCACGATGCCTGTGGTCGGGCGGGCGTTCTGGTCCAGGCTCTCGTGGTCCCAGCTCAGCACGGCGCTGGTGTTGTCGCCGAGGCCGAGCTTGAACGCGGCGCGCGTGGCCCAGGTGTCTTCGCCGCCGAGATCCTCCCCGGTGGCCGCGTCGCGCAGCCAGCCGTCGCTGTGATTGACCAGCGCGCTCAGCCGCAGCGCGGCGTCCTCGCCGGTGGGCACGTTCACCATCGTCTCGAAGTAGCGCTTTCCATAGTTGCCCACGCGCAGGCGCGCGCGCGCCTCCACTTCGTCGGCCGGGCTGCGGGTCACGATCGAGATCGCACCGGCGGCGGTGTTGCGACCGAACAGGGTGCCCTGCGGCCCCTTCAGCACTTCGATCCGCTCGACATCGGTGAACGGCAGCAGCATGCCACCGCCGCGCCCGGCGTAGACGCCGTCGATGTAGACGCCGACCGCCGGATCGGTGCCGATGCCGAAGTCGTCGGTGCTGATGCCGCGCAACGCGATCGACGACTGCGTCGGCTGCAGGCTGTCGACCACCAGCCCGGGCACGAAGCTGTCCAGGTCGCCAAGGTCTTCCGCGGCCACTTCTTCGATCAGCGCATCGTTGACCACCTGCAACGCGATCGGCACGTCCTGCAACTGCTGCTCGCGGCTCTGCGCGGTGACGATGATGCTGTCGAGCACGGCCGCCTTGTCGCTCGCCGCTTCCCCACTGACGCTGTCCTGCGCGCGCGCCGTTCCCGGTAGCGCAAGTGCAAGCACGCCGCTGGATAGAACCAGCGCAAGCGCGCTGGCGAGCTGGTGTTGTCGCATCGGCATTCCTAACCCCTCCGTTCCCCGTACGTTGATCGTCGCGGTCGTGACGACCACGCTCCCTTGCGTTACTGCCCGATCGCCTTGCTCCCCCTGCGCCGCGGTCCCCCGACCGCGGTCATGTCTCCGAATCGCACCGTCCGTTCTGCGCCCCGATCCACTCGCTTACCAGTGCCACGCCTTCCTCGTGGATCAGGTCGCGCCCCAGCTCGGGCATCATCGCGCCCGGGTCGAGACTGCGCATCCGATACACCAGGATCGATTGGGCCGGTTGTCCCGGCACGATGTCGAAGGTGTGGTCGCCGGTGCCCTGCCCGGCCGCCACCGGCGGCTTGCAGATGCCCAGTTGCCGCGTCGACACGACACTGCTGTCCAGCAGCAGGCCCGAGGTATCGGCCGGGCCGCGCGCGTTGTGGCAGTGGCCGCAGTTGATGTCGAGGTAGGCACGTGCGCGCGCATCGAGGCTCGCGCGTGCGCCATCGCGCCAATCGGCGTTGCGCGGCGTCGCGGCGGCGGCCGGTGCGCCGGTGAGGTAGCCAACCTGTTGCCAGCGCTGCAGCTGCGGTGCACTGCCGTTGGCATAGGCGTAATCCCGATGCAGGTGGCGCGCCTTCGCCCCGATCGGCGCGATCGCGCGCGTGGTGTTGTTGCTGGCGTGGCAGCCCGCGCACTGGTTCTGATCGGGCACCTGGTAGGTGAAGTCCGTGCCACCTCCATCCTGGGCCACCAGTTGCAGCGGCAACGACGCGCCCGCGCGGCTCAGCACGGCCTCGGTCTGGGCGTCGTTCCAGACGTAGGCCAGTGCGGCCCACCCGCCTTCGCGACGCACCAGCAGGCGCGTCTCGATCATCCGTACCCGGGTGAGGTCCAGGCCATCGCCGATGCGCTCGTCGGGCGTGGCATCGGCCTTCAGCACCGCGTTTGCGGCAGCCGCGCCGCCAGCGCGAGGGTAGTAGAACGTCTTGCTGATGATGGTGCCGACCGGGAACGCGAAGCTGTCGTCGGCGCGGTACTGGGCCGCGGTACCGGCCGGCATCCACACCGTGCGCAGCTTGTGTGCGTAGTCGGAGAACAGCGGCGTGTTGAGGTCGTACGGCAGCACGCCGCCTGCCAGCCGCAACCGTGTTCCGTCGGACTGCAGCACGCCCCACTCGGCCAGCGTGCGCGGGCTGCCGTCGGCGTGGAAGCGCACGGGCGCAGGCGATCGCGCGCATGCGCCCAGCAACGCGACGAACAGCAGCGCGACGACCAGCAGCGCGATCGCACGCCACGCGCGGGTGGTTGTCGGTGCCGTCGTCCTGACGCGATGCACGCCCCAGCGGGGCCGGATCGAACCGCCCACGCTCAACCCTGCGGCACCGCGGTGGCGGGAGCGACCGCTGCGGCCGGCGCGGCAACGACGCCCGCACCAGGCGCTGCGGCAGGCGCAGCCAGCGCGATCGCCGGCAAGCGCTGCAGGGTGCACCGGAACGCCGCACCGTCGGGCGCGGCCAGGTCGACGTGGCTGGGATTGGCGTACTTGTTCGGGCCGTCGGCGTTGATCAGCCCGGAGGCATCGCGCACGCAGATCTGCGGGCCGGTGGCGAGCTTGGGATTGGCATAGCCATCCCACAGCACGTCCGGAAGGTGGCCGCCGAGCCCGTACAGCGCCAGCTTCAGCGCCTTCAGGTCGAAGCCGTCGGGCGAATCGCCGCCACCGCTGAAGCGATTGCCGAACACCGCGATCTGCTCCGGATAGGGGTCGTAGTCCTTCGCCACGCCGTACTTGTTCATGTAGCCGGTGGACCAGTAGCTGGAGACGATGACGTTCGCGGTGCGGTTGCCGGCGATGTCGTTGTCGAAGATCTCCACCTTGTCGTTGGAGTTGATCACCACGCCCGAACCGGCCGGCACGCTGGCAACGGCCGCGCCCTTGGCGGCGAAGTTGTCGTGGTTGTTGGCGATCACGCGATTCTTGAAAACACGCGTGGAATGCCCCGGCACCGGCAGGTTGGGCATGTTGAACACCAGGATGCCGCCGGTGTTGCCGGTGGCCAGGTTGTCGTGCACGTCGGCGCCGACGCTGTTCTCGATCTCGATTCCGGCGACGTTGCGCTCCACGCGATTGCGCCGCACGACGATGTTGTTGGACTGGCCCACGTAGATGCCCGCATCGGACGCGCCAATCACCACGCAATCCTCGATCAGCACGTTGCTGGCCTGCACTGGGTACAACCCGTAGGCGCCGTTGCTGGTGTGCGGGCCACGTGTCCATTCGACGCGCACGCCGCGGATGGTGATGTTGTCGCCTTCGTTGACCTTGAGGCCGTCGCCCTTGCTGTCCTCGATCGCGAGATTCTCCAGGGTGAAGTTGCCGGCGTTGACCAACAGCCCCTCGGCGCCACTCTTCTGGCCCTTGAAGCTCAGGATCGTCTTGTCCATGCCCGCGCCGCGCAGGGTGACGCCATCGACGCGCAGGCTGAGGCTGCGATCGAACACATGGCGGCCGGCCGGGATCTCGATCACGTCGCCGGGCTTTGCGTCGAGCAGGCGCTCCTGCAGCTTCGCCTGGTACCCGCCGTCGACCGGTGCGGTCGCCGTCGGCGCCTGCTGCTGGCATGCCGTTGCCAGCACCGCCACCGCCAATGCCGTCATCTTCGCGCGCGTCGCCGCGGTCTTCGCCTTGCCCATGCCGTCCTCCGTTCCGTCCGTTCCGATACGGCCAGTCCCGCGCCGCCCCATCCCGCAGTCTCCCGTTTCGCGACGACCCGCATGGAGGGCCGGGCAGGCATACTCAGGGGGGGAAACCGGACATTCGAATGACCGACAACCATCCACCCGTGCAGTCGTCCACCACGCGTCCGCCCGTCGCGCGCAAGCCCGTCGACGACGCGCGCCTGCACGCCACGGTGCTGCGCACCGGCGTGCTGGCCGGGCTGACCGAGTACGCCGCCGAGCTGGGCGTGCCCTGCGACCACTGGTTCACCGGGCTGCGACTGGACCGGACGCAAGTCTGCGATCCCGACGTGCGCGTGTCGTACCGCCAGGCCAGCCAGATCCTCCATCGCGCGCTGGCGACGCTGCCGCACGCCGACCTGGGCCTGCGCATGGGCTGCCGCCAGGGCGTTGGCAACTTCGGCGTGGTCGGGTTGGCGGTGATCACCGCGGCGAACTTCGGCGAGGGCATGCGCATCGGCGTCGAGTACTCGCGCGCGATCGGCACGTTGATGGCGCTCGATCTGGAATCCAACGGCCATGGCGAAGTGGCGATGCGCGCGCGCATGAACGAGCCCGATCCCGCCATCGAGCCGTTCTGCTGTGAGGAACTGTTCGCCAGCTCGCTGATGCTGGCGCGCACGATGGCCGGCCCGGACTTCGCGCCGCTGCGCATCGAGCTGGCTTACCCCGCGCCGGCGTACGCCAGTCAGTACAGCGAGGTGTTCGGCTGTCCGGCGCACTTCGGCGCCACAGGCAATCGCCTCGTGATCGACGAGGCGTGGCTGGCCAAGCCGCTGAGCAGCCACAACACGCTGACGGCGCGGCTGGCACTGTCGTTGTGTCGAGAGCAGATGCCGGCCAGCGACGCCGGTGACGAGACCATTGCCGCGGTCGAACGGCTGCTGCGCGCGCGCCTGCGAGACAACCCCGGCGTGGCGGAGATCGCCGCCGCGCTGCACCTCACCGAACGCACCCTCAGGCGTCACCTGCTGCTGGCCGGCAGCAGCTTCAAAGCCATCCACGACCGCCTGCGTTGCGAACGCGCATTGGAGCTGCTGCGCGAGCACCGCCTCACCATTGCCCAGGTCGGCGCATCGATCGGGTTCCGGGACGCGCGCGAGTTCCGCCGCGCGTTCAAGCGTTGGACGGGCGAAGCACCGCGCAACGCACGCGGGTAACGGCGGTGCGTGGCGGTGTGTGGCGCGGCGTGGTGCACGCGCTGGAAAACCCGCCATCGCGGGACTCGTAGTTGCCGGACCCGCGCCCGATAAGCTTCGTGCCGCGTCGCGGCGGATTGACGGTGCGGATGCCGCATCGTGGCGAAGCGCCGCGACGGAAGTTGCGCGCGATGGGTATCGCTTCGCTCAACCCATCCTACGACCGCGGGTGGGGTTTGCCTCGCTCACCCCAGCCCATGTGCCGTGCGCGGGTTTCAGCGCAGCACGAGCACCGCGTCGACTTCGAACACGGCGCCGCGCGGCAGGCCGGCGACCTCGACCGTCGAGCGCGCCGGGTACGGCGCATCGAAGTAGTCGCTCATCACCGCATTGACCGCGGCGAAATCGCCCAGGTCCGTCAGGTACAGGCCAAGCCGGGCGATCTGTGCGAGCGAGCCACCGGCCGCTTCGCACACCGCCTGCAGGTTGTCGAACGCGCGCCGCGCCTGCGCGGTGATGTCGCCTTCGACCAGCAGGCCGCTGGACGGGTCGAGCGGAATCTGCCCCGACAGGTACACCGTGTCGTTGACGCGCACGGCCTGCGAGTACGGGCCGATGGCAGCGGGGGCTCGGTCGGTGTGGATGATTTCTCGGCTCATGTCGTCGGTCGGCAGGGGTGGGCCGTGAATCGTAGCGGCAACCACGCGACCTGTCCGCCCACGCACGACGGTACGGCGCCACCAGGGCGCTACTGGCCCTAGATGCGCGTGACGCCGAGCACCACGTTGAGCCGGCGCACGCGACGGATCACGTCAGCCAGATGACGACGGTCGCTGACCTCGATGGCGAATCGCATCACGGCCATGTTGGTGTCGCGGTCGAGGTACTCGATGCGGTCGATGTTGGAATCGGCATCGGCGATCGCCGCGGCCACCTGTGCCAGTGCGCCGGGGCGGTTGTCGACTTCGATCTTGAGCGCGGCACCGAAATCGCCCGCCACCTCGCGGTCCCAGCCGATCGGGACCCAGCGATCGGGCGACTTGCGGTACTCGGCCACGTTCGGGCAGTCGAGCCGGTGCACCACGATGCCCTTGCCGGCGGTGTGATACCCCATGATCTCGTCGCCGGGCAACGGCAGGCAGCAGTTCGCGAAGCTGATCACGCCACGCTCGGCGCCGGTGATCAGGATCTTGTCGGTGGTCGAGGGTCGGTGGTCGAGGCGACGGCGCTGCGGCTTGCCGGGCGCCTCGCGCAACAGCGCCAGCGCCACCTGCTGCGGCATCCGGTTGCCAAGCGCGATGTCAGCCAGCAGCGCCTCGAGGCGCTGGTAGCGGTGCTCTGTGAGGAAGGCCTCCAGGCGCGGCGCGGGCACGCGCTCGAGCGAGGTCTCCAGCGCTTCCAGCGCGCGGTCCAGCATGCGGTGGCCGAGTTGCACGGCGTCCTCGTGGCCCAGCTGCTTGAGCTGCTGGCGGATCGAGGTGCGCGCCTTGCCCGACACCACGAACTCCAGCCACTGTGGCTTGGGCGTGGACGACTTGGCGGTGACGATCTCCGCGCGCTGGCCGCTGGCCAGGCGCGTGCGCAACGGCACCAGCTTGCCGTCGACGCGCGCGGCGACCGCTCGGTTGCCCACGTCGGTGTGCACCGCGTAGGCAAAGTCCAGCGCGGTGGCATTGCGCGGCAACGACAGGATGTCGCCCTTGGGCGTGAACAGGTAGACCTCGTCCGGGAACAGGTCGACCTTGACGTTCTCCAGGAACTCCAGCGACGAGCCGGTGCCCTGCTGCGATTCGACGAGATTGGCGATCCAGCTGTGCGCGCGGCTCTGCGCGCTGTTGGGGCCTTCGCCGCCGTGCTTGTACGACCAGTGCGCGGCGATGCCGCGTTCGGCGATCAGGTCCATCTCCTCGGTGCGCAGCTGAACTTCCACCGGGGAGCCGTACGGACCGAACAACACCGTGTGCAGCGACTGGTAGCCGTTGGCCTTGGGGATGGCGATGAAGTCGCGGAAGCGCGCGTCGAGCGGTTTGTAGGCCGCGTGCACGACACCGAGCGCGTGGTAACAGTCCGGTACCGACCGCAGCACCACGCGGAATCCGAACACGTCCATCACCTGGGCGAAATTCTTGTGCTCGCCGCGCATCTTCGTGTAGATGCTCCACGGCGACTTCACCCGGCTGATCAACCGGTGCACCAGCTTCTCCTTGGCCAGGCGCTGGGCGAGGTGGCCTTCGATCTGGACCAGCGACTCGCGCCGAACCACCGGCTGGGTGCGGATGCGCTTGGCGATCACCGCATGCCGCCAGGGGTGCAGCGCGCGAAAGCCCAGGTCCTGCAGTTCGGCCTTGATCAGGTTCATGCCCAGGCGCTGCGCGATCGGTGCGTAGATCTCGAGCGTCTCGCGGGCGATGCGTTCGCGCGCCTCGGGATTCTGGGCACCGAGCGTGCGCATGTTGTGCAGGCGGTCGGCGAGCTTGATCAGGATCACCCGCAGGTCGCGCGACATCGCCAGCAGCATCTTGCGGAAACTTTCCGCGGCCGCTTCCTGGCGGTCGCGGAACTGCAGCTTGTCGAGCTTGGTGACGCCGTCGACCAGCTCCGCCACCGTCTCGCCGAATTCCTTGGCCAGGCAGTCGCGGGTGACCGGCGTGTCCTCGATGGTGTCGTGCAGGATCGCCGCGACCAGGGTCTCCACGTCGAGGCCCTGCTCGGCCAGCACCTTCGCCACCGCCACCGGATGGGTGATGTAGGGCTCGCCGGACTTGCGGGTCTGTCCGGCATGGGCCGCCGCGCCGATCGCCCAGGCGCGTCGCAACAACTCGCGCTGCGGCACCGGCAGGTAGTCGGCCGAGCGTTCCAGCTCCAGCACGTAGTCCGGCAACGCCGCGTCATCGAACGCAGGGGTCGTGGACAAGCTGAGGGCGGTCTCGGTTGGGGTCATGTCTGGAATCTACGCGTCCAATGCAGCGCGGCGCAACGCGCTGGGCGGCGACGCGGTCCGGTCAGGGCATACCTGCCTGGCAGGCCCTCCAAAACAAAGGCCCCGCACATGGCGGGGCCTGGTTGCCGATGCTGTCGATCGCCGTGGCGATCATCGCGACCGTTGCCGGCCGCGCATCGGACTCAGTCGTCGCCCTTGGACAGGTCGTCGTCGGCCACCACTTCGGCGGCAGCCCACTCCAGCGCCTCGCGCTCCTTGCGCTCGCGCTCGGACTTCTCGACCGCGTCGATGTACTCGGGGTTGATCTGGCGGGCTGCGATCTCACGCAGGGCAAGCACGGTGGGCTTGTCGTTGGCTTCGCTGTTGTCGAGCTGCGGCTCGACGCCATTGGCCAGCTGGCGGGCGCGCTTGGCGGCCAGCATGACGAGTTCGAAGCGGTTGTCGACCACTTCCAGACAATCTTCAACGGTGATGCGGGCCATGGGGCTCCCGGCGGCCGTACGGCCAGCCATGAATTACAGAAAGGGGTGGGGATTTTAGCTGCGCGCGCCCCGCAAAGGCAAGTTTCCGGGAACCGGGCGCCTTGCGAATCAGGAAGTTATGCCAACGATGCCCCGCCTGGCCGCCCTCCTGGATACCCCGCCCACCTGCCAGCTGAATGCGAACCAGAGCCCCCGCCCGCCTGCGGGGGCGTGCGGTGGCGTTCCACTGCAACCCGTCGGGCGACGGCGGCGACTGTGAACCAGAAGCCGGAACGCGGAATCGTCCAGCCGGCCGGCGTGGCGGGGCAGGCACCCGAGATGCGCGCCGGACATTGAGAAGCCCAGTCCGATCACCCTGGTCTGCGTCGGTCACACGGTCACGGCGCTGCCGCGGCAAGACGCCGCAGGAATGCTACTCGGCCAACAGCGCGGTGATCAGGCGCGAGTGGCGAGCCACCTGCTGATCGCGACGCAAGCGGCTGGCGGTGAAGATCGCGCACATTTCATCCACGGCGACCGCGAAGTGCTCGTTGACGACCACGTAGTCGAACTCGCCGTAATGCGACATCTCCTCGCGCGCGGCCGCCAGGCGCTGGGCCATGACCTGTTCGGTGTCCTGCCCGCGACTGCGCATGCGCTGATCCAGCGCCTCACGCGAGGGCGGCAGGATGAACACGCTGATCGCATCGGCCACCTTGGCGCGCACCTGTCGCGCACCCTGCCAGTCGATCTCCAGCAGCACGTCCTTGCCGGCCGCCAACTGCGGCTCCACCGACTGGCGCGCCGTGCCCTTCCAGTCGCCGTGGACGAGCGCGTGCTCGAAGAAGTCGCCGGCCTCGACCATGCGCTCGAACTCGGCGGCGCTGACGAAGTGGTAATGCTCGGCGTGACGCTCGCCTGGGCGAGGTGCCCGCGAGGTGAACGAGATTGACAGGGCAATGTTGGCATCGCGCGCCAGCACCGCGTTGACGATGCTGGACTTCCCGGCTCCCGAAGGCGCAGCAACGATGTAAAGGGTTCCGCGCATAGGGTCGGCAATCAGTGTCTGGAAGCGTGAGGGCTGGGAATTCGTCAACGGCGGCAACGGGATTGGCGGAAGCATTGGCGGTTCGCGCCATCACGATACCTGCCCCGTCGTTCCCCGTTCCCCCGGGTGGACTACTCGATGTTCTGGATCTGCTCGCGGACCTGGTCGATCAGCACCTTCAGCTCGACCGCGGCAGCGGAGCTGCGCGCGTCAACGGACTTGGAGCCCAGGGTGTTGGCCTCGCGGTTGAACTCCTGCAGCAGGAAGTCCAGGCGGCGACCGACGGCCTCGCGCAGCTTCAGCACGCGACGCGCTTCGGACACGTGCGCGTCGAGGCGGTCGAGCTCTTCATCGACGTCGAGCTTCTGCAGCCAGATCACCAACTCCTGCTCCAGGCGGCCCGGGTCGGCAGGCTGCGCCAGGTCGGCCAGGCGGGTTTCGAGCTTGGTGCGCTGGCCGATGCGGATCTGCGGCATCAGCGTGCGGACGTCCGCGGCGATGCGGGCGATGCCATCGACGCGCTCGCCGATCACGGCCGCGAGCTTGCCGCCCTCACGCTCGCGCGCGGCGACGAATTCGTCGAGGGTTTCGTCCAGCAGCGCGATCGCCTGGGCCTGCAGCGCCGCCGGGTCGCCGGCGGGTGCCTGCAGCACGCCGGGGAACTGCAGCAACTGGGTGAAATCGGTGTGCAGCCCCGGAAAGCGCGCGGCCATGTCGATGGCCAGGTCGCCCAGTTCGCGAAGGCGGGTCGGGTTGATCTGCAGCTCGTTGGCGCCTTCCGGTGCGCGCAGCCGCAGGGTCAGGTCGACCTTGCCGCGGCTGATGCGCGTGGCCACCCGCTCGCGCAGCATCGGCTCGAGCGAGCGCAGCTCGTCGTGCAGGCGCACGCCCACTTCGAGAAAACGGTGGTTCACCGAGCGCAGCTCGCAACCGAGCGTGCCCCATTCGGTTACGCGTTCGGCACTGGCAAACGCGGTCATGCTGCGGATCGACATGCTTGCTCCTGGAACGGCGTGGCGCCGCGCAAAGCGGCTTGCAGCCACGCTGCGGGAAGCGCCCGGACGGGCGCGGCGGCCTCCGCCGGAGGTTCCGGCAGGGGCGCGAGGGGGCGAATGGTAAACTCGCGCGCCCCTTCCAAGGTAATCGCGCGATGACAACCGGCACCACTGCCGCCCCCGACCTGACCGTGGCACGTCCCAGCGGCCGCGCTCCCGGACAGCTGCGCGAGGTCCGCATCCAGCGCGGCTACACCCAGCACGCCGAAGGCTCGGTGCTGGTCAGCTTCGGCGACACCCGCGTGCTGTGCACGGCCAGCGTCGAGAACCGCGTGCCCGCCTTCCTGCGCGGCAAGGGCGAAGGCTGGGTCACGGCCGAGTACGGCATGCTGCCGCGCGCCACGCACACCCGTTCCGATCGCGAGGCCGCGCGCGGCAAGCAGGGCGGACGCACGCTGGAGATCCAGCGCCTGATCGGCCGCAGCCTGCGCGCCTGCATCGACCGCAAGGCGCTGGGCGAACGCACCATCACGCTCGACTGCGACGTCCTGCAGGCCGACGGCGGCACCCGCACCGCGGCGATCACCGGCGCGTACGTGGCGCTGGTCGACGCAGTGCAGTGGCTGATCAAGCGTGGCGAGATCAAACGCGATCCGATCTTCGGTGCGATCGCCGCAGTGTCGGTGGGCATCTACCGTGGCGTGCCGGTGGTCGACCTGGACTACGCTGAAGACAGCGACTGCGACACCGACATGAACGTGGTGATGAACGACGGCGGCGGCTTCATCGAGCTGCAGGGCACTGCCGAAGGCCATGCGTTCCGTCGCGAGGAACTGGCCGCCATGACCGCGCTGGCCGAAGCGGGCATCGCCGAACTCGTGTCCAAGCAACGCGAGGCGCTGGCGGGCTGAACCGCGTCCAGCCCCACGCGGGCCGGCGCCGGACCTGTCACGACTGCCGCACGGTCGCGCCCGGCTCGAACCGGGGGCGATGCGTGCGCTCGATCCCACTGCATGCCCCCACGCCACGACCCGGAGCGCCACGCCATGCCCCAGACCATCGGCTACTTCACCCTGCTGGTGCGCGACTACGACGCGGCCATCGCGTGGTTCACCGGCGTGCTCGGCTTCGAACTGCGCGAGGACACCGACCTGGGCAACGGCAAGCGCTGGGTGCGCGTGACGCCACCGGGTTCGGGCGCGAACGCGACGGGCCTGCTGCTGGCGCGCGCGGTGGGCGACGCCCAGATCGCCCGCATCGGCGACCAGACCGGCGGCCGGGTCGGCTACTTCCTGCACAGCGACGACTTCGACCGCGACTTCGCCGCCATGACCGCGCGCGGCGTCCGCTTCCTGGAGGCACCGCGGCGCGAGGCCTACGGCAGCGTCGCGGTGTTCGAAGATCTGTGTGGCAATCGTTGGGACCTGTTGGAGCACAAGGCATGAAACGACTGGTAATCGCCAGCAGCAACCGCGGCAAGCTCGCCGAGTTCAACGCGCTGTTGCACGACAGCGGTTTTGATTGCGTCACGCAGGGCGAGCTGGGGGTCGAGGACATCGAGGAGACCGGGCTCACCTTTGTCGAGAACGCGCTGCTGAAGGCGCGCCACGCTTCGCGCGTGACCGGCCTGCCGGCGCTGGGCGACGACTCGGGGCTGTGCGTGGATGCTCTGGACGGCGCACCCGGCCTGTACTCGGCGCGCTACGCCGGAGGCCATGGCAACGCCGAGGCCAACATCGACAAGCTGCTCGCCGCACTGAGCGACGTGCCGCAGACGCAACGCGGCGCGCACTTCTATGCGGTGATCGTGCTGGTCCGCCATGCCGACGATCCGCAACCCCTGATCGCCGAGGGCGAATGGCACGGCCGCGTGCTCGAAGCACGGCGTGGCGACGGCGGCTTCGGGTACGACCCGGTGTTCCTGGACACGGTGAACGGCGTTTCGGCAGCCGAGATCGCGCCCGCACTGAAAAACGCCATCAGCCACCGCGGCCTGGCGCTGGCCAGCCTGCGACAGAAGCTGGCGCGACGTGCCCAGGGCGAGGTCGAGCGCGCATAGGCCGGGTAAGCCGAGGCCCCGCGGGAATGCGGGCTCGGGAGCCCGCCGCCGTTCACTTCCCCGGCCGGCCCGGTGGGACAATATCGCCATGCTGACCACCCCACCGCTGTCCCTGTACGTCCACGTTCCGTGGTGCGTGCGCAAATGCCCGTACTGCGACTTCAACTCGCACGAGGGCCGCGGCGAGCTGCCGTTCGCCGCGTACGTCGATGCCCTGCTGGCCGACCTCGACCACGACCTGCCGCTGGTGTGGGGGCGCGTGGTGCACAGCGTCTTCTTCGGCGGCGGCACGCCCAGCCTCATGCCGCCGGAGTTCATCGACCGCTTCCTGCAGGGCGCGAGCAGCCGCCTGCGCATGGCGCCGGGATGCGAGATCACGCTGGAGACCAACCCGGGCACGGCCGAGCACGGGCGCTTCGGGGGCTATCGCGCCGCGGGCGTGAATCGGCTGAGCTTCGGCATCCAGAGTTTCGACGACGGTTGCCTGAAGCGGTTGGGCCGCATCCACGACGCAGCGCAGGCCGATGCCGCGGTCAAGCTCGCCCAGGACGCCGGCTTCGACAACTTCAACCTCGATCTCATGTATGCCCTGCCCGGCCAGACGCTGGCGATGGCCGAACGCGACCTGGAGCGCGCGTTCGCGCTGCAGCCCACGCACGTGTCGCACTACCAGCTCACGCTGGAACCCAACACCGTGTTCGCCGCGCGCCCACCGGCCGGCATCCCCGCCGAGGACGACAGCTGGGACATGCAGGAACATTGCCAGGCGATGCTGGCCGCCGCCGGCTATGGGCAGTACGAGGTCAGTGCCTACGCCCAGCCCGAGCGTCAGTGCGCCCACAACCTCAACTACTGGAAGTACGGCGACTACCTCGGCATCGGCGCCGGGGCGCACGCCAAGATCACCCTGGGCAGCGAACAGGACATCCTGCGACGCTGGAAGCTCAAGCATCCGACGGCCTACCTCGCCCACGCCGGCACCGATGCCGCGATCGGCGGCGACGAGCGCATCACCCTGCAGCGGCGGCCCTTCGAGTTCATGCTCAACGCGCTGCGACTGGTCGATGGCTTCAGCCTCACCCGTTTCGAGGCCTCCACCGGTCTGCCCCGGGCGCAGATCGGCGCGCAACTGGCGCAGGCCGAGGCGAACGGTTGGCTTGCGATCGAGGCCGACCTCGTCCGCCCGACCGAACTGGGCCGACGTTTCACCAACGACGTGGTTGCGCTGTTCCTCGGCGACTGATCTCCCTGCCGCGTCCGGCGCAACGCCGGGCAACGTTTTGTGCGACTGCGGCGCCGATACCGCGCCGCGGGGCCTAGCGGCATCCGCCACGTGGCAACCACACCGGCCCCGAAGGCGCCCCCCGCAATTCGGGGTTTACGCATGGCGCCAAGCGGCCTAGTCTGAACGGGCCTGCGGGGCCTCCTCGTTGGACAGCAAGGCCGCCACACCGCAGGTCGTCGCAGCGCCGCCCAGTTGGCGGACACCGCGGCGTCATGGTCTGATCGCCGTTCCGGCCCCCGGGAAAAACGCATGTCCACGCTGCCGCCACCAACCGCGCCGATGCGACCGACATCCCCCCGCCAAAGCCTGCCCCGACGCGTCCAGCGCACGCTGGACCATCTGCACGACTTCCTGGCCGAAGAACTGGGCCGGCACGTCGAGAAGATGCTCGACTACCACATCCACCACCTGCTGCGACAAGCCGAGCAGACCACGATGCCGGTCCTGCAGGCGCACCGCATGACCGCGCTGGAACAGGTCCAGGCCAACCGCGGGGCGCTCAGGCCGCGTCTGTTCGGCGAACTGGGCGAGGCCTTCGCCGCCCTGCGCACGCCGGAGCTGGAAGAAATCCGCGGTGTCCAGGACGCCATCGCGCCCATCGTGTCCCGCGAGTTGCGGCTGGTGGACGAAAGCGTGGCCAACGAATCGGCCGTTCTTCGCGCGATCGCCGCACGCCAGGAAGCACGCGCCGGATTGTCACTGATGCTGCTGGGAATGCGCTTCGGCGTGCTGGCCGCCACGCCTGCGTTCGATGCCGAGCGGCTGCCGGTGGGGCCACGCCAGCTCGGCCTGATGCTCTCGCGCGCCAGCAGCCACGCGCTGCAACTGGACGAAGCGGCACGCATCGAGCTGTACGAGAGCTTTGAAACCACCGTCATGAGCGAGTACGCGCAGATGGTGGACACCATGAACGCGCTGCTCGCCCGCGAAAACGTCCTGCCGTCGCTGTCGTTCGTTCCACTGCGAGCCCGGCCCAGGGCGCAGAACGAACCCGTGCAGACGGCACACGCCAAACGTCAACTGTCGGCGGCGCCGTCGGGCGTCGTCGCGCCGCGCGCGCACACGGGCTGGTTCGGCGATGCGGAGGCCGATTCTCCCTCCGTCGAGGACGCCGCGATGGCGCGGCTGAGCGAACTGCTGATGCGTCGCCGCGAGCTGGCGGGGGCGAAGGGCGAAAACAACGGCGACCCCACGCCCACCATCGCCACCGACGCCCTCACCGAGACGCTGGAACGCCAGCAGGCGCGGATCGCGTCGGGGCACGCCGGTGGCGCGCGCACGCCCGACGACATTCGCCTGGATGTCCTGGCGCAGGGCCGCCAGCAGGCCGGCCACGCCATCCGCCTGTCGCGCGAGGACAACGATGCGTTCGAACTGGTGTCGATGCTGTACGACCAGATCGGACGCGAGCTGCGGGCGGGCACCTCGAGCACCTCCCTGCTCGAACGACTGCAGGTGCCGCTGCTGCGCGTGGCGCTGCGCGACCAGGCTTTCTTCGTGCACCACCAGCACCCCGCGCGGCGCCTGCTCGACGTGGTGGCCGAGGCCGGTGCGAACTGGATCAGCGAGGACGAGGTCGACCCGCAGCTGGACACGCAGCTGCACCGTGCCGTCAACCACGTGGTGCAGAACTACCACGGCGATGCGTCGGTGTTTGCCGAGGCCAACCAGCCGCTGCAGGAACACCTCCAGCTGATGGCGCGCAAGGCGGAGATCGCCGAACGCCGCCACGTGGAGGCGGCGCGCGGCAAGGAGAAGCTGGAGCTGGCCAAGCAGCGCGCCGGCGAGATCATCGTCGACAGCCTCCACGGACGCGAGGTGCCGCCGTTCGTGCGCCGCTTGCTGCAGCAACCGTGGCAGGAGGCGCTCACCCTGACCTTGCTGCGCAATGGTGAAGGTTCCCCGCAGTGGCGGTCGCTACGCCAGATCACCGACCAGATCGTCGATGTGTGCAGCGGTGAACAGGAAGCACCACCGGATCTGTGTGGCCATGTCGAACAGGCGCTGGAGCTGGTGGGCTACCAGGGCGACGATGCGCTGGTGATCGCGCGGCGTCTCACCGCCATCGCCGAGACCGCCGACGATCCGGTCTCGCGTACCGAACTGGCGATGCGACTCAAGGCGCGCACGCGCCTTGGCGAACTGCCCGACGCCCTGCGCGGCGCCCCGACGGCGCCGCGTACGCCCGAGGCGCAGGCCTGCTTCGATCAGCTGCGCACGCTGCCATTCGGCAGCTGGCTGGAGTTCGCCGGGACCGGAGAATCGGACGTGGTGCGGCGGCGACTGGCCTGGTACAGCCCGGTCACCGAGAGCGCACTGTTCGTGAATCAGCGGGGCCAGCGGATCGGCGAACAGAGCCTGGACAGCGTGGCGCGCCTGATGGCGCAGGGCCTGGTCCGGGTGGTACCTGCAACCTGCGCGAGCCTGGTCGACAGGGCCTGGCAGGTGGAGATGATGACGCTGCGCAGCCTCAACGACCTCGCCGAACCGAATCAGGACAGGGCCCCCGAATGAACCAGGAATTCCGTCGGGTACATCGCCATCCCATCGCCGAGCTGGTGCCGGTCACCGACACGATGACCGATCACGTGGTTGGCCAACTGGGCAACCTTTCCGAAACGGGCATGCTGCTGATCGCCAACAAGGCGCTTGTCGACGATGCGCTGTACCAGTTCCGCTTCAATCTCTCCGTGCCGGGCGAGCCGATAACCACGATCGAAGCAGGTGCGCACGTGTTGTGGCAGGAACAGGAAAGCGCGTCGGGGCAGACCTGGATCGGCCTGCGCTTCATCACCCTGCTCGACAGCCAGTTGACGCAGCTGCAGCGCTGGCTGCAACTGAATCGCGCCAAGAGCGGATTCGCCGCACGCAGGTAAGGGGCGTGTCCGGAGCCTGACGATTCGAGCGTGACGATTCGGGCGTGACGATTCAGCGCGCCACTCGATGCCGGGCAGTCGCGCCCGGGGTCCATCTCCCGACGTCCATTTCCCGACGGCCCACCCCGCCGACGCGCTCAATCCCGCTGGAACACCACCGTCTCGGGCTCGTGCAGGGCAAAGCCCTGGCCGTAGTCGACGCCCAGCGCCACCAGCTCGTGCGCGATCTCCTCGCCGGTCACCCACTCGGCGATCACCTGCAGGCCGCGCTGGTGGCCGATGTCGGTCACCGCACGCACGATCGCGTGGCTCATCGGATCGGTCAGCAGGTCACGGATGAAGCTGCCGTCGATCTTGATGATGTCGATCGGCAGGTTCTTGAGGTAACCGAATGAGGACATGCCAGCGCCGAAATCGTCCAGTGCGATCCGGCAGCCCACCACCCGCAACCGCTCGATGAAGCGTGCGACCTGCGACAGATTGCGTACCGCCACGGTCTCGGTGATCTCGAAGCAGACGCGGCCCGGGTCCACGCGGTGGGTCTCCAGCTGCGAGAGGATCAGCTCGACCAGCGACTCGTCCTCGATGCTCGCGCCGGACAGGTTGATGGTGGCCAGTGCCAGTGCGCTGCCGCTGGGGTGGAGGTGGTCGAAGTTGGCCAGCGTGGTCTCGATCACCCAGCGATCGATCATCGGCATGAGTCCGTAGCGCTCGGCCGCGGGGATGAACGCGCCGGGCACCACCAGCCGTCCGTCTTCGTCGCGGAAACGCAGCAGCAACTCGATGCGCTTGCTGTCTCCGGCGGCGCGCGCAAGCGGCCACACTTCCTGGTAACGCAGCAGCAGGCGGCGCTCGTCGACCGCCCAGCGC
Source organism: Montanilutibacter psychrotolerans (assembly GCF_003719825.1). Classification (GTDB taxonomy): domain Bacteria; phylum Pseudomonadota; class Gammaproteobacteria; order Xanthomonadales; family Xanthomonadaceae; genus Montanilutibacter; species Montanilutibacter psychrotolerans. The sequence goes on along the minus strand of NZ_RIBS01000001.1, from coordinate 14,553 downwards.
AGGCGGTTGGCCCATTCCATCTCGCTGCGTCGGCGCGCGGCCTCGTCGTCCTGTTCGGAATAGAAATGCACGCGGTTGCGACCGCTTTCCTTGGCCATGTAGCAGGCAGTGTCGGCATGGGCGAGCAGTTCGTTGAGACCAAGCCCCGGACGCGAGAGCATCACCGCGCCGATGCTCGCGCTGACGGTGTAGGTCTGCGCCTCCCAGGCGAACACGTAGCCATCGATGCGTTCGCGCACGCGCTCAGCGACCAGCCTCACCCCGGCCTCGTCGTGCACGTTGGCGACCAGGACGCCGAACTCGTCGCCGCCCAGGCGCGCCAGCACGTCGCCCTCGCGCAACTGCTCGCGCATCACCATCGCCAGCTGCGCCAGCAACTGGTCGCCGGCGATGTGGCCGGACGTGTCGTTGATGAGCTTGAACTGGTCCAGGTCGATGTACAGCAGCGCTCCGGCCTGGCCTCCGGCAGCCAGTCCCGACAGCACGCGCTCGGCGCGGCGCTCGAACTCCCGACGGTTGTAGAGCTCGGTCAGCGCGTCGTGGCTGGCCTGGTAGCTGAGCCGCTCGGTGAGCTCGCGCTGTTCGGAGATGTCGGCCGCGACCATCAGCAACTGGTCGCGGCGATCGAGCTGGACGCGGGCGATCGACACGCTGGCCCAGAAGCGCGTTCCATCGCGGCCCCGCAGCACGGCCTCGGCATTGCTGGTGCCGTGCGTGCCGGGTTCCTCCAGCTGCAGCCGCAGGTCCGGGTCTTCGAACAGACTCGCCAGCGTGACGTGCGTCAACGCACCGCCCAGGCGCGTTCGCGATGCCTGGTTGGCGTACGTGACACGCCCGCTTTCGCCATCGGCCAGCAACACCAGGGCCGGCAGAAGCTCGTTGAGCGCGCGGAAGCGCTCTTCGCTCTCGCGGTATCGCCGGCTCATGCGCCAGCCCAGTTCCAGCGCGCGACGTTGCGTACCTGCCAGCGACCACGCCAGCAGCGCCAGCAGCAAGCTGGCAAGCAGGCCCGTGGGAAGCAGCGACTGCGCCCAGTCGACGCGCGCGGGCACGGTCCGCAGTGGCTGCATCGCCACCCGCCAGGTGCGGTCGCCGTAATCCAGGTCGCGCTCGAAACGGACGCCGCCGGGCGTGTGCGTCGTCTGCGGGTGCGAATCGAACAACGGCAATGCCGCGCCGTCGGTGACGTCGGTGACGGCGATGTGCAGCATCTCGCGCGCTTCCTGCGGGAATGCGGTCTCGATCAGGTGGCCCACGCGGAACGACACGGCCAGCGACCCCACCATGCGTGCGCGGCGTTGCGCGAGGTCGCGCGGCGGCGCACCGGGCGTGAACACCGGCAAGCGGAGGGTCACGCCGTCGGCATCGTGGCCCTGGCCGGCGAGCTGGATCAGGCGGAACGGCGCCGACAGCGTCGGCAGGTCGCTGTCCCGCGACGTCAGCACGGCCCGCAAATTGGCCGGCTGCGCGGCGATGTCCAGCCCGAACAGGCGCTCGTTGCCCTGAATCGGCGCGATCCGGTCGGTGATGTAGTGCTCGCTGCGCGCCTGCACCTCGCGGCGCGCGTAGGCCAGCGCGATCAGGCTCGGAAATTTTCGGCGCGGCTGCAGGTTTTCGTACAGGTGCGCGAACTCGGCATCGGAGACGGACTCGGAAGCCAGGAACAGCGTCTGCACCGAGCGCACCAGCAACTCGCACGACTCCAGCCGCGAGCGCAGCGCGCGGTAGCCGTTCTCGGCCACGCGCTCGATCGCGGCAGCGCGCTCGGCCTGGTGCTGCTGCTTCTGCACCTGCGCCAGCCACAGCGACACCGCGACGCCGAACGCCAGTGCCATCAGTCCCCAGAGCCAAGCCGGAAAACGCTGCGCCGCCTCGCTTTCGTCGCCAGCGCCAATCGTCGGCACCCGCGACGGGGGAGATAATCCGTCAGAATCCATTGACGCTCCCAAGAGACGCCCCCAATGACCGCCCCAGACCTGGCGATGTTATACCCGCAACACATCGAGCAACTGCTGGCCCGCACTGCACAGGCGTTGCAGCGCGGCGGCTTCGATCACCTGGTCGTCCCCAGCGGTACGTTGCACTACCACCTGTTCGACGACCGCGACTATCCGTTTGCGACCAATCCGCAGTTCAAGGCCTGGGTGCCGCTGACCCGAAATCCCGGCAGCTGGGTGGTGGTCACGCCCGGCCAGAAGCCCACGCTGATCTACCTGCAGCCGTTCGATTACTGGCACGCGGTACCGGAAGCTCCGTCAGGGTATTGGGTCGAGCACTTCGACGTCGTGGTGATCCGCAAACCCGACGAAGCACTGCAGCACCTTCCCCGCGACGCCGCGCGCTGCGCGATCCTCGGCGAGCCGCAAAGCACGCTCGGTGCGTTTGTGCCGAACAACCCGCCGGCCGTGGTCAACTACCTCGAATACCACCGCGCCTACAAGACGCCGTACGAGATCGCGATGATGCGCCAGGCCACCCGCATCGGCGTGCGCGCGCACCGCGCCGCCGAACGCGCGTTCCGCGCCGGCGCCAGCGAGTTCGGCATCCACCTGGCCTACTGCCAGGCCGCCGGGCAGGACGCCAGCGAGCTGCCGTACAACAACATCGTCGCGCTCAACGAGCACGGCGCCATCCTGCACTACACCGAACGCGACCACCTGCCGCCCAAGCCGGCGCGCAGCTTCCTGATCGATGCCGGCGGCAGCTTCCGCGGCTACGCCAGCGACATCACCCGCACCTATGCGCACGACACCGGCGGCGAGTTCCAGGCGCTGATCGACGCCGTCGACGCGGCGCAACTGGCGATGTGCGACGCGGTCCGTGCCGGCTTCGACTACAAGCAACTTCACCTCGACGCACACCTGGCACTGGCCGGAATCCTCAAGGATTTCGGCATCAGCAAGCTGTCGCCGGAAGCGGCGCTGGAGACTGGCGTCAGCAACGTGTTCTTCCCGCACGGCATCGGCCATGGCATCGGCCTGCAGGTGCACGAAGTCGCCGGCTTCGCCGCCAACGACAGCGGCGGCACGATCGCCAAACCCGACGGCCATCCGTACCTGCGCCTGACCCGGGTGCTGGAGCCGGGCATGGTGGTGACCATCGAGCCGGGAATCTACTTCGTCGACCTGTTGCTGGATGGCCTGCGCCAGGGCCCGCATGCCGATGCGGTCGACTGGGATCGCATCGCGGCGTTCCGTCCGTACGGCGGCATCCGCATCGAGGACAACGTGGCGTGCACGGACGGCGCGCCGCTCAACCTGACCCGCGAGGGCTTCGCTGCGAACGCAGCCTGAGGCCGGGCCCGCAACGCGGCACGGGGCAAGTCCCGTGCCGCTGACGCGATGAATGATGTCCTGCAGATCCGTCGGCCCGCGGTGAGCCACGGCCAATCGCATTGATGCTGCGACGGAATCAGTGCGCGGACGCCACGCCCTGCGCCATGAACGCCTCGATCTCATCGGCACTGCGCGCCAGCGCGCCGGTCAGCACCTCCGGACCGGACGCCGTCACCAGCACGTCGTCCTCGGTGCGGATGCCGATGCCGCGCCATTTCGCGTCGACCGTCCCATCGTCGGGCGCCACGTACAGGCCCGGCTCGATCGTGAACACCATGCCCGCCTCGAGCAGGCGCGATTCGCCCTCGATGCGGTAGTCACCGACGTCGTGCACGTCCAGGCCGATCCAGTGCCCGGTCTTGTGCATGTAGAAGCGCTTGTACAGGCCCTGCGCGATGTTGGTCTCCAGCTTGCCCTTGAGCAGGCCCAGGCGCAGCAGACCTTCGGTCAGGGTGTGAACCGCGGCCAGGTGGCCGGCTTCGTACGCCACGCCCGGCCGCGCCTGCGCGAGCGCGGCGGCCTGGGCGGCGCCGACCAGATCATGCAGGGCCCGCTGCTCCGGGCTGAAGCGGCCGTTGACCGGGAACGTCCGGGTGATGTCGGACGCGTAACCGCGGTACTCGGCGCCGGCGTCGACCAGCACCAGGTCGCCGTCGCGCGCCTGCGCGTTGTTGGCGTGGTAATGCAGCACGCAGCCGTTGGCGCCGGCACCGACGATGCTGCCGTAGGCCGGCACCGCGTCGTTCATGCGGAACGCGCGCTCGAGTTCGGCCTGCAGTTCGTACTCGTGGATGCCAGGACGCGCGGCGCGCATCGCCGCCTCGTGCGCAAGCACGCTGATGTCGGCCGCGCGCTGCATCATGCGCAGCTCGTCGCGATCCTTGAACAGGCGCAGTTCGTCGAGCAGATGCCCCAGTTCGAGGAACTCGTGCGGCGGCTTGTTGCCCATCTTCATCATCGCGCGCACGCGGTTGACCCAGCCGATCAGCTTGAGGTCGAACTCGGCATCGCGGCCGAAGTGGTAGTAGACGCGCGTCCGGCCTTCGAGCAGGCCCGGCAGGATGTCGTCGAGATCGGTGATCGGGTAGGCATCGTCGAGGCCAAATGCTTCCGTCGCGCCTTCGGGCCCGAAACGCGGGCCGTCCCAGCCTTCGCGCTCGCGATCGCGTTCGCGGCAGAACAGCAGGGTTTCACCGTGCTTGCGGCCCGGCACCAGCACCAGCACCGCTTCGGGTTCCGGAAACCCGGTCAGGTACAGCAGGTCCGAGTCCTGCCGGTAGGGGTAGTGGGTGTCGCGGCTGCGCACCGCTTCGCGCGCGGCCGGGAGGATCAGGATCGCGTCGGTGCCGGCCATTCGCATGAGCTGCCGGCGGCGGCGAACGTGGGCCTTGGCGGGCATCTGGAGTGGCTTGTGCATCGGATCGGATGGCTCGAAGAGGGCGGCATGGCCAGCGCGCTGGCCTTCCGGTTGCGCTCGCGCGGTGCGCTTGCCGCACCGCCGGCGCGTGGTTCAGTTCAGGCGCTGCCGGTGCTGCGCGGCCAGCACGCAATCGCCGTGCAGCAGCAGCGCCGCGACGCGTACGAATTCCTCGATCTCGACCAGCGCGGCCTCGTCTTCCTCGTCGCCATCGTCCTGGGGACGCGCGGCGGCCAGCTTGGCGATGTCGGCCAGCGCCTCGTTGCCCTCTTCCGACAACTGCACGCGCCCGCCACCGGAAAGTCCGAACCCGCCCAGGAACCCGCGGCACCAGTCGAACAGCGCGCCGCTGCGCTCGGCCAGTGACGCTTCGCTGTCGGGCAGCAGCAGCTCGAAGTTGAAACTGCGGTCGGCCAGTTGCGCGGCGCTGGCCAGGCGCAACCGATCGAGCGCACTGCCTTCGGCCGGCGTGGCCAGGGCATCGTCGACCAGCACCTGTGCCGGCCACTGGCGTACCGAGGCGCCGCCGCCGGCAAGCCAGCCGCACAGCGCACCGTGCATCTCCGAGGGCGGGGTGGCGAGCGCGAGCTGACGGATCTCGGCATCGACGGAAGACAGGGACGGCAGGTCGGTAGTGGCCACGGTGATGGTTGTGTGAGAGGTATCGCAGTGTAGCAACGGTGACAGCGACCCAACCCGCGCGGCATTGGCGCGCTTGGCGGTGGCTGCCTACACTGGGCCCCTGACACGCTAGCCCCTCGGTGCTCGTGCGCTCGAACCGCCTTTCCGCTTTTTGCCGTGCCGGGCTCCTGGCCCTGCTGCTGTGTGGGCAAGCCCTGCTTGGGCTGGCTCTCGCACCGGTGGCGAATGCGACCACGCGCGACTTCTATTTCGAGCAGCTCGGCCGCGACCGCGGCCTGGTCCAGACCTCGGTCACCGCGATCACCCAGGACCGCCAGGGATTCATCTGGGTCGGGACCCAGGGTGGCCTGCAACGGTACGACGGCCAGCGCTTCCTGGCATTCCGCCACGATCCCCGCGCCAGCGACAGCCTGCCGGACAACTACATCACCGCGCTCGCGGTCGAATCCGGGCGCGCGCTGTGGGTCGGCACCTATTCACAGTACGTCGCCCGCCTCGACCTGACCAACGGTCAAATCCGACGGTACGCGACGGGCCAGGCCGCCGGCCGCGCGCACTACCAGGTGATGGCGTTGCTGCCGCATGCCGGCCGCATCTGGATCGGCACCGCGGCCGGGCTGGAGGTGCTGGATCCGGCCACCGGTGCGCGCAGCAGCGTGCTCGCGCTCGATTCCGCACGCCTGCGCGATGCGCCATGGCAGCAGTTGGTGGTGGACCGCGCCGGCGTGATCTGGTTTGCCAGCGCCGCCGGCCTGTACAAGATCGAGAACCAGCGTCCGACATTGGTCGGGCCGCCGTGGACGACCCGCAGCCTGCTGATCGACCGCTCCGGTCGGCTGTGGATCGGTCGAGTCGATGGCCTGTTCCGGTTGGACTCCAGCGGCAAGCAGATTGCCGCCTGGCCCGGGCCCAACGCCTCCCTCTACGATCAGTCCGAGATCCGCGCCATCGCCCAGGCCCCCGACGGCCGCCTGTGGCTGTCGGTGTTTGGCCGGGGGTTGCGTCGCTTCGACCCCGGCACTGGCAAGGCCCAGACCGTCGACGAGCAGCAGATGATCGAGCACACGCTGCCCGAGAACACCGTCACCAGCCTGATGGTCGATCGCGGCGGCATGCTGTGGATCGGTGGCCAGTTCCGCGGCGTGGCGGTGACCGATCCGCTCGGCACGCGCTTTCGCTACGTGCTCGATGGCGCCAGTGGCCGGACCGACAACCCCGCGGCCGACGACAGCATCCGCTCGATCCTGCCCGCGCAGGACTCGCAGGCGTTGTGGCTGAGCACCGACAACGCCCGCCTGCTGCGCTACGACCTGACCGCCGACCGCTTCGACGACTGGAGTGCGGTCCTGCCGCTGGTGCCAGAGCCCGGCAAGCAGTTCCGACGCACCATGGCGCTCGCCGACGCAGGCCAGGGCCGCCTGTGGCTGGCCACCAGCAATGGCCTGCTGCAGCTCGATCCGGCCACACGGCGCGCCACCCAGGTGCCGCTGGGCGTGTTCGGCAACTCGATGCTGCGCAGCCTGATGGTCGACCGCCAGGGCAATCTCTGGATCGGCACGCTGGGCCAGGGCGCGCTGTCGTACCGGGCTGACAGCAAGCGCCTGGTCAGTTACAGCCATCGCGACGGCGACCCACGCAAGCTCTCGCATCCCGACGTGCACGCATTGCTCCAGGATCGCCGTGGCCGGATCTGGTTCGGCACCGCCGACGGACTGGACGTGCTGGATCCGACCACCGGCCGCCTGCGCCATTTCCGCCACGCCCCCGGTGACCCCACGAGCCTGGCGGGCAACCTCGTCCGCGCCCTGCACCTGGGCATGGACGGCACCGTGTGGATCGGCGGTCAAGCGGGATTGAGCCGCGTGGTCGAGGGCGCCGACGGCCGCATCGGTTTCAGCCATCCGCTGGCCGACGCACTGGGCAAGCGGCCTGTCCCGATGGTGTACTCGATCGCGCAGTCCGGACGCGGACAGCTCTGGCTCGGCACGGACGCGGGCATCACGCGGTTCGACCTGCGCACCGGCACGGCCAGCAACTACGGCATGGCCGATGGCCTGCAGGACTTCGAGTTCAACGGCGGTGCCGTCGCCCGCCTGCGCGACGGACGCCTGGTGTTCGGCGGCGTCCGCGGATTCAACGTGTTCAATCCGGCGCAACTCAACGACACGCGCCCGGCCGCGCCGCTGCGCCTGTTGGCCGCCCGCTCCGGCGACGCGGCCAGCGACGCCGACCCCGATGCCGACGCGGAAGGCACGCAATGGAGGGCGAGCAGCATCGAGGTACCCGCGGGCGCTTCGCTGTTGCGTCTGCGCATCGGCGCACTGGACTACGCGCCGTCTACCCAGGTGCGTTATCGCTACCGGATGGAAGGATTCGATCGCAACTGGATCGACAACGCCGGACGCACGGACATTACCTACTCGCGCCTGCCGCCCGGCCGTTACACGTTCCGCGCGCAGGCCGGCAATCGCCAGGGCAGTTGGAGCGACCAGGAACTCAAGGTTCCGGTGCGCGTCGCGCCGCCGCTGTGGCGACACCCGCTGTCGATCCTGCTGTTCGTGCTGGCGTGTATCGGCGGGGTGATTGCACTGGGCTGGCGATGGCACCTGCATCGCAGCCGCGAGCAGGGCTATTTCCAGCAGATCCGCGAACGCGAGGAGCGCCTCAAGCTCGCCCTGTGGGCGTCGGGTGAACAGTTCTGGGACTACGACCTGGGTCGACGCGAGATGCACCGCATGCGGGCCGTCGAACACCAGGGCGATACGCCCGAGATCGACGTGGACACCCATTTCGACAGCGATCACCACGTCCATCCCGACGACCTGCCCCACGTACTCGAACAACTGCGCGAGCACCTGCGTGGCAACACGCCGCTGTTCCTGTCGGAGCATCGCGCACGCAACAGCGCCGGAGGCTGGAGCTGGATTCGTGCGCGCGGCCGCGCGGTCGAACGTGGCCGCGATGGACGCGTGTTGCGTGTCGCCGGCACCGCACGCGACATCAGCGCAAGCCGCAGCGCCGAACGCGAGCGGCGCATCTCCAGCGAAGTGCTGCGCAGCATGGCCGAAGCGGTGGCGGTGTTCGATCGCGACTTCCAGTTCGTGTCGATCAATCCCGCGTTCGCACGCATGACCGGCTACCGCGATACCGAGGTGATCGGCAAGCCAACGGCCCTGATCGACAGCCAGCAACACGATCCCGGCTTCTACCGCGAACTGCGCGAAGAACTGCTTCGCAGCGGTCGCTGGTCGGGCGAGATCTGGCAACAGCGCAAGGACGGCAGCGAGTTCCTGTGCTGGCTGCAGAGCAGCGCGGTGCTCGACGCCGCCGGCCAACACAGCCTGTACGTGGCGGTGGTGACCGACATCACCGACCAGAAGCGCGCCGAGCAGGAGCTCCGTTACCTGGCCAACTACGACACGCTGACCAGCCTGCCCAATCGCACGCTGCTGTCGGAGCGCCTGTCGCGCGCGATCGTGCGCGCGCGTCGACACCACCATCGCATCGCCGTCCTGTTCCTCGACCTGGACCACTTCAAGGACGTCAACGATTCGCTCGGCCACGCGGCCGGCGATCGCATCCTGCGCGCGGCCGCCACGCGCCTGCAGCAGACGGTGGGCCAGGAGCACACGGTCGCGCGGCTCGGCGGCGACGAGTTCACCGTGGTGCTGGAGAGCATCGACAACCCGGACGATGCCGAGGCGATGGCGCGCAGCCTGATCGCGGCGTTCGACGCCCCGCTCGACTTCGACGAACGCCACGACGTGGTGATCTCGCCGTCGATCGGCATCAGTCTGTACCCCGACCATGCGCAGGTACCCACCGACCTGCTGAAGTTCGCCGACGTTGCGATGTATCAGGCCAAGGCATTGGGCCGCCGCACGTACATGCGCTACACCGAAGCGATGGACATCGAGATCCGTCGCCGCGCGACGATGTCGGCGGCACTGCGGAAGGTGATCGAACGCAATGAACTGCGCCTGGTGTTCCAGCCGCGCATGTCACTGGCCACCGGCCAGGTGACGGGCGTCGAAGCCCTGTTGCGATGGTCCAGCCCGGAGCACGGCGAGATCCCACCGATGCGGTTCATCCCGCTGGCGGAGGAGACCGGGCTCATCCACGAGATCGGCGAGTGGGTGCTGGGCGAAGCCTGCCGCACGCTGCAGCGGTGGCGCGGCCTGGGACTGGAAAACCTGTCGATGGCGGTCAACGTATCGGCGCTGCAATTGCTGCGCGGCGAGTTGCCGGCGGTGGTGGCGCGCACGCTGGTCGAGACCGGTGTGCCGGGACGGCTGTTCGAGATCGAGCTGACCGAGAGCGTGATCATGGCCAACGCCGGGCAGACAGCGGAATCGCTGCAGGCCTTCCGCCAGCTGGGCATCGGCCTGGCGATCGACGATTTCGGCACGGGGTATTCGTCGTTGGCCTACCTCAAGCGCTTGCCCATCACCACGCTCAAGATCGACAAGGCGTTTGTCTCGGACCTGGGCCGCGACTCGGACGATGCGGCCATCGTCACGACCGTCATCACCATGGCGCATTCCCTCGGCCTGACCGTGGTGGCCGAGGGGGTGGAGACCGAAGCGCAGATGATGTTCCTGCGTGATCAGGACTGCGACGAGATCCAGGGCTACTGGTTCGCCCGTCCGCTGGAATCGGCGCAATGCCTGGAATTCATCCAGGCGCGGATGGCGGCGGCGGAATGACCGGCGGCGCCCGCCCACCGGCTGAGCGAGGCCTCGGACGTGCGCCCTGGCGCGGTTCGCCGCCCTCCAGCTTGACCGCCTTCATGGCCCTGCCTATCGTGCCGGAATGGACCGTGCCGACCTCCTCGCCCAGCTGCAATCGCTGACCGCCCGCATTGACGAGCTGGCCGAATGCATGCGCCGACTCGGCGAAGAGAACCGAAGCCTGCGCCAGCAGCAGGAGCACCTCGCCGGCGAGCGCTCGGCGCTGTTGGCCAAGAACGAGCAGGCACGCACCCGTGTCGAGGCGATGATCGCGCGGCTCAAGTCGCTGGAGCAGCACACGTGAGCAGTACCCCGGTCAGCATCCGCCTTCTCGATCGCGAGTACACCGTTGGCTGCGAACCCGACGAACGTGACAGCCTGATGGCGGCCGCGAAGCTGCTCGACAGCAAGATGCGCGAGATCCGCGGCGACAACCGCATGGCGGCCCTGGATCGCGTCGCCGTTCTGGCAGCGCTCAACTTCGCACACGAACTGCAACTGTTGCGCGACGACGCAACCCAGCGAGATCGCGAACTGTCCCGCACGCTCGGCGACCTGCATCGGCGCCTGGACAGCCTGTTCGAGACGCCGCCTCGCTAAGCCAGTGACGCGCGCGCAACGCGTCATGCGTAGCGCGGCGAACGACGACGCTCATCCAGCGGCGTTACGGTGTTGCGGTGAGCGCATGCGACGACATGCGTGACGGACTCGACGTTTCCAGGCTGCATCGCCGCACCGATCGGATCTTGTACGGATGGACGAACGCGACGTATGCAATGCGCAAGCCAACCGTTTGCGCGTCATGCCGACAAACGGATTCTCGTCTGACGGAGTGGACGCTATACTTCGCTCGTCCTCTGCTGTGGACGACGGCGTGCGCAAACATTCGCCTTGTCCCTTAATTGCGACCGCGGGGGTGCAACGACAGCCCGGAGTGCAGGTCCGCCTTGTAGCGGGAAGCCCGACGGCCGCCAAGCGCCCCCACTTGAACCCCCGGTTCAAGGTCGTTTCGCGCGCATCGCCACGGCGGAGGATATTTTTTTGTCGCCACGGCTGATCGGCGCGCGTGCTGTCGCACGCTTGTCGCCGACTCCGCGCGAAACACCTCCTCACCATGGATCGCGCCGCATGCGTGTTGACCGAGCGGCGCTACGCCGCGAGTTGCGTGATCGCCGTCGCGCGCTCCCTGCCAGCATTCGAATTGCTGCCGCCGACGCATTGGCGGCGCGCCTGCTTGCCCTTCCGTTCGCACCGTCTGCTGGGTATGTCGCAGGCTACTGGGCCATGGATGGCGAGATCGCGCTGCACAGCTGGCAGCTCAAGTTGCCCAGCGACTGCGTCTATTGCCTGCCCGTGCTCGACGGGGACACGTTGCGTTTTGCTCCGTGGCGTCCTGGCGATGCCTTGGTGACCAATCGCTACGGCATCCCCGAGCCCGACCTCTCGCCCACCTCGTTGCTTGACCCCGCCCAGATGGCGATGGTGGTGATGCCGCTGACCGGCTTCGACAGCCGCGGACGCCGGCTCGGCATGGGGGGCGGCTGGTACGATCGCGGCTTCGCGTTCCGCCACGAAGCCCCTGCGCCGCCGTGGCTGGTTGGCGCCGCGTTCTCGACGCAGCAGGTCGACGAGATCGAGCCCGCCCACTGGGACGTCACGCTCGACGCCGCATGCACCGAATCCCAGACGTTCGACTTCCGCATGGCTGACGCATGACCGCACGCCGCCGTTATTGGCTGATGAAATCCGAACCGGACGCCTTCTCGATCGATGACCTGCGCAGGGTCGGCGTCGAACCATGGAACGGTGTACGCAACTACCAGGCGCGCAACTTCATGCGCGACGGCATGCAGGTCGGCGACGGCGTGTTGTTCTACCACTCCAACTGCCAGGTCCCGGGAATCGTCGGCATCGCGAAGGTCGCCAGCAAGGCCTACCCCGACGAGACCCAGTTCGATCCGAAGTCGGACTACTTCGACCCCAAGAGCACGCGCGAAGAGCCGCGCTGGCAGCTCGTCGACATCGCCTTCGATCGCAAGCTTGGCCGCACCATTTCGTTGGACGAGATCAAGCAGCACGCCGAAGGCCTCGGCGAGGAATTCGCCCTGGTCCGCCGCGGCAATCGCCTCTCGGTATTCCCGGTGACGGCCGCACAATGGAAATACCTTCTTTCTCTCGAGTAAGCACGACCATGTCCGAAGCAAAGCGCCTGGCCGGCGAAAAGGCCATCGACTACGTCGAGGACGGCATGATCGTCGGCGTCGGCACCGGATCCACTGTCGCGTACTTCATCGACGCGCTGGCCCGGATCCAGCACCGCATCCGCGGCACCGTCTCGAGCTCCGAGCAGAGCACGCAGCGCTTGCGCGCGCACGGCATCGAGGTTCTCGACCTGAACAGCACCGGCCCGCTGTCGCTGTATGTCGACGGTGCGGACGAGTGCGATCCGAAGAAGTGCCTCATCAAGGGCGGTGGCGCAGCGCTGACGCGCGAGAAGATCATTGCCGAGGCGAGCGAGAAGTTCATCTGCATCATCGACCCGGCCAAACGCGTCGATGTGCTGGGCCGATTCCCGCTGCCGGTGGAAGTGATCCCGATGGCTCGCAGTCTGGTGGCGCGTCGGATCGTCGCGCTGACGGGCGCACAACCGGTATGGCGCCAAGGCGCTGACGAACGCGGCGTGGTAACCGACAACGGCAACGCGATCCTGGACATCCACGGTCTGGCCATCACGGACCCGGTTGCACTGGAAGCGGCGTTGAACCAGATCCCCGGCGTCGTGAGCGTCGGCCTCTTCGCCCGCCGCGCCGCCGACGTGGTGATCGTGGGCGGCGAGCCTCCGCAAGTCTTCTGACTCCCCGCGCTACCTGGCGCTCGAAGCAATTCAAGCACCAACGCAGACCACCGCTCGCGGTGGTCTTTTTTGTTGATGGCGGTTGTCGCCTTCGGTATCGCGGCGGTGGCGGGCATGGAGTGCGCGATTTCCCGCGCAACAGCGCGCTCGACGCAATCCAATCATCAGCCAAGACCACCGTTCGCGGTGGTCTTCTTGTTGGTCGCGGTTGACGCCTAACGGTGTCGCGGCGCGCCGCGCGTGAGCGTCGACCGCGCAGTACTCGTCCCTTTGCTGACAGCGGCTGGTTACCTCGATCTCGTGCGACTACCGATCGCTCCGAGAGCGCGGGGTTCACGGTTGGCTCCGCTTCTAGCGCCCGGCGGGTGCGGCTACTACTAGCGAGGGGCATCCTCCGCCCCGTGCGCAGGACTTCCGAAACCCGCGCCCTCGCGTTCTCAACTGCCCGATCGCGCTCTGCAGCCGACGCCAGCAACAGGCTCGTCGCCTGGGCTACTTTCAGGACAGAAGAGCACCTGATCGACGAAGTTCACCCCGCCGCAAGAAGGCTTCCGCGGCTCCCATCACGTCGTTGCCCGTCCGCGCATGCAACCAACCAGGCGAGGGGCTCATCGTCTGACGGCCAGCGCCCAGCGCGTCATCCGCACAGGACTCCCCGGGTTGCAGGGAGCGCCCCATCAAGCCAGAACGCCTCCAGCGACAACGCTGCTACGCGGCATGCTTGAGAGGCGGATTGTCCGTTCGCATTCGCAGCCCACGGCGCCGACCGCAAACGGTGGTAGAGGACACGATCAAGCCAGAACGGGCCCACTGCCATCCGATCGTGGTGGTTGCCAGGCAATGGCTCGATGGCTGTAGCTCGCATACCGCCGTGGTATCCGTGGAAGGCTCGCGATCGAAAAGCAGAAGGACGCCCCAAGACCGCAGAAGACGGACGCGACGGGCTTGCTGGTGCCAATTCTCGCCGGGAGTATCCGGACATTGCCGAACGCAGCACCGCCGATACCCGGAGTTTCTTGTAGTAGCGCACAACGATTCGGCCGTTCCGCAGATTCGAACATTGCCGTTGTGGTGGTCTCTTGTTTGACTCGGTTGCCGCGGGCGACTGGCCCGATAGCTGTTGCAGCGCCGCGCCCGTTCCGGGCGGCATCGCATTACCGGTGGTTTGTGTCGCCGTCCTTGCTCGTGCTGATTCCTGCCGGGCGGTATCCGGACGATGCCGAGCGCGGCACCGCCGCTACGCGGGGTTTCTCGTAGTAGCGCGCACGATCGATTCAACCGGCCCAGTTTCGGGCCGTTCATTCTGCCGTCGCAACGTGGTGCTGCGATGCGGCGGGTCTGCGGTTGGATGGCCATTTCAGATCGCAGTTTCCGGCCGCTCACCGCGGCAAGTGGCGGCTCGGGACGTCGGACACGCAAACGGCCGCACGAGGGCGGCCGTAGTGGGTTGTTGTATCCGGAAAAGACAAAACCCCCACCTCTTGCGAGGTGGGGGTTGCCTTTCAATAAAGCCCCTGGCGATGACCTACTCTTGCATGGCTTAAGCCACACTACCATCGGCGCATGTGCGTTTCA